>JBBRRZ010000001.1:0-387850 GCA_038245845.1 Candidatus Limnocylindrales bacterium
CTTCCGCAGGCGTGCCAAACTGTCCGCTGGGGCCACGAACGAACCTCCGCTGTCAGTCGCCAAACCAACAGCGTCAGGGTAGTCAGTGGCCCCTTCTCCGTGCCTGGGGTGTCCGCCCTCAACGTGGGCCGGAAGCCCTAGGCCAGCGAGCTCACGCGGGCGCGAACTCCTCGCGCAGTGCGGGCACGATGGTGCGGGCGATGCTGCGGAGGCGCGCAACCGGCACCCCACTGGGCACGACGCAGACATCCGTGAAGCCTGCCTCGAGGTGGCGCCGCACGAACGCCTCGTAGGTGCCTACGCTGGCGACGGTCGCCGGGAGGCCCCACGTCGAGGTCCGGATCGTCGACGGGTCGCGGCCCGCCGCGCGCGCCGCGGCGTGGAAGGCACCGAGCCGGTCAACGACGGAGCTCGTGACGCCCTCGGTCGCCGCTCCCTCGAGCTCCGGGAACGTGTCCCACTGGTCGGCGAACCGGGCAGCCAGCCGGAGCATGCGCGGCCGGTGCGCCGCGATGAGCAGCGGGATATGGGGCTGCTGGATCGGGCGCGGCTCGAACACCGCGTCGTCGAGCTGGTAGTGCGCGCCGCGGAACGTGACCCGCGGCTCCTCCTGGAGCCGGATGGCGATCTCCACCGCCTCCTCGAGCCGGTCCACGCGCTCGGCCGGCGGCGGCAGTGGCAGACCATAGCGCCGGTGCTCGTCCTCGTGCCAGCCGGTCCCGATGCCCATGATGAGCCGGCCGCCGCTGACATGGTCGACGGTCACGGCCTCCTTGAGCAGGATCGCCGGGTGGCGGAACGTATTGCTGCTGACGAGGACGCCGATCCGGATACGGGACGTGCTGGCCGCGAGCGCCGCCAGGAGCGTCCACGCCTCGAGGCACGGGAGCTCGGGCGGGCCGTCAGTGTCGAGCAGGTGGTCCACGAGCCACGCCGTGTCGAAGCCGAGGTCCTCGGCCGCCTGGAACTCGTCGCGGACCTGGCTCCACGGCTTGCTCGCCTGGCTCATGAACAGGCCGAAACGCGGTTCGAGCGACATGTGGGAGGCTCCTCGAGACGGCCGTGCGCGGGTGCGATCGGTGGTCCGCAGGCGACGATCGTAGCCCCGCCCGCGCGAGCTCTCAGCGTTCTCTCACCGTTTCGCCCTATGATCCGCCCCGTCCGGGTCGCGGGAAAGATGCCTGACGCCCGGCTCATCGATCAACCTGATCGTCCTGTCGGAGATGCGCATGTCGGATCGCGTTTCCGGCAACCCGAGCCGCTTGCGCGTGGCGTTCCGGGTTGCCCTCGTTGTCGGGCTTCTTGCCACGCTGGCCGGACCGCTCGCACCCCTGTCTGCCGCTGCAGGCGGCGTCACGCTGACCACGCCCTTCCCGGCGGTTGTCGCCGAGCCCGGCTCCACCGCGTCGTTCAAGCTGTCGATCAACGTGGCGAGCGACCGGCGCGTCGACCTGACCACAACCGGCGTGCCGACCGGCTGGACCGCCCGGTTCCGCGGTGGCGGCCTCGTGATCGACGGCGCGTTCGCGACCAAGGGCAGCCCGCCCGAGGTGACGCTCGACGTCGAGATCCCCGACGGCACCGCGGCTGGGTCGAACACGATCACGGTCCTCGCGAAGGGTGCGGGTGGCACCGACAGCCTCACCCTCCAGGTCCGCGTCGCCGATGCCGCGGCCGGTGACGTGACGCTGACCTCCGACTTCCCCGAGCTCAAGGCCGCCGGCGGCACGACGTTCACCTTCAACCTCACGCTCCGCAACGACACCGCGGCCGAGACGACCTTCGCGGTCGACGCGGCCGGGCCAAGCGGCTGGACGGTGGCGGCGAAGCCCGCGGGCCAGGCCCAGGCGACGTCGCTGCCCGTCAAGGCCGGGAGCACGGGCTCGCTCACGGTCACGGCGACCCCGCCGACGGACGTCGAGGCCGGGACCTTCCCGCTCCAGGTCACGGCGACAGGGGGCGGCAAGACGGCGACCCTCGATCTCGCGGTGACGATCACGGGCACGTACACGCTCACGCTGTCCACCCCGGACCAGGTGCTCTCGACGAGCGCCAACGCCGGGACCGCAAAGGACTTCGCGCTCACGCTCACGAGCTCCGGCAGCGCCGCCGTCCCGAACGTCGCGCTCAGCGCGAGCGCGCCAACCGGCTGGAAGGTCACGTTCGACCCCGCGACGATCCCCGCCGCCGGCCCTGGCGCGCCGACGCCGATCACGGCGCACATCACGCCTTCGGCCGACGCCATCGCCGGCGACTACGAGCTGACGATCTCGGCAAAGGCGCAGAACGGCGAGGCGACCGACGACGTCCAGGTCCGCGTCCGGGTCGAGACGCCGCAGCTGTGGTGGATCGTGGGCGTCGGGCTCATCGTCATCACGTTCGCAGGCCTCTACTGGGTCTTCCGAAGGTACGGACGGCGGTAGCCCGATGACCGACGAGCGGACGCCCTCGTCCGATGGGCGTCGGGGCCCCAGGCGCCGGGTGCGCCCGCGTCCGGGCATGGGCGCCCGACCGGTCGATGCCGCTGTCCGCGCGCCGCACGACCCCGCCAACGGCGACGTTGGCGGCGGCACCATCGCCACGATCGACGGTGATGGCACGAGCGGCGACGCCACCCCGGTCCGGCCGTGGGTCGTGGACGCTGCCGACGGGCCCGTCATCGGGCCGGCGGGCGGTGGCCGCGAGAAGCCCCGCGTCCGGCGCCGCGTGACCGTCAGCGAGCTGCTGGCCGACGTGCCCGAGGACGCGGTCATCGTCGCGCGCCGCCTCACCAAGCAGTACGGCGAGTTCACCGCGGTCGACTCGCTGGACCTCACGATCCGTGCCGGCGAGGTCTTCGGACTCCTTGGCCCGAACGGCGCGGGCAAGACGACGACCGTGTTGATGCTGCTCGGCCTCACGGAGCCGACCCGGGGCGTGGTGCGCGTCGTGGGCCTGGACCCCACGCGCGAGCCGCTGGCAGTCAAGCGCACGGTCGGCTACCTGCCCGACAACGTCGGTTTCTACGGTGGCATGACGGGCCGCGAAAACCTGCGCTACACGGCGAAGCTCAACGGGATCCCCCGCACCGAGGCCGAGGCGCGCATCGACGAGCTGCTCCACGAGGTCCGCCTCGAGGACGCGGGCGACAAGAAGACGGAGCAGTACTCGCGTGGCATGCGCCAGCGACTCGGCATCGCCGATGCCCTGGTCAAGCGCCCCACCGTGCTCATCCTCGACGAGCCCACGATCGCCATCGACCCCGCCGGCGTGGAGGAGCTGCTCGCGCTCCTGCGCCGGCTCGTGGCGGAGCGCAACCTCACCGTGCTGCTCTCGTCGCACATCCTGGGCCAGGTCCAGAACGTGTGCGACCGGGTCGGATTCTTCGCCGCCGGCCGGCTCGTGGCGGCCGGGCCGCTCGAGGAGCTGTCGCGGGGCACCGACCACACCATCCAGCTGGAGGTGGGCGTCGACGGCGACCCGGCCGCGATCGACGCCGTGGCGCTGGCCATCCCGGGCGTCCGGTCCGTGGAGCCTGCCGTCGAGAACGACCGGTATCGCGTGGTCACCGCCACCGAGGACGTCGCGGGCGCGCTCGCGACCGCGCTCGGCGCCGCCGGGATCTCGCTGGTCCACCTGCGGCGGCGCGGCGCCGACCTGCTGGAGCTGTACCGCCGCTTCGTCCCGGAGGGCACCGATGGCCGCGCCCGCTGATACCCGCCGCATCGACGCCAGGCGCGCCGCCCGGCGCGCCGAGAAGGCCCCGTCGGGCGGCTGGCGAACGATCGCCGGCAAGGAGCTCGCCGACCACCTCGAGAGCGTCCGGTTCATCGTCCTGCTGCTGGTCGTGGGCATCGCGGCCGTGGTGCCGATGTACTTCGTGTCCACCGACATCAGCAGCGCGGCGCCCCAGCTCTCCGGGCAGCCTGCCTTGTTCCTCGCCCTGTTCATCGTCGGTTCGAACCAGGTCGGCGGCGTGACGACGGTTTCGTTCGCGGCGCTCCTGGTGCCCCTTGTGGGCATCGCGTTCGGCTTCGACGGGATCAACAGCGAGCGCTCGCAGGGCACGCTGTCACGGCTGCTCGCCCAGCCGATCCACCGCGACGACATCGTCAACGGCAAGTTCGCCGCGGGTCTCGGGGTGATCGCGCTGATGCTCGGCGCGCTAGTCATGCTCGTCACGGCGCTGGGCATCGTGCGCCTCGGGATCATCCCGTCGCCCGAGGAGTTCGCACGCGTCGTCGCGTGGCTCCTGGCCACGATCCTCTACGCGTCGTTCTGGCTGGCGTTCGCGCTGCTGCTGTCCGTCGTCATCCGCGGCGCAGCCTCGGCGGCGCTCGTGGGCTTCGGCAGCTGGCTGGGCCTGATGGTGTTCGGCCAGTTCCTGCTGCCGCTCATCGCCGGTTTCCTGTTCCCGACGACGGGCACGGACGTCGCGGCGCTGTTCTCCGCCCACAGCGCGCAGCAACTGTTCCTGCGGATCTCGCCGGCCACGCTCTACCAGGACATCGTCCGGGCGCTGATGAACCCCACCGAGAGCGCGATCCTCGGCGTCGGGAGCATCGGGCAGGCGATCAGCTCCCAGGAGCGCCTCACGACGTTGCTCTCGCTGGACCAGAGCATCCTGCTGGTGTGGCCGCAGATCGTGGTGCTCACGGCGCTCACCGTCGCGATGTTCGCCCTCGCGTACGTGCTCTTCCTCCGCCAGGAGGTCCGCGCCTGACCGGTAACGGCTCCCGTCATCGGGGCGTCATCGAGCACGCCCACACTCGCCCCATGGCCGGCGATGAACCGCGCGGGCCCCCACGGGCGAATGACCAGCTGATGACCACGACCGCCGCCAGCCAGCCGATCTCCACCACCGGCCGCACGGGCCTCGTCGCGCGTCGCTATGCCGCGCTCGCCGGGGTCGTCGCCTCTGCAGTCGCCCTCGCCACGGGCGAGGTGATCGCCGCGTTCATCACGGGCGCCCCGTCGCCGGTCGCAGCTGTCGGATCCGCGCTGATCGACTTTGCGCCCTCAGGCTCCAAGGAGGTGATCGTCGCGCTGTTCGGCACGAACGACAAGCCGGCCCTGCTCCTGCTGGTGACGACGGTCGTCCTGCTCGTCGGGGCGGCGATCGGGCTCGTCGGGCGGAGCCGCCAGGGGATCGCCATCACGGCGATCCTCGCCCTTGTCGGCGTCGGGCTGCTCGCCGGACTCCGGCAGGCCGAGGTCCAGCTGACGATGGCGCTCGTGTCCGCCGCGCTCCAGGCGGGACTCGGCATCCAGGCGCTCACGATGCTGCTGGCGGTTGCGCCCCGCGACGGTGCGGGCACAACGGGCTTGCCTGCGCACGGGCCGGCAGCGGTCGCCGGGCGACGATCGTTCCTCGCCCGCGCCGGCGTCCTCGGCGGCCTGGCCGTCATCGGTGGTGGCATCGGCCGGAGCCTCCTGGAGGGCCGCGCCGGATCCATCGCGGAGGTCGCGGCGACGATCCCCCAGGCAGTCGACCCCGCCCAGGCCCCCGGGCCCGAGAGCTCGTTCGACGTCGCGGGCCTGACGCCGCTGGTCGTGAAGAACGGCGACTTCTACCGCATCGACACGGCCCTCGTGACGCCCGCCGTGGACGTCGGCCGGTGGTCCCTGCGCGTGCACGGGATGGTCCGCAACGAGGTGACCCTGACGTTCGCGCAGCTCATGGAGCTGCCCCTCCACGAGCAGTACATCACGATCGCGTGCGTCAGCAACGAGGTCGGCGGCGGGCTCGTCGGCAATGCGAAGTGGACCGGCGTGCGCCTGACCGACGTCCTGGACATGGCCGGGGTGCTGCCCGGCGCCACGCAGATCGTGCCCCGGTCGGTCGACAACTGGTCCGCGGGCTTCCCGACCGAGTGGGTGACGGCGCCGGAGCGGCCACGCGACGCGCTGATCGCCGTCAAGATGAACGACGAGCCGCTCCCCGCCGCACACGGCTTTCCCGCCCGGCTCATCGTCCCCGGCCTGTACGGCTACGTCTCGGCGACCAAGTGGCTGACCGACATCGAGCTTACGACCCTCGAGGGCTTCGACGCCTACTGGGTCCCCCGCGGGTGGGCCAAGAAGGCACCGATCCTCACCCAGTCCCGGATCGACGTGCCGTCCAACCTTGCCACGCTCAAGGCGGGCGTCGTGGCGATCGCCGGCGTCGCCTGGGCGCCCGACCGGGGCATCACGAAGGTCGAGGTGGCGGTCGACGACGGCGAGTGGCAGCCGGCGACGATCGCGACGGCGATCGGGCCGCAGACGTGGGTCCAGTGGAAGCTCGCGTGGCAGGCCGCGCCGGGTGACCACCAGATCGCCGTGCGCGCCACCGACGGGACGGGCGAGGTGCAGACCGACCAGGTCACGCGCCCCGACCCGGATGGCGCCCGCGGCCACCACCGGATCCTCGTCCACGTCGGCTGAGCGGCACGGGCTGCCCGGTCGGCGGCTCGTGGCGCACGCATCCGGTACGCTCTCCCTCCCGGCTCGAGCCGGTCCCTGCCCCTCCCCTGTACACCCCCACACGGATGACACGACGCCGCTTTCTCTTCGATACCCCTGACCGCTTCATCGCCGGCACGGTCGGCGAACCGGGCAACCGGACCTTCTTCCTCCAGGCCCGCGACGGGACCCGGATCGTCTCGGTCGCCCTCGAGAAGGTCCAGGTCGCCGCGCTCGCGGACCGCCTGACCGACCTCCTCGACGAGCTGGAGCGGCGCGGGATCGAGGGCGCGGACGCGGACCAGCCGCTGGACCCCAACGCGGGGTCCCTGGACGAGCCGATCAACGAGGCGTTCCGTGTCGGCACGCTGTCGATGGGCTGGGACACCCAGGACGACCTGGTCCTGGTCGAGGCCCGCGAGCTCGTCGTCGAGGGTGAAGGCGAGGACGATGATGAAGAGGCCGAAGAGGCCGAAGAGGCCTTCGACGACGAGGACGAGGATGGTCCGGACTTCATCCGCGTCCGCCTCACGGCCCTCGCGGCGCGGACGTTCGTCGTCCAGGCCGTCAGGGTCCTCGGGTCCGGCCGCCCCCCGTGCCCCCTGTGCGGCCAGCCGCTGGACCCGCAGGGCCATCTCTGCCCGCGTCGCAACGGCCACGGCCCGCTCCTGAACTGACGCGGCCCGTGGACGAGGACGAGGACGAGGAGGACGGCGCTGGCGAGCGCATCGACACGCTCGGGTTGCCGATGCCGGTCCTCGAGGTCGCGACGGCCCTTGAGCTGCTGCGGACCGGTGACCTCTCGATTGCCGGGCGCCTCTGGGCGTCGTCCAACAACGCACTCCTGTGCCTCGTCACGGAGGCGCGCCCGGCGCCCGGTACGGACCTCGTTGCCGCGTGCATCTACAAGCCCGTCCTGGGCGAGCGACCCCTCGACGACTTCCCGGATGCCACCCTGGCGCGCCGCGAGGTGGCCGCGTTCGTCGCCAGCCAGGCGACCGGCTGGAACATCGTCCCGCCGACCGTCCTCCGCGACGGCCCGTTCGGCGAGGGTATGGTCCAGCTCTGGATCCGGACGGACGACACGGTCGATCCCGTGGAGCTCGTGATCGGCAACGACGAGAGGCTCCGGCGCATCGCGGTGTTCGACGCGGCGATCAACAACACGGACCGCAAGGCGGGGCACCTGTTGCCCGTCGAGGGCGGCCACATCTACGGGGTGGACCACGGGGTGACGTTCTCGCCCGTGCCGAAGCTCCGGACCGTGCTGTGGGGCTGGCGCGGGGAGCCGTTCAGCGATGAGGAGCGCGCCGTGCTCGAAGGGATCCGCGAGGGCCTTCGCGGACCGCTGGGCGCATCGCTCCTCGAGCTGCTGGACCCGATCGAGGTCCGAGCGACGACCCGGCGCGTCGCGTGGCTCCTCGAGGGTGGCGTGTTCCCGCAGCCCGACCCGAGGCGCCCTGCCCTCCCCTGGCCGCCGGTCTGACCATGTCGTCCGAGCGAGCGCCCGACACGCTCCCGGCACGCATCGACGCGCTCCGCGCGATCGGGGCGTACGGCGAAGCGCGTGACGTTGCGGCGGCCGCGGTCGCCGCGGACCCGGAAGATGTCGATGGCGGAACGGCGCCCACGCTCGCGGTCGCCCTCCTCGAGCTCGGGCGCGCCGAGTCCGATCTCGGCCGCTACGGCGCGGCCGGCGAGGCGTGGCGCCGGAGTCTCGGCTGTGACCCGGAACCCGACGCGGGAGCGCGGATGGCCGCACTCGGCGAGCTCGCGGCGCTGATGGCATTCCTGGGCGACACGCACGAGGCCGCCGCGTTCGCGGCCGAGGCCGCCCGGCTCGCCTCGACCGACGGCGACGCATCGGCCGACGATCGGGCGACCGCGCTCGCGAACGCCGCTGTCGGGGCGCAGGAGGCCGGGCTGGGAGACGACGCCGTGCGCTGGATCGATGCCGCCCGCGCGGCACTGCGGCCTGAACCCGACACGGTCCGAGGTGCGCGCGCCGCGGTCGCCGTCGGGCTCGCCGCCAGCCAGCTCCACCGGGCGCACGGCCGCTACGCGGAGGCGGACGCCGAGCTGCGAGCCACGCTGGAGCTGGTACAGACCCGGCTCGGGGCAGCGTCCGTGGAGGCGGCGGCCGTCCACAACGATCTCGGCGTCGTCGCGAAGTTCGCGGGGCGGTTCGAGGACGCCGAGGCGTCGTACACGCTCGCGATCCGCGCGCTCGAGCGCGCCGGCGGCGATGCCAACCCGGACACGGCCGCGCTGCTGCACAACCTCGCCGGCCTCGCCCAGGCGCGCGGAGACAATGTCGCCGCGGAGGCCCCGGCACGGCGCGGCGTCGCGCTGCGGGAGCAGACCCTCGGTCCGGATCATCCACTGGTCGTGCGCGACCGAGTCGCGCTCGCGGCCATCCTCGATGCCCTCGGGCAGCCGGCCGAGGCGGCAGCGATCCTCGACGACTCGATCGGACGGCTCGAGGCGAGCCTGGGGCCGGATCACCCCGAGGTCGCCGTCGCCCTCAACAATCTGGCAGCGATCCGCGGGCGCGGTGGGGACCTCGAGGCGGCGGCCACCCTCCATGAGCGCGCCCTGGGGATCAAGGAGCGAGCCGGGGCAGGGCCTGCCAGCGTGGCCATCAGCCTCAACAACCTCGCCGCGGTCCGGCGCCGCCAGGGCCGCCACGGCGATGCGGAGCGCGACTATCGCCGCGCACTCGCCCTGCTGGAGGGCTCCGTTGCGGCCGACCACCCAGCGATCGTCGCGATCCGCACGAACATCCGCGCGCTGGACCGGTCGCGCCTTGCGATCGTTCCCCTCCAGCCGCGTCCGAGCCAGCGCTCCGTGTCGCCGGATTGACACGAATGGCGGTGCGGTAGGTCGCTTGCGTGGCGGACCTTGCTGGGCGACGATCCACCGAAATCGCATTGGAGCAACTGATGAGCACGGATAGCGCGCACCGGCGGACCTACCCGACCGACGACGACGTCGAGGGCCACCGGCTCTCCAGCAACGACACGGAGACCGTGGTCGTGGACGACGCCGGGGACGACGTCGAGGGCCACCGGCTCGCAAGCAATGACTCCGAGACGATCGTGGTGGACGACGCCGGGGACGACGTCGAGGGCCACCGGCTCGCCAGCAATGACTCCGAGACGATCGTGGTGGACGACGCCGGCTGACGAGGTCTGCGGTCCCGGCGCATCGACGGCCCCTCGATGGGGCACGATTGACCGATGCGACGCTGGGACGGCTGGGGCGACGAGGGCGACGCCACGCACCTCGGGGCCACCGGCCGACGGCATGTCGAGACCCAGGTCGGCGTCGCGTCAGCCACCCCGACGGTCACCCTGGCGGAGGTCGTCGCCGCGGCGCCCGTGTCGCGCCTTGCACCCGCGTCGCTCCTTGACCTCGAGCCGGAGATCCGCGTCCGGCATGCGCGCGGCCAGTCGTTGCCGGACCTCCTGGCGCTGCGGTCAGGCCGCCTCGATGCCGTGCCCGACGCGGTCGCGACGCCCGCGACGGGCAGCGAGATCCGGGCACTCATCGATCATGCGCGGGCTGTCGGCGCGCGGCTGATCCCGTACGGCGGCGGGACGAGCGTCGTGGGCGGCGTCAGCGTCCGGCCATCTGCGGACCCGGTGATCAGCGTCGACTGCTCGCGGCTCGCCGGGGTCACCGCGCTCGACGAGCGGAGTGGGCTCGTCACAGCGGGGGCGGGCACCAGTGGCCCGGCACTCGCCCGCGCGCTCGAGCCGCACGGCCTGACCGTGGCGCATGAGCCCCAGTCGTGGGAGCTCGCGACGATCGGAGGCTGGGTCGCCGCCCGCGGCTCCGGCCTCCGCAGCCTCGGCGCCGGCCGCATCGAGGCGATCTACGCCGGAGGCACGCTCGAGGCCCCTGCGGGCCGGCTGGAGATGGCCCCCTACCCCGCGTCCGCCGCGGGCCCCGACCTGCGCCAGCTCGTCCTGGGCTCCGAGGGGCGACTGGGATTCCTCACGGACGTCGTGCTACGCGCCATCCCGCTCCCCGAGGTGGACCGCTTCGACGCCTGGGCGATGCCCGGCTGGAGCGAAGGCCTCGACGCCGTCCATGCCCTCGCCCGTTCGCGTCCCGGCCTCACGTCGCTCCGCCTGTCGACGCCCGCGGAGACCCGGGCCCTGCTCGCCTTCGCGGATCGCCCATCGCAGACGCGGGCCCTCGGCGCGTACCTGCGCGCCCGTCGGCGCCCGCGGGACTGGTGCCTGCTGCTCGCCGGGGCATCGGGCGCGAAGCGGACGGTCGGCGCAGCCCGGGCCGAGGCCGCCTCGACGCTCAAGGCATTCGGTGGCATCCGGCTGCCGGTCCTCGCCGCCGCCTGGAACCGGGCACGGTTCCGCTCGCCATACCTGCGCAACGCGCTGCTCGACGGCGGCTATGGCGCCGAGACGCTCGAGACGGCCACGGACTGGACCCACGTACCCGGGCTGCTGGCCCGCGTGGAGGCTGCCATCGGCACGGCGCTCGAGTCCCGCGGCGAGCGGGTCCACGTGTTCACCCATCTCTCGCACGTGTATCCGTCGGGCTCAAGCCTCTACCTCACGTACATGTTCCGGCTCGGGGCGGACCCGGACGAGGCGCTCGACCGGGCCCGGACGATCAAGCGCGCGGCGTCCGACCTCATCTCGGGCGAGGGCGCCACCATCAGCCATCACCACGGCGTGGGCGCGGACCATGCGCCGTACCTCGCCGCCGAGAAGGGGCCGCTGGGCATGGCGGCTCTCGAAGCGGTCGTGCGGACCTTTGACCCCGACGGGCTGATGAACCCGGGCGTCCTGCTCGCGGACCGCCACGGGTGAGCGCGGACCGGATCCTCGCGATCGACGTCGGCACGCAGAGCGTGCGCGCGATGGTGTTCGACGCGACGGGGGTTCCTCCAGGCGCTCGCCAAGGTGCCGATCGAGCCGTACCTGCCCGGACCGCCCGGCGTGTGCGAGCAGGACGCAGACCTCTACTGGCGGGCGATCGGCGAGGCCTGCCGGCAGCTGTGGGTCCTGCCGGGCGCGCGACGCGATGCGCTCGCGGGCGTGGCCCTGACGACCCAGCGGGGCACGGTGGTCGTGACCGACGACGCCGGCGATCCCCTCCGCCCCGCAATCGTGTGGCTCGACCGGCGGCGTGCCGAGGGACTGCGGCGGATCGGTGGCAGGTGGGGTCTGGCCTTCCGGGCAGCGCGCGTGACCGGGACCGTCGCGACGTTCATGGCCGAGGCCGAGGCGAACGTCCTTGCGCGTGACGAGCCCGAGCTGTGGGCGCGCGTCCGTCACTACCTCCTCCTGTCGGGCTTCCTCAGCCACCGGCTGACGGGCCGGTTCGTGGACTCCGTGGCGTCTCAGGTGGGCTACCTCCCGTTCGATTACCGCAAGCTTGCCTGGGCGAAGCCCGGTGACTGGCGCTGGCAGGCCGTGCCGATCAGGCCCGAATGGCTGCCGGAGCTCGTGCCGCCCACCGCGCAGCTGGGATCCATCAGCGCAGCCGCCGCGGAGGCGACCGGGATCCCGGCCGGGCTGCCGCTGGTCGCGGCGGCCGGCGACAAGGCGTGCGAGGTCCTGGGGTCGGGGGCGCTCGAGCCGCATATCGGTGCCATCTCGCTCGGGACGACGGCCTCGATCAACACGACGCACCGGCGGTATGTCGAGGTGATCCCGATCGTGCCCCCGTACCCGGCGGCGGTGCCCGGCGCGTACAGCCTCGAGGTCCAGGTCTACCGGGGCTACTGGATGATCGAGTGGTTCAAGCGCGAGTTCGGTGCCCAGGAGGTCGCTCGCGCCGAAACGCTCGGAGTCGAGCCCGAGACGCTGTTCGACGAGCTCCTGGCGTCGACGCCCGCGGGCTCGATGGGCCTTGTCCTCCAGCCGTACTGGTCGCCGGGCGTCCGGATCCCGGGGCCGGAAGCCAAGGGCGCGGTGATCGGCTGGGGAGACGTCCACACCCGGGCACACCTGTACCGGGCGATCCTCGAGGGCCTCGCCTACGCCCTGCGGGAGGGCGCGGAACGGACGGTCAAGCGGACCGGCGTCCCGATCCGCGAGCTCCGCGTCTCGGGTGGCGGCTCCCAGAGCCCGGCCGCGGTCCAGCTGACCGCCGACATCTTCGGGATCCCCGCATCCCGGCCCCACACGCACGAGACGTCCGGGCTCGGTGCCGCGATCGACGCGGCGGTCGGCCTGGGGCTGCACACATCGTTCGAGGCGGCGGTAGCCGCGATGACCCGGATCGCCGAAACCCGCGACCCGGACCCTGCCGTCCATGCGACCTACGAAGCGCTCTACCGCGACGTGTACCTGAAGCTGTACGGGCGCCTGAAGCCGCTCTACGAGGACATCCGGCGGATCACGGGGTACCCGCCGGAGGTCTAGCCCCGGTGCCGCGGCGGCGGGTCCCCATGGGGTTCGGGTGTCGCTGGGGGCCGTGTCGCCCGGCCAGCGACGCTGCCCGCCAAACGGCCGGGCGATTCCGTCAGCGACGGCGGACCGGAGGCGTACGCCAGGGATGGTCCGGGCGGGGTCGGCGGCTGAGGTCTCGCGCCGATGCGGGACTGGCGAGGGGTCGGTCTCGTGGACCTCGCTGGCCTCGCCCACCGGGGTGCGTGCGCGCCCCGGTGGCAGCGTGCGCCTGGCGGCAGCGTGCGCCCTGGTGGCAGCGTGCGCAGCCGACCTCGAAGCTGGCCGGCGTTCGCGAGGTCCGACCCTACCGGCAGGCACATGTCCTCCGCGCTGACCCACCGGCCTCGCGGCGGCGCGGCACGATCATGCGGGGCTCTTCGTCGGCTCAGTCATGGATGCATGACCGTGGCGGCGCGATGGTGCGGCGCGCGGCTCCCCGGCGCGCGGCGCCGTCATGCACCTGCGACTGATATCGGTGAACGCCACGCACGATTGCGGCGCGGAAGTCGCGTTTGGCGGCGCGATCGTGCGGGGCCCCTCGTCGGCTCAGTCATCGATGCATGGCGACGGCGACGGCGACCGCGGCGACCGCGACCGCGACGGCGGCGATGGCGCGGCTGCCCAGCGGAGGTGCAACAGCTGCGCGGCGCCGGTGCGACGGCGGCGGCGACACATCCCGGCTGGCCGCCGACAGGCCGGAACGGACGTCGGGGTGGCCGTCCCCCCAATCGGGTCAGTTGACAGAACAGCCGTTCACCCGCATGATCTTCAGGTATCGCCCGACTGCAGTGGCCACAAGGTCGTCGCCCAACACGCGAAACCGTCGCCGCGCCGGGTCCAATTGATCGCCGCTCCGGCCCCGTCATGTCCGGCCGTTGGAGAGGCAAACAGGCAGTCCCAGAACGACTGGCCTCGAAAGGAACCCCTCAACTCACATGCTGACACGCGCCACCACGAATGCCGTGGCGTACCGCGCGAGCTCGATGCGCCGAATGCGCCGCCGCGCCACCAACGCCACGACCCGTATCTACTGCTCAACCAACGGGTGCACCTCGTTCCTCGTCCTCGACGAGAACTCGGGCATCGCCCAGTGCGAGATCTGCGGCTTCACCCGCACCCTCAACTGATCCGCGAACACTTCGACTGATCTGCGCCCCGGCCTCTTCTGCGCCCGGGCCTCTTCGACACCACTCGGCCGACCCACGGGTCGGCCGTCGTGATTCCTGGGCATGGTCCAGCGGCCCCGGGTAACTGGGAGTTCGACCAATCCGGCTGGGTTGGAGCCGCGAACAGTGGGCAAGGACGCAGCACCAAGGCGAGCGTCCCCCGCTACCGATTGACCCAATCACCCACTTCCCAGGAGACCTCCGGTGCGCCTCGCCCGCCTCGCTGGCCTCACGACCGCCGGCCTCCTCGCACTCGCCGTCGCGGCCCCCGTCGGCGCGGCCGCCGACGCCCACGTGCGCGTCCTGCACGGCTCGCCGGACGCCCCGAACGTGGACGTGTACGCCGACGGCGCCAAGATCGTCGACAACCTCGCGTTCGGCGAGATCACGGCCTACCTCGCCATTCCCGGCACCACTTACGTGATCCGCGTCTGCGCGGCCGGCTCCGACGGCACCGTGGATGGCAACTGCCCGATCATCGCCGACCTGACCTTCGACGCCGGCAAGAAGTACACCGTCGCCGCCTCCGACCTCGTCGCCCAGATCAAGGCCAACGTCTTCGTCGATGGCAACGGCAAGGCGGGCGTCGCTCGCGCTCGCGTCGTCCACCTGTCCGCTGACACCCCCACCATCGACGTCCTCGCCCAGGACGGCAGCGCGAAGGTCGTCGAGAACCTGTCCTATCCGGACGCCACCGGCTACCTCGATCTCAAGCCCGGCAGCTATGACCTGAAGGTCTGCGCCGCCGCCGACAACACCGTCTGCCCGCTCGATCCCGGCGCCCTCGCCCTCGCCGGCGGGAGCGCGTACTCGGTCTTCGCGGTCGGCTCCCTCACGGCCGACAGCCTGACGGCCGTCGTTGCGGTCGATGGCGTCGCCGCACCCGCGACCGACACCGTCGGTGAGACCGGGTCATCCCCCTCTTCCAACGGCTTCGCCGCCGTCCTCCTCGCCGCTGCCGCCGCCTTCGGCGTCGTCGGCTCGCTCCGCTACGCTGCTGCGCGCACCCGCGCGGAGTAGCCAAGGTCCCGTCGCGCCCCGGTCGGTACGCCGACCGGGGCGCTTCTCGTTGTCCGGCAGGTAGCTCGTTGTCCGTCGCGCAATGGGGTTCCGTCGCGCAACGGGGTGATGCAGCCTCGCCGGACGCGCGATCATCGGCGCAGCGCGGGCGGTCGGCGCGCACGAGCCCGGGAAGGAGCACCGATGACAGGCAGGACCCTCGACCGGTCGCGGATGGACCGCCTCATGGAGGCCGAGATGGTGGCCTTCGAGCAAGCAAACCCGCGGTCGAAGGCGCTGTTCGAGCAGGCCCAGGGTTCCCTGCTCGATGGCGTGCCGATGAACTGGATGGTCAAGTGGGCCGGGCCCTATCCCCTGTTCGTCGAGCAGGCGCACGGCGCCCACTTCACCGACGTCGACGGCCACGAGTACGTCGACTTCTGCCTCGGCGACACGGGAGCGATGGCCGGTCACGGTCCCGAGGCAACGATACGCGCGGTGGAACGGCAGATGCGGCGCGGGATCACCCACATGCTCCCCACCGAGGACGCGATCGTCGCGGGCGACGAGCTCGCCCGCCGCTTCGGCCTCCGATGGTGGCAGTTCACCCTCACGGCGACCGACACGAACCGCTTCGCGATCCGGCTCGCCCGCCACATCACCGGCCGCCCCAGGATCCTCATCCACAACCACAGCTACCACGGGTCCGTGGACGAGACATTCGCGTCGCTCCAGCCTGACGGCTCGGTAGTCGCACGCCGCGGGAACATCGGCAAGCCCGTGGCCCTCGCCGAGACCACGCGGGTCGTGGAGATCAACGACCTTGACGGCCTGGAGCGGGAGCTTGCCCACGGCGATGTCGCGGCTGCCCTGTTCGAGCCTGCGCTGACCAACGTCGGCATCGTGCTGCCGGATCCGGGCTACCACGAAGCCGTCCGGGAGCTCACCCGTCGCCACGGGACCCTGCTGATCAACGACGAGACCCACACGATCTGCGCCGGTCCGGGCGGCTACACGGGACTCCATGGCCTCACGCCCGACATGCTCACGATCGGGAAGACCATCGGCGGCGGGATCCCGGCGGGGGCCTACGGGTTCACCGAGGATGTCGGCGAACGGATCCGTGCGTCGATCACCTGGGACGACTCCGACGTCGGAGGGATCGGCGGCACGCTGGCCGGAAACGCGCTGTCCCTCGCAGCGATCCGGACGACGCTCACCGAGGTCCTGACCGACGAGGCGTACGGGCGGATGATCCCGCTCGCGGAGCAGTTCGAGGCGGGCGTGGCGTCGATCCTGGCGGCGAGCGCGGTCCCGTGGCACGTGACGAGGCTCGGCGCGCGATGCGAGTACCACTTCATGCCCGAGCTTCCGCGCAATGGCACCGATCAGGCCGCGCACGACGATGCCGGGCTCGCGCGCTTCCTCCACCTGTGGGCGATGAACCGGGGCGTGCTGATGACGCCGTTCCACAACATGGCGCTGATGAGCCCGGCGACGAGCGCGGCCGACGTCGACCGGCACACCGAGGTCTTCGGCCAGGCGATCGAGGCGCTCTTCGGCACGTGAAGCGGCTTCCGCGCCGCGATCATCGACGGCGGCGAGCGACCGCGCCGCGAGTGACGCCACCCGGTCAGCCGGCGGCCCGCAGCCACCAACGGCGCTCGCGGATCGTCACGCCGCCCAGCTCCTCGTCAAGGAGGTCACCGGGCTCGAAGCCGCGGGCGACGTAGAAGGGCTCGCCGAGGTCGTTGCCAACCAGCACGTCGGCGGAGATGTCGCGGCCCCGATAGTGCGCCACCACGCGCTCCAGGAGCGCCGTACCGAGGCCCAGCCCACGAGCGCCGGGCCGCGCGTAGAACGCCACGATGTGCGCATGCTCGTCCTCGAGGAGGCTTTCGACGAACGCGTCCACGCCGGAGGCATCAGCCCCTGCGGTCGCGGCGACGAACACGTCGTGCCGATCGACGCGCCGCGCCACGCGCTCGGGCGTGAGGCCTGGGCCAGGAACCGCTCCAGGGCTTCAGGGCCGATCAGCTCACCGTACGTCGCGCGCCAGGCCGCGAGGGCGACGTCGCGGATCGCGGCCGCGTCCCCGGGCAGCGCCCGGCGGACAGCAGGCGTCACGCGCCGCGCCACGTCACGGACCCGCGGCCCGCCCGCGCCGGGCGGCGGCTCGCTCTCGTCCGACATCCGCGTGCGGGTCGCCGTCATCCCCGGCCCGCCACGTCGTAGCGCGCCAGTTCGTCGGCGAGGTGCAGCGGCGTTCGGTGCTGGCGGTCGGTCGGGGCCTCCGCATTCAGCCGCGCAACCGCCCCGTTGATCTCGGTCACCAGCCGCTCGAGCTCGGCCCGATCGCGCCGCCGTCCGAAGGCCGAGGTTGAGGCGGCCCGAAGGACGATCGCGTCGCGCGTCGCGAGGAGCGTCCGGAACTCCTTGTCGGCCGCGATCCAGGGCGGAGCGGCACCCGCGTTCCGGAGCATGCAGAACGCCATCGCCCACTCACCCGCGAACCGTTCGTCCTCGATCGGGAGCGGCTCGCCCTGGAACGGCAGGCCGTCAAACTTGCCCTCGGCGATCGCCTCCCGCACCTGGCGGTCGAGAAGGCTCTCCCAGGAGGCGCGACGTGGCGCTGGCCGTGTTCGTCGATTCGACCGGGTGGCTTCCGTCGGGCGTCCACGGCGGCAGTCTAGCGGGAGTGACACGCGAGGTGTCACGCAGGCCCCGTAGGATGACCTCGCATGCAGCTCATCGACGGACGTCCGGTCTACGCCGCCACGGATCTCGTCGGATTCCTCGCGTGCAGCCACCGCCTCGCGCTGGAGCGGGCGGCGATGATCGGCCTCGTCGAGAAGCCGGTCCGCAACGACCCGTCGATCGAGCTCGTCGCAAAGCGGGGCCTCGAGCACGAGCGCCGCTACCTCGAGGACCTCCGGGCCGAGGGCCGCGCGATCGTCGAGATCGAGAAGGACGGATCGGCGGTCGCACCCCTGGGCACGGGGGAAGCAACGACCCCGCGCGACACCGGGGCCGAGCTGCGGGAAGCGACCCGCCAGACGATCGAGGCGATGCGGGCGGGGGCCGACATCGTCTACCAGGCCACCTTCTTCGACGGCCGCTGGCGTGGCCACGCGGACTTCCTGCTGCGTCGGGACCACGAAGCCGGAGAGCCCGCCAGCGCGTTCGGCGCCTGGCACTACGAGGTCGCCGACACGAAGCTCGCACGGCACGTCAAGGCCGGGGCAATCCTCCAGATCTGCTCGTACGTCGACCAGCTGACGGCGATCCAGGGCCGCCAGCCGGAGTACCTCTACGTGGTCCTGGGCGGCCGCCTCCGGCCGACCGACCGGCAGCGCGTGGACGACTTCATGGCGTACTACCGCCGGGTCAAGCTGGAGTTCAGCGCGGCGGTGGGGCTGCCCGGGGACGACACGACCGGGATCGTGTATCCGCCGGTCGGCACGTACCCGGAGCCCGTGGAGCACTGCGCCGTGTGTCGCTGGAGCCCGCAGTGCCGAGCCCGGCGCCGCGGGGACGACGACCTGAGCCTCGTCGCAGGCGCCAGCAGCCGCCAGCGGTCCGCCCTCAAGGAGCGCGGCTTCGCGACCCGGCGCGGACTCGCCGGCCTCAGCCTGCCCATGCGGCCGCCGCTCGAGCGCGTGGGGGCGGAGGCGCTCGCGCGGGTCCGCGAGCAGGCGCGCATCCAGGTCGAGGGCGAGGACGCCCACGAGGTCCTGTGGGAGCTCCTGCCGGTCGAGCGGACGGAGGAGGGAGCCCCGGTCGGCGGACGCGGTCTCCTCGGGCTCCCGGAGCCCAGCCCGAATGACCTCTTCCTCGACCTCGAGGGGGATCCGTTCGCGCTCGACGACGGGGTCGACTACCTGTTCGGCATCCTGGAGCCAGGACGCCCTGAGGACGACCTGGCCTGGGCCGACCCGACCGGCGCGCCGACCCCGAAGTTCCACGCGATCTGGAGCCTCGACGGTGATGGCCAGGTGACCTGGGCCGCCGAAAAGGCTGCGTTCGAGCGGACGATCGACCTTGTGATCGAGCGCTGGGAGGCGGATCCCTCGCTCCATGTCTACCACTACGCGGCATACGAGCGGACGGCGTTGGGACGGCTGGCGCAACGGCACGGCACGCGGGAGCTGGAGGTAGACCGGCTGCTGCGCGGCGGCGTGCTCGTCGACCTGTTCCGTGCCGTCCGCCAGGGGATCCGGGCAAGCGTCGAGAGCTACTCGATCAAGCGGATCGAGCCGCTGTATGCGCTGAAGCGCGAGGTCGAGCTGAAGGACGCAGGTTCGAGCATCGTCGCGTTCGAGACATGGCTGGAACTCGGATCCGACGCGCCGGTCGAGGACGGGGCCCGGATCCTCGACGGTATCGCGGGCTACAACCGGGATGACGTGCTGAGCAACTGGCGGCTGCGCGACTGGCTGGAGGAGCGCCGCGTGGACCTGCAGGTGCGGGAGCGAGAGGTGTTCCCGCGGCCGCAGCTGGACGACGGCGCGCCCTCGAAGGTCCTGGGTGCGAAGGACCAGCACGTCCTCGACCTCATGGAGCGTCTCGCGGGCGACGTGAGCGCGGACCCTGCCGACCGGGCTGCGGACCCGGACGCGAACGGCCGCTGGCTCCTGGCGCAGCTCCTGGCATGGCATCGGCGCGAGGAGAAGTCGGCATGGTGGCGCTTCTTCGCCCTGCTCAAGATGAGCGAGGAGGAGCTGATCGAGGAGCGCGAGCCGCTGGGCGGCCTTCGCGTGCTCGGCGAGCCGCGGAGGGACAAGCAATCGCTCGTCTGGACCCTCGGGTTCCCAGCCCAGGAGCACAAGGTGGACGCGGGCATCGACGTGTCGGACCCGGCGACCGGGAAGGGTGCCGGCGAGATCCTGTCGGTCGACGACATCACCGGGCGGCTGGAGCTCAAGCGCGGTCGCACCTTCGAGGGCGTCCCGTTGCCGGCGGCGCTCATCCCCAACCTCGTGGTGCCGACACGGGAGCAGGCGGAGAGCATCCTGCGAACGGGCGAGTGGGTCGTCGCGCACGGCCTGTCGAGCCCCGCGGGCGTCCAGCCGGGGGCCTCCGACCTCGCGGCGGCGCGGGCGTTGCTGCTCGGGACGCGGCCCGGTCCGGCGCGTGGTCCGGGCGGCGACCTGCGGCTCGCCGACGAGCGCCCACTCGACGCAGCGGTCCGTCTCGCGCCGGTGCTTGAGGGCGTGGTGCTGCCGATCCAGGGCCCACCGGGATCCGGGAAGACGCACACGGGCGCACGGATGATCCTCGCCCTCGTCGGGCACGGGAAGAAGGTCGGCGTCGTCGCGAACAGCCACAAGGTGATCGGCAACCTGCTCCAGAAGGTCGCGGACCTGGGCGTCGATCTGGGTGTCCCCGTGCGCATCGGACAGAAGCCCAAGGCGGGGTGGCCGCCCACGTATCCGCGGGCCACGACGATCGACGACAACGCCGGGATCGAGGCCGCGCTCCGCGCCGACGGGATCGACGTCGTGGGCGCGGTGTCGTGGACCTGGGCACGCGCCGAGATGGCGTCGCCGGAGCCCGTCCTCGATGTCCTGTTCGTCGACGAGGCCGGGCAGATGAGCCTGGCCAACGTGCTCGCGTGCGCGCCGGCGGCGCGCTCCATCGTCCTGCTGGGCGATCCGCAGCAGCTCGACCAGCCCACGCAGGGCAGCCATCCCCCGGGCGCGGAGAGAAGCGCCCTTGCGCACATTCTCGGCGACCGGGCCACGATCCCCGCGACCGACGGGCTGTTCCTCGAGGAGACATGGCGCCTCCATCCGGCCATCTGCGCTTTCACCTCGGAGGCGTTCTACGCCGGACGCCTGAGCCCGCGGCCCGGCAACGAACGCCAGCGCGTCACCACGGACCGGCTGACGCTGTTCGCGGACGGCCCCGCCCTGGACGGTGCCGGGATGCGCTTCGTCCCGGTGATCCACCGTGGGAACGACACGGACTCGGTCGAGGAGGCCGCGGCGATCGTGGAGCTCGTGCACGGCCTGCTCGCGGCCAATCCCCACTGGACCGATCCCACGGGCATCGTGCGGTCGATGACCGTCGACGACGTCGTGATCGTGGCGCCGTACAACGCGCACGTCGCGCGGATCGAGCAGGCGTTCGCCCGAGCCGGGATCGATCGTGCGTTCGTTGGCACCGTGGACAAGTTCCAGGGCCAGGAACGGCCGATCAGCATCTATGCGATGGGGACCTCGGCGCCGGAAGACGCGCCGCGGGGAATGGAGTTCCTGTACTCGCTGAATCGCCTGAACGTCGCGACGTCGCGGGCCAGGTGCATCGCCGCCGTCGTGTGCTCCCCCGCCCTGCTCCGGGTCGCGTGCCGGACACCCCGCCAGATGCAGCTCGCCAACGGCCTCTGTCTCGCCGTGGAGGCAGCCGGTATCGTCTCGGTATGACCGCCGCAGCCCCGTCCGCCGCCGCTTCGCCAGTTGGCCTCGACCGGGCGCGCCGTCGGGCGCGCCTGACGCTGGTCGCGGGCGTCGCGCTCGGGAGCACCGGGCACATCGCCGCGGTCACCGTCGCGACGATCGTCGCCAAGGACCTCCTTGGGTCCCAGACCCTCGCCGGTGCGCCCGGCGCGACGGTCGTGCTCGGGGCGGCCCTGGGGGCAGTCCTGCTGTCGGCGCTGATGGCGCGTCGTGGCCGGCGGATCGGGCTCGCGACGGGCTACGGCATCGGCGTGCTCGGCGCGCTCGTGGCGACGGCGGCGGTCATCACCCGCCAGTTCCCGCTGCTGCTCCTGGGCACGATGCTGATCGGCTTCGGCAACTCCTCGAACAACCTGTCGCGCTACACCGCCGCAGACATGGTCTCGCCCGCGCGGCGGGCATCGGCGATCGGGACAGTGGTCTGGGCATCGACGATCGGGTCGGTGCTCGGACCGTGGCTCGTGCCGCTCGCGGGCGACTTCGCGGCGGGCATCGGGCTGCCACCGCTCGCCGGGCCGTACCTCGTCCCGATCCTGTTCGTCGGCCTCGCTGGGCTCCTGTCGTTCACCTTCCTGCGACCCGATCCGTACGAGCTCGCGGACGCGGAGACGCTGGCCCTCGCGGCCGCCGCAGGTCCGCAGTCCATCGACCCGGTGCGCGAGATCGTGCGCCGGCCGGGCGTCGCGGCGGCGATCGTTGCCCTCGTCGTGGGCCAGTTCGTGATGACCCTGATCATGACGATGACCCCGCTCCACATGACCGAGCACGGGCACGGCCTCGGTGCCGTCGGCCTCGTCCTGTCAGGGCACACGCTGGGGATGTTCGCCCTGTCGCCGCTGTCGGGTCGGCTGACGGACCGGTTCGGCCCGATCCCGACGATCTTCGCCGGGACCGCCGTCCTCGCCGTGTCATCGCTCATGGCAGCGCTCGCCCCGCCGGATGGCGGCAGCCTGCTGCTTGCGGCCCTGTTCCTGCTGGGGTTTGGCTGGAACCTCGGCTTCGTCGCGGGCTCGACCCTGCTCTCGGAGCACCTGGAGCTCCACGAGCGGACGCGGATCCAGGGCACGGCCGATGCGCTCATCTGGTCATCAGCTGCGGCGGCCAGCCTCGGCTCGGGGCTGATCATGGCCGCCGTCGGCTATACGGCGCTCGGGATCCTGGGCGCAGGCGCCGTGATCATCCCGGTCGGGGTCCTGCGAGCCCACCGCCGGGCCGAGCGCCACCGCCAAGAGCACGTGGACGTCGAGGCGCCTGCGCTGTGACGACCGGCGCGGCGCTCAGCGCGGCGATCGGGCGCCCGCTCGGCGCGGCGCTCGGGCTGCGGTTCGGCTGAGCGGGCATCCCGCGCGACGGGCGCCTCCAGTCCAGCTACCGCCCGCGGCGGAGGAGCGTGGTCGCGAGCAGCGCGATGCCGGCCCCCGCGAGCACGAGGTCGCGGATCACCTGGTCCGGGCCCGACGGCGTGGCGCCACTGCGGGCCATGAGCGCATCAAACGCCGCGAACGCCATCAGCGCGATGCTGACGGCAACGTTCACCCACGCGATCCGTCGCCGGCGCTCCGGGTCCACAACCTCGCCGCGCGGCCCGGTCACCACGCCCCGCCACACGCGCTCGCCGTCCTCGATGGCATCGGTGGGCGCGAGGCCCAGCCGCTCCGCGACCCGCTCGGAGCCCGTGTGGTCGGGGTAGACGTGCGCCGTGATCGTCGCGACACCCTCATCGCCAAGCCTTCGCGCCATCGCCCTCGCGGCCTCTGTCGCGTAGCCGCGGCCCTGCCAGGGCACGCCGATGACCCAGGCAACGTCGGCTGTCTCGCCCGGCCGATCGCCCGTGATGGTGGCCTGGACGAACCCGATGGCCGCCCCGCTCTCGATCTGGCGCACGACCCAGTTGCGCCAACGCTCGGTGCCGTCGGCAGACGGGCCGCGGACCTGGGCCGCGTAACGTCGCCGGAGATCGTCCACGGTCGGCGGCTCGCCGCCGGTGAACACGTACAGCGCCGGATCTGCGAGCACGGGCGCCAGCTCCTCCGCGTGGTCCACGGTCAGCGGCTCGAGCCGCAGGCGGGGCGTCCGCAGCTCGGTGTCGGCGCTCACTCCACGATGCCGAGCTGCTCCACGACCCACGCGGCGAGCACGCGTGCGCAGGCCTCGACCTCGGCGAGCGGGACGCGCTCGTCGGCTCCGTGGGCGAGCCGGACGTCGCCCGGACCGAACATGACGCAGGGCGTGTCCCCGACATTGATGAACAGCCGCATGTCCGCTCCATACGGGACGCCGATCGTCGCCGGCCGGCGTCCGGTCACCGCCTTCGCCGCGGCCGCCAGCGACACCGGCAGCTCGTGGTCGCCCGCGACCTGCGAGGAGCCAAAGCGCGCGCCCGTGATCGTCACGGTCGCCGGGTGATCACGCAGGAACGGATCCGCGGCGCACGCCGCGTCGACGGCCGCCCGGAGCTCATCCGCGGCCGCCTCGGGTGTCTGGCCCAGGCGGACGCCGTAACGCCCCTCGGCGACGACGAGGTCCATCACGGTCGAGGCCCACTCCCCGCCCGCCACCTTGCCGACGATGGTCGGGTACGGCAGGCCGAGGTCCTTCATCAGCGGGTCCATCTCGGCCGCGGTACGGCGCGTCTCGTCGGCCTCGAGCGCCCGCATCAGCGTCTGCAGGTTGTCGAGCGCCGAGACGCCTTCGCGTCGCTTGCTGGCGTGGGCGGCGCGTCCCGGCACGGAGAGCCGGAACGTGATCGCCCCGGCGTGCGCGATCACGATGTCGAGCATCGACGGCTCCGGGATCACGGCCATGTCGCCAGTGGCGCCCGCCCGGATCGCGGCGAGCGTCCCCTGGCCACCGTCCTCCTCGGACGGGACGAGGGCCACGACGAGCTCGCCTGCGAGACGGGCGAGCACCCCGGTCGCCTGGAGGGCGCGGACCGCGCCGAGGATGGCGGCCACGCCGCCCTTCATGTCGCACGCCCCGCGGCCGTGGAGCTGCCCGTCCCGGATCTCGCCGACCCACGGGTCGACGGTCCACGTTGCCGGATCGCCGGGCGGGACCACGTCGACGTGTCCGGAGAGCACGATGCGCCGGGCGCCAGTTCGCCCCGCACGACCGAGCACGATGATCAGGGCGTCACGCGGGACCTCCTCACCGGGCCACGCCGGGTCGTCACGGATCGCGGCCGCCTCCGGGTGGAAGACCTCCACCGCCATGCCCGCCGCCTCGAGGCGGTCGGCGAGGATCGCCTGGACCGGACCCTCGTCGCCGGTGACGCTGCGGATCCGGATGAGGTCGCCGAGCTCCGCGACGAGCGCGACCACGTCGACGGCCTCCGCGGCGTCCCGCGCCTCCGGGAGCAGCTTCGGCGCCTTCATGCGCGGAGCACGGGTCGCGTGAGGCAGGTCACGCCGCCAGAGCCGTTCTCCCCGACCTCGCCCAGCGGGATCGCGTGCACCTCGATGCCCGCCGCCTCCATGCGCCGGCGGGTGACGTCATTGCCCTCCGCCACGACGACGACACCCGGTCGCACGGCGAGCACGTTGCAGCCGAGCGTCGGGTACTCCTCGTCGGGCACCTCGACGAGCCGGATGCCGAGGTCGAGGAGGAGCTCGTACAGCCCCGCGGGCAGCAGCGGCAGCAACACCACTGCGACGTCGTCCGCGACGGGCGAGACCACCGACAGGAGGTGGACGAGTTCCGCCGGACCCTTCCAGTACGGGACGTCGAAGATCCGCGCGTCGCCGCCGGTGATCGTTGCCAGCTGGCGGGCACCGGCATTGTTGGTGCGCAACGTGCGCCCGATGCACAGCAGGTCCGGCCGGAGCCAGAACGTGTCCCCACCCTCGAGCGTCCCCGGCGCCTCGATCCGACCGGCCGTCGGGATCCCCCGGGCGCGCGTCCACGCCTCCAGCACCTCGGGCTCGCCCGCACGGTTCGGCTTGCCGGGCCGCAACGGAATGGCCCCGCCATCGGCGATGACCATCGGATCGAAGACGTACACGAGGTCCGGGTCGCCGGTCTCGGCGTCAAGGAGGTGGACCGTCGCACCGAGGCGCGTGAGGACGTCAACGAGCCCGTCGTGCTCGCGCCGCGCCCGATCGAGGTCGACGGGGCGCAGGAAGCCGACCGCCGGGTCGTCGAATGCCGCGCCGAACGCAGGTCCGGGTGCCTTGACGAGCACGTCGCGAAGGGGGGCGGTCATGCTCTGCGCGCCCCAGGCACGATCGGTGTCATTGGTGCTCATTGCGCGAGGATACGTGGCTCGGCGGCAGCACATGCCACCCGGGGTCGACAGACCGGCCGCCGGCGGGCAGGATTCGGCCGCGCACGCCAGACTTCCGATCCGGCGTCGACCGTCCGAGCCAGCCTCGCCATCAGGGAGATCCATGACCTCACCGTTCGCCGCCTTCGCCCGCCCCGTCGGGATTGCCGTCCTCGGGGCCGCCGTGCTTGCCGGGATCCTGCCGGGCGCGGCCGCGGCGTCGATCGGCCGGGCGCCGGTGACGGACGGCGGTGGGGCGGCCGCACCGACGTCCTCGACGATCGCCCTCACCAGGATCGCTGCCGGGCTCGACAACCCCGTCCTCGTGGTGAGCTCGAAGGACGGGACCGGACGCCTGTTCATCGTCGAGCAGACCGGCCGGATCAGGGTCCGCAAGGCCGGCTCCATGCTGGCGGCACCGTTCCTCAACCTGTCCTCGTCCGTCTCGAAGGGTGGCGAGCGCGGCCTCCTGGGCCTCGCGTTCCACCCTTCGTTCAAGACCAACCGACGGTTCTACGTGAACTACACCGATCTCAGCGGGAACACCGTGGTCCGGGAGTACAAGGCATCCGCGACGAACCGGGACGTCACCGAGTCGGGATCCGGGCGGACGATCATCCGGATCACCCAGCCGTACGCGAACCACAACGGCGGCATGATCGCCTTCGGCCGGGACGGCTACCTGTACATCGGCATGGGCGACGGCGGCTCCGCCGGTGACCCGGGCAACCGGGCGCAGAGCGTGAGCACGCTGCTGGGCAAGATGCTCCGGATCAACGTCAACGGGAAGACGTCCACGCGCAACTACCTGATCCCGTCATCGAACCCGTACGTGGGACGGACCGGGCTGGACGAGATCTGGCAGCGCGGCCTCCGCAACCCGTGGCGCTGGTCGTTCGACCGGACGACGGGCTACCTCTGGATCGGAGACGTCGGCCAGAACCGGTACGAGGAGATCGACCGCGCGGCAAGGACGTCCACCGGACCGGGCAAGGGCGTCAACTGGGGCTGGCGCGTGCTCGAGGGCTTCGCCTGCTACAACCCCGCGACCGGCTGCAGCAAGACCGGCAGCAAGCCGCCGGTGCTGGCGTACTCCCACGCCAACGGCCGATGTGCCGTCAGCGGCGGGTACGTGTACCGGGGTTCGGCCATCCCGGCGCTCGTCGGCTACTACGTCTACGGCGACTACTGCACGGGCGAGATCTGGGCCGTGTCCGCGAGCGCGCCGTCGCCGGCAACGCCCATCCGCCTCCGTGGCGCGACAAGCGGGCAGCTCGTGAGCGGCTTCGGCGAGGACGCCTCGGGAGAGCTGTACGTCGTCGACCTGAACGGGACGGTGTCGAAGATCGTCCCTGGCTGACGTTGCGGTGCGCTTCGCGCCACGCGTTGCGGGCGTGTCGCGGACGGCGGTGGCCCGGGGGGATTGTCCGACCGGCCGCGCGCCGCCAGGATCCGGCGATGGACGGGTACGTCACCTTGACCCGGGTCAGGGCCGGCCGCGTCCGGACGATCTCGCTCGAGCGTGCCCGCCCGCTCGAGGAGCTCCTCCCGCAGCCCGTCGCCTGCGCCACGACCCGGCGGGCCGGGACCCCGCTCGCGCTCCGCGAGCGCTGGACGTGGATCCGCGAGGAACTGGGAATGATGACGTTCTACCTGCTTGACGCGGAGAGCTGGCGCTGATCGCCGATCAGCCCTTTGGCGTCCCGAAGCGGGCCGAGTCGGTGGCGGCGAGCATCTTCGGGTCGCGCGGGTCGTTCTCGCCCACGATCAGCGCTGCCAGGTGGCGCGCGGACGCGGGTCCGGTCGACATGCCCCAGGGCCCATGCCCCGCGGCGACGAACAGGCGATCCGTCCCGGGGACGGCACCGACGATCGGCCGGCCGTCGGTCGTGAGCGGTCGCGCGCAAGCCCGCAGCCCGCGCGTCGGCATCTTGAGGATCCCGGGCACGTAGCGGATGCCGCTCTCGCGCAGGCGCGCGTCCCACGTTCGCGGGTCGGGCTCCTTGGGCAGGAACGTGGACCCGAGCGACGACCGGGTGTCCGTGGTCACGAGGCTGAAGCCGGCGACGTCCTGACCGTCCGGGACGGGGGCATCGGGCGCGATCGCCGCATCAACCTCGGCTGCCTCGAGGATATGCTTCGGCGCCCGCTCGCCCATCTCCAGCTCCACGATGACCCCCCAGTACGGGCGGATCGGGCGCCATGCCCCGGTCGGGTCGATGAGGAACGGCGACCACGGCCCTGCGGTGATCACGACCGTGCCGGCGAGCTCCAGGACGCCGTGCGCCCGAACGCCCGCGACCCGGTTGCCCTGCTTCTCGAGCCGAGCATCGACGCCCTTGCGGATGACGGCGCCGCGCGCCCGGGCGAGCGCGGCGAGCGCCTTCGTCGCGGCCGCCGGGGCGACCGGAAAGCCGATCTCCGAACGGACCGCCGCGAGCCCCTCCGCGAGCCCGGGCTCGAGCTCGTGCAACGCGGCCGGATCGAGGTAGGTCGCCTTGAAGTCCTTGTGCTTCTTCTGGAGGACGGCCGCCTGGGCCCGCAGGGCGTCCTCGTCCCAGCCGACGGTCAGGATCCCGCTCGGCGTCTCGGGGAGCGTGAACCCGCGCTCGGGTGCCCACGCGGGCAGCTCCGAGGTGAGCTCGCCAGGCAACGACCGATAGCGCGCCAGTGACTCCCGGTAGAGCGCGCCCATGATCGGGTCGGTCGGGTACCACACGACCCCCGAGTTCCGCCCCGAGGCGCCCGCGGCGATATCCGTCCGCTCGTACAGCGTCACCCGCACGCCGCGCCCGGCGAGCTCGGCCGCCAGTGAGGTGCCCACGATCCCGCCACCGAGAATGGCGACCTCCGCCGGTCCGCTTCGCGGCATTGCTGGCCTCAGGCTTCCGCGGCGGGGACGATGGAGCGGAGCTCCGAGAGCAACCGGTCCACCTCCGCGGCCGTGTTGTAGTGGGTGAGCCCGATCCGCAGCACGCCTGCGGGCTCAAGACCCAGGCGCTCCGTGACGCCGACCGCGTAGAAGTTGCCGAACCAGGTGGCGATACCCTGGTCGCCGAGTGCCGTCGCAACAGCCTCGGGGGTGATCCCTGCGAACGTGACGGCCGCCGTGGGGGTGCGCTCGCCGAACCGGGCGCGGTCGGTGATGCCCCAGATGCGTGCGCCGGGGATGGCCTCGAGGCCGGCCAGGAGCCGCTCGAACAGCGGCATCTCGTAGGCACGGATCGCCGCCATGCCCGTGTGCGCGTCGAGGCGACGGCCGCGCATGCCCGGGAACTGGCCCTCGAAGGCCTTGCCGTAGCGCCGCCCCACCTCGGCGATGTACTCGACGGCCGCGAGCGCCCCGGCGATCCCCTCGTGGTTGAGGGTGCCGGTCTCGAACCGGTCGGACGCCGGCCGGATCTTGTACGACGGCAGGACCGCGAGCGTATCGCGACGACCGTAGAGGACGCCGACGTGCGGCCCGAAGAACTTGTAGACCGAGCAGGCGAGGAAGTCCGTGCCGATGGCCTGGACGTCGATCGGCAGGTGGGGCGCGGCGTGGACGGCGTCGACGTAGGTCATGGCCCCGGCCTCGTGGGCACGCCGGACGAGCTCGGCGACCGGATTGATCGAGCCAACGGCATTCGACGCCCAGCCGAAGGCGACGAGCTTCGGACGACCGTGGAGGATGGCGTCCAGCGCCTCGATGTCCAGGGTCACGTCGTCCTGCCGGATGCCCACCGTCTGGACCGTGATCCCGCGGTCGGCGGCCGCACTCCGCCAGGGCCCGACGTTCGCCTCGTGGTCCAGGCCCGTCACGACGATCTCGTCGCCCGGCTGGAGCGACGCCGTGATCGAACGGGCGACGTGCATCGTCAGCGTCGTCATGTTGGCGCCGAGCTTGATCTCGTCGGGAAAGGCGGCGTTGAGGAGATCCGCGAGCGCGAGGTGCGCGTCGGCGAGCATCGCATCGCTGCGCCGCGACGTGAGGAACGGGCCCTCGTGGTTGGCGTTCGAATGCTCGTAGTAGTGCGCGACGGCATCGATGACCGTGTCCGGGACCTGGGTGCCGCCGGGACCGTCGAACAGCGCCACCGGCGTGCCGTCCTGCAGGATCGAGAGCGCAGGGAAGCGGGCGCGCAGGGCGTCGACGTCAAACTCGGGCAATGGGACCTCGCGGTTTCGGAGTACCGATCGTATCGCGAGCGGGGAAAGCCCGGATCCGTCTCACGTCATGACATAGCGGGGAGCGTCGCCGCGGCCGGGCCGCCGACGCCCGGTGGACCGATGACGAGGCGCGTCGCGAGAAGACCGTCGAGACGAACGACGCCCCGGCGGCCGGCTGGCCGTCGGGGCGTGGTGGGTGCAGACGGCGCCGGGTCCGCGGGCGCGCCTCGGGTGCGCGTCAGGCGCTGGCGGCGACGACCTCGTCCTCGACCGGGGCCGGGGCGACCTCGTCGAGCGCGATGTCGAGCTCGAGCTTGATCTCCTTGCCGACGAGCCAGCCGCCGGCCTCGAGGCCCATGTTCCAGGTCAGGCCCCAGTCCTCGCGGTTGAGCGTGGTGGTGGCGGTGAGGCCCGCGCGACGTCCCTCGAAGCCGGCGTACAGGCCCAGGAACTCGACGTCGAACGTCACGGGCCTGGTGATGCCCCGGATCGTCAGGTCACCGGTAACTGCGTAGTGGTTGCCATCCCGGGCCACGACCGTGGTCGAGGCAAAGGCGATCGTCGGGTGGGTCTCGACATCGAAGAAGTCGGCAGAGCGGAGGTGGCCGTCACGACGCTCGACGCCCGAGTTGATCGACGCTGCGTCGACAGTGAAGCTCCCGAACGAGCTCGCCGGGTTGGCCTCGTCGAGGGTGACCGTGCCCTCGATCGTCGTGAACTTGCCGTGGATGGTCGTGACCATCATGTGTTTCGCGGCGAACTGGATGTCCGTGTGGGTCGGATCGGTCTTCCAGGTGGTGGTCGTCATGGTGTGGTCCTCCCAGACCGGTTTCGCGCGTCATCGCGGCGAAGGTTCGTGTGCCGCAGGGAACGTCGCGGCGGATAGTTGACGCTGCAACCATATGCCGTGGTAGTTGCATTGTCAACTACACGTCCGGTGCGTTAGGATGTGGCCATGACGTCCGAGATCGTCGCCGGCACCAGCCAGGACCCGGCGACCCGCACCCCGTCGACCACGATCGCGGCGACCGCCATCGCGCCCGACGACCCGCGCCTCGGCGCATGGCGTAGCTTCCTCCACACGCACGCGCGCCTGACCCGTCGACTGGACGAGGAGCTCCAGGCTACGCACCGCCTGTCGCTCGCGGAGTACGACGCCCTGCTCCAGCTGGCCAACGCCCCCGGTCGACGCCTGCGCATGAGCGCGCTCGCCGACCTCGTGCTCCTGTCGCGGAGCGGCATCACCCGGCTCGTGGACCGCCTCGAGGCGGCGGAGATGGTGACCCGCTCCGCGTGCACCACCGACGCCCGTGGCGCCGAAGCCGCGCTCACGGCCGCCGGTCTGGACCGACTACGCGCGGCATCTGCGACTCACCTCGACGGCATCCGGCGCCTGTTCCTCGACGTGGTCGCCGCGGACGACCGGGTGGCGATGGAGCGCGGGCTGGGGCGCGTGCTGGACAACCTCGGCTGCCCGCCCGTGATCGTGGATCCCGCCTGTAGCACCGGGACGGGCGAGGCCTGACGGACCCGGGCCGCCGGCCCGCGGGTCGCGTCCTCGCGGGCACCAGCGGGTTCTCGTACGCGTCCTGGGCACCGCAGTTCTATCCGCCCGGGCTGCGAAGCGCGGGCTTCCTCCCCCACTACGCCGCGCGCCTGCCAGCATGCGAGCTCAACAACACGTTCTACGCGCGCCCGAAGCCGGACCGGATCAGCGCATGGTGCGACGCGGTCCCGCCGGGGTTCCGGTTCATCGTCAAGGCGCAGCGCGGGGCGAGCTTCCGGGCCCTGTCCGCGGACGCTGCCGAGTCTGTCGCGTGGCTGACCGAGCACCTCCCGGGCTTCGGGGAACGTCTGGGCGCAGTGTTGTTCCGGGTCGGCTCCGAGGTCCGGCGCGACGACGAACGGCTCGACGGCCTGCTCCGGGCGTGGCCCGCGTCGATCCCGCTGGTGCTCGAGGCGCAGCACGAGTCGTGGACGGCCGACGAGACCTTCGCGGCGCTGCGGGCCGCCGGCGCAGTCCTGTGCACGACGGACCTCGACGAGCAGGACGAGATCCCCGACATTCGCCGGACGGGCCCGTTCCTCTACCTCCGGCTACGCCGGAGGGCCTACACGGACGCGGAGCTCGACGCGTGGGCGGCCCGCCTGGTCCCGTTCCTCGACGACGGGCTCGATGCGTACGTCCTGTTCCGCCATGACGACGACGGGACGAGTGCCATCCGCGCCGAGGGTTTCGCGGCCCGCGTCGACCGGATCCGCGTCGTGGGCGCGAGCCACGAGGCGGGATAGGCATTCCCGTCGCGTGACCTCAGCCCGCGCGCGAGCCCTCCGCGGGACCGAACACGACCACCAGCCGCAGCTCGTCGGTGATGTCGTGGAAGCGGTGCGGCACCCCGGCCGCGACGAAGATCGTGTCGCCCGGGCCAACGTCGCGCGTGTCGTCCCCGGCGCTGAACCGGCCGCACCCGGCAAGGACGACGTACACCTCGTCCTCTGTGTGCGGCGACTGCCCGTCGACGGCGCCCGCTGCCAGCGCGTACAGCCCCGCGGAGAGGTCCGGGGCCCGGAGGAACTCGAGGTACGGGCCGCCGGACTCGGCCTGCCGCTCGAGGAGCGTGGAGAGGGTGAAGACGTCCATGCGGGTACGCTAGCGCGGCCAATGCGAACCGTCCTGCCCGTTTCTGCCCGAACCGCCATCCTCGTCGCCGTGCTGCTCGGGGTAGCGGCGTGCGGCGCCACGGACGGCTCACCGAGCCCCACGATCGCGTTCGTCAGCCCGAGACCTCCGGCCTCGACGCCGGCGACCGACCCCGTGGCGAGCGGGTTGGCCACCGCCACGACGCTCCCGGGTGCAGGCGACGACCGCCCCGACCTCGCGAGCGTGCGGGTCACCCTCCAGCCCGTCGCAACCGGCCTCTCGAGCCCGATCGTCGTCACGGGGGCGGGCGACGGATCCGGCCGGCTGTTCGTCGCGCAGCAGGGTGGCCAGGTCCGGATCGTGGAGCAGGACGGCACCCTCCTGCCGACCCCGTTCATCGACCTCTCGGACCGCATCCAGTCGGGGGGCGAGCGGGGCCTCCTCGGCCTCGCGTTTCCGCCCGGCTTCGGCACGGGGCGGTCCGACCTGTATGTCCACGACTCGGACCGCAACGGCGACACCACGATCGCGCGCTACACGGTGAATGCCGCCGATCCGGACACCGCCGACCCTGCCAGCGAGCGGATCATCCTGACCCAGGCGCAGCCCTACGCGAACCACAATGGCGGCTGGATCGGGTTCGACGCCCATGGGCTGCTGCTCATCGGCCTCGGCGACGGTGGCAGCGGCGGCGACCCCGAGAATCGTGCCAGCAACCTCGGCACCATCCTGGGCAAGGTGCTCCGGATCGACGTCCTCGGGGCGACCGGCGACGAGCCCTACCGGATTCCGGCGGACAACCCGTTCGTGGGTCAGGACGGCGCCCGCGGGGAGATCCTCCACCTCGGCCTGCGCAACCCGTTCCGCGCCAGCGTGGACCCTGCGACGGGCAACCTGTGGATCGGCGACGTCGGCCAGAACGCCTGGGAGGAGGTCGACCTCGCGCCCGCGGGCGCACGCGCCCTCGACTTCGGCTGGCGGCGCTGGGAGGGTCGCCACTGCTATGACCCGTCCCCGGGCTGTGACCCCGCCGGCGTCACGATGCCCGTCACGGAGTACCCGCACGCGGACGGCTGCTCGGTCATCGGCGGGGTGGTCTATCGGGGAGATGCGATCCCCGCGCTCCGCGGCGCGTACCTGTTCAGCGACTACTGCAGCGGCCGGCTGTGGGCGATCGACGCCGGCATGGGCTCCGCCCAGTCGCCGATCGTCCTCGTCGAGACCGGGCGCGCGATCAGCTCGATCGGGACGAACGACGCCGGCGAGGTCTTCCTCACCGACATCGGCGGCGGGGAGGTCCTGCAGCTCGTGGAGGGCGGCTGACGGCCCCGGACCAGCGGTGAGCTGCAGCGGTCAGACGAGCTCCCACTCCGCGCTGACCGAGACCGATACCTCGATCGAGCCAGGCAGGACCGGCGTCGGTGCGAACGAGTCAGCGGCCATCGCCAGCATCCGCATCTCCCGGCGCGGCATCGGCATCGGCGCGCCGGCCTCCGCGATCCCGACCAGCCTGCCCAGCGTCAGCCCGGCGGCCGCGGCGATCGTCTGCGCGCGGGCACGGGCGTCGGCGACTGCGAGCGAGCGTGCGTCCGTCGCAGCGGGACCCTGGTCCGCGAGCAGGAACGAGACCCCGTCGAGCCCCGTCGCGCCGGACCCGAGGGCGGCGTCGAGCGCGCGGCCCACGAGCTCCAGGTCCCGAATCGTAGCGGCGATCCGGTTGGTCACGCTGAAGCCCGTTCGCACGGGTCGGTCGCCCTGGTGGTCCCACGTGGGCGAGACGTCGATACCCGCGGTCCGCAGGTCGGCCCGCGCGATGCCCGCCCCCTCGAGCGCGGCGAGCACGTCCGCCGCCGCGGCGGCGGCCACCGACCGGGCCTCGGCGGCGGTCTCGCGGATGCCCTCGACGACGAACGTTGCCTGGCCGATGTCAGCCGCCCGCTCAACGCGGCCCGTACCGCTCACGGACACACGGGCGGCCTCCGCCGGTGCCGGCGACTCGGCGGGTGCGGCCTCGGGGCGGCGGCTGGCGGGTTCGCGCTTCGGCATTCATGCCTCCCTTGCGTGCGGGCACTTCGGCGTGGCCGGCCCCGATCGGGTGGCGGTCAGCCGGCGCTGCCCGGACCCGGCGCAACGACCGACTGCGGCGAGCGCGGCGCGACCGGCCGGATGAACAGCGCGAGGACGACCACCACATAGGCCAGCCAGACGACGAAGGTCGCCACCTCCGGCTGGGAGGAATATCCGAACAGCGCCCGGAGGAACTGGCCAACGAGGAGCAGGACCCCGTCCGGCGCACCCGTGATCGCCTCGTGGGGAAGAATGCCCGAGATGTCGAAAGCGGGCTGCGACCCGACCTTGATCCAGCCGATCTCGATGAACTCGTGCGTCGCCTTGGACACGAGCCCCGCCGCGATGAAGATCAGCGCGATGCCGGTCCAGCGGAAGAAGGTCCGGAGGTTGATGACCCGGGCGCCGCGGTAGAAGCCGACGCCGATGAGCGCCGCGATCGCAAGCCCGACCACGGCCCCGATGAGCACGGCCGATGCACCGTCCTGGGCCGAGGTGGCCTGGCCGACGAGGAACAGGGCGGTCTCGAGCCCCTCGCGGATGACCGCCGTGAAGGCCAGCAGCGTGAGGCCGTTGACCGTGCCCTCCGTCAGCGCGCGGTCGACGGCCGCGTGGAGCTCGCCCTTGACGGCCATCGACTGGCGGCGCATCCAGAACAGCATCCACGTCACGACCCCGGCCGCGACGAGCATCGTCAGGCCCTCGAAGATCTGCTCGTAGGGCGACTGGAACTCGCCGACCGTCACGAACAGCGCGATGCCGCCGACGAGGCTCACGAGGCCCGCCAGCCCGGCGCCGACCCAGATCCTCCGGAAATGGCGCTGGTTCCCTGTCCGGGCGAGGTAGGCAAGGATGATGCTGACGATCAGCGCTGCCTCGACGCCCTCTCGAAGACCAGTGAGCAGGCCGCTCGTGAAGGACCCGATGTCCACGTTGTGGGCTCCTGTTGGATGCGCAGGTTTGGGGCTTGGGACGCCCTGGCCGGAGCGCGGGTGAGGCGATCGTAATGCGCTCCGCAATCATCGTCAAGGCGCCTTGCGTTCGTATCGCAGGGTCGCCTGATCCCGGCGCAGGTGGCCACCCGGACGGCTCGCCGCCGCGAGCCGCCATGCGACTGCAAGGCGGTCGGCGTCCCTTGCCATCCGCGACGCGACGACGGCTCCCCCACCCTTCCTGGATGCTGCCCCCCAATCCGTCGTCTCCTCGCCTCCGGGCATCGGTTCGCCCACCGCGCCGCTTGCTTGCCACGGTGCCGTCCGTGCGTCGCTCGCTCGCCCCGGCGCTGTTCGCCGGCCGGCATGGGGCGGTCCACCCCGAATCCCGCAAAGTGGGCTGAGGGCATGCGCCGACTCGTTGTCGACTGGGCCGCCCGCGGCGCGGGATTGGCGATCGGCGTGGGCCTCGTCGTGCTTCTCGCGGCGCTCGCCTACTCGGCGCTGCATGTCCTCGCGCTCGCGTTCATCGCCGTCCTCCTCGCGGCCTCCCTGGAGCCATTCATCGGGTGGATGCGCGCGCACACCCCGATCCCGCGAGGGCCGGTGATCCTGCTCGTGTACCTCGCCTTCTTCGGCGTCGTCGCCATGTTGGCGCTGTTCGTCCTCCCCGCGGCATTCACCCAGGCACAGGAGGTCGCGCGCCACCTGCCCACCTTCTTCGACGAGGTCGACACGTGGGCTGGTGGGGTTCGCCCTGATGCCGTTGGACAGATCGTGACGAGCCTCACCCATGCGGCCCGTGGCGCGCTCCGCGTCTCGACCCCGGGCACCGACCAGGTGCTCCAGATCGGGCTCACGCTGGCGGAGGTGCTGACGTCCCTCGGCGCAATCCTCGCGCTCGTCTTCTTCTGGCTCGTGGGCCACGCCCGCCTCCAGCGGTATGCGCTCGCCTTCGTGCCGCTGGACCGGCGGAGTGGCGTGCGGCGGGCCTGGAACGAGATCGAGGGCCGGCTCGGGATGTGGCTCCGTGGCCAGCTGATCCTGATGGCGACGATCGGGATCCTGGTCGGGACCGCGTACGTCCTGCTCGGCGTGCCCTCCGCGCTGCTGCTGGGCCTCATCGCCGCCATCTGCGAGGCGATCCCGCTGGTCGGACCCATCCTCGGCGCAGTGCCCGCGCTCCTGGCCGCGGCCACCGTCTCCCCGGAGCTGGCCCTGGGCGTGCTCGCCGTCACCGCGGTCATCCAGGTCGTTGAGAACAACGTGCTCGTGCCCGTGATCATGCGCAACACCATCGGGCTGTCGCCACTGATCGTGACCCTGAGCCTGCTCGTCGGCGCGGCCGCGGGCGGGATCCCCGGCGCGCTCGTCGCCGTGCCGATCGCGGCGGCGATCGAGGTCGTCCTCGGACGGTTGCAGGATCGCGCCATACCGGTAGCCCAGGACACGGGAGCAGTGGATGCTCCCGAAGCCTCCGACACGGGACGCCTCGAGTCCGCCATGCCGGACGCGCGCCGCAGCAACTGAGGGTCTGCCTGGCCGGCGTCGGCGCGCAATGGATCTGCAATATCCCTGGTCACACCCGTAGCGGACTCCTCGCGCGCCTCATGGTGTCCTGCGCTGAAGCTGTTGGTGACCCCGAGGAGGGGCGTGGCTGAACCGCTGATCGACGACAGGTCCGAGCCCGAGCGTCCAGGAGCGAACGGGCGTGTGAGCGTGCCCGTCTCGACTGGTCGGCGGCGGCCGAAACGCGGCCGCGCCGCCACCCCGGCTGCGACGACGCACCTCCTGTTCGAGCTGACGCGGGCCCTGGCCGGCGTCAGCACGCGCGAGGATGTCGCCCGGGTTGCCATCCGACACGGCCGAGCGGCCGTGGGCGCGCCCAGGGGTTATCTCTACGTGCGCTCCCCGGACGGCTCGACCGCCGACGCCGTCCTCGTTACCGGGTACCCCCGGGGCACCCGCGAGCACATCCGCCACCTGCCCCTCACGCAGGACCGCCCGGTCTGCCGTGCGATCCGGACCGGCGAGGAGCACTGGATCGAGGACCTCGAGGACACGAGCGCGGTCGGTCGCGACGCGGCCGCCGGCCAGACCGGCACGCGAGGCACGGTGTCGCTGCCCCTGGTCCACCATCGGCGCATCGTCGGCGCGGTCGGCTACTCGTTCACGGAGCCGCGCGTCTTCGACGAGGACGAGCGCGCCCTCGTCCGCGCGATCGCCGGACTCGTCGCCCAGGCCCTTGAGCGCGTTCTGCTCACCGAGGCGCGCGAGGCGCTGGTCGCGGACCTCGAACGCCAGCGCGCCCGCCTGGCCGCCGTGCTCCGCCAGATCCCGGGGGCAGTGTTCCTCGTCGATGCCGAGTCGCGGGAGCTGGTCCTCGCGAGCACGATGGCGCTCCAGCTGCTGGGGATCGAGTCCGCGGAGGGCATGCCGACGACGCAGGTTGCGCTCCGCGGGTTCCGCCCGGACGGTTCGGCGTACGAAGAGCCGGATTGGCCCGTGAACCGTGCGCTCGAGCGGGGCGAGCGCACGGACAACGAGGAGATCTCGATCACGTATCCCGACGGCGGCACGCGGACGATTCTCGCGTCGGCGGCGCCGGTCCTCGATCCGGCCGGCCACATCGAGGCTGGCGTCGTCGCGTTCACGGACATCACCGAGCGCCGCCAGGCCCTCGTCAACCAGGAGTACCTCGCCCAGATGGGCGCGGTGCTGGCGTCGTCGCTCGACTATGAGGAGACCCTCCGCGCCATTGCCCGCCACGCCGTTCCCCGGATCGCGGACTGGTGCAGCATCGCGCTGCTCGAGGGCGGCGAGCTGCGCCAGCTCGTCGTCGAGCACCCCGATCCCCGCAAGGCGGAGCTCGCTCGCGACCTGCGGCGGCGCTACCCCATCGACATGACGAGTGACGTGGGTGCAGCGGGCGTGGTCCGGACCGGCGAGCCGCAGCTGATGACCGAGATCCCGCAGGCGCTGATCGACGCCGCCGCCACGACCGAGGAGCTGCGGATCATCCTCGACGAGCTCGGGCTGCGGTCCTTGATGTGCGTCCCGCTCCACGGCCGCGATGGCCCGCTGGGCGCGATCACGTTGGTCGGCGCGGAGTCGGGGCGTCGGTTCGGGCCGGACGACCTCGTGTTCGCCCAAGCGCTCGCGGCGCGCGCATCGTCCGCGATCGAGAATGCCCGCCTGTACCGCGACGCCGACCGCTTCCGGCGCATGGTTGACGCCCACGTGGACGTCGTGCTCCTGTTTGATCCCGACACCCTGCGCGTCGCGTATGCCAACCACGGCGCGGCGGCGGCTGTCGGGCGCCCGGTCGAGTCGATCGTCGGACGGCCCGTTGCCGAGCTGTTCAACGACGCGGACACCGAGCGCCTGCAGGAGCTTGTCCGCCCGATCGCCGACGGTGGAGCGCAGGCGCGGACGCTGGTGCTCCGGCTCGCGGGGATCCATGGCGACATCCCGGTGGAGGTCCTGGTCCAGGGGGTCCGCCTCCCGGGCGAGCCGCTCGCCGCGCTCGCGATCGCTCGTGACGTCTCCGAGCGCCTCGAGACGCAGGCCCGTCTCCGCCGCCTTGCCGAGGCCGAGCATGCCCGTGCGGCCGAGCTCAATGCGGTGATCCGCGCGATGGGCGACGGGGTGCTCGTGCTTGCCCCGGACGGCACCGTGACCCTCGCGAACCCCGCGCTCCGGGCGCTGCTCGGCGGGCGGTCACCGGCGACGTACACGGAGCTGCTCGCCGCCTTCGACGATCCGGCGGGCGCACCGGCACTGGGCACGCGCGGCGGACCCACGGAGCTCCGGCTGGCGGGCCCGGACGAGCGCTGGATTGAACTCGCGACCTACCCGGTGACCGTCCTGCCCGGCCAGGAGCGCCGTGAGACGATCGTCGTCGCGCGCGACATCACCGACATCCGCCTCAGCCAGGCGCTGCGCGAGACGTTCGTCGGCGTGCTGTCACACGAGCTCCGGACGCCGATAACGACGATCTTCGGCGGGACGAAGCTCCTTGCGCGGAACGGCAACCTCCCGGACGACGCGCGGCAGGCGATCTTCACCGACATCAGTGTCGAGGCGGAGCGGCTGCATCGTCTCGTCGAGGACGTGATCGCCCTCCAGCGGTACGGCGAGGACGGCATCGAAATCGGCCACGAGCCCGTCCTCGTCCAGCGGATCCTGCCGGCCATCGTCGCGGCCGAGGAGGGTCGCTGGCCCGGCGCCCGGTTCAGTGTCGAGATCCCAGCGGGGCTGCCCACGGTCGTCGCGGACCCGACGTACGTGGAGCAGGTCGTCCGCAACCTGCTGTCCAACGCCGCGAAGTACGGCGGCCACGGCGTCCACGTACGGACGGTCGTGGACGCGGATGGCGACGAGGTCCAGGTGCGCATCCTCGATGACGGGCCGGGCTTCCAGGACGACGAGACCGACCGGCTGTTCGAGCTCTACTTCCGCTCGCCACACACCGCGACTCGCGTGTCCGGCGCCGGCATCGGGCTATTCGTGTGCGCACGGCTCATCCGCGCGATGGGCGGCCGGATCTGGGCGCGACGGCGGCCCGAGGGCGGCGCCGAGTTCGGGTTCGCGCTCCGACGGATGGACGAGGACGACCCGTCCTGAGCCGCTGGCGGACCGTCAGCGGATGACCGTCAGCAGGATCGAGGCGGCGATCGCGAGGCCCGCCAGTCCGAGCTCGAGGACCCGCATCGGGCGCTCATCGGGGGTGCGCGTCCGGTCCAGGCGGGCTTGCATCGGCTTGGCGATCGGGGCTCGGTCGGTCATCGTGAGGCACTCCGGCGGGGTCGCAGATTGCGCCGCTCGCCTGTCCGTCAGTTGGGGATTGGCAGCGTCCGTCAACGATGTGGCGGCGCCCATCCCCAGCGCGCCCGTCGAGCGCCGCCTCTGCGTAACAGCCCGCTTGCGACGGCCGTGCGGGGCGTCCGACCGCGCTGGATTGTGAGTCACGCGCAACGCATCCGCCGGATGGTTGGCCATCCACGGGGCGGGTCCCGCCCTACGGTGAGGACTCCAACCGGGTGCCCGTCGTCTGCCCGATGACGAGGCGCCGGTGCCGGACGGCTCACGAGCCGGGCCGGTTCCCATCCACAGCGAGGTACCCCCATGCGCAAGACCATGATCGCAATCGCCATCGGCTTGACCGCTCTTGCCGCCGCCGCCTGCGGCAACGGTGGCAGCAGCACCGCCCCGCTCGAGAGCGTGGCCCCGGTCGCCAGCCCGAGCGACATGCTCGAGAGCCCGAGCGACATGCTCGAGAGCCCGAGCGACATGCTGGAGTCGCCGTCCGCCTCGTGAGGTGGGCGCGCAGCGCGCGCGCCTGATCGGTCCGACGCCGGAGCCCACGGGCTCCGGCGTTCGACTGTCCGGCTGACCAGCCCTGACGCAGGGTTCCGCAGGCGGCCGCGTCCGTCCACGCCGCGCATCGTCGAGGACCCTGCATACGGTCGTCGTGCCCGGGTGACAGGCACCTGCAAGCGGTCCCGCACTCCGTGTAGCAGCGATGCGGGTCTCTCCGACCGACAGTGAACCCACCCGAACGCAACCGTTCGGGCTTGTCGAAGGGACGGAGGTTCTCCATGAACATCATCGCGTGGATCGTGCTCGGCGCCATCGCCGGGTACCTGGCCGGCATGCTCGTCAAGGGTGATGAGGGTCTCGGGATCATCGGGCACATCGTGCTCGGCATCGTCGGCGCGCTCGTCGGCGGCTTCCTCGCCGGTGCGTTGCTCAACACCAACCCGATCGATGGCGCGCTCGACATCTCGTCGATCGTGACCGCCGTCATCGGCGCGGTCATCGTCGTCGTGGTCGTCGGCATGGTCATGGGTCGCTCCAGGACCGGCCGCGGCGCCGTCTGACGGAACGCTGACACCGACCCCCACCGTGCCCGCGGTGGGGGTCGTTTCGATATCCGGGGGCCCAGCTTCGGGCGGTGCCCCCCAACCGCCTCACCCACCACCTTCGAGAGGAGCATCCCGATGGCCAAGATCGAGCACAGCATTGACATCGGCGTCCCGGTCCGGGAGGCCTACAACCAGTGGACCCAGTTCGAATCCTTCCCGCAGTTCATGGACAGCGTCGAGTCCGTGAGCCAGCAGGGTGACCGCCGCCTCCATTGGGTCGCCGAGATCGCCGGCCGACGCGAGGAATGGGACGCGGAGATCACCGAGCAGACGCCGGACCAGCGGATCGCCTGGACGTCCACGTCGGGCGACCGCAACGCCGGATCCGTCGACTTCCACCGCATCACCGACTCCGAGACCCGCGTGACGCTCACGATGGACGTGGAGCCCTCGGGCCTCGTCGAACGCGTCGGGACCGCGCTGGGCATCCCGTCGGGCCAGGTGGAGGGCGACCTCAAGCGGTTCAAGGAGTTCATCGAGTCGCGAGGGTCCGCGACCGGCGCCTGGCGTGGCGAGGTGGTTCAGGACGACGTCGCCGGGGATCGTGATCTTGCCGGTACGGGCGTGATGGGCAGCGGCGCGACGCGCCCCGCGCTCGACCCGGACGACGCCACCGGCGCGACCGCCCCCACCGACGAGTCGTCCGGCGCCGTCGCCAGGCCCGGCGCTCCCAGCGACCTCGACACCGGGACCTCGACCGGCACGACCGGCGTCGGTGGAACGGGGACAGGGCTCAATGACCCCCAGGACATGGGCACCGGCAGACGCGAGCACGAGGTTGGCTTCTAGCCAACTACGGACACCGGCACCCTGCCGGATCGGCGGCGAACGACGCAGCCGCCCGCCGCCCCGCACAGGAGGAGCCGCCACGTGCCGCGCATCTACCTCGACCCCACGGTCCTCGTGCTCCCGTCGGGCGGGCCGTCGTCGGGCGGGCCGTCGTCCGGCGAGCGCGCGGCCCCGGGGGCGGCGGATGCCGTCGCGCGCCTGGTCGAGGCGGGGTTCGACGTGATCGTGCTCGGTGCGTCATCCACGGACTCACTTCGCGTGCTGTCGCTCGAGGTGACGCACGAGCCCGAGCTGCCAACGCGCCTCGAGGCCGACACCTGGTACCTGACCGCGGAGCCACGTCCGGCCTTCGGGCGTCCCCGTGGCGGCACGACCGTCCTCGTGGGGCCGCGGCGGCCGGCCGGAAAGGTCCCGCTGCCCCGGTTCGACATCGAGACCCGCGACCTCGCGTCTGCCGCAATGGAGATCCTGACCCGTCAGGCCATGGCCTGAGCAACCGCATTCCGGGGGAACCTGCGTGAGGATCCGCAAGGCCTCCGTGATGTCGTCATGGCTGGCGTGCCGCGCGCCAGCGACATGCCGCCGCCTAACGTAAGGGTGCGGCCCGCCGGCACAACCCGGCGACGCACTCGAAACGCTTTCCTCCTCCCGAGGGCGCCAGTGACGGGGCGACCCTCGGCACCCCTCGCCACGAACCCCGGGAGTCCCCTCCTCCCGGGGTTCGTGGTGTTTCACACGGTGTCCGCGCCGCGGCCTCAGTCGGGCATCGGAGCGGGCACGTGGCGCGGTGAGACGTGGAGCCGGTGGCGTCCGGCCGCCGGTGGCGACGTGCGCTGGATCGGCAGCCGGCCCATCCCTGCCGAGACGGCGAACGCGAACAGTGGCCAGCCGAAGAAGGTCGCGATGCTCAGCCCGCGCGCAAGGAGCCCGAGGTCCGTCCCCTGGCCGAGCTGCGCCACGACGACGGCCAGTAGCGAGATGACCGGGATCAGGAGGAGGACGACCGCCGCGAGCGCGCCGATCCGCCAGGCCTGGCGTGGCTCGGCACCGCCGAGGGCCCCGGTTACAGCCCGCGCCGCAAGGACGCCCTGTGCGAGGAGGAACAGGCCGTTCGACACGATCGACACGACGCCGACGAGGAGGCTGAGGTCGACCACGACCCCGGACAGGAAGCTCGGGCCGAGCACGAGGATCATCAGGGCCAGGACCAACACCGCGACGAGGATGAGCACGCTGCGGGTCGCCCGTCCGCCAGCGTCCTTGAGCCCCTCCGACAGCGCCCACACGCCGAGGACGGTGAGGAGCGCGAGCAGCATCGACAGCACAAGCCCCGCGAGGTACGGCATGTCGCCGTCCATCGCCAGGAGCTCGCCCTGCACGAGCCCAGCCGGGTAGCGCAGCGCCTGGACGGCGGCCACGATCACGGCCCCCTTCCAGAGCCAGGCATTCGAGCCCGGATCCGTGGGCCGCGCCCACGCCACGGCCGCAGGAAGCGCCACGACTGCGGCCGCTCGTGCGGCGCCTGGCAGCCGGTTCGGAAACTCGGACCACCACTCGTCCGCGCCGATGGTCCAGGCGTTGACGATCGGCCACAGCTCGGCGACGAGGACGACCGCCGCGAGCACGATGAACACTCGGCCGATGCCGGGCAACTGCCGCACGTCCATCGACGCTGGGACGCGCGCCGAAAGACCCCTGCGGTGGACGATTCGGGCCAACTGGCGGTCCCTCCGTGACGGTCGCTCGCACGATACCCCGGGTGCGTGCGTCGCCGTACTCCGGGTGCGTGCGTCGCCGTACTCCGGGTGCGTGCGTCGCCGTACTCCGGGTGCGTGTCGCTGGCGGTCGCAAGCGGCCTGCAAGGGAGGGGCGGACCAGAGTGGCCCGTCCGCGAGCCTTGGCGGCATAGCGTCGTGCCATGAGCGGCGACCCAGCCGCCCGGACTCGGAGGATGTACCAGATGGACGACGTGAAGAAGGGCTACCGCGAGGGTGAGACGTCCGCCAAGGAAGCGTGGCGAAACCGCGATGGCGAGGACCTGGCCGACAAGGTGGGCAACCTCGGTGACGAGATCCGCAAGGACCTCGGCAACGCCGGAGACGACGTCCGCCGGGCGATCGACCATGCGGGCGACAAGACCGAAGGTGCGGCGCACGACGTCGACACCGAAGCGGATCGCCGCGCCTGATCGGCGGCAGTCGACCGCACAGCGGGCCGGGGCCGCAGGTGCTCCGGCCCGTTCGTCCGGACCGTGCAATGCGGCTGTAATGCCGATGCAAGACGCGACGGCCGCGCTCGCCCGAATGGGTCCGTAGACTCCAAGTCAACACCCGCACGAATACCACCTTCCGCGGACGCACCTGTGACGGGGTCGGCCGCGGGCCTCACGCCGCGCGGTCCGGTCCCCTCCGTTGGTGTCCCTAGAGTTGGTGTAACAGCAGACCGGCCTGCGAACGAGTTGGCCACCGAGTCATCCTCACGACGTTGGAGTTGGAACCGACGTCGAAAGAGGTGAACCCGATGGCCGACGACAGGATCGCCGCCCTCGAACTGCTGCGCAAGGCCGCCGGTGACGGCGACCTGGACTTCCTGCGTGAGGGACTCACGATGCTCACCCAGCTGGTCATGGACGCCGAGGTGACGGCCCAGATCGGGGCGACCCACGGTGAACGTGTCCCGGAGCGCCGCCTGACCCAGCGCAACGGCTACCGCGAGCGACGCTGGGACACCCGGGTCGGCACAATCGACCTCCAGATCCCGAAGCTCCGCGACGGGACGTATTTCCCGAGCCTGCTCGAACCGCGGCGACGAGCCGAGCGGGCGCTCCTCGCGGTCGTCCAGGAGGCGTACGTGGGCGGGGTCAGCACGCGCCGGGTGGAGGAGCTCGTCGGCGCCCTCGGGATCGTCAATCTCAGCCGCAGCGAGGTCTCCCGGATCTGTGCCGGACTCGATGCCGAGGTCGACGCCTTCCGCTCCCGCCCGCTCGAGGTGACCGGTCATCCGTACGTCTCGCTCGATGCCCTGTACCACAAGGTCCGCGAGGGAGGCCGGGTGGTGAGCATGGCCACCCTCATCGCGATCGGGATCAGTGCGACCGGCGAGCGGACGGTGCTCGGGGTGGAGGTCGCCGCCGCCGGCGGCGACGAGGGTGCCCACTGGCTGCCGTTCCTCCGTTCGCTGACCGCCCGGGGTCTCACCGGTGTCCGGCTCGTCATCAGCGATGCGCATCCGGGACTCGTCGCCGCGGTCGAGGCGACGTTCCTCGGAGCCGCCTGGCAGCGCTGCCGGGTCCACGCCACCCGGAATGCCCTGGGGCTCGTGGCCAAGGCCGCCCAGGGCATGGTCGCGAGTGCGATCCGCTCGATCTTCGAACAGCCCGACGAGCCGAGTGCCCGGGCCCAGCTGCGGCGCGTCGCCGACGGCCTGCGGCCGCGCTTCCCCAAGGTCGCCGAGCTGCTCGAGCGGGCCGAGGACGACCTTCTCGCCCACTTCACGTTCCCGCCGGCCCACCGTCGCCAGATCCGTTCGACCAACCCCCAGGAGCGGCTCAACAAGGAGATCCGCCGGCGGACCGATGTGGTCGGGATCTTTCCCAATCGGCGCAGCCTGCTCCGGCTCGTCGGCATGCTCCTCGCCGAGCAGGACGACGAATGGGCGGTCGGGCGGAACTACTTCAGTGCCGAGTCGATGGCCCTCATCGACGCTCCGAGACCGATCGAGGAGGTGCCGCCCGGGTTGCTCATCGCCAGCTGATCACGTGTCGTCGTGAGGATGACGAGCATCCGCTGTTACACCACGTGCTGGGACTTGACCTCCCCTCCCGGGTCGTGCGGCGTTCTGATTCGCGCGACAAGCCCACCCCTCGGCGGCGCGATGCACGGCGGAGCGATGCTCGGTGCATGGTCACCGGACGCTGCACATCGGCCGTCAGCGTGCAGTCCCGCCAATTCGTACGCCGACTGATTCCGGCTGCATGGTCACGCCCTGTTGGGATGGACCAATAGGGCAATCGAGGGACCGGCCTGGTCCGGGGCTTCGCCGTCCGTTGGCCCGTCCGGTGACCATGCACGTGGCGCCCGGGTTGCGACTGCGCCGGCACGCGGAGGCACGCGAGCACGCGGAGGCACGCGACGGCGCCAGGTGGGCGAGGGCGTGGGGCACGAGGGCGACGGGCACGCGATGGCGCCGGGGGCGCGAGGGCGCCGGGGGCGAGGGCCTTCGGCCACGCGAAGGCGCGAGGGCGCGAGGGCACGCGTGCGCGAGAAGGCGCCGCCGAGCCAAGCGCCCGAGGGGCGGAGCCGGCGCCGGGCGCACGCGCGCGACGGAGCCACGCTCACCGGGCGCACCCCTCGGCCAGCGTGCGAGAGACGCAACTGCGCCCGGGGGATCGAGGTGGCGGCCACGGATCGCGGCCCTGGCGCACCCGTGGGCAACAGCGTCGGCGAGGTGGCTAGCGCGCGATGCGCGGGCTGCGCGGGGTTCGCGGCGTCCGCGGAGCCCGGCGGGCGGAGGTCGCGTGCGGGCCAGCTGCGCCGTCCCCGGAATCTCCCTCGGGCACCGCCATGACCGGCACCAGCGGCCGACCACCCGGCCGGATCGGGATCGTGACTGGCTCCCGCATCGGGCTCGGGCCGCCGGTATCGGGCGAGGCCCACGGCACCTCGGCGGCGCACCAGGCGCAGATCGACCAATCGAGATCCAGCGCCCGACCGCACGACGCGCAGCGGACAGCGAGCCTCGTACCACACTCGGGGCACGCGACCCACTCGTCCTGGACCGTCGAGCCGCACGCCCCGCACGCGGGCCGCCGCACCTCCTCCTCAAGCATCGCGAGCTGCAGCTGCGCAGCGGCGTCCGCCTCCACCGTGAGCGGCGGCCGCACGACCCGGTAGACGACGATGGCCAGCGCGAACGCGAGCGGGCTGGCGAGCACGACGCCCGCTGCCGCCAGGTACGGCACAAACGGGTTGCGCGTCCGGGCGCCCGCATCTCGCCAGGTCCACCAGGCCGACGCGAGCCACAGGACGATGGCGACCGTGACGAGCGCCCGCAGCAGCACCACCACGACGGGCAGGCCGATCACGTCGCCGACGTACTGGCCCATGATGTCGGTGATCCCGTTCACGTGGCGGCCGCGTCCCTTGGGGTATCGGCGTCGAGGACCATCACGAGTGGCTCCGTCCGGTGCGGCGATGGGAGGCGGACCGCCCTGCGATGGCGGGCTGCCCGGCGGCTGGCTACGAGCATCGCAGGATCGGCGTCACGGTCGCGGCCGTCGCCTCGCAACGGGGCTCGCGGGGGTGTTGCAGACGCGCGTCGATACGCTGCCGATGCGCGCGGGGCGCCGTGGCCCGGGCGGCCGCAAGGCGAGGTGCCCGACGATCCGGGCAAGGCCGGGCGCACAGGCTGTCGGCCGCCACGGAGGCTCACCCCAGTGCATCCACAGGCCGACGCGCCCTCATCGCTCGCCGCAGCGCGCGGCGCCCTGTCAGACGTCGTCGTCGCGCTACGCGGTGCCAGCCGCGACTTCGGTGATGGCGCTGGCATCTTCGACATCGACCTCGAGGTCGAATCCGGGACGATCCTCGGCATTGTCGGGCCGTCTGGTGCAGGCAAGACAACCACGATCCGCCTGATCACGGGCGCCATCGACCCGACGTCGGGCGCCGTCCGGGTCCTGGGCGAGGACCCACGGCGATTCCGCCGCGGGACCCGCGAACGGATCGGCTACATGCCGCAGCTGTTCACGCTCTACCCCGACCTGACCGCAGACGAGAACGTCGACTTCGTCGCGAGCCTGTTCGGCATGCTCGTGTGGCGTCGGCGGCGACGGGTACGCGAGGTGCTGAAGCTCGTCGACCTGTGGGACGCACGCGACCGGCGCGCGGGCCAGCTCTCGGGCGGCATGCAGCGCCGGTTGGAGCTCGCCTGCGCCCTGGTCCACGAACCGGCCCTGCTGCTCCTGGACGAGCCCACCGCGGGCATCGACCCGATCCTGCGGCAGGTGGTCTGGGACGAGCTCGCGCGCCTCAAGGGCCAGGGTCGGACGCTGCTCGTCACCACACAGTACGTGAGCGAAGCGGAGAACTGCGACGCGGTCGCCCTGATCGCGGGCGGCCGGCTCATCGCGTTAGGCCCGCCGGAAGACCTGCGGCGGCGCGCCGCGGGTGGCGATGTCATCGAGTGTGAGACCGAGGGCCCGTTCGACCCGGCCGGGCTCACGGGCAGCGATGGGATCCAGGCCGCAAAGAGCACCGGCCTGCGCACCTTCCGCGTCATCGTGGACGATGCCGGCACCGTGACTCCGATCCTCGACGACCTCGTGCAGGCGGCGGGCGGCCGGCTGGTCGCCGCGCGCGAGCTCCGGCTGACGTTCGACGAGGTGTTCACGACGCTCGTCGAGCGCGCGACCGCCGAGCGCAGCGAGCCGGTCGGCGGTGACGCCGCGCCCGCAGGCCCCGGGCGGGGCGACGACGCCGCGCCTGCCGGGTCCCATGCCGAGGCCAACTCGGAGCGTGATGCCGCGCCTACCGGGGCCGATGCCGCCACTGCGAAGGCCGATGGTGAGACCGATGCCGGACACACGGGAGCCGCCGCATGAACCCGTTCATGTCGCTCGCCAAGATCGTCACCCGGCTTCTCGCCTTCGTGGGACGCGAGCTCGTGGAGGTCCGGCGGCGGCCGGGGGCGCTCGCCTCACTCGTGTTCGGGCCGTTCCTTGTCATGGCGATCTTCGGTCTGGGCTACAACGGGTTCCGCAAGCCGCTGCCCACGCTGCTCGTGATCCCGCCGCAGTCCGGCCTGCCCACCGATGCCCAGACGTATCGCGCCCTGTCGGGCCCTGGACTCGAGATCGTGGACGTCGTGCCCGACGCCTCGACCGCGAATGCCCGGCTCGCGTCGGGCGAGATCGAGGTCGTGGCCATCGCGCCGGCGAACGTCCAGGACAGCTTCCAGAACGGCAAGCAGACGAAGATCGAGGTTCGCATCGACGTCGCTGACCCGGTCCAGGCGGCCTACGCGGGCCTCATGGCCAGCGAGTTTTCCAGCTCGATCAACCGCGAGATCATCCGCCGCGCGGCGGCGGAGGGCCAGGCGGAGGCCGTGCAGAACAACGTCCCTGACGCAACCCGGATCCCCCCGGACGTGATCGCCGCGCCCACGACCGCGACCGTCGTCAACGTCGCGCCGGTCCTGCCGACCGTGGTCGGCTACTTCGGGCCGGCGGTCCTCGCGTTGATCCTGCAGCACATGGCGGTGACGCTGATCGCACTGTCGGTCGTCCGCGATCGGACGAGCGGGGTCATCGAGGTCTTCCGCGTGTCGCCCGTGTCCGCCTGGGAGGTCGTCCTCGGGAAGATCCTGGGCTTCGCCTTCCTGAGCGCGGCGATCGCGTTCGTGAGCCTGGTCCTGCTCATCGTGGGCCTCGGCGTGCCCATGCTCGGCTCGGTTGCTGCCCTTGCCGGTGTCGTCGCGCTCCTGATCCTCGCGTCGCTCGGGCTGGGCCTGCTCATCTCGATCATCTCGGACTCGGAGCGCCAGGCCGTCCAGCTCTCGCTGCTGGTCCTCCTCGCGTCGGTGTTCTTCTCCGGGTTCGTCCTGCCGATCACCGAGTTCAACACCCCGGTCGCGATCGCCGCGCACGCGATCCCCGTGACCAACGGGATCGGGCTGATCCAGGACGTGATGCTCCGCGGGACGTTCCGCGAGCCGTGGCAGGCCCTGGTGCTCGCGGCGATCGCGGTCGCACTCCTCGTCGCGTGCTGGCTCCTCCTGCGCCGGAACATGTCCCGGGCGTAACGGCCGCGAGCGGCGACGAAGACCACGACGGCCGAACGTTCGCGGCTGCGACCGTGACGGCAGCCCGGCCGTCACCGGTATCCAGGGAACCAGGCGGGCGCCCGGTCAGGCGGTGAGCGGGTCCCGTGCGTCCGGGTCCACGCCGAGCTCGCGGATCGCTTTCGCGGCCGCCTTCGGGTTCATGGTGCCGCACTGGACGAGGCCCGTCATCGCGGCGGCCGCGACGTGCGGCGCATCGATGCCGAAGTACGCCCGCAGGTTCTCGCGGGTATCGCTCCGCCCGAACCCGTCCGTCCCGAGCACGATGTACGGCGCCGGAACCCAGCGGGTGACCATGTCCGGGAGGGACTTGATCCAGTCCGACGCGACGATGATCGGGCCGCCGTCCGGGCCGAGGACCTGCGAGACGTACGGGACCCGCGGCTCCTTGTCCGGGTGGAGCAGGTTCCAGCGCTCGGCCTGGAGTGCCTCCGCCCGGAGCTGCTGGAAGGACGTGGCGGAGTAGATCTCGGCCGCGATCCCGCGCTCTGCGAGGAGGTCGCGGGCCGCGATGACCTGCTGGAGGATCGAGCCCGACCCGATGAGACGCACGCGCCCCTTCGGATCCTTGATCTCGGGCGCTTCGGCGAAGCGGTAGAGGCCCTTGACGATCGCGTCGTCGACATCCGCGGGCCTCGCCGCCTGGGGATAGTTCTCGTTGTACACGGTGACGTAGTAGAAGACGTCCTCGCCGTCCGTGTACATGCGCTTCACGCCGTCCCGCACGATCGTCGCGAGCTCGTACGCAAACGCCGGGTCGTAGGCGCGGATGACCGGGACCGTGGACGCCAGCACCTGGGAGTGGCCGTCGTCGTGCTGCAGACCCTCGCCGGCAAGCGTCGTGCGGCCCGCCGTGGCGCCGATCATGAACCCGCGGCCGCGCTGGTCCCCGAAGGCCCACACCTGGTCACCGGTCCGCTGGAACCCGAACATCGAATAGAAGATGTAGAACGGGATCATCGGCTCGCCGTGCGTGGCGTACGAGCTGCCCGCGGCCTGGAAGCTGGCCATCGAGCCCGCCTCGTTGATCCCCTCCTCCAGGACCTGGCCGTCCGTGGCCTCGCGGTACGAGAGGACGAGCTCCGAGTCAACGGGGTCGTAGTGCTGCCCGTGGGCGGCGTAGATGCCGACCTCCTTGAACAGCGGATCCATGCCGAAGGTCCGTGCCTCGTCGGGGATGATCGGGACGATGCGGCGGCCGATGTCGTGGTCACGGATGAGGTTGCGCAGCAGGCGCGTGAACACCATCGTCGTCGACACGGCCGTCGGGCTGCCAGCGTCGAACTCCGCGTCGATCGCGGGCGGCAGGATGCTGATCGGCTTCGAGCGAACGAGCCGGCGCGGCAGCGGCCCACCGAGGGTCGCACGACGCTCCTGCATGTAGCGGACCTCGTCCGAGTCCGCGCCCGGATGGAAGTACGGCGCTTCCTTGAGCTTCTCGTCGGCGATCGGGAGCTCGAGGCGGTCCCGGAAGACCCGCAGCTCCTCCTCGTTGAGCTTCTTCGCCTGGTGCGTGATGTTGCGCGCCTCGACGCCCCGGCCCAGGGCCCAGCCCTTGACCGTCTTGGCGAGGATCACCGTCGGGGCGCCCGTGTACTGGGTTGCCGCGAGGTATGCCGCGTAGATCTTGCGGTAGTCGTGGCCACCGCGACGCAGCTTGAGCAACTGCTCGTCCGAGAGGTGCTCGGCCATCCGGCGGAGCCGGGGATCCGGGCCGAAGAAGTGCTCGCGGACGTACGCACCCGAGGTCGAGACGGACATCTTCTGGAACTCGCCGTCGACCGTCGTGTTCATCTTCTCGACGAGCGTGCCGTCAACGTCGCGGGCGAGAATCTCGTCCCACTCGCGGCCCCAGATGACCTTGATCACGTTCCAGCCTGCGCCCCGGAACAGGCCCTCCAGCTCCTGGATGACCTTGCCGTTGCCGCGCACCGGGCCGTCCAGCCGCTGCAGGTTGCAGTTGATGACGAACGTCAGGTTGTCGAGACCGTCGCGCGCGGCGAGCGAGATGCCGGAGATCGATTCGGGCTCGTCCATCTCACCGTCGCCGAGGAAGGCCCACACGCGCTGCTGGCTCGTGTCCCTGATCCCGCGGTTCTGGAGGTAGCGGTTGAATCGCGCCTGGTAGACCGCAGCGAGCGGCCCGAGGCCCATCGAGACCGTGGGGAACTCCCAGAAGTCCGGCATCAGGCGGGGATGCGGGTAGGAGCTCAGGCCCTTCCCACCGGTCTCGCGGCGGAAGTGGTCGAGGTGGTCCTCCGTGAGCCGCCCTTCGAGGAACGCGCGGGCATAGATCCCCGGCGCAGCGTGGCCCTGGAAGAAGACCTGGTCGCCGCCGCCCGGGTGGTCCTTGCCGCGGAAGAAGTGGTTGAAGCCGACCTCGTACAGGCTCGCCGCGGACGCGTAGGTCGCGAGGTGGCCGCCGAGCCCCGGGAACCGGTTGTTCGCGCGCAGGACCATGGCGACCGCATTCCAGCGGATCAGCCGGCGGATGCGGCGCTCGAGCGCCTCATCGCCCGGGAAGTTGGGCTCCTGCTCCGGGCTGATCGTGTTGATGTACCGGGTCTGGGTCAGCGCCGGGAGGCCGACATGCCGCTGTCGGGCCCGCTTGAGCAGCTTGTACATGAGGAACCGGGCGCGGTTCTCCCCCGCCTGGTCAAGGACCTGGTCGAACGAGTCGACCCATTCGCGGGTCTCGAGCTCGTCGATGTCGGGGAGCTGCTGCTTGAAATCGTCGATGTGCATCGGGGCTCCGGTGACGCGAGGGCAGGGACGCCCGGGGAACGGCATACAGGTTAGCCCCGATATCGAAGGGGCGTTGTGCGCCCGATGGGGTCCGGGGTAGTGACGTCCCGGGTGCGCAGGACAGGATGGGCATGGGAGACAGGCCCCGCGACGGCCCGTCGGGCGCCGGGAGTTGTAATGCGCGTGTAGCGGTTCTGCAATGTCGCGCCGCGATGGGTGGCACCAGCAGGCGGGCACGCTTTGGACCTGCCGGCGACGCGGACTCCGACTGCCGGCGCGAAAGGACGGAGCTCTTCCCATGACCCACGATCACGATCACGACGTCATCGTCGAGAACCGGGGCAGCAGCCTGGGCGGCATCCTCGGCATCATCGTCATCCTCGCGCTCCTCGTCGGCGCGTGGTACTTCGCCTTCGGGCCCGGCCAGGGGACATTCGGCGGCGCATCGAAGGGCGGCACGGACATCAACATCAACGTCGAGCTGCCCTCCGTGGCGCCCGCCGCCAGCTGATCCGGCGGCCCGCCCGGGGAACGGCGGGCCAACATCCAGCGCGCGGGCGTGGCGCCCGGCGCACACTGGGACCACCAGGAAGGTGAGAGCATGAGCACCCAACCGCTCGTCCTCGTCGCAGACGACGAACCGCGCATCACGAAGCTCGTGTCCATCGCGCTCTCCGAGGAGGGTTTCCGCGTCGTGACCGCAAGCGGCGGCGAGGACGCCCTGGCCAAGGCCGAGGAGGTCCGGCCGGACATCGTCCTGCTCGACATCGTGATGCCGGACCTGGACGGGATCGAGGTCATGCGCCAGCTGCGGGAGCGGCGGCCGGTGCCGGTGATCCTCCTGACGGCGAAGGGCTCGACGGCCGACAAGGCCAAGGGCCTGGACCTCGGCGCGGACGACTACATCGCGAAGCCCTTCCACCCGGACGAGCTCGCGGCGCGCGTGCGGGCGGTCATTCGCCGCTCCTCCGGCGCGCAGCCGGGCGCGGGCGTGATCCGCTTCGACGATGTCGAGATCGATCTCGAGCGGCGGATGGTGACCCGTTCCGGCGAGCTGGTGCAGCTCTCGCGGACCGAGTGGCTGCTCCTGCAGCACCTCGCGGCGAACGCGGGCAAGGTCGTCCTCCACACCGAGCTCCTCACGAAGGTCTGGGGCCCGGAGTACCGCGACGACCTCCAGTACCTGCGCGTCTGGGTCTCCCGCGTCCGCCGCAAGCTGGGTGCGAAGCCGGGCGAGCCGGGCCGCATCCGGACGTTCCAGGGCATCGGCTACCTGCTCGACGTCGAAGGCGAGTCCACGTCACCGGCGTCGGGATCGCTCAATGAGATCGAGGACGAGCAGTTGGAGTCCACCGCCGAGGCTGGATGACCGAAACCGACCTTTGTACGCGCCGCCGGGTCGACCCGACGGCGCGTTTCGGTTCGCCCCGCGCTGCGCGCGGGGCGTGGTCCCGTCGCGTCGGCCGGCACACTGAGTTTGGGTGCGTGTGTCGCTCCGGCACCCCGGTCTCTCGCACGCTGGTCTCTCCCATCGCGCAGTCCGGGCGCTTCGAACGCGGCTGACCTCCTCGTCCTCGTCGTCGGCGACACGCTGCGCAATCGCGGGGTCCTCGAGCACCACCCCGCGGCCCTGCGCACCCTCCTCCCACTTGGCGGTGGGCCGATCCGCCGTGCCCTGCGCGAGTCCACCGTGCCCAAGGTGAGCGGGGTGCTCCCCGTGTGAGCCACGGCCGGCTTCGCGACCCGCTACCGTTCCCCCATGCTTCGATACAGACCCGGCGTCGCCCTCATCGTCGTCGACGTCCAGAACGACTTCGCGGACCCGAAGGGGAGCCTCAGCGTCGCCGGTGGCGCGGACGTGATCCCTGTGATCAACCTGGAGATCGAGCTTGCACGGGCCAACGGGGGCATGGTCGTGTGCACCCAGGACTGGCACCCGGAGCACACGCCCCACTTCGCCAAGGACGGAGGAATCTGGCCCGCCCACTGCGTGGGCGACACGTGGGGCGCCGAGCTCCACCCGGCGCTTGCGGCCGCGCAGGCGCCGATCGTGCGCAAGGGCGCGAACGGCGAGGATGGCTATTCGGGCTTCACGATGCGTCACCCGCAGACCGGCGAGCTGGTCTCGACGCCGCTGGACGCACTCCTGCGCGAGGCCGGCATCACCGACGTCGTCGTCACCGGCCTCGCCACGGACTACTGCGTCAAGGCCACGGCGCTCGACGCCGTGCAGCTTGGCTACGAGACGACGCTGCTCACGGACGCCATCGCCGCGGTGAATCTCCAGCCGGGCGACGGTGACGCGGCCCTCGCAGAGGTCGAGCAGGCTGGCGTCCACCTCGCCACTACGCGGATGCGCTGAGTCCCCATGCTGCGCCGTCTCCTCGCCCTCGTCATCGTCGGAACGCCTGTCGCCTTCGCGCTCGACCGCTGGCTCGCGCGCCGTCGCTGGCCGCAGCCGCCGCGTGCGATGGACATGCTCGTGGTCGTCGAGGCGCCGATCGCCGAGACGTGGGCGGTCGTCGCCGATATCGAGCGCCAGCCGGAATGGATGCACGAGATGAAGCGGGTGTCGATCACCACGCCGGGCGCGGTTGGCGTCGGGACGCGCGGTGAGGCCACGGTCCGCATCTTCGGCATCGGTACCGAGGACCCCGTGGAGATCACGGAGTTCCGACCGCCCACGCGCTTCGCGATCCGTCACGAGGGCACGTTCACGGGCGGCGGCCTGATCACGCTCGAGCCCGGCGCCGACGGCACCACCACGATCGTCCGGTGGACCGAGACGCTCATCCCGCCGATCCTCCCCGAGCTCGGCGCCATCGTCCAGGCGCCCATCCTGCGATCGATCTTCCAGGCCGATCTCCACCGCCTCCGGCGGCTGGTGGAAACAGGCTCCGCGGACGCCTGAGCGGGGGAGGCAGTCGTCCTGATGCAGGTCCACCTCGTCGACGCGACGTACGAGCTGTTCCGCGCGCACTTCTCGCCGCGCCCGCCCGTTCTGGGCCGCGACGATCTCGTGCTGAGCGGCGTCAGTGGCCTCGTGGAGCAGCTGTGCTACCTGCTCCGCGAGCAGGGTGCGACGCACGTCGGCTGCGCCACGGATCGCGTGATCCGCTCCTTCCGCAACGATCTCTACCCGGGCTACAAGACCGAGGCAGGCATGCCGCCCGAGCTCCTCGCGCAGTTCCCCCTCGCCGAGCGTGCCATCGAGGCACTGGGTCTCGTGCTGTGGCCGATGGTCGAGTACGAGGCCGATGATGCGATCGGGGCGGCCGCCCTGCGGTTCGCGGCGGATCCGCGAGTCGAGCGGGTCGTGATCTGCACGCCAGACAAGGACATGGCCCAATGCGTCCGGGGGTCGCGGGTCGTCCTGTGGGACCGCCGCCGCGACACGATCCATGACGAGGACGGGGTGCGCGCGAAATGGGGCGTGAACCCGGCGAGCGTCGCGGACCGCCTCGCGCTCGTGGGCGACGCCGCGGACGGGTTCCCGGGACTCCCGGGCTGGGGCGACAAGTCGGCGTCCGCGGTGCTCGCCCGCTACGGAACGCTCGAAGCGATTCCGCCCAGCGGGGCGGACTGGGACGTCAAGGGCCTGCGCAGCCCGGTGGGCCTGGCGGCGACCCTCCGCGACCGCATGGCGGACGCGCTCCTGTTCCGAGACCTCGCCCGGCTGCGCACGATCGAGGACGGCGTGCCGATCCCCCAGCAGACGGTCGAGGAGCTCGAGTGGACCGGTGCAGACCGGGCATCGTGGGTGGCGTTGTGCGACGAGCTCGGGCTCGAGAGGCTCCGGGCTCGACCGCACCGCTGGCGCTGAGGACGACCGCTGCCGTCGTACGCGACCGCTAGCGGGACTCGCCCGACAGCCGCAGCAGCTCCTGGTGGTGGGCAGGCGGCGCAGCGCACAGCCCGAACGCCCGGGTCGCCTTGTCGACGTCGAACCAGGTCCCGCCGGCGGTGTCCGTCACGACCGCCCCGGCCCGCTCGGCGATGAGACCGGCCGCCGCAACGTCCCACGCGGACATGCCCCCGGACTGCACGAACCCGTCGAACCGGCCGTTGCCGACATAGGCCAGCGCCAGCGCCGACGAGCCCATCGTCCGCGACACCCGGATCGCCTTGCGCACCGCCCGGGCCCGCGTCGCGACCGCACGACCACCCAGCGCGAGGTGGACGACACAGTCGTTGAGGCTGTCCTTGCTCGAGGCATGGATCTCCGTGTCGCCGAGCAGTGCCGGCCCGTCCGCGGTCGCGGAGAACGTCTCGGCCCGCATCGGGTCGTGGACGGCGCCTGCGGCCGGGCGGCCGTCGACGATGAGGCCCACGGACACGCAGAACATCGGGATCCCGTTCGCGTAGTTCACTGTTCCATCGAGCGGGTCCACGATCCACGTCCGGCCGGACGACAGCGAACGCGCCGCGGCAGCGGCCGCCTCCGCGCCCGATCCCCCGCCGCCCTGGTGCGCGCCGGACTCCTCGGCCAGGATCCCGTCCCCCGGGAACGTCGCCCGGATCGCGCCGAGGATCAGCTCCTCGGACAGGTGGTCGACCTCCGTGACGACGTCCTTGGCGGACTTGAAGTCGATGTGCTCGACGCGCTCGTAGCGCTCGAACAGGATCCGTCCGGCCTCCTCGGCGATCGAGCAGGCGAACGTGACGTCCCGATCGAAGCGGCCGGTCATGTGTCGCATTCGGCGGTGACGGGGATGACCGTCGTGCCCAGGCTCGCGACGACCGCATCGAAGGTCAGCGTCTGGCCCGGCCCCACCACGGGGCTCTCCACGAACGCCGTCTCTGGCCCGATCCCGCGGATCGAAGGATCCCCGATACGGCAGGTCGTGGACCCGGCGTTCGATCCGTCGTTGGTCACGGTGATCGATACCCGCAGCCCGGCGGCATCCGCGGCGACGCCAGCCACGGACGAGTGGAAGGGCCCGATACCGGACACTGCGAGCCGCGCGACCACCGCCATCAGGACGACCGCGACGCCGATGCCCAGGAATACCGTCCCGTGCGCCTGCGATGTGGCCGGCGACTTGAGCCCCAGCGGGTTGCAGCGCTCGCACATCGACTCGGACACGGGGATCCGCGCGCCGCAACGGACGCACCCGTGGAGCGGCTCGGCGGTGGCGGGGATGGGCGCCGGGCTGGAGGTCATCACGATGGTGGTTCGTCGCTCGGGGTCCGGCGGATCGGCGCGCCGCCGCCTAGAGCCCCGTCTCGAAGATGCGGATGTCCGCCGGGCCGGACGCGTGGCCGTCGCCGCGCGTGAAGCGCAGCGCGTCCTTCGCACCAAGGCTGTCGAGGTCCGCCGGGAACCGCCCGACCATGTCCAGGACGACCTCGCGAATGCGCGTCGCGTTCGCCTCGAACACGGCGAGGACATCGTGGGCCGTCACGGCATGCGTGCCCTCGAGCACGCCCGCGTCGTAGTCCGTGATCAGCGCGATGTTGACGACCGCCATCCCGAGCTCCCGGCACAGGTAGGCCTCCGGGTACTGGGTCATGTTGATGACCTCCCAGCCGGCGTCGCTGAACCACTTGCTCTCCGCCTTCGTCGAGAAGCGGGGCCCCTGGATCACGACGACCGTGCCCCCGTCGTGGACCGTGATCCCGTGCTCGCGGATGACCTCGAGCGCGATCCCGCGAAGGACCGGGTCGTAGATCTCGGCCGAGCTGACATGGGACACGATCGGGCCGTCGAAGAAGGTGTCTGCGCGGCCGGAAGTACGATCGACGAACTGGTCGCTGACGACGAAATGGCCGGGCTCGACGTGGAGCTGGAGCGAGCCCGCGGCGCATGGGCTGATGACCGCCTTGACGCCCAGCGAGCGCATCGCCCAGACATTGGCCCGGTAGTTGACCTTGTGCGGGGGGATCGTGTGGCGGCGGCCGTGGCGGGGCAGGAACGCGACCCGGCGTCCGGCGACGGTGGCCAGGAAGAACGAGTCGGAAGGCGGACCGTAGGGCGTGTCGATCTTCGCCTCGCGCACGTCGTCGAGCAGCGAGTAGAAGCCCGAGCCGCCGAAGATGCCGATGTCCGCCAGGTCCGCCAAGGTGCAAGCCTCCGTGTTGGTGAAGGGGCATTCTCGCACGGGTCGACGACCCCTAGGATTGGTGCATGAGCGATCCCGGGACAACCGCTGCGGCCGATCGCGGCTGGCTCGCGGACTGGCGCAGGCGTGTCGGCGCGCTGTACGTCGAGGTTCGTTCGATCGCGGCCACGGACCCGGCGGCCGCATGGGCCACATGGCGGGCGGAGCGCGAGGCGCTATACCGCGGCCACCCGCAGTCGCCGGTCCCGGCCACCGAGCGGGCAACGTTCCGCGCCCACCACTGGCTGTACGACGACCGGCTCCGGTTCTCGCCCGTCCCGGAGCCACCGGCGCCAGCCGGCGCGTCGCCATTCGGCCCGGGTCTGGCCGCCGTCGCGCTGCCCGACTCGGGCGCGGACACGCTGGCGTTCGACCGGGTCGGGGTCGTGCGGCTGCGCCTCCCCGCCGGCGAGGCAACGCTGCCCGTGTTCTGGATGCGGGGCTACGCGGGCGGACTGTTCCTGCCCTTCGGGGACGCCACGAACGGGGCCGAGACCTACGGGGCCGGCCGGTATGTCCTGGACACGGCGAAGAGCGCTGACCTGGGTGGCGACCCGGACGCCGGAACGCTGGTCGTGGACCTCAACTTCTCGTTCCAGCCGTCGTGCGCCTTCGACCCGCGCTGGGCATGCCCGCTCGCGCCGCCCGAGAGCCGGCTGGCGACCCGCGTCGAGGCGGGCGAGCGGCTCCGCTGAGGCACAGGCGCAACTGGGCGAGCGGCTCCGCTGCGCCGCGGGCGAGCGCGATTAGCCGCGCGAGACCGCCCGGGCACGGGTCCCGGCAGCAACGGGCCATTCGGCGGTAGCCCGCCCATTGCCCCGCGTCGCACGCTCGGGTCATTCGTACTGGAGGCCCGCGTCCCATGAGCATGAACCTCGCCGGGTGGAGCCCGATCGGCATGGGCGCGGCCCTGCTCATCGTCGTCGGCGTCACCCTCCTCGTCGCGTTCGCCCTCATGCGGGGCCTGCCCGACGTCGCGCTTGATGGCGCGGAGGCGGAGCCAGAACCGGCGTCCCCGCGCCCGGCACGGGCGAGGAACCGATCGTCCCAGCCGGTCGGGATCATCGGGGCGTTGCTGCTCGTGGCAGGGCTCGCCCTGGGGATCCTGTCGGCGGCAGGCGGCTGGGGCACGTCGCAGACCATGCGCGGCCCGGGCGCCGACCCGCTCGACTGTGCACAGGCCTGGAACGGCTGCCCGAACGCCACAGTCGCGCCCTGAGAGTCGTCTGCCCCGATCGACCGCTGCCACCGCCCGGGACCTCGGCCAACCCCCGCTACCATGGGCCCATGCCCATCGAAGCCCCCGCCCTCTCCCCGGACGTTCGCGCATTCCTCCGGCTCCCCCTGTGCGCGACGCTCGCGACCGTCGACGGCGACGGCTCGCCCCGCCAGGCCGTCATCTGGTTCCGTCTCGAGGACGATGACCGGGTCCTGCTCAACTCCAACGCCCCCCGGCGCTGGTGCACGAACCTCGTGCGGGACCCTCGCGCTGCCCTCTCGGTCATCGATCCCGCCGACCCGTACCGCTGGGTCGGCCTGACTGGTGTCGTCGATGAGGTCGTGACGGACGTCGACCGCGCGCGCGACGACATCGTGTCGCTCGCCCACCGCTACCGGGCGGAGGGGCCGACCGCGGCGTCGATCGCCGTCTTCCGCAGCCAGCCTCGGGTCACGTTCCTTGTCCGCCTGACCGGCATCCACGATCACCTGGAGGATTGACCACATGCCCGACGCGAGGATCGGCTTCCTCCTTTGGCCCCAGACCGACTCGTGGGCCTCGATCCGTGACGCCGCGGTTCGCGCCGAGGCCGCGGGCGCCGCCAGCCTGTGGACGTGGGACCACCTCAACTCGATCGTCGGCCCGTGGGAGGGCCCAATCCTCGAAGGCTGGTCGGTCCTCGCGGGCTGGTCCCAGGTGACCTCGCGGGCGACGCTCGGCCTGATGGTCTCGGCGAACACGTTCCGCAACCCTGGCCTCACGGCCAAGTCGGCCACCACGCTCGACCACCTCTCCGGCGGGCGGGCGATCCTGGGCATCGGCGGCGCCTGGTTCGAGCGGGAGCACCAGGCGTTCGGGATCGACTTCGGGTCGGGCTTCGGCGAGCGCCTCGACCGGCTGGACGAGTCCGTCATGCTCCTGCGGCGGCTCCTCGACGGCGAGACCGTCACCCACGACGGCCCGGTCTACCCGATGCGGGACGCGCTGGTGATGCCGCGGCCCGTGCAGCCCCATCTGCCGATCATGATCGGCGGCTCCGGACCGAAGAAGACCCTCCGCACGCTCGCCCGGTACGGTGACCAGTGGAACGCCAGCGGCAGCCTCGAGAAGCTGCGCGCGAGCGATGCGATCCTCCGGGAGCACTGCGTCGCCGTCGGCCGCGACGAGGCCGAGATCGAGCGGACCACCACGGTGGACCTCGTCATCCGCACGGACCGGGCGTCAGCGCTCGAGGCCTACAAGGCGATCCTCGCCGGCACGGGCCAGGAATATGACGAGACGTACAGCGCCTACCTCGGGACGCCCGCGGAGATCGCGGACGCGCTGCAGCCGCTGCTGGAGCTGGGCTTCCGGCACGTCTTCGTGGATCTCCCCGCGCCATACGACACCGAGACGATCGAGCGCATCGGCGAGGTGCTGGAGCACCTGAACGGATGACCCGCGCGACGCGACGCGTCGTCGTGCTGGCGGGCGGCGTCGGGGGCGCGAAGCTCGCCGACGGCCTCCAGGCGCAGCTCGGCGCGGGACTCACCGTCGTTGTCAACACGGGCGACGACTGCTGGCGCCACGGGCTGCTGGTGATGCCCGACCACGACACGGTGCTGTACAACCTCGGCGGCATCGAGCAGGTCGAGTGGGGTTGGGGCATCGAGGGCGACACGCACGCTGTCATGGCGCAGCTCGGCGTCTATGGCGAGGAGACGTGGTTCGGCCTGGGGGATCGGGACCTCGCGCTGCACATCGCCCGCACGGCGCGCGTCCGCGGAGGCGCAACGCCGACCGCCGCCTGCCTTGCCGCCCAAGCGTCGCTCGGCATCGCCGCGCGGATCCTGCCGATGACCAACGACTCCGTGGCAACACAGGTCCGCACTGCCGACGGCTGGCTGGAGTTCCAGGAGTACTTCGTCCACCAGCGGCAGGCGCCCGACGTGCTGGAGCTGCGGTTCGCGGGCCTTGGCGCCGCGAGACCGACGCCCGAGGTCGTGGGCGCCATCGAGACCGCCGACGCGATCGTCATCGCGCCCTCGAACCCGCTCGTGTCCGTCGGGCCGATCCTCGGAGTGCCGGGGATGCGCCCACTCATCGCCGCGGCGCGCGCGCGTGGCGTCCCGATCGCGGCCGTCTCACCGATCATCGGTGGCAAGGCGCTGAAGGGACCCGCGGACCGGATGCTCGCGGCACTCGGCCACGAGTCGTCATCGCTCGGGGTGGCGCGCCTGTACGCGGACATCGTGGACCTGTACGTGATGGACGCGCTGGACGAGCATGCGGCGTCCGACGTCGAGGCCCTCGGGCTCCGGGCGCTCGTCGCCGACACGATCATGGACGGTGACGCAGCACGCGCGCGACTCGCGTCCGAGGTGCTCGCTGCGCTGTAGGTCTCGAGGATCGGGGCCCGTCAGGAGCACGAGCTGCGTGTTTCCGGTGACCAGCGACGTCGGCCCCGGGACGCCGTCCGACGGACGCCGTTCGTCAGGCAGCCGCCTTGCGGGATACGGAAGCTGCGACCCGCCACCATGCCAGCGTCGTCTCGATCGCCTCGTCGAGCGGGGTGCGCGCGAACGGCCCGAAGGCCGCCTCGAACGCCGACCAGTCGCTGATCCACGGCTCCTGCCACTGGTAGAGCACCACGGCAATCTCGCGCAGCGGCGGCACGAACAGGCCGAGCACGCGAAGCGTCAGCGGGCCGGCAACCTGCGTCTTCACGGGCGTGCCCGCCGCGGCGAAGACCCTGTCGAGAAACTCGCGCACGGTCAGCGGATCGGTGACCGGCAGGTGCCAGGCGCGGCCGGATGCACCGTCGTGGTCGCCCAGGATGATCATCGCGCGGGCCATGTCCGGGAGGTAGCCCATCGAGTGCGGCACGTCGAGCTTGCCCACGACGCTTGCCGCCTTGCCCTGGAGCGCAGCGCCGAAGACCCGCTCCCCCGGTCCGGTGTTGATCCCGTGCGGGCCGAAGTAGTCACTGGAGCGCGCGATCACGACGTCGAGATCGCCGCGCTCGTGGCGCGCCAGCAGGTCCGCCGCGAGGCGAATGCGGAGCGTGCCCTTGCGATCGGTGGCGCGCTGTTGCGTGGTCTCCGTCATCGGGGAGGCGCCCGGGCCGTACATGTAGAGGTTGTCCGCGAACACGAGCCGGGCGCCCGCTGCAGCCGTGGCGTCGGCGATCGCGGCGTTGAGCCGCTCGAAGTTGCCGTCCCAGTGCGCATAGGCGGGCTGCGCCGCGTGATACACGACCGAGGCCCCCTCGACGGCCGCGGCCGCCCTGGCCGGATCGTAGAGATCGGCCTTGACCTGCTCCACACCGGCCGGCAGCCCGGGGATCTCGCTGCGGGATACGGCCCTCACCCGCCGTCCCTGGCGCACCAGCTCGTCGACGATCGCGCGGCCCGTCCCGCCCGATGCCCCGAGCACCACCTGCAGCCCCTCGGCTCGCTCCATCTCATCCGCTCCTGTTCTTCTGTTGCTGAATGACTGTTCATTCACTATGCTGCGCACAGGGACCCCTGTCAAGGTCTAACCTGAACGAACATTCAGCAGGAGGCAGTCGATGCCCAGGCGACCCGCCGAGCATGCCGCGGCGATGCGCGAGCGCATCCTCGAGGGCGGCCGCCGCGCGTTCATCGCGGGCGGCTTCCGGGGCACGAGCGTCCCGTCCATCGCTGCCGAGGCCGGCGTATCGGTGGGGCTGATCTATCGCTACTTCCCCAGCAAGGAGGAGCTGTTCCTCGAGCTGTGTCTCTCGGGTACGCCGGAGGAGCTGGCCCATCTCGCGGAGGGGATCGCGCCGATCGAGGACCCGGTCGAGCGCCTGACGGTCGCGATCGACAGCTACTTCGACGCGCTGTTCGACGCCATCGGCGCGCCGCTCGTGCTCCAGGCGCTCGCAGCCGCACCCGCGGACGATCGGATCAGGGAGGCACTGCGGCGTCGCGGTGACGACCTCCGGGGGTTCTCCGCCGCGTTCACGCGTGACGCGATCGCGCGCGGGGAGCTTCCGCCCGACGCCAATGTCGACGAGATCGCCGCGACCACGACCATGCTCCTGGACGGCGCGCTGGTCGCGGTCGCGGAGCAGGCCGGCTCGCTCGATCGCGACGCCGTGCGCGACCGGATCGTCCGTGGTGTCGTGGCGATGTCCGGGCTGCGTCCGGCGCCGCGCTAGCATCGTTCCGTGCAGTCGCCCGAGCCCGTCGCCATCCCGGTGAGTTCCCTCCCCCGCCCCACGACCATCGCGATCCCCATCCGCGCGTTCGAGGGCGCCAAGTCCCGGCTCGGCGCGGTCCTGGACGCGGAGGAGCGGCGGGAGCTCGTCGATCGCATGCTCCGGCGGACCGTCACCGCCGCGCTCGCCACGGCCGGGGTCGTGGAGGTCATCGTGGTGTCGCCGGATCCTGCCGTCCTCGCCATCGCCGCCGCCATCGGTGCCCGACCCGTCTTCCAGCGCTCGCGCGGGCTCAATCCGGCCCTCCACGAGGCCCGCGCCGAGGCCACCGGGGAGCGGCTGCTCATCGTCCCCGGCGACATCCCGGGCGTCAGTCCGGCGACCCTTGGCCTGGTCCTCGCCGCGGGCGACGCCGCCGGTACCCCGTCGGTCGTCCTCGCCCCGGATCGCCACGGCCGGGGAACCAACGCCCTGCTGCTCGATCCGCCGGACGTCATCGACCCGGCCTTCGGCGGCGACTCGCGGGCGGGTCATGCGTGGCTGGCGTCCTCGGCGGACGCCGCGTTCGTCGAGGTCCGCGACGTCCTCGAGCTCGACATCGACACGCCCGACGACCTGCTCCTCGCGGAGACCCTGGAACCGGAGGCCATCGGTGTCGACTGAGCCAGGCCGCGTCGAGGTCATCGCCCTCACGGGCCTCCCCGAGGTGCGCCCGGGCGACCCGCTGGAGGCGCTGATCGGCGACGCGCTCGAGGCGACGCCGGGTCTGCTGCCGCTCCAGGACGGCGACGTGCTCGTCGTGACCCAGAAGATCGTGTCCAAGGCCGAGGGCGCCGTGGTCGACCTGCGCACGATCGAGCCGCGCCCCGAGGCGGTCGAGTGGGCCGCGGCCTGGGATCGCGACCCACGGCAGATCGAGGTCGTGCTGCGCGAGGCGGTGCGGGTCGTCCGGATGGCGCACGGGGTCCTCATCACCGAGACGAAGCACGGTTTCGTGTGCGCGAACGGCGGCATCGACGCGTCGAACGTCGGGCCCGGGTCGGGCGATGTCGTGACGCTCCTGCCGGTCGATGCCGACGCCTCCGCGGCCCGGATCCGCTTGGCGCTGCGCGACCGGTTCGGGACCGACCTGCCGGTCATCGTCTCGGACAGCTTCGGTCGACCGTGGCGCTGGGGCATCGTGGACGTGGCGCTCGGCGTGTCCGGCATCCCGCCGCTGGAGGACCTGCGGGGAACGCCCGACGCGGACGGTCGCGTCATGCACTCCACGGTCCGCGCCGTCGCCGACGAGCTGGCCTCCGCCGCGGAGCTCGCCTTCGGAAAGACCGCCGGACGGCCGGTTGCCCTGGTCCGGGGCGCGAACCCGCCACGGGGCGAGGGCTCGATCCGCGACCTGCTGATGCCCCGGGACATGGATCTCTTCCGCTAGGTCGCGACCTTCGTCCGCCCTCACCGACAGCGTCCGCGCACCCGGGCGCACCCGGGGCCTGGCGCGGGTCGCCGCGGGCCTGTGGGGCCCGCAATCCGCGTCGCACGGTCCATCGCCGCCGAAACGACGCGCCTCCCGGGCGTTCCCGGGCCTGTGAGGCCCGCAATCGGCGTCGAAGACCTCCATCGCCGCGATCCAACCTCGCCTGGGTGCGAAGATCGGGCCTGTGAGGCCCGGCGGTTGCCCGCGCACGGCACGGGCCACGCCTGGCGCGATCGGGGTGGCGGACACGCCCGGCACGGGCCACGCCCGGCGGTTGCCCGCGCACGGCACGGGCCACGCCTGGCGCGATCGGGGTGGCGGACACGCCCGGCACGGGCCACGCCTGGCGCGATCGGGGTGGCGGACACGCCCGGCACGGGCCACGCCTGGCGCGATCGGGGTGGCGGACACGCCCGGCACGGGCCACGCCTGGCGCGATCGGGGTGGCGGTCGCCGGGGCACGATCGGCGTGCTGGGGCACGATCGTGGCGGTGGGTGGAAACCGAGGCGCGTGGCGGGCGGGAGCTGAGTCACGATCGGGGGTGCCGGGGACGATCGGGGTGGCCGACATGATCGGGGCCGTGATCGGGTACCCGGCGCTGGCACGCAGCCGCCCGGCAGCCGGTACGCTGCCCCGATGAAGGCTGGCCTGCAGATCTCCTCGTTCACGTGGCCCGGGGGTGCCGAGGCCATCGGGCCTACGCTCGCGCGGATCGTCCGCGCGGCCGATGACGCGGGCTTCGACTCCATCTGGGTCATGGACCACTTCTTCCAGATCCGGAGCGTCGGTCGGGCCGAGGAGCCGATGCTCGAGGGGCTGACCGCGCTCGGGTTCATGGCCGCCCACAGCAGCCGCGCCCGCCTGGGCCTCATGGTCGGCGGTGTCCACTACCGACTTCCCGGGCTGTGGGTCAAGGCGACGACGACCCTCGACGTGCTGTCCGGTGGCCGGGCGTGGCTGGGCATCGGTGCCGCCTGGAACGAGGACGAGTCACGAGCCCTGGGCTTCCCGTTCCCGCCGCTCGGCGAGCGCTTCGAGATGCTCGAGGAGACGCTCCGGATCGCCCACGGGATGTGGCAGGGCGACCGCGGCTCCGAGGCGGCGTTCGAGGGCACGCAGTACCAGGCCGGCCGGCTGCTCAACTCGCCGCAGGCGATCTCGCGGCCACACCCTCCGATCATGATCGGCGGCGGCGGCGAGCGGAAGACGCTCCGCCTCGTGGCGCAGTACGCCGACGCGTGCAACGTCTTCGGCGGCCCGGCGGCGATCCACCACAAGTACGAGGTCCTGCGCGAGCACTGCGAGGCGATCGGGCGCGACCCCGACGAGATCGAGCGGTCCACGCTCCAGTCGGTGAGCCTGGCGATTGACGGCGGTTCGGGCGACAGCCCGGCGCAGGTGCTGGACCGCTTCGGCGAGCTCGGCGATGCAGGCGCACAGCACGTGATCTTCGGGGTGCGCGACGTTGCGGACCCACGGGTGATCGAAGCGCTCGGACGGGACGTGATCCCCGGGATCCACGCGCTCCCCTAGGAAGTCTGGGCGCTAGGATCGGGCGGCTGACTCCGCGGCCTCGACAGCAAGCGTCGGCACCTCAGCCGCGGTCGATCGCTGTGCGATCACGTCCAGCTGGTCAACGACCGGCGTCGCCCCCAGCCGGACGAGAATGGCGCGCCCGCTCTCGAGCCAGCCGGACACCTCGGGGGCCGCAGGACCAAGCGTCCGGGCAGCCTGCATCGAGAGGAGCGCCTCGTCCCACAGGAGCCCCAGGTCCCGGTACGCCGCGACGCCCGTCCGGTACCCGGCGAGTGCGGCGTCGAGGTCGCCGGCCAGCGCCGCAATGCCTGCCTCCACGGTCGTCCGGTCGGCATCGATCGACCGGCCGCGGGTGCCGAGCGCGGCGAGGTCGTCAAGGGCGCTGCGCGCGCCTGCCGCATCGCCGGCGAGGATCGCGACTGCGGCGACGCGGGGCAACAGGTAGGGCGCGTTGTAGTCCGACATCGACGCACCGGTGCGCCACTTGTCGCGGGCGACGTCCCACTCGCCGCGTCCGACCGCGCGCAGCGCGAACAGGTCGAACTTGCCTGACTCCACGTCGCGGTCCTCGAGCGACTCCAGCCGGTGCACGATCGCCTCGAGCGCGTCATCGGGCAGCTCGCCACGCAGCAGGCTGACCATCGCATGCCCGGCGTCGAGGACAGCCGCCCCCGCCTCGTCCAGCTCTTGCTGGCGCGTGGTCTCGAGCTCCCCCATCACCCAGTCCCAGTCGCCGGTTCGCCGGACATCCTCCGCGACGTTGCCCAGCGTGGTGATCTCGAGCGCGCGCCGACCCAGTCGCCGGCTCAGCGTGATGATGTCGCGCTGGAGCGCCACGGACTCGCGCGGATCGTCGAGGGCCGTGATGTTGGCGAGAGCGCTGGAGCTGCGCAGGAAGGTGTCGGTCATCCCGGCCTGCTCCGAGAGGTCCATCGCACCCCGGAACAGCGCCCGGGACTCCCACATCCGACCCTGGAACAAGGCGCCCTGCCCCATCGTCGCCAGGCACTCCGCCGCGGCATCGATGAGGCCGATCCGCTCCGCGCGTGCCAGCGCGAGATCCGCCCGGGCCCGGCCCTCCGCGTAGCGGGCGTTGAACACGAGCACCTTTGCCGACGAGGCGAGCAGCCGTACCCATCGAGGGTCGTCGCCCAGGTCTCCGAAGCGCTCCACCGCCGACTCAGCCAGCGTGAGCGCCTCCTCGCGCCGGCGAGCGGCGGTCAGGGCTTCCACGCGCAGGCCAATCGCTCCTGCGAGCGCACCGACGTCCCCGGCGCGTTCGCGCACTTCGACCGCGCGTTCGAGCAGATCATCGGCGAGGTCCGCCCGGCCACCGCGCGCAGCCGCGGTTCCTGCCTGCTCAAGCATGCCGGCCCGATCGGCATCGTCGGTGGTGACCTCGAGCGCCTGCTGGAGGAACGCGAGAGCCTGGATCGGGGCCCCCAGCCGTTCCGCACGAGCGGCCGCCGACCGAAGCGCCAGCCGCGCCTGCGCCGCCACCGCGTCGGCCTCCGGACCCTCGCTCGAGGATCGCCATGCGGCGACATAGTGGACCGCGAGGGCGCCCGCGAGCTCCTCGTCACCGAGCGATTCGAAGTGCCGCGCAGCCGCGAGGTGGCGCGACCGCCTGTCGCGGAGCGCCAGCGTGGAATAGGCGACCTCGCGGATCAGCGCCTGCACAAACGCGTACTGCCCGCGCTCCGGGGACCGCGGGTCCACGTCCACGTGGAGCAGGTCGCCCCGAACCAGCCTCACCAGTTGCGGCTCAAGGCTCGCGACGGACACGGAGGCAACGGCGGCGAGTGCGTCGGCCGTGAACGACTGACCGAGGACCGCAGCATCCTGGAGGATTGACCGGTCGGTCCCCTCAAGCGCGTCGAGGCGGGCCGCGATGAGCGCATGGAGCGTGCCCGGGACTGCGAGCTCGCCGAGTTCCCCGACCGGTTCGAACCCGCCGCCCTCGCGATCCTTCAACCGGCCATCGCCGACGAGCATGCGGATCGTCTCGACGGCGTACAGGGGGATGCCCTCGGCGCGCGCGACGATGGAGCGCACGGCCGACTCCGGCAGCCCCGGAACGAGGCCGCCCAGCAGGTCCCGCATGGCCTCGTCGTCCAGCGGCTGGAGGTCGAGCGCGAGGAAGCTGCGCCGTCCGGCGCCCCAGCCTGGCCGCTGCTCGAGGAGCTCCGGTCGCGCGAGCGTGATGATCAGGATCGGGACGGCACGGCTCCACTCGAGCATGTGCTCGATGAAGTCCAGAGTCCCGGGGTCTGCCCAGTGGAGATCCTCGAACAGGAGGGCGACGACCCCGGAGCCGGCCAGCCGCTCGAAGAACGTGCGCCAAGCCGAGAACAATTCTGCTGCCCCGCCGGCCGGTGTCTCGCCGGCGCCCAGCAGGGCGAGCAGCGCGGGCTCGACCCGCCGGCGCTCGGCCTCGTCGGGGACGTGCGTCGCCAGGATCTCGCCGATCCGGGCGCGGGTCGTGGTCGCGTCGTCCGTTTCGAGCAGCCCGGCGCGTGAACGGACCATCTCGCCCAGCGCCCAGAAGGTGATTCCCTCGCCATACGACGGCGAGCGTCCCTCGTGCCACCACACCTGCTCCACGACGCCGTCGACGTACTTGAGGAACTCCCAGGCGAGGCGGCTCTTGCCGATGCCGGCCTGACCAGTGATCGAGACGAGGCGGACGCGCTTCTCGCGCGCGGTCGCGTGGAACAGGTCCTTGAGCAGCCGCAGCTCGGGGTCCCGGCCCACGAACGGCGCCTCGAGACGCTCGTCGCGCCCCCGGCCCCGTCGCTCGGCGACGATCCGCAGCGCACGCCACGCGGCGACCGGGGCGACCTTGCCCTTGAGCACCTGCTCGCCGGCCGCCTCGTACGCGATGGCGCCGCTGGACGCCTGGTGCGTCGAATCCCCGACGAGCACGGTCCCCGGCTGCGCCACGGACTGGAGCCGGGCCGCGGTGTTGACAAGGTCACCCGCGACCATCCCCTGGTCCTTCGCGCCGAGCGTCACCGCCGCCTCGCCGGTCAGGACGCCGCAGCGCGCCTGCACCCCCTGACCCAGGGTGGTCACGACATCGACGAGCTCGAGTGCGGCCCGAACGGCACGCTCCGCGTCATCCTCGTGCGCGGTCGGCGCGCCCCAGATGGCCATGACGGCGTCACCGATGAACTTCTCGACGGTGCCCCCGTAGCGCGTGATCGTCTCGGTCGCGAGCTCGAAGTACTGCGACAGCAGCTCGCGGACGGCTTCCGGGTCTCGCCCTTCGGACAGGGTGGTGAAGCCCACGAGGTCCACGAACAGGACGGTGACCAGGCGACGCTCGGCGACGGGGACCACGGCCGGAGTCAGCGCCGTCGCGCTCCGGGGGGCTGCCTGCGAGGTCGGCCCGGCCCCACGCGCCGCATCGACGAGCGGTGTCCCGCACTCCCCGCAGAACCGCGCGGCGGGCGCGTTGCTCGTGCCGCACGACGGACACGCGATCGCCAGGCGGGTCCCGCACTCGCCGCAGAACTTGCGGCCGGGCTCGTTCGTCGCTGCGCAGCTGGGACAGGTCACGGGTGGGCGGTCGAGGGCATCGGGCGCAGCGTAGCCGGAACTGGCCCGGTCAGATGACCGCCTGCGCGCCCCGGACGTTGGGCAGCAGCGAGAACACGGCCGCCGCGAGCATCAGCAGGCCGCCCATGAGCGTCAGCGTCGCCGACCCGCCGATCGCGTCCAGGAGGACGCCGGTCACGAGGGCGCCGATGGGCATCAGGCCTACGGACAGGGTCCGCGCCGTCGCTCCCACCCGGCCCAGCAACGCGTCCGGCGAGAGCATCGTCCGGAGCGTGATATATGCCACGAGGACGTTCGTGTTGAGGATGCCGCCGACCAGCGACACCGCGACGATGAGCAGTACCGGTGCGTCGGCGGCGGTGATCACGAGCGTGGCACCCATCCCCAGCGCCCCGACGAGCATCACCCGGCCCACGGGCCGGAACGCCAGGCGCGCCGCGACGAGCGAGCCCCCAAGCGAGCCGACGGCGAACGCTGACAGGACAAGCCCGACGACACCCGCGCCGAGCCCCCGGTCGATGGTGATGTAGAAGATCAGCGCGGTCGTCAGCCCGGCCGTGATGACCGACGTCGTCGTCCACAGGGCCAGCACGGCGCGCAGCGTGGGCTCATGAGCCACGAACCTGATGCCCTCGCGGATGTCGACGAGGAGGTGCGTCTCCTCGTGGCGCTCGGCGCGGAGCGGTCGCCGAACGAGCAGGATCGCCAGGGACGAGACGACGAACGTCACGGCGTCGATGGCGATCGTCACGCCCGGGCCCACCGTCGCCGCCAGGAGGCCTGCGATCGCCGGCCCCACGATCCACCCGACGGTGAACACCGCCTCGAATATCGCGCTCGCCCGGGCGACCTGGGAGCGGCCGACGAGCCCCGGGACGGACGCGGTGTAGGCCGCCAGCCACAGGACGCGCAGCACGTTCATCGGGAACGTCACCAGCAGGATCAGCGGGATCGTCGGACCGTCCAGCCAGACCGAGATCGGCACGAGCGCCGTCAGCACCGCCCGACCGAGGTCCGCGAGGAACATCATCCTGCGCCGGTCCCAGCGGTCCGCGTATGCGCCGGCGAACAGCCCGACAAGGAGGTCCGGGAGGGTCGAGAGGACGTTGACCATGCCCATCACGAAGCCCGACCCCGTGATGCCCAGGACGAGAATCGGCAGGGCGGTGTTGGTGATCGCATCGCCGAAGCCCGACACGCCCTGGCCGATGAGCACCGTGAGGAAGTCGCGGTTGCCACGGAGCTGGGCAGCGGTGCCCGGCCCGGGTTCGTCGGGCGCGCCCGGGGCTTCGTCCGGGCTCGGGCGGGCGAAGCCCGGGAGCGCTTCGGCGGGGTCCGCGATGGTGGTCACCGGCTGAGGGTACGTGGTCGGTCAGGACCATGCCGGCGCGAGCCAGATACCCCCAGGGGGTATGCGGCCTGCGTGCTACAGTTGGGACAGGACAACCACGCGCACAGAGACGACAATCGACCCATGACGGACCAGGACGACCGCGGCGCAAGCGCTGCAAACGGCGCCGGTGACGGGACAGCCTCTCCCTTCGGCACCATGAAGATCAACTTCGGCGGCGACGCCGCGCCGACCGCCGGTGGCGTGCTGAACCCATTCGGCGGGATCGCGATGGTCGCGGATGACCCTGCGGCCACCACCAGCGGTGGTTCGGGCGTCCCGATCGCCGGGCATGGGCGAACCGAATCGCACCTTCTGATCGTCGGCTCCGGGCCGGCTGGGTTGACGGCGGCGATCTACGCCGCGCGCGCGAACCTCGAACCCATCGTGATCGCTGGTTCGGCGCCTGGCGGGCAGCTCATGCTCACGAGCGAGGTCGAGAACTTCCCGGGCTTCCCGGACGGCATCGACGGGCCGGAGCTGATGGCGAGGATGCGGGCGCAGGCGGAGCGATTCGGAGCCCAGGTCGTCGACGTGGACATCGACCGTGTCGAGCTGTCGAGCCGACCGTTCCGCATCTGGGCCCGGGGCACCGAGTACCGCGGCCAGACACTGATCGTCGCGACGGGCGCATCGGCCCTGTGGCTCAACATCGAGAGCGAGCAGCGCCTTCGCGGCCGCGGCGTCTCCGCGTGTGCGACGTGCGATGGCTTCTTCTTCCGCAATCGCGAGATCGCGGTCGTCGGCGGCGGCGACTCGGCGATGGAGGAGGCCAACTACCTCACGAAGTTCGCGAGCAAGGTGCACCTCCTCCACCGTCGGGAGAGCTTCCGGGCGAGCAAGATCATGATCGACCGGACGTACAACCACCCGAAGATCGAGGTCCACACGAACACCGAGGTGGCCGAGATCCTGGGTGACGCGAAGGTCGAGGGCCTACGCCTGCGCGACACGACGAACGGCACGGAGCAGGAGCTCCCGATGGACGGCCTGTTCATCGCCATCGGGCACAAGCCCAACACGGACGTGTTCAAGGACTGGCTCGAGGTCGACGAGAAGGGCTACCTCGTGGCCAGTGACCACACGCGCAGCCGGATCGACGGCGTGTTCATCGCCGGCGACGTCCACGACCACCGCTACCGCCAGGCGGTCACCGCCGCGGGCGACGGCTGCAGGGCCGCGATCGACGCGGAGCGCTGGCTCGAGAGCGAAGGGCTGGCCGAGCGCCAGACCACGACCGCCTGGTAGCCGTCATCCTCGCCTCCCGGTTCCTCCCATGAGCATGTCCCGCGGGAGCGGCGGTGGCCGCAGCAGCGGTGGTCCCGGTCGCCTCACCCCGCCCTCGAACGACTTCGAACGCGTCCCGCGCGAGCGGCGCGCGCGCACGGTCCGGCGGATCGCGGCCTTCTTCGGCCCGTACCGGGGCCAGGTCGTCGTCGTGCTCGTCGCCATCCTCGCGACGAGCCTCATCGGCCTCGTCAACCCGTACCTGCTCAAGCTCCTCATCGACGACGTCATCGTCGGCGGCCAGTACGAGAGGCTCAACCTGTATGTCGGGCTGATGATCGTCCTGCCGATCCTGACGGGCCTCATCGGCGTGGGCCAGAGCTATCTCAACAACATGATCGGCCAGAGCGTCATGCAGGACCTGCGCAACGCCCTGTACGCGCACCTCCAGGCGATGCCGCTGCGGTTCTTCACGGCGACGCGCACCGGCGAGATCCAGTCCCGGCTCGCGAACGACGTGGGCGGCGTGCAGTCGGTCGTGACCGACACCGCGAGCTCGATCACGGCGAACGTGGCCGTCGCGTTCAGCACGATCATCGCCATGATCTTCATCGACTGGCGGTTGACGCTCCTGTCGCTCGGAATGCTGCCGTTCTTCCTGTATCTCACCTTCCGCGTGGGCAAGGTCCGGCGCCAGGTGAGCGGCGAGACGCAGCGTCGTCTCGCGGACCTGACCGCCGTGACCGAGGAGACCCTGTCGGTCTCCGGGATGCTGCTGGGCAAGACGTTCGGGGCCCAGGAGCGCTCGATCCAGCGCTTCCGCGGGCTCAACCTGGAGCTCGCCAAGCTGCAGATCCGCCAGGCGATGGTCGGCCGCTGGTTCTTCGCGATCATTGGCACGATCTTCTCGATCACCCCGGCGTTCGTGTACTGGCTGGCAGCAACGCTCGCCGCCGCCGGCGACCCGTCGGCACCGACCGCCGGCGACATCGTGGCGTTCACGACGCTCCAGAGCCGCCTGTTCTTCCCGATGGGCCAACTGCTCAACGTCCAGGTCGAGATCCAGGGGTCGCTCGCGCTGTTCGACCGGATCTTCGAGTACCTGGACCTCGACCCGGAGATCATCGACGCGCCCGATGCGGTGACCATGGACCCGGCCGACGTCCGCGGCGCGGTCGCGTTCCGCAATGTCTCGTTCCGCTACCCTGCCGAGCCCGCGGTCGCGGCCGTCGCAGATCCTGCCGCGGACGGCGAGGCGGGGGGCACGGACGACGACATGGCGGCAGCCGAATTCCCGGACGAGGTGGCTGCGGCGGTCCCGGTCGAGCCGCTCCAGGCGTTCGGCCTCGAGGACGTGTCGTTCGAGGCGCGCCCCGGGGAGCTCGTGGCGCTCGTCGGGCCGAGCGGAGCGGGCAAGACGACGACGACCTACCTCATCCCCCGTCTGTACGACGTGGTCGAGGGCGAGGTCACCATCGACGACACCGATGTCCGACGGATCCGCCTCGAGTCGCTGGGCCGGATCGTCGGTTTCGTGACCCAGGAGACATACCTGTTCCACGCGTCGATCCGGGAGAACCTGCTGTACGCGCGGCCGGATGCCACCGACGAGCAGCTCGAGGCGGCGACTCGCGCTGCCGCGATCCACGAACGGATCGCCGAACTGCCCGAAGGGCTCGACACGATCGTCGGCGAGCGCGGCTTCAAGCTCTCGGGCGGCGAGAAGCAGCGGATCGCGATCGCGCGCGTGCTGCTCAAGGACCCCCGGATCCTCATCCTCGACGAGGCCACCTCGTCGCTCGACACCGTGAGCGAGCGGCTCATCCAGGCGGCGCTCGCCCGCCTCACCGAGGGCCGAACCACGATCGCCATCGCGCACCGGCTGTCGACGATCCTGCGCGCGGACCGGATCCTCGTGTTCGACCGGGGCAGGATCGCCGAGCGCGGCACGCATCGCGAGCTCATCGCGCTAGGCGGCCTGTACGCACGGCTGTACCACGAGCAGTTCGAGGCCGAGGCGGCGTCCCTGGCCGAGTTCGCCCCTGGCACGGAGGCCAGGCCCACCCCGGACGCCGGGGCCGTGGTCGCCCCTGGCGCCGCGGCCGAGCCCACGTCCGTCACGAACGCAGCGAGGACCGCATGACCGTCAAGCAGCTCACGGCCACCCTCGAGGGGAACATGCGCTTCACCGCCGTCAACGCGGCCGGGCGAACCCTCGTCATGGACGACTACGAGGGCGGCGGCGGCCCGAGCCCGATCGAGACCGTCCTCGCGGCGCTCGCCGGCTGCACTGGGATGGACGTCGTCTCGATCCTGCGCAAGAAGCGAGTGGCGTTCACGGGCTACCGGGTGGAGACGACCGCCGACCAGCTCGAGACGTATCCCCAGGTCTTCACGCGAGTGGACGTCGTCCACGTCGTGGAGGGCGATGGCGTGTCCGCGGAAGCCGTGCACCGCGCGGTGGAGCTGTCGGCGCTCAAGTACTGCCCCGTCTCGGCGATGCTCGCGGCGGGAACCGTCGAGATCCACCACGGGTACCGGATCGTGGCCTCCGACGGCACCACTGCCGAGGCTGAGTGCGTGGTCCGTGGCCCGGGCGCACCCGCCGAGCCACAGATCGCCTGACCGGCCGCAGGCGGGCCGGCTGAGGCACGAGCCGGACCGGCGCGCCCGCGACCGGGTGCACGCTGTCCTCGCCGCCCCGGCGACGTCCCCCGGGCCATCCCCGGTGGGCTTGCATGAGTATGCAGATGGCATGTATAGTCATTCGGTGACGACGCTCCGCCCGATCTCCGACTCTTCGAGCCTGCCGCCTGCGAGCGGCCTGGTGCGCCCGTGAGCGCGAGCTCGACCGACGCGGCGATCGCGGCGGACCGTCATCACGAACAGCCCGCGCCCGGGACGGCCGCCGGCGCAGGTGCGCGCGCCCTCACGGGCGAACCGGTCCGCGTCGCGATCGTCGGGGCGACCGGCTATGTGGGCGCGGAGCTGATCCGCCTGCTCGCGCTCCATCCGCACGTCCGGATCATTGGCCTCGTTGGGCGAGAACGGAAGGGGGATCCGATCGGCGGCATCCACCCCCACCTTGCGACGCGGGACCTGCGGGTGTTCGACTCCGTCCCGGCGGATGCAGAGGCGGTGTTCCTCGCCTTGCCACACGGCGCGGTCGCCGGTCGGATCGACGAGTTCCTGGACCGGGGGCAGACCGTGGTGGATCTCGGGCCGGACTTCCGCCTCCACGACCCGGCGGACTATCCCCGCTGGTACGGCTTCGACCACCCGCGGCCAGAGCTGCTCGCGACGGCCATCTATGGCATCCCGGAGCTCCACCGGGCCGACCTCGCGGCTGTCGGCCGGACGCGGGGCGCGATCATCGGCTCCCCGGGCTGCTACGCCACCACGACCATCCTCGCGCTCGCGCCGCTCGCCCGCGCTGGCCTCATCGGCGACCTGGTGGTGGATGCGAAGAGCGGCGTCAGCGGCGCAGGTCGCGACCCAAAGGCTGACCTCCACTTCGGCGAGATCAACGAGAGCGTCCGGGCGTACGGGATCTTTACCCACCGCCACATCGGCGAGATCGAGCAAGAGCTGGGTGCGCTTGGCGGCGACGGCGCGAACCCCGGGGTCCGGGGGGTGGACTTCCTGCCCCACCTCGTCCCGATGACCCGCGGCATCCTGTCCGCCGGGCATGTGCGCCCGACGCGCCCGGTGACCCAGGCGGAGCTCGACGCGCTGTACCACGACGCATATGCGGCAGAGCCATTCGTGACCGTGGTGGACGAACCGCCGGCAACGAAGCACGTCGTGGGCTCGAACGAGTTCCGCGCGTGGTGCCGCGTCGACGAGCGCAACGGCAGGATCCTCGCCATCGGCGTGCTCGACAACCTCGTCAAGGGCGCGGCCGGCCAGGCGATCCAGGCCTTCAACGTCGCCCATGGGCTTCCGGAGACCGCGGCACTGCTCCAGCTGCCTCTCGCGCCGTAGCGCCATACCCCGATCCCGCCTGACACCGCCGTCCGCGACCCGACCCCTCCCCGCCTGACACCGCCGTCCACCGAGGCTCCGACCGATGACCCTGGCCACCGATCCCCTGCTCGCACCGCTCCCCGCCGACCGGCCGGCCGTGGAGCGTTCGGCGCGGATGCCGGCGGGCTTCGAAGCAGCGGGCGCAATCGCGGGCATCAAGGCGTCCGGACGCCCGGACCTCGCGCTCATCGTGGCGACCGACGGGCCGCTGCCCGCCGCCGCGGTCATGACCCCGAATCGCTTCGCCGCGGCCCCCGTCCGGCTGTCGCGGGCGAACCTGCAGGGGACCGGCGGCACCGACGCGACCGCGGGCCTCGTGCGGGCGGTCGTCGCGACCTCGGGCTCGGCCAACGCGGCGACCGGGCCGGCCGGCGACGCCGACCAGGCGGCGATCGGGAAGGCGGTGGCTGCGGCGCTCGGATGCTCCCCCATCGAGGTGCTCCACCTCTCGACCGGCGTGATCGGCACCCGGCTCCCCGTCGACCGGGTGGCGACGACCGTTGCGACGGTGGCCGCGGGCGGGCTGGCCTCCACCGATCTCGCGCTGACCGACGCTGCAGTCGCGCTCCGCACGACCGACTCGACGACGAAGGTGGCGACTGCGACCGTCAGCGCACCCGGGGCGGACGGCGGCCACCCGGTGTCGATCACCGTGACCGGCATCGCGAAGGGGGTCGGGATGATCCACCCGCGGATGGCGACGATGCTCGCCGTCCTGCTCACCGACGCGACCGCGGACCCTTCGACGCTCCGGGCCCTGCTCGCCGGCGCGTCCGCGGTGACCTGGAACCAGCTCTCCGTGGACGGCGACACGTCCACCAACGACTCCGTGTTCGTCCTCGCGTCGGGGCGCGCCGGGGCGGCCGCTGCCGCCACCGACATCGCGGCGCGGGCGGCACTCGGACGCGCGATCGAGGCCGTCGCACGGGACCTCGCCCGCCAGCAGGCCGCGGACGGCGAGGGCGCGACCGCGCTCATCACCTGCGAGGTCTCGGGCGCGGCAGACGACGCCGATGCGCGGGCCATCGCCCGGGCGATCGTCGCCTCGTCGCTCGTAAAGGCCGCAGTCCACGGTCGCGATCCGAACTGGGGTCGCATCGCGGGCGCAGCGGGCAACGCGGTTGTCGCCGAAGCGGCGACGCTCGAGGCCGCCGGGCTCTCGCCCGAGGAGGCGGCCGCGCGCGCGGGCAGCCCCGCGGCCGTGGATCCCGCGCGCATGCGCATCGCGATCGCCGGGACGACGGTCTACGACGGCAACGCCGGCGGGCCGGTGCCGATCGACAAGGCGCTCGTCCGCGGGGCGATGGCCGGTCCCGAGGTCAGCATCCGCGTCGACGTCGGGCTGGGATCGGGTGCCGGAGAGGCGTTCGGCTGCGACCTCACCGAGGGCTACGTGCGAGAGAACTCGGAGTACACGTCGTGAGCGAGATCGTCGTCGTGAAGCTCGGCGGGACCACGCTCGCAGAGCAGAAGCAGGTCCTCGCCGAGGTCGCCACGGTCGCGCGCAGGCGGCCCGTCGTGCTCGTGCACGGGGGTGGCAAGCGAATGACCGAGTGGCTGGAGCGGCTGGGCGTCCCGACCCGGTTCGAGGGCGGCCTCCGCGTCACCGATCCGGCGGCGCTCGAGGTGGCCGCGGCCGTGCTGCGCGGCGTCGTCAACAGCGAGCTCGTCGCGGCCCTCCATGACGTCGGCTGCGATGCCGTCGGCCTTTCGGGCGTGGATGGCGGGCTGCTCATCGGGGAACGGCTGCCGGACGTCGGGCTCGTCGCCACCGTGACCGGGATCCGGCGCGACCTCCTCGACAGCCTCCTCGTCGCCGGGCAGGTGCCGGTCGTCGCGCCGCTCGCGCGCGACCAGGACGGCGTCGTGTGCAACGTCAACGCCGACGATGCCGCGGCGGGGATCGCGGCCGGGCTCGGCGCACGGCAGCTCGTCCTGATGACCGACGTCGACGGGGTTCGCGATGCGCGTGGCACCAAGCTCGACTCGATCACGGTCGCCGAGGCCGAGGCTCTCATCGCCGACGGCACGATCAGCGGCGGCATGGTGCCCAAGGTCAAGGCGGCCCTCGCCGCGCTCGCCTGGGATGACGCGGAGGCGATCATCGCCGACTCTTCGGCTGCCAACGCCCTCGTACGCGCGCTCGAGGATCCAACCTTCGGTACCCGCGTCTCGGCCCGCGCCCATGTCGGCGCGGCCTGAGCGGCCGGCTCATGCTCATCGTCAAGCGGGACCGCCACAGCGCGATCCGACGCCTCGTCGCGGACCACCCCATCGGCTCCCAGGGCGAGCTCGTCGCGGGCCTCTCCGCGCTCGGGTTCGAGGTGACCCAGGCCACGGTGAGCCGTGACATCGCGGAGCTCGGCCTGGCCAAGGTCATGCGCGGCGACCGGTCCGTCTACGTCAACCCGGAGGCGCTGGGGCCGGGCCGCCGTCCCCCATCCGACGAGCGCCTGCGGCGCATCCTCGCCGACATCCCCGTGACAGTGGGCCGGAGCGGGCTCATCCTCGTCCTCACGGGGCAGCCGGGCACGGCAAACGTCATTGCCCAGGCGATCGACGAGTCGACGCTCACCGACCAGGTGGGCACGGTGGCCGGTGACAACACGCTCCTCGTCCTGTTCCCCGACGAGCCCGCCGTGGTGCGCTGGCTCGAGCGGTTCAAAGCGCTGAACGCGCCGGCGGAGCCCGCCGGGATCCCCACGGAGGCCCTGTCCCGATGAAGAAGGTCGTGCTCGCCTATTCCGGCGGCCTCGATACGTCCGTCGCCGTCGCCTGGCTCAAGGAGCATTACGGCGCCGAGGTGATCACGCTGACCGTCGACCTCGGCGGCGGATCGATCAGGGACGGTGTCGAGCGCCGCGCACTGTCTGCCGGGGCGTCGAAGGCGTACGTCGTGGACGCGAAGGAGACGTTTGTCAGCCAGTACGTCTGGCGTGCGCTCCAGGCGAACGCGATCTACCAGGGCGCATACCCGCTGGCCACGGCGCTCGCCCGACCGCTGCTCGCCCAGCTCCTCGTCGAGGTCGCCCAGAAGGAGGGCGCGGACGCGGTCGCACACGGCTGCACGGGCAAGGGCAACGACCAGGTCCGCTTCGACGTCGCCGTCCACGCGCTCGATCCGGGGCTCCAGGTCGTGGCGCCGATGCGCGTGGGAATGGGCCTCACCCGCGACCAGTCGATCGACTACGCGAACGCCCGGGGCATCGAGATCCCGATCACGAGGTCCTCGCCGTACTCCATCGACGTCAATCTCTGGGGCCGGTCGTGCGAGACCGGCGTCCTCGAGGACCCGTGGGTCACCCCGCCCGACGATGCGTACGCCTGGACCATCAAGCCGTCCGACGCGCCGGAACCGGTCGACATCGTCATCGCGTTCGAGGGCGGCATCCCGGTCTCCATCGACGGCGAGGCACTCGGCGGCGTGGCCCTGGTCGAGCGGCTCCACGAGCTGGGCAGCGCGCACGGGGTCGGGCGCATCGATCACGTCGAGGACCGCCTCGTCGGGATCAAGAGTCGCGAGATCTACGAGGCTCCGGCCGCCGTGATCCTCCACGCGGCCCACCACGCGCTCGAGGGGCTGGTCCTGTCCAAGGAGCAGCTGCGCTTCAACCGGTTCGTGGGCGACGAGCTGGCCCAGATCGTCTACGACGGGCTGTGGTTCAGCGCCCTGTCGCGTGACCTGCGGGCCTACGCCCTGTCGAGCCAGCGGGTCGTGTCCGGTGAGGTCCGGATCCGCCTCGACCACGGCCGTGCGGTCGTCGTCGGCCGCCGTTCGCCGCTCTCGCTGTACGACCGGAACCTCGCGACGTACGACGAAGGCGACGCCTTCGACCACGCGTCCGCGGTGGGCTTCATCGAGATCTTCGGGCTCCCGCTGCGTGTCGAGGCGGCGCGCCACGGCGCGGTCGGGAAGCACCATGGCGCGGCCTGGACATGGACGGAGCCGCTCCTCGCGGGGCTGCCGACGACGCTCGCCGAGGACACGGGCGCAAGCGCCTCCTGATCGACCGACCGCCGAACCCCATCCCGGGGTACGCGCGGTCGCCCGCATGCCGTACGGTTCTGAGGTGAGCACACCGGAGGTTCCAGCTACGCTCGGGGCACGCACCGTCGCGACCACGAAGGTCGACCAGCTCGCGTTCCTGCACGAGTTCGCCCAGCTGGCGACGCAGGCGCGCGACTGGGACGAGCTGATGCGCACGCTCGTCGACCGGACGACGCTGGCGCTGGGCGTCGAGGTCTGCTCGTTCTACCTCCTCAACCGCGACGGTGAGCGGCTGACGCTGGCCGCGACAAACGGCCTTGATCGCGAGCAGGTCGGGCGCGTGAGCCTGAGCCTCGGCGAGGGCCTCACGGGGCGGGCGGCGGCGCAACGAACGCCGGTCACATCGGGCGACGTCCAGGTGGACCAACGGTTCTCGTGGGTTCGCGGGTTCGATATCCACGGCCTGCACGCGATGCTGTCGATGCCGCTCATCTGGAACGAGGCCGTCGTCGGCGTCCTCAACGTCCAGACGATCGAGCTGCGCGAGTTCACCCATGAGGACGTGGAGTTCCTCTCGACGATCGCCGCGCTGCTCGCGGGCATCGTGGAGAAGGGTCGGATGCAGGCAGAGGCCGAGGCGCAGTTGGACCGCCTGTCGCAGTTGGACGCCGCGCGGGCCGAGCTCCTGTCCGTCGTGACCCACGAGCTGCGGACCCCGCTCGCAGTCGTGCGGGCGTACGTGGACCTTCTCGCCGACGCGGCTGCCGCGAACGCGAACGGCCCGTCGGTGGACGCGGTGGAGAACTGGCGGGCCGGCGCGACGGACCAGGTCATGCGGCTGGACCGGCTCGTGGACTCGATCCTGGCATCGGTGCGCGGCGAGGGCCTCACCGGGCTGCGCCGCGACCCGTTCGACGTCGTAGGCTCGGTCACGAACACCGTCGGCACGCTCGCGCTCCTGCTCCGCACGCGGGCCGTGCGCTGGGACGCGCCGCCCTACGCGATGGTCGCCCGCGGCGACGAGCCGCGCTTCCGCCAGGTCCTGGAGCACCTCCTGGACAACGAGGCGAAGTACGCCCCGCCCGAGCAGGCCGTGTCGATCGGCATCTGGCGAACCGCCGAGGAGATCCAGGTCTATATCACGGACGACGGGCCGGGCGTCCCGATCGACGACTGGGAGGCGGTCTTCCAGCCGTACGTGCGCGTGGATCGGGCACGCTCCCGTGGATCGGGCATCGGGCTCTTCGCGGCGCGCCGCCTGATGGAGGCGATGGGCGGCCGGGTCTGGATCGAGAAGAACGGCTACGGCGGGTCGCGGTTCCTGGTGGCCGTCCCGGTCGTGTAGGCAACCCGCCTGGCCACCGGGGCCGAACCTGCGCAGAGGAGGCTTGACGTCCTGCGGGCAGTGCGGTTATATCGCGTCACGTTATAGCCCCCGCCCGAGGTCCCGGCCATGGCGACGTCCGCTCCCCAGGCAGTCCGGCCCGCGACGCCCGCCGAACCCTCGGCCGCGGCCGGACCCGTGGCGCCGTGGCGACCCGGGCTTGTCCTGCGCGACATCGCGCTGGGCGGGCTCGCGGCGCTGCCAGTCGGCGTGCTGATCGGCGGGGTCGGCGCCCGGGTCGCGATGCGCCTCGCCGCCATCCGGGTTCCCGCGGCGACCGGTCGGCTCACCGAGAACGGCAACGAGATCGGTGAGATCACGCTCGCCGGGACGGTGGCGCTGGTCGTGTTCATGGGCCTGTTCGCCGGTGTCGCGGCGGCCGTCGTGTGGGTGACCGCCCGACCGTGGATACCCGGCAGGACCCGCGTACGGATCGTCCTCGCCATGCCGATCGCGGTCGCGCTGGGCTCGTTCGCGATCATCGAAGGCACGAATCCGGACTTCGCGGTCCTGGGCCACGACCCCCTCGTGGTGGCGCTCCTCGTCGGGGTGATCGCCCTGATCGGGGCCGGCGTCGCGGCCCTGGACGCGTGGCTCGATGGCCGGTTGCCATACCCGACGTCCGGCGCGTCGCCGTCGACCGCCGCCTACGGGATGCTGGCGGGCCTCGGTGGACTGCTGGCTGCGCTGATGATCGTGCCCGCCTACTTCGTGCCTGCGCTCCGGCCAGTCGGCATCGCGCTCGTCGTGACCGGCGCCGCAACGGTCGCGTGGTGGATCCAGCGGACCCGCGGCGTCGAGGCGCCGCGCGCCTGGACGATCATCGTCGGCCGGACGGGCCTCGCGGCGGCCGTGGTCATCGGGTTCATCACGCTCGCCCCGGACCTCGCCGTGGCCCTTGCCGTCGACTGACGACAGACCCGGTCAGCCGATGACGGCGACCGCGGCGTCGCGCGCCCGGAGCCGCGCGTAGCCCGGCTTCACGACCTCGTTGATCAGCCGCAGCCGCTCGTCGAACGGGACGAATGCGGACTTGAGCCCGTTGATCGTCATCCACTCCATCTCGCCCAGCCCGATCCCGAACGCCTCGTCGAGGGCCTGGAACTCGCTCGAGACCGAGACCCCGCTCATCAGACGGTTGTCCGTGTTGAGCGTGACCCGGAAGCGCAGGCGCCTGAGGAGGTCGATCGGGTGGGTGGCGATCGACGCGGCACCACCGGTGTGCACGTTCGAGGTCGGGCACAGCTCCAGCGGGATCCGGCTGTCGCGCACGAACGCCGCCAGCCGGCCGAGCTCCACGGAGCCGTCGTCGCGGACGGTGATGTCGTCCACGATCCGGACGCCGTGGCCCAGGCGCTCCGCGCCGCAGATCTGGAGCGCCTCCCAGATCGACGGCAGCCCGAACGACTCGCCCGCGTGGATCGTGATGTGGAAGTTCTCGCGGCGCACGTACTCGAACGCGTCGAGGTGGCGCGTCGGACGATAGCCGGCCTCGGGACCCGCGATGTCGAAGCCCACCACGCCCTCGTCACGGAAGCGGACCGCAAGCTCGGCGATCTCCATCGAGCGGGCTGCCTGGCGCATGGCCGTGACCAGCGCCCGGATCGTGATCGGGTGGCCCGCGGCGGCGGCACGATCGGCCCCGATCCGGAACCCCTCGAGGTTTGCCCGCACGACCTCGTCCAGCGTCAGGCCCTTGGCCACCGAGAGCTCTGGCGCGTACCGGACCTCGGCGTAGACGACCCCGTCGGCGGCGAGATCCTCCGCGCACTCGGCGGCCACGCGGACGATGGCGTCGTAGTCCTGCATGACGCCGAACGTGTGCTGGAAGGTCTCGAGGTACAGCTCCAGGCTCTTGCGATCGGCCCCGCGCCGGAACCACGTCGCGAGCTCGGCAACGTCCTCCGTCGGGAGCTCCCGGTAGCCGTACTCGCGGGCGAGGTCGATCACCGTCGCGGGCCGCAGCCCGCCGTCGAGGTGGTCGTGGAGCAGCGCCTTGGGCGCCTCGCGGATGGTGGCGGTCGAGAGCATGGGTCCTCCGGTCGCTGGGATCGTAGCGCGCGGCCACCTGGCGCGGAGTACGCTCCGACGCGTGACGAGGACCTGGACCGGAAGCGACGGCGGCATCGACTGGACGGTCGAGCTGGCACGTGACGACCTCCTCCCGGGCCGGCTCGTGCCGGGACGCGTCCGGCTGATGGCGCGCGACCGGGTCCACGGCCGGGCGGTGATCCTCACGCTTCGCGGCGAGGAGCGCTGGAAGTACGAGACGACCACCTCGAACGGCCAGACCACCACGACAACGGTCCACACCGGTCGGGACGACCTGCCCGCGATCCCGATCCGTCTCGCGGGCGAGATCACGCTCGCGGCCGGCGAGGTGCTGGACCTGCCGTTCGAGCTGCCGTCGCCGCCACTCGGGCCGCCGACCGTCGTCGGCGACACGGCCGCGGTCGAGTGGTCGATCGAGGTCAAGCTCGATCGCGAGGGGTTCGACGCCTCGATCCAGGTCCCGGTCCGCGTCCTCCAGCCGGTCGCGCTGCTCCGCGCCGGGGTCGTCCGGGTGGCGCCGTTTGCGCTCTACGGCGCCGCCGAGGGCGAGGGCAGCGGCGGGCTGACGGGCACGATCGAGCTGGACCCGGTGCCGATCGCCGCGGGCCAGCCGTTCCGCGGGCGGGTTGCGATCAGCGCGGCGTCGCCGGTCAAGGCGCGCTCGATCCGCGGCGAGCTCCTGGTCGACGTCAAGGTCACGGTCAGCGGCGGCCTCAAGGAGACGATCACGGGCTGGACCGGCCAGCTGTCCGGGCCGGTCGAGCTCAGCGGCGACCACATCCTCGAGTTCACCGGCGTCCTCGACGCCGCGACGCCGCCGACGGTGGTCCTCCCCCACTCGACCGTCGCAGCCCGGTTCGTCGTGATCGTCGACCGCCGGCTCGCCCCGGATCACCGGCTGGGCCGCGACGTCGCGGTGGCGACGACGCTGGAGCTGTAGCGGCCACCGTCGCACCCGCGCATGGGGCATCGGTCGAAAGACCGATGACCAGTTGAACCCGGTCGTACACTCTGGCGACGATGAGCCAGGTGCGTCCCCTCCTGAGTCCGCTGCTGGTCGGCCGCGACGAGCTGCTTGCGCTCGCGGACCGCCGCGTCGCGGAGGCCGCCGCGGGTCGGGGGCACCTGCTCCTGCTGGCGGGCCAGGCGGGCATCGGCAAGAGCCGGATGGTGGCAGCCGTCAGGCGCAAGGCAGTTGCCGCGGGCTTCGCCGTAGCGCAGGGCGACCTCGCCCCTGCAGATCACCTACTCCCGCTCGCGTCAATCCTCGATCTTGCGCGGACGATGCGCGGCACGACGACGCTCGAGTCGCTTGGCGAGGAGCTGCTCGCGCTGCGTGGCGGCAAGGGTGGCGACAGCCTCGGGTCGCGCCGAGAGCTCGTGCGGGAGATCGCCGACCGCGTCGTAAACGCGATCGACAGGCCGACGCTGCTCGTGTTCGAAGACCTGCAGTGGGCCGACGAGCTCAGCCTGGAGGTCGTCGGCGAGCTCGCCCGGCTCGGCCGCGACCGCCCGCTGCTGCTGCTGGGTGCGTATCGTCTGGACGAGCTGCCCGTGGCATCGATCCACCGGGCGTGGCGATCAAGGCTGCTCAGCCAGCGGCTCGCCGAGGAGGCGAAGCTCGAGCCGCTGACCCACGACCAGACGGCGCTCGTCGTCACTCTCATCCTCGCGACGGGCCTGCCCGCGCCGCGCGAGGTCGTGAACGCCGTCTACGAGCGCACGGATGGGATCCCGTTGCACATCGAGGAGCTGCTCGCGGCGCTCGACGACGAGGCACGGACCGACGGTCGCGCGATCCGCGCGGCGCACGTCCCGGACACGATCGAGGACGCGGTGCTCGCGAGGTTTGCGCGCCTGTCCGACGAGGCGCGTGTCATCGCCCGCGCCGGCGCGGTGATCGGCCGCTGCTTCGTACCCGAAGTACTCGCGGGCTGCCTCGACCGCCCCGTCGCAGACCTCGACGGACCGCTGGCCGAGCTCGTCGAGCAGTCCTTCCTCTACCCGTTCGACTTCCTCGATCGCGGGTTCTACGACTTCCGCCACCAGCTGCTGCGGGATGCGCTGTATGCCACGGTGCCACCGACCGAGCTGCGCCGCCTCCATGCGCGAGCTGGTGAGTTCGGGTCGCATCTCGTCGGGGCGACCGAGATCCACGCGTCGGTCCACTTCGAGCGGGCAGGGCTCCGCGCTCAGGCATATCGGGCGGCGCTCTCGGGTGCACGCGCCGCAAGCGAGATGGTGAGCCGACGGGAGGCGTTCGAGCTCTATGCGCGCGCGGCGGCGAACGTGCCCGATGGAATGCCCGCGGAGGAGCTCGCCGTCCTGTACGAGGGCTATTGCGAGGCCGCCTTTGCGGTCGACGATGTGCCGACCATCGAACATACGGCAGCCCTTGCCCGCCGGTACTACCTCGAAGCGGGCCGGCCCCTCGAGGCAGCCGGCATGCTCGTGAACCTTGCCGCGAACGCCCGCCGCGATGTCCGACCGGTGGCGGAACGGCGCGAGCTGATCGCAGCGGCCGATGCAGAGCTTGCCGACCTCCCCGAGACGCGCGAGCTGCTCCTCGTTCGCGCCGACCTCCGCAGCATGCAGGGGATGATCGAGCTCGACGCAGGCCACCACGCCGAGGCCTCGAAGCGGTTCGGGGAGGAGGGCAGCCTGCGGCTCGCGGCGGGTGAGACGGATACGACGGACATCGACTATGCGATCGCGCTGGTAGGTGTGTTCGAGGGCGCCGTCGCCGGCGGTCTCGAGACGATGCTCGCGATCGCGCGCCGGGCTCGCGGGCTGCGCCAGGAGAGCACGGGCGTGACGGCATACCGAACGGCCGCGGCGGCCGCCGTGCGTGTGATGGCATACCCGGAGGCCGAGCTCGGGGTCCGCGAGGGCATCCGCTACGCGGACGAGATCGAGCAGTCGTACTGCCGCCATGTGATGGCCGCCACGTCGGCCATCCTCGCGTGGGCCGCGGGGCGTTGGGACGAGGCCGTCGACATCGCCGGGATCGAGCTCGTCGAGCATGGCAGCAAGCGCGGGACGCTCGGCTCTCGCGACGCGCTCGGGTTCGTGGCGTTCGGCCGGGGCGACGTCGGGCGGGCGCGAGCGCTGCTCGAGGAGTCCCTCGGGTACGGCCGGCCGGCCGGCGAGGTGGACCTCATCCTGCCCGCGATGTGGGGCCTCGCCGAGACGGCGCTGGTCGCGGACGAGCCCGAGCTCGCCCTCCGGTGGTGCTCGGATGCCGTCGAGCTTGCGGAGCCCACCGGTGAGCGGGCGCTCCTCGTGCCGTTCGTGGTAACCGGCGTGCGCGCCGCACTCGCGGCCCGACGGCCGGAGGCAGCGGAACGCTGGCTCGTGAGGGTCACGGCGCTCCTGGCACGCTGGACCGCCCTGGCGCAACCGGCGCTCGACCATGCCGAGGGGCTGCTCCGGACGAGCACCGGCTCGACGGTCGCGGCGCGGACAGCGCTCCAGGCCGCCGTGCGCGGCTGGGACGCGCGCGGGCGCACCTGGGAGGGACTGTGGGCGCGGACCGACCTCGCGGCCGCCTTGCTGCGCGCCAATCGGGAGGCGGAGGCGGTGGCCGTGCTCCGCGAGGTCCGTGTCCGGGCCGAGGCGCTGGCGGCTGAACCACTCGTCAGACGGGTGGACGAGCTCCTGGCGATCGCCCGATCGCGAGGCGCGGAGGAGGAGCCGTGGCGTCCGCTCACGGCGCGCGAGTTCGAGGTCGCGCGGCTGGTGGCGGATGGGCTGACCAATGGCGCGATCGGCGAGGCGCTGGGGCTGTCGCCGCGCACCGTTGGCGCCCACATCGAGCACATCCTCGCCAAGCTGACGTTCACGCGGCGCGCGGAGATCGCCGCGTGGGTCGCGGGGATGCCGACGTCGAGCCCGGCGGGCGTCCGCGCCTGACCCTGCGCCACCCGGCCGTCGCCGGACATGGCAATGCCGTCGGCCGCGGAGGAGCCACGGCCGACGGCGATCCGGCGGACTCAGCCCTCGCCGGCGCTCCGGGTCGGGTTGCAGGCGACTCCCGGATTGAGGCCGATCGAGGTCAGGAAGATCCGCGTCGCGTGGTCGATCTGGCCCCACGACTGCGCATGCCCCGGGTCGCCCTTCGTCGGGACGTCCTTGCGGACCGCGTCAGTGTCATCGGTGAAGAACTGGAGGTCCTCCTGGCCCGAGTAGGCGCAGATGGAGTGGCCGTGCACGACCTTCAGGGTGCCGTTGCCGGTGACCTCGCCGGCGAGGACCGTGCCTCCACCGATGCTCAGCAGGGCGGCAGTTGCGCCCAGCACGATGGCAAGGCGGGCCGTCTTGGTGGTGTGCGACATGTCCGTGTCTCCTTGTGAATGACCGTGGGCCGCGGATCGGGCGAGATCTGGGGGTTTCGCGTGGCCGTCAGGCCACTTCGACGGTGAGCTCGTAGACCTCGGGCGTGGGGTGACCGGCGCGCTCGTGGATGCGCATGACGGCCTCCCTGGACGGACCCGTGGCCAGGCAGAACACCTTGCCCGCCTCACTGTCCATCCAGGCGCGCTCGAAGTGCACGCCCTCGTCCTGCTCGATCGCGAGGTCGCGATCGTGTGCTTCGCGCAGCTGATCTCCGCTCACCCCGAAGAACCCGCTGTGAACGTCCATGAACTGGGCCATTGGTCGCCTCCATGGGCGGCACCATCGCGGCGCCGTGGAGGTGCACGATCGCGGCATCGGTCACGCGCGTCATCGGTCGATCGACCGATGCGCCCACCGGGACAAGCCGAAGCGCATCGGTCGATGGGCGCCGACACGACGCCCAAAGGCGACGCCCGAAGCCGACGCGCGGTCGGGCGGTGGCGGCGTCCGGCGGTCAGTCGCCGCCGAGTCGGGCGCGCGCGGCGGCCAGGGCTTCGGCCACGCGGTTGGGCGCCGTGCCGCCGGTAACATCGGCGCCCGCGAGCGCGCCGTCGAGCGTGGCCGCTCCCCGGAGTGCCGCCGCGATCCCCCTCACCGACGCAAGCCCGCGCGCGGTCTGGTCGTCCGATCCATCGAGCGCGGCGCTGAACGCCTCGTCGGGGAGCGCCGCGAGCGTCGGGATGCCCTCCGCCTCGGCTCCGCCGACCAGCCCACCGACGATGTGGTGGGCGGCGCGAAACGGGACGCCGCGCCGCACGAGCGCGTCCGCCAGCGCCGTCGCGGTCGTGTAGCCCTCGTCGGCCGCCTCGCGCATCCGCACCCGGTCGATCGCGAGCGTCTCGATGAGGCCCGCCATCACGGCGAGCGACCCGTCGAGCGTCGCCATGGCGCCGAAGAAGGCGGGCTTGTCCTCCTGGAGGTCCCGCTGGTAGGCGAGCGGCAGGCCCTTGAGGAGCGTGAGCATCGCCGTCACTGCCCCGATCACGCCGGCCGTCCGACCACGGACGAGCTCGGCCGGGTCCGGGTTCTTCTTGTTGGGCATCATCGAGGAGCCCGTCGAGAACGCATCGGCCACCCGCACGAACCCGAAGCGCGGGTTCGACCACCAGGTGATCTCCTCCGCGAGCCGCGACAGGTGGACCATCGCCAGCGCGCTCGCGCCGAGCACCTCTACCACGAAGTCCCGATCCGACACCGCGTCGAGCGAGTTCGCCGTGACGGCGTCGAAGCCGAGCTCCGCGGCTGTCGTCTCGCGGTCGAGCGGATAGCCCGCGCCGGCGAGCGCGCCCGCGCCAAGGGGCGAGACGTTGAGCCGGCGCCGGGCATCCGCCAGGCGTCCGCGGTCCCGCTCCAGCATCTCGACGTAGGCGAGCAGGTGATGCGCGAGCAGGACGGGCTGCGCCGGCTGGATGTGGGTCGTCCCGGGCAGCACGGCATCCCCCTCGCGCTCCGCGAGGTCGACCAGCGCCCGCTCGAGACCGACGATGCCCGCGTCGATCCGGTCGACGGCACGCCGCGTCCAAAGCCGCAGGTCGGTCGCCACCTGGTCGTTCCGGGAGCGGCCCGTGTGGAGCTTGCCGCCGACCGCACCCACGCGCTCCGTGAGCATGGTCTCGAGGTTCATGTGGACATCCTCGAGCGCCGGATCCCAGGCGACGGTACCCGCCTCCACGTCGCCGCGGAGCGAGACGAGGCCGCGTTCGAGCGTTCCGACCTCCTCGTCGGTCAGGAGACCCGCGCGTCCCAGGCCGCGGACGTGCGCGATCGATCCCGCGATGTCGTCGAGCGCCAGCTCCGCGTCCACCTCGATGGACCGCGTGAAGTCCGCCATCCGTGCGTCCGGCCCGGCGTCGAACCGGCCACCCCACATGCGCATGTTGCCTCCGTGCCTGGGCTGGCGTCATCGTACCGGGGCGTGCTGCCGCCCGGACGCTCAGGCCCCGGGGTCGAGGTCCCGGAGCCGTGCTGCGGCATCCTCGGGAGTGAGGTCCCGCTGGGCCTCCGCGAGGAGCTCGTAGCCGACCATGAACTTGCGCACGCTCGCCGATCGAAGGAGCGGTGGATACGCGTGCGCGTGGAGCTGCCACGCGTCGAGGTCCGCGTCGGCCGTGAACGGGGCCTGGTGCCAGCCCATCGAGTACGGGAACGGGACGCCGAACAGGGCGTCGTAGCGGCGGAGCACGCGGCCGAGGATCGCCGCCAACCCGTCCCGCCGCGTGTCGTCGAGCTGCGGCAGCCGCGCGACGGGCTGGCGCGGGAGCACGAGGACCTCGAACGGCCAGACGGCCCAGAAGGGCACGATAACCAGCCAGTCGTCGTCCTGGTCCACGACGCGAGGGCCATCCGCCTCCTGGCGGGCGACGTCGAGCAGCAGTGAGCCACCCGTCCGAGCCCGGTATGCGCGCTGGGCGGCATCCTCGCGTGCGGGCCCGGTGGGCAGCGCCGTTCCGGCCCAGACCTGGCCGTGAGGGTGAGAGTTCGAGGCGCCCATCGCCTCGCCGCGGTTCTCGAACACCTGGACCCACGGGTAGCGCGCGCCGAGCTCTTCGGTCTGCGATGCCCACAGGTCCACGACGCTCCGCACGTCGCTGGTCGCCATCCCGGCGAGCGTCAGGTCGTGGCGCGGCGAGAAGCAGATGACGCGCGACGTCCCCCGCTCGCCCTCGGCGCGGAGGAGGCCGTCCTCGAACACATCATCGCTGGTCGTGGGTCGCAAGGCGGCGAAGTCGTTGGTGAAGACGTACGTGGACGCGTAGCCCGGGTTGGGCTCGCCGTTCGCGCGCGTATTCCCCGGGCACAGGTAGCAGGCGGGGTCGAAGGCCGGCCTGCGCTCCACCTGGGGCCGCTCCTCGCCACCCTGCCACGGGCGGTTCGTGCGTCCGGGCGACACCAGCACCCACTCGTCGCGCAGCGGGTCATACCGGCGGTGCGGGTCCGCGAACAGGCCGGGGCCGCCCGCGTCCTCAGCCACGGACGACCGCCGCACCGGGGCTCGGCACGACCTCGAACACGCGTGGGACGAGGGTGGTGCGGGCCGGGTAGTCGCGCATGACCGCCTCCCGGAGCGCGCCCACGGCCTCCCGCCGGACGAGGTTGATGGTGCAGCCGCCGAACCCGGCGCCAGTGAGCCGTGCCCCATGGACCCCGGGGGTCGTCGCGGCGATCTCGACGAGGGCGTCGAGCTCCGGGCTGCTGATCTCGAACAGGTCACGCATCGAGGCGTGGCTGGCGTAGAACAGGCGGCCAACCTCGTCGAGATCGCCCGCGGCGAACGCCTCGATCGCCGCGAGCACCCGCTCGTTCTCAAGGACGATGTGCTCGGCGCGGTCGTGGACGAGCGGGCTCATCCGGTCACGGTGCGCCTCGAGCATCGCCGGCGTCACGTCGCGCAGGGCAGTCACCCCGGGCTCCACGGCGGCGATCGCGGCGACCGCAGTTTCGCACTGCGACCGGCGCTCGTTGTACGCCGATGCCTCCAGCCGGCGCGGCGACCCGGAGTGACACACGACGAGCGAGACCTCGTCCAGCGGCAGCGGCACGGTCCGGTGTTCGAGCGTCCGGCAGTCGAGCAGCAGCGCGCTCCCCGTCTCGCCGAACGCGGATGCGAACTGGTCCATGAGCCCGCAGTTCACGCCCACGTAGGCGTTCTCCGCGCGCTGCGCGGTCTGCGCCAGGGCCATCCGGTCGATCGGTGGCAGCTCACCCCCGCACAGCGCGAGCGAGGACGCGAGCTCCAGGGCGGCGGAGCTGGACAAGCCGGAACCCTGCGGCAGGTCCGACGCGAGCACGCCCCGGAACCCGCGTGTCGCCACGCCGCGCTCCGCGAGCGCCCACGCGGTGCCCGCGACATAGTCGATCCAGCTGCCGCGCCTCGGGCCGATCGCGTCGAGGTCGAAGCCCTCGCGCTCCCCCGTCGCAGCGAGCGTGACCTCGACGCGCCGGTCGTCCGTGGGCACGAGCGCGATCGCGATCCCGAGGTCGATGCCCACCGGGAGCACGAACCCCTCGTTGTAGTCAGTGTGCTCGCCGATCAGGTTCACGCGTCCGGGCGCGTGGACAACCCGGACTGCGGCCGGGTCCGCGGCGGCGACCACGTCGAGCTGCGCCAGCCGTGCCGCCAGGGCCGCGGGGTCACGGGCAAGATCGACGGGCACTGCGGACGAGGTCATGGCACCCAGCCTACCGCCGACGGACCAGGGCGATGGGCTCGCCCGCGCGGAGCGGTGGTCCCCCGACGGACATGGCCCCGAACGCCACGGCACGCATGTGGTCCCCGATCCCGGACGGTGATTGGCCCATGAGACTGGGCCAACGACCGGTACCATCCGCGGATGCAACGGAACTCGAACGCGCTCGTCTGGGCGCTCTTCCTGGGGCTTGGATTCCTCTGGGGATCGTCCTACCTGTGGATCAAGATCGGCCTCGAGACGGTCCCGCCGCTCACGCTGATCGCCGGCCGCCTGGTGCTCGCCTCGATCTTCCTGTGGACCGTGGTCCTGGTGACGCGCGAGCCGCTCCCCCGCTCTCGGCGCCAGTACGGCCATCTGCTGGTGATGGCCTGCGTCAACATCGTCGTCCCGTTCATCCTGATCGCCGAGGGCGAGCGCTCGATCGACTCCGCCCTCGCCTCGATCCTCAACGCCACGGTCCCGCTGTTCGTGATCGTGATGGCGCCCTTCTTCATCCCCGAGGAAGGGATCACGTGGCCGAAGGTCGGCGGCCTCGCGCTGGGCTTTGCGGGCGTCATCCTGCTGGTCGCGCCGGACCTCGTGAACCTCTCTGACGCCGACTTCACCGGCGAGGTCATGCTCCTCGGCTCGAGCCTGTTCTACGCCATGGGCAACGTCTACGCGAAGCGCAACGTGAAGGGCCTCGCACCGCGCATCCCGGCCCTGTTCCAGGTCTTCTTCGCCGCCCTGATCATCGTGCCGCTGGCGCTCGTGATCGACCGGCCGCTGGGCACAGTACACCCGGCACCGGAGGCGATCTTCGCGATCACCTGGCTGGGCATCCTGGGCTCGGGCTTCGCGTACATCTGCTACTTCACGATCCTCGCCAACTGGGGCGCAACGCGGACGTCGATGGTCGCGTACCTGCTGCCCGTCGTCGGGATCGCGCTCGGCGCGGCGGTCCTCAACGACCCGATCACGATCAACCGGGTCGCCGGTGCCCTCCTCGTCATCGCCGGGATCGCCCTCGTCAACAGCGGTCCCGCACTACGGCGACTCCTCGACTCGCGGGCCGACAGGGCCCAGGCGGAGGGACGCGGCTAGCCTGGCGCCTCCAGGGACGGCCCGGGGGCTGGTCCGGCGACGACGTCGGTGACGGTTGGCTGCACCGTCGGCTCCGCGAACCGTCCGGCGTTGCGGTGCGGCATCCACCACCAGCCGAGGAGGGCGCCAACGAGCGCGAACCCGGCCCCGACGCCGAACAGCAGCTCGTGGGCGGGTCCGCCATAGATGAGGCCGCCGAGCACGTTGGCCACGAATGCCGCGATCCCCGCCGTCGTCATCGATGCGAGCGCCTGGCCCGATCCCTGGAGGCGAGACGGCAGGAGCAGCTGCATCGAAGTGACGCTCGCGATGAAGATGCCGGCGTAGCCGATCCCCGACACGATGCGCGTCGCGATGATGGCGTCCGGCGTCGCGAGCACTGCCCACGAGGCGAAGGCGGCGGCCGACAACAGGCTCGCGCACGCGAACATCGCGCGCATTCCGATCCGGCGGACGATCCGCCCGGCGGCGACCATCGCGACCACCTCGGCCGCCGCGGCCGTGGCCGACGACAGCGCCACCTGCGGGGCACCGCCGCCAAGCTCCACCAGCCGCAGCGAGAGGAACGAGAACCCGACGAACACGCCGACGTGCGCGATGCCGACCGCGATCAGCACCCTCGGAAGCGCGGGCTGCATCGCGAGCGCCTCGCGGATGGCCCCGCCGCGCCGATGGACCACGAGCGCCGCGCGCGTACGATCAGGAATGCTCCCGCCGAGCCAGGCGAGGACCAGCGCGAAGGCGACGAACAGGAACGGCGCGGGCCAGTAGCCGGCGACGCCGTAGAGCAGCCCGAACCCGATGGCCGTGACGGTGAACGACGCCGAGAGCAGGGCGCGGATCTTGCCGTACTGGCGGCCAGGGTCACGGAGAGCGTTGACGGCGAGGGCGTCGGACAGCGGGCCTGCGGCACCGAAGCACGTCGCGTACCCGACGTAGATGATGGCGAGTGCCGGCAGCGGGAGAGGCAGGGCGAACACCAGGAGCATCGCCGCGGCACCGAGCATCGCGAGCCGCAGGGCGAGGGATCGCCCAAGCACGACGTCACCGAGATGGCCCCACGCCGGGACCGAGACGACGTACACGAGGCTGGTGGCGGCGAACACGAGCCCGATCGAAGCGGGCGCGAACCCGCGCTCCGCGAGGATCACGGGCACGAACGGTCCGAAGGCGGCGACCGCGAGGCCCTGGAGCAGGTAGAGGAGGCGGATCCGGGGCATCTCCCCTGATCGTAGGACGGATCGCCCGAACCGCGGCGCACCTCCGCCGTCCCGCGTCGCCCGCCGGATCAGCCGCCGAAGCGCTCCCGCAGCCGCGGCAGGATCTGCTCCCCATAGCGGGCGATCGAGGCCTCCTGGTCGGGGCCCGGGAAGTGGAACACGAGGTGTGTGAACCCGTACTCGAGGTACGGGCGGATCTGCTCGATGTGCTCCTCCGGGTCCGCCGAGACGAGCCAGCGCTTGTGCGCGTATGGCTCGGCCTCCTTCGCGGCAATCTCCATGTCACGGGGATCGTGGATGCCCATCTTCTGCTCCCCCGTGAGCGCAAGCGCCGCCCAGATCTTCGTGTCCTCCATGGCGCGCCCGAGATCCGGGTCGAAGCTCACCTTCATCTCGATCATCCGGTCCATCGTGGACGAGTCGCGGCCCGCCTTCTCCGCCCCCTCGGCGAGCGCCGGGAGCAGCGTGTCCACGTACAGCTCGCGGCCCTTGCCGGAGGTACAGATGAACCCGTCGCCGAGGCGCCCCGCCAGCCGCGCCGCCGCGGGCCCGGATGCCGCGATGTAGATCGGCAGCGGCTCGTCGGGCTTGTCGTAGATCGTCGCCTCGTGGGTCTTGAAGTACTCGCCCTCGAAGTCGACGACCTCGGCACCCGGGGCCGTCAGCGCCCGGATCAGCTGGACGGCTTCCCTGAGCCGCGCGAATCGCTCGCTCTGCTCGGGCCAGTCGACGCCGACCGGGACCTCGTTCATCGACTCGCCGGTCCCGACGCCCAGGATGATCCGTCCGGGGGCGAGGCAGCCCAGCGTGGAGAAGGCCTGGGCGACGATCGCCGGGTTGTACCGGAACGAGGGTGTGAGGACTGACGTGCCGAGGGTGACCCTGCTCGTCGCAACCGCCGCGGCGCCCAGCCACACGAGCGCGTTCGGCGCATGGCCATCCGTGTGGCGCCAGGGCTGGAAGTGATCGCTGGTCCAGACAGAATCGAAACCGGCATGTTCGGCGGCAATCGCGAGGTCGAGCAGGCGGCGGGGCGGGAACTGCTCCGCGGATGCCTTGTAGCCGAGGGTCAGGGGCGGCATATGGTCCTCAGTCGTGGCGTGGGGATGGCCCATCGCGCCACCGCGCGGTCATCCCGGTCAAGGCTCCATGGTGGACCCGATCAGGTCCCGACGTCGACCGGTTCGCCGCCCGTCGCCCCCCGGTTCGCGGCACGACACCCCGCGGATGCATCGCCACCGGCCGTAGTCCCTTCGCGCCCGTGCTCAGCGCCCCAGCGCGAGCGCCAGCGCGCCGGCGAGCACGAGCAGCGAGCCTCCGATCCGGATCCCCACCTCCTGGAGCCCGGTGGCCTCGCGCAGCCGGACGACGCCCCAGATCGAGGTCAGCACCACCGCCGACTCGCGAAGTGGCGCGACGATCGCCAGGGGCGCTCGGCTGAGCGCCGCAAGGACCAGCCCATAGGCGCTGAATGTGAGGAAACCGCCCGCGACGGCGCGTCCTCGATCGACGGGCACCGGTCCCGCGGCAACGTCAGCGGTCCTGCCACCGGCCGGACCCGCCCTCGCGCTGATGCGGCCGCGGGCCACGGCCACGGCGACCAGGCCGAGCCCGCACACGGGCCACAGGATCCCCGCGTACGCCCAGGCTGGCGCAAGCTGCACGCCGACCCGGTCCAGCGCAGAGTACGTCGCGATCATCGCCCCTGTCAGGAGGGCGAACCCGGCCGCCGAACGGTCGTCGCCGGGCGCGGCCCGCAGCAGCCGCCACGGCCGCTGCACCACGAGCAGCCCCGCGAGCAGCAGCGCCACCCCCAGCCACGCGACGGGCACCAGCCGCTCCCCGAGCACGCCGACGCCGATCACGATCGCGAGCAGCGGCGCCGACCCACGGGCGAGCGGGTACACGACCGACAGGTCGCCGCGCCGGTAGGCCGCCGCGAGGAACACGAAGTAGGCAACCTCGACGCCGCCGGACACCATCCCGATGATCCACGCAACGAGAGGGATCGCTGGCCGTCCGAACGCGAGCCAGCCCGCTGCCACCGCCGGGACGAGGACCGCGGAGGCGGCCACGACACCAACGGTTGCGGTCCGGAGCGGGTCGCCCGCCGTCTTGAGCAGGATGTTCCACCCTGCGTGGAGGACCGCGGCGAGCGTGATGAAGCCGAGCGCGACGGGATCCACGCCCCGAGTCTAGGTCGTCGACCCAACGCCACGGCAGGCGATCAGCGCTGGACGTCGCGCCGGGCGATGCCCCAGGCACCGAGCAGGAGGCCGCCAACCGCGATCGCGACGCACGCCGCCATGCCGACCCAGTCCCACAGTCCGACCATCGGCTGGCCGAGGTGCGACGTGAGCGCCAACTGGCGGACCCAGTCGGGCAGCCTGAGCGCGGGTGCGACGAGGTCGATGAGGAAGGTGACGATGACCACCAGCGCAACGACCTCGCCCGCGAACGACGTCGAAAGGACGCCACCCACGGCCAGCCCGATGCCGGCGAGCGCGAACGCGTACAGCCCGATGACGATCGTGCCGAGGATCGGCGTCAGGACCTCGCCGCCCGTGACCAGCGACCCGAGCGCGATCCCGGCCATGACGATCGCCGTGAACACGGCGATCGCCGCGTACAGGCCAAGGCCGCCGCGGATCGCCCAGCGGACCCGAGACATCGGCGTGGACAGGAGCATCTCGAGGCGGCCCTCGGTCTCGTCGGAGGCCCAGCCGTTGACGAGCGTGGACGCGGCGAAGCCTGCGAGGATGAACCCGAAGGTGACGAACGCGAGCTGGAGGAACGCGCCCGAGCCACTCAGGAGGTCGATCTGCGGGAAGATCGACTCGAAGATCGCGAGCGTGTCCGGGCTCAGGTGCTTGAGCGTGTCGCTGAACGACAATGCCGCTGCCCCGAACACGAAGCCCATGAGCCCGAGCCCGATCCCCCACCAGGTCGCCAGCGGCAGCCGCTCCCCGAACGAGCGGCGCAGCGGCCCGCCGAGGCCCAGTGCGATGGCGGGCACCCTCGGCCATGGGATGCGGGTCGTCGCGCCGAGGTCGCGCTTCGAGAACGCGACCACGCCGACCGTGAACAGCACGACCGCGACGAGGATGCCGGGGAGGAGCGACGGCCAGTCGAACTGGCCTGCGAGGGGCTGGTGATGGACCGTCCATCCGAACCACGTCAGGTTGGCGAGTGGCGCAAAGGCGGGCACGGCCGCCTGGTACCCGTTGCCGAAATAGCCGATGAGCAGCACGGCGCCGGCGATGGCCGCCGCGGCGCCCCGCCCGACCACGGGCGAGAGCGCGAACGCAACCGACCCGGACGCGAGGGCGACGACGCCGATCCAGGCGGCGAACCCGACGGCCCGCGAGAGCGGGATCTCGTCGCCCGACAGGGTCCCGAACGTCCCCGCCACGAGCGCTGCGAGGCCGGTGATGACGACGACGACGAACATGCCCGTCAGGTGCGCGCCGAGCTTCTCGAGCGCGATCCGGCGCATGCCCAGCGGGGTCGTCGCCACGAACTCAAGGCTGCCCCGCCGGACCTCGCCGGCGAGCGTGCCCGAGAGGGCGAGGATCGACCACAGGCTTGCGATGAGACCCATCGACGCCGCCGTCTTCCAGCCGATCGAGCCGCCGAGCGTCTCGATCGCGACCGGGAATGGGTTGCCGTAGATGCCGGCCATCGCCGGCGGCAGGCTCTCCACGAGCTTGCGCAGCTCCTCGCGCGACGCCGGCGTGCTGTACGCCTCGCCGAAGGCGACGCCGCCGGAGATGAGCAGCAGCCCCAGGAGTCCGCCCATGATGATCACGGCGAGGCGCGAGTCCCGCAGGGTCTTCGCGTAGACGCTGCCCAGCCCGTAGATCCGGCTGAGCGCCGAGGTCGTGGTCCGACCGGCGCCGACTTGGGTGACGCCCGCGCTCATGCTGCAGGCTCCTCCGTCGCCGCCGACCCGTACTGCGCGAGGAAGGTCTCCTCGAGCGTGGGCTCGCGCGAGACGAAATCCAGCAGCTCGTAGCGCGCGGCCGCCTGCACCACTGGTGTAATCGGCCCCGAGACGCGCATGCGCAGGGTGTGGTCGTGGATCTTCACGTCGGACACGCCGGGCAGCCCGGCGAACGCATCCGCCGGGACGCCGTCCACGAAACGCAGCTCCACCTCGTGGTGAGCGAGGTCCCGCAGGCCCTCCACGCTGTCGACCTTGACGAGACGCCCGTCGCGGATGATCGCGACACGATCGCAGGTGCGCTCCACCTCGGACAGGATGTGACTTGAGAGGAACACCGTCCGGCCCTCGGCCTGGGCCTCGCGGACGAGGGCGTAGAACGACTGCTGGACGAGCGGATCGAGGCCGGAGGTGGGCTCGTCGAGGATCAGCAGCTCGGGCCTGTGCTGCATCGCGATCACGAGCCCGACCTTCTGCTTGTTGCCCTTGGAGTACTCCTTGAACTTGCGCGACGTGTCGACGTCCAGCCGCTCGATGAGCCCGTCGCGATATGCCCGGTCGACGCCCCCGCGGAGGTTGCCGAAGTATTCGATGGTCTGTCCGCCGGTGAGGCGGTCGTAGAGCGAGAACTCGCCCGGGATGTAGCCGATGCGGCGATGGATCGCGACCGGGTCGACGGTCGTCTCGACATCGAACACGAACGCGTGCCCGGAGGTGGGCCGGATGAGGTCCAGGAGCGTGCGGATGGTCGTCGTCTTGCCCGCGCCGTTCGGCCCGAGGAAGCCGAATACCTCGCCGGCGCCGACCTCGAGGTCGACGTCGACGATCCCCCGGTGGGCGCCGTAGGTCTTGGTGAGCCGCTCCGTGCGGATGATGGCGGGCATCTCAGTCCTTTCCCGGTGGGACGCTCGCGGCGGCGACTGCCGCCCGCTCGGCCTTGAACTGGGCGATGAGGGCGGGGAACGTCTCAAGCAGCATCTCGTAGAGGCGCTGGGCCTCGCGGAGACGCGAGAGCGATTCGGGCTCACGGTCGGCGAGCGAGGTGAGGATCGCGTCCAGCGCGTCCAGCGACGGGCGGGTGGCGCGCTCCTTCGCCTCGAGGCTGTGGACGACGGCGTCCGGGGATGTGCGCCAGTACTCGTGTCGATCGCCGCGTCGCTTGGTGCGGACGATGAGGCCCGAGGGCTCCAGCATCCGCACGGCGCCGCTGATGGCGCCGCGGCTGGCGCCGATCGCTTCGACGATCTGCTCCACGCTCTGATCGGGCGGATCACACACGAGGAGCCACGCCCACAGGCGACCCGCGACCGGCGGCAGGCCCTCCTGGGCGAGGATGGCCGACCAGCGTTCGATGAACTCCTGCTCGTCGCGTCGCATGGACAGACCCTACGCCGATTGCCAACTTTCAGTCAATACGGAACTGCCAAGATCTGCTGCGTCGTCGGTCGCAGCCCCCGCCTCTCCGCCAGGCCGGGCCGTGGTGACTCGCATGTGAGTCAGGATCGGCGTCGCCTTGCGCGAGTTGATGGCCAAACCTCGATTTGGGGCGCGAAGTCACGCTCGGCAGCGGTCGTGTTGACTCACCGCTGAGTCGGAGGGCGGTGGATCGGCGGGGGCGGTGGATCGGCGGGTCAACGTGGCGCTGGAAGCGGAGGCCAGCCGCCGAGCTCGGCGAGCGTGGGCGGGTTCGCGCCTGCCCGGGTACAGGCGATCGCAGCCGCACGAACCCCAAGGCGGGTCGCCCGGAGGATCGCCGCGTCATCTACGGTTGCGCGGGTGACGCCGTCGTGGACGAGGCACGCGAGCAGCGATCCCCCGAGCGTATCGCCCGCCCCAACCGTGTCGACGACGGTCACTCGCGGGACGTCGACCGTGGTGGATCGGCCACCGACCAGGACGCGGACCGATCCCCCGCCGTCCGTGACGAGGACCCCGTACGCCCCGAGCGAGGCAATCCAGGCGGCGGCGGTCATCGGGTCTTCGGCGGGCCGGAGGAAGGCGAGGTCGTCCGTGCTCACCTTGACGACATCGGCGCGGGCCAGGACCACGGCCATCCGCGCACGGTAGGCGGCGGGATCGCGGGTGATCGATGGACGGCAGTTCGGGTCGACCATCAGCAGCGTGTCGTCAGGCAGGCCCGCAACCAGGCCCTGGAGCGTCGAGGCCATCGGCTCGAGGACGAAGCCAAGCGTCCCCGCGTGCACGGCGCGCGTCCCCGCGGGCAACCCGTCCACGAGCGGTCCCGGGAGCACTGCCGGCGCCGACGTCCCCTCCGTGTAGAACCGGTACGAGGCACCGCCCGATGCGTCCAGTTCCGCGAGCGCGAGCGTCGTCGGTGCGTCGGTCCGCTGGACGAGCGCCGTGGACACGCCGTCCGCAACCAGCCCGGCCTCCAGGTCCCGCCCGAAGTGGTCCGAGGAGAGCCCGCCGATCCACGCGACCGGCACCCCGAGCCGCCCGATCGCGCGCGCTGCGTTGTACGGCCCGCCGCCCGGGATGGCGACGATGGACCCGTCCCAGCGGGCGATGAGGTCGACGAGGGCCTCGCCGGCAACGACGATCACGGCGTCAGACGCCGATCGGGTGCCAGACGGTCTTCATCTCGAGGAACGCGGCGATCCACTCGGGTCGCTCGGCGGCGCGGTCGTCCAGCCAGTCGAACCGGGCGTCCGTGACGCCACGGGGGCGCCGGGTCACGCGCTTGACGCTGTCGGCCGCGGCCACCTCGGCGGCAGTCCGGAGGTCGTCGGGGATGCCCCACCCGTCCACCCCGTCGACGTCCCGGTGCGCGGCAAGGACCGGCACCAGCTCCGCTCGGTACCCGGTGAGGATGTTCACGACGCCGCCCGGGACATCCGAGGTCGCCAGGACCTCCGCGAGCGTGATCGCGGGCAGCGGCCGACCCTCCGACGCGAGGACGACGGCCACGTTGCCACCCGCCAGCACGGGCGCGAGCCGCGAGACGAGGCCCAGCAGCGAGCTTGCCTCCGGAGCGACGATCCCGACGACGCCCGATGGCTCCGGGATCGTGAAGTTGAAGTACGGCGCCCCGACCGGGTTGGACGAGCCCAGGACCTGCGCGATCTTGTCGGTCCAGCCCGCGTACCACACCCAGCGGTCGATAGCCCGCGCGACGACATCACGCGCCTGGCGGTTGTCGAGGCCCTCGGCGGTCGCAACCTCGCCCGTGAACTGGTCGAACCGGCCTTCCATCAGCTCCGCCACCCGGTACAGCACCTGGCCGCGGTTCATCGCCGTGCGTGCGGCCCAGCCACCGCTGGCCGCCCGGGCGATCCGGACCGCCTCGCGGAGGTCCTTGCGCGAGCCGCGACAGGCATTCGCCAGCGGGTAGCCGTCGGCGGTGCTGACGAGATAGGAGCGGCCGCTCTCCGTCCGCGGGAACTGCCCGCCGACGTACATCTTGTACGTCTTGAGGACCGGGATCCGCTCGCTGCCCTTCGCGGCCACCTAGCGGTCCTCCAGCCGGACGTAGGCGTGGAGGCCGTGCATGCCGCCCTCGCGCCCGAAGCCCGACTCCTTGTAGCCACCGAACGGCGAGGTCGGGTCGAAGCGGTTGAACGTGTTGGCCCACACGACGCCCGCCTTCATCGCCTGGACCATCGCGAACACCTTCGACGCCTTCTCGGTCCAGATCCCGGCCGACAGCCCGTAGGCCGTGTTGTTCGCCTTCTCGACCGCCTCGTCGGGTGTGCGGAACGTCAGGACGGAGAGCACCGGCCCGAAGATCTCCTCCTTCGCGATCCGGTGGCTCTGGGCGACGTTCGTGAACAGCGTCGGACGGAAGAACCAGCCGCGCTCCGGCAGGTCACAGGCCGGCTGGTAGAGCTCGGCGCCCTCGGCCTCGCCCGACGCCACGAGCTCCGTGATCCGGTCCAGCTGGGCCTTCGAGTTGATCGCTCCCACATCGGTGTTCTTGTCCAGCGGATCGCCCACGCGAAGGGTCGCCAGGCGGTCCTTGAGCCGCACGACGATGTCGTCCGCGACGGACTCCTGGACGAGCAGCCGGGACCCCGCGCAACACACCTCGCCCTGGTTGAAGTAGATCCCGTTGACGATGCCCTCCACCGCCTGGTCCAGCGCCGCGTCCTCGAACACGATGTTCGCGGCCTTCCCGCCCAGCTCCAGCGTGAGCGCCTTGTCCGTCCCGGCGATCGCGCGCTGGATCTTCTTGCCGATCTCCGTGGACCCGGTGAACGCGACCTTGGCGACGTCCTTGTGGGTGACGAGCGCCATGCCGATCTCGCCCGGCCCCGGGACGATGTTGACGACCCCGGGCGGCAGGTCCGCCTGGCGGCAGACGTCGGCGAACAGGAGCGCGGACAGCGGCGTGGTGGACGCGGGCTTGAGCACCACCGTGTTGCCGGCCGCGAGCGCCGGGGCGATCTTCCAGGCGAGCATCAGCAGCGGGAAGTTCCAGGGGATGATCTGCGCGGCGACGCCCAGCGGCTTGGCGACCCGCCCTGGAAAGGCATACTCGAGCTTGTCCGCCCAGCCCGCGTAGTACCAGAAGTGCGCGGCCGCGAGCGGGATATCGACGTCGCGGCTCTCCTTGATCGGCTTGCCGGAGTCCATCGTCTCGAGGACGGCGAACTCGCGGCTGCGCTCCTGGAGGATGCGCGCGATCCGGAACAGGTATTTCGCACGCTCGCGGCCCGGGAGGGCGCCCCACGAGCGACGGCCGGCGCGGACCGCGGCTCGGACGGCACGGTCGATGTCGGCCGGGGTGGCCTTGGCGACCAAGGCCAGCGGCAGCTCGGTGGACGGATCGACGGTGACGAACGTGCCGCCGTCCGAGGCGTCGCGGGTCCGCCCATCGATGAACAGGCCGTAGCGCTCCTCCAGCCGGACGACGTCGCGTGCCTCCGGAGCGGGGGCGTACTCCCACGGAATCGCCTGCCCGTCGCCCAGGCCCCACGACGAGGCGGGCGTGGCGCTCGACGGCGCGATCGATCGGTCGGTGCTCACCCGGGCATTATGGCATCCGGGCAGGGCCGTCCCGGCGGGTTCGGCCCGGCGGCGCCGGTATGCTGCGGCTCCGCGTCCGGAGGAGGAGTGAGTGCAGTCGATCGGGTGGGTCCTGTTCGGGACCGCGATGGTGCTCGTCGTGCTCCACCGCGATGCCGCCAAGCGCTACCTCGCGGCATACGAGCGCGTCCACCGCGGCAGGCCCGGTGCCGAGTGGCTGGTCCGACGCGACCCGGATCCGGACGTCGAGCGACTCCGGCTGCGCCGCCTCCTCGTCGTCATCCCGGCGAGTGTGTTCGTGATGGCTGGCGTCGCCCTGCTGGCCTACGCGCCGCGCTGACCCGCGACCGCTACCCTGCGGCGATGCGACGACTCGCCGGTGCCACAGAGCTGCTCGACGGCCCGCTGGACGACCCCGCCGTCCTCCGGGGCAACCTGCGCGACCTCGCGCGGATCAACCGCTGGCTGGGTGGCACGGCCGTGTCCCGGCACGCCCTCGACCGGCTGCTTGACGGCCGGTCCGTCCCCCACACGCTCCTGGACGTGGGCACGGGTGGCGCGGACATCCCTGTGGCGCTCCTCGCCGGTGCCGCCCGGGACGGTCGTCCGCTCCGCGTCACGGGCGTCGACTCCCGGGACGAGGTGCTGGCGGCGGCACGCGCCGTCGACCCCCGGCTCGCCGGCGCGGAGGGCCTCGAGCTCGTCGTCACCGACGGGCGCTCGCTGCCGTGGCCGGACCGCTCCTTCGATGTCGTCCACGCCTCGCTGCTGGTCCACCACCTCGAGCCGCCCGACGCGTTGACGTTCCTGCGCGAAGCTGCCCGCGTCGCCCGCCTCGGCGTCATCGTCAACGACCTCGTGCGTGCCCGGCGCCACTGGATCGGCGCGCGGGTGCTGCTGGCGGTCGTCACGAGGAACCGCTACACGCGCCACGATGGGCCGCTCTCGGTCCAGCGCGCGTACACCCGGGTGGAGCTGCGCGCGCTACTGGCTGGGGCGGCGCTCCGCCCGGTCGCGGAGTTCTCGGCGATTGCGGGTCACCGGGTGGCGATCGCGGCCGTGCCGATGCGCGAGCTCGAGCAGCGACGGACCGATCGGGTGGCCGAGGAGGAGCCCCGCGAGGACCCCGCCGAGGGCACGGCCGGGGCTCCCGGGCCGCACCCACGATGACGCTCCGCGCCGATGTCGTGGTCATTGGGGGCGGGCCCGCGGGCGCCATCACGGCCGCGTACCTCGCCCGCGCCGGGCACGACGTGCTGCTCCTCGAGCGGGCCGCGACCTGGCGCTGGCGGGCGGGCGGCGTGTTCTCCTCGCCCGCGTCGATCCGCGAGCTGCGCCACGCCGGCCTGGACGACGCGACGATCGCGCGCGTCGCCCGTCCCATCCCGGCAATGCGCGTGGAGCTGCCGGACATCGCGCGGACGGCGTTTCGCCTCACGTACGGTGCCGAGGCCACGGGCGAGACAGCCGTCGGCTTCGATCGCTCCGCCCTCGACCCGGCGCTCCTGGCGCACGCGGCCGAGGTTGGCGTGGACGTCCGGCGCGGGATTGCCGTGCGTTCCGTGGAGCTGCCGGACCATCGCCACGGCGCTGCCGTCCACGCGAAGGGCCCAGACCTCCCGGCGGACGGGGAGACCATCGAGGCGCGCGTCATCGTCGGGGCGGACGGGCCACGATCGATGGTCGCCGCGGCGGCGGGCATGGTCCGCGAGCCTCGGCTCGCCGACCGGATCGGCCTGACCTGGCACGTCACCGACGAGGCGGGCGATCCGGCGCGCGATGCACGCATGGTCGTGCTTCCGGGCGGCGGGTACTGCGGCCTCGCGCCGGTCCCCGGTGGACGGGTCAACGTGGGGATCGTGCTCGGGGGGCGCGAATGGCGCGACCGGCTGGCGAGGGACGGCGCCGCGGCCACCGGCGACCACGTGCTGCGCTCGATCCCATCGTTGGAGGGCGAGGCGGAGGCCTGGCGCCACGGCGAGCGAACCGACGCCATCGCCGGCGCCAGCCCGCTCGGGAGCCGCGTCGAGCGCCGGTCCGGGCCCGGCTGGGCGGTCGTCGGCGACGCGGCCGGCTTCCTCGACCCGTTCACCGGCGAGGGCCTCCACCGCGCCCTCGTGAGCGCCAGGCTCGCCGCGGAGGCGATCGACGCCGAGCTTCGCGGCCGCGCTCCCGCCGGCCTCGCCGGCTATGACGCGGCGATGCGCTCCAGGTTCGGCACCAAGGACCTCGTCTCGTCGGTTGTCCAGGGATTCCTCGCCCGGCCGCGACTGTTCGGATACGCAGGCCGGCGACTCGCGCGCCGTGACGATGTCCGTGCGACGATGGGCCTCGTGATGGGCGACCTCGTCCCGGCGTCCCGGGCCCTCGATCCGCGGTTCCTTGCGGCGCTCCTCGCGCCGTGACGGCGTCGCGCGTCGGTGGCGGCTGATGCACTCCACCATCGGGATCGACGTCGCCGCGCCCCCGGAGCTCGTCTACCGGCTGGCCCGTGACGTGACGCGCTGGGAATGGCTCCTCCCCCACTACTCGCGATCCGCGGCCGTTGGCGCGGGGACGGACGGGACGCTCGCCTGCGACTTCATCGCCCGGCGGCCGTTCGTCCCGGTGCTGGGTCTCGGCATCCCGGTGACGTGGCGCAGCCGGACCTGGCACGAGCCCGCGTCGCGCCGCCTGCGGTTCGTGCACGTGGCGGGCGCAACGAGGGGCATGGACGTGACCTGGACGATCGAGCCGGTGATGCTGGCGGACGGCGGGCAGGGCACGCGGATCGAGATCGCGCACGACTTCGCGCCGGCCATCCCCGGGTTCGCGTGGCTCGTGGACCGGCTGTTCACCCGCCCGATCGCCGGCCGGACCCTGGCCACGTTCCGCGCGCTCGCCGAGGCACTCGACGATCCGCGGTACGAACCGCTGCACGAGTCCGATCGGGCCGCGGATGCGAACACCTGACATGACCACTCCACTCCCCGCAGCCCGCGGGCGTCGGCGCGTCGTCATCACCGGCATCGGGGTCATCTCGGCAGTCGGGATCGGCCTCGACGCGTTCCGGGCCGGCCTGCGGGCAGGCGTCAGCCCCGTGAAGCGCATCGACCGCTTCGACCCGTCCGCGTTCCGTTCCCAGGTGGCGGCCCAGGTCGACGACTTTCTGCCACTGGACTTCATGGACGCACGCGCGGCCCGGGCGATGGACCGGTTCAGCCAGTTCGGCCTGGCGGCGGGGCGGATGGCGATGGCCGATGCGGGCCTCGTCCCGGGCGGCCCCAACGCGCCCGACGGCGACCGGATCGGGATCTACCTCGGGTCGGCGCTGGGCGGGATCGCGTTCGCGGAGGGCCAGCACGAGAAGTACCTCTCGCGCGGCCTGCGCTCAGTCTCCCCCACTCTCGCGCTCGCCGTGTTCGGCGGAGCGGCGCCGGCGAACCTGGGCATCGCCCTGGAGGTCCGCGGGCCCATCCTGTCCACGGCCAACTCGTGCGCCAGTGGCGCGGTCGCGATCGGTGAAGCGACCAAAGCGATCCGCTCGGGCGAGATCGACGCGGCCATCGCCGGCGGCGTGGAGGTCCCGCTGTCGCCGCTCGCGTTTGGCGCCTTCGACCTCATCCGCGCCTTGGGCCATGGCTTCAACGACGACCCGATCCACGCGTCGCGCCCGATGGACGGCGCGCGCGACGGCTTCATCATGGGCGAGGGCGGCGCGCTGCTCGTCCTCGAGGCGGAGGAGTTCGCATTGGCCCGCGGCGCACAGGTCTACGGACAGGTCATGGGCTACGCCGCGACATCGGACGCCCACCACATGGTCCAGCCGCGGGCCGACGGCCGCGAGGCCGGCCGCGCCGTGACGCTTGCGCTCGCCGACGCGGATGTCGGTGCGGACGAGATCGACTGGGTCAGCGCCCACGCCTCCTCCACGCCGATCGGCGACATCGCAGAGGCGCGGGCGATCGCCGCAGGCCTCGGCGCTCGCGCCGCGACCGTCCCCGTCTCCGCGACGAAGGCGTTGACCGGGCATCCGCTGGGCGCGACGGGCGCGCTCGAGGCGGCCATGGCGGCGCTCGCGATGCGCGACGGCTGGGTTCCGGCGACGGTCAACCTCGTGGCGCCCGAGCCGGACCTGGCCGCGCTGCTGCCGAACATCCTGCGCGCCGGGCGCGCGGGGTCGTACGATCGGATCCTCTCGACGTCCTTCGGCTTCGGCGGTCTCAACGCCGCGCTCGTGTTCGGGAGCGTCGACGGCCCGTAAGCCGGCACAGGGGGGAGCTCGAATGCACGTCCGGATCGCCCAGGCACGCGCGGCAGCGTCCGCGGGGTACGCTGCGGGCATGTCCGAGGCCACGCCGCCGCGCTGGGAGCGCCGCTTCCGCGCCCCGATCCTGTCCTTCCCGTCGTGGGCCGCCGACGCACCCGACCGGCTGGTCATGGCGTCCACCGAGAGCGGCTCGTACCAGCTCCACGCGTGGGATCGGACGACGGGTGCGCGCCGCCAGATCACGTTCGACGCGGTCGGCGTGCTCGATGGCCGACCGACGCTCGACGGCAGCGGCATTGTCTGGTTCGTCGACGGGACCGGCGCCGAGACCGGGTCCTGGGTCATCGCCCCGTTCGAGGAGGCGCTCGCGCCGGAGCCGCTGCTCGAAGGCGTGCCCAAGGGCTGGACCGAGGGCATCGCGATCGGGCGGCGCCGGACCGTCATCGGGGTCAGCAACGACGACGGGTTCTCGGTCTGGGCCTCGGAGCGGGGCGGGGTCGCGCGGCAGCTCCACGCCCATCCCCAGCCGGTATCGCTCGTCGGGGCGGCCATGAGCGGCACGGGCGAGTCGGGGGCGCTCTCGGCCGACGAATCAGTCGTCGTCCTGGCGGTGATGGAGGACGGGGATGTCATGCACCCGGCGCTGCGGGCGATCGACGCCGCAACCGGCGAGGTGCGCGGGGAGCTCCGCGATCCCGGACTGTCCCTCGAGGGCCATGGCTTCTCGCCGATCGCCGGCGACCTGCGGATGGCGATCGCGCACGAACGGTCCGGCGAGGAGCGACCGGCCCTCTGGGACGTGGCGACGGGCGGGGTGCGGGACCTCGTCCTGGACCTCCGGGGGCCCGTCCAGCCGGTCGACTGGTGGCCTGACGGCAGTGCGCTGCTGCTCCTCCAGCTGCTCGACGGGCGGCACATGCTCCACCGCTACGACCTGGCCACGGACACGCTGGCGACGCTCCCGACGGAGCCCGGATCGATCACCGCGGCCGCGGTCCGGCCCGACGGCACGGTCTGGTATCGCGTCCACAACGGCAAGCACCCTGCACGCATCCTCGCAGTGGGCTCCGCGGATCCGATCGTCGAGCCCGAGGGCCCGTCCGCGCCCCTGGGCCGGGACTTCGAGGCATGGTGGTTCGAGAACCCCAACGGCCAGCGCGTCCACGGCTTCCTGGTCCGGCCCGAGGGCGATGGGCCGTACCCCGTGCTGCTGCGGGTCCACGCCGGGCCGCACATGCTGGACATGGACCGCTGGGCACCGGACCTCCAGGCGCACGTGGATGCCGGGCTGCTCGTCGCGATGGTCAACTACCGCGGGTCGACGGGGTTCGGACAGGCGTGGCGCGACGAGCTCACGGGGAACGTGGGGTTCATGGAGCTCGAGGACGTGATGGCCGGCCTCGACGACCTCGTGGCGCGCGGGCTGGCGGATCCGTCGCGGGTCGCGTTGTCGGGGGCCTCGTGGGGTGGCTACGTGACGCTCATGGGCGTCGGGCGGCACCCTGAGCGGTTCCTGTCGGCGGTGGCGACGGTCCCCGTGGCGGACTATCCCGCCGCGTACGAGGACGAGTCACCGATCCTTCAGGCGATGGACCGCGCACTGTTCGGTGGGTCACCCGAGGAGCGGCCGGACCTCTATCGCGAGCGCAACCCGCTGACGTACGTGGACGCCGTGACGGCGCCGCTGCTGATCCTCGCCGGCGAGAACGACTCCCGCTGCCCGATCCGCCAGGTCTGGAACTACGTCGGACGGCTGCGCGAGCGCGGGGTCTCGCCCGAGGTCTACACGTACTCGACGGGTCATGCCTCGTTCGACGTCGACGAGCGCGTGCGCCAGACGGCGCTGGTCCTCGATTTCCTCGCCCGGACCGTGCCCGGGGTCCGGCGCCTCGAGGGCGTCGCGGAGCGGCTCCCGGGCTGATCCACTGAGTGGGCACCCGGGCCCTTGAGGATCCCCGCGCCAGGCGAGATCATCCGCCCGTGGAGATCCCCTGCCTGCTGCCGTCCTCGTCGCCGCCGGCTTCGTCGCCATCTACCTGACCATGAGCCCGGCGTTCCGGTGGTAGGCACCGCCGGCCGGTGGCCTGGGACCCGCGTCAGTCGATCGTGAAGTGGTCGGGCCGCTGGTAGGCGCCCGTCCGCTCCTTCTCGAGCTGCATCAGCACGTCGTTGAGCAGCGACGACGCCCCGAACCGGAACCAGTCGGGCGTCATCCAGCGCGGCCCGAGCGTCTCGTAGAGGACGACCAGGTACGAGATCGCCTCCTTCGCCGTCCGGATCCCGCCCGCGGGCTTCATGCCGATCTGCTTGCCGGTCACCCGCTCGAAGTCCCGGATCGCCTCGAGCATCACGAGCGTGACCGGGAGTGTCGCCGCGGGTGTGATCTTGCCCGTCGAGGTCTTGATGAAGTCGGCGCCCGCGGCCATCGCCAGCACCGACGCCCGCCGCACGTTGTCGAACGTGCCGAGCTCGCCGGTCTCGAGGATGACCTTGAGGTGCGCCTCGCCGCAGGCGTCCTTGACCGCGACGATCTCCTCGAACACCGTGGCGTAGTCGCCCGAGTGGAAGGCGCCGCGGTCGATGACCATGTCGATCTCGTCCGCGCCCGCCGCGACGGCCGCCCGCGTCTCCGCGAGCTTGATATCCAGGAACGTCTGGCCCGATGGGAACGCCGTTGCCACGCTCGCGACCTTCACGCCCGAACCCACAAGCGTGGCCTTGGCCTCGGCGACATGGCTCGGATAGATGCAGATCGCGGCGACGTGCGGGATGGACGGGTCGCCCGGCTGCGGGCGCATGCCCTTGTGGCACAGCGCGCGGATCTTGCCCGGCGTGTCCTTCCCCTCGAGGGTGGTCAGGTCGATCATCCGGATGGTGAGGTCCAGCGCCCAGACCTTGGACGCCTTCTTGATCGAGCGGCGGGTCAGCGAGGTGACGCGCTCCTGGACCCCCACCTGGTCGACCGGCGTCACCCGACCCAGCAGCGTCCCGAGGCTTCCCGCGCGGCTGTCCCAGGCACGGATGAGCTCGCTCGCACGCTCGCGGGTGGCTGTGTCGCGCGCGACGGAGGTGGTCATGGCCGCGAGTCTACCTCGGCCCCGGAGCCAACCCGCATCTGCGTCCGGCGGTGCCGGTCCCGGAGGCAAGCACAGCCGCCTGCCGCGCGGTGCATCGGGCCTGCTCCGGCAGGGCCCTTCGCATTGGGACTCTCCGGATCAGGCGCCAGCGCGGTTCCTCGGGGGTTGCGGGAGCTTCGTCCGCCCCTGCACCAGGAAGTGGTCGAACCAGTCCCGGACCTGGGCGAGGTTCTCGGCCCGGCGGAATGGCGATCCTGATCGCGTGAGCTCGTGGCTCTCGTCGGGGACGCGCATGAACCGGACCGGGCGCTTGAGCGAGCGGAGGACCGAGAACAGCGTCTCCGCCTGGCCCACGGTGGTCCGCAGGTCCCGCTCGCTGTGCTGGATCAGCAACGGGGTGTGCATCGTCGCCGCGAGCGAGATCGGCGAGATCTCGTAGAAATACGCGTCGTCGTCCCAGGGGTTCTTGCCGAACTCCATCGACGCCCACTCCCCGCCCGAGATGTCACCGGTCAGGAACAGCATCCGCATGTCGACGCAGGAACGACAGGTGAGCGCCGCCTGGAACCGGTCCGACTTGCCGATGATCCAGTTCGTCAGGTAGCCGCCGTACGACCCGCCGGTGACGCCGAGTCGGTCGGGGTCCGCCAGCCCGTCGGCGATCAGCTGGTCCACGCCCGCCATGACGTCCGCCATCGGCCCGTCGCCCCAGTCGGCGAGGTTCGCCCGGTTGAATGCCTCGCCGTAGCCCTCGGAGCCGCGCGGGTTCGAGGCGAGCACGGAGATGCCCGCGCCTGCGAGGACCTGGAACTCGAGCACCGGGGACCAGCCGTAGAGCGTGTGTGGGCCGCCGTGGATCTCGAGCGCCAGCGGCCGCCGTCCCGGCCCGGCGGCCAGGAGCCAGCCCTGGATCTCGCGTCCGTCGGACTGCCATCTGCGCTCGACCGGCTCCACGAGGGCGATCTCGCCCGCAAGGGCGTCGTTGAGGCCGCTGAGCGTGCGTCGCGGGCCGGCGGTGCCACCCTTGGGCACGTCGAACGACGTGACCTCGGGGAACACGGCACCGGCGGACCGGATCGCGGCCACGCGGTCACCGCCCTTCGAGGCCGGGACCGCGTCCCAGCCTGCGAGGTAGTGGCGGTCGCTCGTGAGGCGCTCCGGCGCCGCAGGCCCGTCCAGGTCCAGGCGCCACAGCTCGTACGAGCCGTCAACCGGACCGCTGAACAGCACCGAACGACCGTCCGCGGCGGGCACGAGGCGGGGGCCCTCGCCGAGCGTGATGTCGCTGTTCATCGCCGAGTCCGGCTTGAGCTCGCTCTTCGCCAGGAGGTCGGTCCCGCCGCCGCGGCCCGCGTCGGAGCCGTCCGCGGCGAAGCGCCAGATCCCGGTCCGGTAGCCCACCCGCGGCCAGCGATCACCGAACGCGAGGATGGCGGCGCCGTCCCGGGTCCATGTCGGCAGGGCAAAGATCGAGTCCGAGCCACGGGCCACGATGCTGACGTCACCCGACGCGACGTCCACGACGTAGATCCCGCGCCGCTCCTGGAGGTCAGGGTTCCGGCCACGGTTGGCGGAGAACGCGATCCGCGTCCCGTCGGGCGACCACGCGGGGTTGGCCTCCGCCGTCCGGCCCGACACGAGCGAGCGGGCATCGCCCGTCGCGACGTCGATCAGCCACAGGTGCTGGTCCTTGTCGTCGACGAAGCCCGCCCCGTTGTACTGGTAGCCGAGCCGGTCGATGTAGCGGTAGTCGCTGAGCGGCGTCTCCCCGGGCTTCGCGTCGGGGAGGCGGTTGCGCCGCTTGCGGTCGGCCTCGATCGTCACGCCGAGCGAGCTCGAGAGTGCCGCCAGCGAGCGGCCGTCGGGCGACCACTCGAACTCCGTCACGCCCTTGGGCAGGTCGCTGAGGCGGCGCGCCTCGCCGCCCTCGAGCGGCAGCAGGAAGACCTGGAAGCAGTCGTCGCGGTCCTTCGTGTCCCTGGGTCGACCGGGCTCGTCCTCCGCGTACAGGCGGCGGTCGCTGATGAACGCGAGCGTCGTGCCATCGGGCGAGAACCGGGGATGCCGATCCGCCCTGGCGCCGATCGTCACCTGGCGCGCCGGGGAGGAACCGTCGGTCGGCGCCATCCAGATCGCCTGTCGGTACCCGTCCTTCGCAGGGGCGGTCCGCTTGACCGTGAACGCCACGTGCGAGCCGTCGGGCGACAGGCGCGGTTCGGACGGAACGGCGAGGCGGTAGAGATCGTCGGGTCGCGCGGGTCGGGGCACGGGCTCCTCCGGGAGGGCGCGGGGCTGGGCGGCGAGTGCGGGATGGGCATCGCCGGGACGGTGAGACCAGTCTACCCGGGGTGAGCGGTCGCCCGACGGGGAGGGGCTACCATCGACGGGCGATGGCGGCCGAGCAGCTCTCCTTCCGGCTCGATCCGGCGCTCCCGAGTCCAGGTGACGTGGCACCGATGTGGCCCGTCCCGAGACCGGACGCCTTCGACTCGTCCGACTACCTGTTCGAGCCAACATGGGGCGGCCACCGCGCGCTCACCTACGTCGGGCCCGCGGAGCTCGCCGGCACGGGCGACGTGCGCGTCATCGACCCGACCGGTCGGGATCTCGCCTCGCGCCTGCCGGAGCTCGCCGGGCTCGCCGTCCGCGTTGCGGCCCGATCCGCGGTCCTCGACGGCGAGCTGGTGGTCGTCGACGGCCGCGGCCGTGCGGACGACGAGGGGCTCCGGGCGCGCCTCAACGGCGGCGCCGGGCGCCCCGTCGCGCTGCTCGTGTTCGACATCCTGCACCTCGATGGGGTGTGGCTGCTGCGAACGCCGCTCGAGAAGCGCCGGGCGATCCTGCGCCGCGTACTGCGACCGGGCGACGAGGTCGTCGTGGTCCCGGCGATCGCGGGCGAGGGTCGCGCGCTCCACGATGCAGTCTCGGCCCAGGGGATCGCCGGGGTCCTCGCCAGGCGGCGAACCTCGCCCTACCTGCCCGGCGTCCACAGCCGCCTGTGGCGATCGATCGTCGCGACGCCCGAGGGAGAGGTTGCGGCAGAGGCCCCGGCACCGGATATCGCGCCCGGCATGGAGCCGTCGGCGAGTGGGACCGGTCCCGTCCTGGCGCTGTTCCGGCGTCTCCCGTTCGACGAGGACGCGACGGGCGGGTAGCGGCCGTCAGCCGCGCAGCGCACGCACGAAGGTCCGCACCGAGGGCGGCTGACCGTAGAGCAGGACGCCCGCCCGGTAGACCCGGATCGCGAGGAACGTGACCAGCGGCACCGTCACCACCAGCAGGCCCAGCGACAGGGCCAGCTCCCAGGGCTCCACCCGCCCGATCGAGAGCCTCGCGAGCATCACGAACGGACTCCACAGCGGCACGTACGAGGCAAACCGGATGAAGCCCGACGAACCGCCCGAGAGCGCGAGGACGGCCGGGAAGTAGCCCATGATCGCGGGGATCGAGAGCGGCAGCGCGACGGTCTGCAGGTCCTCCGCGCGGCTGAGCAGCGAGCCCGCGCCCGCGTACAGGGCGGCGTAGAGCGCGAACCCCAGCACGAAGTACACGAGGAATGCGACGACGAGGCCCGGCGACAGGCCCGCGAGCGACGCGCCGGTGCCGCTGTCTGGCCCCAGCAGCCGGTTCCCGATCTCGCCCGATGCGAGCAGGGCGAGCAGCGCCGGAAGGAGCACGAGCGACACCTGGGTCAGCCCGGCCAGCCCGATCCCGACGATCTTCCCGACGACGAGCTGGGGCGCGGTCGCCGCGGAGATCAGCAGCTCCATGACGCGTCCCGCCTTCTCCGCCACCACGCCCGAGGCCACCCACAGCCCGTAGAACACGAGCGTCAGGAACGAGAGCACCACGAACACGATGCCGACAATGCGCCGGCTCGCGTACTCCGCGGCATCGATGGTGTCCGCGCCACCGCTGCCCGCGACCGCGCCCGCGTCCACCACCTCGAAGCCCGGGGTGACGAATGGGTGGTCGCTGGGTGGCTGGGACGACGTCCAGTCGAGGATGCCCACGGCGAATGCCCCGATCTGGAGCAGCTGCGCGCGGTCCGGCGACAGGCCGCCCACGCTCAGCACCCGGAAGTCCAGCCCGCCGTCCGGCTTGCGTGAGATGAGAACGGCCCCTGCGAGCGACCCCTCGCGCACCGCGTCGGCAGCGGCGACCCCGTCATCCATGCGCTCGAACGTGAACGTGGTCTGGCCCTCGCCCGTGGAGCTGAGGCGCGCGTTCAGGAACCCGTCCATGACCTGGACCGCCCGGTCGCCCAGCGTGTTGTCGGGCGCCACGACGGCGACCCTCGTGACGGTTGCACGGTCCACGAGGCGCACGCCGAGCGGGATCAGCGCCACGACGACCGCGAGGCCCGCGAGCAGCAGCGTCGAGAACACGAACGCCCGCGACCGGACGCGCTCGATGAACTCGCGGCGAGCGACAAGGGCGGCGTTGCCGATCCCGCCGCTGCCGGCAGTCCGCCCGACCGGCGCGCGCAGCTCGGGGCCACCGCCGGCGTCGCTCATGCCACGCCCGCCCCGGCCGCGATCGGCGCGAGGTGGAGGACCTCGTCCAGCGGCCGGCCCACGTGGTCGATGAAGACCTGCTCGAGCGTCGGGTCCGCGACCTCGAAGTGGAGGACGCGGGCACCCGCGCCGACCGCCGCCGCAAGGACGTCCTCGGGCTCCACGCCCGGGTCGAGCTCCACCGACGAGCGGTCGACGCCCGCCTGGATGACACGGACGCCGGGAAGCGCCGCGAGCCACGGCAGGCGGTGGTCGTCCGCGACTGAGATCCGGATCATCCGGCGGCCGGTTGATCGACGCACCTCGCGAAGCGTGCCGCCGACGACCATCCGGCCCCGGTCGACGATCGCCACGGACTCGCACAGGGCCTCCGCCACCTCCATCTGGTGGGTCGAGAAGACGACGGTGCGACCGCGGTCGCGCAGCTCCAGGAAGGCCTCCCGCAGAAGCATGACGTTGACCGGGTCGAGGCCCGTGAACGGCTCGTCCATCAGCAGCACCTGTGGGTCGTGCAGGACCGCCGCGATGAACTGGATCTTCTGCTGGTTGCCTTTCGAGAGCTGCTCCGCCTTGCGGTTCGCCAGGTCCTCGGCGCGGAAGCGGCGCAGCCACGCGGTCGCCTCGCGCTTCGCGCGCTCCGACGGCACGCCGTGGAGGCCCGCGAAGAACACCAGCTGGTCCATCACCCGCATCCGGGGGTAGAGGCCGCGCTCCTCGGGCAGGTAACCCCACGTCGACCGCGGCAGGGTATGGCTCTCAGCGCCGCGCCAGGTGACCTGCCCGGCATCGGGCTCCAGGACGCCGAGCGTGATCCGCATGGTGGTCGTCTTGCCGGCGCCGTTTGCACCCAGGAACCCGAACACCTGCCCCGGGGCGACCTCGAACGCGAGGTCGTCGAGGGCGACGACGGACCCGAACCGCTTTGAGAGGTGATCGACGACGAGGGTCATTCGGTGGCGAGCATACCGGGCGGACTGTGGTCGGCCATTCGGGGAAGGTCCTCAATGGGTGTGCGATGAAGGTCCGGGTGGACGATGATCCGGGGATGAATATCAGGTGGCTCGGCGGACTCCTCCTCGGCCTGCTCGTGCTGTGGGCGGTCCTCCTGGCGCTGTTCTGGGTCCTGCGCCCGAAGGACGTGGCCGTACGTGAGCTGCTGCGCGTCGTCCCGGACATCCTGCGGCTGATCCGCGCCCTGGTCCGGGACCCGGCGGTCCCCCTCGACGTGCGGATCGTCCTCGTGGGGCTGGCGGCGTGGATCATCTCGCCCATCGACCTCATCCCGGAGTTCATCCCCGTCCTGGGTCCGCTCGACGACGTCGTGGTCGCGGTCGTGGCGATGCGCTACGTCCGTCGCAGGATCGGGATCGACGGCATCCACGCCCGCTGGCCAGGCACGGACGACGGCTTCCGGCTCGTGGTGCGCGTGCTGGGCAGCTGAGCCGGAGTACGATCGAAGGGTGCAGGATCCCACCCGAACCACGCCCCTCCGGATCGACGCGGACCGCGCCGCCGGGACCCTCCGCCTCGCCTGGGCGGACGGCCATGCGACGGCGTATGACGCCGCCACGCTTCGCTGGCTGTGCCCCTGCGCGTACTGCCGCGGCGAGGCCGGGATGCCGGGCTGGCTCGACTCGAACCCCACGCTGACCGCGGAGCAGACGCGGCTCGTGGACCTCGCGCTCATCGGGAACTATGCCGTCATGCCCACCTGGGGGGACGGCCACCACACGGGCTACCACACGTTCATGCTCCTCCGCGACAAGTGCCCATGCGACGCGTGCACACGCGACCGGGCCCTCGCCCACGAGGCGCACACCACGCACCCGTCGGCGCCGGCAGGCGACCGTCACTGGCATGGAGGGGATCGATGATCATCGCGACTGCGCCCTACATCGCGGGCTACCGCGTCACCGAGACCAAGGGCCAGGTCTTCGGCCTCGTCGTCCGCAGCCGCGGCCTCGGGGGCAACCTCATGGCCAGCCTGCGCTCCATCGGGGGCGGCGAGATCCACGAGTACACGAGCCTGCTCGAGGACACGCGCCGCCAGGCAATCGACCGGATGGTCCAGAACGGGACGCTGGTCGGGGCGAACGCGATCATCTCGATGCGCTTCGACAGCTCCGAGATCGCACAGACGATGTCCGAGATCGTTGCCTACGGGACCGCGGTCGTCATCGTCCCGGATGCCACGGCTACGGCGCCGGTCGCCCCGCCGCCCGCCCCGGGCAGCGCCCAGCCGATCGAGTAGCGCAACGGTGGGGGTCACGCTCGCCCGCTGGCTCATCGGCGGGTTCGGCCTGCTGCTCATCCTGGGCGGGATCGGGATCGCCTCGATCGCCGGACCGGACGGGGGCCTGTTCTCCGCGCTCATGCTGTTCGTGCCGGGTGCGCTGATCATCGCCGCCGTCATCCTGGAACGGACGCGCTACCGGTCGCTCCACGCAGAGCAGTCGGGCGACGGCTATGGCCCGGGCGGTGGCGAGCCACACCCGCCCGAGCCACGATTCCGGCCCACGGGGGAGCGCTTCGTGGACCCGACAACGGGCATCCGGATGCAGGTCTTCGTGGACCCGGCGACCGGTGACCGGCGGTACGTGCCGCTGGGCTGACCCGGGCCTGTCGCAACCGGAAGCCGTGCGGCGCCGGTGGTATCCTCGGGCACCCGACTGGGACCGGGATCAGCCAGGCGTCACGCACCCTGGACGGTACCCGGCCGCACGATCGAGGACCCATGGCCACCGTTCGCCCCGCTCCCGGACCGAGCGCCGCCGCACGGCCGCGCCGTCGGCCGGGCCGCGACCAGCGGGGTCCGATCCTCAACCGGGAGCTGTCCTGGATCGAGTTCAATGCTCGTGTCCTGCACGAGGCTCGGGACGCGCGCAACCCGCTCCTGGAGCGGGTGAAGTTCCTCGCGATCTTCGCCTCCAACCTCGACGAGTTCTTCCAGGTCCGCGTCTCGGGCCTGCGCCGCCAGGTCCAGGCCGGGGCCGCGCACCACGCGCCGGACGGGCTGACCGCCGCGCAGCAGCTGGACCAGATCCGCATCCGCGTCCGCGAGCTCGTGGCGGAGCACGCCGCGATCTGGATGTCCATCGCCGAGGACCTTGCGGCAGAGGGCGTCGAGATCCTCGACTACGACGACGTTCCCGAGCACCACGAGACGCTCCGCCAGCGCTTCCACGACGAGATCTTTCCGGTCCTCACGCCGCTCGCGGTGGACCCCGGGCATCCGTTCCCGTACATCAGCACCTTGTCGCTCTCGATCGCCGTGGGCCTGCTGGACCCCGAGACCGGCGAGACCCGCTTCGCGCGCGTCAAGATCCCGCCGATCCTGCCCCGGCTGTTCCCCGTGGATCGCGACAAGTTCGTGCTCCTCGACCAGGTCATCGAGGCGAACCTCGACGAGCTGTTCCGGGGCATGGAGATCCTCGAGACGCACCTGTTCCGGGTCACCCGCGACGCGGACATCGCGATCGAGGAGGACGAGGCCGACGACCTGCTGCTTGCGATCGAGGAGGAGGTCCGCCGCCGGCGCTTCGGGGAGGCGGTCCGCCTCGAGGTCGAGCGCTCGATGCCCGAGGTCACGCGCCAGATCCTGATCAAGGGCATCGGCGTCCGCGAGGCCGATGCCTTCGAGGTCGCGGGGATGCTCGACCTTACCGCGCTGTGGCAGGTGGTCGGCCTCGACCGGCCCGACCTCAAGTCGCCCAACCACACCCCGGTCATCCCGTTCCGGCTCCTGCCGCCCGACGAGGACGAGCCCGCGGACGTGTTCGCGCAGATGCGCTCGGGCGACATGTTCCTCCACCACCCGTACGAGTCGTTCACGGCATCCGTGGAGCGGTTCATCGACCAGGCGGCCAGCGACCCGGACGTCCTGACGATCAAGCAGACGTTGTACCGCACCTCTGGCGACTCCCCCATCGTCCAGGCGCTGATCCGCGCAGCCGAGCGCGGCAAGCAGGTCGTGGTCCTCGTGGAGATCAAGGCGCGCTTCGACGAGGAGAACAACATCAGCTGGGGCCGGCGCCTCGAGCAGGCCGGGGCCCACGTGGTCTATGGCCTCGTCGGCCTCAAGACGCACTCGAAGGTGGCGCTCGTCGTCCGGCGCGAGGGCACGGGCCTGCGCCGCTACATCCACATCGGGACGGGCAACTACAACAGCAAGACCGCGCGGCTGTACACGGACATCGGGTTGCTTACCGTTCGTGACGAGCTCGGCGCCGACGTCACCGACCTGTTCAACGTCCTCACCGGGCTGTCCCGCCAGCGGAGCTTCCGACGCCTGCTGATCGCGCCGATGACGCTGCGCAGCCGGTTTCTGGAGCTCGTCGAGCGCGAGACGGCGATCGCGCGCTCCGGCCAGCCCGCGCGGATCGTGCTCAAGGTCAACTCCCTCGCGGATGTCCAGGTCATCGAGGCGCTATACGAGGCCTCGCGGGCGGGCGTCGAGGTCGACTGCATCGTGCGCGGCGCGTGCTGCATCGTGCCCGGCCTGCCCGGCGTCTCGGAGCACGTCCGGGTGCGCTCGATCATCGGCGAGTTCCTCGAGCACTCGCGGATCTTCATGTTCGCCAACGGCGGACGCCCGGAGTGGTTCATCGGGTCCGCGGACCTCCTGGAGCGCAACCTGGACCGCCGGGTGGAGGTCGTCACGCCGGTCGAGGACCACGAGGCACAGGCCCGCCTCGCGCGGATCATCGAGGTCATGCTGGCTGACGACCGCCGGTCGTGGCAGCTCCAGCCGGACGGGACCTGGGTACGTACCGAGATCGTGCAGTCGAACGAGGGCTCCGTGGACACCTTTGCCGTGCTCAAGGAGGACGCCGCAACCGCGGCCGCCCTCGCGGATGTGTCGCGCCGCACGAACGCGAAGGCGGGCTCGATGGATCCGCGGGCGTGACGGAGAGTGCCGCCGGCCGACCGATGGAGGTCGAGCTCAAGTACCGGATGACCGGCGTGGCGCCCGGCGACCGCCTGATCGGCGCGGACGAGCTGGCCGGCCTCCTTGCGCTGGGGCCGGCGGAGGAGGTCCGCCAGGAGGACCGCTACCTCGATACGGACGATGCAGCGCTCGCCGCCGCCGGGTACGCGGGACGCCTGCGCAGCACCGATGACGGGACGGTCGTGACGCTCAAGGGCCTGCGCCGCGAGGACACGGGAGGCGTCGCGCACCGGCGCGCGGAGCTGGAGGGTCCCGCGGACCTCGGCGCGCCCGCGGCGTCATGGCCGGAGTCCGCGGCACGGGACATGGTCCTGGCGATCGCCGGGGATCGCCCGCTGGCCGAGCTGGTCGTGCTCCGGCAGGTCCGCCGCAAGCGCCTGTACGGGCTCGACGGCGCGGTGGTCGAGCTGTCCGTCGATGACGTCGAGGTCGTCGCCGGCGGCGAGGTGATCGAGCGCTTCGCGGAGCTCGAGGCCGAGCTGCGCAAGGGCGATGAGGCGGCCCTCGAGCCGCTCGCCGACCTGCTCGACGGCATCGAGGAGCTGGTCCCGGCCGAGACGTCGAAGCTCGAGCGGGCGCTGGACGCGGTCCGCCGCGAACGTTCCAGCGCCGCTTCCGACGGCGCGCCTGCCGCGGGCGTCGATGCGTCGGCCACCGCGACGGCGCGTACCGCCGACGCGCCGATCGCGGCTCCCAAGCCCGAGCCACGTCTCACGGCGCCCAAGACGCCAGGGGTCGCGGCCGACGATCACCTCGCCGAGGCGGCACGCAAGGTCCTCCGGTTCCACCTCGCCCGGATGGTCGCGCGCGAGGCCGGCACCCGTGCCGGCAAGGAGTCCGAGGAGCTCCATGGGATGCGCGTCGCGACGCGCCGGCAGCGCGCCGCGTGGCGGGTGTTCGGCGTCGCGTTCGACCAGAAGCGGACCGACCGCCACCAGCGGCGCCTCAAGCTCGTCGCGCGCGATCTTGGCGGCGTCCGGGACCTCGATGTGCTGATCGAGGCAGCCGTGGCCTACCAGGCCGGCCAGTCCGCCGTCGAGTCGGCGGCATTCGAGCCGCTCGTCGGCTCATGGCGCCGCCAGCGCGATGCCGCGCGGATCGTGCTGCTCAAGGAGCTCGACTCCACGCGGTATCGCAAGTGGGTCGACACCTACATCACGTTCGTCCAGGCGGAGGGCGCGGGCGCGCTCGCCGTTGGGCCCGTCCAGCCGCACCGCGTCCGCGACACCATGCCGTCCCGGATCTGGGCCGCCTACGAGGGCGTTCGCGCCTATGAGTCCGTGATGCGCTGGGCCGACGTCACCACGCTCCACGACCTCCGCATCGCAGCGAAGTGGCTCCGCTACACCGTCGAGTTCGTGCGCGAGGCCCTCGGGCGCGACGCCGGCCCCGTGATCGAGAAGGTCGTCGCGCTCCAGGACCACCTCGGCTGGCTGCACGACGCGGACGTCGCGGCAGGACTGGCACGAGCGTTCCTCGTGGACCACGCCGGTGACCTGTCGGAACACGAGAGCGCCGCGATCGGCCGCTACCTCGTCGATCGGGAGCGGGAGCTGGCCCGGCTGCGCCGGACGGTGGGTCCCGCGTGGCGCGGGGTGTCGAGCCTCGCATTCCGTCGCGCGCTCGGGCGGCTGGTCGCGGGCCTCTAGGTCCCCGGCCCGGCGGCGACTGGCACAGCGACGCGCTCCGGTCAGCCTCCGGGGCCGACCCGGCCATCGGCCCAGCCGGTCACGAGCGTCGGCAGCGCGTCCCGCCAGGCGCCGCCCGCGGCCGCGACGGCGAGGATCGTCCCCTCGCGGATCCCCTCGTCCGACACCCTGAGGCGGTCGACGCCGTAGTGCTCGAGGATCGCGTCGACGATGATGGCGCCCGCCGGAAGCACGCGTGCCCGCTGCGGCCGCAGGAGGTGGCGCGCGGCTGCCTCGACGCTCCGCTCGACGGTGAGCATCGCCAGCGCGACGGTGATCCGGCGTCGCGTCAGCAGCCGGTCAATGGCAGTCGCCGGCAGGAGCTTGAGCAGGTTCGAGGCCGTCCCACCCACGGCGATGATCTCGCTGGGCCTCGCGTGCGGCGCTTCCGCCACGATTGCGCGGACGGCGATCCGCATCGCGTCGATCTCGGCGAGCGTCGGGGGGTCCGACCGGACGAACTCCTGGGTGAGCCGAGCCCCGCCCAGGCGCAGCCCGGAGGCGCGCAACGGCTGTCCGGGCCCGATGATGACGATCTCCGAGCTGCCGCCGCCGATGTCGACGACGAGGATCTCGGACTCGATGGCACGACCCGAGGTCACGCCAAGGAGCATGAGCATCGCCTCCTCATCGTGCTCCAGGACGTGCAGCGGGACGCCGGCCCGCGCCTCGACTGCATTGACGAGAGCAGCCGCATCGGCGGCACGGCGCACGGGCTCCGTGCCGACGAGGGTGATCGCCGCGGCTCCGAGCCGACGCGCAGCCTCCGCGTACCCGGCGAGCACGCCCGCCAGCTCGTCGCGCGCCGCGGTGCCCATGTATCCGTCGGCGGCGACGCGGTCGCCGAGGCCCAGGAAGGCGGACTCGTCCAGCAGCGGTTCCAGCCGGTGGCCGCTCACAGCGGCGACGAGGAGGTGGGCGCTGTTGGCGCCGATGTCGACCGAGGCGCCGACCGTGGCGCCGGGCACCAGCACGATCTCGGGGCGCGAGGCGCCGGGGGGCGCGACGCGTGGGCCCGGCTCAACGACGGGCGAGGCCGGCGGCTCGACGGCGGCGTCGGCGGCCCCGGGGGTTTCGGGCCCGTCCGTCGGCATCTGCTCTTGCGTCGTGGCCAGAATGTCTGCGCTCGGCCACTCGACGCCGCTCACGATCGATGTCGGGGTGATGGTCGCCGACGATTGACGGAAGTCGAGTTGCGGGCCCGAATCGGCATCGGACGAGACAGGCAGGTCGTCCGGACTCATGACCTGGCCCGAGACCGACTGCGGCTCACCGATCACGGCGTCGTCGGTCGCCCACGCAGTTGCAATGAGTCCCGGCAGCGCGTCCTCCGCGGCCGCCTCGGGTGCCGGCTCCGGGTCGGGGTCGGGGTCGGGGTCCGGTGCCGCCTCGGGTGCCCGATCGGGCTCAGGGATCGTGGCGAGATCCGGCTCCAGTTCCTGCTCGGGCTCGACGACCGGCTCCAGCCTCAGCTCGGGTTCGACGACTTGCGCTGGCTCGGGCTCGGGCTCGGGCTGGACGATTTGCGCTGGCTCGGGCTCGGGCTCGGGTTCGAGGATCGCCTCAGGCTCCGGTTCGGGCTCGGGCTCGACGATTTGCGCTGGCTCGGGCTCGGGCTCGGGTTCGGGCTGGACGATTTGCGCTGGCTCGGGCTCGGGCTCGGGCTCGACGATTTGCGCTGGTTCGGGTTCCGGCTCGACCTCCGGCGCCTGCAGGAGTGCTGCCTCGACGGATCGGTCCGGCTCCTCGCCTGGGGTATCCACAACCGGCTCCCCGGCCGACCGGACCCGATCGACGATCCTCGACGTCGCGGGCTCGGCGGCCTGGCGGACGAGGCTGGCCACCTCCTGGAGCATGCTTCCCGCCGCTGCCGCCACCACACCGGCACGGGCGATGCCACGGACGCGGTCGCCTCCACCTCCCGCGTGCCCACCGTCGATGGCCGACGCGGCAACCTCGGGCCCCTTGACTACCTCGTCGCCTTCCGACGCAAGGTTGACCTTCGGCGGCCGCTTGTCCTTGGGGAGCCTCGCGGCTTTGTGCATCTTGGGCGGTTTGGGGGCCTTGGGCGGCCTCGATCCACGGGCCGGCGCGGGTTCGCCCACCTTCGTTGCATCCGTGGCCACATCGCCGGGTCCCGTCGCCCACGCGGCCGCACGGCGCTCCGCGTCGGCGGCCTCCCTGGCGGCCCGCTTTGCGGCCTTCCTGACGGCCGCCTCCGCGTCCTTGCGCGCCTGCTTGGCCTTCTCGGCGATCTTGCGCGCCTGCTTGGCCGCCCGCTTCTCGGCGTGCCGCAGGTCCGCCCCGACCCTGGCCGCGAGCTTCGCCTCCGCCTTGAGCGCCTTGCGCCGCGCCTTCGCGGCCTGGCGGGCCGCCAGAGCGGCCTCCTCATCGGGCGTGTCGGGGCCAGCCGTCGTCTCCGTCGAGACCTCGGGGTCCCCGTCCATCGCCATTGCGAGCTCCTCACCAAGCGGCCCGACGCCGGGCACGGTCGTGCGTTCCCACGACAGTCTGCCCCAGCCGGACCGGACGCGTACGCCGGGTGCGTGGCGCGGTCCCGGCGCCGACGCCGTGTTGACGCATCGTAACGAGAGCCGAATGCCTGGTTGACGGGGCCCCGGCATCGTGCGAGGCGTGCTCGCCCCGTCCCTACCTTATGCGCGTCAGCCCGGGCAGCGCGCCGCTGGCACACGCGCCGCACGTCCGCACCACGTGGCTCGTGCTCGCGGACCGCGTGTGGGGACCCGATCACGACTGCGGCGTGCGTCCGTGGATGTCCCCGTCCGGTGGCTGCGCACGAAGATCGAGAAGACTGGGCAACCCGTCCACCTGGTGACCGGCCGGGGCGTCGGCTACCGGCTGGATCCCCCACAGCGTTAACGCGCGCTTAACACGTCGCATACGGCGCGTTGACGCCGCCGCCTGACCCTGAAGCCCGCAAGGAACTGGAAACCGACGACCACGGCGCGTTGCGCCGACCGTCTGATGGAGGAGTCCGCGTGACCTTCGCAACCACCAAGCGCATCGGGGGCCTGGCGCTCGTGGCCGGCCTGCTCGTCGCCGCGTGCGGCGGCGGCGGCGCAACCACCGCGCCGACCACGTCCACCCCGACCGATGCCGCCAGCACGCCCGCAGAGAGCATGCCCGCCGACAGCACCCCAGCCGGCGTCAGCGGCTCGATCGTCGTCTCCGGATCGTCCACGGTCGAGCCGATCTCGACCGGCGTCGCCGAGGCGCTCGCCGCCGCGAACCCCGACTTCAAGTACACGATCGAGGGCCCGGGCACGGGCGATGGCTTCAAGAAGTTCTGCGCCGGCGATACGGACATCTCCGACGCCTCGCGCAAGATCAAGGACGAAGAGGCTGCGGCCTGCAAGGCGGCCGGCATCGAGTACACCGAGCTCAAGATCGCGTTCGACGGCATGACCGTCATGACGTCGCCGGCCAACACCGCGGTCACCTGCCTCAGCTTCGCCGACCTCTACTCCCTCATCGGCCCGGAGAGCACCGGCTTCGCAAAGTGGAGCGACGGCGCGGCGATTGCGCAGGAGCTCGGCTCCAACACGACGCTCCCGGATGCGCCCCTGGCCATCACCGGCCCCGGCGAGGAGTCGGGCACCTTCGACAGCTTTGTCGAGCTGGCCATCAAGCCGATCGCCACGGCGCGCAGCAAGGACGCGACGACGCGCCCCGACTACACCGCCTCCGCCAACGACAACGCGATCATCGACGGCATCGCGGGCAGCGACACCTCGCTTGGCTGGGTGGGCTTCGCCTTCGCCGAGGAGAACAAGGACAAGGTGTCCGAGATCCAGATCTCGAAGGATCCGAACGGCACCTGCGTCGCGCCGACCACGGAGACCATCAGCGACGGCAGCTACCCGCTGTCCCGCGCCCTGTACATCTACGTGAACAGGGCCAAGGCCGCCGCCAACGCGGCCGTCGTCGGCTACGTCGACTACTACCTCGCCGAGGGCACCATCTCCTCGGTCCTCGAGACCGTCCCGTACGTGAACCTCCCGGCAGCCTCCCTGACCGAGACCCGCGCCACCTGGGACGCTACCAAGTAGCTCCCTCCTCCTCTCGTCGAACGGGTCGGGCGCGCTCGGACGCCCGGCCCGTTCGTCTATCCTCGATCCGACCACCCCGACCGGTTCTCCTGGAGCGCTGACCCGCCATGGCGCAGGCATCCCCCGCCCTCCCCGTCGGCACCTCCCTCCGGGGAAGTGCAGCCCGACGGCGCCGCGAGACGATCGTGCGAGTCGTCTTCCTCGGCGCATCGCTCGCGACCGTCCTCATCAGCGCGTTCATCATCGAGACGGTGCTGGTGGAGGCTGTCGGGTTCCTCTCGCAAGTCGACCTCGGCCAGCTGTTCGGGATTGGCTGGTTCCCCCGACGAGGCATCTTCGACATCGCGACGTTGATCATCGGGACGTTGATCGTGACCGTGATCGCGATGCTCATCGCGACGCCGGTCGGCCTTGCATCGGCGATCTTCCTCTCGGAGTACGCGACGCCGCGGGTACGCCGGGCGATCAAGCCGGTGCTCGAGATCCTCGCCGGCATCCCCAGCGTCGTGATCGGCTTCTTCGCGCTGACGGTCATCACCCCGGATCTCGTCAAGGCGATCTTCTCGGGCGCCAACGCGTTCAACCTCGCCGCCGCGGGCATCGGCGTCGGGATCCTGTCCGTGCCGCTCGTGGCTTCGGTTGCCGAGGATGCGATGCGCGCGGTCCCCGTGAGCCTGCGGGAGGCCTCGTACGGGCTCGGGGCGCGCAAGGTGACCACCTCGCTGGGGGTGGTCTTCCCGGCCGCCGTCTCGGGCATCGTCGCGGCCCTGATCCTCGCGACGAGCCGCGCCATCGGCGAGACGATGGTCGTCGCCGTCGCCGCCGGCGCGGCCCAGGCGCGGACGTTCAACCCGCTCGATCCGGGCGGCACGATGACCTCCGCGATGGTCCAGCTCGCTACGGGCAGCGACCAGGTCACGGGCAACTCCGCGGCCTTCCAGAGCCTGTTCTTCGTCGGGCTCCTGCTGTTCCTGCTCACCCTCGGCCTCAACGTGCTCGGCGACGCATTCGTCCGCCGCGCGCGCCAGCGCTACTAGCGGTCCGCTCGATGTCGTCGACCGCTTCGGGAGCCATCGCCGCCGCCAGCACGGTCCGGGCCGGGCTCGCGGGCCATCGCCGGGACACGGCGGGCCAGGTGTTCCAGGTCCTCCTGCTCGGCAGCCTGCTGTTCTCGCTCGCCGTGTTGTTCATCCTCGTGTCCGACGTGGTCACCAAGGCCATCCCGGTATTCGCGGACCGGGGCGTCAGCTTCCTCACGAGCCCCCTCTCGTCCAACCCCGCCAAGGCCGGGGTGGGACAGGGCATCGTCGGCACCGCGATCCTCGCGGGCATCGTCGCGCTGGTGTCCTTCCCGTTCGGGCTGATGACCGCGATCTACCTCGAGGAGTACGCCGGCGACAATCGGCTGACGCGCTTCATCCAGGTCAACATCCGCAACCTCGCCGGCGTGCCGTCAGTCGTCTACGGCCTGCTGGGCCTGTCGGTGTTCGTCTCGCTGTTCAGCGGCGTGGGCGACACGAACGGGCGCAACATCCTCGCCGGCGGCGCGACCCTCGCGGTCCTCGTGCTCCCGATCGTCGTGATCACCTCGATCGAGGCGCTGCGCGCGGTGCCCAACGCCATCCGCGAGGCAGGCTACGGCATCGGCGCCTCCCGCTGGGAGGTGACCCGCAAGCTCGTCCTGCCGGCCGCGTCGCCGGGCATCCTCACCGGGACCGTCCTGGCGCTCTCACGCGCGCTTGGCGAGACCGCGCCCCTCGTGATCGCGGGCGCCGTCCTCGGATCATTCTCCGGGCTGTCGCTCGGCTCGCTGTTCTCCGGCAGCTATACCGCGCTGCCGGTCATCGTCTATGACTGGTCGCGGCGGCCGCAGGCGGCGTTCCGCGCTGATGCCGCGGCCGCGATCGTCGTGCTGCTGGCGATCACGCTGTTCGCCAATGCGATCGCCATCGTCCTCCGCAATCGCTATGAGCGGGCCTGGTGATGCCCGACAGCCCGGGAGATGCCTCCATGACCCAGCTCGCGACGCCCACCCACGATCCGGAGGTCGCCGACGAGGCGCCGGACGGGGCCCCGGGCGACGCGCAATCGGCGGCGCCCGTGCCGCGTCCGGCCGTCACGCTGGGCCCCGATCACGGGCAACCGCAGCCGGCCACGCCGGGCGCGACGGACGACGCCGTCGAGGAGCCCGTGATGCGGCTGGAGAACGTCCACTTCTACTACACGAAGTTTCGCGCCGTGAAGGACATCTCGATTGCCTTCGCGCCGCGCAAGATCACGGCGCTCATCGGTCCGTCCGGCTGTGGCAAGTCCACCCTCCTGCGGACCCTCAACCGGATGAACGACCTGATCCCCGGAACGCGGGTCGAGGGCTCGATCCTGTACCACGGCGAAGACCTGTACGCGAAGGACGTGGACCCGGTCGAGGTCCGGCGCCGGATCGGCATGGTGTTCCAGAAGGCGAACCCGTTCCCGAAGTCGATCTACGACAACGTCGCGTTCGGGCCGCGCATCAAGGGCTTCAAGGGCAACATGGACGAGCTCGTCGAGTCCAGTCTTCGTCGGGCCGCGCTGTGGGACGACGTGAAGGACAAGCTCAAGCAGTCGGGCCTCGCGCTCTCGGGCGGCCAGCAGCAGCGCCTGTGCATCGCCCGGGCGATCGCCACCAACCCGGACGTGATCCTCATGGACGAGCCGTGCTCCGCGCTCGACCCACGATCGACGCTCCAGATCGAGGAGCTCATGTTCGAGCTCAAGGAGAACTACACGATCGTCATCGTGACCCACAACATGCAGCAGGCAGCCCGCGCCTCGGACCGCACCGTGTTCATGAACATGGCCGAGGATCGTGCGGGATACGTCGTCGAGGAGGGCCCGACGCTGGGGATCTTCACCAACCCGAAGAACCAGCTGACCGAGGACTACGTCTCGGGCCGGTTCGGCTGAGCGGAGGAGCTGACCATGTTCGACACGCCGACGCCGGAGGGCGGCCTCAGGGAGCTGCCGACCGCCACGCCGCCCATCCCCCACGCCACCCGCAGCACCTACGATCGCGAGATCGGTGAGGTCAAGGACAACGTCCTGCGCATGGGCGCGCTGGTGGAGTCCCAGATCCGGGCGGCGATCGCGTCCCTCATCGCCCACGACGCCGACGCCGCGCTCCAGGTCATCCTCGACGACCGCCAGATCAACGAGGTCCAGCGCAAGGCGACAGCGATGATCGCCGCCGTGATCGCGACGCAGAACCCGGTCGCACGCGACCTCCGGTACCTGCTCACGCTGGATCACGTGAGCTACGAGCTGGAGCGCATGGGCGACCACGCGGGCTCCGTCGCGAAGCAGGCCCGCAAGCTGGCGCCGTTCCCGCCCATGGGCAACTACGTGGACCTGCCCCTGCTGGGCGAGAAGGTCGCGGAGCTGGTGCACGGGATCATCCGGGCGCTGGTCGACGTGGACCAGGCCAAGGCTCGCGAGGTCGCCGCGCTCGACGACCAGGTCGACGCGCTGTACCACGCCATCTTCGATCGCGTGCTCGTGCTCATGCGCGAGGACGCGGGCAACGTGGAGGCGGGCACGCGGATCCTGTTCGCCTCACACTACCTGGAGCGCATCGGCGACCGGGTGACGAACATCGCCGAGGACATCGTGTTCCTCGCCTCGGGCGAGGTGGAGGACCTCAACCCATGACCCAGCAGCCGCACGATGAGCATGATCACGGGGCGTTCCACGCACAGGCGGGCACCACACCGGTGCGGATCCTCGTCGTGTGCACCGGGAACAGCGCCCGGTCCATCCTCGGTGAGGCGATGTTCCGCCACGTGGGCGGCGAGCAGGTCGAGGTGCACTCCGCGGGGACGCACCCCTCGACGGTGAACCCGCTGGCGATCCGCGTGCTCGGGGAGGCTGGTCTCCCGACGGACGGCCTGCACTCCAAGTCGGTGACCGAGTTCCTCGGCCAGCAGTTCGACTATGTCATCACCGTGTGCGACGACGCCCGCGACGCATGCCCGGTGTTCCCGGGCGTCCACGAGACCATGCACTGGAGCTACCCCGATCCGGCGAAGGTCGAGGGCACCGAGGAGCAGCGGCTGGCCGCGTTCCGCTCCGTCTTCACGGGCCTTGGCCAGCGCATCCACCAGTTCCTCCCGCTCGCCGAGCGCTACGCCGCTACGCGCCGCTCCGTCGAGCTCGCGTGATCGCGCTCCACCTGCTGCGTCACGCGCACGCGGGCGACCCCGCGCGGTGGTCGGGCGACGATGCGGCGCGACCGCTCTCGGACAAGGGCCGGCGCCAGGCGGAGCGCCTCGGGAAGCTGCTCGCGGGCCTCGACGAGGCGCCGGACCTGTTCATCACGTCGCCCAGGGTTCGCGCCGCGCAGACCGCGGAGATCGTCGCCGAGGCGCTGGGCGTCGGCGTCGTCATCGATCCCCGGCTCGCGGGCGGGCTGGACACGTCGGGCCTCTCTGACATCCTCCTGGCCCATCCGGACGCCGAGCGGCCGTGTGTCGTCGGTCACGACCCGGACTTCAGCGAGCTCCTTGGCGACATCCTCGGCTTGCCGCCGGTGCCGATGCGCAAGGGCGCGATCGCGCGCATTGATGTCGCGTCCCGGTCGCTCGTCCCCGGCCGCGCGCTCCTCCGGTTCCTGCTCCCCCCGGAGCTGCTCCCGTCGAAGTAGGCGGCCGGATCCCGGTCAGCCCGGGGTCCAGCGCCAGCGCATCTCGTGGACGAGCGGCATCCCCGGGACCACGATCTCCGGCGCGCCATTCGGGGCGTCGGGCGGGCCGCTCTGGGGCTCCACGCAGATCGCGTGCTGCGGCTCCGTGTAGACGACCCACCAGGGGCAGGTCGACGACAGCTCGAGGCGCAGCTGACCGGGCCATTCGAGGACGGGCGGGACCGCGACACCCGTGAACGCGTCGTCCCATGGCTGGGCCGTGGGCGTCACCCGCTCGCCCGTGGGGATCCCCTCAGCGTCGCGCAGGAGCATCTGCGACGCCTCGAACGCGAGCGCGACCGGCGACCCGCCGGGCGACAGCGTCCGTCGGAACCATGGGTGCCAGCCGACCATCCCGGGCATCGGCTCGTCGGCGTCGAGCGTCATGGTCACGGCCAGCCCGTCCTCGTCCAGCGCGAATCGCTGCTCCACGCGACCCCGGAACGGCCACCGGCCATCGAGCTCGATCTCGATCGTCGTCGGGTCCACGACCTGCCACGGCCGGTCGTACACGACCCCGTGGATCGCGTGCGGCGGCATCCCCAGCGGCAGCTGGTGCTCGCGACCCGCGAACGTGAACCGGCCGCGCCGGATCCGACCGGCCCATGGCGCCATCGGGTAACAACCCCAGCGGACAGGGCCCCCGGGATCGTCGACGACGAGGAGCTCCCGGTCGCCCACGCGCACCGAGCCGATGCGGCCACCGTCGTCCGGACAGACGGTGACGGCCGCACCCGACGCCTCCAGCACCAGCTCGCCTGCGCGTGTCATCCCTGTCAGGTCCATCGCTCCCTCGGTTCGTCCGGCTCAACCACGATCTTCAGTCCGTCACGGCGCGCGAGCGCCGCGAATGCAGTCGGTGCGTCACGGAGCGCGAAGCGGTGCGTCACGAGGCCCTCGAGCGAGACCTGTCCGTTCGCAACGAGCCCGACGGCCCGCGCGAGGTCGCCTGCCTCCATGCGCCGGACCAGCTGCAGCGCGAGCTCGCGCCGGCGGGCCGCCCCCGCGGGGAACGCGGTTCGGTCGCCCACGGGAATGCCCAGGAGGAGGACCCGGCCGCCGGGCCGGACCGCGCGGACGGCCGTCTCGAGGGCGGAATCGTCGCCGGCACACTCGAAGGCGATGTCCACCGGCACCGCGAGCGCAGGGTCACGTCCCTCGGCCGGCACCAGGAGCGCAGTCGTCGCACCCGAGGCGCGCGCGGCATCCACGCGGTGCCCGAGGTGGTCCGTCGCGACGATCGTGGCGACGCCGGCTGCCCGGAGCGCCCGGATGAGGACAAGGCCGATGGGGCCCGCCCCGTAGACGCCGACAATCAGGCCACGGCCGTGGCCTGCGCCGGCCGGTGACCCATCGTCGATCCGGATCCCCGCGAGGTCCAGCGCGTGCACCGCGATGCCCAACACCTCGAGCAGCGGCACCTGTTCGTCCGGGATCGATGGCGGCACCGGGACGCATCGCGACGCCGGCCAGGCGAGCCAGGTCTGCAGCGCCCCGTCCGTCGGAGATTGGCCGGCGAAGCGCATCCGCTCGCACAGCCGGCCGATGCCGCCAAGGCACTGCGGGCAGGCCTCACACGGGTCAGCGGGGTCCACCGCCACCCGCTCGCCATCACGCGCGCCGCCGACGACGACCGCCCCGAACTCGTGTCCGAGGACGAGTGGAGCGGCCAGGCCCGTCTCCCCGATCGAGCCATCCGCGTACCAGTGGAGGTCGGAGCCGCACAGGCCTACTGCGCTGATGCGCAGGAGCAGCTCGCCGGGCGCGGGGCTTGGTCGTGGCTCCTCGTGGACACGCAGATCGCGCCGCCCGTGGAGACGGGCGGCGCGATCGGGAGGAGGAGCGGGGTCCATCACGATTGATCTGCCGGGCGCTGCCCGGCGCGATCAGCCTTCCTTGTTCTTGGTCCGGACGTCGAAGTAGACGGCGAACAGCAGGACAAGGGCCTTGAACATGAACTGGTAGTCGATCGGGACGGACATCACGCCCATGCCGATGTTGAGGAGGCCGAAGAAGATGGCACCGATGACCGTCCCGGCCACGGTCCCGACACCGCCGTAGGCGGACGCCCCGCCGACGAAGGTCGCCGCGATGACGTCAAGCTCGAAGCCGTAGCCGGCCTTCGGGGTTGCGGAGTTGAAGCGGGCGGCGATGATCATGCCGCCGAGGGCTGCCAGCGCGCCCATGTTGATGAACGTGAGGAAGACCATCCGCTTGCTGTTCACACCCGAGAGCATCGCGGCTTTGGCGTTGCCCCCGACGGCGTAGATTCGCCGGCCGATGACCGTCCGCAACGTGATGAACATGTACATGCCGATGAGGATGAATGCGATCAGCGCCACGATCGGGAGGCCCTTGTAGCCGGCCAGCCGGTACGCGATGAACATGATGCCCGCAATGATCAACGCGTTGCGCAGCCAGAACTGGCCCATCGACGGGACCGAGAAGCCGTACTTCAGCTGCTCGCTCCGTGCGCGGAACGCGATGAAGATGAGGAACGCGCTGAGCACGACGCCCAACAGCAGCGTCGTGAGTTGGATCGGGCCGCCACCGAGGGGAACCACGAGCGGGCCGACGGCGATCGGCGGGGTCCCGGTGCCGAACGGGTCCGGGACGGAGCCGATCATCTCGGGGATGAACCCGGACGAGATCGCGCGGAAGCCTTCGGGGAACGGGCCAACCGGCTGGCCGCCGAGCATGAACAGCGTCGCGCCGCGGAAGAGCAGCATGCCCGCCAGGGTCACGATGAACGATGGCACCCGCAGGTACGCGACCCAGAATCCCTGCCAGACGCCGATCAACCCGCCCGCGATCAGCGTGATCGCGACGGCGAGGATCGGGTCGAGCTGGATCTTTCCGAGGACGGGGACCGTGACACCGACCATCAGGACGGCGACGATCGCGCCCAGGAAGCCGGCGACCGAACCGACCGACAGGTCGATGTGGCCGATGACGATGATCAGGAGCATCCCCAGGGCCATCACGAGGATGTAGCCGTTCTGGAGGAAGACGTTGGTCACGTTGAGGGGCTTGAGCATCACCCCGTTGGTCGTCACCTGGAAGAACACGACGAACAGGAGGAGGACGAGGAGCAGGCCACCCTGACCGACTGCCTTGGCGATCCGGCGCCCGACCGAGACCTGTGCCTCGCTGTCGGCGGGGGCGATGATGGGGGTGGTGGTGTTGGCACTCACAGCACGACTTCCTCAGCTCCCGCGCGCGCCATCTGCATGATGGCCTTCATGATCGATTCCTGGGTCGCGTCGGCGGCCGGCATCTCGGCGGCGATGCGACCGGCCGCCATGACGTAGATCCGGTCCGACACGCCGAGCACCTCGGGCAGCTCGGACGAGATGAGGATGATCCCCTTCCCCTCGGCCGCAAGTCGGTTGATGATCGTGTAGATCTCGTACTTCGCCCCGACATCGATCCCGCGCGTCGGCTCGTCGAGGATCAGGATGTCCGGGTCGGCGAACAGCCACTTCGAGAGGACGACCTTCTGCTGGTTGCCGCCCGAAAGGTTGACCGCGATCTGCTTGACGCTGGGCGTCTTGATCTGCAGCGCATCGCGGTAGTCGTTCGCGACCTTGACCTCCTTGGGCGGGCTGATCACGCCGCTCGTGGAGACGCCGCCGAGGTTGGCCAGGGTGATGTTCGTCTTGACGTCGTTGATCAGGATCAGGCCGTACGTCTTGCGGTCCTCGGTGGCATACGCGATCCCGTTCGCGACCGCCTTGGGGATCGTCGAGACGTCGATCTCGCGGCCGTCCCTGACGACCTGGCCCGATACGAAGTGGCCCCACGACCGCCCGAACACGCTCATCGCGAACTCGGTGCGTCCGGCGCCCATCAGGCCGGCGATGCCGACGACCTCGCCCCGGCGGACGTTGATGCTGACGTCGTTGATGACCATCTGGTCTTCGTAGATCGGGTGGCGCACCTTCCAGTTGCGGACCTCGAGCAGCATCTCGCCGATCTTGGCGCTGCGAGGCGGGAACCGGTGTGTCATGTCCCGCCCGACCATGCCCCGGATGATCCGGTCCTCGGTCACCTCGCCGCCGCGTGCGTCGAGCGACTCGATGACGGCGCCATCCCGCAGGACCGTGATCGTGTCCGCGACCGACTCGACCTCCTTGAGCTTGTGGGAGATCAACACGCACGCGATGCCCTGGGCCCGGAACTCGCGCAGGAGCTGGAGCAGCGCCTGGGAGTCGTTCTCGTTCAGGGATGACGTGGGCTCGTCGAGGATCAGCAGCTCGACGTTCTTGGACAGCGCCTTCGCGATCTCGACCAGCTGCTGCTTGCCGACGCCGAGGTGGGAGATCTTCGTGTCGGGCGTCTCGCTGAGCCCGACCTTCTTGAGCAGCTCGATTGCCTTCGAGTGCGACAGGCCCCAGTTGATGACGCCGTTCGTCGCCTGCTCGTTGGCGAGGAAGATGTTCTCGGTGATCGAGAGCTGCGGGACGAGCGCCAGCTCCTGGTGGATGATCACGATGCCCTTGTGCTCGCTCTCACGGATGTTGTGAAAGTGGCATTCCTCGCCCTTGAAGAAGAACTGGCCGTCGTAGGACCCGGTGGGGTAGACGCCCGACACGACCTTCATCAGGGTCGACTTGCCGGCCCCGTTCTCCCCGACGAGCGCATGGATCTCGCCGGCACGCACCGAGAAGCTCACGTCCTTCAGCGCCTTGACGCCGGGGAACTCCTTGGTGATGCCGCGCATCTCGAGCAGAACGTCGCTCACTCGAACCGCCGCCTCGTCCTGGTGGTCAGGGGATGGATACAGAAGTGCGGGTGTGCGGTGGTCGTGGACCGCCGCACACCCGCGATCACTTGCGCGTTTAGCGTACTACCGGACTAGAGGCCGAGATCGGCTGCCTTGTAGTAGCCGCTGTCGACCAGTTCCTTCTGGACGTTGTCCTTGGTGACAAGGATCATGTCGAGCAGGAAGCTCGGGACCACCTTGATCCCGTTGTCGTAGGTCTTGGTGTCGTTGACTTCGACCGTCTCGCCCTTGAGCATCTGGTCGGTCATCTTCGCGGCCTGCGCAGCCAGGTTCCGGGTGTCCTTGAACACCGTGCTGGTCTGCTCGCCCGCGAGGATCGACTTCACCGACGGAAGCTCGGCATCCTGGCCGGTCACGACCGGGGCCGGCTTGTCGGAGGTGTAGTAGCCGACCTGCTTGAGCGAGGCGATGATGCCGCGGGAGATGCCGTCGTAGGGCGACAGGACCGCGTCAACGCGCTTGTCCGCGTAGAAGGTCGAAAGGATGTTGTCCATGCGGGCCTGGGCGGCAGCGCCGTCCCAGCGCAGGGTCCCGACTTCCTCGGGGAACTTGACCTGCTTCGACTGGACAACGAGCTTGCCCGAGTCGATGTAGGGCTGCAGGACGGACATGGCGCCGTTGAAGAAGAACCCGGCGTTGTTGTCGTCCGGCGAGCCGGCGAACAGCTCGAGGTTGAACGGGCCCGCGGCGTTCTTCAGGTCGAGCGACTGCTCGATCGAGGTGGCCTGGAGCACGCCGACCTTGAAGTTGTCGAACGTGGTGTAGTAGTCGACGTTCTTGGAGTTGCGGATCAGGCGGTCATAGGCAAGGACCTTGATGCCCGCGTCCGCGGCCTTCTGCAGGGTGTCCGTCAGGGTCGTGCCGTCGATGGCGGCGATCACGAGGACCTTGGCGCCCTTGGTGACCATGTTCTCGACCTGGGAGACCTGGGTCGGGATGTCGTCCTCGGCGTACTGAAGATCAGTCGTGTAGCCGAGCTCGGTGAGGGACTTGACGAGGTTGTCGCCGTCCGCGATCCATCGCGCGGAGGACTTGGTCGGCATTGCGATGCCGACGAGGCCACCAGCGCCGGCCGCTGTCGACGGGGACTCGGGAGCCATCGACTCGGTGCCGGTCGAGGCCGGGGCCGTGGAAGCCGAGGGAGCCGTCGTGGCACCACCGCCGCCGCACGCAGCGACGACAAGTGCACCGGCCGCCATGGCCACTGTCAGGAACTTCTTCATAGGTGCGCTGCGCTCCTCCTGTGACGGGGCAGAGTGCCCCGCCTTGATCGCGTCCTGGATCGCCTTTCGTGGCCCGGCGCCGAGCGCCGGGTCCGCTGCGGGACCATCATGGCCCCAGGTCGATCGCGGGTGGACGCATGCCGTTATCGTTCCCGTGAACGATAACGCCCCGCATCCTAAGCGGCTGAGACCCCGGGCGTCAAGCCGGGCCGTCAAGCCTCAAAGCAGTTCCGAGAACGGGCCAGAGGGGTGACGAATGGCCTGTGGTCACAGGCCCTTGGCCAGCAGCCAGTAGAGGTCGTTCCACCGCAGCTGGTCACGGAACGCGTCAAGCGTCGTGGCCTCGTCGATGACGAGGATCTCCACCCCCGACATCGCCGCGAAGTCGCGGAGGTGCTCCGCCGTGACGGCGAACCCGAGGCTGGTGTGGTGCGAGCCGCCCGCGTAGATCCAGGCGGCAGCACTGGTCCGGAGGTCGGGCCGCGGGCGCCAGACGGCACGGGCGACCGGGAGCTTCGGGAGGGGCTGCTCCGCCAGGACGACGTCGACGACAGTTGCCACCATCCGGAACCGCTGGCCCATATCGGTGATGCACGCGGCGACGGCCGGGCCGGGGTGGGCGTCGAAGACGAGCCGGACCGGGTCCTCCTTGCCGCCGATCCCCAGCGGATGGACCTCGAGTCGGGGGCGGGCGCCCGCGATGGACGGGCAGACCTCGAGCATGTGGGCGCCGAGGATCAGCTCGTCCTCGCCGGTCAGGTGGTAGGTGTAGTCCTCCATGAACGAGACGCCGCCCGCGAGCCCGGCGGACATGACCTTCATCGCGCGGACCATCGCCGCGGTCTTCCAGTCCCCCTCCCCGCCGAAGCCGTAGCCGTCCGCCATGAGACGCTGGACCGCGAGGCCCGGCAGCTGCTTCAGCCCGTGGAGGTCCTCGAAGGTGTCCGTGAAGGCCGAGAACCCTCCGTCCACGAGGAAGTGCCGCAGCCCGAGCTCGATCCGCGCTCCGTCGCGCAGGCTGCCCGCGCGATCCCCGCCCGGCCGCAGCTCCGGGGCAACGTCGTACTCGTCGAGGTACTGGGCGACGAGCCGGTCCACGTCCCTGTCGGACTGCGCATCCACGACGGCCACGAGGTCGCCCACACCCCAGGTGTTGATGCTGAACCCGAGCCGCCGCTGGGCCTCGACCTTGTCGCCCTCCGTGACGGCGACCTCGCGCATGTTGTCACCGAAGCGGGCGATGCGGCCACGCTGCCAGTCGGCCTTCGCGCATGCCGCGCGCGACCAGGTGCCGATCTGGTCCTGCACGGAGGCGTCGCCCCAGTGCCCGACCACGACCTTGCGCTCGAGCCGCAGGCGCGCCGCGATGAACCCGAACTCGCGGTCGCCGTGCGCGGCCTGGTTGAGGTTCATGAAGTCCATGTCGATCTCGGACCAGGGGATCTCGCGGTTGAACTGGGTGTGCAGGTGGAGGAACGGCTTGTGCAGCGCTTCGAGGCCGGCGATCCACATCTTCGCGGGGCTGAACGTGTGCATCCAGGTGATCAGCCCGACGCACGCCGGATCTGCGTTGGCCGCCTGGACGAGCGCCAGGATCCCGTCGGAGCCCGTGAGCACCGGCTTGGCAACGACACTCACCGGGATCGCCGGGGCGTCGTCGAGGGCCGTCGCGATGACGGCCGCATGCTCGGCGACCGTGGCCAGGGTCTCGGGCCCGTAGAGGTGCTGGCTGCCGGTGACGAACCAGACCTCGGAACCCGCCAGGTTGAGCACGGATCAAGTCTCCTCGGGGGTCGGGCTACTGCCCGTACACGTTCATGTAGCGGTCATGGAGCTTTGCGACGGTCTCCGCGGGGATCTCGTCCGGCGTGCCGAGCTGGAGGGCAATGAACACCGTCGCGGCGATGTCCTCGGTCATGATCGCGGCCTTGACCGCCGCCCTCGCGGTCGACCCGATCGTGAACACGCCGTGGTTCTTGAGCAGGATCGCCGTCGAGTGGCCGATGCCCTCAACGACGAGCTTGCCGATCCCCTCGTCGCCGATGAGCGTGAACCCGGCGCACGGGATCTCCGTCCCGAACTCGTCGGCCTGCGCCGTCAGGTACACCGGGATCGACCGGCCCACGGCCGCGAACGCGGTCGCAAAGCGCGAGTGGGTATGGACGACGCCGTTGACGTCCGGCCGGTTGCGGTAGATGTAGAGGTGGCTGAGCGTGTCGGAGCTCGGCTTGTAGCGGCCCTCGACCACCGTCCCGTCGAGATCGACGACGACCATCGTCTCTGCGGTCAGGTCCTCGTAGCGGACGCCCGAGGGCTTGATCGCCACGAGCCCCGTGGCCGGGTCGCGGGTGCTCACGTTGCCGCCGGTCCAGACGACGAGGTTGTGGCGCGGCAGCTCGGCGTGCAGCTCCACGAGCGATTGACGGACGGCTTCGAGCAGCATCAGTGGGCTTCACCTCGGGCGCTGGCGCGAAGGCCGCGCAGGGTCTTCATCACGTTGTTCTCGCCCCGGCCGAAGTAGTCGTGAAGGCGGACGTACTCGCCGAACAGGGTGTCGTAGACAGCCGTGTTCTCCGGGATGGGCTCGTAGACGAGGTCCTTGAGCCGGGCCATCGCGCGGCTGGCATCCTCGATCGTCGCGAAGCCGCCCGCCTCGGGGCCGGCGGCCACGGCGCCGAACATCGCCGAGCCCAGCGCCGGCGTCTGGTCCGAGCCCGACAGCCGGAATGGCCGGCCGGTCACGTCGGCGTAGATCTGCATGATCAGCGGGCTCTTGTCGGCGAGACCGCCCGCGGCGATGACCTCGTTCACCGGGACGCCGTTCGCCTCGAACGCCTCGATGATCACCCGCGTCCCATATGCCGTCGCCTCGACGAGCGCGCGGTAGATCTCGGGCGCCGTCGTCGCGAGGGTCGCGCCGATGAGGAGGCCTCCCAACTCGGCGTCCACGAGGACGCTCCGGTTGCCGTTCCACCAGTCGAGCGCGAGGAGGCCGGACTCGCCGACCTTCAGCCGCGCGGCGTGCTCCTGGAGGAGGACGTGGATGTCGATGCCACGCTCGCGTGCCTCGACCTGGTAGCGCTCGGGCACCGCGTGCTCGACGAACCAGGCGAAGTGGTCGCCGACACAGCTCTGGCCGGCCTCGTAGCCGAAGAAGCCGGGCAGGATCCCATCCTCGACGTAGCCGCAGATTCCGGGCACCAGGTGCTCGTCGGGGGCGAGGACCATGTGGCAGGTGCTGGTGCCCATGATCGCGACCATGCGGCCGGCCTCGATCACGGTCGATGCGGGTACCGCGACGTGCGCGTCGACGTTCGCGACCGCGACCGCGGTCCCGGCGCGGAGGCCTGTCCAGCCCGCCGCCTCGTCGGTGAGGCCGCCTGCCCGGTCGCCCATCACGGCGATGTCGCGGGTCATCTTCGCGTCCACGACATCCGCGAGCCGCGGGTCGAGGGCCTCGAAGTAGCTGCGGTCCGGGAAGCCCTCGCGCTTCGACCAGATCGCCTTGTAGCCGGCCGTCGTCGGGTTGCGCGTCTCGACGCCAGTGAGCCGCCACACGACCCAGTCCGCGGCCTCGATGAGGCGGTCAGCGGCGGCATAGACCTCCGGCGCCTCGTCGAGGATCTGGAGGGCCTTGCTGAAGAACCACTCGGAGCTGATCTTGCCGCCGTACCGCGGCAGCCATGCCTCGCCGAGCCGCGCTGCCGTGGCGTTGATCAGGTCTGCCTCGGGCTGGGCGGCGTGGTGCTTCCACAGCTTCACCCACGCGTGCGGGTTCGCGCGGAAGGCAGGCAGGAGCGCAAGCGGGGTGCCGTCCGCGGTCGTGGGCAGCATCGTGCAGGCGGTGAAGTCGATGCCCAGCCCGATGACGTCCACGGCGTCCACCCCGCTCTGGCGGAGGACCTCCGGGACGGTGTGCTCGAAGACGCGCAGGTAGTCCTCGGGGTCCTGGAGCGCCCAATCCGGCGGGAGCACGACATCCCGGTCCGGGAGAGGCAGTCGGTCGTCGATGACGCCGTTGCTGTATGGGTAGACCGCCGTCGCGAGCTGTCGCCCGTCCGCGATGTCAACGATGATGGCGCGCCCGGACTCGCTTCCGAAGTCGACGCCGATCGCGTACCTGCTCAAGGCTCCTCCCTGCGCCGTGGTGGCGTGGCGCGCCGGCCCAGGGTCTCGTCCGGCGGATCTGGCGGGACGAGCCCCCTCGGGGCGACCACAGCGATGACAACGGCTGGCGAGACCGTTATCGTTCCCGTTACCGTTCACGCTACCATATCGATACGCGGCCGAGTACGCCGCCACCAGTGCCGCTGAGGGTCATCGAACCGTGCCGCGCCAGCACAGGGTCACGATCAAGGAGATCGCCCGGATGACGGGGGTCTCCGTGCAGACGGTCTCGCGCGTCATCAACAAGCGCCCTGACGTCTCGCCCGTGACACGTCGGGCCGTCGAGGCCGCGATCACGGAGCACAACTTCCAGCCCAGCGCGGTCGCCCGGAGCCTGGTCCAGCGACGCTCCTCGATGATCGGCGTCATCGCCGCCGGCCTCAAGTATTTCGGCGTCGCGCAGACGGTCAACGGCGTCACCGAGGAGGCAGAGGCCTCGGGCTACTCGATCATCCTCAAGGAGCTGGCGAGCTTCGACGTCCCGGACATCGTCCCCGTCGTGCAGTTCCTGCTCGGCCACCGGGTGGAGGGGATCATCTTCGCGCCGCCCCAGATGGGCGCGAACATCCGCCACGTCATGGAGCAGTTGCCGCCCAACGGGCCGCCGGTCGTATTCCTCAAGGCGGAGCCGACCCAGACGTACACGACGATCGGCATCGACAACCAGGCCGCGGCCCGGCTCGCCGTTGATCATCTCCTCGCGCTCGGCCGCCGCCGGATTGCCCACATCTCGGGCCCCCTCGAGTGGCGCGAGGCCCGCGACCGTCGTGACGGCTGGCTCGCGGCGCTCAAGGACGATGGGCTGGACCCCGGGCCGATGGCGGTCTCCACCTGGTCATCGGCCGGCGGGGCGAGCGCGTTCGCGCAGCTGCTCGACGAGGATCCGACGATCGACGGGCTGTTCGCCGCGAGCGACCAGATCGCGCTCGGCGCGCTCCACGTGGCGAACGCCCGGGGCATCCGGATCCCGGACCAGGTCGCCGTCGTCGGCTTCGACGGGCTGCCCGAGACCGCGCAGTTCAGCCCGTCGTTGACGACTGTGCGCCAGCCGCTGGCCGAGCTCGGGAAGCTTGCCGTCCGCGAGCTGGTGGAGGCCCTCGATGCGGAAGCTGGCGCCTACGAGGCGCGCGCCCTGCAGCTCCCGGTTGAGCTGATCCTCGGCGACAGCGCGCCGTTTCCGGCCGCGAAGCGGGGCACCGCAACCGTGCGCTCGGGCTCCAGTGCCACGCCCGGCCCCGGGGTCGTCTCCGCGCATCGCCCGTAGGGTCCTCGCCGGCGCGATGGTCGCCCGCCGCGGCGCCTCGCCGAGCTAGCCTTCTAGCGCTGCTGCCTCCACGCAGCACGCCACCACGCCGAGTCGCCCGAGCCTCTCGAAGGTCGCGCTCCGGCGCACCGTCCAGGCGGCAACGTCGAGCCCTGCGTCCCGGGCGACCCGAAGGTCACGCGGCGTGATCCGACCCCACAGGACAGAAACCCCGCTGCAGCCCAGGCCCACCGCCAGCGACAGCGTCTGCGGTGCCAGGTCCTCCGTGTTGAGCCAGCGCCGCCAGCCCTGGAGCCGCTCCCCGATGGAGAGCAGCGTCGGCGCGTCGAACGAGGACACGACCGCGCGGACCCCGGACGGACCGCGCGCCGCCAGCAGCACGTCCGCCGTGAGGGCACCGTGGTCGTCACCCTTGAGCTCCACGTCCACGAACGCGTCGGCGGGCAGCGCCGACAGCGTGGCCGCGAGCGTGGGGATCCCTGCCTGACCGAGCGCCTCGGCCGGGAGCGCATCGACACGCTCCGGACGCCGCTGGACCCGGGCCAGCGTCTCATCGTGGAGGATCACCGGTACCCCGTTGCGCGCCAGGCGGACGTCGAGCTCCACCCCGTCGCAGCCCGGGACGGTCATCGCGGCCGCGAACGCGCCGAGGGTGTTCTCGGGGGCGCGCCGCCAGTCCCCGCGATGGGCCAGCCGGAGCGGGCGCCCGGGAGTCCCTTCGGGCATCACCGTTCGTGCATCACGATCACGCGCCGACGCGAACGTGCGCTGCGAGCCCGAGGTGATCCGATGCGAAGAGCGTCGGATCGCCGACCGCCGGCCGGTCTGCGAAGAGCCGCGCGCTCTCGACCGTGATGGCGCCGCGGACCCAGAGGTAGTCGAGGCACGCCGGCGGCCCGTCGAGATCCATCGCCGGGGCATGGAGCCCGGACGGCCAGGTGACCGGTGGGTCAGCGCCGTTCGCCTCCGCGTACGCGGACCGGAAGCCGGCCGCGCGCATGCGCCGTGCGGCGGGCTCGTCGGGAGGGGCGTTGAAGTCGCCGCTCACGATCAGGGCGTCGTGGGCGGGCGAGCCCTCCAGCCACGCAACGAGCGCCTCGGCCTGGGCCAACCGGATTGCGCCGTCCGCGGGCAGGTGGTGGAGGTGTGCGACGGCGAACACGAGTCGCGTGCCACCCTCGAGCTCCAGCGCGACGCGGTGCGCCGCGCGCGTGACGCCGAGGTCGAGCCGGTCGAACGCCGTCGCAACGAGCGGCGCCCGCACGAGCATCGAGTTCCCGTACTCGGGCCGGCCCGCGAAGCCGCGGATTGCCTCGTACCGCGCGGGACCGGCGGCGCCGATGATCCGGTCCTGCTGCATCGGGTAGACGACCTCCTGGAGGCCGATCAGGTCCGGCTGCAGCGCCGCCATCTCGGCGAGCAGGAGGGGCAGGCGCTCGTCCCAGCGATCGGCGAGGTTGAGAATGTTCAGGGTGGCGATGAGCAGTCGGTCCATCGAAGGGTCCCGGCGGATCAGGCGGCCGGCGCGCCGTGCGCGCGCTGGCCCGGCCCCTGCTCGGGCGTTTCGGGCGTTGCTGGTGTCACGGGCGGCGCGAACGGGATCGCGAACGAGAAGCGCGAGCCATGCCGCTCGTCCGAATCGACCCAGATCCGGCCCCCGTGACCCTGGACGACGTGGCGCGCAATCGAGAGGCCAAGCCCGGTTCCGCCGCCGCGCACGCGCGCGCGATCGACCTTGTAGAACCGCTCGAACACCCGCGTCCGGTCGGCGCGCGCGATCCCGATCCCGTGGTCCTCCACGGTCGTGACAGCCTCGTCGTCGGCCCGCGCGACGGAGATGCGGACCTCGCCGCCATCCGGGCTGAACTTCACGGCGTTGTGGACGAGGTTGACGAACACCTGGCCGAGCCGGGCCTCGTCGCCACGGATGGTCTGCACGTCCGGCCCGACGTCGACGAGGAGCGTCACGCCCTGGCGTTCTGCGAACAGGCGGAGCCGCTCGGCCGATGCCTCGGCGAGCCTGCCGAGGTCCACGTCGTCCTCGAGGCGGAGCTGGCTGCCGCCCTCGATCCGCGCGAGGTCCAGGAGCTCGCTGACCATCTGGACGAGGTGGCCGGTCTCGACCTCCACCTTGGCGATCCGCTCGCGCATGCGGGGCGGCACGTCCGCACGCTCCGCGTCGCGCGCGAGCGTCTCCGCGAGAAGGCTGACCGTGGACAGCGGCGTCCTGAGCTCGTGGCTCAGGTTGTCGATGAACTCGGTGCGGATGTGTTGCAGCCGCCGTAGCTCGGTCACGTCCTCCAGCACGGCCACCAGCGGGCCCCCGGCGAGGCGGCTCGCGCGGATCACGATGATCCGTGGCTCGCCGTCCCCGGTGCGGATCTCCGAGGTGGCGGTGCCGCCCGGCGCGACGGCGCCCAGCACGGACTCGATCCGGGTGTCGAGGAAGGTCTCCATCACCGACCGACCAGCGAGCCGCACGGGAGCGACACCCAGGAGGGCGCCGGCGCGGGCGTTCGCTCCGACCACGCGGCCGCGGGCGTCGAAGCGGAGGACGCCGACCGGCAGCAGCTCGTCGATCGCGTCCGCGTCTGCGGTGGCCTCGAGGCTTGCGCGACGGGCCGTCTCGCCCGCGGACGCGGCGCCCGCCGCGATCAGCCGGTCCATCTCGTTCGCTCGGCGGTGCATCGTGACGAGCGCGGCAACGAGGGCCGCTCCGAGGCCGAGGATCGTGATCGCGGCGACGCTATCCACGATGCGAGGATCGCATACCGGCGACCGGGCCTGCCGCGACCGGGGACACGTCGACCGGGCCGACGACCGTCACCGCGCGCGCCGGACGTCGGGGCCGTCGTGCGCGGCCGCGCCGCCCACCCCCGCAGATCGGTCATGCGTCGCGGCAGCAAACGGGGCGGTGAGGCCCGCATACACCGCCGGGGGGAAGGCGTGGCGCAGCGCCGTCACGTGCGCAAGGCGGGCGGCGAGCCGTCGCACCCGCGTCGCCACGGCGGGCGCCAGCCCGTCGCCCACGACCGCGGCCGCAGCGTTGCGCGCCGCAAGCACGGCCGAGATCCGGAGCGCCTCGTCCTCGTCCCGGTCGAGCGACTCGGGCCACGGCCGATCCGCCCCGTCGATCCCCTGCGAGCCGCGCAGGAACGCCGCCAGCTCCTCGCGGCTGAGCGTCCCGATCCGGGCGACAAGGGCCACGACGTCAGCGCCGTTCGGCCCATAGCGCGGCTGGTCGAGGCTCGCGTCCCAGGCGCGCAACAGGCGCTCGCGGGCGCGTCCGCGGAACGGCTCCGCCAGGAGGTCGTCGAGGAACGGTGCCAGCACCAGCTCGGCCGCAACCCCCAGCAGCCCCTCGCGCAGGCCGACCTCCGCCCAGTGCTCCGGCGGGACGCGACGGACGAGCGCCGCCTCGACATCCGCGAAGGCGTCCATCGCCTCCTGGGGGAGGAACCGGCGGATGGTGGCGAGGAACGCGATCGGCGGGGGCTCCGCAGCGGCGAGGCGGTCCAGCTCGTCCGGGTTCAGGCGTTCGACCCGGGCCAGGAACCGCGCGAGGCGCTGCGCGGGATCGCCGCGGACGAGGTCCGGTCGCGTGGACGGCCGCGCTCCTGCGCCCCGGGTGGCGCGTGACCCGGGCTGGCGGGCCCAGGGCTGGCGCGAGACGTGCGCGCCGGGCTGGGCGCGCCGGGCACGACCGGGTGCATGCGGCGCGAGACCAAGGCGATCGGCGTCATAGCGGGCCCGGAGCACGGGGTCACTCAGCCAGTCGTGGGCAACATTGATCCGCTTCGCCCGTTCGAGCGCCGCGTCGCCGTCGCCCGCGACGTCCGGGTGGTGACGCTTGAGGAGGGCCCGCCAGGCGACCTCGATCGCCTCCGGGGAGGCCTCCGGGCCCACCTCGAGACGTGCGTACAGGTCGTCGTCGGGGATGATGCCGCCGGGCATGTCGCGTCCCGGCCAGACCTAGGCGACGAGCGGCGCCCGCCCCTCGAGGAAGGCGGTGACGTCGTCGAGCGAGCGGACGCCGCGCTCACCGGTGGCGCGGTTCGTAACCTCGGCGCCGCCCGCGGCGAGCGATCGCGGGCTGACCGTGATGATCCACGGCATGCCGAGCAGCTCGGCGTCCGTGAACTTCACGCCCGGCGACTCGTCCCGGTCGTCGAACAGGATCTCCCGGCCCGCGGCCTGGGCGGCGGCGTACAGCCGCTCGGCAGTCTCCAGGACCAGCGGCTCCTTGTTCGCGCCGATCGCGACGAGGTGCGCCGGGTAGGGCGCGACCTCTTCCGGCCAGGCGATCCCCTTCTCGTCGTGGTGCGCCTCGACGATGCACGCGACGTTGCGCCCGAGGCCGATGCCGTACGAGCCCATGACGATCGGGTGGCGGGCACCGTCCTCGCCCAGGTACTCGGCACCCAGCGCCTTCGTGTACTTCGTGCCCAGCTTGAAGATGTTCCCGACCTCGATCCCGTTGCGCAGGATCACGGGGCCACCGCAGCTCGGGCAGGCGTCGCCCTCGCGGACGTTCGCAATGTCGGTGACGACGTCCGGCGTGTAGTCGCGCGGGACGTTCACGTTGCGCAGGTGCCAGCCGGGACGGTTGGCGCCGGCGACGAGGTTGGGGCTGGCGGCGGCAAGCGCATCCACGACCACGATCGCGTCCCGCGCCCCGATCGGCGACCCATAGCCGGGCTCCATGCCCCGCGCCCGGATCTCCTCGAGGGTTGCGGGCCGCAGCCCGCCGACGGCCTTCACGGCGTTGACGAGCTTGGTCTCGTTGACGTCGTAGTCGCCGCGCACGATGCCGACCACGAAGACGCCCTCGCCGGTGACGAAGAACGTCGCCTTGGCGGTGCGGCTCGAGGGGATGTCGAGGATCGCGGCCAGCGTGTCGATCGTGGTCGTGTCGGGCGTCGCGACGTCCTCGACGGCGAGCAGCTCCTCGGCGGCAGGCGTCTCGGCCACGGTCGGCGCGATCTGGCGGTTGGACGCGTAGTCGCACGTCTGGCAGATCACGAGCACATCCTCGCCGGCCGGGTTGAGGACCATGAACTCGTGGGCGAGCGAGCCGCCCATCATGCCGACGTCGGAGCTGACCGCCACGGCCTCGAGACCCAGCCGCTCGAAGATCCGGGTGTATGCCGCGTGGTGCGCCCAGTACGCGCTGTCGAGGCCGGCCTCGTCCCGGTCGCAGCTGTACGAGTCCTTCATCACGAACTCGCGGACGCGGATGAGGCCGCCCCGCGACCGGGGCTCGTCGCGCCACTTCGTCTGGAAGTGGTAGACGATGAACGGCAGCTGGCGGTAGCTCTTCACGACGTCCCGCAGGAGGTCCGCGACGACCTCCTCATGCGTCATCGCGAGGACCATGTCGCGCTCGCCACGGTCCTTGAAGCGGGCCATCTCGGGGCCGATCTGGTCGTACCGGCCGGACTCGCGCCAGAGGTCGGCGGGATGCACGACCGGCATCTCCATCTCCTGGCCGCCGATGGCGTTCAGCTCCTCGCGGATGACCTGCTCGACACGCTTGCTGACGCGGAACCCCAGGGGCAGCAGCGAGTAGATCCCGGCTCCCAGCTGGCGGATGTAGCCCGCCCGCAGCAGGAGGCGGTGGGACGGCATCTCCGCCTCGGTGGGGTCGTCACGGAGCGTGGTGAAGAACAGGTGGCTCAGGCGCATGGCCCGAAGGATACCGGCGCCGGGTCATCGGGGACGGGCGGACCACGACGAGCCGGTGCCAGTGGCGGCGGGCGAGCCTCAGCGACCCGGCCGATACGCCGGGGAACAGTGATGCCATGCCGGCAGCGAGAGGCCGGACTGGAGCTCGATCTGCGACCCGCCTAGGCGACACGGACGGGGCTCGAGACGACTGCGGGCAGGCCGCCGATGCGGCGACCAGGAGCGGCAGCCCATGGTCGTCCGCGAGCGAGGTGGGTCTCTCGGTCTCGCGAACGCCGGCGGGCATGGACGCATGGTCGGCCGGCCGCATCAACACGGGCACATCGGCACGTCAATAATGGTCCCCGTCACGGCTATGCTCGCCTCCGGCGCAGCCCTCGGGGGTCGCGACCCCCGTTCGAGGAGCCCTCCCATCGAGAACTTCACGCTGATGCTGCTGGCGGTCGTGGTGCTGGCGGTCGGCTTCGACTACATCAACGGCTTCCACGACACCGCGAACGCGATCGCGACGTCCGTCGCGACGAGGGCCCTTCGCCCCAAGCACGCGCTGCTCATGGCAGCAGCGTTCAACTTCATTGGGGCCTTCGCCGGCACGGCCGTCGCGAACACGATCGGCAAGGGGCTCGTCGACGAGCAGACGACCACGCAGGCGATCGTCGCGGCAGCCCTGCTCGGCGCGATCACCTGGAACCTCATCACGTGGTCGCTCGGGCTGCCCAGCTCCAGCAGCCACGCGCTCATCGGCGGGCTCCTGGGGGCGACGATGGCCGCGGTCGGGTCCAGCGCGCTCAAGATCGACGGGATCATCAACAAGGTCCTGATCCCGCTCGTCACATCGCCCGTCATCGGGTTCTTCGGCGCGTTCCTGCTGATGATCGGCCTGAGCTGGCTGGTGCACGCGATCACGCGCGGCGACGGGGGTCCGAACCGGCGTGCCGTGTCCACGGTCTTCCGGCGCCTCCAGGTGTTCTCGGCCGGGTTCATGGCGTTCGCGCACGGCTCCAACGACGCCCAGAAGACCATGGGCATCATCACCCTGGCGCTCTTCTCGGCTGGCGTGATCCCGACCATCGAGGTCCCGTTCTGGGTCATCGTGATCTCGGCCACCGCGATCTCGCTGGGCACGGCGATCGGCGGCTGGCGGATCATGCAGACGATGGGCCACCGCGTCGTGGACCTGGAGCCCATCCACGGGTTCGCTGCAGAGACGACCGCCGCCACCATCATCTACACCGCCGCCCACTTCGGCATGCCAGTGTCCACGACCCACGTCATCTCCAGCGCCATCATGGGCGTCGGCACCAGCCAGGGCATCCGGGGCGTGAAGTGGGGCGTCGCGCGCCGGATCCTCGTCGCGTGGGTGCTGACGATCCCTGCGGCCGCCACCGTCGGTGCCCTGGCCTGGTTCGTCCTCAACGCCGTGGGCCTCGGATGATCGCCCGCCCCTCCCCGACCCCCACCCGCAGCCCGCAGCCCGGAGGCCACCCATGGTCCGCCTGATCCCCCGTGACGAGAAGTTCTTCGACCTGTTCATCGCCGATGGCGAGAACCTGCTCGAGGCGGCCCGTCGGCTCGAGGCCATGGTCAACAGCTATGACCGCCTGGATGAGCGCGTCGCGGAGATCCAGGCGCTGGAGAAGCGCGGAGACCAGATCGGTTCGGAGGTGGCGGCGCGGCTCGAGAGGAGCTTCATCACCCCATTCGACCGCGAGGACATCCACGAGCTGGTCGTCCACCTCGACGACGTCGTCGACGGTATCCAGGCAGCCGCCGAGACGTTCGTGATCTACCGGATCGACAAGCCGGACGACGACGTCAAGCAGCTCGCCGGGATCCTGTCCGGGCAGGCGGTCCAGCTCCTGGAGGCGCTGACGAAGCTCGAGCGCGGCAAGAAGGACATCCACACGCATCTCGCCACGGTCCATGACCTGGAGCACAAGGCCGACGGCCTCTCGCGCGCGGCGATCGGGCGCCTGTTCCGGGCGGGCTCGGATCCGCTCGAGGTCATCAAGCTGCGCGACCTGTACCGGACGATGGAGGAGACGATCGACGCCGCGGAGGACGCGGCCGAGGTCATCGAGCGGATCCTCGCCAAGTCGTAGCTGCGGGGCCGCGGGCCGGCCTGCGCGGCGGGGCGTGGACGGCAAGCGCGCGAGCCCATGGCGGACCCGCGCTCCCCATTGCGTCCGCGTGCGAGGATGCGCAGATCGCTGGCGCCGCCGGTGCGTGACTGCACGAGGAGTCCCGTGGAGGAGTCCACCCGCCCCGAGCCCGCCCTGCGGCGCCCGGGCGCCGCCGCCGGTGCCGGTTCCGTTGATGCGGATCCGGCGACGCTCCTGGGCCCGCCCCATCTCGCCGATCCACGTGCCCTCACGATCCTCTCGACCGAGCACTGGAGCCTGCTGACCTCGCGCTCGCTCGTGTACAACGAATCGTTCTCGCGCGGCGGCATGTTCCTCACGTTCCTGTCCGCGTCGCTGGTCGCCCTCGGCTTCATCTCGCAGGGCGCCGTCGGCCCGGAGCTCCCGTGGGTCGTGCTGCTGTTCCTCGCGCTCGACCTGTTCGTGGGGCTCGCGACGATGGGCCGGCTGATCTCCGCGAGCAGCGAGGAGTTCCGCGCGCTCCAGGCGATGAACCGGATCCGCCACGCGTACCTCGAGATGGTGCCCACGCTGGAGCCGTACTTCTCGACCGCCCACCATGACGACGTGCGGAGCGTCCTCGACACCTACGGCGAGTCCGTAGGGCAGGAGCCGTTCGCGCTGTCTGCGATCACCCACGGACTGACGACCATGCCCGGGCTCGTCGGCGTGCTCGACGCGGCGCTCGCGGGTGCGATCGCGGCGACGGTCGTCGGCATTCTCGGGGCGAGCTCGTCCCTCGCGATCGTGGCGGCCGTCGTCGCGGCGCTCGTCATGACCCTGCTCCTGTTCCGGCTCATGGGCACCATCTTCCACCGCCAGGAGCGGTACATGGCCCCCCGCTTCCCGCCACCGACGCCGCCCCGCGGCTGAGGTCGATTCCGCGGCGAGCTGACCGCTCAGCGCCGCCGGGCGAGCGTCATCCCGTCGGCGATCGCGAGCATCACGGGCGTCACCCGCTCGTCCTCGGCGATCGTCGCGTTGACCGCGCGCAGCGCGACCGTGTCCGTATCCGTCTCGGACGGATCGGCGACTGCCCCGCTCCACAGGACGTTGTCCACGGCGATCACGCCGCCCTGGCGGACAAGCCGGACGCAGCGTTCCCAGTACGACCCGTAGGACGACTTGTCAGCGTCGATGAAGGCGAGGTCGAAGGTGCCTGCCGCGCCGTCCTCGAGCAGCGCGTCCAGCGTCTCGACGGCGGGCGCGATCCGCAGGTCCACCTTGTGCGCGACGCCCGCTTCCGCCCAGTAGCGACGGGCGATGGACGTGTACTCCTCGGACACGTCGCAGCACACGATCGTGCCGTCGTCGGGGAGCGCGAGCGCCACCGCGAGCGAGGAGTAGCCCGTGAACGTCCCGATCTCGAGGCACCGGCGGGCGTCGAGCAGCTCCACCAGCAGGCGCAGCACGGCACCCTGCTCTGGGGCGATCTGCATCTGCGCCCGCGGATGGCCCGCGGTCTCGTCGCGCAGCCGGCCGAGGATCGCGGGCTCCCGGACCCCGAAGCGCAGCACGTAGTCATGGACCGCCTCGGGCAGGCCGATGGATTTGGATGTCATGGCCGCGATGATGGCACGCCCGGGAGGGCGACGACGCTCGCCCGTGGGCCGCGCGCGGGCCGCTACGCCGGTCGGCGCAGGACGTAGCCCACGCCGCGCACGGTCTGGAGGAACGTCGGCGTGGCCGGGTCGTCCTCGAGCTCGCTCCGCAGCCAGTGGACGTGGACGTCGACGGTTCGCGACTCGCCCGCGTAGTCGTAGCCCCAGACACGCTCGAGCAGCTGGTCGCGGGTGAAGACCTGGCCCTGGTGGCGCAGGAGAAATGCGAGGAGCTCGAATGCCTTGGGCTTCACCGCAACGGGCTCGCCGTCGCGCAGCAGGCGATGACCCGCGAGGTCCACGTGCACCCGCCCGAGGCGCATCGGCGGGGGCGGTTCCGCGCCATCGACGACGGCCGCGGCCGCCGCGGCCGCCTGGTCCGACCGGCGGAAGATCGCCCGGATCCGCGCCGTGAGCTCGCGCAGCGAGAACGGCTTCGTCACGTAGTCATCGGCGCCAAGCTCGAGCCCGACGACCTTGTCGACCTCGGAGTCCTTGGCGGTGAGCATGATGATCGGGACCGCGGACTCGGCCCGCAGGATGCGACACACCTCGACGCCCGAGAGCTCCGGGAGCATCAGGTCCAGGAGGACGAGGTCCGGGTGCTCCGACCGGAAGCGCTCCAGCGCCTGGCGGCCGTCGGCGGCGGGGATCGCCCGATAACCCTCCATCTCGAGCGCCTCGACAAGGGTCTCCCGGAGCGTGGTCTCGTCGTCCACGACGAGGATCGTGCGGCCCATTCGCCGAGCATCGTCGGTCGAGCGTGTTAACGGGATGTTGTTGTGCGGTGAACCCGAGCGCATGGGTGGATGCTACGGCGCCTGCCCAGCGGCCGCGGGGCGGGAGGGGCGCCAGCGCCGCGGGCGGGCGCCGGACCCGGGGTAGGCCGGGGAACCGCCGCCCTCAGCCCCCGGCGACCACCGTCCCCAGGCCCGCGATCGCCGCGTCGAGGCGGAGGAGCGTCCGATCCCGGCCGAGGGCCACGAGCGTGTCGAACAGCGGCGGCGTGGCGGTACGCCCGGTCGTCGCCACGCGGATCGCCATGAACAGGTCGCCGGCCTTCCACCCGCGCGACTCGACGAGGTCACGCAGCGGCGGCTCCAGCTCGTCCGCCTCCCAGGTGACGGCGTCGTGGGCGGCCATCCGGTCGCGGGCCGCGGCGAGCGCCTCGCGCGTCGTGGCCGCGTCCCAGCGCTTGGGCGCGATCGTCGCCGGGTCAACGTCAAGCTCGTCGGTCCACAGGAAGCCCACGAGCCCCGGCAACGACGCAAGGGTCGGGATCCGCTCGCGCACGATCGGCAGCAGCGAACGCACTTCATCCTCGGCGGGCAACCTCCCGATCTCGCCCGAGGCCGCCGATGCCTCCAGGAACGGCATCAGGCGCTCGACCAGGTCTTCGTCCGCGAGGCGGCGGATCCATTGGCCGTTGAGCCACTCCAGGCGCTCGCGATCGAATCGCGCCCCGCCCTTCTGGACCTTCGCGAGGTCGAAGCGCTCGCCCAGCTCCTCGAGCGTGAACACCTCCTCCTCGGTCCCGGGTGACCAGCCGAGGAACGCGAAGTAGTTGACCAGCGCCTCGCGCGTGAACCCCTGGGCGATGTAGTCGGCGACGGCGGTCTGGCTCTTGCGCTTGCTCATCTTCGTCCCATCGGGGTTGAGGATGAGCGGCAGGTGCCCGAAGATCGGCCGTGGGTATCCAAGCGCGTCGAACAGGAGGATGTGCTTGGGCGTGTTGCTGACGTGGTCCTCGCCGCGGATCACGTGGCTGATGCGCATCGCCATGTCGTCCACGACCACGGTGAAATGGTAGAGCGGCGTGCCGTCGCCACGGACGATGACGAAGTCGCCACCGAGGTTGGAGGTGTCGATCTCGACCCGGTCGCGGACGAGGTCGTCCCAGCCGACGACGCCCTCGGGCACGCGGAAGCGCAGCGCGCCACGGCGTCCCCCTGCCCCCTTTGCCTGCCGCTCGTCTGCCGTGAGGCTCGCGCACCGGCCGACATAGCGCGGCGGCAGCTTGCCCGCTTCCTGGGCCTTGCGGTCCGCGTCCAGCTCCTCGGGCGTGCAGTAGCAGGGATAGGCGCGATCCATCGCGAGCAGCGCGGCGGCGGCGGCCGCATAGTCGGGCAGACGCTGCATCTGGCGGTACGGCGCGTACGGCCCCGCTTCCTCGAGACCGGCGACGCCCGGTCCCTCGTCCCAGGTGATCCCCAGCCAGTGCAGGCCGTCGAGGATGTCCTGCTCGAACGCGACGCTGCTCCGGGCGACGTCGGTGTCCTCGAGCCTGAGGATGAACCGGCCGCCCGTGTGGCGCGCGAAGAGGTAGTTGAACAGCGCGGTGCGCGCGGTCCCGATGTGGAGGGGTCCGGTCGGGCTGGGCGCGATGCGGACGCGGGTGTCGGCGGGCATGGCCCGATTGTAGGCCGGGCCTGCCAGCTCCTGGGACGGTCTAGCTGGACAGCGGCGCCGGCACGACGTGGAACAGCGCGGCGTCGGCGTCGCCCGGGAGGACCCGGATGAGCGCCGCGGGGCGCAGGCCGAGGGTCGCGCGGCCGCGCGGGCCATCGAGCGTCAGGCTGTCGAGGCTCTCGGAACGGGCGAGGACCGTGATGTGCGCACCGGGCGTCAGGGCGCGAGCCTCGAGATAGGACAGCAGGCCCGCGTCCTCCTCGGCCTCCTCGGTGATCCGCAGGACCGTGGCGCGCGACCCAGATTCGAGCTCCGAGAGCGGGACGCCGGAGGGGCGTCGACGCGCGGTCTCCAGGTCGATCGGATTGCCGTGCGGGCACGTCTCCGGGTGGCCCAGGAGCTCGTCGAGCTTCGACTCGACGCGCGGCGAGAGCGCGCCCTGGAGGCGCATCGCCTCCACGTCGCTCTCCGCCCACGAGAGGCCGACGACGGAGGTGAGCAGCCACTCCAGCAGGGCGTGGCGGCGGAAGATCGCGTCGGCGGCGGCGCGCCCCGCGGTCGTGAGGACGAGCCCGCGTCCGGTCGTCGGCTCGAGCAGGCCGTCAGCGGCGAGGCGCCGGCACATCTCGCTCGCTGCCTGGGTGCTCACGCCGACGTGCCGGCCAAGCTGCGCGGTCGTCGCGACGCGGCCTTCGGAGCCCATCACGCGGAGTGCGAGCAGATACTCCTGGGCGGCGGCGGAGATGTCCGAGTCGTGACGGCGTTGCATGCCGCCCAGTCTACGCCGGGGGTCCGCCGCACCCGGCCTGATCCGGAGTGTGCCAGACCGCGTTCGAGCCGGTCACGAGCCCCACGACGTACGCGAGCGACGTGACCGCGCCGAGCACCGGCGCGCCGATGCGCGAGTCGGGCAGGCTGCCGACCGAGAGCACGGCCGCGACGGGCAGCGCGACGCCGAGCGCGAGGGTCGCCGCGAAGGCCGCGATCGCCGCGGCGGGCGGCACGAGGATGAGTGCCGCCACGACGATCGGCTGGAGGACGAGGGGCAGGAGCGGCATCGGCTCCGGGCATGTTGCGGCGAACGTCGAGCAGCCCGAGATCATCGAAACCAGCGTGCCAACCGCATACCCGATCGGCGGCCAGCCAGTCAGGGCGAGCATGATCCGCCAGCGCCAACCCGGCCGGCGGGCCAGGCCGAGGAGGCTGCGCGGCGCGAACCGGCGGGCGATCGACTCGAGGTCGGGAAAGGCGTCGTCGCCGGTGGCCGCGGGCCACGAGGTCGGGCGAGACGCGGATCCGGCGCGGAAGCCAGGTCCCGCGCTGCGGCCGTCAGCGCTGCAGCCGTCAGCGCTGCGGCCGTCAGCGCCCGGCGGGTCCCCGTGGGTGGGGGCGTCGCCACCGATGTCGTAGCTCCACGCGCGGGTCCCCCACTCCGCGCCGCCGCCCGTCGTCGACGCGTCGTCGTCGGCCGCGGACGCGTCGTCACCGCTCCAGTGCCAGCGGGGATCGTCGTCCGAGGCATCCGCGGCCGAGAACGGATCGGCCGCGAACGGATCGGTGCCGTCGGCCTCCCGGCGCGTGTCGGCGCGGCTGCCGGCGCGGCCCGGGGGTCGCGGGTCCGCGTCCTGTCCGGGCCTGCCGGTGCCGGCGCGACGCGCACGGGCGAGGTACTCCGGGCCGTGCTTGCGCGGGTCCGCGTACTCGCGCGGGTTGAGGGTCCAGAAGGTGCCCGAGCTCGGGCCGTACCAAGCGCCGCCGTCCCACTCGGGATCGAGCGGCAGCTCAGCGGCCTCGTCGTAGGAGGTGGAGCCGGGCGTGGCCGTTCGCGGCCCGCGGCGCGCGTGGTGCTCTCGGCGCGGCCGCTCCCGGCCAGTCTCGCCCGACCCCGGCGCGGATCGACGAGCACCGCCGGGGCCGCTCGTTCCGGCGGCGTCCGCGCCCGATCCAGGGGCGTCAGCCCCATCGGCTGCACCTGGATCTGTCCCGGTTCCCCGCCCGGTCGATCCGCCCGACGACCCTGCCCGGCGCGCCCGCCAGGCATCGCGCGACGCTCGTGCCCTCGTGGCGTCCGGGCGCCACGACTCCGACGGACGCGGGCCGGCACCCGGCCGTTGGGCGGCGCCCGGTCGCGAGCCCGCCGGACCGTGTACACGGAGCCGGCCCTCGACGTCGACCAGCCGCTCGTACGCCGCCTGGATGGCGAGGAAGCGCGGTAGCGCACGTTCGCCCGCAGCGTCGGGGTGGTACTGCTTGACGAGCCGCCGGTACGCCGACTTGAGCTCGTTGAGGGAGGCGCCCGGGGCCACGCCGAGCGTGCGGTACGGATCACCCTGGAACGTCATGGGGACGCGATCTCCGTCTGGCGGCCGACCGGTCCGCCGGGACCCTCAGCCGATCAGCTCACCCACCGGGGCGAGCTCGAAGTCTGCCACGGCCTCGGCGGCGGTTCGTCCGTGCGGATCGATGTCGAGGGGCCGGTGGTAGCGGGCGAGCATGCGCAACGCCTGGCCGTCGACGACGCCGGCCTGGCGAAGCGCCTCGACCGTCGCGGCCCACGAGCCGCGCTCGTCCGCATCTCCGTCTTCGATCTTGAGGGCCATTCCGGATGCCGCCGTCTGCGAGCCGCTGGCCCGCGGCCCGGGCAACATCCCGACGCCGCGCAGCCCCTCCATCCCGCTCTTGCTGACGACGCGGCCGTTGACGGCCTTCATGAGCGAGGTGTCCAGCCGGTCCCGCGTGCCTGCAACGAGCTCCGGGTGGGCGCGCATCGCGTCCCGAACCTCCAGCAGCTGCGACGCGAGTGCGGTCCGCGGGTCGTCGGCCGGGATCCCGGCCGGGTCCGCGAGGATCGCGAACGCCCGTGCGACCTCCCGCAGCGGGAACGCGTAGGTCAGGATGCCGCAGCCGTCGATCCCGGTCAGCAACCGGTCGGCACGGACGTTGTAGGCGGCGGCGACGGCCTCCCGGTAGGCGACGCTCGCCGGGTGGTCCTCGTGCCAGTAGGTCTCGAGCGGCCAGTCGCCAAGCTTCGCCAGGAGCACGAACACCGAGTGCTGCCCGGAGCACATGTGGCGGAGCGGGCTGGGTCGTTCGCCGTCCCGGGCCAGGCGGGAAGCCGTGAGCGCATCGAGCGGCGATCCCTCGGTGCCACAGGCGAGGACCGCCTGCGCGATCCCCAGCCGCCGGTACAGGGCCTGGATCGTGCGCACGTGGACGTCCTCGCCGGAGTGGCTCGACGCCATGACGGCCAGCTCGTCGGTGGTCAGGTCGAACTCGGCCCGGCCACCTGCGCGGAGCAGCGCGAGCAGCCCGAACGGCTTGACGGTCGAGCGGAGGTTGACGATCCGGTCCGGGTCTCCGAGCACACGCAGCATCCGGCCGCTCGCGTCCACCTCCACGATGTCGCCGCGGTGCACGGACTCCACCACGCCGTTGCGAGTCTGCCTGACGAGCACGGGCGACGGCGACCACTTCGCAGCCTTCGTCGAGGCACCGCGAGAGGCGGCGCCGCGGGCTCCACGAGTCGGGGGTCTGACGGCCATCGGGCCGAGCATAGCCCGTCGCGCCGCGGTCGTCCCCGCCGCCGTCGTCCGCACGCTACGATTCACCCGGATCCGGACGATGCCCGCCATCAGCCGCGGGCCGCGCCGCCCGCACGTCCGACCAGAACGCGAGGAGTCCCGTGGCAGCAAGGCCCAACCTCCACGTCTCCCGGCACCCGGCGGTGCGCCACAAGCTCGGCATCCTTCGCAACCAGAAGACCGAGCCGAAGAAGTTCCGCGAGGTCGTTCGCGAGCTGTCATGGCTGCTGGGCTACGAGGCGCTCGCCGACGCGCACCTCCAGCCCGTGGACGTCCGGACGCCCATCGAGCTCATGGCCGGCGAGGAGCTGGCGGACCGGATCGGCCTCATCCCGATCCTGCGCGCGGGCCTGGGCATGGTGGACGCGATGCTGGAGCTCATGCCGACGGCACAGGTCTGGCACCTGGGCCTGTTCCGCGACGAGCGGACCCTCCGACCCGTCGAGTACTACAACAAGCTCCCGGACAGCGCGACCGTGGACCTGTGCCTGATCCTGGACCCGATGCTCGCGACGGGCGGGTCGGCGTCCGCGGCGATCGAGGTCCTCAAGCGCTGGGGCGCGGTGCGGATCAAGCTCGTGAACCTGATCGCGGCGCCCGAAGGCGTGGACGCCGTGCTGTCCGCGCACCCGGAGGTGGAGATCTACACCGCCTCGCTCGACCGCCAGCTCAACGAGAAGGGCTACATCATGCCCGGGCTGGGCGACGCGGGCGATCGCCAGTTCGGGACGGGCCAAGGCTGACTCGCCGTCCGGGGTGGTAGTGAAGGCCGATCGTTTCCCGCGCCCGCTGATTCGAGATTTCGCGGACTTCCCTGAAGGGGCCTGATCAGGGAAACGCCTCGCGCCTCGGCAGGTGGGCGGCATCGGACACGGCCGGCAGGAGTCTTCGAGAAGCCCGGCCGCGACAGGGACCCGGATTCCAACTGCCTCGTCCTGGCCGTTCACGTTCCTGCGCTCACCGGGCGTGTGCAGCCGCGGTCGGGTCAGATCGCCCGCGCGGCCCGGAGCTGCTCGATCTCGGCCGTCCGCAGCCCGACCACCTCCTGGAGGATCCGATCGGTGTCGGCGCCAGCGCGCGGCGGCGGTCGGCGGATGGTGCCGGGCGTGGCGTCGAGCTTCACGGGGATCCCGATGAGGACTGCGGTGCCGACCGGGGTGCCCGCCACCTCCACGAACATCTCGCGGGCCCGGAGCTGGGGCGAGGCGACGACGTCCGCAATGCTCGCGACGGTCGCGCACGGGACGCCCGCCGAGGCCATCACGGCCTCGACCTCGTCGCTGGAGCGGGCGCTCGTCCAGGCGACCACCTCGGCCTCCAGCGCGTCGACGTTTCCCAGGCGGCTGGCGATGGTTGCGAACTGCGGGTCCGCCGCGAGATCGTCGCGCCCGATCACCGCGCACAGCCGCGGGAACAGCGAGTCCGTCCCGGCGTGCAGGTACACGTGACCGTCGGTCGTCGGGAACACGTTGGCGGGCGCCGAATACGGGTCCCGGGAGCCACGCCGCTCCGACTGCGCACCGAGCATCGCGTAGGCCATTGGCCGCGTCCCGAGGACGGAGACGAGCGCGTCCAGCGACGCCACGTCGACCCGCTGCCCGACGCCCGTCGACGCCCGGGCCATGAGGGCGGCCTGCGTCCCGATCGCCCCGTACAGGCCGGCGACATGGTCCGCGATGTAGGTACCCGCGAGCATGGGCGGCCCGTCGGGCTCACCGGTGAGGCTCATCAGCCCGGAGGCCGCCTGGGCGATCGGATCGAACAGGGGACGCTCCGCGAGCGGCCCCGTCTGACCGAACCCGGACAGCGACGTCAGCACGAGCCGTGGATACGCCTCGTGGAGCCGCTCCCAGCCGAGACCCATCGCCGCCAGCGTGCCCGGCCGGTAGTTCTCGATCAGGACATCCGCCCACGCAACGAGGCGCTCCAGCACGGGGCCGGCGAGCGGGTTGCGGGTATCGAGCGTCAGCGACGACTTGTTGCGGTTGTAGGCCATCGCGTACAGGCTCTCGCCGTCGAGGAACGGGCCCTGGGAACGGGCGTCCTCGCCACCCGGCCGCTCGACCTTGATGACATCCGCCCCCATGTCGCCAAGGATCTGGCCACAGAACGGCCCCGCGATGAACCGGCTGAGGTCCAGGACGCGGAAGCCGTCGAGCGGACCCGTCACAGGATGTCCCCGCCCGCGCAGTCCCATCGCGCCAGGTCGAACAGGACCGGCGACGTGTCCGGGGACAGGGTCCTCGCGATGAGGTGGTACGGGTTCCGGCTCAGCGGCACCGGCAGCTGCGGGCCCATCGCGGCGAGCGCCGCACGCAGCGGTGACTGCGGCGCAAGGAGCACGTGGACCAGCAGGCGCCGCCGTGCCCGGAGGGTCGCGGCGAACGAGCCCAGGAGTCCCGCTGGATCGCGTCCGTGGACCGCGAGCAGGGACACGGCCGGGAGCCCGCGAAGCCGGGCCTCGCGGTACACCACCAGCCCGTCGACGATCCCGTCCCGCTGGCGCGTTGCGTAGGCGTACCGCCGGAAGGGGTGATCGGCGTAGCGATGGCGAAGGGACGCTGCCGACGATTCGAAGCGCACGAACCCGTCGGACGGCGACTCTAGCTCGATCGCGCCGTCCGGCCACGTCGACCGGGTCTCGAGCCGCTCCGGGTAGTGGCGTCGCGTCAGCGGCACGGCCAGCGAGACCATGGGTCCCAGCACCTCGTAGGCGTAGTGCCGGCTCGCCTTCGTCACGCCGAGACCGCTCGCACTCGAGAACCCGACGCCCGCCACGCATCCCCGGGCGGCGAGGGCATCGTGCACCGGCGCCGCGACCTGGTCAAGGAGCCCCTGCCCCCGGTACTCGGGATCGACGGCCATGTTGAGGCCCATGCCGGCTGGCTGCACCGACTCGAACCCCGGCACCCACAACCCGAGCAGACGGGCGTTGTACTGGGCGACGAGGCGGTCCCCGTCCCACGCGCCCATCGTGACCAGCTCGAACCCCGCGTGGAACCAGGCGAGCAGCCCCTCCATCTGGGCCGGCGAGCGTTCGAAGCACACGGCCAGCAAGCGCGCCCACGGTCCGATGTCCGCGACGGTCAGCGGGCGTACCTCCACGCGCGGAGTATGCGCGCCGCGCGCACCGCCGCACGGCCCGCCAGGTAGCGCCACGGCCTCGCCACCCGCTCCTGCGCTCCGGCGAGCGCGACCCACTCCGCTCCGAAGGACCGCTTGTGCTCGAACAAGCCGAAGGTGGGCTCCCCCTCCAGGGGAACGCGGTGGGCGCCCGGCAGGTCGACCCCGCCCAGGTCCATCTCGGTGCGGCCTTCCGCGATCGCCAGCTGGATCGCTCGCCACCGGAGGAGGTGCATCGTCCCCGGGTGATCGCGGCGCCGGTCGGCGCGGTCCGCGCCGTGCTGGGTCGAGAGCCGCGAGCCGTGCCGGTAGAGCAGCAGACCGCCCAGCGTCTCGCCGTCCCGAGCCCCTTCGCGCGCCTCGAGGTAGACGACGTGGCCGGCCGCGTAGGCCCGACACCACCAGCCAATGAAGTCACCCGGCCCCGGGAACTCGAAGCCCCGGCGATTCCCGGTCTCGGTCATCAGGAGCTGGAACCGCTCGAACGCGGCTCGGGGGTCCTCGGTGGCCTCGACGAGCCCATCGGCGGGCCGAGCGCGGGCGTCGTGCCGGATCACGATCACGCCGTCCTGCTCGGCGCGACGGATGCGCTGCCGCGTCGCCTTGGCGACGCCGTCAAGGATCCCGGCCTCGTCCGCCCCCGCGAGGCGGAGCGCCATGCGATGCCGCGATGGCTGGATCTCGGGGATCGCGCTGAATCCGGCATCGGCGAGGGTGCGCGTGTAGGCAGCATCGGCCGCGCTCACCTCCGGATCGGCCGCGAGGACGTCCACGCCCTCGCCCGCGAGCCGCGCGGCCGTAGCGACGAGCGCGTCCGCGAGGGTGGATCCGGTGCCGTTTGCGGCCGGTGCCGGACCGACCGACCACGGCACCGATGGGCCAACCGGGCCCCGGGTGAGATAGGCGGAACCGCCCGGCAGGCCAGGCCACGGGCGGACGAGCACGAGTGCGCGAATGTCGCCCGACGCGAGGAACCGCGGTCGCCATCCAGTGGCCGAGCGATGCGCGGCCCAGGCGCGCGACTGGTAGACGTGCCCCCCGGGCGCATCGACCGCCGCCTCGTCCCAACCGTCCAGCTCGTCGCCCCGGAGTTCGCGCACGGCTCAGGATGCGCTCCGACGCTCCCTTCCCGCATGCCCAGTCTGCGCACGGATCACCGGCTGACGTCGTCGACTCGGGATCCCCACGCGACGGCTGGCGCGCTCAACACGACCTCGCAACTCGGCGTTGCCCCCGGCGATCGGCGGGACCCAAGTTCACCTGGGAGTGGCGCGAAAGGACCACCTGTCCTCGTGAGTGACGGCGCCGGCGGGGTCGGCTACCTGCTGAAGGACCGCGTCCGGGACACATGGCTCGCAAAAACGTCGAGGCTCACATCGCGAGCATCTTCTCCAAGCTCGAGCTCCTGCCGGCCTCGGACGACCATCGGCGGGTGCTCGCGGTGCTGGCCCACTTGCGCGGCCCCGGCTGAAGGCCGACCGGATGTCGCGCGCGGAGGACGCCCGCGCGGTCGATGAGCGGCTGGCGACCCCGGGATCAGTCGGCCGAGAGCACGTCCCCGCGCCTGAACACCGCGAGGAAGCGGACCCCGCTGGCGAACAGGGCGATCCCCAAGCCCGTGTAGAAGAACGCGATCGCCCAGTCCGGCACGGCGTGCGACAGGCGCAGCGCCATCCCGCCGCCCATCATCACGGCCATGATGATCCACGACGAGGCGTTGAAGAACCGGTACGCGGGCAGGCGCTCGGCGCGCTCGGCGCGGATCCGGCGGGTGTGCCTGCTGACGAGGCGGGCGAACACGAGGAAGTAGAACGCGACGAAGATCAGCACCGCGAGCGGGATGAGCACGAGCTGCGCGGGCGCCAGCCGGAGTTCGAGCGGCAGGCCGACCAGCACGACCATGGTGCCCGCGGCACACCAGACGATGCCGGCGATGAGCATGAGCTGGTTCTTCGGGACGCTGGGGAACCGCACGGCGGGTGCTCCTGGCTGGGACGGCGGGACGAGATCATCGTCATCGTGTCGCGCCGGACCGTCGCCGGCGACGGGCCGGATGTCCCGCAACGCGCGTCCGCAGGTCACGTTGGGGTCGCATCGCCGGGCGCACAGCTCACGAAGTCGCGCGGAAAGCATCCCGTCGGGGACGCCCCGGATGGCCCAGGCTCGCGAGCTCCGCGACACTGCCGACGGTGAACATGCCGAATTGCACGGGAACGCTTCCCTGGGGTGTCGCTTCGGTTGTTGTTGCTACGACGGTATCGATAGCCGGGTGGCGCGGTCTCGAGCGGACTCTGTGCACGCGCGATCACCCGATACCATGCCGGTGACCGGCCGACGCCCCGCGGCTACGGGCATCCGATCGTACCCACGGGAGACTCGCCGCGATGACCAGCCAGCCCATCGACCCCGGACTCCGGGACGAGTCCGCAGCCCCGGGCGAGGACTTCTACCGGTACGCGAACGGCGGTTGGCTCGCCACCCATCCCGTCCCCCCTGAGTACGGCGCGTATGGCGCCTTCCACGAGGTCAACGAGCGCAACCAGGACCTCCTCCACCGGCTGCTGCTGGAGGCCGCCGGGGCCGAGGAGCCGAACGGCAACCCACGCCACGAGGCCGGCGACTACTTCGCTGCGGGCATGGACGAGGCGGCGATCGCGGCGGCCGGAGTGGATCCGCTGCGCCACCTCCTGGGCCAGATCGACGCGCTGGCGTCAGTCGATGACGTGCGCGCGCTCGCGCCGGTGCTCCAGCGCGACAACGTCAGCGCGTTCCACGGGCTGTCCGTTGCGCCCGACTTCGAGGAGGCGACGGCGTACCTCGTCTACCTCGGCCAGGGCGGCCTCGGGCTGCCCGACCGCGACTACTACCTCCGCGACGACGAGCGCTCGGTCACGATCCGGGGCGCGTACACGACGCACGTCGCGGCGCAGCTCGTCAACCTCGGCCAGGACGCGGACGACGCGGTCGCCGGCGCCGAGGCCATCCTCGCGTTCGAGGGCCGACTCGCCGAGTCCTCGCTCACGAAGGAGCAGCAGCGCGACCCCAACCTCACGCTGAACCGGCGCGACATGGAGGCGCTTGACGCGCTGATGCCGGGGTTCGGGCTGGCCGGCTACGTGCGCGAGCTCGGCGGGAGGCAGGCCACCGTGAGCCTCGACAGCGACGCGTTCTTCACGGCCCTCGACGCCGCGCTCGCGGAGACGCCGATCGAGACGCTCCGCCAGTACCTGCGCTGGCACGTCGTCCGCAGCTATGCGTCGTCGCTGCCCATCGCGTTCGAGACCGAGGCGTTCGGCTTCTACAACCGGACGCTCGGCGGCCAGCAGGAACCGAAGCCGCGCTGGAAGCGGGTGCTCGACGCCGCGACCGCGGACATCGGCGAGCTCGTGTCGCAGCTGTACGTGGAGGCGGCGTTTCCGCCCGCAGCGAAGGCGCGCTGCGAGCACCTCGTGGAGCACCTGTTCGGGGCCATGGGTCGGGCGATCCGGGCCAACACGTGGATGACCGAGGAGACGCGCCAGGAGGCGCTGACCAAGCTCCGCGGGTTCCGCTACAAGATCGGCTACCCGGACACGTGGCGCGACTACTCGGCGCTGGACCTGGTGCGCAGCTCGTTCGCCGAGAACCGGCTGCGCGCCGCCCGCGTCGAGTACGACCGCCAGCTCGAGCGACTCACGCAGCCCGTGGACAAGGGCGAGTGGATGATGCCCGCCCACATGGTCAACGCCTACTACCACCCGCTGATGAACGAGATCGTGTTTCCCGCGGGTATCCTCCAGCCGCCGTTCTTCTACGCCGACGCGGATGACGCGGTGAACTTCGGGGGCATCGGCTCCGTCATCGGGCACGAGGTCACCCATGGCTTCGACGACGCCGGGTCGCACTTCGATGCCGCCGGCCATCTCCGCGACTGGTGGACCGAGGCGGACCGGACCGAGTTCGAGCGCCGCGCGGACATCCTCGTCTCGCAGTTCGACGCCTATCCGGTGGCCGAGGAGCAGAACGTGAACGGCCGCCTCACGCTGGGCGAGAACATCGCCGACCTCGGCGGAGTGGCGATCGCGTTCGACGCGCTGCACGACGCGATCGGCCCTGACGCTGCCGTCGTCGACGGGCTCACGCCCGCGCAGCGGTTCTTCCTCTCGTACGCGTCCATCTGGCGCATGAACTACACCGAGCAGACCGCTCGCCTGCTGGCGAACGTGGACCCCCACTCGCCGGCGAGCTACCGGGCAAATGGGCCGTTGTCGAACTTCCCCGCGTTCGCCGAGGCGTTCGGGGTCGCGGACGGGGCGCCGATGGCACGCCCGACCGAGGCGCGCGCGCACATCTGGTAGCAGTGTCGACCGGCGGGCTCGCGGAGCGGACCACGCGCGGGCTCGCAGAGCGGACCACGCGCGGGCTCGCAGAGCGGACGGCGCGCGGGTAGGCTTGCCACCAGCGGGTCAGCGACTGCCCGCCAGCCTGGGGATTGGGTGCCCACATGACGCGCCTGTCGACGTCGTTGCTCCTCACCGTCCTGGCCCTCCTGGCAGCGCTCGGGTTGGCCGCGTGTGATCCGGTCGCGATCGGCCCGGTCCCGGTAGGGCCGGAGACCCCGGTGGTCTCGTCCGCGGCGCCCGGCTCCACGCAGGCCGTCGGGCCGTCGCCGTCCGGGATCCCGGAGTCGTCACCCTCGCCCACCTCGGGGACGGCGGTTGCCGTGGCGGTGCTGGACGGCCTCCGGGCGTTCGCCGCCGACCCGAAGCAGACCTACCGGGTCACCCTGACCGGCACGGCGCGCGGCTCCGCGGACACGCTCAAGGTCAAGGGGACGCTCGACGTGGCGGGGGCGGATGCGGCATTCAGCGCGTCGTTCCGCTTCCCGGGCGGCCGGAGCACCCGCACCGACTATCGACGCGTGGGCGACAACGACTGGGTCCGGTTCAGATCGAAGGGCTGGGCCGGCCTCTCCGGGGTCAAGCCGGCAGCCGTCATCGACCCGTTTGCGGGGACGCACGATGGCACGCACCTGCAGTATCTGGGCCAGGTGAAGACGGAGGCGGGTCACTACCTGGTCCAGCTCACCGGCATATACCTCCACCCGACGCTGATCCCGGCGGTGAACCTCACGGCCGAGAAGGTCACCAGGACCAAGCTGCTCCTCGTGACCGACGCGAACGGCGTCCCGGTCCGCGCGACGTGGTCGCTGGAAGGCCAGGGCCGCGTGTCGGGTCAGCTTCAGGCCATCGTGGTTGATCTCAAGCTGACCTGGTCGCGCATCGGCAGGGCGCTCACGATCAAGGCGCCGTAACGCCGCCGGCTGAGCCTGCCGGAAACCGCTCGGCGCATCCGGGGCGTACCAGCACCCAACGCCGCTCGACGTGCCACCTGTCCCGGCTCGCGACTGCGGCGGAGGAGAGACAGCGATGCGAACACTCCTGGCGTCGAGCGCGGTCCTCGCTGCGCTCTTCATCGCCGCGCTGGTCCCGGCAGCAGTCGGTGCCCGATCCACGAAGATCCTCGAATTCGAGAGCATGGTCGGTGTCACCCGGCCGCTGGGCGGTGCGACGGGCGCGATCCGAGGCATCAATGGCGCCGGGCTGCCGTGGGTCATCGGCGCCGCAAAGGGCGAGCTGTCCACCGATGGCCAGCTCGAGGTCAGGTTCAGCGGGCTCGTGTTCGACCCCAGCGACCAGGGCGTCATCGACCGCGGGCTGGCGGGCACGAACAACCAGGCGTCGATGAGGGTCGTCGTCAGCTGCGTCACCGGCGCGGGCGCGATCCAGAACCTGTTCACGGACGCGTTTCCCGTCACGACCGGGCTCGATGCCGGGAACGGCAAGGTAGAGACCCACCTGTCGCTGCCTGCTCCGTGTGTCGCCCCGATCGTGCTCATCACGAACTCGGCCGGCACGGGCTGGTTCGCCGCGATGGGGCGCTGACGGGGGTCGGCTCGCCACCCAGGCAGGATCACGGCCACCAACGACGAACCGGGAGCGCGCCGCCGCGCTCCCGGCTTTCCATGCAGGGGGCGGTGCCCGACCCTCGGGGAACCGCTCAGGAGGCTGCGGTGCCCACACCCCGATAGCGGTCGGTGAGGCGGCCCGACAGGCCGGCCGCGGAGCCGACGAGCTCCAGGAACGCGGCGCCCGGCAGGGCCAGGAGCTGGCCATCCGTCTCCGCGGTCACGGTCGCGGTCCGCGGGCTCGCCCCCATCAGGCCCAGCTCGCCGAACACCTCGTCGGCGCCCATCGTCCGCAGGCGGCTGGTGGCACCCGCGTCGTCCACCTGGTCGACCGTGAACTGCCCCGACTCGATGACGTAGAACCGGTCCGCGGGATCGCCCTGGCGCACGACCACCGCGCCCGCCGTGACCGGGACCCGGACGAGCCGCGCCGCGGCGGCCTCGAGGGCCGACGTGGGCACGCCCGCGAAGATCGGCAGGCTGCTGACGCGAACGAGGAGGGCCGTCGCGGCGTCCGGCTCCCGGACGAGGTACGGCCGCAGCAATGCCAGGGACACGAGGGCGGCGGCGAAGATGATCGCGCCGCCGATCGGCAGCATGACAGAGGCGCCGAGGACCGAGACGAGGACGGGCAGCAGCAGGGAGCCCGCCGCGTACGTGAACGTCATGAGCATCTGCATCCCGCCCAGGATCCGGCCGCGCAGCTCGTCGGGGACGATGCGCTGGAACACGGTCGTGCTGACGATGTCGGCGATGAGCGAGCCCGCGGCGATGACGGCCATTGCCAGCAGCGCCGGCGGCATCGAGGTAGAGAGCCCCAGGACCACGAAGCCCAGCGCGAGGCCGATCGCCCCGGAGAGCATCGCCGGGGCGAGGTTGCGTCGGGCAAGGATCGCGCCCGAGCCGATCGCCCCCAGGACGCCTCCGACGCCGACCGCGGCGTTGAGGTAGCCCGTGCCGGCCTCGCCGGCGTTCAGCTGGTCCACCGCGATGATCACGGTCAGCACGCCCAGGCCACCGAACATGAACCCCGCCACGGTGTCCATCGCCAGCATCCCCAGGAGCGGCCGACGGATCTCCGTCACCCGTGCCCGGAGGCTGGCGGGCAGCGCGGCGGCGGCGGCGTCGTCGATCGCGTCATGGGCGACCGCGGCGGCGGCCTCGGCGGCGGCGGCGGCCTTGCGGCCCGGGATGTTCGCCGGCAGCGTGGCAAGCGTCACCGCCACGACGGCGAACGTGGCCGCGTTGATCGCAAACGCGAGCGTCAGGTCCGACGCCGCGATGATGAGCCCGGCGAGCGCCGGGCCGATGATGAACGAGAGCTCGCCGAGCGTCGCGAACAGGCTGTTCGCCGGGCCGAGCTCTCGCTCGTCGCGGACGAGGCTCGGCAGGTAGGCGCCGATCGCAGGTCGGAAGAACGTCGAGAAGCAGGTAGCGAAGATCGCGAGGCCCACGACCGCGATCAGCGGCCCGTCGTTGAGCACGACGAGGGTGATGACGACCATGATGAGGCCGCGGGCGACGTCCGTGACGAGGAGGACGAGGCGGCGGTCGAAGCGGTCGACGATGATGCCGGCCGGCACGGAGAGCAGGACGTACGGGATGATCCGCGCGGCGCCCACGATGCCCAGGAGGAGCGGGTCGTTGCTCTCGTTGTACACGACCACGAGGAGCGCGACGAGGTACAGCCAGTCCCCGATGCCGGAGATGAACTCGCCCGCGAACAGGCGCACGAGGGCGCTGTTGGACAGGACTCCCCGGTAGGCGTTCAGCGCACCGATGGCTCGAAACCTCCCTCGACCGCGTCCTGCAGCAGCGCCGACCAACGCGTCCGGAGTGTAGGTCCCGCTCGCGGCCGCGCGGTGTCGGTCGCGCGACACGGGAATCGAACGGCCGGCCCCCCGCGGGACCGGCCGTTCGCCAGTTGGATCGCTCTGGGGCCTAGTTGCCGCCCGGCGTGACCGGGACGGTGCCCTTCGTGAAGCCTTCGCCCTTCGCGTCGCCCTCGATGCCCTGCCAGGCGTCCGTGACGATCGAAGTGTCGTAGGCGCCGGTGGACGGGGCGAGCTTGATGATGCCCGCACCCTTGGCGACCTGGACCGTCTGGTTCCACGTGATCGGGTCAAGCCCGCCGACACCGGCCGGTGACGGCCAGACCAGCGCGTTGATCTCGTTCATCATCCACGCCTGGTGGCCGGCACCAAGCTGGGAGCCCGCGTCCGTCGTGTACTTCACGCAATCGGCGGGGTTGTCGCGGCAGTAGATCCAGCCCTTGAGCGACGCCCGCACGAAGCGGACCGCCACGTCACGGTTGGTGCCTTCCTTGAGCCATGCCTCGCGCGCGAAGATGGCGTCCTGGAGCATCGCGCTGCGCACGTCGTTCCAGTTGACGACCGTGAGGTCCTCAGGCTTGTACAGCTCACCCGTCGCCGGGTTCGTTGCCTCGAGCACCTGCGCGTATTCGTTGTAGATCATCGCCTCGGCAGCGTCGATCTCCTTGTTGAGGAACGCGACCATGTCGAAGGCCTGGATGACCTTCTGATACTGCGTCGCCGGGTCCCCGGCGTTCTCGAGGCCCGGGGTCAGGCCGCATGCCTTGGACAGGCCCGCCGTGACCTCGAACTCGTTGCCGAAGTCCCAGACGCCGACCTTCTTGCCGGCAAGGCCGCACTGGTCGGCGATCCCGCTGTCCTTCCAGATGACGCTCAGCGTCCCCGAGCGCTGGAAGACCTGTGCGATGTCGACGAGGTCGGAGCCCGACTCACGGGCCTCGAGCACCTTCGGGACCCAGGAGATCGTGAACTCCGGGCCGTCCGGCGCCGACCCGACCTGCTGCGGGACGATGGTGGGACCGCCGTCGAGGATGTCGACCTCGAGATTCTCGGCCTTGTAGTAGCCCTGCGCCGCGGCCGCGAAGTAGCCGGCGAACTGGGCCTGGGGGGCCCATTGGAGCTGGAGGCGGACCTTGGCCGCCGTCGGTGCCGCGCTCGCAGGGGCCTCGCTGGCCGCGCTCGCCGCGGGTGACCCGCTCTCAGCGGCCTGGCTCGCGGGGGCCTGGGTCGCGGACGGGCTGCTACACGCGGCGAACAGCATCGTTGCCGCCGTAGCGAGCCCGAGGACGCGCATCTGCTTCCTCATGCCTCTCCTCTATTCCGGCGTCCCGCTCGGATGGGGACGCCTCCTCCTCTGCGGCGCAAGCCGCGGTCCGCGTGACGATACCGAATCCGGACCGTGCTGGGAACGCTCGGCCGCGTTTCCCCGCGGATTCGAACCGGTCACGTCAGGTCTCGTTGCGCGAGGACGCGTGCCACGGGATGGCGACCCGCTCGACGAGCGCGATCACGAGGTAGAACGTGATGCCGGCGATCGCGGCCAACGTCACCGCCGCCCAGGTGATGTCGAACTTCAGGGCGCTCGCGCTCTGGACGATCATCCGCCCCAGCACGGACCCCTGGCCGCCGAAGTATTCGGCGATGATCGCGCCGATCAGGCTCAGCGTCGAGGCGAGCTTGAGGGCGGTGAAGAAGTACGGCAGCGCGTTCGGGATGCGGACCTTGCGCAGGATCGTCCCGTCCGAGGCGGCATACGAGCGCATGAGCTCGAGTGCGGCAGGGTCCACGCCGGACAGGCCCCGGGTCACGTTGGCCATCACCGGGAAGAACGACAGCACGGCGGCCATCATCATCTTGGACAGGGGGTTGAGAAGCCCGAACCAGGTGTTGAACAGTGGCGCGAATGCGATGATCGGGATTGCGTTCGCCGCCACCGCGAGCGGCAGCAGCAGCGAGCGCATGCCTGCCCAGCGGGCCGCGAGGAACGCCACGACCACGCCCGCGGTCGTCCCGATGAGGAAGCCGCCGGCCGCCTCGATGATCGTGTTCTTTGCCGCCTCGAACAGCGGGAACCGCTCGCCGTTCCAGTTCTCCACGAGCGCCGCCACGATCGCCGACGGCGCGGGCAGGACGAACGTCTTGAGCCCCAGGCCGCGGATCAATGCCTCCCAGATCGCGAGCCCGGCAAGGGCGACGAGCACGGCCGGCAGGTACTCGCGAACGAGACGCGCGGATCGCCCGCCCGTCCGTGCGGCCGGGACCGCGGGACCTGGCCCGGGCGTGACGCGAGTGGCCGCGCTCACCCGACCGCGCCCTCGGCCATGGTCCGGGCGGACGAGGGCAGGCCCGAGTCGTCGACGTCGCCGCCGCCGGCGCGGAGCGCCTCGCGGACCTCGGTGATCAGCTCGAAGTAGCGGGGCGTCTCGCGCGACTGGTCGGTGCGCGGCCGCGGCAGGTCGACGTCGACGATCCTCGTGATCCGCCCGGGGCGCGCGCTCATGACGACCACTCGCGACGACAGGTACACGGCCTCCGGGATCGAGTGCGTCACGAACACGACCGTCGTCCTGGTCTGCTGCCAGATCCGCAGGACCTCGTCGTTCATGCGCTCGCGGGTCATCTCGTCGAGCGCTCCGAACGGCTCGTCCATCAGCAGGATCCGGGGCTCGAACGACAGTGCCCGCGCGATCGCCACCCGCTGCTGCATGCCGCCCGAGAGCTGGTACGGCATGTGGCGGGTGAAGTCGCCGAGCTCCACGAGGTCCAGCATCTCCCGAGCTCGCTGCGCCCGCCATGCCTTCGGCTTGCCGAGGATCTCGAGCGGCAGCTTGACGTTGTCCTCGACGTTCCGCCAGTCGAACAGGACCGGAGCCTGGAAGACCATCCCGTAGTCGCGGTCCCGGCGCGCCTGCTCGGCGGTCTTGCCGTTGACCCCGACGGTGCCGCGGGTGGGCTGGACGAGGTCGCCGATGACACGCAGGAGCGTCGACTTGCCGCACCCGGACGGGCCGATGAGCGAGACGAACTCGCCTGCATGGATGTCCAGGTCGATCTGCTGGAGCGCCACGGTCTGGCCACGGTCACGGCCACTGAACACCTTGTCGACGCCGCTGATGCGGACGACGGGCTGCGTCTCGGCGGGTCCGGTCATGGGGCGTCGGCTCCTGTGCTCACGCGTCGATCCCGGGACGGCCGCGGAGCGCGACCATCTCGAGCACGCGGACGATGAGGAAGAACGTGATCCCCAGCAGCGCGGCGACGAAGATCGCCGCCCACAGCTTCTCGGGGCCCGTCGCGTAGTACTGGTTGAAGGTCGTGATCACGCGGCCCAGGCCCTCCTGGATCGCGCCCGTGTCCTCGCCGATGATCGCGCCGACGATGGCCGCGGTCGCGGCGATCTTGAGCGCCGTGAACAGGTACGGCATCGACGCCGGGAAGCGGAGCTTCGTGTACACGCCGACCTTCGACGCGCCGTACGAGCGCAGGAGCTCCAGCGCACGAGGGTCGAAGGAGCGGAGGCCACGGAGCATCGCGATCGTGACCGGGAAGAACGTGAGATACGTCGCGATGACGACGACCGCAAGCACGCCCTGGCCCATCGCGAACACGATGAGCGGCGCGAGCGCGATGATCGGAATGGTCTGGCTGGCAATGACGTAGGGCACGAACGCCCGCTCCGCGATCCGCGAATGGACGAACGCCGACGCGAGGCCGAGGCCCAGCAGGCTGCCCAGGAAGAAGCCCAGGACGGCCTCGCGCCAGGTGTAGAGCGCCGCCCCGACGAGGTACTGGAGGAGCGTCACGTCCTTGCCCCGCTGGAACGGCTGGCCCATGGCGTAGGCGATGTTCCAGACGTGCGGCAGGTTGAGGTCGTTCGCGAATGCCCAGCGGAACGGCGGGTTCCAGAGGACCGGCGAGCCCGGGCCGGCCCCGACGGCTCTCCAGGGCGTCCCGCCGAGGAGCTTGACGCCCTCCCACAGGACCAGGATCACGAGGATCACCACGAGGAACGCAAACGGGCGCCGCCACTTGAGCCGCGGGATGCGCGGCTGGGCGGCCTGCATCTCCAGCTCGAGCTCGCGCTCGAGGAGGTGGATCTCGTTCCGCGCGGGGCCCGCCGCCACGTTCCCTCCTGCTCCGCCGGGCGCCGGAGCTAGCCCGTCACGGCCTGGTCGGCGATGTCGAGCGCGCGGTCGATGATGTCGAAGCCCTCGGCCAGCTGGTCTTCGGTGATGCACAGCGGCGGGTTGGTGTGGATCGAGTTGTTGGCGATCAAGGTGTACAGGCCGTTGTCGCGGAAGAACCTGCCGATCGCCTTCATCTCGTCGCTCGTGCCATTGAACGGCGTGATCGGCGTCCACGGGTCACGGGTGCGGACGAGGTCCAGGATCCCGAACAGGCCGAGGTTGCGGTGCGCGCCGACGGACGGATGCTTCGCCGCGAGCGCCTCGTGGTGGCGGCGCAGGACGCCGTCCAGCCTCGCGGCGTTGCCGATGAGGTCGTCCTCCTCGTAGACGCGGATCGTCGCCAGCGCCGCCGCGAGGCTCACCGGGTGGCTGCTGTACGTGAGGCCGCCGAAGAACATCTTCGTCTCGAGCGCCTCGGCGATGTGCTCGCGCATCGCGACCGCGCCCAGCGGAAGGTAGCTCGACGTGAGCCCCTTGGCCATCGTCATGAGGTCGGGCACGACGTCCCAGTGGTCCACGGCGAACCAGCGCCCGGTCCGCCCGAAGCCCGCCATGACCTCGTCGGCGACCATGAGGATGTTGTACTTGTCGCACAGCTCCCGGACGCCCTTGAGATAGCCGTCGGGCGGGATGAGGATGCCGTTCGTGCCCACGATCGTCTCGAGGAAGATCGCCGCGATCGTGTGGGGGCCCTCGTACCGGATCACGTCCTCAAGGCCGTTGAGGGCCTCGTCGACCGGCCTCGGCTCCGCCTCGCCCCAGCGGTGCGTGTCGGGGTAGCGGACGACGCCCACGAGGCCCGGCTCGTTCGCCCAGCGGCGGTAGTCGCCGGTGAGCGTCATCGCGCCGAAGGTGGCGCCGTGGTAGCTGCGATACCGGGCGAGCAGCTTGTAGCGGCCGGTGTGCTGGCGCGCGAGCTTGATCGCGTTCTCGATCGCCTCGGCGCCGCCGAGCGTGAAGAACACCTTGTTCATGTCGCCCGGGAGGATCTCGGCCAGCTTCTGGCCCAGGCGGGCGCGGATCTCGGTCGCGAACGCCGGCTGGACGAACTGGAGCTTCGTCGCCTGCTCGGTGATCGCGTCGATCACGCGGCGGTCCCCGTGGCCGATGTTCACGGACATCAGCTGGGCGTTGAAGTCGAGGATCCGGCGACCCTCAGGGGTGTACAGGTAGACGCCTTCGGCACGGTCGATCGCGATGGGGTCGAGCGCGCTCTGTACGGACCACGAGAACAGGGTGTGTTCCCGGGACAGGGCGACGATCTCCTCGCTCGTCATGCCGGGCGCGGCGCTGATGCCCATCGGGTCCTCCGTTCCGGGCGACCGTGGGCGCCCGCGTGCTGCTCGGGGTCTGGCGTGGCGGCCATTACAGCACAGCGGCGCTCGGGCCGAGGGGTGCGTCGCGGGACGGTGGTGCCGGGGCCGACAGCCGCGGTCTCCTCCCCGCTCACCCTGCCGGGATCTCGCCCGCGATCCGCCGGATCACCTCGATCGCCACGTCACCCGTGGCCCCGGTGGTCGCCCAGTTCGAGACGGAGATGCGCATCGCGCGCATCCCGTGCCAGGTCGTGCCGCCCAGCCAGATGGAGCCATCGGCCTGGACGGCCGCGACGATCGCCGCCGTCCGGGCATCGCCCAGGCCCGCGTCCCCGGACGGATCCTCGAAGCGGACGAGGACCTGGTTGAGCACGACGTCGTTGAGGATCCTCGTCCCCGGCCCACCCGCGATCCCGGCGGCGACCTGGCGCGCCACGTCGGACGTCCGTCCGATCATCTCGGCAACGCCGCTCCGCCCGAGGCTGCGGAGCGCGGCCCAGACCGCGAACCCGCGGGCCCGTCGCGAGGATTCCGGCACCCAGTTGTAGGGGTCGCGCTCGGCGCCCGTCGTCTCCACGTAGTACGCGGCCCCGAGCGTCATGGCGGCCTGGTGAGCAGCTGCGTCGCGGACGAAGGAGAGGCCCGAGTCATACGGGACGTTGAGCCACTTGTGCGCATCCGTGGTCCACGAGTCTGCGTCGCCCACGCCCGCCACGAGGTGCCGGCGGGCCGGGTCTGCGGCCGCCCACAGGCCGAATGCGCCGTCGACGTGCAGCCAGCCGCCGTTCGCGCGAACAGCGTTGACGATCTGTGGCAGCGGATCGAACGCGCCCGAGTTCACGTTGCCGGCCTGCGCGGTCACGAGCGCCGGACGGTCCAGGTCCGCAAGCGCAGCGGCAAGCGCCTCTGGCCGCATCCGGCCCTGCTCGTCCGTCGGGACGCGGATGACGCGCTCGCGGCCCATGCCCAGCATCTGGAGCGCGGCAAAGATCGTGACGTGCGACTCGTCGCTCACGACGACGGGCAGCTCCGGGGCCCCGAACAGCCCCTGCCGCTCGACGTCCCAGCCCTGCCTCGCGAGCAGCGCGTGGCGCCCAGCGGCGAGCCCGGTGAAGGACGCCATCGTCGCGCCGGTGGTGTAGCCGACGCTCGCCTCGGTCGGGAGCCCGAAGATCTCCGCGAGCCATGCACCCGCGACCTCCTCGGCGACTGCCGCTGCTGGGCCGATGACGTACAGGCCGGCGTTCTGGTCCCAGGCGCTGGTCAGCCAGTCCGCCGCCAGCGATGCGGGCACGCCGCCGCCGATCACGAACCCGAAGTACCGCGGCCCGGCGCTCCGGACGAGGCCGCCCTCGGCATTGGCCACCAACTCGTCGATGACGGCCGCCGGGTCTGCCCCAGCGTCGGGCAGCGGCCCGCCGAACCGCGCACGCAGCTCGGCGACGGTTGCCGTCGGGCCGACCGATGTGTCGCCCAGTGCCTGGACGAAGGCGAGAGCGTGGGCCGCGGCACGCTCGAGGGCAGCATCGGCGGTCGGGAGGGCGGGGAGAGTCGAACGGGCGGGAGCTGACATCGGGACACCTCGGGACCGGGAGACGGGATGGGGTGTGGACACATTCTCGCCCAAGCCCGCCCAACGACGCATCGGGCAGATGTAGCAGGCCCTCGCCTGCCGACCTCGGGACAACCACCGGCGACGAGTTGCGCGTAACCGATCCCGTGGCAGCGTAGGTTACGTCGCTCTTCGACCTCCAGTCGTTGCACGAGCTTCACCGAGGTCTTCGTCGAGGAGTCCTGAGGCCGCGCGCGATCGGGCGCCCCGGACATCTGCCGGCGTCGTATCCTCTCGTCCTTCCCGTCCGCGGCCGGGCGCCGGTGGACGGGGGCGTCGAGCGACGTCCGACCCGAGCGATTCGAAGCTCTCGAGGAGGCTGACCGCATGTCCCGGATCGTCCGTGGCGCGCTCCTGCAGGCAACCTGGACCGGCGACAAGGAGTCGATGATCCAGAAGCACGAGCAGTACGCGCACGAGGCCAAGGCGCAGGGCGCCCAGGTCATGCTCTTCCAGGAGCTGTTCTACGGCCCGTACTTCTGCCAGGTGCAGGATCCCGAGTACTTCGGCTACACGGAATGGATCCCGGACGGCCCCACGACCAAGCGCATGCAGTCGCTGGCCAAGGAACTGGGCATGGTCCTCGTCGTACCGATGTACGAGGAGGACTCCACGGCCACCGGGATCTACTACAACACCGCGGCAGTCATCGACGCCGACGGGCAGTACCTGGGCAAGTACCGGAAGACGCACATCCCGCAGGTCAAGGGCTTCTGGGAGAAGTACTACTTCCGGCCCGGCAACCTCGGCTACCCGGTATTCGAGACCGCGGTCGGCAAGGTCGGCGTGTACATCTGCTACGACCGCCACTTCCCGGAGGGCGCCCGGGCGCTGGGCCTCAACGGCGCCGAGATGGTGTTCATCCCGTCGGCCACCAGCCGTGGCCTGTCCGAGTACCTGTGGCGTATCGAGCAGCCGAGCCACGCGGTTGCGAACGGATACTGGGTGGGCACGATCAACCGGGTCGGCATCGAGCCGCTGGGCGAGGACGACTTCTACGGCCAGAGCTACTTCTGCGACCCGCGAGGCCAGATCGTCGGCGGCGTCGGAAGTGCCCACGACGAGGAGCTCCTCGTGCGTGACATGGACCTCGACCTCATCACCGAGGTCCGCCAGACGTGGCAGTTCTATCGCGATCGCCGCCCGGACCAGTACGACGATCTCGTCGCGCCGTAGGCCTGTGTGCCCTGTTCGGGCCGAACGGCCCTGCTGGGCACCGGGGCGTCATCGGTTATGATCCCGCGCGGCTCGGCTGTCAAGGAGGAGGGCAGCCGAGCCGCCTGATTCCCCGGAAGGCCGGTCAGGAGGTCGTCGATGCAGTTCGGGTTCACGCTCAAGCCCGAGAACTCGATCAAGCGCACGATCGCGCTCGCGAAGCAGGCCGAGGCCGCGGGCTTCGCGTACGGCTGGCTGTTCGACAGCCACGTCCTGTGGCGCGATCCGTATCCGCTCCTCACGCTCATCGCGCAGGCGACGACGACACTCCGCCTCGGCACGTGCGTCACGAACCCGGCGACCCGCGAGCCGTCGGTCACGGCATCGACACTTGCCGTCCTCAACGAGCTCTCGGGCGGGCGGATGGACCTGGGCATCGGCCGCGGCGACTCGGCGCGCCGGGTACTCGGCAAGGCGCCGACGTCGATGAAGGACCTCGAGGTTGCCGTCCACGTGATCCGTGCGCTCGTCGAGGGCCGGTCGATCGAGTTCGAGGGCGCGATGCTGGAGCTGCCGTGGTCCGGCGGTCACCGGCTGCCGGTCTGGATCGCGGGCTACGGGCCCGTGGCGCTCAAGCTCACGGGGCGCATCGCGGACGGGGCGATGCTCCAGATCGGCGACCCGGACCTCGTGCGCTGGTTCGTGTCGCAGGTGCGGGCCTCCGCGCGCGACGCAGGGCGCGACCCGGACAACGTCGCGGTGATGGCGGCCGCCCCGGCCCACGTCGGCGACCTTGCCGATGGCCGTGACCGGACCCGCTGGTTCCCGGCGCTGGTCTCGAACCACGTCGTGGACCTCGTCAACAAGTACCCGCGCGAGGACCTGCCGGCCGAGCTGACGCAGTATGTCCGCGACCGCGAGGGCTACGACTACCTCCACCACGCCGAGGTCGGATCCTCGAACGCCTCGTTCGTGACCGACGAGATCGTCGACCGGTTCTGCCTGGTGGGCTCCGTTGACCAGCACGTGGAGCGGCTGCGCGCCCTGGCCGAGGCCGGTGTCGACCAGTTCAACCTGTACCTCATGAACGGCGACGAGGAGGAGCAGCTGGAGATCTACGGCCGCGAGATCATTCCGGCCCTGCGCGACGTGGCGCCCGCCCGCGCGTGACCGTCATCGGCAGCATCGGCCGGATCGCCATCGCCCCGGTCAAGGGGCTCGCCCTGGTGCACCCGGCGGCCGTGGACGTCACGACGGACGGCGTCCCCGGCGATCGCGGCTACGTGATGCTCGATTCGGCCGGACGGCTTGCGAGCGGCAAGCGGTTCGGGCCGATGCAGACGATCGTCCCGTCGATCATGCCGTCGATCGCCGGCAACCGGGAGCGGCTCTCGCTCCGGTTCCCGGACGGGACGGTCGTCGAGGACGACGTGGACCCGGGCGACGAGGTCGACGCGATCTTCTACGGCGCCGCCCGACCGGCGCGCCTCGTCCGCGGCCCGTTCGCGGCGGCGCTGAGCGCATTCGCCGGGCAGCCGCTGACGGTAGTGCGGCTGGAGCACGGGTTGGGCGTCGACCGCGCGGACGAGGGCGGGATGGTCTCGATCCAGTCGAGCGCGGCGCTTGCGACGATGGCCGAGGCCGCGGGCCTGGACGCGCCCGTGGACTGGCGCCGCTTCCGGATGACGTTCACCCTCGACGGCGTGCCCGCGCATGCCGAGGACGGCTGGGTGGGACAGGCAGTCCGGATCGGTGGGGCGGTCGTGCGGCCGGGCGGCAATATCGGCCGCTGCGCGGTCACGACCCAGGACCCGGACACCGGGCTGCGGAGCCTCGACACGCTGCGGCTCATCGCCGAGACGCGCGGTGACGTCCTCGCAACGGAGCCGCTGCCGTTCGGCGTGTGGGCGGAGGTCGTCGTGCCCGGGCGCGTCGGCATCGGCGACCCGGTCGAGCTCGTCGACGGGGAGCGCCGCTGACGCCGTGATCGACGGCTCCACCCTTGTCCGGGACGCGCTGGTCGCGGGGATCGCGCTCGCTGGCGGGTATGCGATCGGGTCGATTCCCGTGGCGGCCTGGCTTGGCCGGAGGGCCGGCGCCGGGGCCACCGGGGCGGGTTGGCGGCTGCTCACGCTGACCGGCGACCTCGCGAAGGGCACCGTGCCGGTGGCGATCGGCCTGGTCTCGTGGTCGTGGACCGCAGCGTGGGTGGCCGGGATGGGCGTGGTGATCGGTGCGTGCTGGCCCGCATTCGGTCGGTTCCCGGGCGGACGTGGCGTGACGACCCTGGGTGGCACCGCGATCGCGCTGGCGCCCGCGGCCGGGATCATCGCGGGCCTCGTGGCGCTGCTCGCGGCCGGTGTGGCCCGCCTCGTCCAGCGCGGCGCGCAGGTCCCGGCGACGGCAGCCGGCCTGGGCGCGTGGGTGGTGCTCATCGCCGTTGTCGAGCAGGACCTCGGGAGGCTCGGCGCCGCTCTCGTGCTGGTCCTCGTGGTCGGGTTCCGGATCGTGCTGGGAGATCGCAGCGGACGAGCGCCTCAGCCGTAGCGGCGCCGGCCAGTGCGCTGATGCACCGCGACAGCGGCGTCTGCGGTGCCCCGGTGCACCGCAGACGAGCCGCGTTGCCCGAAGTTGTCCACGCTCAGTACGGTCCGGGGCGTTGCGGTGCGGGGTCCGGGGACGTTGGTCCCCCTCGACCAGGGGGGTCCGAGGGAAGACACTGGCAGCGTCAGGAGGTGTCCGCAATGCCGTCGTTGTCCATGTTCAACCGTCGAGACCCTTGGTGGGAGTCCGACGGGCTGGCCGCCCGCCGGGAGCGCCGCAAGCGCGTCGTCATGGGCTCGCTGGCGTTCAGCGCGGCGGTCGTTGCGGTCGCCGCCACGGTGTTCGCGTGGTCTGTCGAGCTCGGCCTCGCGGCCGCCCTGGGGATCCACGCCGCGCTGCCCTTCGGCTGACGCGCTGGCGCCACCCGCCGGCCCGCGAACCCGGGCCACACCGCTCCCCGCTCCCTCGCTACGATGTCCGCCACGTCGAGCGGCCCGGTTCGCCGCCGCCCGTCCGGATGTACCCGAGCGCGAGGAGCCACGATGCGCACCCTGATCGTCAACGGCACCATCGTCACCGCCGACGGCTCATACCGCGGCGACGTCCTGGTGGACGGCGAGACGATCGCGCAGATCGGCACGGATCTCGCAACGGCCGGCGTGACGGCCGACGAGACGATCGATGCGGCAGGCAGGTACGTGATCCCGGGCGCCATCGACGTCCACACCCACATGGAGCTGCCGTTCGGCGGCACGTTCGCCAAGGACACGTTCGAGACGGGAACTCGCGCGGCGGCATTCGGCGGCACGACGTCCATCGTGGACTTTGCGGTCCAGTCGCGCGGCCAGGGCCTCCGCGCGGGCCTCGATGCGTGGCACGCGAAGGCCGAGGGCAACGCGGTCGTGGACTACGGGTTCCACATGATCATGAGCGACGTCAACGACGACACCCTGGCGGAGATGGACATGCTCGTCGCCGAGGGCGTCCCGGACTTCAAGCTGTTCACGGCCTACCCGGGTGTGTTCTACAGCCCCGACGACAACATCTTCCGGGCGATGCAGCAGACTGCGCGCAACGGTGGGCTGATCATGATGCACGCCGAGAACGGCCCGGCAATCGACGTCGTCGCGGCGCAGCTCGTGGCCCAGGGAAAGACCGACCCGTACTACCACGGCATCGCCCGCTCCCCGATCTTCGAGGGTGAAGCGACGAACCGCGTCATCCGCCTGGCCGAGGCCGCGGGCGTGCCCGTGTATATCGTCCACCTGTCCGCGAAGGAGGCGCTCGACGCCGTCCGGGGGGCGCGCGACCGTGGCACCCACGCGTTCGCGGAGACGTGCCCGCAGTACCTGTTCCTGTCGCTCGACGACCTGGGCAACGGGTTCGATGGCGCCAAGTTCGTGTGCTCGCCGCCGCTGCGCGAGAAGGATCCGCACTGGCAGGAGCTGTGGACGGGCCTCGTCAAGGACGACCTGCAGGTGGTCTCGACCGACCACTGCCCGTTCGACTTCCACGGCCAGAAGGAGCTGGGCCGCGGCGATTTCCGGAAGATCCCCAACGGGCTGCCGGGCGTCGAGGACCGGGTCGACCTGCTCCACGACGGGGGCGTCGTGGCGGGCCGCTTCTCGAAGGAGCGGTGGGTGGACGTGATCTCCACCGGTCCGGCGAAGCTGTTCGGGATGTACCCGCGAAAGGGTGCGATCGCCGTCGGGTCCGACGCTGACATCGTGATCTACGACCCCACCCGCGCACGCACGATCTCCGCGCAGGCCCATCACATGGACGTCGACTACAGCTGTTACGAGGGCCGGACCGTGACCGGTGCGTCCGACGTGGTCCTCTCCCGGGGCAGCGTCGTCGTCCGGGATGGCGAGTTCACCGGGCGCAAGGGCCACGGGACGTTCATCCGGCGTGGAACGGCGGACTACGCCCGCCTCGCCTAGGCAGACGTCCTCGCTGGACGACGATCCGGCCATCGCTTCCGCGCGCGGCGCCGGTTCGGCCTAGCATCGGGAGAGGCAGCGCGGGTCCGCCCGCCGCCACCGCAGTAGGAGCCGCAGCCGATGTTCGTCACGCTCGTCCACATCCACGTCAAGCCCGACCAGGTCGACACCTTCCTCGACGCGACGCGAGCCAACCACGAGGCGTCCGTCCGCGAGGACGGCAACGTGCGCTTCGATGTCATCCGCTCGGTTGAGGAACCGGGCCGCTTCATCCTCTGCGAGTGGTACGTCGACGAGGCGGCGGCGAAGGCCCACAAGGAGACGCCCCACTACGCGGCGTGGCGCGACGCGACGGTCGATGTCTTCGCCGAGCCACGCTACGGCGTCCGCTATGACGGCGTGTTCCCGGAGTCGGCCGCCCAGTGAGCGCCGGCTGGTCGCTGGGGCGCATCCCGCGCATCGAGTTCGGCGATGGGGCGTTTGCCAAGGTCCCGGAGATCGCAGCCCGGCACGGCTCTCGGGCGTTGCTGGTCACCGGTGGCCGGTCGCTCGCGCAGTCGGGCAGGCGGGACGAGCTCGTCGCGGGGCTCGGGGCCGCGGGGGTCGCGCTCGCGGGCGAGGCAGCCGTTCTCGAGGAGCCATCGCCGGGCCTCGTGGACGGGATCGTGGCCGCGAGCCGCGGGGAGCGGATCGACGTCGTCATCGGCGTCGGCGGCGGGAGTGTGCTTGACGCGTCGAAGGCCGTGGCGGGCCTGCTCCTCACCGGGACATCGGTGATCGACCACCTTGAAGGGCTCCCGGGGCAGGTCTCGTGGCCCGGGCCGTCAGTGCCGCTGATCGCCGTCCCGACGACCGCCGGGACGGGCTCCGAGATAACGCGCAACGCGGTCATCACGGCGCGCGCGCCCGACGGCTACAAGCGCTCGTTCCGCGACGAGCGGCTGGTCGCGGCAGACGCGGTGGTGGATCCCTCCCTGCTTGCCGGCCTGGGCCCGGTGTCGATCGCCACGAACGGCATGGATGCGGTCACCCAGTTGCTGGAGTCGTACGTGTCGGTCCGCGCGGGCGCGCTGACCGATGCCATGGCAATCGCCGGCCTCGAGGCGGTGCGAGACGGGCTGCTGTCGTGGCACGCGGAGCCCGACGGGCCGGGTGCGCCTGCCGCCCGGGCGCTGGTGGCGTACGCGGCGATGCTCTCGGGGATCTGCCTCGCGAACGCGGGCCTTGGTGCGGTCCACGGGCTCGCATCGCCCATTGGCGCGCACTTCCCGGTGCCCCACGGCGCCGCGTGCGGGGCGACCCTCGCGGCGGTCACGGGCGCAAACATCCGGGCCCTCGAGGAGCGGGCGCCGGCCGGTCCGGCGCTCGACCGGTATGCGACGGTCGGGAGGGTGCTCGGCGGGCTGCCCTCGACCGCCCTTGCCACCGAGGGGCGCGCGGCGCTGGTTCGCGTGCTGGACGAGTGGACGCGCGTGCTGGGAGTGCCGGGCCTCGGGACCTGGGGGATCGACGAGACGGCGATCCCGGCGCTCGTTGCCGACGCCCGAGGCAGCTCGATGCGCACGAACCCGATCGTCCTCACGGACGACGAGCTGGCCGAGGTCCTGCGCGCGTCCCTCTAGCGCTGCCGGTCTCCGCGTGGGTTTCGTGGCGTGGCTCGGCGCGTTGCTCCGGGCGCGGGTTGGCGCGCGGCTCGGCGGGTGGCCAGATGCGTGGCTCGGCGCGTTGCCCCGGGCGCGGGTTGGCGCGGGTCTCGGCGGGTGGCCAGATGCGTGGCTCGGCGCGCGGCTCGGCGCGGGTCTCGGCGCGCAGCTCGGCGCCGGTCAGGGCTCGCCGCCAGGCGAAGAGACGGGTGCCCCTGATGTCGGCCCACACGAGCCCGGGATCGGCGGGTGGCGGTGACCCGGTCGTCAGGGCTCGGACCCATGCGAGAGAGCTGCCCGGAAAGCGGGCCGCGAACACCTCCGGGTAGCGCTCGACCAGGGCGCGGTTTGTCCGGGTCGCCCGGACAACCCAGCACGAGGCAACCGAGTACGGCATATGGCCCAGGGTCGGTGCGAGCCGCTCGGCCTCTGCGACCTTGCGGCTCGTCGACCGGGCGGCCCCCCCGATGTCCCCGATCGCGTTCCAGCACTCGACCAGCGTCAGGCGACGACGGAGGTCATCACGTAGCCCGACGTCCGCGGACCGGGACGGGTCCGCCGGCCGGGTCGGCAGCTCGAACGACCCGCGGATGCCCGCCGCGCGGGCCAGGCGGAGCACCAGCTCCTGGAGGACGAGATGGCCGGCGTCGGCCGTATCGGCGAGCGGGTCGCGCGGAAGGTCGACGCGGACCGACGTGCCGAGCGCGACGCCGATCCGCTGCCACGTGTCCAGCGTGTGCCCGCCGCCTCGGCCGCGCTCGAGCGCGCTGACGGTCGAACGTGCGAGGCCGACCAGCGCCCCCAGCTGCGCCTGGGTGAGCCGTCGACGGCTTCGAGCCGCGCTGACCTGGCCGCCCAGCCGGGCGAGCTGCTGCTGGTTGCGACGAGCAGCGTCGACCGCGATGTCCGATGCCCTGCGCTTGACCATGACCGCTGCATGGTCGCCGTGAGCGCTTCACCGTCGCTTATCCGGCGGCCGCGGGCGGGCCGAAGCCGCGGAGCCGAGCTCCAGTCGTACCCGCCACGCGTGACGCGCCCATGCACCTGACACCGCGCAGACAGGGTCGGGTTGCATGCTGCCGGCGAGGGGCCCGGATCATGCGTTGTTCGCGGCTTCACGGTGTCGGTGACCACGCAGCGGGCGCCGGGGCCGGGTGGCGACCGAGGTCCGCGACCTGGCCAACCGGGCTGCGTCCGCACGCGGCCCGAGGTCCGCGGCCCCGCCAACCGGGCTGCGCGATGAACAGGCGGGCGGCCCGAAGTCCGCGGCCCCGCCAACCGCGCGGCGCGATAGGCGAGCCTGGTCGCGCGATGGACAAGCGGGCGGGACGAGCCCTGGGAACCCCTACCGGGTTCGGGGGAAGCCCAGGTCGACGGAGCTCGTGGCGGGGTCGGGCCAGCGCGACGTGACCACCTTCGACCGCGTGTAGAACTGGATGCCGTCCGGGCCGTACATGTGCAGGTCGCCGAACAGGGACGCCTTCCAGCCGCCGAAGCTGTAGTACGCGACCGGGACCGGGATCGGCACGTTGATGCCCACCATGCCCACGTTCACGTCGAACTGGAACTTGCGAGCGGCACCGCCGTCGCGCGTGAAGATCGCCGTCCCGTTGCCATAGTCGTTGCCGTTGATCACGGTCATCGCGTCCTCGTAGGTCGCGACGCGCATCACCGTCAGCACCGGGCCGAAGATCTCATCGCGGTAGCAATCCATCGCGGGCTGCACGTCGTCGATGAGCGATGTGCCGAGGTAGAACCCTTCGGATTCGCGATAGAGCGGATGCTCGCGGCCGTCGGCCACGATCGTCGCGCCCTGCGCGGCGGCGCTGTCGAGATATGAGGCCACCTTGTCTCGATGCTGGCGCGTGACGAGCGGACCCATCTCCGATGCCGGATCCGATCCCGGCCCCACGACGATCTTCGGCAGCCGGGCCTTGATTGCCTCCACGAGCGGATCGTGGATGTCGCCCACGGCGACGACCGTGGCGATCGCCATGCAGCGCTCGCCGGCCGAGCCGTAGCCCGCCGAGACGGCCGCGTCCGCCGCCATGTTGATGTCCGCATCCGGCAGCACCAGCATGTGGTTCTTCGCCCCACCGAGGGCCTGCACGCGCTTGCCGTTCTTCGTGCCCGTCTCGTAGATGTACTTCGCAATCGGCGTGGAGCCCACGAACGAGATCGCAGCGACGTCCGGGTGGTTGAGCAGCCCGTCGACGGCGATCTTGTCGCCCTGGAGGACAGTGAACACGCCGTCGGGGACGCCCGCCTCGTGGAGGAGCTCGGCGAGGAAGATCGCAGCCGAGGGATCCTTCTCGGACGGCTTGAGGATGAACGTGTTGCCGGTGGCGATCGCGTTCGCGAACATCCACATCGGGACCATCGCCGGGAAGTTGAAAGGCGTGATGCCGGCGACGACGCCCAGCGGCTGGCGGATCTGGTAGACGTCCACGCCGCCCGAGACCTGCTCGCTGAAGCCACCCTTCATGAGCTGCGGGATGCCGCACGCGAACTCGAGGTTCTCGATGCCACGCGCGATCTCGCCGAGGGCATCGCTCGGAACCTTGCCGTGCTCCGCAGTAAGGAACGCCGCGAGGTCCTTGCGCCGGGCGTCCACGAGGTTGCGGACCCGGAACATGATCTCGGTCCGCTTCGACAGCGATGTCGCGCGCCACGCCGGGAAGGCGGCCTTCGCAGCGGCCACGGCCGTATCGAGCTCCCCGAGCGACGCGAAGTCGACCCACTTCTCCTGGGCCCCCGTCGCCGGGTTGAACACGGGGCCCTGGCGGCCGGAGGTCCCGGCGACGGGACGCCCGCCGATCCAGTGTCCGACGGTGGGCAGGGCGGTGGTTGCGGAGGGTGCGGAGCCCGCAGGCTCGGCCAGCTGGGTCATGAACAGGGCCTCGTGCGGCGGTAAGGACCAGGATGTCGCGCCCTTCACTCTACTCCCAGCCCGCCCGGCGCCGCGTCGCGACGGACGCCCGCATCGGCGGTCGCAACCGACCTCCCGCTAGATCCTGGGCCGCGTGGTGGGGTCCGGCCAGTCCGGTTCACCGTCCACACGCGGGCGCGCGGTCGACGCATTCGCAGGGCGGTCAGCTTCGCCATCGCCGCGGACCCAGACAGCCTCCCCGGAGCGGACCCGCAGCACCTGGACGGTGAGGAGCACCAGGGCAACGAGGGCGATCCCGACCGAGAGCACCTGGTCCATCCGGAGTGGCCCGAGCACCAGCGGGTCTCGCCACGTGAACGCGACGAAAAGGCGCGCGACGGCCCACATGGCGAGGCCCAGCAAGAAGACCCCGCCCGTCCGCCGTCGGAAGGCACCGCCCGCGAGCATCGCAAGCAGCGTCGCGATCACGACGACCGTCGCCAGCGCCTCGTAGACCTGTGATGGGTGCGACGGAACCTCGGGCGCCAGCGAGAGCCAGGGTCCGGGGCCCGTGTACGCGGTCGCCAGCGCCCCGTCCCAGGGGAGGCCCTGCCCATCGCCGCCGAGCGCCATCGCCAGCTTCCCGCCCGCGATCGCGAACAGCAGTGGCACGATGGCAGCGTGGAGCCAGCGCCCGACGGGCGCCCCCAGGAGTGAGGCGACTACCGACGCGGACAGCACGCCCCCGATGACGGCGAGCGACAGCTGGAACCCGCCCTGGCCGATGTCCACGATCGCGCCCGGGTTGGCGGCGTAGTAGTCGACGTGGAGGAGCCAGTACCCGAGCCGCCCGAAGACGACTGCACCGGGCAGCGACGCGACGACGATGTACAACAGGTCGTCCCGACGCAGGTGGTTGGGCTCATCGTCCTCGGCCGGGTCGGTTGGCGCGACGATGTCATCCGGGGAGCGACCGATGTCGACGGGCGTCCGGCGTGCGATCCGCGCGGCGACGAGGAGAGCCACGAGGATGACGACGGCCAGCGCGATCGTCTGCAGCCGGACGTTCAGGTCGCCGACCTGCGTGATCGGGTCGAACGCCAGCTCGATGACGGGGCGGACGGAGGTGAGGATCGGCACGTGCGGCAGTCTACCGGCCCCGGTCCCTCGTCCGTCGGCGCCACCGCTCGTCCCCGTGAATCGCGAAGCCCCCGGCCGGTGGCCGGGGGCTTCGCTGCTGGTTCAGGAGGGGGTCAGGGAACGCCGATCGGCACGAGGTCCGCCTGTGCGGCCCCGTTCGCGTCGTCCCTGGTCACGATCATCCAGCCCAGCGCCGGCGACGCGGACAGCTTGCCCTTGTCGACCGCGACGGCCAGGGTATCCGACCCGCCGACCGGGATGGTGATGAAGCTGCCCGTCGAGACGGCCGGCTTCTTGACCGAGTACGCGGCCGTGCCGGTAAGGTCGACGAGCGTGCCGTCCTCCACCGAGAACCCGGCCACGTTGTACGTGAAGCGCGCGTTGTTGCTCGTCTGCCCGATCTCGCTGGCGAGCAGCGGGAGCAGGACGGTCGAGCCATTCGCCGGAGCGTCCGCGACCCACCCGTCGACGAGGTCGCCGGCGGCAGTGAACACGAACGAGGCCATCTGGCCGTTGAAGTCCCCGGTGGTCACGGCGCCGTAGTCCACGCCGACGACGGTGAAGTCCGGCTTGTGCTTGTTGGCGCCGTAGATGCTGATGTCGAACTCATTCGACGACCCGGTCGACCAGTTGTTCCACGTGTTGACCGCAAAGATCAGCCCGCGGTCGCTGGGATCCGGGACTCCCGTGAGGGCCTCCGCGGGCAGCGACTGGATGCCTACTGCCCGGATGTCGTTCGTCGAGCGCGGGCCTGCCGGCAGGTCCTTGGGATCGGCGATCGACCACGCATACACATCGGCGTCGCCGCTGTGGATGCCGCTGTTGGCGAGCGGAACGGTGGCGCGGGCGATGCCGTTGCTCACCGTGTAGCCGGAGCGGGCGCCCGCCGTCACGTTCGACAGCGGTCGCGGGACCGCCGTGAACGGGATGCGCAGCTCGTACACCCCGGCCGCCGAGGCCGTCGGGGTCGCACGGACGACGTTGCTCGAGGCGAGGATGCCGCCCCACAGCCCGTTCGCGAAGACGGACGTGCCGGGGAATGCGGCAAGGCTCCCGAGGCTGCGCGCGGCGGTCGCGTCGACCGTTGCGGAGCCGTGGGCGGGGACGGTGACCGTCGCCGACGACAGAGTCACGATGCTCGCGCCCGTGAGGGTGTAGGTGATCGCCGCGTCCGAGTCGTTCCAGAGCGTGATCGGCTTCGTCTCGCTGTATGCCCCGCTGACCGGGTCGTACCCGAACGAGAGGCTGGCGGTGTTCACCCCGGTCGTGGCGAACGCGACCGTGTCGGCCGCCCTGCGAGGCTGGACGAGGCCGGCACCCCAGATGCGGGTGCTGTAGCCCTTCGTGACCGACGCCGCCGCGGTCGCCGTGTTCATGATCGCGGCCTTGACCTTGAGCGAGCTCCAGGTCGGGTTGGCCGCCTTGACCAGCGCCGCGACGCCCGCGACATGCGGGGACGCCATCGACGTGCCGGACAGCGTCGTGCCCTTCGTGCCGCCGCCGCTGAGCGTGGACACGATCGACACGCCGGGTCCGGTGACGTCCGGCTTGGACGCGTTGTCGCCGTTCCGGGGACCGCCCGACGAGAAGCTCGCGAGCGACGTATAGGTCGGGTTGTTCACCAGCCCGCCGGGCTTGAGCGTCACGCCCTGCCCGTCGGCGGCGATCAGCGCAGCCTTGACGCCACGGCCCACGCCGATCATCGGGATGTCGAACAGCTCCGGGTTGTAGCCGATGAAGGTCGGCAGCTCGTCCGGGTTCACGATGTCGTCGCGGTTGACGACGATCATCCCGACCGCGCCCGCCGCCTGGGCCGCTGCGCCCTTGTCGACGAAGGCGCACACGCCGCGCTGGATGACGACGACCGAGTTTTCCGGCAGGGTGCCGTAGTCGGCTGTCAAACAGCCGAGGCTGAGGCCGCCGGAGCCGTTGCCGATGACCTTGAGCGTGCCCGCGACCGGGAGGCCGGGGTACGCGTTCTGGTTGTTGGCGTTGGTGATGTCGGTTGCCGTGGCGAGGTCGATGATCGCGCCCGGGAACGTCGCGAGGGTGTCCTCCGCGGCGACCGAGATGGCGCCGTCGGCGGTTGCCGGGGAGCCCGTGATGAACGCGTTGGGGCCGGAGTTGCCGGCCGACGCAACGACGGTCACGCCGATCGCCACGAGGTTGTTCGTGGCGACGGCGTCCGGATCGTCGCTCCGACCGAACGGTGAGCCGAGCGACATGTTGACGACGTCGATGCCGTCCGTGTGCGTGGCGTTGTAGGTCGCAACCCACTCGAGGGCGTCGGTGGTGAGGTCCGTGGACCCTGCGCAGCCGAAGATCTTGAGCGCGATCAGGCTCGCCTCGGGCGCGACGCCCGGGCCGATTCCGAAGGTGTTGGCCGAGGTCGTGGAGTCGTACGGACCGGTGAACGGCGTGCCGTCGGCGAGGACGCCGTTACCGGCCGCCGTGCCGGACACGTGCGAACCGTGGCCGAAACAGTCGAGCGGGTCCGGGTCCGGCGACGGCGTGACCGAGCCGTTGTCGCCGGTCGCGTCGTAACCGTTGCCCGCGAAGTCCCAGCCGCCGATGACCTTGGCGGTCGGGAATGAGCCGGCCTCGATCTTCGTGGAGTCGTTGGCCTGCCAGTCCGCGACGCTCCCCGAGCCGCCGAGGTTCGCGTGCATGTAGTCGATCCCGGTGTCGATCACGGCGATCGTGACGCCGGCGCCGGTCACGCCCAGGTCTTCCCAGACGGCGGGGGCGCCGATGAACGGCACGCTGTTGGCATTGTCGACCGTGTACGTGCGGACGCCGCGAACCGCGCTGACGCCCGGGACGGCGGCGAGGGCCGCAATGCGGTTGCCCGCGATGCGCACCTTGATGCCGTTGTATGCCTGCTGATAGCGGCCCCTGACAGACCCGCCCAGCGCCTTGATCTGCTTGTCCAGCTTCTTCTGCTCGGCGAGCAGCGTCCTGCCGACGCTCGTGCGCTGCGCTCCGGTCAGGCCCTTCCGCGCCGCCGCGGGCTGGTCCTTGAGCTGGAGCATCACGGTGACCGGCGCCTTCGACAGGAGCCGGGGGGTCAGGAGCGGGTCGATCGTGCTGACGTCGAGCCGCTGGAACTGGCGCGTCGGCGGGTCGGCCGCGACCGCGGCGGGTGCCGCGCTCAGGACGATCAGTGCCGATGCCGCCAATCCGGCGAACAGCCTCCGGATCATGGTCCTCCCAGCAGGCCGTGCCTGCATTGTCGGCGCCTCCCGGCGCACACAGCGGGCAGTCCCCATCGAGGGTGTTGGACAGGGACTGCAGCCCGGGGCTCCCATCCCCGGCGATGCGCGACAGCGTACTGCCCGGCGCCGTCGCACGGAAGGCAGGAAACCTTGCGAAACCATTGACGCCGCCCGGAAGGTGGTGCGAGCCGACACCGGGTGCGGTGCGATTGCGCACCGGCGCCAGCCCTGAATCACGAAGCCCCCGGCCGGCGGCCGGGGGCTTCGAAGCGTGCCGGGGGTTACTTCACGAAGGCGTACACCGCCGAGTGCGCGACGAGCGTTGCGCCATCCGTGATCGTGAGCCACGCCTGCTTGTCGCCGGCCAAGGCCGACTTGGCGAATAGCGCGTTCACCGTGAAGGTCGTCGACGCGCCCGCCGCGAGGGTCACCGACGGGACGCTGGTGGAGAACGAGACGCCCGAGGCCGGGCCGTATGCCGCGATGCCGACGCCCCACGTGTGGGTTGTCGTCCCGGCGTTGAGGATCCGGACCGTGGTCGACTTCGTGACGCCCGAGCGGGAGGGCGTCGAGCCGAAGCTGACGCTGACCGGATCGAGGAGCGCGACGGCCTCCGTCGCACTGGCGAGGTTCGCCTTGCCGGCGCCCTGGACATTCACGTCGACGACGCCGCCGTCGAGCGTGTACTTCTCGAGCGCATCGACGTCGGCCGAGTTGACGATCGCAGAGCGGACGGCCCACGCCGGCCAGGTCGGGTGCTGCTGGCGGACGATCGCCGCCATGCCAGCGAGGTGCGGGGAGGCCATCGACGTGCCCTGGAAGAACGCGAAGCAGGGGTTGCCGTCGCAGAAGCTGGTCGGGATCGACGACAGGACGTTGACGCCCGGGGAGACCACGTCGGGCTTGACCCGGAAGTCGACGTCCGTCGGGCCCTGGCTCGAGAAGTCGGCCATGACGCCGGCGTCGTAGAACGGGTAGATGTAGGCAGGCGCGCCGACCGAGACCGTCGAGCCGTCCTCGGCCATGAACGAGGCGGCCTCGTCAAGGCCGATCATCCAGCCCGGGATCGTCGGGCTTGCAGCCGCGCTGCCACCCATCGTGAACGGGGCGCCGTCGACGCGGTTGACGACGATTGCCGCCTTGTAGCCAGCCTTCTGGGCGAAGTCGAGCTTGACCGCGAAGTCGCACACGCCGCGCTGGATGAGCGCGATGCTGTCGGCGGGAGCCGCGGGCAGCGCCTCGCAGGCAAGGTTGAGGCCCGAGACGCCGGTGCCCACGGTCACGTCGAGCGTCCCCGTGACCGGGAACGACGCCGGGACGCCGAACTCACCCTGGACGCCCGGTGCGTCCGCGGCGCCGGCGGAGATCGGGTTCGCGACCTGGTGGTTGACCGTGGCCGCACCGGCGGTCAGGGCACGCTTCGCGGAGCCCGGCGAACCGACGGTGTAATGGCCGGGCCCGTCGTTGCCCGCCGAGATGGCGAACACGAGATTGGCCTGGTCGAGGTTGTCGACAGCGACCGTCAGGAGGTCCTGCACGCCATGGGCCCCACCACCGAGGCTCATGTTGACGACGTCCATGCCGTCCGTGTAGGCGGCTTCCATCGCATTGAGGATGTCCTCGCTGCGCGCATTCTCGACATCGCCCGGGAACACGACGTAGCTGCCGAGGAGCGCCTTCGGGGCGACACCGGACAGCCCGTACGGGATCGCCGCACCGCCCACGTTCGCCTGGGTGCCGTAGTTGCAGGCGATCGTGCCCGCGACGTGGGACCCGTGCTCCTGGACCGCCTTCGCGTCGAAGCCGTTCTGGTTGAGCTTGTTGTTGAACACCCGGGCGACGATCACCTTGTTGTTGGTGTATCGCGCGTCGCCCTTCTTCGAGACGGTGGCGTAGCCGGCGTCGCTGAAGCACGGGTGGGTGATGTCGATGCCGGTGTCGATGACGCCGACCTTGACCCCGGCGCCCGCCGTGGACGAACCGACGCCGGCGTTGGCCCAACCCTCGAGCGCGGAGATCTGCGCGAGGTCGGGGTCGTCCGCCGTGGGGTGGTAGACGCCCTCGTACTCTGCCCGTGACACGAGCGTCGAGGTGCGGATCGTGGTCAGCGACGTGCCGTTGAGCTTGACCGACACGGCGTTGAGCGACAGGTCGTAGCCCCTGACCACCTGCGCCTTGGGGGCGGTCTTCTGGAGCCACGCCTTGAAGTCGTTGCGCGTCGCGGTGAGGAGGGCCTTGTACGACTTCACCGTGGTGCTGGTGAAGTCGATCTTCTTGCCCTGGGCAGGCTTCGTCTTGACGTACGTCGAGAGCGGAGCGCCGCTGAGCTGGACGAGCGCGTAGGCCTTGTCGACCGTGGTGATGGCCCTTGTCGAGTCGGTCTGCGCGCCATTGACGATCCGCCCGGCCGCGCCGGCGGGCACGGCAACGATGAGGGCGGCGGTCATGGCGGCGGCCATGGCGAGCCGGAAGCGTCGCACGATGAGGTCTCCTCCCAGTGAGACTTGCGTGTGTCCGCAGGCGCGTCTGCACGCGCACCGCCCCCGGTTCGGGCGACTGTAGCCCAGAAGTCCCATGCTGCCCATCGTCTGAGGTCAGGTGATGGTGCACGCGGGAACCACGACTCGCGAGGGGGTCCGTGGGAGTCGGGATCGCACCAACGGGCGCCCCGTGCGGCCCCCGGGCGTCAGGCCGGCAGGGCCGCGACAAGCTCCCTGACTGCCGCGACCGACCGGTCGAACGCGACACGCTCGGCGGCAGTGAGCTCGATCTCGAACACGCGCTCCAGGCCACCGCGCCCGATGACGATCGGCACCCCGACGAACAGCCCGTCGACGCCGAACTCGCCCTGGAGATAGGTCGCGCACGGGAGGACCCGCTTCCGGTCGCGGAGGATCGCGTCGACCATCTCGAACGTCGACGCGGCCGGGGCATAGAACGCGGAACCCGTCTTGAGCAGCGCGACGATCTCGGCGCCGCCGTTCGCCGTCCGGTCCTCGAGCGCCTTCACGCGGTCTGCCGTGAGCAGCTCAGTGATCGGCACGCCCGCGACGGTGGAGTAGCGGCTGAGCGGGACCATCGTGTCGCCGTGACCGCCGAGGACGAACGCGTGGACATCCGCGACCGAAACGCCGAGCTCCTGCGCGATGAAGGTCCGGAAGCGGGCCGAGTCGAGGACGCCCGCCATGCCCAGGACCCGCTCCCGGGGAAATCCCGAGGCGCGCATCGCAACGTGGCACATGACGTCGAGGGGATTCGTCACGACGATGAGAATCGCGTCCGGCGAGACGGCGGCGGCCGCCTTGACCACGCCACCGACGATCCCGGCGTTGGTCGCGATCAGGTCGTCGCGGCTCATGCCCGGCTTGCGCGGGATTCCCGACGTCACCACGATGATGTCCGACCCGGCGGTGTCCGCGTAGTCGTTGGTGCCCAGGATGCGCGCGTCGTGACCCACGACCGGCGCCGCTTCTGCGAGGTCCAGACCCTTGCCCTGGGGCAGGCCGTCCACGATGTCCACGAGCACGACATCGGCCAGCCCGGCCTCCGCGATGCGCTGCGCGGTGGTGGCGCCGACGTTGCCGGCGCCGATGACGGTGACCTTGTTGCGTGCCATGGGTGTTCGAATCGCCTCCGATGGGAGCCTGCGGGACCGGCAGGTCGGTGAGTTGTGCGTGATACGGCATCCGTCGTCGGAAAAAGCTGGCCGCTTACCCCTGCGTGTCCGGGTCGACGTCGACCGGCGCGGGGCCGGCGGTGCGAACCGCCTCGCTCACCCCGTCCGCGTACTTCGCGAAGTTCTCGTGGAACATCCCGGCCAGGCGTCGGGCGGCCTCGTCGTACGCGCCGGGGTCGGCCCAGGTCCCGCGCGGCCGCAGGAGCTCGTCCGGGACGCCCGGCACGCTGACCGGGACCGCGACCCGGAAGATCGGGTCGAGCACCGTCTCCACCCCGTCGAGCTGGCCACCGAGCGCGGCCCGGACCATGTTCCGGGTGTGGTTGATGTTCATCCGATGGCCGGTGCCGTACGGGCCCCCGGTCCAGCCGGTGTTCACGAGCCAGACCGGGACATCGAACCGCTCGAGGCGCTCGACGAGCATGCGCGCGTACTCACCCGGGTGGCGCGGCAGGAACGGGGCTCCGAAGCCGGCGCTGAACGTCGCCGACGGCTCCTTGACGCCGATCTCCGTGCCGGCGAGCTTGGCCGTGTAGCCGCTGATGAAGTGGTACGCCGCCTGCTCGCGCGTGAGGCGGCTGATGGGCGGCAGCACGCCATACGCGTCGGCGGTGAGGAACACGACGTTCTTCGGTCCGTGGGTAACGCCGGTCGGGTCAGCGTTGCCGATGAAGTTGAGCGGGTACGCGGCCCGCGTGTTCTCGGTGTAGCGCTCGGAATCCAGGTCCAGCTCCCGGGTTTCCGGATCGAGGTCCGTGTTCTCGAGGATCGTGCCGAAGCGCCGGGTCGTGGCAAAGATGTCGGGCTCGTACATCGAGGACAGGCGGATCGTCTTGGCGTAGCAGCCGCCCTCGAAGTTGAACGTGTAGCCCTCGCCCCAGCCGTGCTCGTCGTCACCGATGAGGCTGCGCAACGGGTCCGCCGAGAGCGTCGTCTTCCCGGTCCCGCTGAGGCCGAAGAAGATGCACACGTCGTCCGCCTGGCCCACGTTGACCGAGGAGTGCATCGGGAGCACGCCCTCGTCGGGCATCAGGTAGTTCATGACGGTGAAGGCGGACTTCTTGATCTCGCCTGCGTACTTCGTCCCCACGATGATGATCTCCATCCGCTTGAGATGGAGGAGGATCGCCGTCCCGCTGCGCGTGCCCTCGGTCGCGGGGTCAGCCTCGAAGCTCGGCACGTCGATGATCGTGAAGTTGGGCGCGAAGCCCGCGAGGTCCCCGCGCGGCGGCCGGCGGAACAGGTTGCGCGCGAAGATGCTCGCCCAGGCGGTCTCGGTGTAGACCCGGAGGCTGCGTCGATGGGCGTCGTGCGCGCCGATGTACATGTCCTGGGCGTACAGCTGGCGGTCCGCGACGTACGTGACGAGGCGCGCGCGGAGCCGGTCGTAGTGAGCCTCGCTGATCTCGTGATTGACCTCGCCCCACCAGACCTTGTCCTGGCTCCACGGCTCGCGGACGATGAACTTGTCCTTGGGCGAGCGGCCGGTGTGCTCGCCTGTCCGCACCACGAGCGGGCCCTCGGCGGCGATGACGCCCTCGCCTGCCGCGATCGCGCGCTCGTAGAGCTCGGCGGTGGGAAGGTTCGCCAGGACGCTGGCCCCGATGGACGTTTGGGCCGGGCTGGTCATCATCACGATCGATACCTCGACTGGCGCGCGGGACGTCACCGCCCGCTGGGGCTCGGTGACCGGCCGCGCGTGCCGGGCTCGGGACCCGGAGTCGGCTTCCACAGTCAAGGTTGCGATTCGGTTTCGGCGATTGTAGCGGCTGTGGCAAGCGGCCTGCGCGGCGCTCCCTGAACCATGCTCCGTGCCCGGTGCTCGTGGATGGCGCTCCCGGCGTCAGTCGCCGAACCACCAGCGCGCGAGCGTCCCGTTCCACGATTGCGTCTGGAGCCGCGCGAGATCCTGATCGATCACGATCCGCGTCCCGTCGCGTTCCCCGCCGACAAGGATCCGGATGGTCTCGAGGGGACGCTGCGGCGAGGGCACGACATAGCGCAGGGTCGTCTCTGCGCCGGCCGAGCTGACCGCGGTGACGAGCGGCGCCGCGCCGAAGCGCATGACCCCGTCCACGATGTCGACCGGCCAGACCTCGACCTCCAGCGTCGAGAGGCGCTCCGCAGCATCGGCGGGCATCGAGATGTCGACGGTCTCCGGGCCGAACCCCGTCTCCCAGTCGACGCGCACGGTCCCGTTGCCCAGCCACGTCTCCTCCGCGGGCACGCCGAATGACGCGAGGTCCGCCGACCACGAGTCGACGCCGCGCGGCGTCGCGGTGAGGACGCCGAGGACCGCCAGCGGAAGGATGAGCAGGACGCCCAGCCCGAGGGTCTCGCGCATGCCGACGTGGAACCGCGGGGCGACCGGCACGCTGAGGGCGACGAGTACGAAGGCGAGCGGTGCCAGTGGCAGGCCGACGGCGAGCACATCGTCGAGCCGGAAGTCCACGACAAGCCAGAGGAACAGCGACGAGACGACGAGGCCGGTGAGCGCGACGACGCGTCGGACGACGTCATGATCCCGGCCCGAGAGGTCCGTGATCCGCCCGGGCAGCGTCCACCCGACGACGCCGAAGCCGAGCCACGTGAGAAGCACGCTGAGCACGGATCCGGCGAGCAACGACCCGTAGTCGCGACCGACCGCGTGGAGCGCCCCGCCCGCGATGACCAACCCCAGCGGCACGGACACGACGATGAGGATCGCGCCCTGCATCGACGCACGTGCCGTCTCGTTCGCGGCGGCCCGCACAGAGCCGCCGATCACGGCCAGCAGCGGGCGTCGCGCACGATGGGCGCGGGTCAGCTCGCGGCCAAGGAGGTCCGGGTCGCCCATGCGCTCGACGGCACGGCGCTCGGCATCGGCCGGGCTCTCGCCGCGCTCGCGCCCAGCAGCGGCCGCGTCCTCGAGGTGGGCGCGCAGCCCGTCGAGCGCGTTCGTAGCCTGGGCGAGCGGCATGTCCAGGCGGGCCGCGACACGGGCCAGGAAGCCCTCGCGGTCCATCGGCTCAGGCACCGCTCGCCTTCCCCTGGCGCGCCACGCTCGCGACTGCCCCGCTGAACGCGTGCCACTCGACCTCGAGAGCGGTGAGGCGAGTGAGGCCCTTCGGCGTGATCCGGTACCAGCGGCGACGCGGGCCACGCTCGCCCTCGCGCCACGCCGCCTCGAGCGCGCCCTCTCCCTCGAGGCGGTGGAGTGCCGGGTACAGCGAACCCTCGCTGGGCACGAAGGCGCCGGCACTCCGCTGCGCGATGTGCTGCGCGACCTGGTAGCCGTACTGCTCGCCATCCCGGAGCACGGCGAGAACGAGGTACGTCATCGCCCCGCGGAGGAGCTCGCTGCGGATCCCGTCCCGGCCCATCCCCGTCCCTGCTACCTCGGCCTTCGAGGTAGCGATCCTGCGCCTCCCCAGCGGTTCGTGTCAAGCATCGGATGTGGCGCCATGATGCGTGGCCGCATGCACTCGCGGCTCCTCGCTCCGACGCCAGGCACCAGCGACTGAAATCGCGGGACGACACGCGTGGCGACGTGGTCTATGCCGGGTTTCAACGCGTGATCGTGCGGGCGCAAACGCTGGATCAGTCAGCGATGCATGGCGGACCGCAGAGAGGCCCCGACTCGCGGGCCGGTTGGCGCCGCAACGTTCGGCCGTCAGGTGCGGACGGACGGCCCCGTCACGCGGCGGAGAGGTCCCCTCGCGCGGCGGACGGGCCCGTCACGCCCGGTCGAGCGCCTGGGCGAGGTCCGCAAGCAGGTCCTCGGCGGCTTCGATGCCCACCGACAGGCGAACGAGCGCGGGGTCCACCTCGAGCGGCGAGGACGCGACGGACATGTGGGTCATCGCGGCCGGGATCTCGATCAGCGATTCAACGCCGCCCAGCGACTCGGCCAGCGTGAACAGCCGGGTCGACTCGCAGACGACGATCGCCCGCTCGGCCGCCGTCCGCCCGTGCACGCCCCCGGAAGCCGGCACGAACGACACCATGCCGCCAAAGGCGGGCTGTCCGCCAAGCCGCATCTGACGCGCGGCCACCGCCGCCCGCGGATGCGCGTGGTCACCGATGTCGAGGCCCGGGTAGCTGACAGACGCGATGTCCGGGCGCGAGGCGAGGTAGCGCGCCACCGCCATCCCGTTCGCACTGTGGCGTGCCATCCGCAGGTGGAGGGTTCGGAGGCCGCGCAGCACGAGGAAGCAGTCGAACGGGCCGGGCACGCCGCCCATGGCGTTCTGGAGGAACCGGAGCCGCCCGGCGATGCCATCGTCGTTTGTCACCGCGACCCCGACGACCGTGTCCGAGTGCCCGCCCAGATACTTCGTCGCGGAGTGGAACACGATGTCCGCACCATGCTCGAGCGGCCGCTGGAGCGCCGGCGATGCGAACGTGTTGTCGATGACCAGCAGCGGCCGCTTGCCGTCCGCCTGGGTCGCGCGCTCGCGCAGGATCCCGGCCGCGGCGCCGATGTCGGTCACCTTGAGCAGCGGGTTCGACGGCGTCTCGAGCCAGACGAGTGCCGTCCGCTCGTTGAGACCCTCCCACAGCGCATCCGGGTGGCCCGCGAGGTCCACGTACCGGGCCTCCCCCGCCCCAGCGCTCCGGTGGACCCGCTCGAAGTAGCGGAACGTGCCGCCGTAGACGTCGTCGCCGACGAGGATCTCCTCGCCCGTCGCCGCCAGCTGGGCGATCGCGGCAGTCGTCGCGGAGCCGCTGGCGAACGCGATGCCGTGCGTGGCTCCCTCGAGCTCCGCAACCGCCCGCTCGAGGCGGTCCCGGGTGGGATTCTGGGACCGGGCGTACTCGTAGCCGCGGCGCGGCCGGCCGACCCCGTCCTGCGCATACGTCGAGGTCTGGTAGATCGGTGGCGAGACCGCGCCGGTCAGCTCGTCGGGCTCGGCCCCGGCATGGACGGCTCGGGTATCGAAGGCATCGCGGGCGGCAGGATCGGCGTCGTGCATCGCTGGATCATCGCACCGGCGGCGCCACGGGGCCGCGCCTCGTCGGCGGATGCTCCCTCTGCAATCCCGAACATCAGGAGCTGCGGGCGAACATGTGGTACTACAGCCAGTGAGGATCGGCAACCGAGCCGCGACCGGCCGTCCTGGGGGAGCAGCGTCCCGTGACCGAGCACCGACCGCCGTCACGCCGCCCGAGGCCGTCGACGGACGGCCATCTCGCCGTGCTCGACGCGTCGCCCAACGCCATCGTCTCGGTGGACGGCGAGGGCGCGATCACGTACGCGAACCCGCAGGCGGCGCGAACGTTCGGATACGCGGACATCGAGCTCGTCGGGATGCGCGTGGACGACCTCCTCCCCGACCGCGTGGCCAGCGGGCATGCCACGCACCGGGGAGCGTTCGCGGCGAACCCGCGCGCGCGGCCGATGGGGATCGGCCTGGACCTGTGGGCGCGGCGCAAGGACGGCCGCGAATTTCCGGTCGAGATCAGCCTCTCGCCGATCTCCACGCCCGGCGGGCCGATCGTGTTCGCGACCGTGGTCGACATCACCGCGCGCAAGACGTCCGAGGCACAGCTGCTCCAGGCCCAGAAGCTCGAGTCCATCGGCCGGCTCGCCGGTGGGATCGCGCACGACTTCAACAACATGCTGTTCGCCATCCGGGGCTACGCGGAGATGCTCGGGGAGGACCTTGCCCCGGGCGCACGGGAGTCGCTGGACGTGGACCTCGCCCTGCGCAACGTCGTAGCCATCGGCGAGGCCGCCGATCGGGCCGCGAACCTCACGAGCCAGCTGCTGGCGTTCGGACGACGCCAGGTCGTGGCGCCCCGACTGCTCGACATCAACGACAGCGTCGACGCGCTCGACCCGATGCTGCGCCGCCTGATCGGCGAGGACATCGACCTCCGGTTGCGCCTCGATCCGGACATCGGGCGCATCCGCGCCGACGCCGGCCAGCTCGACCAGATCCTCATGAACCTCGTGGTCAACGCCCGGGACGCGATGCCCGATGGCGGCCGGATCACGATCGAGACCGGATCGGTCGTGTTCGACGAGGCCTACGCCATCGAGCACTTCGCGGTGTCGCCCGGCTCGTTCGTGCTCCTCGCCGTCAGCGACACGGGCGTCGGCATGGACCACGAGACACGCCAGCACATCTTCGAGCCGTTCTTCACGACAAAGGAGCTGGGGCGTGGCACGGGCCTTGGGCTGGCGACGATCTACGGGATCATGCAGCAGGTCGGCGGCCACATCTGGCTGTACTCGGAGCCCGGCCGCGGGTCGGCGTTCAAGCTCTACTTCCCGCTCGTTGGCGCGGAGGTCGTCGAGGTTGCGTTGACGCCCACGGGCCCGGACGGGGCAGCGACGCCAGGGCGGGGATCGGTCCTCCTCGTCGAGGATGACGACACCGTCCGCGCAATGACGAGCCAGGTCCTCCGGCGCGCCGGCTGGCACGTCGTGGAAGCGACGTCCGGGAGCGAGGCCTGGGCGGCGATCGAGGCGACGGAACCGCCATTCGACGCGCTCGTGAGCGACGTGGTGATGCCCGGCACGTCCGGGCTCGTGCTGGCCGAGCGCGTCCTCGACCGCGACCCGCGGATGCGCGTGGTGCTGCTCTCCGGCTACACGGCGGAGACGCTGGACCTGGGCCGCGTCGTGGATCGTGGCGCGCGCTTCGTCGCCAAGCCGTTGTCGGGCCGTCAGCTGCTGGCGGCGCTCGAGGGTGGGCCCCTGCCCGTCCCGGACCCTATCCGCGGCGGTGGGCGAGGTGCTCCAGCAGGTCGAGCTTCGTGACCACGCCCGCCGGTCGGTCGCCGCGCACCGCGAGCAGCGCCGACGCGCCGCCCGAGAGCAGCCCGAAGGCCTCGTCGACCGTCGCCGAGACGTCCAGGGTGGGCAACGGACGCTCCATCACCTCGCCCACCGTCCGCTCCACGATCTCGGGGTTGCGGTAGGCGCGGTCGAGCAGGTGCTTCTCGCTGACCGAGCCCACGATGCCGGCGAGCGCATCGCCCTCGGGTGCCTCGGACACCGGGAGCTGGCTGATCCCGAACTCCTGGAGCAGGTCGATCGCCACGCCGACCCGATCGGTGGTCCGGGTGAGCACGACGTCGGGCATCGCCGGGCCGTGGTGGCGTTGGCGGATGAGCTCCTCGACGCGGGTGACGGCCCCGGTCGCGACGAGCAGCCCGTTGGCGCGCATCCACTCGTCGTTGTAGAGCTTGGACAGGTAGTTCCGACCGCCGTCGGGGAGGATGACCACCATCACGGCGTCCGCCGCCGTCTCGGGCTCCTCGCGCATCAGGCGGCGCGCCTCGTCGAGGGCCGCGAGCATCGCCGTGCCACACGACTCGCCCGCCAGGATCCCCTCCTCGCGCGTGATCCTGCGCGCCATCGCGAACGCGTCGCGGTCCGACACGCGGACCCAGCGGTCGACCATCGCGGCGTCGAAGGTGCCGGGGAAGAAGTCCTCGCCCACGCCCTCGGTCAGGTATGGGCGCGCGACGTCGCCCGAGAGGACGGACCCCTCCGGATCCGCGCCGATGACCCGGATCCCCGGGTTCTGCGCCTTGAGGTGATGCGCGATCCCGGTCACCGTCCCGCCGGTGCCGACGCTGGCCACGAGGTGCGTGATCCGGCCGTCGGTCTGGGCCCAGATCTCCGGGCCCGTCGTCCGCTCGTGGGCCGCCGGGTTCTCGATATTCCAGTACTGGTCGGGCTTGAAGGCGCCGGGAATGTCGCGGGCGAGGCGGGTCGCGACGGAGTAGTAGCTCTCGGGTGACTCGGGGGAAACGTTCGTCGGGCACAGGACGACCTCGGCGCCGTACGCGCGCAGCAGTGCCTGCTTCTCGGCTGACTGCTTGTCCGCCATGACGAAGATGCAGCGGTAGCCCTTGAGCGCGGCGGCGATCGCCAGGCCGTGACCCGTGTTGCCGGACGTCGGCTCGATGATCGTGCCGCCCGGCTGGAGCAGGCCCGCCCGCTCGGCAGCCTCGAGCATCGGGAGGCCGATCCGGTCCTTCACAGACCCGCCGGGATTGAGCATCTCGAGCTTGGCGAGGATCAGGGGCTGCCGTTCCGGGGCCCCCAGATCGCGCGTCAGGCGGGTGATCTGGACGAGGGGTGTCCCGCCCACGAGGTCGAGGATCGAGCTGGCGTAGTCCACCGCCCGAGGATAGCGCGCCGGATCACTCGTGCATCGCGAGGCGCTCGTCGATCAGCTCCTGCGCCGCGGCCCGACTCCGGGACTGGCCGGTGACGGCCTCGAGGAACGGCGCGCGGTCGAGGACGTACAGGTCGAGGTCCTCGAGCGCGCGGATCGTCGCCGTCCGGGGCACGTCGTTGATGAGTGCGATCTCGCCGAACCCGTCACCGGGGCCGATCGTGTTGACGAGGCGGTCCTTGACCCATACCTCGCAGCGGCCGGAGCCGATGATGTAGAACCGGTCGCCGTGGTCGCCCTCACGGAGGACGTGCGCGCCTGCCTTGACGTGCATGTGGTCGAGCTCCTGCGCCAGCCGCTCCAGCGCCGTGACCCGCAGCGGCGAGAACATCGGGATCGCGCGGATCAGCCTGAGCTCCTCCTCGTGGACGACGCCGGCTCGATCCGCCCCGGCGAGGAGCGGCCGGAGCACCAGCGCAGCGACCGGGACGACGGCGCCTGCGACGATCAGGGCGACGGTCGATCCGAGGAGCTGGACGAGCAGCGGCGCGGCGAGCGTGCCGAGCGCGAGCATCGCCATGTTCACGCCTTCGAGGACGCCGAAGATCCGCGCGAGCGTCTCCTCGGGCGCCACGCGCTGGAGCATCGTGCGGCCGGCGACGTCGAACACGCTCTTGCCGACGCCACCGGCGAGGAACCCGACAAGCGCCACGAGGAGCACGGGCACGAGGCCGGAGACCGCGATACCCAGCCAGATGACGAGCGCGGCCACGAGCATCGGCGTCACCAGCCGCGGTCGGCCCACGAGGCTGATCGCGAACCCGGCCCCCAGCAGCCCGCCCGCGCCGAGCGCCCCAGCGATGAGGCCGACCGTCTCTTCGCCGGACCTGAGGACGTCGAGCGCGAGGACGACGCCCAGGACGTCCAGGGTCCCGGCCAGCATCATCGAGAGCCCGAGCGCCACGACCACGACGCGGGTGTGCGAATCAGCACGAAGCACCCGGATCCCGGCGAGGATCTCCGTCAGCACTCCGGGCGGAGCCCCAGCCGGGGTGGCGGGCAGCGCGGCAGCTCCGGCGCCGGCGGCGAGCGCGAGCTCCGACGAGTGGATCGCATGGTCCGCATGCGCGGGGTGCGCTGCAGCGGGCGCCGGGACGGATGCGGCCGCATCCCCCTCCACGTGCACGAGCTCGATCCGCCGCCGGCGCGTCGCGACCGAGGGTCGCATCCGGACGACCGCCAGGGTGCCCACGAGGAGTGCGACGGCCGCCGCGACGAACACGCCTCCGGCACCGACCGCGGCAAGGACGATGCCGCCGCCCACCGAGCCGACGAGGACGCCGATGCTCTCCACGGTCCCGGACGCGACGTTCGCCGCGGTCAGCTCGGACGGCGTCCCGGCGATCGTCGGCAGGACGGCTGCGTGGGCCGGTCGCGCGAGGGTGATGGCCAACCCGCACAGCACGGTTGCGGCATACACCGCCAGCGGCTCCGCGTCCGTGAGCAGCAACGCCGCAACGATCGTGGCCGTCGCGGCGAACGTGCCGTAGGCGAGCGCCAGCATCCGGACGCGCGGGATGTGGTCGCCCAGCGCCGACGCGACCGGCGCGAAGACGACGGCCGGCGCCAGCTGGGCGAACGCGACGAGCCCGGCGGCAGTGGCGCCGCCGCGGTCGTACGCGTAGACGAGGATCGTGATCCAGGTCGCGATCTCGGCCACGTGGAACAGCAGGAATGCCAGCTGGACGCGCAACAGCGACGGGCTCCGGACGACCGTCGCGAAGACAGCGAGTGACTCGAACCGGTGATGGTTCGCAGGATGTGGCTTGGAACGGGGCGCGTCGGGCATCGGTCCGCGGAGGATGCCATGTCGCGGTGGCGCGGATCGACCCGCAGCGCACCACGCGCGCCGTACGGCCGAAGCGGGATCAGGCGGGCGGGTCCCGGTCGAGGCGACCCGGACGAAGGAAGAGCCAGGTCAGGCGCCGGCGCAGTCGGCGCCTGTGCGTCACTGGGTCAACGGTGCGGGGGTGCAGCCGCTCGACCTCGGGCCCGAGCACCGCTTCGAATCGTCGTGTGAGCGCGCGCGCGAGCTCCAGCTCCTCCCGCGAGCCCTCCTCGGGACGCGTCCCGTCCCACGCGTCGCCCAGCAGCTCGCGGGCGGACGTCGGGACGAGCACGGCGGTCGCCATCCGCCGCCCGAGGTACAGCTCCTCGCTCCCAGCCATGGCGAGCGGCACGATCGGCGCCCCGGTCCGGAGGGCGATCAGCGCCGCGCCGTTGCGGAACGGGCCAATCCGGCCGACCGGTCCGCTGACCGTCCCCTCGGGCATTTGCGCGAACACCCCGCCGTTGCGAATGACGGCCCGTGCGGAGGCCACGTGCTGGTTCACGCCGAGGCCGCCACGCCAGACCGGCAGCAGTCCCCCGAGTCGGTGTATCAGCCGCTCGCGCCAGCGTGCCGTGAAGGTCGATGGCGCCGACCCCAGGAACCATGCACGCGGCTCCAGCGGCAGCGCGTGGATGACGAGGAACGGGTCCATCCAGCCGCGATGCGCGGCACCGATCAAGAGATATCCCCCGGCGCGCGGCAGTCGCTCCTGCCCCGACGTCTCGATCCGGAAGCGGAACAGCCCGAAGAGCACGAACCGTGCGACCAGCCGGACGAGCCGGTAGAAGACAGACGCGCGCGTCTCCGGATCGCGCCCGAGCCAGTCAAGCCCTTCGAGAGCGCCACCGGCTCGGGTTCTGGCCATGGCCTCCGGCGTCAGGCGCGGCGGCGGCGGCCGACGGGTGCCGGTCGACGAAGGCGCGGATTCGGGCGCGCGGGCAGGCTCCCCGGGGTCACTCCGGGCGCGCTCGTCAGGCGCCGGGAGCGGGCCGGGCAGGATCGCCATCTCCAGGGTCGGGCGCGAGAGCCCCGTCGTCGCCGGCCCGGTCGTCATCAGCCTCGTCGACGGCCACAACAGCGCCCTGTGCGTCCTCGTCCTCGACGATCTCCTCCTCCTCCTCGACGACGTCCTCGTCGGCGTCGTAGAGGTCCTCGTCGGGTACCGGCGGGTCGCCCCAGCGATCGCCATCGGCGGCCGACGGCCGGTGCCGGTAGGCCAGGACGGCCAGCGAGCCCACGATCAGCGCCGACGAGACGACCATCGCCGTGGGGATCCCGCCGAGCGTCCAGTTGCCCGTCCGCAGCGTCTCGAGCGCGAAGCGGATGACCGCGTACCAGATCAGGAACACCAGGAACAGGTCGCCCGGCCGCATCCGGGGTCCCCAGCGACGCGCGATCCAGAGGATCACGATCGCCCCCAGGATCCCGCTCACGGACTCGTACAGGAACAGCGGGTGGAACGTCGTCTCCGGGGCATAGGCCGGGCACGCGTACTGCGGGGTCCCGTGATCGGTGATGCGGTGCGCGCAGTCGATGGTGATGGCCCACGGCAGGTTCGACGGCGGCCCGTACAGCTCCTGGTTGAAGAAGTTGCCCCAACGCCCGATCGCCTGCATCACGAACAGGCCGGGCGCGACGACGTCCGCCCAGCGGAGGAACGACTGCTTCCACAGGCGCGTGATGACGAACGCGGCGATCGTCCCGGTGAGGATCCCCCCGTAGACGCCCAGGCCGGTGTACGGCGGGAGGACGATCCTGAGCCAGTCGTCCTGGTACAGGTGCCACTGGTCAATGACGTGGTACGCCCGCCCGCCGATCAATGCCGCGACGCCGACGATGATGATCCCGTTGTCGACCAGCGTCGGATTCAGCCCCCGGCGCCGTGCCTCGCGGGTGATGACGACGTACGCGACCGCAAGGCCGATCGCATAGCACACGCCGTACCAGTAGACCGGGAGCGGTCCCAGCTGGAAGGCGATGGGATCGGGCGTCCAGGTGATGGCCGCCAGCGCGCGCACCAGCGCGGCGATCGGGACAAAGGGCTCAGGCATTGCTGGGCAGTGTAGCCCGGCCGCGAGCGACGCCCGGGTCGGTTATCCTCGGCCGCGATGCACGCCTGTTCCCTCTCCCGGGCCTCGAGCCACTGATGGGCGCCGAGTTCAACTGGTGGCTGCTCATCGTTGGCGTCGTGGTCGGCGGCGCGCTCACGTGGCTCGTCCTTGCCGACTCGACGCGCCGCGAGCGCGAGATCGACGACGACGAACTGTCGGCCGAGGCGTCGTGGATCGCCCGCACCGTGGCGTCGCCGGCATTGGATGCCAGCCTCGCGGAGACGGTCCTGCGGGCGCACCGACGCTACCTGGGCTTCCCTCCGCCCGACGTCCTCGTCACTCCCGACGAGCTACCGGCCCTCGGGGCACAGGGTGCACTGTCCGGGCCCGATGGGGCCGGCGATGCGCCGACCAGGGGCGAACCGGACGCGAGCTCACGGGGCTGACGGCTCAGACCGACGTCTGAATGACGCCGCGTCGATGGACATGGAGCCCGCCGACCGCGCCTGACCGACCGCGTTGGCCTGCTTCGTCAGAGGCCGCCGGTGAGCACCGGGACGCTGTCGGTTCCGCCCCCGACCGGTCCGGGCGATACGCCGAACGTCGCACCCGACGGGATATCCGCGAGCCCGTCCACGGGACCGGCCCAGGTCCACAGGTCGCCGGCCCAGTACATCCGCCCGATGCGGACGCGGTTCCCGTCGACCTGCACCCAGCACCCGTACTCCTGGCCGGCACCCTCGGGCACGAGGCCCTCAGCGACCGCGACAAGCTCACCCGAGGACGGCGAGAACAGCAGGGTCCCGGTCGCCTCCGGGCGCCCCGGCGCGGCGGCTAGCACGATCCGGCGCACATCGGGCTGGGCCTGCAGCCGGAGCGTCGCCTGCGTGGTTACCTGCAGGATGGCGACCTCCTGGGTCCGGGCCGCGATCTCGGCGTCGGCGTTCGTGCGCACGGTTTGAACCGCCGCAAAGCCCGCACCGGCCGTGATGACGATCGCGGCGGCCACGGCCGCGGCCCAGCGCAGGCGTGAGCCCCGACGCCGAGCGCGCTCGGCGTCGATCGAGGGGGGTGCCGTGATGGACGCGGCGGCAGGCGACGCGGTGCCCCGGGCATCCGTGAGTGCGGCGCCGGGCGCCGCCAGGACGACGGCCGGTTCCACCTGCCGTGCGGGGAGGTCAGCGGTCTGGACGCCGACCCCGCGCTCGCGACCGGCGGCCTTGACGTAGGCGAGGGTTCGCTCCCGAAGTGCGGGGTCGGGCTGCGAGCGGACCACGGATCGCGCGATCGCGGCCGTCCGGCGGACGCGCGCGAGCTCGCCTGTGCACGACGGGCAGCCCGCAAGGTGGCCGGCGACGGCGGCCGCGTCGGCCGTGTCGCCCGCCATGAGCCGCTCGAGCCCCTCGGGCTCGGCCGCCGCGATCTCGATGCGCTCCAGCGCCTCAGCGTGTTCCATCACCATCCATCCCGGGTGCCGACCCGGGTCCCTGCCGTCGCGCCACCTGCCTCAAGCACGTCCCGCAGGTGGGCAAGTGCCCGGCGGGTTCGCGTCTTCACCGTTCCCAGCGGCCATGCGAGCCGCTCTGCGATCTCGGTCTGCGTCAAGCCCTCGCGGTACGCGAGGACGATTACGATCCGCTCGAGCTCCGGCATCGCCGCCAGTGCGGCCCCGACCGCGGCGCGAACATCGGCCGCCTCGGCGGCGGCCTCCGGTGAGGCGTCGGACGCCGCGCCACCGATGACGATGGCGTCAGGCCCGATCCGGTCGAACCCCGCGTCCACCTCGTCCCGATCCCCGTTGCCGGGCAGCGGCACGAGCGGTGGGCGCCGGCCCGCGGCACGAAGCCGGTCCACGGTCCGGTTCCGGGCGATCGTCCGGAGCCACGTGGCCAATGACGCAACCGACGGGTCGAACAGCTCGGCCCGGTTCCAGAGCGCGAGGAACGTCTCCTGCACGACCTCCTCGGCGAGCTGCCGGTCCTTGGTCAACCGGAAGGCGACGGCATGGATTCCGTCGATGTGCCGGTCATAGAGCACCGCGAGGGCATCCTCCGACCCCGCCGCGACCGCTCGCACGAGCGCCGCGTCGTCGGATTCGCCTGCCCGGCGTTCCGCCACTTCCTACGCGCTCCCACGCCTGGCGGTTTCGCCCGCGTCCCGACCGGCACCGGGCAGCGGCAGCGGCCGGCCCTCGAACCCCGTGCTGAACACGACGTCCGTCTCCGTCGAGAAGACGTGGCGCGTCGTCTGGACCCGGCGGACGACGTCGCCCAGGTGCTCCATGTCGCGCGCCCGGATCTTGAGGATGTAGTCGGCCTCGCCCGCGATGTGGTGGCACTCCTCGATCTCGGGGATCGCCGCGAACTCGAACGTGAGATCCAGCGCGATGGTCCCCGGTGCCTGGGTCACCCACGTGAAGGCGAGCACGGACAACCCGACCGACGCAGGCTCGACGACGGCGCGGTAGCCGCGGACAACGCCCCGGGATTCGAGCTTCCTGACGCGCTCGTGTGCGGACGGCCCGGCCATGCCGAGCTCCGTGCCGAGATCCGCATACGACCGGCGCCCGTCCACCTGGAGGATGCCCACGATCCGGCGATCAGTCTCACTGAGAGGGTCGTTCTTGCTCAACTAGTACCTATTTGTTAGGTGCGGAGGTTGCCGTGCCTTCGTTTCTTAGGTATATTGCCCTTGAAACGGGTCATACGGAGCGCCGACCCCACCGGACTGGCCGGCGGGACCTCGGTCCACGGCAGCTCCCCGTAGCGAAGGTGCAGGACAATGGTCATCGTTGCCGTGTTCGCGCTCCTCGCGCTGTTCTCGATCGTCAGCATCGTGATGAGCGCCGAGGATTCGGAGCGCTCCGCGGACCCCCGGGAAAACCCGCTTCTCTGGGCGACGCTCGGCCGCCGGTAACCGCGAACCACAGCCTAACGCACGAACGCCCGGCACCCGCCCGGGCGTTCGTCGATTCAGGGCATGCGCGACAGGGGGGCGCGCGACTGGTGGCACGCCGCACCCAAGCCCCTGCGCCCGGGGATCGGTCAGCCCTTGCCGTAACCCTCGGCGAGCCCGCGGATGAACTGCCGCTGGCCGAGCAGGAACACCACGATCATCGGGATCGAGGCCATGGTGAGCGCGGCAAACAGCACCGGCCAGTCCGACAGCACCCGGCCCTGCATCGCGAGGAGTCCGACGGGCAGCGTCTTGAGGCTGGTGGAGTTGATGAACACGAGCGCGAAGGCGAACTCGTTCCAGGCGAACAGGGCCTGGAGCAGCGCCGCCGACACGATGATCGGGCGGGAGAGCGGCATGACCACGAGCCAGAAGATCTGCCACCGGTTGGCACCGTCCACGATCGCCGCGTCCTCGATCTCGCGCGAGAGCGTCGCCATGTACGCACGGATCAGGAACACGGTGAACGAGATCCGGAACGACGTATACAGGATGATCAGGGCCCAGTAGGTGTCGAAGATCCCGAGGGCCCGGATCAGCCGGAACAGCGGGATCAGCGCGACGGTGGGCGCGAGCATCATGCCGCCCAGGAGGATCAGCGTGATCGCCGGTGCGAACGGGATCCGCAGGCGAGTCAGCGCGTACGCCGCCATCGAGCTCACCAGGACCGTCGAGACCGTGGCGGCTACCGTGACGATGACGCTGTTGACCAGGTAGCGGACGACGCCCAGATCCCACGCCTTGCCGAAGTTCGCCCAGCGCCACGTGGTCGGCAGACCCCACGGGTCGCCGAACAGCTCGGCGTTGGACTTGAACCCGTTGAGGGCCATCCAGACCAGGGGATAGATGATCGCCACCGCCAGGACGACCAGCACGAGGTAGGCGACCGTCCGCCCGATCGAGCCCGCGACGGTCTGCCCCAGGCCGCGGCGGTATCGGGGGCGCTCGACGCTGCCGGCCATCAGTACTGCACCGTCTTGGCCCGGTTCAGGTAGAGCTGGAGCACCGACGCGGCCAGCGTGATGACGAAGATCACCACCGCGATGGCCGCCGCGTAGCCCATCTGATCATTGAAGAACGCTGACTTGTAGAGCCACGTACCCAGCGTGTGGCTGGCGTTGTTCGGACCGCCGGCCGTCATGACCTGGACCTCGTTGAACACGAGGAAGGCACCGGCGATCGTGATGATCATCGCCAGGAGCGTCATCTCGCGGACGAGCGGCAGGGTCACCCGACGGAAGGCCTGCACGCGGGTAGCCCCGTCGAGGTAGGCCGCCTCGTAGAGCTCGCGCGGGATCCGCTGCATGGCGACGATGAACAGCACCGCGACGTAGCCGATCGACTGCCACTGGCTCATGGCGATGATCGCCCAGATCGCCGTGGCGGACTCGCCCAGCCAGGAGTGCTTCCAGGCGTCGAGGCCCAGTGCCCCGAGCAGCCCGTTCACGAGGCCGATCTGGGGGTTGTACATGAATTGGAACAGGAGCCCCGTGATCGTCAGCGACAGGATTGCGGGCACGAAGTAGATGGTCCGGAACAGGCCCCGCAGGCGGCTGTGGACGACCTCCTCGAGGATTGCCGCAAGGATCAGCCCGCCGCCGACCTGGCAGATCACGGACACGATCGCGTACGCGATGTTGTTGAACAGCGAGCTCCAGAAGATCGGATCGGCGGCGAGGTCCTGGTAGTTGCCGAGACCGACCCACACCTCCTTGGGCGAGAACGCGTCCCACCGGTAGAGGCTGAGCCGGACATTGTCGACTACCGGGTAGTAGACGAACACGATCAGCAGCAGGATCGCCGGGGTAACCCACAACAACACCCACAACCGGCCGAACCGGGACGTCGCTGGCATCCGTGCTCCTGGCGCTCGCTCCGCGGAGGAGGTCGGGAGGGCGGCGGCGAGGCCGGCCGCCCTCCTCGTGTGTAGGCGCGGGATTGGTTACTGGCTGGCCTTCGCCGAGGCGGCCCCGGCCCGGACGTCGTCGATCAGCTGGGCAGGCGTCTTGGTGCCGTCGAGCAGCCCCTGGACGCCGTTCAGGTAGGCGTTGGCAACGTCGATGTGGGTCACCGTATCGAGCCAGATGGCCATGGTCTTTGCCTTGGCGATGTCCTGGACCACGGTCACGTTCTGGGGGAACGTGTTGTCCGCGGTCGCGGAGCCCTGGATCGGGCTCAGCCAGCCGAGGTCCGAGACCATCGTCTTCGCATTGTCGAGGTTCGTCATGTACTTGAGGAAGTCTACGGCGACGTCCACGTGCGCGCTGTTGGGATTGACGAGGAACCCGTCGGGGGCCCCTTCGAGGGCGGTGGTGTCACCGGCAGCGTTGGCCGGCGGCGGGAGCTTGAAGAAGTCCCAGTTGTTGGCCAGGTCGGCCGTGGCGCCGCCCTTCTCGGTGAGGGCGAAGAACTCGACGGCCTCGAGGTAGTGCATCGGGGACTTGCCGGCCAGGAACTGGGCCTGTGCGGCCTCGTGCGTGATGCCGTTCGCGCCCGCCGACAGGCAGTGGGTGCTGAGGTTCGCGAAGGCCTCGATCGCCTGCTGATAGCCAGGATCGGTGAAGGCGCCCGTGGCCGGATCGTAGTCCGTGGCCAGGGTGGCCGCCGGGACGAAGTACGGGTTGAGCTGCGTCATGTAGTGGATCGCCGGCCAGCCGTTCACGTTGCCGAACGTGATCGGGTCGGTGACGCCCTTGCCCTTGAAGGTGTCGCAGGCCGCGATCAGCTCCTCGAGCGTCGTGGGCACGGCAACGCCCGCATCGGTGAACATCTTCTTGTTGTACGCCATGTACTTGGCGTCGAGCGTGATCGGCACGCCGTAGAGCTTGCCGTCGTACGTGTACGCGTTGAGGGCAGCCGGGGTGAAGCTGGACTGCCAGTCGCCCGAGACGTCAGCGGTGAGGTCCTTCGCGAGGTTGCCGCGGACGAACTTCTTGGCGAAGTCGCCGGCCCAGGCGAAGTAGACATCCGGCAGCGTGTTCGATGCAGCCAGAACGCGCAGCTTGTCCTTGACGCCCTGGTCGCTCTCGGCCTGGACCTCGATGGTGACCTTGGGATGTGCCGCCATGTATCCCGCGACGACGGCGTCGAAGTACGGTGCATACCGCGGGTCCGAGTACTTGTGGAGGAAGGTGATGCTGCCTTCGAGCTCCGCGGCCGCCGACGGGGCCGTCGTGTCGCTCGACGCCGGCGCGCTGGGCGCCGATGATCCGGCCGGGGCCGGTGTGGTGGATGCGGTGCCGGACCCGCAGGCGCCGACGATGATCGCCGTCGCGGCCGCGAGGCCGGCGAGGGTCTTCCAGTGCCGGCGCGTGCCGGCGGTGACCGTCATGTGAAGGCTCCTCCTCTAGGTTTCGCGCGGGGACAGACCGTCAGGACGCGAGCGTCGCGCCCCGGTCCGCTGACACAGGGGGATAGGCCGCGGTTCCATGCCCGAACGCCCCATGGGCGCTGCAGGTCGCCGCCGCCGACACCGCGGCCGCCGCGAGCGACTGCTCGTGCGGCTCGCGGCGCAGGACGCCGGCCAGGAACCGGGCGATGAATGCGTCGCCGGCGCCGAGCGTGTCGATCACCTCGGTCGGGACCGATGGCTGGCGCCACATCCGCTGCCCATCGAAGAGCAGCGCGTCGTCGGCGCCCCGGGTGGCAAGGACGAGTCGCGGACCGAGGCGATAGACGCGCTCGAGCCACGCTTCAGCGGCGGGTTCGTCCAGGTCCGCGAGCGAGAACTCCGCGATCCGGACGTGGGGCAGGAGAGGTTCGATGTAGGCCGGTTCACGGCGGACGGAGAAGTCGAACGACAGGGTCGTCGCGCCGGCGAGGAGGCCAATCTGGTCCTCGAGGTAGCTGGACTCGCTGCTGTGGACCAGGTCGAAGCCGGAGAGCCACGACAGGTCCGCGTGGGAGAGCTGGAACTTCGAGACGCCCGCGTCCCCGCCGACGAACTCGCGGTTCCCGTCGAACAGCGCGACCTCCGCGCTGCCATTGGGCCCGTGCATGATGCGGACGTGGCTGGTATCAAGGCCCTCGACCTCGAGCGCTCCGAGGACATGCCGGCCCGCGACATCGTCCCCCAGCACGCCGAGGTAGGCCGCTTCGATGCCTGCCCGCCTCGCGTAGACGGCGACGTTGACCGCCTGGCCGCCCGGGAACATCGTCCCGAGGTCACGGTACCGGTCGACGACGTTGTCGCCGACCCCGGCAATCTTCATGGCTAATAGTCGACCTTGAACATGTAGCGTCGGGTCTGGAGATCCTGGCCGGTGGCGGCCTCGAAGTGCTGCGCGAGGCGACTCATCACGGCGTCGAGGGCGAAGTGCGACGCGAACGGCCGCATCGCAAGCTCGATGCCCGGCAAGGTGAGGTCCTTCGAGTCCAGGTAGAACGCCCGGCGCGTGTACTTCTCGAGGAAGGCCTTGGCCCGCTCGTCGATCGGGCGCGTCGCCTCCTCGCCCAGGAACTGGATGACGGCCGTATCGTCGACGACCACCTCCATGGCGCCGTGGAGGAACTCCGCGGCGTCAAAGCTCGCGGCGTGCTTCCACTGCATCTCCTGCAGGTAGCACATCGCCAGGCAATAGGCCGTTCCGTGGTTGGGCCCCGCCCCGATGACGTAGATGACGGGGGCGTCCTTGAGGGCTTCGGCGATCGCCGCATTGCGCGGCTCCGCCTCGCCGACGACCGCCAGCAGCGCATCGGGCAGCGCCTCCAGCGTGCGCACGTGCGCTGCGTACTCGTCCGCGTCCATGTCGCCCGACTCCCGCAGGAGCGCGATGCCGAGCAGGGCAAGCTGGAAGGCCTTCGGGTCCCCCACGCCCGTGTCGTCGTCGTACGTCCACGCGACGTCGCTCGCTCCGGCGAGCGGGCTGTCGGGCTTCTTGGTGACGCTCGCGACTGTGGCGCCGTGCTCCTTCGCGAAGCGGGCCGCCGCCACGACCTCGGGCGTGGTGCCCGTGTTCGACGCGAGCACGACGAGCGACCCCGGCCCGAGCCTCGCCGGGTTTCGGTAGATGAACTCGTTCGCGGAGATCGCGAACACCGACAGGGTCGATGCCCGCTGCTCGAGCAGGTACTGCAGCGCCTCGTGGGTCAGCAGTCCGCCGCCGCTGCCGACGAGGAACACGTCGCGCAGGCCATCGCGCACCATGCGCGCAGCGAACGCCTCGATTTCGGGCCGTTGCGCGAGGGCGCGGTCGAGGCCGACGCGGTGCTCACTCGGGAGCGCCTTGAGCTCGGTGACCGGCGGGAGCAGTTGGGTTGTCACGAGGTCGTGGCTCCTTGCTTGGAAGAAGGGGCTGGATCCCGGCCTAGGGCCAGGTCGCGTCCGGGCCGGTGGCCAGGATCCGGTGCCCCATGAACACCCGCTCGTCGAGGTCGGTGATGCCCCGGAGGAGGGCGGAGTACACCGTGAACCACTGCAGCGGGATGAGGAGGACTAACGGCGTCAGCTGTGGATGGACCGCGGGCAGATCGGCCGCGTCGTAGACGAGGGTCCGGGCGCCTGCGCGCCGGACGAGGTCGATGCCGCGGAGCGTCATGTCCCGGGATGCATCCGTCCCGACGAGGAACACCATGTCGGGGCGCTGGCGCTCGAATGCCTCGATGGGGCCGTGGCGGAGCTCGCTGCTCTCGATGAACGAGCCATGGACGCGGATGTTCTCCATGAACACCGTCGCCGCGAACTTGTAGGCGAGCCCGGCAAGCGGGCCCGCGCCGACGCAGTACAGGAGTGTCGCGCTCAGGAACCGACGGGCCTCCACCAGGGCGGGGGCCTGCGCGTCGCGATACACCTGGCCGAGGACGGCCGGCAGCCGATCGAGATCCTCGAGCAGCGCCGCGGCCTCCGCGCTTCGGGGGCTGCCGGTGAGGAGGGCGAGCTCGGCGGCGAAGATTGCGACGGCCGCGAGCGGCATGTCATAGAGCGCCGTGGAGTCGTAGTCGACGAGGATGCCCGCCTCGAGGGCCATGGGGCTCGGCCGGCGACGCGCGATCGCGACGGTGGTCGCGCCCTTCTCGTTCGCGTAGCGCATCGCGGCGAGGGTGTCCTCGGTCGCGCCGGAATAGGACGCAAGGAACACCAGGCTGCGCGGCCCGACGCCAACGGGGTCACGCCAGGTCAACTCGTAGCTCGGAAGCGCCGTGCCGGGGAGGGTCGTGAGGCGGTCAAGGAGCAGTTGGCCGCTGTACATGTTCGCGTACGAGCCGCCGCCACCCACGAAGTACACCCGGTCGAATTCGCCGTCTGCGGCCCGCTGCGCGATCGCCTTGACCGCATCGGTCTGCTCCGCCAGGAATCGGGCGAGATCCGCCTCGATCCGCGGGGCGGTGAACAGCTCGCTGACGATGGCGTTGTCCACGAGGGTGTCAAGGAGTGCCATGCAGGTCCTCGATGCGCGGTGGCGGGGACGTTGGGAACGTTCTCAACTTCGATGTTTGGGAACGTTCTCACATGCTCGGTACGTTGTCAAGGCCTGAAATCGACGGTGATCCGGCACGGCCCCATCTACAATGGCGACCACCCCGTGGGATGCCCGGCGTCACGCCGGACCCCATGCCGTGGGCATCTGTCGTGGAGCGCCCGCCGACCCTCGTGATCCTGCCCGATCGACCCCTGCGCCCGATCCCGAACCCGAGCCTGCGTCCGTGGGCGGGCACCCGTCTGGGCGATCCCGGCGCCGGCATCGGCGAGCTCTGGCTCGCCGGACCGGGCTCCCGTGTCGACGCGCATGACCCGGGCAGCACCCTCGACATGATCGCCGCCGTCGGCGGCGCGCGGTTCGTCGGTGAGCGGGCGATGACCCGCCTCGGGGCTCGCTTTCCGCTCATCGTCAAGCTCATCGACGCGGCGGAGTGGCTGTCGCTGCAGGTCCACCCGGACGACGCCCTTGCGGCCGAGCTGTATGGCGGGGACGCCCTGGGAAAGGTCGAGGCGTGGCTGGTCCTCGACGCCGACCCCGGCGCCGAGCTCATCACCGGGCCGCGCCGTGACCTCCCCGTCGCGGACCTCCGCGCGGCGATCGCTGCCGGGATGCTCGGCCGCGACGAGTGCGAGGCGGTGCGAGCCCGGCCGGGCGACACGATGCTCCTCGATGCGGGCACGATCCACGCGATCGGGGCGGGAGCCTTCATCTACGAGATCGAGCAGCCCTCCGACATCACGTTCCGGATCTCGGACTGGGGGCGGCCGGCGGCTCCCGGACGCACGCTCCATCGCGCCGAGTCGCTACGGGCGGTCCGCCCGGAACAGCATGCCGTTCAGGTCGGGGCCGCGTGGCGGCTGGATGGCGGGATGCTCGCGGTTCCCGAGTTCTGCCTCGAGCTGCTCGAGCCGGGCGACGAGCGGGCGGAGCGGCGGCCCGCCGGAGCGAGCCTGGAGGTCCTCACGGTGATCGCGGGAACGGCCGAGGTCGTCGGGCCGGGCTGGGCCGATCACCTCGAGCTGTACGAGACCCTTGTCGTCCCGGCCTCGGTCGAGCGCTACACGGTTGGCGGGGCGGTGGGCTCGCGGGTCGCCGTGGGCAGGATCGGCTGAAGGGCGCGTTCGCGTCCTCGCAAGCCCGTCAGGCGCGCCCGGGCATCGTCGCCGGGATGGGGCCGGTCGAACCCCGGATGACGAAGGTCGTCGCCAGGGTCAGGACGTCCGGTGGTGCCTCGCTCCCGCCGATGCGCTCGAACAGCCGCGTGGCGGCAGCCGCCCCAAGCTCGTAGACGGGCTGGACCACGACCGTGAGGGGCGGGCGGACGATGGTGGTCCACTCGAGGTCGTCGAAGCCGACGATCGAGATCTCCTCCGGGACGCGGCGACCCGATCGCTGGATCCCCTCGACCGCCCCCAGGCTCATGAGGTTGTCGGTGGTGAAGATCGCGGTCGGCGGTTCGGCCAGCCCGAGGACGGCCTGCGTCTCGTGGACGGCTGCCTCCCGCGTGTAGAGCGCCATCCGGATGAGCTCCTGGGCGACCGGGACACCGGAAGCCTGCAGGCCATCGAGATAGCCCGCGAGGCGCGCCTGGTTGGTGTGGACGAGCCCCTGCGACGTGAGCAGCGCGATGCGCGTGTGGCCGAGCGCGGTCAGGTGCTCGACTGCCCGCCTCGCCGCGAACTCGTTGTCCACCACGACGGCGTCCGCTTCCACCCCGGCGATGACCCGGTCGATGAGAACGACCGGCGTCCCGTGGGCGACGAGCTCGGCCAGGTGATGGGCACTGTCCGAGGACGCCGGCGCGATGATCAGGCCGTCGACCTGCTTCTCGGACAGCGTGCGGACCGCGGCGCGCTCCGTCGAGGGGTTCTCGTCGCTATTGACGAGCAGAACCTCGTAGCCCGCCCGATGGGCGACATCCGCAACCCCACGTGCGGCGCGGGCGAAGAACGGGTTCTCGATGTCGGCCACCACGAGCCCGATCGTGTGGGTCGTGCCGGTGATCATGCTCCGGGCGATCGAGTTTCGCCGGTAGCCAAGCGTCTTCGCCGCTGCGGCAACCCGCTCGCGGACCGCCGGGCTCACGGAGCCGTACGAGCCGAGGGCCCGCGCCGCCGTCGAGACCGACACGCCCGCGAGGTCAGCGACCTGCTGGATCGTCGCGGCTGACCGAGGGCGTTCGCGTCGGGTCACGGGCATCAGCATACCGAGTCGCGGTTGGCGAGCCGCGGCGAGTGCGGCGGGCTACCACTCCCCCGCCGGTGCGTGGCGTCGTGCCGCGAGCGTGCCCGCAGGGAGGTGGGCCTCGAGGCAGGTGACGCCGTCCGCGCCGACGAGCGCATCGTGCGCCGTCCCGCGTGGCAGGTCCAGGCGGTCCCCGGGACGAAGCTCCACGAGCGAGCCATGCCCGGGCAGCCCGAACCGGATCGAGCCCGCCGCGCACACGACGACCTTGTCATAGCCGTGCTCATGCGCGTCATACCGCTCGCCTGGACCATTCGACCACGCGCCCGGGTCCAGCCCGTCGGCCCGCAGCCGTGCCGCGAGGTCGCCGCCGGTCATCACTGACTCACGCACCCGGGGCCGGGCTTCAGCCGGCGATCCCGACGCCGATCAGCGTGCCGACCGCGTACGTGACCGCCGCTGCCGCGGCGCCGATCGCCAGCTGCCGGAAGCCGCTGAACACGAGGCTGCGACCGGTCAAGAGGCTCACGCCCGCGCCGACGAGGAACAGGGCGACCAGGCTCGCGCCGAGGCTGACCGCGAACGCGACGGTCCCGCTGCCGAACAGGTACGGGACCACCGGGATCACCGCCCCCACCGCGAAGGCGAGGAACGAGCCGATCGCCGCACCCCACGGCGAGCCCAGCTCGTCAGGATCGAGGCCCAGCTCCTCGCGGACGAGGGTGTCGAGCGCCGTCTCGGGGTCCTCGAACATCCGGGCGGCCACGTGCTCCGCCTCCTGGCGCGGGAACCCCTTCGCCATGTACAGGGCGACGAGCTCCTGCTCCTCCTCCCGGGGCATCGCCTCGAGCTCCGCCTTCTCGAGGGCGATCTGGCGCTCGAACAGCTCGCGCTGGCTCTGCATCGAGATGTACTCGCCGGCCGCCATCGAGAAGGCGCCCGCGAGCAGGCCGGCGATGCCTGTCAACAGGATGAGACCGCCCTGGCTGGATGCCCCGACGATGCCCATCACGAGCGACAGGTTGGACACCAGCCCGTCCGAGACGCCGAAGATGATCGCGCGCAGGGTCCCCGACCTCGCGCTCCGGTGCCACCCCTCGCCCTTGGTGATCGCGTCCGGGCTCTTGCCTTTGCCGACCGCCACCGCGGGATGGGCGGTGGCAGTGACGACATCCGCGGCCTCGCCGCTCCGGCCCCGGGCGCGGCGTCGGCTGCCGGGCGTCGGCGGCTCGCCGTCGAGGCGCTTCCAGATCTCCGCGTGCTCGCGCTCGTCAGCCGCGATCGACTCGATCGCCGGGTGCGCCTCCTGCTCCCCGTAGATCGCCTCCTCGTCGCCCTCGAGGGCCTTGACGAGATCGGACACCGCACGCGTCCCGAACACCCGGGCGCCGGCGATGATGAACCGGACCCGCGCGCGCGGCCGGCCTGCGACGGGCACCGTGGCCCCGAGCTCACGCAGCCGGTTTGCCCAGATGTCGGCGTGCCGGCGCTCGTTGTCGGCGATGTGCCGGAAGGCCGAGGCGCGCCGCGGGTCCTTCTCGATCGACGCCAGGGCGTCATAGAGGACGATCGCGTCCTGCTCCAGCTTGAGGTTCTCGAGGCTCTGCGCGATGTTCACCGCACCAGACTAGCGCTCGCATGCCCGCATGGCGGTGCGGTCCCGGCCCCGGGGCAGCATGGCGCCCTACACTCGCGGTTTCACAGGAGACCCGATGCTCGAGCTCCCGCCCCTGCGTTACCTGTCCGGCGCCGACGTCACGGCGGCCATGCCGTCGCTCGCCGAGCGGCTGGATCTCGCCGAGGTCGCCCTGCGGGGCCTCGCGGGCGAGGCCGAGCTGCCGTCCAAGATCGGGCTGCACCCGCGCCCCGCGGGCTCGTTCGCGCACGCGATGCCGGCGTTCCTCCCGGGCGCGGAGCCCGACGCCGACCGCCTCGGCATGAAATGGGTCCTCGGGTTCAACGACAACCAGTCCCTGGGCTTCCCGGCGATCCACGCGACGCTGCTGCTCAACGATCCCGCAACCGGGGTCCCGGTCGCCATCCTCGACGCAGGGGCGATCACCGCGGAGCGGACGGCGGCGATCTCGGGGGTGGCGATCCGGGCCTGGGCACCCGCCGTGTCGGGTCGGGCAATCCGGGCGGCGCTCATCGGCGCCGGCGTCCAGGGCCGGAGCCACGTCCCGGTGCTGGGTCACCTGCTGCCGGGGGTCGAGCTCGCACTGTTTGATCGGGACGGTGGCCGGGCGGAGGGGCTCGCCGCGACGGCTCGAGGCACGGCCGGGATCGGCAGCGCGTCCGTGGCAGCCTCGGCGCGGGAGGCTGTCGATGGGGCGGACGTCGTGGTCACGGTCGCCGCATTCGTCGCCCCGCCGGAGCGCCAGGCAATGACGAACGCATGGCTCACGGGCGATGCGCTGGTCGTCGCGGTCGACTACGCGACGTACTGCGCGGCCGAGGTCGCGCGCGACGCCTCCCTGTTCGTCGTCGATCACCGCGACCAGTTCCTCGCGAACCGCGACGCGGGCCAGTTCGACCGGTACCCGGAGCCGGCCGCGATGTTCGGCGAGGCGCTGGACAGGACCTCGGGGGCCGGGCGTCCCGTGGGCCGCATCGTCGCGACGCACCTCGGGACGGGTCTTGCCGACGTCGTCTTCGGCTCCGCCATCCTCGATGCCGCGGCACGACTCGGTCTCGGGACGATCCTCCAGCGATGACCGCGCAGCGATGACCGACGCCCGTGGCGGTCCCACGCCCGACCTGCTCGTCGTCGGGGCGGGGGTGATGGGGGCATGGACGGCGCTCGCGGCACGGCGCGACGGGCGCAGGGTCACGCTGGTGGACGCGTTCGGGGCGGGCCACGCCCGGGCAACGTCCGGCGACCAGACGCGGATCAGCCGCTGCTCGCACGGGGCTGACAGCCTGTACACGCGCTGGGCACGCGACGCACGGGATGGCTGGCGCACGCTCGAGGCCGAGACAGGCGAGATGCTCTTCCGGCAATCGGGTGCGCTGTGGTTCACCGGTGCCGATGACAACTTTGCCGCCGCCACGATACCGACGCTCCGCGCAATCGGGATCCCGGTCGAACGCCTCACGACCGACGAGCTCCACGCTCGCTGGCCGCAGATCGGAACCGACGGGATCACGGGCGCCGTCTTCGAGCCCGAGGCCGGGCTGCTCATGGCCGCCCGGGGCGTGGCGACGGCCGTCCGACGCCTGGGCGAGATCGGGGGGTCGTTCGCCATCGCGGACGTCCGGCCTGGCGCGATCGACGGCGACCGGCTCCTCGACGTGGTCGACGGAACCGGGCGACGATGGCCCGCGGCGATGTTCGTGTTCGCCGCCGGCCCGTGGCTGCCGCAGCTGTTCCCGGACGTCGTCGGTGGCCTTGTCACCGTCACCAAGCAGGACGTCGTGTACCTCGGACCGCCGGCCGGGGATACGCGCTGGTCGGACGATGCCATCCCGTGCTGGGTCGACATGGCCCAGCCGTTCTACGGGCTGCCGTCGGCCGAGGGCGGCGGGTTCAAGATCGCACCCGACCGCTTCGGCCCGATGTGGGACCCGGAGCATGGCGAGCGCCTGGTGGACCCCGATGCCGTCCGGGTCGCCCGCGAGTACGCGGCCCTTCGCTTTCCGGACCTCGCGCGCCAACCCGTGATCGAGGCGCGTGTCTGCCAATACGAGATGACGCCCGACGCCCACTTCCTCATCGACCGCCACCCGGCGTTCTCGAATGTGTGGCTCGTGGGCGGCGGGTCCGGGCACGGCTACAAGCACGGGCCCGAGATCGGGCGCCATGTCGTCGCGCGGCTGGACGGCGGCCCGGCCCTCGACGATGACCGGTTCGCGCTCGGGCGCGCGCGCCGGGCCACGGGTGCCATCAGGATCGGCGGCGACGGGCTCGTCGCGGCATGGGAACGCTCCTGATGCCCGATCTGCAGGAGTGGATGCGCTGGCAGCCGACCCGGAGCCGCCGCGGCCCGCTGGCATCGCTCATGGTCACGCCCGCCCGGGCAACGGTGGGTATCGGCGCGCTCATCTCGATCGTGGCCGGGGTCATGCCGTGGGCGCAGGGCACCGTCCCGGGACGCGCTGGCTTCGAGCCCGTGTTCTTCTCCGGTCTCGGCGGCGCCGGGGATGGCGTCGTCCTCATCCTGCTCGCGCTCGGGACGGCGTTCGTCACGCTCCACCACACGCCCGCGAGCTCGCGGGTGCGCTTGCTCCATGCGCTCCCGTACGTGCTCATCGCCCTCGCCGCGATCACCTGCCTCAACGGCTATCGCGCGGCGCTCGCCGAGATCGCGGCGTGGGAACGGCGCGGCGGGACCGGCCAGGTCGCGGCGGGCCTGTACCTCGCCGGCCTGGGCGTCCTCACGATGGCCGCGGGCGCGATCGCGCTCCTGCCGGCGCTCATCCACTGGGAGACCGTGCACGACGACCCGGCGGACCTCATGACCGTCTCGCGGCGGGGCCTTGCGGAGGTGATCCTCGGGACGATCGGCGTGCTCCCGGGCGGCGCGCTCGGGATCCAGGCGGCGATCTGGCTGACGCCGGTCCCGGTCATCGGGCTCATCGCGCTGGGCGCCGTGTTCGGCGGGCTGCTGGGCGCGTATGCGGGCTCATGGCTGGCGGGCCGAATGGCGGACGAGCTGGCCCGGCGACGAACGAGCCCTGGCGCCTGACCGGCTGCCCCTCGGCAGGTCGCCGGTCGCGCCGCGTGACCCCGCGGCCGGGTGCACCGCGCGGAATCAGCCGGCTGCGTCGCCCTCGACGTCGTGCGTCATCGGACGCCCGAACGCCCCGGACTCGCGGAGCTCGGCGATCTCCGAGTCGTCGTAGCCCACGGTCCGGAGCACGTCCGCCTGGTCCGCGCCGAGCCCCGGGCCAGGCCGGTACACCGGTGTGTACTCCCCGACCCGCAGCGGCAGCCCGACAGCGCGCACCGCGCCCAGCACCGGGTGCTCGTACTCGGCCAGCATCTCGCGACCGCGGAGCTCCGCCGGGTCGAGGGCCGCCTCCATAGAGCGCACGGGTGCGACCGGGACGATGCCCGTCAGCAGCTCGAGCCAGTCCGCCGTGGTGCGGGTGGCGAACCGCGCCTCGAGGATCTCAAGCGTCTCCGACCGGTGCGCGGCACGCGAAGCGAAGGTCGCGAACCGCGCGTCCCCGGCGAGCTCCGGCAGGTCCAACGCCGCGACCAGCGCGGACCAGAACTTCTCCTTCGGGCAGGCGACGGCGAGGTACCCGTCCGCCGTCGCGAAGAACTGGAACGGGACGACCGACGGGTGGGCAGACAGCGGCAGCCGACCGGTCACGAACCCGGCGGAGAGGTACCACGCCGCGGGATAGCTGAGCATCGCGAGCGCCGAGTCGTAGAGGTTCGTGTCCACGTCCCGGCCGACGCCCGTCGCCCGCGCGTCCAGGACGCCCGCGAGGAGCCCGACCATGGCCGTGAGCCCCGCGATGTAGTCCGCCAGTGAGAGGCCGCTCTTGGCGGGCGGGCCCGACGGGTCGCCGGTCAGCGCGGCCCAGCCGGCCTGTGCCTGGATGAGCGCGTCGTAGCCCGGTAGTCGCGCCTGGTCCGGGCGGTCCCCGTAGCCCGTGAGCGCGACGCACACGATGCGCGGATTGACCGGTGCGAGGTCCCCGTAGCGGAGGCGCAGCCGGGCCGGCTGGTCGCCGCGGAGGTTGCTGTAGACGGCGTCCGCTGAGGCGACGAGGCGCTCGAAGACGGCGCGCCCGCCCGGGTGCTTGAGATCCAGCGCCACGCTGCGCTTGCTGCGGTTGAACGCCTCGAAGAACAGGGAGTCCGTGCCCACGACGCCGGGCGGGATGTAGCGGCTGATGTCGCCGCCCACGCCCGGGTCCTCGATCTTCACGATCTCGGCCCCGAGGTCCGCGAGGTACAGCGACCCGAACGGTCCCGCCCCGTACTGCTCGACGGCGATCACGCGGAGCCCGGCCAGCGGCGCCGGCCGGGGCTGGGCCTCGCTCACCGCGCGGAGACGCGGGTGTCCACGGTGTGCGCCCAGACGTAGTCCCAGTCGAGCTCGATGCCGAAGCCCGGGCCGGTCGGCAGCCGGTACATGCCGTTGCTGATCCGCGACGACATGTTCGTGAGGTGCCAGAAGAACGGGTCGCGCTCCTCGTCGAAGCACTCGACGAACGTATGGTCCGGCACGCTGGCGAGGAGATGCGACGCCACCTGCGGCTCCTCGTGGTGGCCCAGCTGGACGCCGTACGCCGCGCACAGGCCGGCCGCCTTGCGCCAGATCGTCGGGCCGCCGGCCCACGACGCATCGAAGTTGGAGACGTCGATCGCCCCCTCCGCGACGAGGTCGCGGATGCCGTTGAGGGTCAGCTCGCTCTGGCCCGCCGTGATCGGAATCCCCGTCTGGTAGCGCACGTCGCGCATCCAGCGACGGTCGTTCGTCCAGCGGCAGGGCTCCTCGAACCAGCGGACGTTGTAGTCGGCGACGCGCCGGCCGAAGTCCACTGCCTCGCGCAGCGTGTATCCCTGGTTTGCGTCCACCATCAGTGCGAAGCTGTCACCTGCCGCCTCGCGGGCGACGCGGACGCGCTCTGCGTCGACCTCCGGCGACTTCCCGCCGACCTTGAACTTGACGCCGGCGAACCCCGCCTCGACATAGCTGCGGACCAGGTCCGCGGTCTGGCCGAGGTCGAGGTGGTAATAGCCGCCGATGACCGAGATCGGGAGCTCGTCGGTAACCGCACCCCAGACGCGGTACAGCGGATGGCCGAGGGCGCGCCCGAGAAGGTCCCAGATCGACGTGTCCACGGCGGCGATCGCCTGGAGCGCCAGCCCCCGGTCCCGGAGGATGTTGTTCGTGGACGGCTCCATCGCGCGCCACGCGCCCTCTGGGTCACGCGCGCTGCGCCCCATGATCGCGGGCGCGAGCTCGTCGTGGATGATGCCGACGATGAGCGCCTGCTCGTCGTCCGTGTCGCCGCTGTACGTCTCGGACACCAGTCCGTCGGACGTCGTCAGGCGAACCACGATCGTGCACCGGTTGTCCATCGAGTAGGCGCTACCCGAGAACCGCCGGCCAAGCGGCGCCCTGAGGGCGATCGTCTCGATCCGCTCGATGATCAGCGAGCGACCGTCGAGGCCCCCGGCGGCGGCGACCCCGACCCCGGCCGCCGTGGTCATCGACCGAGCACCGTGCGCGCCGCGGCGGCGATCCTGTCCGTCGACGGGATGATCTCGTCCTCGAGCGGCGGGCTGTACGGGATCGGCAGGTCGGCCGGCAGGCTGACGGCGCGCGGAGGCGATGTGAACGCCTGGCCTGCCATCACGAGCTCCGAGATCAGCGTCGCGCCCCAGCCACCGGCGTGGACCTGCTCCTCGGCGATCACGAGGCGCCCGGTCTTCGCGACCGACGCGGCGACGGCCGGGATGTCCAGGGGCCGGATCCAGCGCAGGTCGATGACCTCGGCGCTGATGCCCTCAGCCGCGAGCTGGTCGGCAGCGGCGAGCGCGCGCTCGGCCATGAGCAGCGTCCCGATGATCGTGACGTCCGTCCCCTCGCGGGTGACCTGCGCCTTGCCGATCTCGGCGATCGCCCCACGGCGGACCGTTCCCTTGCGGGCGTACATCGCCTTGTGCTCGTGGAAGATCACGGGGTTGTTGTCCCGGATGGCCGCGCGCAGCAGCTCGTACGCGCTGCCGGGCGACGAGGCTGTCACGACCCGCAGCCCGGGCAAGCTCATGTACCAGCTCTCGCCCGTCGCGGAGTGCTGGGTCCCGAACCGCCCGAGTGCGCCGCAGATCGTCCGCACGGTCACCGGCACCGCGAACTGGCCACCGCTCATGTAGCGGTACTTGGGCAGCTGGTTGACGACGGCGTCGCCGGCCGTGGGCAGGAAGTCAGCGAACATGATCTCGACGACGGGACGGAGCCCCGTGAGGCTCATGCCCAGCGCCACGCCCATGAACCCGTTCTCGCAGATCGGGGTGCTGCGCACCCGCGCGGGGCCGAACTTCTCCACGAGGCCGATGTTCGTCTTGAACACGCCGCCGTCTGCCTGCACATCCTCGCCGATGAGCACGACCGCGTCGTCCGCGGCCATCTCGTCCTCGAGCGCCGCGTTGATCGCCTCGCGATAGGTCAGCTGGACCTCGGTCACGGCCGCCTCGGGGGCCACCGCCTCAAGCGTAGACATAGCGCTCGGTCTCCTCGAGGGTGGGGTACGGGGCGGCCGCCGCGCGGTCCGCGGCGGCATCGATCTCGGCCTGGACCTCGGTCCGCAGGGCGGTCTGGCCGGCGACGGAGAGCACGCCCTCTGACGCGAGCTTCGCGCCCAGCAGCTCGATCGGGTCGCGTCCCTTCCAGGCGTCCAGCTCGCCCTCGGGCCGATACTTTGCGGGATCCGAGCGCGAGTGGCCGCGGTAGCGGTACGTCTTCATCTCGAGCAGCGTCGGTCCGCCGCCGGCGCGCGCCCGCTCGACCGCGTCCACGGTCGCGGCGTGCACGGTGTCGATGTCCTGGCCGTCCACGACGATGCCCGGGAAGTTGTACGGGTCCGCGCGCCGGGCGAGGTCCGCGATCGGCGTCGTCGTCAGGAGCGGGCTGTACTCGCCGTACAGGTTGTTGGCGATGATGAACACGACGGGTGCCTTCCAGACGGCGGCCATGTTGAGGGCCTCGTGGAACGTGCCGATGTTCGTGGCGCCGTCCCCGAAGAACGTCAGCGCGACGTTCGGCTTGCCCCGGACCTGGAAGCTCACCGCCGCGCCGACGGCGATCGGGAGGCCCGCGCCGACGATCGCGTTCGCGCCCAGGTTGCCCTTCGTCGAGTCGATCAGGTGCATCGAGCCGCCGACGCCGCCGGAGCAGCCCGTGGTCTTGCCCATCAGCTCCGCGAACGCCGTCTCGGGGGCCATCCCGAGCGCCAGCGCCTCGCCATGGCCGCGGTACGTGTTCGTCTGGACGTCGCCCTCGCGCATCGCCGTGATGGCGCCCACGGACACCGCCTCCTGGCCCTGGCACAGGTGCGTCGTGCCCTGGATGTTCCCGCTCATGAAGAGCTCCTGGACCTTCTCCTCGAAGAGCCGGATCTCGACCATCCTGCGGAACCATGCGACCCGGTCTGGCTGGGCTTGATCGGTCATCGCGCGGCATCCCTCACATGGACGGTGGACAGGCGCCGAGCGTGCGGGCGTGCGGCGCCGCAGTTACGCATCGGTACCGTTTCCAGTATCGTTGCACCCGCCCTCCGTCGCGTCAACCGACGGCCCTCTTCCAGGAGGCGTTGATGTCCACGATCGAGGCGATCGAGACGATCCCCGTGCGTGTCCCGCTGCCGTTCACGTACAAGGGCAGCTACTACCGCATGCGCAACCGGTGCACGATCGTGACGCGCATCCGCACGAGCGATGGGGTCGTCGGCGAGGCCTACAACGCCGACGAGGACGAACCGCTCCAGTCGGAGATCCGGACCATCCTGCACGAAGAGATCGTGCCCCGGGTCCTCGGCATGGACGTGCGCCAGGTGGAGCGCATCTGGGAGGCGATGCTGCCCGTCACCTTCGACCAGCTGCGGCCGCGCTGGTATGCGATGCAGGCGATGGCGTGCGTGGACACCGCCGTCTGGGACACCGTCGGCAAGCTCTACGGGCAGCCGCTGTGGCGGCTGTGGGGCGGCTATCGGGACCGCGTCCCGATGATCGGCATCGGCGGCTACTACATCCCCGACGACGAGACCTCGAAGGGCCACGAGATCGAGCGCGAGATCGACTTCTTCAAGGGCGAGCACGGCATGGTCGGCATGAAGTTCAAGGTCGGGGCGAAGTCGCCCGACGAGGACGCCGCCCGCCTGGTTCGTGCCCGCAAGCACGCCGGTGACGACTTCCTGTTCGTGGTTGACGCCAACCAGGGCTACACGGTCCCCGAGGCGCTCGCGTTCCTCGACGCGGTGCGCCGCCAGGGCATCGAGCTGCGCTGGTTCGAGGAGCCCACCCGCTGGCACGGCGACTGGCGCTCCCTGCGCGACGTCCGGCTGCGGGGCAACGTCAACGTGGCTGCCGGCCAGAGCGAGATCAGCCGGACCGGGATGCGCGAGATCATCACCAACGGGGCGATCGACGTCTCGAACTTCGACGCGTCGTGGGGCGGCGGGCCCACTGAGTGGCGGCGGGTCGCAGCCCTTGCCTATGCCCACGAGGTCCAGGTCGGGCACCACGAGGAGGCGCAGGTCGCCGCCCACCTCCTTGCGTCGGTGCCCAACGGGACGTACGTGGAGGCGTTCTCCCCCGCCCGAGACCCCATCTTCTGGCAAATGCTCGCGAACCGGCCGGCGCTCGTGAACGGCGAGTTCCCGCTGTCCGAGCGGCCGGGCCTCGGCTGGGAGTTGGACGAGGACTTCATCGCGAAATACCGCGTCGACCGGTAGCCGGGACGTCGGGGAGAGGAGCGGACCCATGGCGCGCCGACCCGTCCGCGTGGTACTCGTGGGCTACGGCTCCGCGAACCGGTCCGTCATGGAGCTCGCGCTCGAGCGGCCGTGGGTCGAGGTCGTCGGGATCGTGGTCCGCTCCGATGCGCGCAACGGGGAGCCGGCCGCCCTGCGCGTGACGGGTGCCCCGGGCGACCTCCGGTGCTCCACCGATCTCGTGGGGACGCTCGCCGCGACGCGTCCCGACGTCGCGATCGTCGCGACGCACACTCGGCTCGCGGACGTCCTGCCGGTGCTGGAGGTGGTCGCCGCGAGCGGGACGCCGATCGTGTGCACGGCCGAGGACCTGGCGTACATCGAAGCCGGCGACTCGCCCGAGGCGGCCCGGATCCTCGAGTTGGCGATGGCGCACCGGATCCCGATCGTCGCCAGCGGCGCGAACCCGGGGTTCGTGCTGGACCTCTGGCCGCTGACCCTGACGGGGCTGGCGTGGGACGTCGGGCGGTTGCAGGCACGCCGGATCGTGGATGTCAGCGTGTTCGGGCCCCGCGTCCGGGCCTCGCTGGGGATCGACATCACGCCCGACGCGTTCCGGGCGGGCATCGCCGACGGGTCCGTGGTCGGCCACGCCGGGTTCCCGGAGAGCCTGCGAATCCTCGCCGCCTCGATGGGCCGGACCCTCGAGCGGATCGAGGTGGTCTCGGAGCCGCTCCTCGCGGACCGACCGCTCACCCTGCCCGACGGCTCGGTCGTCGAGCCTGGCAGGACCGCGGGCGCAGACCAGCGTGCGACCGGCTGGTTCGCCGGTGAGCCGTGGCTCGAGATCTCGATGACCCTCCACGTCGACCCGGCGGTCGCCGGGCTGACGCCCACCGACCGCATCGAGCTCACCGGCCGTCACGGGCTCCGGGTGACCGTTGACCCGGGCTGTCGCGCGCTGCTGTCCACGGCCGCGATGCTCGTTAACGGCCTGCCCCGCGCGATCGCCGCCGCGCCGGGCGTCTACCGGCCGGGCGACCTCCCGGCGTCCGCCCCGTGGCTCGGATCCGAGCCGCCGGCGTGGCTGCCGCTGCGCGACTGAGCCTGGAGCAAGAATGCCGACCGAGCCATACGCCCAGACCGTGCCGACCGAGCATACGGAGCCCTACGCCCAGACCGTGCGTGGACCCGTCCCGTGTGATGAGCTGGGGCCGGTCCTGCCCCACGAGCACCTCCTCATCGACCTCCGCGGGGTGACCTTCCAGGAGCCCGGCGACGAGCGCGGCCACGAGCTCGCGAGGCGTCCCCTGGCGCTCGAGTCGCTGGGCTGGGTGCGCCGGCACTGGACGAGCAGCCTTGACAACCTGGTCCAGCTCGACGAGGCCCTGGCGACCGACGAGCTGCGTGCGTTTGCGGCGACTGGCGGCGGCACGCTCGTCGACGCGACCGTCCCGGGGATCGGCCGCGATCCGGCGGCACTGCGACGGATGTCGGAGGCGACCGGCGTCCACGTGGTGATGGGCGCGGGCTCGTACGTGGAGCCGACCCATCCCGAGGATGTCCGGGCGATGGACGTCGTCGCGCTGCGAGACCGGGTCGTGGCGGAATGGCGCACGGGCGTGGACGGGACCGGCATCCGGCCGGGGCTCATCGGCGAGGTGGGCTGCTCGTGGCCGCTCCGCCCGCGAGAGCACGTCGTGCTCGAGGCGATGGTCGACGCGCAGCGGGCGACCGGCCTGCCGATGATGATCCATCCCGGCCGCGATCCGCGGGCCGTTGGCGAGATCGTCGACATCGTGGCGCGGGCCGGCATGGACCTCCGGCGGCTCATCCTCGCCCACCTCGACCGGGGCATCACGAGCCACGAGGAGCTCGTCGACCTGGCTCGGGCCGGCATCTTCGTGGAGCTGGACTGCTTCGGCCTCGAAAGCTCGCTCTTCCCGCCCAACCCGCGGATGGCGACGCTCAGCGATGCGCAGCGCCTGGCCATCGTGCGCGGTCTGGTCGACGCGGGCGTGGGCGACCATGTCCTGCTCAGCCACGACATCTGCCAGAAGCACCGCCTGACCGCGTTCGGCGGCCATGGCTTCGGCCACCTGACCGGCGAGATCGTCCCGTGGATGCACCAGCGCGGATTCACCGGGGCCGAGACCGCCATGCTCGTCATCCACAACCCAGCCCGCGCCCTCGCCGTGACGACGCCCGCCGGCCTGTCCCTCGCCGTGGCGCCCACGAGCACCTCGCCCGGTGGCGCCTCGCCCGGTGGCGCCTCGCCCGGTGGCGCCTCGCCCGGTGGCGCCTCGCCCGGTGGCGCCTCGCCCGGTGGCACCTCGCCCGCTGGCACCGCGCCCGCTCGCACCTCGCCCACCGGCCCCCCGTCCACAGCCTGAAGGAGGACACCATGTTCTGGATCGACCACGTCGGCGTCGTCGCCCGGGACCTCGACGAGTCCGTCGCCTTCTACACGAAGCTGTTCGGCGAGCCGATCGACCGGGTGGAGTGGCGCGGCGAGCACGCCGCAAACGTCGCCCGGCTGATGGGCAAGCCACCCGGCCTCGAGCTCGATGCCGTGTTCTTCCGCATCCCGGAGACGAACGCGATCTTCGAGGTGGTCCACTTCCGGGGCATCGAACAGGCACAGGTCGTGGCGGGTAACGCGGACATCGGCGCGACGCACTTCGGCTTCGCCGTCGAGGACATCGAGGCGACAGTCGGGCGACTTGGCCTCGAGATCAGCGGCGCGCCCTCCGACCTCCCGATCGGGCCGTACCGCGGCGGTCGCAGCGTCTACCTGAAGGACCCCAACGGCGCGAACATCCAGCTCATGCAGCTCGCCGGGCGTCCAGGTCGGCTGCCCGTCCTGCGGCCCGGCGACCCGCCCCCGCACCTCCCAGCCTCGTGAGCGCCCCTGATGTGGGCGGAGATCGCGACCAGCCCCTGGATTTGCGCACGGAACGCGGGGATGCGACGCCACGTCGGGCGCTGGTAACGGGCTCTGCCCAGGGCATCGGCCGGGCGATCGCGGAGGCGCTGCGCGACGCGGGTCACGTGGTCACCGGCGTCGATCTGCGCCCGCACGAGCTGGACGGCTGCGCGACCCTGCTCGCAGACCTGGCCGATGCCGCCGCAATCGATGCCCTGGTCGCCGATGCCGGTCCGGTCGACATCCTGGTCAACAACGCGGCGATCCTCATCGAGCGCCCGATCGAGGACGTGACGCTCGAGGACTTCGACCGCACGATCGCCGTCAACCTGCGGGCGCCGTTCCTCCTCTCGCGCGGGTTCGGGGCAGGCATGCGTGCGCGCGGCTGGGGCCGCATCGTCAACATCTCCAGCATCAGCGCGCGCACGGGCGCCGTGTCGCAGGCGGCCGTCTACGCGTCCACGAAGGCGGGGCTCGTCGCCCTGACGAAGAACTTCGCCCGCAACTACGGCGCGGACGGCGTGACGGTCAACGCCATCGCACCCGGCGGCATCGACACGCCGATGGTCGCGGGCCAGGAGGCGGTGATGCCAGGCTTTCGCGAGCGCATCAAGGCCCAGATCCCGCTGGGCCGGTTCGCCAGCCCCGACGAGGTCGCGGCCGTCGTCGCGTTCCTCGCCAGCGACGGCGCGAGCTTCATCACAGGCGCCACGATCGACGTCAACGGCGGCTGGTTCATGTCCTGACCGCGGCCTCGTGTGGCGCCCGCGGGCCGCTCACCGGCTGGCCGGTTGACGGCCGACTGATGGCCGGGGACGGCGGCGCTCCGGCGCCTGGCGCCGGCCGGGGGGACGGCCGGGGACGGCGCTTGCTGCGATTCTGCTGTCATGCACGAGTGACTGAGATCCTGCGCCGCTACGCACGACTGCGTCTCGAAGGTCGACCTACGGCGCACGATCGTGCAGGGACCCCCGACGCTTCAGCCAGGCATGCATGAGCAGGGCCTCACCGCGCCGCCGGCTGGAGCCGGCTGGGGCCCCCGGCCCTGCTGTCATGCACGAGTGACTGAGATCCTGCGCCGCCACGCACGACTGCGTCTCGAAGGTCGACCTACGGCGCACGATCGTGCAGGGACCCCCGACGCTTCAGCCAGGCATGCATGAGCAGGGCCGGCTCTCACCCCGCCCCGGCGGCGCCGACCGGCACTCACCCCGCCCCGACGGGCGCCGACCGGCACTCACCCCGCCCCGGCGGGCGCCGACCGGCTCTCACCCGGCCCCGGCGGGCGCCGACCGGCACTCACCCCGCCCCGGCGGGCGCCGACCGGCACTCACCCCGCCCCGGCGGGCGCCGACCGGCACTCACCCCGCCCCGGCGGGCGCCACCGCGCCTCAGGCTCTCACCGCGCCGCGGGCTTCATGGTCGCGATGGGGCAACTCGGCCTGCGCGGCGATGGGGCTTCAGGCCGGCGGGGCCTGCGCGGCGATGGGGCTTCAGGCCGGCGGGGCCGGCGCGGTCGGCGCGGCCGGCGTGGCCGGCGGGGTTGCGCCGCCCGCTCCCACCCCAGCGTGGCGCTCGAGCCTGGTCACCGCGCGGGCGAGCGCCTCGACGTCGGGGTAGTTCATGACGAGGAGTGGATCGGACAGGCGGCCGTCGGAGACGACGTAGGCGAGATCGGCTGCCTCGAACACCTCCGGGACCTCGGTGCAGTAGATGATCACGGCGTGGCCCTCGGCCGCGTACTGCCGCATGAGGCGGTAGATCTCGCGCTTGGACCCGATGTCGACACCGCGCGTCGGCTCTTCGAGGACCAGGACCTCGGGACGCTTCACGATCGCAGCGGCGATCGCCACCTTCTGCTGGTTGCCGCCCGACAGCGCCCGGATGGGCAGGTGGACCGACGACGCCTTGACCCGGAACTGGTCGCGCAGGTCGTGGGCGATCTGGAGCATCCGGCCGCGGCGGAGCGCGCCGCCGCGCGTGATCTCGCGGTTGAGCCGCGAGACCATGTTGTCGCCGATCGTGAGGTTCGTGAACAGGCTCGTCTGACGATCCGCGGACACGAGGCTCGTGTCCGCGGCAACCGCCCCGCGACCCGTTCGCCCCGCGATCTCGATCTGGCCGGTTCCGCGTTCGAAGCCCGCGATGCTGCGAACGAGCTCCCGGGCGCCGGAGCCTTCGACACCGACCATCGCCACGATCTCGCCCGCCCGGACGTGGAGCTCGATCCCGGTGAACTCGCCGCCGCCATGGGTCCATTCGGACAGCCGCAGGGCCGTCGCGGCGCGCTCGTCGATCCGGACAACGATCTGCTCCTCGGGCTCGCGCGCCGACTGGCCCGTGACGAGACCCGCGGCGATCCCCTCCTGGGTCAGCGCCTCGCCGTCGAGGACCGTCGTGCACAGCCCGTCGAGGATCAGCGCCACGCGGTCGGCGTGCTCCGCGAGCTCGGCGATCCGGTGCGAGACAAGGAGGACGACCCGCCCTGCGTCGGCAAGCAGGTGCATCCGCCGGAAGAGGTCCTCGGATTCCTCCTGGGTCAGCGCCGAGTTCGGCTCATCGAACAGGAAGATCGTGGAGTCGCGCGCGAGCGCGCGCCCGATCTCCACGCGCTGCTGGACCGCGAGCGGGACCCGTGACAGCGGCCGGTCCGCGATCTCGAGGATCGCGAGGTCGGCGAGCAGCACCTTCTCGTCGTCGTTCAGCCGCCGCGTCAGCGCCCGGACGCCCTCGCGGCCAACCATGAGGTTCTGCGCAACCGTGAGGTTGGGGAACAGCTGCGGCTCCTGGTGGACGACCGCAACCCGGTCCCCGGACGCCGTGTCCCAGCGCCGGCCGTCGAGGAAGATCTCGCCGTCATTCGCGGTCGTCTCTCCGGCCAGGATCTTGATCAGCGTGCTCTTGCCGGCGCCGTTCGGTCCGGCGATCCCGAGGATCTCACCGGGCCGTGCATCGAGGTCCAGGCCGTCGAGAGCGCGCGTGTCGCCGTACCACTTGCGCAAGCCGCGGATGCGCAGCCCTCGCTCCCGCGCCCCATCAGCCGCACCGTCAGCGGCAGCGGGCGCCGTCACCGTGCCGCTCACTTGCGGAGGCTCTGGGTGAAGCGGTCGAGGACGACGGCCGCGATCGTCACCGCGCCGGACACGAAGTTCGAGAGGTAGGTGCCCGCGGAGTTGAGCGCGAGGCCGTTGGCGATGAGCGCGAGCAGGAGCGCGCCGCTCAGGGTGCCGATGGCCGTCCCACGGCCGCCCGCGAGGCTCGCGCCGCCGATGATCACCGCGGCGAACACCGGGAACGTGAGGCTCACGCCGGCATTCGGCTGCACGGACCCGATGAACGCGAAGTCGAGCATCGCGGCCAGCGCCGCGAGCATCGAGCACAGCATGAACGCTGCGAACTTGTACTTCGTGATCGGCAGGCGGGCGAGCTCCGCGGCCGCCGGGTTGCCGCCGATCGCCTTGAGCCGGAACCCGAACAGCGAGCGCTGGAGGATGAACCCGATGACGATCGCCACCCCGGTCATCCAGATGGCCTGCATCGGGATCCCGAACGGCAGCGGCTGGTTCGACAGGCTGAAGAACCAGTCGATCTGCCCCTGGGGCACGACACTTCCCGGCGGTGGATAGGACGGGTTGAGCGTGGCCGTGTTGGACACGAGCAGGGTGGTGCCGAAGACCAGCTGGCCTGTGCCCAGCGTCACGATGAACGACGGGATCTTGAGGATCGTCACCAGCGTCGCGTTCACCGCGCCCAGCGCGCCTGCGGCTGCGAAGGCGAACAGGATCGCGGCCCAGATCGGCCAGCCCCAGATGATCCAGGCGACGCCGATGAGGATTGACGCGAGCCCGTACATGTAGCCGAACGAGAGGTCGATCTCGCCGACGACGATCACGAGCGTCAGCCCGAGGGCGACGATCGCGATCGTGCTCATCGAGCGCATGATCCCCAGCGCGTTCGTGAGCGTGAGGAACGTATTCGGCTTGCTGATGAGCGTGAACACGATGACCACAAGCGCGATGGCGATCACGATGCCGCCGACGCGCAAGCCCACCTCGCGGGCCCGACTTGAGACGTTTGCGCCGCCCGGCGCCGGCGTCATCGCACTCGTGTTCTGCGTCATCTGGCCGACAGCTCCTTGCTCATGGGACTCGGGGGGACGGAAGGCGCCGCGGCGCCGCGGGTTCCCATCAGGACGACATGATGTAGCCGCCGTCGACGTAGATCGTCTGGCCGGTGAGGTAGGCCGCCGTATCGGACAGCATCCATGCGACGACGCCGGCCATCTCTGCGGCGGGCGCCGAGCGCTTGAGCGGCACCAGGCGCAGGCGTTCCTGGGCAAGCTCCTCGTATGTCTGGCCGCGGAGCACGGACGCCTCGCGCAGGACCGTCTCCTGCATCGGCGTGTCCGTGATCCCGGGCGAGATCGCGTTGACGCGGACCCGGCGCGGGGCGTGGGCTACCGCAAACGTGCGGGTCGTCGCCTGGATCGCGGTCTTGGTCGCGCTGTAGGGCGCCGTCTCCAGCGTGTACGCCCAGCGGGCCGAGGGCGATGAGAAGTTGACGATGGCGCCGCCCTCCACCAGCTGCCGGCCGACGTCGCGGCACAGGAACCAGGTCGACTCAAGGTTGATCGCGAAGATCCTCCGGAAGTCCGCCTGGGTGACCTCCCAGATCGGCTTGAGCCCGAGGATCCCGGCCGCGTTGACCAGGTAGTGCACGGGCTCGGCAGCCGCGGCGGCGATCACCAGCGCACGACCCGACTCGTCGCTCAGGTCCGCCACGAGCGCGTCGGCGCCAGCGTCGCGCACGACCCCCAGCCCAGCCTCGTTGACATCAACGGCCGTGACGCGCGCCCCCTCACCCAGGAGGTGGAGCGCGGTCGCCTGCCCGATGCCGCTGGCCGCGCCGGTCACGATGGCGCGTCGGCCCTCGAATGTCATGCGCGGTCATCTCCCGGCTGCGGCGCGCCTGAGCCCGGCTGGATCACGGGGAGCTGGGGCTTCGTGCGGCCGATGCGCTCGTACTCGCGTTCGGGGATCGCCTCGAGCGTCTTCCACACCGTCCACTGGCATTTGCGGTTCGTGGCGGGATCGTCCGGGCCGCGCCACAGCGGCGGGTCGACGGTCCGCACCGGGTGCCCCCAGCGTTCCGCCGGGATCGTCGACAGGGCGATGTTGCAGTGCGCGCAGTAGTGGCAGACGCCGGTCTCGCCCCACGTCCAGTCGTAGGCGTTCTCGAGGACGCCGAAGTCGTACGGGGCGAGGACGCGGGAGCCCGTGCCCTCGATGGGGTCACCACGCAGGATCCGGCCGCCCGAGCCGCAGGGGTCGAAGCGGATGAGCCAGCGGTCGTCCTCCTCGACGAGCTCGATGTCGCCACGACGACCTGGCCCCACGAGGTGCCCGCGCATGGCCTCGAGGCTGATGTACAGGTTACGGTCGATCGTGTCCTCGTAGGGGGTCTTCGTCACGTCGAAGACCATGTAGCGCTCCTGGAGGTAGGGCTCCATGACCGCGCGGTAGCACGTCTCGAGCGCCGGCTCGCCGAAGTGACGCACGACGTAGGCGAGGATCCCGGCCATCAGGTCCGCGGAGCGGTCGTGGAGGCGCCGCCAGTCCTCCGTGACGCCCTCGAGCTCCTCGAGCGCGGCGGCGACCGTCAGGTCATAGCTCCGGATCCCGTTCGCGAGACGTCCCGCCCTGAGGCCCAGGGCCTCCCAGCGCGGCTCGCGCTCCAGCGGCGACCCGTCCGGGTACGCCAGGAGGTGCTTCAGGCGGTCGAGCTCCGATCCCATCTCGGCGTCGCCGACGCCCTGTTCGCGGAGCCACCCGTCGAAGCCCGCCGTCCACACCTTGTAGACGACGTAGACAACCTTGGCCTCTTCCATGAAGTAGTCGACGAGCTGGGCGGCGTTCTCACGGCGGTTCGCGGCAAGCCCGAAGGCGTCACCGCCCGCGGCGAGCTCCTGCTCGATCTTCGTGACCGTCGAGACAGCCTGGTCTGCCCAGTCGCCACTGCGGACACGCTTGCCGATGGCGTCGGACCACTCGAGATGAGTCTGCATCGCGGGTCTCCTGGCGGCATCACGGGTTGTCGTCGCCACGCCCCCGGAACGGGAGCGGGCCGGACGCGAGGCGTACCTCGTGCCCGGCCCGGCATGCCTGGTCGCGGGGGCTCAGCCGCCCGCGATCTTCATGAACTCAACGCGTGCGGCCGCGCTGTTCTCCTTGGTGACTGGCTTGAGCTCCTGGCTGTTGGGCAGGACCTTGCCGTTCTTGAGGAGCTCGGCGCATGCCGTGGCCCCGAAGCCGGCCTGCTCGCCCCACTGCTGGTCGAGCGCGACGATCTGGGTGCCGGCGTCGATGGCGTCGAGCTGTCCGATCGAGAGGTTCCACCCGAACGCGAACATCTTGCCGGTGTTGCCCGAGTCCTTGATCGCGCGGGCGGCATGCTCGGCGGAGATGTCGACGTTCTCGATGACCTGGACGTCCGGGTTGCCCTGGATGAACGCCTTGTAGGCGTCATAGGAGCCAGCGGGATCGTAGGTCACGTTGAGGCCGTTCTTGGCGTCGTTGACGAACTTCGCGTCGGGAATGGCCGCCATGATCCCGTCGATGAAGCCCTGCATGCGGCCCTGGGCCCAGTTCTGGGTCGGGTCGCCGCCGGAGACAGCGAAGACCTTGAAGTCAAGGTTCTTCTTCTTCATGTAGTCCACGATGATCCCCGCGGCCTGGAGGCCCTCCTTGTGGGAGATCTGGGTGAAGTTCGTGAACTCGTTGCCGTTCGACTCAACGCCCACCGTGAACACCGGGATGCCGGTCTTCATGATGTCGTTCACGATCTTCGTGAACGCGTCGGTGCCGGTCGACTGGACGGACAGGCAGTCGATCTGGTCGGCCTTGAACAGGGCATCGATCTGGGCGATCTGCTCGTTGATGTCCTGGACGGCGGACGACGGCGCGACAGCCTGGCCGTTCATCGGCAGGATCTTCTGCGCCTCGGGCAGCGTCTTCTCGTAGCCCGCCTTGTACTGCGGCGAGAACAGCGGGATCGCCGTGGACCCGTACGAGAACACGTAGTTGATGGGCTCGCCCTTGGCCAGCTTGTCGGCGACGCGCGGGTTCAGGGTGAACGTCGACCCGTCCTTGAGCGTCGCGGTGTAGGGCAGGCCCGCTGCCGCCGGCGACGTGCCGGCCGATTCGACCGGTGCCGAGCTGGGGGCGGCGCTCGGCGCCGTTGTGGCAGCCGGCGTGCTGCACGCGGCGACGAGCATCGAGCCCGCCGAGATGAGCGCGATGGCCCCTCGAGATCCGATCCGCATTCTGTCGTCCTCCTCAAGACACTGCCCGAAACCCGGGGCAGGCGCGTCAGTATCGTTTCCAGCCGAATCGAATGTCAACGTTTCTGGAAAGGTTTGCGTCTCCTGATCGCTAGTTCCGGTCTCGCACCGCGGCGCGCCGTTCCCGAGGGCCGAAACCGGTGTGGTACCGTCGCTGAAACCGTTACTGGAACAAGGTCCGGCAGCCCAGCGGAGCGATTGACCACCTTGGGGAACGCGAATGGGTGACGACACGGCGATCGGGGGCCGCCACCATCGGGCCAGCATGCGCGAGGTGGCGGAGCTCGCCGACGTCGCGATCTCGTCGGTCTCGAGGGTCCTGTCGGGCCATCCCGACGTGAGCATCGAGATGAAGGAGCGGGTCCTCGATGCGGTGGCCCAGCTCGAGTACGAGCCTGACTTTCTCGCCCAGAGCCTGCGTCGCGGCCAGACGCTGTCCGTCGGGTTCGTCCTCGCGGACATCTCCAACCCGCTGATGGCGGACATCGTCCTCGGCGCGGAGGCGGAGCTGCGCGGGGCGGGCTACTCGCTGGTGCTCATGAACTCGGAGAACGACCCATCCCTGGACGCCGCCCACATCCGGTTCTTCCAGAGCCGCCGCGTTGACGGGATGATCCTGTCCCTCGCCAGCGAGACCAATCCGGCGACGATCGAGGGCATCACGGCCGCGAACGTGCCCGTCGTCCTCGTCGACCGCGAGCTGCGTGGCCTCGATGGTGCGAGCGCCGTGTTCAACGACCACGCGACCGGGATGGAGGCGGCCGTCCGCCACCTCATCGGGCTGGGCCATCGGCGGATCGCCCTCATGACCGGCTCACAGGACCAGCTCCCCGGTCGCGAGCGGATCAAGGGCATGCAGAAGGTCATCGCGGAGACGAACGGCGCGGTCGAGGGCATCTACCTCCCGGGTTCGTTCTCGCGGGAGCATGGCGAGGCCGCGGCGCGCGAGCTCCTGACCCGCGACCGGCGGCCAACCGCCATCGTGGCCGGCGGCAACCAGCTGCTCATCGGCTGCCTGCGTGTCCTGCAGGCGGCGGGCCTCCGCGTCCCGGACGACGTGTCGCTTGTCACCTGCGACGACGTCCCGCTTAGCGAGCTCTACCGCCCGCCGATCGCGTCGATCACCCGCGACACCGTGGGCCTCGGCAGAACGGCCGCGGACCTGCTGATGCATCGGCTGGGTGAGAACCCGGGGCAGCCGGAGACGGTTGTCCTGCCCACCGTGTTCATGCCACGCGCCTCCTGCGCGCCGCCGCGGACCTGAGGAAGGGCGCCGAGCCCGCGCGCCGCCCGCGCGCGCGCCGCCCGCCCGCGTGCCGCCCGCCCGCGCTCGGCCCGCCGCCGGCCCGTCATCCGCACGCTGCCCGCTCCGACTCAGCCGGCCGGGTCCACCCGCGCGACGGCATGGGGTCCCAGGCGCAGCCGGACACGCCCATCGAGGACCGCGATGGCGTCACCTGGTCGCGCGCGGAAGGCCGCGGGGCTGGTCATCGCGTCGCCCGCATGGTCGTAGTCGAGCGTGCGCACGAGGACTGAATCGCCCGTGATCCCCAGGAGGTCGACCTCGCCGTCGGCAGGCTCCAGGTTCGCGACGAGCAGGTGCAACCCGCGCGCGTCCTCGACCGCGAGGGCCTCGACGCTGAGTGGCCGCGAGGACATCGTGCCCCGGACGGTGCCGCCGGCCCATGCCGCCACGTCCGCGAACACGTGGTACAGCGGAAACGTCGCGCCGCGGGCGGAGGGAAAACGCGAGTCGGGACTCCCACTCTCCCGCTCCACGATCCCGCGCCAGCCGCTGGTCTCGTAGTACGTGACGCTCGCCGCGCCGCTCTCCGCGAGGTGCTTGAGCGAGCCCGCTGTCCAGGCGGCGCCAAGGAGCGAGAGCTGGCGGACGTCGACGGCGGCCGGGAGGTCGTCCGGGGCGGGCGGACCCGCCGGGTACGGACCGAAGCGGGTGGCGATGGTCACCGGGCTGACGCTGACGGGTCGGCCGGCCGCGAACGTGCGGGCCATCCGGACGACCTCTGACTGGCCGACGAGGTTCTCGACGATCGAGCGGTCGTCGGCGGCATGGACGGTCGGACTGATCGAGAAGCAGACGCCCATGAAGACGGGGTCCGTCGGGCGGTCCCGGTTGATGTCGCCGAAGCTCTGGTTTGTTCCCCCCGCGAACGGGACAGGTCCGGTCGCGGCTTCGAGGTGCTCCCGGACGAGGGCGACCACGGCGACCGGCGTCAGCCCCCCGAGCGCGCTGAAGCCTGCACGCAGGTGGTAGACGAGGACGCGCACCACGGGGACGCCTACCGTCCGGATCCCGTCGGCGATCGCGTCGAGCGCGGGTCCGGAGGCGTCGTTGGCGTGGACCGCGAGTTCGAGGCCGGCTCCGGTTGCCCGGGCGTCCTTCGCCGCCCGCTCGAGTGCCCCGAGCGCGGCTGGGTCGCTGAGCACGAGGTCGACCCGCAGGTGCGCCGGGCGGACCGCGGCGACGAGCGCCGCCTCGCGCGCCGTCAGCGGCTGGCCGTGGCTTGGCTGGCCGAACCCGACCGCCGGCAGTGGCCCGATCGCCTCGCCCACCGCGATGACCGGGACGGTCGCCGGCGCCTCCTCGGGCAGGGCGCCGCGGTACGAGATCGTCAGGACCTGGCGGATCCGCAACCCGTCGGTGGAGTCGAACGGGAAGCCGAGCGCGAGCGGCGTCGCGTACGACTTGAAGTTGCCGTCGGTCCAGTTGCGATGGTCCTGGAGCTCCAGCAGGTCGCCCTCGAGCGACACGACCGCCTCGAGCCCGTCGCGGACCTCGATCGCGAGCTCGCGGTACGGGTCGAACATGCCGGACAGGGTCGTCCCGACGATCCGCTGCGGGTCGATCTCGTCCGGGAGCGTCCCGCGCAGCTCGCCGGCCTCGGTCCGCGCGCGGTATGGCCGCCCGATGGCCCCAACCAGCGCGTGGTGGACGTTGAACCCGATCTTTGAGTACGCGAACACGCCGTGGCACACGCCGTCGAGCTCGTACCTGATCGTGCCGTCCGGCGTGCCCTCGATACGGCCGTGCCACTCGAAGTCGATCGACTCGTGGGCGTGGCGCGCCTCGAACTCGACGCGGAACGAGTCTTCGCCCCGGTTGATGGCCCAGCTCGTGAACGTCGCCGGGATCGTGTTCCACGGCGCGTCGCGGACCGCGACGTACACGCGCTGGACGAGCTCGATCCCGGCGACGCGGATGCCGCGCAGGTCGGCACCGTCGAGCTCCGCCGAGACGGGCCCGGCATGCAGGATGCGGGGCTGGGGCTCCGGGGCGGAGCGGCCGGTCAGGACGCGTGGGTCGACATGCATCGGGTCATTCCTCAGAGCATCACCAGGCCGCCGGTGAAGTTGATCGCCTGGCCGGTCATGTAGCCCGCCGCGTCCGAGAGCAGGAACCAGATCACCCCCGCGCACTCGTCGGGCGAGGATGTCCGGCCCAGCGGGACGGTCTTGACGCGGCCCTCAGAGAGCTGCTGCGCGGTCATCCCCCGCAGCGGGGCGACGGACTCCAGGACCTTCTCCTGCATCGGGGTGTCCACGATCCCGGGGCAGATGGCATTGACCCGGACGTTGCGCGGCGCGAGCGCATGCGCGAACGAGCGGGTCAGCCCGAGCGCGGCCGTCTTGGTCATCGAATACGGCGCGACCTCGACCGTGGACGCGGCCTTCGCGGAGCTCGACGAGAGGTTCACGATGGCGCCACCGGACGGCATCGACGGCCCGATCCCCTGGCACAGGAAGAACATCGAGTCGAGGTTGACGGCCCAGATCCGCTTCCACTCCTCCAGGCCGACCTCCCAGATCGACTTGACGAACAGGATCCCGGCGGCGTTCACGAGGTAGTGGGCGCCCTGGCCCGCGGCGATCGCCTTCGCGCGCCCGTCCGCGGTGGCCAGGTCGGCGACGAGCGGCGTGGCGCCCGCATCGACGACCGGACCGAGACCGGCCTCGTTGATGTCGATCGCCACGACCGACGCGCCCTCTGCCAACAGCCGCAATGCGACCGCCTGGCCGATTCCGCTCGCTGCGCCCGTGACAACCGCCAGCCGGCCCTCCGCCTCGCCCACCCGCCGCTCCTCTCGCTCGTTCAGCCTCGTCGCCCAGGGGTGCCGCTTCCCGGCCGGGCGCCCCGCGCGTATGCTGCGGGAAACGGATGCTGGAAACGGTTGCATCATCGGGGATGCCGGCCGTGACGGCAAGCGGTCAGCGCACGGAGGTCGCGGCGTGGGCAGTCGGTTCGAGGGTCAGGTAGCGGTCGTGACGGGGGGCGCCCGTGGCATCGGTGACGCGATCGTCCGGCGCCTGGCCGCGGAGGGCGCGCGGGTCGTCGTCCCCGACCTCGACGATCCCGACGACCCGGCGCCGTCCGCGCGCTACATCCGGTGTGACATCACCGATCGGGACGCCGTGGGGAAGGCGCACGCGTCGATCGAGGCAGGCGAGGGGCGGCTGGACATCCTCGTCAACAACGCGGGCATCCAGCGCGTCGCCCTGACCGACGAGTTCGACCCGGACGCGTGGGCGAAGGTCGTGGACGTCCACCTGTTCGGGGCCTTCAACTGGAGCCGACTCGCGCTCCGGACGATGAAGCGTCAGCGGTCGGGGGCCATCGTGACGATCGCGTCGGTCGCCGGGATCATCGCCCTGCCAGGCCGCGGGCCGTACTCCGCGTCCAAGGCGGCGCTCATGAGCCTCACTCGCACGATGGCCGTCGAGGTGGCGGACCTCGGGATCCGGGTGAACGCCGTAGCGCCCGGGATGGCGCGCACGCTGCTCGTCGAGCAGGGCATACGCGACGGATCCGTGAACCTCGACGCGATGATGGACGAGATCCCGATGCGCCGGCTGGCCACGCTCGAGGACATCGCGAAGGCGGTCTGCTTCCTCGCCTCGGACGACGCCTCGTACGTCACTGGCCAGACGCTGGTCGTGGACGGCGGCTGGTCGATCCTGGGCATGCACCGGCGGCCGGAGTGGCTGGAGGCGCGCGCGGACGACGCCTAGCCGATCGCTCCCCGGTACAGCGGCATCCCTTCGACGCCGACCGGGATCCGCCACAGCCGACCCGTCATCGGTGCGCTCGCCGGCACCTCGTCGATGTCGCCGAAGTCCGTGACGATGAGGTCCGTGCCCGCGAATACGCAGTTCATCGGCACCCCACCCGTCACGAGAAAGTCGCGCGCCGTCCCGTCCGGCTCCAGGATGTCCACGCCGCCCGAGAGGAACGTCGTCACCCACAGGCTGCCGTCGGCCGCCACCTTGAGGCCATCCGGGATGTGGCGCTCCGGCAGCTGGTGGATGAGCTCCGACGGCTGCCCCGGCCGCTTGCGGTAGACCCGCCGGTCGTACGACTCGACCCACACGATGGAACCGTCTGGCTCGGCCGTGATGCCGTTGGCATACGCGTCGTCGAGCTCCTCGAGCAGCTCACCCGTACCGTCCGGGTTGAGCGCGAACACGCGGGCGGGTCGCCGGTCGTCAGGGAGGTAGTCCGCGGGATCCGTGAAGTACAGGCGCCCGTCGGGCCCGAAGGTCAGGTCGTTGGGCGCCTGGAGCCGGATCCCGTCGACCTCGGTCGCGACGATCTCGACCCGGCCGTCCGGCCACGCCTTCTGGATGGAGGCCACGGACATCACCTCGGCGCGCCAGCGTCCCACCGTGCCGCCATTCTGCGTGATGTAGAGCGCATCCGTGCCGAGCATGCACGCGTTCGGGCCGCCGCCGCACAGCGCGTAGTCGTGGATGCCGCGCTCTGCCGACCACGCGACGATCTTCGACGTGTAGGTCTCCACCATGACGATCCGGCCGTCGGGCAGGACGTCCGGTCCCTCGGGGTGCCCCAGGCCGTCGGCCAGCGTCTCGACCGGGAACTGCATCGCGGAGACCTCCGTGCGTCAGGCGGGGACGGGCTTCTGGAACAGCTCGATGTAGTAGCCGTCGGGATCGGCGACGTACGCGCTCCGGGCGCCGGCGTTGGGCCCCGCGGTGATGTCGGTCACGCCGTCGTGGCGACCCCTGAAGCCCAGGGACCGCAGCCGGTCGTAGAGCGCCTGGACGTCGTCCACGTACAGCGCGAGATGGCCGCCACCCGGGTCACATGGCCTCGCCGCCGCGGGGAGCTGCTCGATTCCGTGGTATTCCAGCAGCTCCACGAACCCGCCGCCCGGCAGCCGGAAGTAGACCGCCCGGATGTCGTCGAACGGCAGCGCCAGCACCTCCTTGAGGTACGGGGCGTCCAGGATCCGGTCGAACTCCATCTCGAGCCCCAGGCCGTCGCGGTAGAACACGAGCGAGCGCTCCATGTCGCTGACCGTGATGCCGCCGTGGAAGTAGCCGGTGACGTGCCCCACGTGGACCTCGCTGCTGGTTCGGGTGGCTGTGACGGAGCGCAGGGTGCGGAACCCGTGGTCGACGGACGGGCCGTCAGCCGGGGTTCACCTGCTCGAGGACGCCGCTGTCGGCGCTCCGGTAGGCGGCCTCGAGGATCTCCACGGTCCGCGCCCCGAGCTCGGCCGGGGAGTTGTTCGCGTACGGGCGCCCCATCCCCGCCTCCACGAGGGCGTCGATCGGGCCCTGGCAGTCGTACAGCCCTGCGTCGGCCTCGAGCGGCACGCGGACGTCGTCGTCCGGGTTGCGGTACCGCCACAGGATGTTGTCGCGGAGGTCGAGGTGGAACATGCCGGTCGAGCCCACGACCCGCACCTCCACCGCGTGGCGGTTGTTCGCCCCGCCGAGATGGCTCGAGGCGCCGGACATCGTGCCGATTGCGCCGTTCGTATAGCGGATCGTGACAGCGTCGTGGAGCTCGACCTTCGCCCCCAGCGGCGCCGACATCATCGCGAACACCTCCTTGCCCCGGAGGCCGGTGAGCCATAGCGAGACGCCCAGGAGGTGGGTCAGCTGCGCCTGGCCGTAGCCGCCACCCGACGTTTCCGGCCGGGACCAGGTGTCGGGCTGGGGGATGTACTCGGGCGCCGACTGCGGGTAGGCGCCGGTCTCGGACAGGAGCTCGCGCGTCACCGAGTCCATGTGCAGCGCGACGTGCTCGATCTCGCCGACGCCGCCCTCGTCCTGCATCATCCGGTGCGCCTGGACGACCATCGGCCGGTAGTTCCAGCCGTAGGACAGGATCAGCGCCCGGCCGGCGCGCTTCGCCGTCGCGTCGAGGTCCCAGGCGTCAGCCGGGTTGATGGTGAACGGCTTCTCGCACATGACGTGCGCACCCGCCTCGAGGGCCGCCTTGGTCTGCTCGTGGTGATACCCGGGCGGGCTCCCGACGACGACGATGTCGGGCTTCGCGGCGATGACCTCGCGCCAGTCGGTGGTCCCCTCCGCGAACCCGAAGTTGTCCTGGATCTTCCGCAGGAGCTCCGGGTTCCGGCGGTTCACGATCGTGAACTCGACCTCGTCCTTGTGGCTGATGAGGTTCGGCAGGTGCGAGCTCACCGTCCACGAGCCTGCCCCGATCACGCCGAGGCGGAGCTTCGCCATGTGCGCCTGACCCCTTTCGCTGGCCCCGGAGGGCGGTCCTGCGGCATTCCCGTCGCGGTGCGGGAGCCGTTGACGCCGGTGACGGGCGGCCGCTACGATGCCGCCGGGTGGAAACGTTTGTGGGCACGGTTACGCTACCGCACGCATACCCCGACCGCAACCCGTCATCGCCTCGGATGCCGTCACCAGCACATCCCGGCGCGCAGCGCGCAACGGACACAGGAGGTTCACCGGTGAGCAAGGTCGCGACCGTCGAGGCGATCCCCGTCAGCTACCCCGAGCCCAACGACTTCAACGCGCTCCGCCACCTGTGCCTCGTCAAGATCACGACCGACGACGGCGTCGTTGGCTGGGGCGAGTCGATCACCCAGTTTCCCGAGGCGAACTTCGCGGTCAAGGCGATCATCGAGGGCATGGCCGCGCGCGTGGTCGGCCGGGACCCGCTGGACAACATCGCGATCTGGCACTCGCTGCGCGACCAGATGTGGTGGTACGGCTACAACGGCGGCATCGCGTCCTACGCCGTGGCGGCCATCGACATCGCCCTGTGGGACATCAAGGGCAAGCTCCTCAACGTGCCGGTCGTCCAGCTCCTGGGCGGCGCCGTCCACGAGAAGCTGCCTGCCGTTGCGTCGAGCCACGCGCACTACGAGGACATCGGCCGCATGGTCGAGGAGGCCCAGGAGTGGGTCGCCCCGGGGATGCACGGGCTCAAGGTCGGCCTCGGCAAGCGGGGCAACGCGAACCTCGGCTACGACCACGACCGGGACGTCGAGTACATGCGCCAGATGCGCGCCGGCCTGCCGGGCAAGCTGATCATGCTCGACTGCGGCTGGAACGTGAAGTGGGACGTCAAGACGGCGATCCGGCGCGTCCAGGCGTTCGAGGAGTACGACCTCCACTGGATCGAGGAGCCGCTCGGGGCGTGGGACCCGGAGGGCTACGCCAACCTGCGCTCCAAGACGACGAGCCTGATGGCATACGGCGAGAAGGAGTGGAACGTCGACGGGTTCGAGCGGATCCTCGCGACGGGCACGGTCGACGTCGTCGGCATCGACCCCGGGCGTGCCGAGGGCATCACGGGCTTCAAGCGGGCCGTCGAGCGAATCGAGTTCCACCGCCGCCAGGCGAACGCGCACTGCTGGTCGTCGGCGATCGTGACCGCCGCCAGCCTCGCGATGAGCTTCAGCTCCCCGGCCTTCAAGCTGATCGAGGTCAAGCCGCTCCGTAATCCCATGCAGCACGAGCTCGTGCCCGAGCCGATCGAGCACAAGGACGGCTGGTTCTACCCGCCGACGAAGCCCGGCATGGGCATCGACGTCATCGACGAGGTCGTGGACCGGTACCGCAGCGAGAAGGTCCTGGCGAACGCATGAACCCCGACCGTTGCGTCCGCCACGAGAACAGGAGAGAGCGATGAGCTGGAGCATCGGAGCCGGGCTCGAGGGCAAGGGCGTCATCGTCACGGGCGCCGCGGGCGGTATCGGCCGCGCGGTCACCGAGGCGTTCGCGACCACCGGCGCGAAGGTGATGGCCGTGGACGTGGATCAGGCGCGCGTCGAAGAGGTCGTCGCGGGCCTCGAGGGGACGGGCCACATCGGCGTCGCCGCTGACCTCCGCGACCTCGCCGGCCACGCCCAGTTGATCGCCCGCGCACGCGCCGAGCTTGGCAACCTGTACGTGCTCGCGAACCTCGCGGCCGTGCTCCGGCGCAAGGGCTCACTGGACGAGGTGACCGAGGAGGACTGGGACTTCCAGCACGACGTCAACCTCAAGGCCGCGTTCTTCCTCGCCCGGTCGGCGGGCAACGCGATGATCGAGCAGGGGCAGGGCGGCCGGATCGTGCTGTTCAGCTCGCAGGGCTGGTGGACGGGCGGCTTTGGTGGATCGGTCGCGTATGCGGCGACGAAGGGCGGCGTCACCTCGATGTGCCGCGGCCTCGCCCGGACGTTCGGCGCCCACCAGATCACCGTCAACTGCGTGTCGCCGGGCCAGGTGAACACGCCGATGCTGCTCACGGGCCTGTCTCCCGAGGTCTACGAGAACATGAAGAAGCAGACGCCGCTCGGCTACGTCGCGGAGCCGGCCGAGATGGCCGGACCGGTCGTGTTCCTCGCGTCGGACCACGCGAAGTACATCACCGGCTCCACGATCAACGCCTCGGGCGGCTTCCTGATGTATTGACCCGGATCGGCAGCTGACGATCGTGGACCGCGAGTTCGAGGGGCGCCGGATCGTCGTGACCGGCGCCGGGTCCGGGATGGGCCTCGCGACGACCCGCCTGCTCGCAGAGCGCGGCGCCAGCGTGCTGGGCGTCGCGCGGTCGGCGGCCGGGCGCGCCTCCATCGAGGCCGCCGGCGGTATGGCGATCGCCGCCGACGTCACCCTCGCTGCCGACCGGGCAGCGCTCGTCGATGCCGCGGGTCAGGCCGATGGGCTCGTCGTCGCCCACGGCGAGACGACGGGCCAGCCGGTGGGCGACGTGACCGAGGCTGACTGGGACCGCCTCCACGACGTCAACCTGCGCTCGGTGTTCTTCCTCCTCCAGGCGTTCGCGCCGCGCCTGCCCGACGACGGGGCGATCGTCACGATCTCGTCGACGGCCGCCAAGACGGGCACGATCCCGGAGGTCGCGGCCTATGCCGCGGCGAAGGCCGGGGTGCTGTCGCTCACGCGGTCGTTCGCCACCGCCCACGCTGCGCGCGGGATGCGGGTCAACTGCGTCCTGCCCGGGATCATCGACACCCCGATGCAGCGGCGCTTCCTCGCCCTCAACGCGCCGCTCCATGGAACCACGCCCGAAGCCCTCAACGCGGCGCGCCTCGAGGCGACGCCCATGCACCGGGCAGGCACGCCCGAGGAGGCCGCCGAGGTGATCCTGTTCCTCCTCTCCCCGCGCGCGTCATACGTGACCGGCCGGACGGTCAACGTTGCCGGCGGGTTCGTCACGTGGTGAGCACGATGCGCGCCGCAGTGCTCGACGCGCCCGGCGCCCCGCTCCGGCTCGTGGACCGGCCCATGCCCGAACCCGGTCCGGGCGAGACCCGGGTGCGCGTCCAGGCGTGCGGCGTGTGCGGCTCGGACGTGTTCCTCCAGAAGGGCGGCTTCGGGGACAAGGTGCGCTGGCCCGTGATCCCCGGGCACGAGGCCGCCGGTGTCGTGGACGCGCTGGGTGACGGCGTCGACGGGTTTGCCGTGGGCGACCAGGTGGCGCTGTACTACATCACCGTGCCGCCGGGCGACCCGTGGGCGGCGCGCGGTCGGCCGAACATCAGCCCGTTCGTCACCCGGATGGGCGTCGACGTGGACGGCGCGTTCGCCGACTACGTGATCCGCCCGGTTGCCGCGCTGATCCGGCCGCCCGCGCCCGTCCCGCCCGAGGTCCTGGCGGTGCTCACGGACGCGGTCGCCACGCCGCTGCACGGGCTCAAGCGCATCGCGCACCTCCAGCCCGGCGAGACGCTTGTCGTCCTCGGGGTGGGCGGCCTGGGCTCGAACGCTGTCCAGCTGGGCAAGGCGATGGGCGCGCGGGTGATTGCCGTCACCCGGTCCAAGGCAAAGCTCGCGCTTGCGCGCCAGCTCGGCGCGGACGAGACCGTCACGGCCGACGAGGGCGACCCCGTGGCGGCAGTCAAGGCGCTTACCGGCGGCCACGGCCCGGACGTGGTGATCCAGTGCGTGGGCTCCGCGGCCGTCGACGAGCAGGCGATCGCGATGGGCGGCCCGGGCGGGCGCGTGGTGCTCATCGGGAGCTCGCTCGACCACTTCCGGGCGCGCGCCGTGGACATCTTCTGGCGCGAGCTGTCCGTCCTCGGGTCGCGCGGCTTCGTCCCCGACGACATCCGCGACGCGATCGACCTCTACCTCGACGGCACGCTGTCGGTGGAGCACCTGGTGGACCACGTGCGGCCGCTGTCGGAGGCGAACGACGCGCTCGAGGACCTCAAGGCCGGCCGGGGCTTCCGGACGGTGCTCACGACGTAGGGGCCGGCCCGGTCGAGCGGCGGCTGACGAGGACCGGCGGGTCCGGCACGACGATGTGCTGGATCTGGCGACCCCCGACGGCGTCCAGCAGCATCGTGGTCGCCAGCGCGCCCATCTGCGCCATCGGCATGCGGACCGCAGTCAACGGCGGGTCCACGTGGTCGAGGAGCACGTGGTCGTCCATGGTCACGACCGAGACATCCTCCGGCACCCGCAACCCGGCGCCACGGATCGCCGCCAGCAGCCCCAGGGCAGTCGGCAGGCTGACCGTGTAGATCGCCGTGGGCCGGCGGTCGGGGGCCAGCGCCACCAGGTCCGCGCCGAGCGTCGCCGCGGTCCGCTCGGTGAAGTCGCCGGCCTGGACCCAGTCGGGGTCGATGGCGAGCCCTGCCTCCTCCATCCCCTCCCGGAACCCGGCCTCGCGGCGGCGACCCACACCCGTGTCTCGCCGACCGCCCAGCAGCCCGATCCGCCGATGGCCGAGGGTGACGAGGTGCTCGATCGCGAGGCGGCTGCCGGCGGCATCGTCCATCGTGACCGACCCATCGACCGTCTCGCTCCGGCTGTTCACGGGCACGAACGGCAGTCCCTGCCCGGCAATCTGGTCCACCAGCTCGTCGCGGAGCCGGGCGAACGCGAGCAGCATGCCGTCCACCCGGCGCTCCAGGACGAGCCGACCGAGCTGCTCCCGGTCCAGCGTCGGGCCATGGGCGTCTGCGACGACCACGAGGTAGTCGCGCACGGCCGCCGCCCGCTCTACGCCGCGCAGCATCTCGATCCACATGATGTTCTGCGGGTCCGGCAGGTAGACCGCGAGCGTCCCGCTGCGACGGGTCCGGAGGCCGCGAGCCGCCCCGTTCGGGCGATACGAGAGGCTCGCCGCCGCGTGCTGGACGCGGATCCGCGTCTCGGGCCGGACGACGAGCGTCGGGTCCGCACGCAGGACGCGCGCCGCAGTCGCGACACTCACCTCCGCTCGTGCCGCGACGTCCTTCAGCGTTGCCATGGTCCGATCATCCACCTCTTGACAGGGCCCGTGGGGCCGTTATCGTTGCGAACGCGGTATATCGATGTACCGATCGTACCGATTTCGTCGCGCTCCGGTGTCGAGGCGTCCCATTCCGTGACCACTGCGACAACCGCACCCGATCCCACGCCGGCGCCCGTCGCCGCTCAGGCACGCGGCCGTCGCTGGTCGCTGCCCGACGAGACGGGCGTGATCGTCGCGCTCATCGTGCTGGTTGCCGTGGTCGGCGTGCTGCGCCCGACCTTCCTGCAGCCCACGACGCTGTTCCAGCAGCTGTCCGGTGCGGCGTTCATCGGGATCCTCGCGCTGGGGATGGTGTTCGTCGTCGTCATCCGCGACATCGACCTGTCGGTCGGCTGGATGTTCAACTTCGCGACCGTCATCGCCGCCAAGTCGATGGTCGCCGGGATCGACCCGTTCCTGGGGCTCATGATCGGCGTCGCCTTCGGCGGGCTGCTCGGGCTCGTCAACGGGATCCTCGCGGTCCGCCTGCGCATTCCCGTGATCATCATCACGCTCGGGACCCTGAGCATGTTTCGCGGCCTGTCGCTGGTCGTGAACGAGTCCCGGGCCGTCGTGCCGCCCCAGAAGGAGCACCTGTTCTTCCAGCTGATGCAGGTCAAGGTGCTAGGGCTCGTCCCGATGGTCGCGATCATCTTCGTGGGGCTGGCGATCGGGCTGCACATCCTGCTCCACCACACGCGGTTCGGCTACCGCGTCCAGGCGCTGGGCTCGAACCCCGACGCGGCGCGCCTCGCGGGCATCCCCGTCGATCGGACCCGGATCCAGGTGCTCGTCCTGATGGGCCTCGTCGCGGGCCTCGCGGGCTCCCTGTTCCTCGGCTTCCGCCAGGCCATCGATCCCGTGACCGGTGGCGACTATCTGCTGCCCGTCGTGGCCGCCGTGATCATCGGCGGCACCCCGCTCTCGGGCGGTCGCGGGACCATCCTCGGCGCCGTCATCGGGGCGCTGATCATCCAGGTCATCACGACGGGGATCCTGTTCCTCGGCGTCGATGTCAAGTGGAGCACCTTCGTCACCGGCGCCGTGATCATCGTCGCGGTTGCCGTGGACCAGCTCGTCCGCCGCCAGCGCGAACGGCGCCAGCGGACGATCACCGATGCCCTGTGAGGGCGCGGGGGCCGGGAACAGTGCCCGGCTCACCGCGGGAGCCTTCGGGATGTTCCCGGAGGCGCGCGCCAACGACAATCATCGAGGAGGACCTCAACCGGTGAATCGACGACGCTGGCTGGCCATGCCGGCCGTGCTCGCCCTGGTGGTCGCCGCCTGCAGCGGCTCCACCGCGACGACTGCCCCAACCACAGCACCCGTGAGCCAGGCGCCCGCGAGCGAGGCACCTGCCTCGGCCTCCGCGGCGCCGACGACGGATCCGAACGCCACCCGGGTCAAGCTGGGCTTCGTGACCCACGTCATCGGCAACCCGTTCATCCAGCAGATCATCGACGGCGCCAACGCCGCGGCCAAGGACCTCAACGTCGACCTCCAGGTCACGGGTCCCGAGGGCGGCGACGCCGACGCACAGCTCAAGGCCGTCCAGAGCCTCGTGGCCGCGGGCGCCCAGGGCATCGCCACGTCCGTCCCGGGCGAGTCGATGAGCTCCGGGCTCAACGACATCATCGCCACGGGCGTCCCGATCGTGCAGTTCAACCTCCTGGTCACGAGCGTCAAGGCGCCGTACGTGGGCGAGCGGTCCGTCGAGTCGGGCCGGATCCTGGGCGCCAAGGTGCTCGACAAGCTCGGTGGCACCAGCGCCACCGGCAAGGTCATCATCGGCAACTGCTTCCCGGGCTTCCCGGTCCTCGAGAACCGTGCCCGCGGCGTCCAGGAGTCGCTCAAGAAGGCCGCCGGAATCGTGATCGTCGGCCCGTTCGACGTGAAGGTCGCGGCGAACGAGAACTACGCCGCATGGGAGGCACTCCTCACGGCCAACCCGGACGCCAAGGCCCTCGTCGGCCTGTGCGCCCCGGACATCGCAAGCCTCGGCAAGCTCCAGGCCGCGAACGCGGACAAGCCGTTCATCTCCGGCGGGTACGACCTCACGGCCGAGAACCTGACCGAGATCAAGTCCGGCAACGCCTACGTGAGCCTGGGGCAGACCCCGTTCATGCAGGGGTACCTGCCGATCAAGGTCCTCGCCGACAAGGTCCGTGGCCTCGTCGACACCGACCTGTCCAAGGGTGGCTTCCTCGACGCGGGCACGGAGATCGTGACCGCCGACAGTGTCACCGAGCCCTTCGCCCTGCCGCCGCTGACGTTCGCCCAGCTGGAGGAGATCGCCGGATCCCCCGAGAAGGCGCGCGCGTACTACCAGCCGCTGGTCGATAACCAGATCGCCAACTGGACGACGCTCATCGAACCCATCGCGAACGAGTCCAAGTAGCCCTGGACCAGGGAGTGATCGAAGGCGCGTCGTGACCGCGAATCCGCGCGCCGAGCTGGTCGCCGGGGATGGGCACCGCCTGTCCCCGGCGACCGCACCCGTCATCGAGGCCGCCGGCGTGCGCAAGCAGTACGGCGGCATCGTGGCGCTCGACGGCGTGGACCTTTGCGTCCTGCCGGGGACGATCCACGCGATCGTCGGCGAGAACGGCGCCGGCAAGTCAACGTTGATGAAGATCCTCGCCGGTGCGGTGCGCCCGGACGCGGGCGAGCTGCGGGTGCGTGGGTCCGCCGTGGATCTCACGACGCCGATGGTCGCCCGCCGCCACGGCATCGGCATCGTCTATCAGGAGCTGAGCCTCTTTCCGGAACGCTCGATCCTGGCCAACCTGTTCGTGAACGAGGAGCCGACGCGGCGCGGGCTCGTTGACACCCGGGCGATGGCCACGAAGGCCGCGCCGGTCCTGGCCCGGATGGGCCTCCACGCCGACCCCGCGACGCCGGTCCGGTTGCTCGGGATCGGTGAGCGCCAGCTCGTGGAGCTGAGCCGGCTGCTGATCGAGCGCCCGGACGTGCTCATCCTCGACGAGCCGAACTCCGCCCTCGACGAGGGCGAGACGAAGCGCCTGTTCGCCATCCTGCGTGAGCTGTCCGCAGCCGGGATCACGATCCTGTACGTCTCGCATCGCCTCGAGGAGGTGTTTGCGATCGCCGACCAGGTCACCGTCATGCGCGGCGGCCGCATGGTGCTGGAGGCCGCACGCGCCGAGACGTCCATCCCGGAGGTCGTCCGGGCGATGATCGGCGTGCGCCAGGAGCACCTGTTCCCTCCGCGCGTGGCGCCGGGCGACGGACAGCCGGGCCCGGCGCTCGAGGTCCGCGACCTTACCGTCGCCGGGGAGCTCGAGGGCGTCACGTTCACGGCCCGGCCGGGCGAGATCGTCGGCCTGGCGGGCCTCGAGGGCGCGGGGGTCTCGACGCTGCTGGGGGTCCTGTTCGGGACGCGCCGCCTGGATGCCGGGACCGTGACGTTCCCGGATGGACGGGCCGCACCCGCGTCCCCCACCGAGGCCGCCCGCCGGCGGATCGGGCTGGTGCCCGCGGACCGGCGCCACCTGGGCCTGATGCTCGAGGCCTCCATCGCGCGCAACGTCGCCCACGTGACCGTCGGCGCGCTCGCGGCACGCACGCCATGGCTGCGGCGACGGGACCTCGAGGAGCCGGCCCGGCGCCAGATCGCAAACCTGCAGATCAAGGCGGACGGCCCGGGGATGACCGTCGGCCAGCTCTCGGGCGGCAACCAGCAGAAGGTCGTCGTCGGCAAGTGGCTCGAGATCGCGCCCAACGTGATGCTGCTCGACGACCCCACCCGGGGCGTGGACGTGGGCGCGAAGCGCGAGATCTACCTGCTGGTGCGGCGGCTGGCGGCGGAGGGCAGGATCGTCCTGTTCCGGTCGACCGAGCTGCCGGAGCTGGCCGGGCTCGCGGACCGCGTGCTCGTCCTGTACCGGGGGCGACTCGTGGGCGAGGTCCCGGGCGAGGGCCTCGACGACACCACCCTGCTCCACGCGATCAACACCGGCGAGCTCCCAGTCTCGAGGAGGACACCATGATCCGACGCGCGTTCACCATGCGGCTCAAGCCCGGTGGCCTGGCGGAGTACACCCGCAACCACGACAACATCTGGCCGGAGCTCGTCGCCCAGATCGAGAAGGACGGCATCGCCCAGATCACGATCTTCGAGAAGGATCCGGTCCTGTTCCTCTACTCCGAGATCCACGACGAGGAGGCCTGGGACCGCCTGTGGCACTCCGAGATCCACGATCGCTGGGGCGAGATCATGAACCCGCTGATGGAGTTCAACGACGAGGGCATCGTGGATTCCAGCCAGGTGAACGAGGTGTTCCACCTCGAGACGGGCGCCGGTGGCGAGGGCCATGGCTGACCAGGCCGGACGGATCGCGGTCGTCACCGGGGGCGGCCGAGGGCTGGGGCGTGGCGTCGCGATGGGACTCGCGGCCGCAGGCGCGACCGTCGTCGCCGTCGCCCGGTCGGCGGCCCAGCTGGACGAGACCGCGGAACTCGCACGCGCGGCGGGCGGGCGGGTCATCCCGATGAAGACCGATGTCGCCGACGTTGATGCGGTGATGGCGCTCGGCGACCGGGTGCGCGCCGAGGTCGGCACCCCGACCATCCTCGTGAACGCGGCCGGCGTGTTCGGCCCGATCGCGCTCATCCATGAATCAGACCCGCATGACTGGGTCCGGACCGTCCAGGTGGACGCGCTGTCGGCCTATCTCACGGTCCGGGCCTTCCTGCCCGGGATGCTGGACGAGGGCTGGGGCCGGATCGTCAACGTGACATCGGCGGCGTCGCTCCACCCGCCCGGCCCGCTCAACAGCGCGTACGGCACCGCGAAGGTGGCGCTCAACCAGTTCACGCGCCACCTCGCGGCCGAGATCGCGGGCTCCGGCGTCACGGCCAACGTCATCCACCCGGGAGACGTACGGACCGACATGTGGGCCGACATCCGGGACAAGGTCGCGGTGATGGGCCCGATCGCGGAGGGGTATGCCGCCTGGGTCCGCTGGGTGGACGAGACCGGCGGCGATCCGCCGTCCAAGGCCGTGGACCTCATCGTGCGCCTGACGAGCGACGCGGGCGGGGCGATCAACGGGATGTTCAACTGGATCGACGAACCCCTGCAGCCGCCCATCGCATCCTGGGACCAGCCCAGCGACGACCGGCCCTGGCTCAAGGATTAGGAGGCGGCATCGAATGGACCCGGCAGCCACGCGGGAGATCGGCCGGAGCGGCGTCCCGGTCACGCAGCTCGGCTTCGGTGGCGCCTCGATCGGGGAGTTGAACGCTGTCCTCGACGAGGAGGACGCGGTCGGTGCTGTCCGCGAGGCGTGGGACGCCGGCATCCGCTACTTCGATACCGCCCCCTGGTACGGCCGCGGCCTGTCCGAGCTCCGGACGGGCTCCGGCTTGCGCGGGAAGCCGCGCGACGAGTTCGTGCTGTCCACGAAGATCGGCCGCTGGCTACGAGCCCCAGCCCGACCCGAGCTGTTCGAGCGAGCACCATGGACCGGCGGCAACACGATGGAGGTCGTGTTCGACTACTCGTATGACGGGATCATGCGGTCGTACGAGCAGAGTCAGCTCCGCCTGGGCATGCCCCGCTACGACATGGCGGTGATCCACGACCTCGACAGCCTGTATCACGGTTCCGGCGCGAGGCTCGAGTGGTATTTCGGCCAGCTCGCGGCGTCTGGGTGGCGCGCGATCCATGAGCTCCGCCAGGCGGGCCAGATCCGGGCCATCGGCGCAGGCGTCAACGAGCGCGGGATGATCACCCGCTTCCTCGACCTCATGGACCTCGACTTCTTCCTGATCGCGATGCCCTACACGCTCCTCCACCAGGAGGTCCTCGAGGACGAGTTTCCGCTCGCCGTCTCGCGCGGCTGCTCGTTCATCATCGGCGCACCGTTCCAGAGCGGGATCCTGGCGACCGGGCCCACCGCGAACGCCCACTACAACTACGCGCCGGCGCCGGCCGCAATCCGGGATCGCGTGGGGCGAATCCAGGCCGTGTGCGAGCGACACGGGGTCCCGCTCGCCGCCGCTGCACTCCAGTTCCCGCTCGGCCATCCGCAGGTCTCGTCGGTGATCCCGGGGGCGGCGGGCGTGGCGCAGTCGCGGCGCAACGTGGAGACCTTCACCCATCCGATCCCGGCCGACCTGTGGGCCGAGCTCCGCCACGAGGGCCTCGTTCGCGAGGATGCGCCGGTGCCCGCATGACGGACGGCGGGGCACGCTCGGCCTCCGATCTCGTCGGGACGTGGCGGCTGCGCTCCTGGACCGCGACCGCCGACGACGGCGTGGAGCACCCGATGGGCGACCCGCCCGAGGGCATCCTCGTCTATACCGCGGACGGGACGATGATCACGACGATCGGCCGGGCGGGGCGTCCCCCGATCGACGGCGGGGACATGCTCGGTGGGCCCGAAGCGCAGCGGCTGGAGGCGTTCACGACGTTCATCGCCTACTCGGCGACGTTCCGGGTGGACGGCGGCGACGTCATCCACGACGTGACGATGAGCCTGTTCCCGAACTGGATCGGGACACAGCAGCGACGCCACGTGGCGCTGTCCGATGACGGTCGCCACCTCGTCCTGTCGACGGACCCGTTCGTCCTCCGCGGCAGGCTCAGCGTTCAGCGGCTCGCGTGGGAGCGCGTCGGGGACTGACGCTCCGGCTCGCGATCGGACGGACGCCGGGTCAGTGCGGGTCGGGGTCCCCCGCGAGGATCGCGGCCTCGACGTCGGCCGCAGGTCTGGGCGCGTGGCGCAGGTCCAGGGGCCGCCAGGCCCGGGACACGAAGCCCATCGACGCGGGAGCGGGCGCCGCCGGGTCGCGCTCGAGGTCCGGGAACGCGCGGAACAGCCCGACCACCGCCTCGGTGACCTCGAGCCGCGCGACGTGCGAGCCCGCGCAGTGGCGCGTGCCGACGTTGAACGCGAGGTGCCCGAACAGGCGGGGGCGGGTCGGGTCGAAGCGCTCCGGGTCCGGCCAGCGTGCCGGGTCCCGGTTGGCCGCCGCGTTGACGGCGATGACCCGCTCCCCCTCGCGGATGAGCACGCCATCGAGCTCCACGTCCTGCGTCGCGCGCCGGGCGCGGAGGTGGACGACGGTCGTGTGGCGCAGCGTCTCCTCGATGAACGGCCCGATCGTCGGACATGACGCCGTCCACGCGAGTCGCTCCTCGCGGGGCAGCTCCAGCAGGCGGTGGACGACGTTGCACACGAGGAACGCCGTCGTCTCGGAGCCGCCCTCGAACAGGAATTTCGCGTTGTCCAGGACATCCTGCTCGTTCCAGTCCGGGAAATGGGCCCGGCCGGCCTCCCAGAGCAGCGAGATCGTGTCGTCGCGCGGGTCGTCGCGGCGGGCGCGGACGGTGTCGATGAGCGCGGGCTCGAGCGCCTTCGTCGCGTCGATCGCGGCCTCGAGCAGCGTCGGGTCCTCGCCGTAGGTGTGGCGCCACGCGAGGACCGCCTCCATCCACGTCTTCGCCTGGTCCAGTGTGCGCAGATCGGCCGGCGGCAGGCCGAGGACCTCGGCGACGACCGAGATCGGCAGCAGCCGCGCGAAGTCCGAGAACAGCTCGAGGTCCGTGGTCCCGGCGAGCCCCGCCAGGCGGGCTGCCACGAGCGGCCGGACGAGGCCAGGCCCATACGGGCGCACCGGGTCCGGACGCCAGGAGTGCGCGAGGGGCTTGTGGATCGCATCGTGCTCATCGCCGACGAGCGACCGGATGTCACGCCGCCCGACGATCTGTGCCGCGCCCGGCAGGCCCAGCGTGGGTTCCGCGAACAGGTCCTCGCGGCGCTCGACGAAGGTGCAGCCATCGTGGCTCAGCACGAGCCACGCCCGCATACCCTCGTCCCACACGACGTTGCCGATCGCGCGCAGGCGCTCGTACAGCGGGTACGGGTCCTCGTCGCGGAGGTCAGCGAGGGATCCCGGGGCACGCGGACGCCCGCCGGCGACGGACGCCACGCTCACACGATCACCGCCTCGATGCCCAGGTGGCGCGCGACGGCAGCGACGTCCGCCGCGAGGTCGCCGGGCGTCGCCGAGCTGTGGTGGTTGACGCCGGCGCTCGCCCAGCGGCCCCACGCCTCCTCGACCGGCCCGTCCCGGAAGCGGAAGGCGCCGTTGACCGTGCCCGTCTCGGGGAACCGACGCTCCGTGAGCTCGCCGCGCGCCGCGACCAGCCGAAAGCCGCCGCGCGCGTCCGGGTGGGGCGTGAACCCAACGAGGGTGGCCGGCCCGGCGGGCGGCTCGAGGACCGCGCACACCCCGCAGTGGGCGTCCTTGCCGCAGAACCAGCCGTTGCGGCGGAGCCGCGGGCGCTCGCCCGGCGCCAGCCACGCGAGGTCGTGCTCGCCGCTGTTCGCGATGACGACCTCGCCCGTCGCGTAGTCGATCGCCTCGATCTCATGGTAGACCGCTGCCCCGCCGAGGCGCTTCGTGACGAGCATCGCGACCGACGTGAGGATGTCGCCGGTGCACGTCCAGGGCACGCCCGCGGACGTTGACCGGCCCAGCGCCCAGCAGGGCGCGATGCCGATCGTGTCGCCGAAGCGAAACTGGGGGACGTGGCAGTTGAACGCCCCCGCGTCGAGGCGATGGTCCGTCACGAGGTCCTCAATGGCCAAGGCCGCGCGCAGGGACCGCGCGAGGCTCTCCCCCGTGTCCACGTCCTCCTCGAACAACCAGCCCGCGCGGACCTCCGCGTCGAGAGCGTCGAGGCGTGCGGGGTCGACTGCCCGATAGCGATCGACCACCTCGTCGGGGTCGATACGCACAACCTCGATACCGGTCGCAGCGCGCAGCTCGTCGTCGGGGACGTCTACGTGCAGGTACCCGTCCACCGGGACTCCGACGCGGCCGACGCGCGCACGGCTGATCCCGCGAGCGACCGCCGCCAGGCGGAGCGCCGAGCGCACGCGCACCACCGTCGCCCCGTCGAACAGCCGCCCCAGGAGCAGCTCAAACGGGCGACCGCGGCGTCCGAGGATGTTCGAGAGCATCGGGGCGCCGACCGTCGCCCCCTGCATCGTGATCCCGCCATGGTCGAAGGATCCGTCCACGAGCCCTGTCTCGTGGACGGCCCAGATGACGACCGGCAGGCCCGGCAGCGCGTCGATGAGGGCCAGCGCATATGCGGACGGCACGGCCATCGTCTGGAGGACGAGGAGCACGTGCGCGCCCGCCGCCGCGAACCCGGGACCAAGCGCCGCTGCCTCGCCGGCCGATGCGAAGTCCGCGACGCCCACGACCTCGAACTCGTCCTCGAGGGACGTGGCAATACGACGGGCGAGCGCCAGGCGGTCGGCGCGGAAGGTCGGGCCGGCGGTGTGCTCCCAGAGCGTCCAGTAGGGGTGGACGACCGCGATCCGCGGGCGCACGACGTCCATGACGCGGACCTGTCCGGGCTCAGTCGTTGTGGTAGATCTCGCCCGCCGTCAGCAGGTTGCCGTCGGCGTCGGTGATCGTCGTGATGATCCCCTCGAAGGCCTTGCCCCAGCGGGTGTTGACCTCGGTGGCACCCATGTTCGCGAAGCACGTCGCCATGTCCGGGTAGAACTCCCCGTAGTAGACGACGTGCGCCCCCCGCCGGAACCCGCAGTAGTTGCGGAACCCCGTGTCCGCGAGCGCCTGCAGCATGTCCGGCCAGGCGCTGGCGTGGAGCGCCTCGTAGTCCGCCGCGCGCTCGCTGTCGATGACGAGGCTGAAGCAGCCGCGCTGGAATGGCCCGTCGAGCGCGGGCCCGTCGGATCGGAAGACCTGGTCGTAGGTCATCGCCTTCCCGTTCGCGTCGGCGGCCTCCGCGATGACGTCCCGGAAGTAGCGGTTCCAGCGCTGATTGTTCGGCTTGGGGCCGTGGGTCGCCCAGGCGGTCGCGGCGTCGGGCTCGCACTCCGCGTAGTACCAGACGTCGGTCCCGCGGCGGAAGCCAGAGAAGTTGCGGATCCCGGATTCCTGGATCTCGGTCACGAGCTCCGGCCAGATCTCCGCGTGCCGCTTGTCGTACTCGGCCTCGGTGCCGGGGAAGATGCGCAGGTACATCAGCTGGCGTTCCATTCGGGCCTCCACGGGACGCTGTCGGTGGGCTCGTGACGGGGCTGCTGCGGGGATCGTAACGCGCCCCTGCAATCGTTGCCAGCCGTTGCCGTCCGGTAGCATTGGCCGCCATGCCCCGGGATCGCCAGTTCGCCATCGGCACTGCCAGCGCCGTCATCGCCGCGACGTTGTTTGGCATGCTCGGCCCGCTCGCGCGGTTTGGCGCGGAGGCGGGCGTCGAGGGCGTCGCGTTCACCGCCTGGCGCGCCGTGCTGGGCGTCGCATTCCTCGCGCTGGTGATCGCCGTCCGGGGCGGGATCGGGGGCTCGGTCGGCTCGATCAGGGGCCTGTCGGGTCGCGACCGGGCGTCCCTCGCGCTTGCGGCACTGATGGGCCTCACGCTCAACGCGTCGATCTTCACGGCGTTCGGCCTGATCCCGATCGCGCTCGCGCTGATGCTGTTCTACACCTACCCGGCGGGCGTGGTCGTCGTCGACGTCGCGCTTGGACGGGAGCGGATCACGCCGTCGCGGCTCGCCGCGCTCGGGCTGTCATCGCTGGGCGTGATGCTGGTCCTGATCGGCGGCGTGGATCCGTCCGCCGGGTTCACCGTCAACCCGCTGGGCGTGCTGCTGGGGCTGGGTGCCGCCGCGAGCCAGGTCGTGTTCGTATCGGTCAGCCGACACGGGTACCGCGCGATCCCGGCCGATGCCGCGACGCTTGTCATCCTGCTGGTGTCGGTCGTGGGCGGGGCCGTCATCGCGGTCGTCGTCGGCCAGGGCGGGGATCTCCTCGTCCCGTTCCGCTCGCCGGACCCATGGCCGGTTCTGCTCCTCGCGGGCGTCGCTGCGGCCGGGCTGTCGTCGGTCCTGTTCCTCACCGCGATCCGGACCCTCGGCGGCACGCGCACCGGGATCCTGATGTTGCTCGAACCGGTGGTCGGCGCGGTGCTCGCCGGCCTCGTGCTGCACGAGACGCTGGCGCCGATCCAGTTCGTCGGGGGCGGCCTCGTGCTCCTCGGCGCGCTCGTGCTCCAGCTGCGCTCCGACCCGGAGCTGGAGCCGCTCGTGGAGGCTGGCGCAAGTCCGGTCATCTGACCCGAGGCCCGGTGCGGCGTGGCGAGGTGGTGAGGCGCGGTGTCGTCCCGCGCGGTCCATTCTTCGCGCGGCGGCCCCGGCGGCGCGGCAAGTCAGCAGTGACTCGATCGCGCGCGATCCGTGCGCAGCCGCGTCGCGAACATCGACTTTCATCGCGCGGCCGTGCGGGGCGCTTGCGCGGCTCAGCCCCTGGTGACTGGGTGGCGGGCGCGCAGGGCTCAGCGGGGCGCCCGTTGCCCCCGGGGCCACGCGGGCCCACTGCCCGCAGCGCAGGGACGCAGCGCGGGCCCACTGCCCGCAGCGCAGGGACGCAGCGCAGGGACGCAGCGCCGGGACGCGGCGGGCGACGCGAGCAGCCCGCGCACGACCAGAGGGCTCATGAGAGCGCCGCGATGGCGACCCCGACGAACGCGATCATCGCCCCGGCGAGCAGCCCGGGCGTGGGCCGGCGGCGGTGGATCGCGGCGTCCCAGGCGAAGACGAACAGCGGCCCGGTCGCAACCATGGTCTGGACGACGGCTGGGTTCCCGCCCTGCACACCGAGGAGGATGAGCGTCAGGTGGACCGTGATCGCGAGCGCCCGCGGCATCATCCTGGGCACGTCGCGCCACGGGACGTCACGCGGCGGGAACAACACCAGGCACGCGGCGGCCGAGAGGGCGGTCCGCACGACATACGACTCGACGACGCCCGCACCATTGTCCGACAGCAGCCGCGCGAACACCGTGATCACCCCCGTCCCGACCGCGGCCACCAGGATCGCGACCGCCGTTCGCCGCCGGCCGAGGTCGCCGAATGCGTCCCGGAGGGCGAGCAGCACACCCGCGACGACGATCACCGCTGCCAGCGCCTGCACCGGCCCCACAGAGCCCGGCACCAGCAACCCCGCGAGCAGCACGGCGGGCAACGGCGCGACGGACTGCGCCGTCACGGTCGGCGCCGCACCGCCGGCGTCGTACATATCCCAGATCGCGATCGCGGACGCCACGAGCGCGACCGTCGTTCCGAGGTGGAGCGCGATGATCGTCGGCGTCCAGACCCATTGGACGAACGGGGCGAACGGGAGTAGCAGCAGACAGTTGAGGATGAACAGCGGACCCAGCAGCTGGCGCGCCGGGTACCTCGCCGCGAGCCGCGTCGAGAGGACTGCCACGGCAACGTTCGCGACCGCCGCGCCAAGGCCGAAGACCACCTCGGGCGGCATCAGCCGGCCGTCACAGGACGAGGATCCCGGTGATTCCCATGACGACGAGCGCCGCCGCGATGAGGATCCGTGGCTCCGGCCTGCGGCGGGCACGCCACGACTCCCACGCGAGCACGAGGAGCGGGGTCGCAGCGAGGCAGGTCTGCACGACGACGGGGCTCCCCTGCTGCGCCGCAAGGATCAGGAGCACGAAGTACGACGTGACCACCAGCGCGCGACCGAACAGCCGCGGGGTCGCCGCGAGCGGGATGTCGCGCGGCGGGAACAGCGGGATGAACAGCAGCGCCGCGAGCGACGTCCGGACGACGTATGTCTCCACGACGCCCACGCCCTGGTCGCCGAGCAGCCTCGTGACCACGGTGAGCCCGGCACCGCCGCAGGCTGCGCCGAGGACCCTGAGCCACGTCCCCCGACGCCCCAGCCCCTCGAATGCCCCGCTGAGCGCGGTCAGCACCGCGGCCGTGACGAGGACCGCAGCCACGGCCTGGACCGGCCGCAGGTTCCCCGGGACGAGGAGCGCCGTGAGGATCGCGGCCGGGATCGGCGAGAGGGCGGTCGCGGTCGTCGTCGCCGACGCGGCACCCGCATCGAGCATGTCCCAGACGCAGATCGCGGTGATCGCCATCAGGGCGACCGAGGCCAGCTGGAGCGCCACGATCTCGGGGGTCCAGCGCCAACTGACAAAGGGCGCCAGGGGCAGCAGCACGAGCGCGTTGCACACGTAGAGGACGCCGATCAGCTGGCGCGCCGGCAGCCGGGCCGTCAGCCCCTTGCTGATGACCGCCTGAGACGCGTTCGCGACGGCCGCGAGGACCGCGAGCAGCGCCGCGATGCTCAGCGATTCCCTCCTCCCGGGTGGCGGCTCGGCAACCCCCGTGGTACGCTGCCGCAACCGGGCTGCAAACGGTACCGGTATCGTCGCCGCATCGTACACCGGGAGGAAGTTGCCCCGTGGCGGACACGCAGATCGCCTTCACCGAGCTCCTCGGCCGACGGGTGCGCATGGGACCCTGGGAAGACCAGAAGATCTCCACGTTCCGCAAGATCGGCGACGCTCTCGACGAGGGTCGCTGGAACAACGCGGCGGAGCTGCAGGCGTACTTCATCGACGAGGCGAACGTCTGCTTCACGCTGTACCGGCAGTGGATCGGGGACCTCAACGGGTACCTCCGGGACAAGGACGTGGACGCGGCGAAGATCGCCGACCGCAACGACCAGGCCGTCCGCGTCGCGACGCTCCCCGATGGCAGTCCGTGGCAGCCGCGCCGCCACTGGGACCGCTTCCTGTCCGAGATGCAGCGCGTCACGGGCGCCACGTACCGTGAGCAGCCGGTCGAGGCGAAGGCGCTCATGGACACGGCGAAGGAGACCTGGCGCCAGTGCCATGACCGGGACGTTGACCACACCTACGCGCTGATGAGCCTCGTGCTCGAGGAGCTGGGCGAGCCCGCGGTCCGCGACATGTACGACCGTGTCCTGCTCCCCCTGTTCGTCTGGCGCTACGAGAAGTTCGACATCGACAAGCACCCGTGGGACCAGGCGCTCGAGACGCTGATGCTCGTCGCGTGCGAGGCCATGCGCGGCCACCTCGTCGGCCCGGAGCGGACCGGCGACATGGAGCTCGTGGAGCTCGAAGACCGCTTCATCCTCCGGTTCGACCCGTGCGGTTCGGGCCAGCGCACGGTGCGCGGCGACTGGATCGAGGGGACGCCACCCCGGATGGAGCCGCCGTACAACTGGGCCGTGACGCAGGAGAAGCACTCCTGGAACCACTACACGCCCGGCGTGTGCCTGTACTGCGCCCACTGCATCATCCTCATGGAGGAGATGCCGATGGACCGCTTCGGCTACCCGGTGCGGGTGATCGATCCGCCGACGTATCCGGACACCAACCCGGACCCGAACGTCCGGCAGAAGTGCCAGTGGCAGATGTTCAAGGACCCCACCCAGGTCCCCGAGGAGTACTACACGCGCGTCGGGCGGACGAAGCCCGCGGCGTTCGGCTCGAAAGCGATGGGTGCCCGCGAGCTGCCCGTCATGAACGCGGGGCTACCGGGCGCCGGCTGAGCCCTTCTCTCGACTACGTCGCCCGGGCGCGGCGCCGGACCTCCTCCCCGGCGCCGCGTTCGTGTGTCCAGCCTCCCCGAGGTGTCCGATGGCCGTTGGCGCAGCAGACCTCCACGAGCGCGCCTACTTCGATGATCCGTTTCCGGTCTGGGAGCGGCTCCGGCACGAGCAGCCGCTGTTCCACGACACGGTGGACGACCGCTGGCTCCTCACCCGCTACGACGACGTCGCCGCCGTGTTCCGCGACCACGACACGTACTCGACGCGGCCCTACGAGCGGATCTTCACGGACGTCATCGGCCCCACGATGGTCCAGATGGACGGCGACGACCACGACATCCGGCGCGCGATCGTGGCGCCTGTCCTTGTGGGCCGCAAGCTCGAGACGGGGTACGTGCCCCTGATCGCCGAGGTCGTGGACAACCTCGTCGCGCGGCTGCCAGCCTCGGGCGAGATCGATCTCGTCGCGTCGCTCACGATGCCGCTCCCGCTCAAGGTGATCGCGACGATCCTCGGCCTCGGCGCCGGCGACGACGCCTACCTCGCCGAGGTGACGGCCAAGGTCATCGCGGCCCTGTCGGGCGAGGAGCCCGGGCGGCGGATCGGGATCGAGGCCCACGCGGCGTTCACGGCGCACGTCGACCGGATCATCGACGAGCGGACCGAGACACCCGGACCCGACCTCATCTCGGGGATCGCACACGGACGGACGGAGGCGGGTGAGCGGCTGTCGCGCCAGGAGATCGCCTCGTTCATCGCGCTGATGATGGTCGCCGGCGGCGAGACGACTGACCGGGGCCTCGCCAACTTCATCGCGATCCTGCTCCAGCACCCGGACGTGCTGGCCCGGGTTCGTGCGGACCCAGCGCTCATCGAGCCCGCCTTCACGGAGTTCATGCGCCGCGACGGCGTCGTGGTGTACGAGGACCGCGAACTGCGGCGCGACGTCGAGTGGTACGGCCAGGCCATCCGGGCGGGCGAGACGGTGCGCGTGGCGCTCATCTCGGCGAACAACGACGAGACGGTGTTCGCGGATCCGCGCCGCTTCGACCTCGCCCGGCCTGACCTGCGCCTGGGCAAGGAGAGTCGCGCCGGCGGGCGCATCGACGGCGTCGCGAACCACCTCGGGTTCGGGCTCGGCAAGCACTTCTGCATCGGCTACCAGCTCGCCCGGGCCGAGATCGTTGCGGCCACGGCGGGCCTTCTTCATGCCGCTCCGGACCTGCGGCTGGTGCCGGGCAAGGAGCCGCACATGGCGATCGACTGGTTCCACCGTCACCTCGACGGGCTGGTCGTCGCCCGCGGGTAGCCCACCGCAGGCCGGGGCTGCTTGTACCTCGCCCGCTGCGAGTCGCCCCGCCGTCGTCGAGGCCCCGTGGCGCCACAGTCAGTGAAACCTGCAGGGGAGGCGTTCGCAGGGCGGAATCGTGGCGCCACAGTCCGCGAAATCGGCACTGTGGGCCACTGTTGTCGATTCTGTTGACACTGCGTCCGCAGAATCATCGCGGCGAGCGGCCCAATGTCGATTTCATAGACTGACGGTCACGGCCGCCCCTTCCGGCCAAGGCCGGGCGGCCGCGGGCCCCGGCCGACGCGGGGCCCGGCGTGCGGAACCTAGATCCGGTAGAGCCGCTGCGCGTTGCGGTACAGCATCTTCTCCTGGTCCTCGCGGCTGAACCCGGCCTCCGCGATGATCGTCCGGTAGGCGTCCGTCTGCTCGAGGTACGTCGCGTACAGGATGTCCACCGGCCAGTTCGTGCCGAACATGGACCGGTCCGGCCCGAAGGCGTCGATCATGTGCAGGACCCACGGACGGATCGACTCGATCGTCCAGTGATTGTCCGCCATGCCGAAGCCCGAGATCTTGGCCGCGACGTGCTCCACCTCGGCGAGCTGGCTGATCTCGGACTTCCAGAGGTTGAAGTAGTCCGCGTCGCGCTGGACCGGGAAGCCCGCGTGACCGAGGATGACCTGCGTGTCGGGCATCTCCTTCGCGACGTCCCGACCGCCGAGGAGCGCGCCCGGCGACGCATTGAGCTCGTACGACAGGCCGTGGGCGCCGATCGCCTTGTAGCCCCGCCGGAACGCCTCGGTGACCTCCGTGGGATGCGCGCGGATGCGGACACCGCGTACGAGGTCCGACGCCGCGAGGTGGCGCTCCAGGTCCGCCTCGCCGCTGTCAGCCTCGACATCGCAGAACACGACGAGCGCGCTGGGGAACCCGAACTCCCGGTTCACGGCGTCGAGCCAGGTCGTCTCCTCGACGGGATCGGGCCCGGCGTACGCCGCCTCGACGTGGACGCTCCCGATGACGTTCGCGCCGTAGAACTCCTTGAACAGGCGCCACGGCGCGCCGATCGTGGAGCGGATCATCCTGTAGTCGCCAAGCAGCGCGGTATGCCCGGGCCATCCCGGGTCGGTCAGCCAGTCGTAGTGAAACCGCTCCAGCTCCCACAGGTGATGGTGGGTCTCGATGAACGGGATGCTGCGATCGACCTCGGTCACGTGAACCCTCCTGCGAACCCGCGCATGCGAGACGCGCTACTGCCTGGTGGATGCCGCCGTGGCGGGAAGATGCGTGCGGAGCCAGCCGATGCTCCGCTCGATCAGGGCCAGCTCGTCCACGGGGCCCGAGCCCAGCGAGGCGAGCTCCACGCAGACCGGGCCGTCGAAGCCAGCTCGGTCGAGGATGGACAGGATGTCGTCGAGGGGGCCGATCCCCTCCCCGAGCGCGGTGCATACCGGGCCGCCCCACACCGTGGGCTCACCCGGAGCGTAGTCCTTGAGCTGGACAAGCAGGGCATGGGGCGCAAGCGCCCGGGTCCCATCGAGCTCATCGTCGCCGACGCGGATGAGGTTGACGTTGTCGAGACAGACGCCGAGGTTCGGCCGGTCGACCCGCTCGAACAGCGAGAGGATGTCGGCGACGGTGATGTCGCCGTGGTTCTCGAGGGCAAGGCCGAGGCCGGCATCGGCGGCGTAGTCCGCGGCGCGGCGCATCGGGCCGACGAGCCGCTCGACGAGGACCTCAGCGGGCTCGTCGCCACGAGAGGCGGGGCTGCCGCCGGTGATCCGGAGGAATGGGTGGCCCAGCCGCGCGGCCGCGTCGATCCAGCCACGGAGCTCCAGCTCCGCACCCCACGAGCGACCGCCGTCGAGGCCATGGAACCGGCCCGCGGGCCACGGGTGACCCCACGAGAAGCCGACCGTGACTGGCGCAGCCTCTGCCGTGAGGGTCGCGTCGAGGACATCCGGATCGGGCAGATAGCAGGTCTCGAGGAACAGGGCGTCGACGCCCAGCGCCCGTGCGTGGGCGATCACCCGGGACGGCTCCAGCGGCCACGGGTCGCTCACCGGCGTCTCCCCGGCACGCGTCTCACCGTACCGCCGGTGATACGAGTAGCTGTCGATGCCGACCTGCATCAGGGCCCTCGTTCGCGGGCGGCTCCCACTCGCGTTGCCGCCACCTTGCGCGCATGGTAGCGTGTTGCTGGAAACGTCACCAGCCCGGAACCGCACGAACCGGATCCGGCAACCCTGAGGGAGGCGCTCGTGATCCACGTCGAAGGCCTGGATGGCCGTGTCGCGGTCGTGACGGGCGCCGCCCGGGGTATCGGCCAGCGGATCGCCGAGGTGCTCGCCGGGAATGGCGCGCGCGTCGCAGCGCTGGACCTCCAGGCGCCCGAGCACGAGGGCATCCTAGGGATCGAGTGCGATGTCAGCGACGAGGCGGCCGTCCACGCCGCGTTCGACGAGGTCGAGGCGAAGCTCGGGACGACGAGCGTCCTCGTCCTCAACGCGGGCATCTTCCCGATCGTGCCGTTCGAGCAGACCAGCCTCGAGCTGTGGGAGCGGACCCTGGCGATCAACCTGACGGGCGCGTTCCTCGCGGCACGGAGGGCCCTCCCCGGCATGCGGGAACAGGGGTACGGCCGCATTGTCGGCATCGGGTCCTCGGCCGGCAAGGCGGGCGGCGCGCGTTCCGTGGCCGCGTACGCCGCGTCCAAGGCCGGCGTGATGGTGCTCATGAAGTCGATCGCCAGCGAGTACGCGAAGGACGGGATTACGGCCAACGCGCTTGCCCCGGCCCTGATCGACACCGAGATGATCGCCAACACGCGGGATCTCGTGTCCCGGATCCCCGTCGGCCGGTTCGGGACGACGGACGAGGTCGCCTCGCTGGTGGCGTTCCTGTGCTCCGCGCACGCGGGCTACATCACGGGTGAGGTCACCGACATCAACGGTGGGTTCCTGATCGACTGAGGACGTCGTGGCCCCGCATCCCGAGGTCCGTCTCGAGCGCCTCCGTCCGGCAGAGATCGACGCTGCGATGGCCCGGGCGCCGATCGCCTGGGTGCCGCTCGGCGCGCTGGAGTACCACGCCCCGCACCTGCCCAACGGCACGGATGGGTTCACGGGCCAGGCGCTCCTCGTACGTGCCGCTGCCCGCGCCGGCGGCGTCGTCCTGCCTTGGTCGTACGTGACGACGGGCACGCTCGCTCTGCCATGGTCGTTCCGCTACGACCCGGCGACTGTCGTCGATGTCCTCCGCCAGACGTTGCGCCAGCTGCCCGCCCACGGGGCGAGGCTCGCCGTCGTGCACACGGGTCATGCGCCGCTCGACCTGATCCACGCAATCAAGCGCGTCTGCGCCGAGGTCGAAGCCGAGGCCATCGGCCTACGGGCCTACGGGCTGTGCTACCTGGAGCTCAACGCGACGCTCGGGACCGGGCTCGGCTCGGCGTGGCCGGTGGCGGTGGACCACGCGGCCACGATGGAGACCTCGTGGCTGGCCGCGCTCGAGCCCGCGCTCGTCGACCTCCGGCAGCTCCCCGACGACCCCGCGGGGACAGCGGTAGGCGTCTACGGGCCAAACCCACGCTTCACCGCCGATGCAGAGCGGGGTCTGGCGCAGGTGGACGCGGCTGCCGCCCTCCTCGCCGAGCGCGCGGCGACCCTCCTGACGGGTGGCGAGCTGGACACCTACGCGGACCTGCGCGGCTTCGTCGAGCGCTACTGGCCGGAGCGACTGGTCCTCGGGGGGCGCGCCGGCCCGGCGGGCGACGCCGCGCTCCTCGTGACCAACCCGGGCCCGGTCTCGCGGTATCTCTCATCCGTGCGGCTCACGCTCGACGGCGTCCAGCTGCCCGCGGCGGCGCTCGCGCTGCGCAACCGGACCGTCGGCGAGAGCGGTGTCTCGTTCGGCGGCGACTCGCTTGGACCCGAGCACGGCTTCTACGTCCGGCGGCTGCAGACCGCCGAGGTGTCCCTTCCGGTCGCACTGGCGCCGGGCGGGCACGAGGTGGAGCTCGTGCTGGGGCTCGCGGGCGTCACCGAGACCACCATCGCCGGGACCGTCATCGCCGGGACGGCGTCCGTCGCCTGATGGCGGACATCGTCCGCACGGTCCGCGGGCCGGTCGACCCCGGCGCGCTCGGGGTGACCCTCATGCACGAGCACGTCTGGATGGACTCGACGCCGCTGCTCGACATCCACGGGTACACGCCATCCGACTCCGCCGAGTGGTCCCCTGATGTCGCGGCCGAGGCGCGCTGGAACCCGGGCGTCCACCCGGACAACTACCGGCTGACGGACGAGGATGCCGCCGTCGAGGAGCTGGCTGCGTACCGGGCCGTCGGCGGCGGGACCGTGGTCGACCTCACCCCGCCGTCGCTGGGCCGGGATGTCGCCCGGCTGGCGGTGATCAGCGAGCGCACCGGGCTGCATATCGTCGCGGGTGCCGGGCACTACCTCGCACAGACGCACGAGCGCTGGGTCGCGGAGGCCGAGGACGGTGCGATCACCGGGCGACTCGTCTCCAACGCACGGGACGGCCTCGACGGCAGCGGAATCCTGCCCGGGATCTACGGCGAGATCGGGACGTCCGACCCGGTTGTCCCGGCGGAGCGGCGGGTGCTGCGGGCCGTCGCGGCGGCCGCGCGCGAGACGGGCCTCGCGATCTCCGTCCACCTCCACCCGTGGGGCCACGAGGGGCCGCTCGTCCTGGAGCTGCTGGAGGGAGCCGGCGCGGACCCGGGCCGGGTGATCCTCGGCCACGCGAGCACGGCCATCGACCGCCGCGACGAGCTGCGTGGGCTCCTCGACCGGGGTGCGATCCTCGGGTTCGACCTGTTCGGCTTCGACCACTCGCTGCTCGGCCCTGGCGGCTGGCCGCCGTCGGACGCGGACGTCGCTGCCTTCGTCGCGCGGCTGGTCGCCGAGGGCTACGCGGACCAGCTCGTGCTCGGCCAGGACATCGGCGTTCGAACGCGGTACCGGCGCTGGGGCGGCTGGGGCTACGACCATCTCCTCCGCCACGTCGCGCCGCTGCTCCGCGACCTCGGCGTCACCGCGCACGACGTTGATTCGATGCTCGTGGCGAACCCGGCCCGCCTGCTTGCGGTCCCCGCGTGAGCCACGCGGGCGAGGTCGGCGGTCGACTCACGCGCCTCGGACCGAACCTGTGGTGGTACCGGGACACCTGCAACGTCTACGCCTGGACCGCCGGCGAACGCGCCCTGCTCATCGACTTCGGCTCGGGCGGGATCCTCGACGAGCTGCCCGGGATCGGCGTCCGCGAGGTCGCGGCCATCGCCCACACCCACCGCCACCGGGACCAGTGTGGCGGCGACGACCTCGCGGTCGCCCGCGGAATCCCTGTCTGGGTCCCCGCCCGCGAGCGCTCGCTATTCGAGGCGACCGACGCGTTCTGGCGCCTCCGCCGGACCTACGACTCGTACGACGCGTCCAGTCTCGGCTTCACGCGCGCCACCTCGATCCCGGTGGCACGCGGCCTCGCCGACCACGAGCGCCTCGACTGGGCGGGCGGTGCGATCGAGGTCCTCCCGTCGCCGGGCCACACCCGCGGGTCGATCAGCCTCCTCGCGACGATCGACGGCACGGATGTCGCCTTCACCGGCGACCTCGTCGCCGGGGCCGGGACCGTGCCCACGCTGCACGACCTCCAGTGGCAGTACGGCATGCCCGACGCGGTCGGCGCGGCCCGGCACAGCGTGCGACTCCTCGCACGCCGAGGCCCACGGACGCTCCTCCCGTCGCATGGCTCGCCGATCCGGGACGGGCAGGTGGCGCTCGCGGCGCTTGGCCGCAACCTCGGGGAGCTGGCCACGCTCCTGGGCGAGGTCCGGCGCAACCGCGTGTGGACGACATGGCCGAGCAGCACCGACCAGCCGCTTGCCCATGTCCTGCCCCACGTGTGGGCGAACCCGCACAGCCTCGCCAACACGTATGCCCTGCTCGACGACGCCGGCGATGCGCTCGTCCTCGACTACGGCTTCCCGTCGTGGGACCACTTCTATGCCGACCAGCGGTTCGTGACCCACACGCTGGACGAGCTGCGCGAGGCAGCAGGGCTCCGGCGGATCATCGCCGCGATCCCCAGCCACTACCACGACGATCACCTGGCGGGCGTGCCCTGGCTCCAGCGGGAGGAGGGAGCGGAGGCGTGGATCCACGCGACGTTCGCCGACATCGTCGCGACGCCAGCGCGCTTCGACCTGCCCTGCCTGTGGCCCGACGCGATCCGCGTTGACCGCGTCCTCGCGGACGGTGACCGCATCCGTCACGGCGCCGCGGACCTCGAGACGTTCCACATGCCCGGCCACACGGAGTTCGCGCTCGGGCTCGGGGGCACGATCGACGGCGTCCGCGTCGCGTTCACGGGCGACAACCTGCTGGCGGGGTCGCTGACGCCGCTCCGCGCGGCGGCGCCGATCTATCGCAACGTCATGCGTCTCGACTCGATCCGGACCGGCGTCGAGCGCCTGCTCGCCTACGAGCCGGAGCTGCTGCTCACCGGGCACACCGGCGCGCTCGAGGTGACCCGCGCGGACCTCGACGAGTTCCTCGCCTGGGCGCGCTCCCTGGAGCTCGTGCTCGGTCGGCTCTCGCCGGTCCCCGGGCTCGCGAACGAGGCACTGGACCCATACCTCGTCCGGTTCGACCCCTACCGGGCGACCGCCCGACCCGGTGACTCGATGCCCGTGCAGGTGATCCTGCGCAACCACGCCGCTGTCGCGCGCGAGGCGGCGATCAGCGTCCGTGTGCCGGGGGCCTGGCGATCTGGGGCGCCGCCCGCCGAAAACGCCACGATCCCGCCCGACGGGACCGCGGTCATCGACCTTGTCATCGACGTGCCCGCGGACGCCGTCCCGGGCCGCGTCGTCGTCACTGCCGAACTCGTGCTCGGCGGCGAGCCACGTGGCGAGCTCGCCGAGATGCTGCTGGAGGTGCTGCCGTGAGCCGCTACGACCTGGTCATCGCGGGCGGGACTGTCATCGACCCCGCGAGCGGGCGCAACGAGCCACTCGACGTCGGTGTTGCGGGCGGCCGGATCGCGGCCATCGAGCCGCACCTGTCGGGCGGCGACACGGACGTCGTTATCGACGCGTCGGGGCAGTACGTGGTGCCCGGCCTCGTTGACCTCCACGTCCACGTCTACCCGGGCGTGGCGGATCTGTCCGTCGAGGCGGACCCGACGTGTCTCGGGCGTGGCGTGACGACGGCCGTTGACGCGGGATCGGTCGGCGCCAATACCTGGCCCGGGTTCCGCCGCTGGGTGATCGAGGCGTCCCGTGGCCGCATCCTCGCCTTCCTCAACATCAGCCTCAGCGGGCAGATCGACCCGTTCCTGGGCGAGCTGCACGACCTCCGCTTCGCTGACCCGGAGCGGGCCGCACGCGTCGCCGCGGCGAACCCGGACGCGATCGTCGGGTTCAAGGTCCGGCTGTCCGAGATGCTTGCTGGCCCAAACGGGCTGGAGGGGCTGCGCCGCGCCGAGGAGGCCGGACGGGCGACAGACCTGCCAGTGATGGCCCACATCGGCGGCACGCCGTTCGACATCGAGGAAGCGCTGGCGCTGCTCCGTCCGGGCGACGTCGTGACCCACGCGTACACCGGATGGCGGCCGGGTGCGATCGTCGCGGACAACGGGCGGCTGGTGGCCGGGGCCCGCGAGGCCCGCGAGCGCGGCGTCCGGTTCGATGTCGGGCACGGCGCGGGCTCGTTCACGTGGGCCGTCGCGGAGGCGGCCCTCGCGGACGGCTTCCTCCCGGACACGATCAGCTCTGACCTCCACAGGTTCAACATCGCGACGCCGGTGGAGGACATGGCGACGACCCTGTCGAAGTTCCTGCTGCTCGGCCTGCCGCTCGAGCAGGTGATCGCGATGGCGACGACGGCCCCGGCGGCGGCGCTCGGCGCGGCGGGCGCAGGCCTCGGCCGACTGGAGGTGGGCGGCGAGGCCGACATCACCGTGCTCGCGCTGCACGAGGGCCGCACCCGGCTCGTGGACTCGCACGCCATCGCCCGCGACGCTGAACGGCGTCTCGTGCCGACAGCCGTCGTGCGCGCCGGCGTCGTCGTCCCGATCGAGGCCCAGGTCACGCTCCCACCGGCCGGCATCGCGCTCGGCTGACCGGGCGTCGGCAGTCGGGTGGCGGGCGTCAGCGGTCTGGTGTCGGGCGTCTGCTGACTGCCCACGGGCGACGAGCGGCGGCGGTCAATCGGCCGCGCGGTCGGCCCCCCACTCGGCGCGGGTGATCGCCCACTCCACGTCGCCGTGCTCCTCGCCCTCGATCCGGTCAGGCCAGGGCATGACGAAGTGCCGGATGAAGCGCATCCCGGCCTTCTCCATGACCCGCCACGAGCCCTCGTTGACCGCCATCGTCGTTGCGTACACGCGGCTGGCGGCATGGCGCTCGAATGCCGCATCGATGAGCGCCAGAGATCCCTCGGTCGCATAGCCCCTGCCCCACGCGGCGCGGACAAGGCGGTAGCCGAGCTCCGGCTCGTCGGGCGGGTCCTCCTCGTTCGGGCGCAGGTGGAACCAGCCCAGAAAGGCGCCTGTCTCGCGCTCGATCGCCGCCCAGAACCCCCAGGCGTCGCCGCGATCGTAGTAGGCGAGCCACCACGGGAGGTAGTCGTCGCGCATCTCGTCGCGGGCCGTCGGTCGACCGCCGTTGATGTAGCGCATGACCGCTGGGTCGGCATCGAGCGCGACGAGGTCGTCGAGGTCGTCGGGCGTGAACCGCCGGAGGGTCAGGCGCTCGGTCTCGAGGTAGACGTGCATCGCATAATCCTACGACCCGCCGTGCCCGGGTCCTCGGGTCGCCGGCCGTTGGCCCACGGTGAGGGCCGGGGGCCGTGACGGTCCGCGCCACCGAACCGTGTCTCGCCGATCAGGCCGGGACGCCAATGACGGTTCGCGCCGCGGAACCGTGACTCGCCGGTGAGTCACTTCCATCGATGTCACGCGTGGGTCGATCGCCCAGGTGCTACTTCCGCGCGCAAGATGCACGTGGACAGCGTTCTCCTGACACGCAGCGGAGTCAGTGAACCGTGGACACCACGGTGGCCCCTACCCCGCTGACCCCACCCTAACGACCGTTCCCGTCGCTGCGCTGCGGTACATGCCGTCGAGGATCTCCACGACCTTCGCTCCCAGCGAGGCGGGCGAAGGGTTGGCCGTCGTCCGCCCGAGCACCAGGTCGACGAGCCGGTCTGTCACCCGGTCGAACGACCACAGCATGTCGTCATCGGACAGGGCGACCGTGACGTCGTCCGTGCCCATCGAGCGGGTGACGCCCGGCGCGGTCATGTCCAGGACGACCTGTCCCCGCTCCCCGGTCACCCGGATCCGGAGCTGGTGGACGTTGCCGAAGGTGTTGAACGGCAGCGACGCGCCGCCGATCGAGCCGATCGCGCCGCCCGCGAACCGGACGGCGATGACATCGTGGAGCTCCACCGTAGCGCCCGGTGACGCGGTGAACGCCGCGACCTGCGAGGCACGCAGGTCCGGGACGAGCCGCATGACGAGGCCGAGCGCATGGGTCAGCTGCCCCTGGCCGTAGCCTCCGCCCGAGATGGACGGATTGGACCAGGTCTCGGCACGCGGCAGGGGCGCGCCGGCATCCTCTCCAACGTACGTCCGCCCGGTCGTGAGCAGGTCGCGCACGACCGTGCTCATCTCGACCGACACGTGCTCCACGGTCCCGATGCCGTCCGGCCCGTGGATCAGCTGGTACGCCCGTTCGCTGATGCCCATCTCGTTCCAGGCGTAGCACAGCTGCACGTGGACGCCCCGCTCGCGCGCGAGGCGATCGATTGCCCAGGCGTCGCCAGGGTCGATCGTGAACGGCTTCTCGGCCAGGACGTGGATCCCGGCCTCGATCGCCGCGAGGGCCTGCGCGGCACGGAGATGGACGGGACCGGTGAGCGCGACGATGTCCGGGCGAGCGTCGATGACCTCGCGCCAGTCCGTCGTCGCCCGGGCAAACCCGAAGCGAGCGCGGATCTCCTCAAGCAGCGCCGGGTCCCGGCGACTGACGATGTGCGGCTCCACCTCGGGCCGCCGCAGGAAGCCCGGGATGTGCGCGGCCACGGCCCACGTCCCGGCGCCGATGACGCCCAGCCGGAGTCGACCGCCGTCGCCCCGCCCGGGGAGCACTGGATCGCTCATCGCATCACCCCACCGGTGGTCTGTCGATGGACAAGGTCCGGCCCCGCTCCGGGGGGATGGAGCGGGGCCGGATGATGACGCGCCGTACCCTCAGCAGGCGGGCGTGTCGGGATAGAGCGTGCGGACGTTGTCCTTGGTCACGGTGTCGTGCTTGGTGAACAGGTTCTTCTCGATCGTCTTGCCGTTGAGCAGGTCGACGACCGCGGGGATCAGGATTGTCCCGTAGCGCTCGGGGAAGTAGGCCGTGTCGGCCAGCCACTGCGGGTTGCAGGCGATGTCCTTCCACGAGGTCGGGTCGGCGCCCTGGCCGGCGAGGCGGATCTCCTTCTCGCGGCCGGCGGTACGCGCGGCAGCGAAGGCGCCCAGCGACATGTCGTCGTTGAGGCTGAGGACCACCACGATGCCGCCCGGCTTGATCGCCGAGAGCTGGTCGCCGAACTTCGTGACGGCCTGGTCGGTCGTGCCGCCGACGTCGAGGCTTTTGAACTTGGCGGCGTCGATCTTGCCGCACGACTCCTCGAAGCCCGCGATCATGCCGTTCATGCGCGCGAGGGTCGTTGAGCCGGCGCCCTTGGTGTCGAGGGTGACGACGGCCTCGTAGGTGCAGTTGTTCTCGGCCTTGAGCGCGTCGCCGACGAACTTGCCCGACAGCGTGCCGGCCGTGGTGTTGTCGGCGCCCATGAAGGCGACCTCGCACGGGGCCTGGTGAATGTCGATGGCGATCGTCGGCAGGTCGCCGTAGGCCGCGCAGACCTCCTTCGAGCTCGCCTCGAACAGCTGGAAGTTGAGAACTGCCTGGACCTGCTGGACCTTGAGGTTCTGGGCGCATGCGAGCGCCTTGGCCGCGTCGATCTCGGAGTCGCAGAACGCGATCTCGATGCCGGCCTTCTCGGCCTCCGCCTTGATGTTGTCCGACACGAGCTTGACGAACGGGATGGCTTCGCCGAGCGAGATGTAGCCGACCTTCATCGGGATCGCTGCGCTCGCAGGCGCGGAGGCCGGGGCGTCGGAGGCCGGAGCCTGGCTGACGGGCGCCTGGCTGGCGGGCGCCGATGTTGCCGCGGAGCCACCGCAGGCGGCGACGAGCAGGGCGCCTGCCGTGAGCAGGACGCCCAGGCGGGCGAGACTGGTGCGGGGGGCGTGGGACACTGACACCGACTCTCCTTCGTGCATTCCCGGGATCGCCTCTCGACCCGGGACACTCTCCCTGACCGGCCGCCTGGCGGCCGTGCGCGTAGTGATCCCCTCAGTGCGGATGCCCGACGTCAGGCGTCCGCGCGGGTCAGGCGAACCCGGACCCGGTCGAATGTCACGGCCAGCAGGAGCAGCAGGCCTCCGATGACCTCGATCCAGAACGACTGGAAGTTGAGCTGGATAAGGCCGTTCGACAGCACCCCCACGATCAGGACGGCGAGGACCGTCCCGCCGATCCCGCCACGCCCGCCCGCCAGGCTGGCGCCGCCAAGGACGACCGCCGTCACGACCGAGAGCTCGAGACCCAGCCCGCCGTTGACCGACGCGCCGCCCACCTGCGACAGGCGGATGAGGCCCGCGAGGGCCACGCACAGGCTCGAGAGCAGGAAGGCGATGAAGATCACGCGCTTGGTCCGGATGCCCGCGAGCCGCGCGGCGGTCGGGCTCGCCCCGATCGCATACAGCGACCGGCCGTAGACCGTGTAGCGCAGCACGAACCAGAACACCACCACCACGGCGGCGAAGATGTAGACGGGCAGCGGGATCCCGAACACCCGCTGGACGCCCAGCTGGCCGAAGTCGTTGATCCGGATCGTCTGCCCGTTGCCGAGTACCTTCGTGAGGCCACGGAAGATGGCCAGCGTGCCCAGCGTGGTGATCAGCGCGTTGATCCCGATGACCGTGACGCTGAACGCGTTGATCACGCCGATGAGAAGCGTGCCCAGCACGGCGACGATGAAGGCGGCGACGAGCGGCAGGCCCCCCGACCACGGCACGTCGGTGCCGCCCGAGCCCGGCTGCAGCGCCGCGACGGCCATGAGCATCGCGACGAACCCGGCCGCCGAGCCGACCGACAGGTCGAACTGCCCGGCGATCAGGAGGAGCGTTGCCGGGCAGGCGACGATCCCCACGACCGCGACGTTCTGGAGGATGTTGATCAGGTTCTCGGTGTTCAGGAAGAACGGCGAGGCGATCGAGAAGACGGTGAACAGGAGGGCGAGCACGCCGACCAGCGCCGCGGTCTCCGGGATGGACAGGCCCTTGCCCTTCGGGGTGCCGGACATCGGCGCGACGGCGACCGCGCCTGCGGGCGCAGCCTGGGCGGGGGGCGGTGCCGCCGCGGGATCCTGGCTGTCGGTCACGTCGCGCTACCCTCCGGACGCTTCAAGCAGGCGGCCGCTGGTGACGGCGTCGCCCGTGAGTTCGGTCACCATGTGTCCCTTCGCCATCACGTATGCGCGATCGGCGACCTGGACGGCTTCCTCGTAGTCGGATGTGGCGATGAGCACCGCCACCCCCGCGGCCGCCAGCTTGCGCAGCGCGGCATAGATGTCCTGGCGTGCGCCCACGTCCACGCCGCGTGTCGGCTCGATGAGGATGAGGACATCGGAGTTGCGCTCCAGCCAGCGCCCCAGCAGCACCTTCTGCTGGTTCCCGCCCGAGAGCGTGCCCATGGCCTGGCGCGGGTCGTTCCTCGACCGGATCGAGAGCTGGTCGTGCCACCGCCGGTACGCCTTGTTCTCCGCCACCCGGCGCAGGATCTGCCCGAACGTGGCCATCCTTGACCACGACGCGACGGCAACGTTCTCCGAGACCGGCCGGACCATGAACGCGCCACCGGCCTTGCGCTCGGCGGGCAGGAAACCAACGCCCTTGCGCACCGCCGCGACCGGCCCGCTGAGCGTCACCTGCTCCGCCTTGATCTCCAGCTTGCCGCCGGTGATCGGGTGCAGCCCGTAGGCACTCTCCCCCACCTCGGACGCCCCGGAGCCCAGCTTGCCGTAGATCGCGACGATCTCGCCCTTGTGGACATCGAGCGAGATGTCGCTGAACGACTTGCCGGACGACGCCTTCGTCCAGCGGATCGCGGGCGCCACCTCCTCCGGGCGCGGCAGCGGCTCCGGGCGCGGCAGCTCCATGAGGCGCCGGCCGACCATCGCCTCGATGAGGGAGGCGCGATCCGTGTCCGGGACCTCGGCGAGCAGGGCGGTGGACCCGTCGCGCAGCACCTGGACACGGTCCGCGATCGTGAACACCTCGTCCAGGCGGTGGGTGATGTAGATGATGGCGACCCCCTGGTCGCGCAGCCTGCGGATGAACGTGAACAGCCGGTCAGCCTCGTGCTGCGAGAGTGCCGCAGTGGGCTCGTCGAGGATCAGGAGGCGCGCCGAGCGCGACAGGGCGCGCGCGATCTCGACAATCTGGCGCTCGCCGACACGGAGGGTGTCGATCCGGGCGGCCGGGTTGATATCGACCTCGAGCTCCTGGAGGATCTTCGTTGCCCGGCGGTTGACCTCGTTCCAGTCGACGACGCCTGCCCGGTGCGGGAGGCGGCCCATCGAGATGTTCTCGGCGACGGTCAGCGTCGGGGCGTCCTGGAACTCCTGGAAGATGATCGCGACCCCGAGACGCTGGGCGTCGATCGGGGTCAGCGAGCTGTGGGCGACGTCGTCCACGATGACGGCCCCGCCGTCCGGGGTGTAGTCGCCGGCGATGATCTTGACGAGCGTGCTCTTGCCAGCGCCGTTCTCGCCCAGGAGGGCGAGGACGGTGCCACCGGTTGCGTCGAGGTCCACACCGTGGAGGACCTCGACGCCGCCGAAGGACTTGCGGATCTCGCTCGCCCGCAGGGAGAAGGCCATGGGTCGTCGTCCCTTCGGGCTGTCAGCCGATCAGCAGGCGGGGGTCTCGGGGTAGATCGTCCGGATGTTGTCCTTGTTGACCACGACGTGCTCGGTGAAGATGTTCTCCGGGATCGTCTCGCCCTGGAGCTTCTTGACCATGTTCGGGATGAGCAGGTCGCCGTAGCGCTCCGGGAAGTAGGCGACCGAGGCGATGTAGTTCGGGTTGCAGGCGACGTCCTTCCAGATGGACGGGTCCGTGCCCTGGCCACCGTAGTAGAGGTCCTTCTGGCGGCCCAGCGTGTTCGCGGCGCCGATGGCGCCGAGGATGCCGTCCTCGTTGATGGCCACGACGACGATGTGGTTGCCGGGGAGGGCGCCCAGGAGGTTGGTCACCTGCTCGAGGGCCGGGTCGGTGCGATCCGCCCCGTCAAGGATGCGCTCCTTTTCCGCGGGGATCGGGCAGAACTCCTTGAAGCCCTCGCGCCAGCCGCCCATGCGGTCGGTGTTCGCGGAGCCCGCGGCGGTCGACTCGAGCGAGACGTACGCGGTGATGTCGCAGTTCCAGTTGTCCTTCGCGTACTTGCCGATGGCCTCGCCGCCCATCTTGCCTGCGGCCTTGTTGTTCGCGCCCATGAACGCGATCTGGCACGGAGGCTGGATGATGTCGATGGCGATCGTCGGCAGGTTGTCGTACGCGGCGCAGACCTCCTTGGACGAGTCCTGGAAGACCTGGAAGTTGAGGACGCCCTGGACTCCCTGGACCTTGAGGTTCTGGGCGCAGGCGAGGGCCTTCGCAGCGTCGATCTCGGAGTCGCAGAACGCGAGGTCCTGGCCGGCAGCGGTGGCGGCCTTCTTGATGCCGTCCGAGACGAGCTTGACGAAGGGGACCGAGTCGCCCAGCGAGATGTAGCCGATCTTGAACTTCTCGGCCGCCATTGACGCAGGTGCCGAGCTGGCCGGTGCCTCGGATGAGGGGGCCTGGCTGGCCGGTGCCTGGCTGACAGGTGCGCTCGTCGCGCCCCCGCCGCCGCACGCGGCCACGACGATCGCGAAGCTCGCGAGGAGCCCCGCGAGCCGGGTACCGTTCGACCCGGAGATATGCAAGGACACGTGAACTCCTCCTCCTGACAGCGTCAGACGCGGCGGCGCGTCGCCGAGCAACAAACATTACTGGAAACGTTCGCCGTGACCGCGAGCGGACATTACCGGCCCGCTTCTCCGGGTGTCAAGTGAGCATCGGCCGGGGTGCGCGACGGGTGCGCACCACGGCTCCGGGCGGGCGTGCCCCGGGTGCCCGGACGGCGCCTTAGCGACCCCCGGGCCGCTCCGGGTCACGTGGATGCCGGGCGAGCGGCTGAACCTCGATCTCCAACCACGGGAACATCGGCAGCGACGCAAGGGCAGCGTCCAGCGCCGTCGCGTCTGGGGCTTCCCAGAGACCCCAGTTCGCGCGCCGACCAGGGATCCGCCACAGGCGACGGATCGTGCCGGCGGCCGCGAGGTCGCGCGCGGCGACCGTCTCGCGGGCGGACAGCCGCTCGAGCTCCTCGCGGTCGCCGTCCGCCGGATAGCGCACCTCGATGTGGACGAGGAACTCCATGGCCAGCAACCCTCCTCCGTCGCCCGGTTCCGCGCCCGGGATCACTCGGCTATCATACGGCTGGAAACCTTTGCACCCGCGCCATCCGGGCGCGATGATCGACACCCGGGGTCGCCTGGGACGCTGTACGGAGGCAGGGATGGCGCGGATCGCGATCGAGATGCCGAAGCTCGGCTACGACATGGAGTCGGGCAAGATCGGCGCGTGGGTCAAGCAGGTCGGGGACACCGTCGCGCGCGGCGACGTGATCGCCGAGATCGAGACCGAGAAGTCCACGGTAGACATGGAGTCCACCGCGTCGGGCACGCTCGTCGAGATCGTGGCCGAGGCGGGCGCGGAGCTGCCGGTCGGCGAGGTCATCGGCTACCTCGACGACGAGGCCTGAGGCCCCATGACGGACGGCCGGCACCCGGTCAGCGCGACCCCGATGCGGGCGGCGATCGCCCGTCGGATGGTCCAGAGCAAGCAGCAGGTCCCCCACTTCTACGTCACCACCGAGATCGAGATCGACGCCCTGGGCGCCGCCGCCGAGCGCCACAACGCCGGCCGCGAGAAGGCCGACCGCGTGACGCTCACTGCGTACCTGATCCGCGCGCTGGCGATGGCGCTCGCGGAGCACCCCGCGTTCAACGCGGCGTGGGCTGGCGAGACCCTGGAGCGCTGGGACGCGGTCAACATCGGGGTGGCGATCGCGGTTGACGACGGGCTCATCGCGCCGGCGCTCCTCGATTGCGCGTCGCGCGGGGTGGACGACCTCGCCGCGGGCCTCGCCGACCTGACGGCCCGCACGCGGGCGGGCCGGTTGCGCGCGCCGGAGATGACCGACGCCACGTTCACGCTCAGCAACCTCGGCATGTTCGAGGTCAGCCAGTTCACCGCGATCGTGACGCCGCCCCAGGTGGCGATCCTCGCGACCGGGCGCGGCTACGAGCGCGCCGTGGTCCGTGATGGCCAGGTGGTGGTGCGCCGGATCATGGGCGCCACGATGTCCGCCGATCATCGCGCGCTGGACGGGGCCGGGGCCGCACGTTTCCTCGGTACGCTCAAGACCCTGCTCGAGGCGCCCGCGGGCTGGGCCCCGGGCGCCGGACCCGACTGAGCGCCGCGGCGATGGGCTTCCTTGCCGGCGGCGCGCGCGTCGAGATCACGCCGCCACTGCCGGTCGACCTGCTGGGCTACGTCCGTCGCGCCCGCGCAGCGAGGGGCGTCTGGGACCCGCTGATGGCGACCGCGTGCGTCCTGCGGGGCGAGGCCGGCACGAGCGTGGTCGTGATCGCGGCGGATGTGGTGGGTCTCACGACGGAGATGAGCGACCGGATCCGGGCGCGCGTGGCGGCCGCGGTGTCCTGCCGGCCAGAGGAGGTCCTGCTCAATTCCTCGCACAGCCACGCCTCGCCGTGGCCCGGCGCGCCGGTCAAGATGGGCGGCGAGTTCGACGGCTGGACCGAGACGGAGCTCCGGTGGTGGGACGCGGTCCCGGACCTGTACGCCTCGGCGGCGGTCCAGGCTGCCGAATCGGCGGTCGAGGCGCGGATCTCCGGCGGCGTGGGGCGGGTGCACAACATCGCGGTCAACCGCCGCGAGCGCACGCCCGACGGCCGGACGATCCTCGGCTGGAACCCGGACCTGTTCCTCGACGAGAGCGTCCCGACGCTGCGCATCGATGCGCTGGACGCCCCGGCCGACCAGCCGGAGGCCATCGCGACGATCGTCGGCTTCGGGTGTCACCCGGTCGTCGTCGGACCGGAGGTGCCGCTCGTCGGCTCCGACTTCGTGGGCCCGCTGCGCGACCTGCTCGACACACGGCTGCGCCCCGACGGCGTCACGATCTTCCTCCAGGGTGCGGCCGGGAACGTCCTGCCCCTGGAGGCGTTCCGCGATGAGCCCGGATCCGCGAAGGCTGTCGGCGAGCGGCTGGCCCTGGAAGCGGCGCACGCAATTGCCGACCGGGACCCGCGCGCGATCGACGTCGCTCGCCTGGGGTACGGGTCCGTCACGCCGATCCACCTCTACCGCCGCCGCCTGGCCCGCGATCAGCCGCTGCCGGTCCTGCGCAGCGCGCGCCGGATCGTGTCGCTGCCGCTCCTCGACGCGCCGCCCCCCGCGGACCTGGAACGGGAGCTCGCGGAGCGCCGGGCGGACCTCCAGGCGCGCGGCGATGCCGGCGAGACCCGGGCGACGATGAACCCCGTCCGCTACCACATCGAGTGGCTCCGCCAGATGCTCGACGCGGCGCGCCAGGGTCCGCTGCCCACGGCGATCGACGGCGAGGTCTGGGCGGCGCGCCTCGGCGACACCGCGATCATCGGCGCGCCGGGCGAGATCTTTGGTGAGATCGGCGCGGCCGTCCGGACGGCGTCGCCCGCGCCGGTCACGGTGTTCGCCGGGTATTCGAACGGCAGCCTGGGCTACGTCTCCACGCCCGAGGAGTATCCGTTCGGCGGCTACGAGCCCGCCGTCTCGCACCGCGGCTACGGGCATCCGGCACCGTTCTCGCCGGACGTCGCGGGCATCATCGAACGGACGGCGGCGGAGCTGCTCCGGGAGCTGTTTCCGGACGGGCCGATCGGTGACCGCGTCCCCGAGCTGCGGCCGCCGGCTGCAGGTTCGATGGACGACGCCCGATGAGCGAGCGACTTGCGGACGCCGTGGCGGCCTTCGACGCGAGCCGCGACGCCATCCTCCCCGAGCTCGAGGCGCGGCGTGCAGCGCTGCCTCTCCGCTACTGGCGCCAGGCCGCCCACTTCACGACGCCCGCCGCCGATGGGGTGATGGCCCGCAAGGCGGTGGAGGGCGGCACGGCACCGATGGCCCGGATCCTCGAGCGCTTCGGCGTGACGCCGGGTGACCTCGCGGAGCGGCTGGAGACGCCCGTCGACCGCGTCGAGACGCTCCTCGCGCGACCGGAGCGCGCGCCGCTCGTGATGCTCGATGGCGAGGATGCCCAGGCGCTCCGCGACGACGTCACCGACGCCGGGCTGCACGAGGCCGCAGCCACCATCGCCGAGGCGGACTGGGCGGGTAGTGGCCCGACGTCCCTGCGCACCTTCCGGCCGCCGGGCTTCGGCCTCGGGACCACGGCCCGCGACCTCGCGTCCGTGATCGGCGCCCTCGCCGAGCGGGGGGCGGCGGATCGGCTCGATGCAGTCATCTACCCCAAGGTGGAGCATCCCGAGGAGATCGAGGCCCTGTACGCGTTCCTCGACGCGGCGGAGGCGGCGGTCGGACTCCCTCCACGCTCGATCCGCGTTGGCTTCCTCGTCGAGAGTGGCTGGGCGGCGGCGCGCCTGCCCGAGATCACGCTCGCGGCAATCCCGCGGCTGTGCTCGATCATCTACGGCCTCGCCGACTATTCCGCGGACCTCGGGCTGGCGATCATCGCCGATGACTCCGCCCTTGCCACCTGGGTGCGCGCGGAGATCGTCAACGTCGCGGGTGCCGCGGGCGTCCCGGCCGTCGACGGCATGACCCTCGCCTACCCGGTTGCCGACCCGGTGCTCGATGCGGCCGCCAACCGCGCCCGATTCCTGGACCGGATGGCCCTCGTCCACGCGGACGCGGTGCGCGCCCGGGAGCTGGGGATGCTCGGCAAGTGGGTCGGCCATCCCGCGCAGCTGTTCGCCGTCCTGCTCGCGTTCGATGCGGGCCTCGACCCGGCGTCGCTCGAGGTGGAGGCGGCGAAGCTCGAGGCCTACCGGGTGTCGGTGGAGGACGAGGGCAGGGGCGCCACGATCATCGGCGGCGTCATGAGCGACCGCGCCACGGACCGTCATGCGCGCGTGCTGCTACGACGCGCGGTGGCGCTGGGCCGGTTCGAGCCTGGACGCGCGGTCGCCCTCGGCGTGATCGGGTCGTCCGAACGCACGGAGGCCGAAGCGATCTGGACAGTCACGGGAGGCCGGGCGTGAGCGGGACCACGGACGGTGACGCCGCATACGGGGCGGCCGTGGACGAGGCGGCCGTGGACGGGCGACGGATCGTGCCCGGCTGGGAGGGCCGCTACCTCGAGGACTTCGCGGTCGGCGACGTCTACCGGCATCCCAACGGGCGGACGATCAGCGACACCGACAACTCGTGGTTCTCGCTGCTCACGAACAACCCCCATCCCGTGCACTCGAACGCGGACTACGCGTCCCGCACGGAGTTCGGCCGGCCGCTCGTCGTGTCGACGCTCACGCTTGCGATCGTCACCGGGTTGTCGGTGGACGACGTGTCGCGCAACGCCGTCGCAAACCTCGGCTGGGACGAGGTCCGGATGCCCGCTCCGGTGTTCGCGGGCGACACGCTGTACGCGGAGTCCGAGGTGCTCGAGACGCGCCCATCGAAGAGCCGACCCGGGCAGGGCCTGGTACGCATCCGGACCCGTGGCTACAACCAGCGCGACGAGACGGTGATCACGTTCGAGCGGACGATCCTCGTCTACACGCGCGCAGGGAGCCCAAACCGCGGCTGAGCGCCGGGGCCGCCCATCCGCTCATGCATCCTCGTTGAGCTCCAGCGCGCCGTCCGGGACCTCGATCGACACCCGCCCGTCGACGACGACGACCGGATAGACGGCCAGTGGCAGCACGGCGGGCGGGTCGAGCGGCTCGCCGTCCGACAGGTCGAAGCGGGACATGTGGAGCGGGCAGGTCAGCGTCCCGGCGGTGAGGAAGCCGCGATCGAGCTCGTAGTACTCGTGCGAGCAGGTGCCCTGGAGCGCGCTGAACTCCCCGTTCCGATGGATCACGAGCACGGGATCCGTCTGGTCCACCCAGACCATCTTCATCTCGCCCTCGGCGAGCTCGTCCGCGGCAAGCAGATCGATGCGGCGTGTCATGTGGCCGATGGTAGCGGGCGGAGCGGTCGGAAGGGGCAGCGCGGCCTGACGAACGCGCGCGGGCAGGATCCCGTCAGGCCTGGGATGGCGCGGTTGCCGCGGATCCAGCGGATCCCGTGCCGGCGCCGGTCCCTGACAGCCACTTCGCCTCGAGCGCTTCTCGCAGGCGGTCCTGGGCGTCCTCCAGCGGGACGCGCGCCACGACCGGCTCCAGGAACCCGAGGACGATGAACTTGCGGGCCTCGTCCGGCGGGATCCCGCGGCTCTCGAGATAGAACAGCTGCGTCTCGTCGATCGGACCGACCGAGGAGCTGTGCATCGCCCGGCGACAGTCCGGCTGGTCGATCTCGAGCGACGGGATGGCCACCGACCGGGCGGCCTTCGAGAGGTTCATCCCGAACTCGCCGAGGAAGCTGTCGGTCCCGATCGCGGTCTTCTCGATCTGGATCAGGCCCTTCATGTACGTCCGGGCGCGGTCCATCAGGACGCCCTTGGCCAGCAGCTGGCCGGTCGTGTCCCGGCCGACGTGGCGCGTGTACGACGTCAGGTCGTGGATCTGGTCCCCGGCGCCGAACACGATCTCCACCTGCTCGACCGTGCTCCGGTCGCCGGCGAGGACGTTGTCCACGCGTGAGCGGACGAGCCGTGCGCCCAGCTGGGCGAGCGCCCAGCGCAGGTCCGCGCCATCCCCGATCCGGGCCAGACGCTGCTGGAACGCGATGTGATCGGGGCCCAGCTCCTGCAGGCTCGCCATCGCGAGGCGCGCGTTCGCACCCAGCCTGATCTCGGTCGTCGTCGAGAGGAGCCCCTGGGCACCCGGGACCGCTGCGTCGGACGCAACGAGCTCCTCCACGATCGACGCCTCTGCGCCGTCGCCGAGGACGATGAGCGTGCGCCCCACGAGCGCGCGCGGCGCGCCTGCGGCCCAGCGGAGCACGATCGGCTTCGCCACGCGGACACCGGCCGGGACGTGGACGACGATGCCCTGGGTCCAGGCGGCGCGCGAGAGCTGCGCAAGCTTCTCGTCGGACGGCAGGATGCCCCCATCCTCGAGGAGGCTGCGGGCGAGCGCCTCGTCCGTGCCGACGAGCTCGGTGAGCGTCACCAGGCGGACACCCGCGGCCGCCGCGGTGGCATCGAGCGCGAGGGTGACGATCGCGTCCTCGCGGATCTCGAGCAGCCCGGCGACCTCGTCCGGGAGCGACGCCGGAGCCTGTGGCGCGGACGATGTCGTCCGGTACGGGGCGGCGTCCTCCAGCGCGACGGCGCGCAGGTCGAGGTACGGCGTATACAGGCGGTTGTTCTCGACCGGCAGACCCTCGAATGCCTCGAGCGCGGCCAGGCGGTCGGCGCGGAGCCAGGCGGGCTCGCCGCGCTCGTCGGCGAGGCCCTCGACAAAGGCCCGGTCCAGGAACGTGACCGAGAGCTCCGCGGGCGCCCGACGAGGGGCGCGCGCGGGCCGTGGCTGGGAGGACGCTTCGGCGACCTCGGTCATCCGAGCGACCCCTCCATCTCCAGCTTGACGAGCCGGTTGAACTCGATGGCGTACTCCATCGGGAGCTCCTTGGTGAACACCTCGAGGAAGCCCTGGACGATGAGGTTCGTCGCCTCGTTCTCCGTGAGCCCGCGGCTCATCAGGTAGAAGACCTGGTCCGCGGACACCTTGCCGACGGTGGCCTCGTGGGTCATCGTCGTGTCGTCTTCCTGGATGTCGATGTACGGGTACGTGTCGCTGCGGCTCTGGTCGTCCAGCATCAGCGCGTCACAGCGGACCGAGGCGGTGACGCCCGTGGCGCCCGGGGCAACCTTGAGCTGGCCGCGGTACGTCGCACGCCCGCCGTCCTTGGACACGGACTTGGACACGATCCGGGACGTGGTGTTGGGCGCCAGGTGGACGGCCTTCGCGCCCGTGTCCTGGTGCTGGCCCTTGCCCGCGACGGCGACCGAGATGACATCGGCGCTCGCCCCTTCGCCCCGAAGGTAGATCGCGGGGTACTTCATCGTGAGGCGGGAGCCCGTGTTCGCGTCGATCCACTCCACGTGCGCACGCTCATAGGCATGGGCACGCTTGGTCACGAGGTTGTAGACGTCGTTCGACCAGTTCTGGATCGTCGTGTAGCGGACCTTGGAGCCCGCCAGCGCCACCACCTCGACGACCGCGGCGTGCAGCGAGTCGGTCGCGTAGATCGGTGCGGTGCAGCCTTCGATGTAGTGGACCTTGGCGCCTTCGTCGACGACGATCAGCGTCCGCTCGAACTGGCCCGTGTTCTCGCCGTTGATCCGGAAGTAGGCCTGGAGCGGGAGCGGGACCTCGACGCCCTTGGGGACGTACACGAACGAGCCGCCGGACCACACCGCCGCGTTGAGCGCCGCGAACTTGTTGTCCTCCGGCGGAACGACGGTGCCGAAGTATTTCCGGAAGATCTCCGGGTATTCCTTCAGCGCCTGGTCCGTGCCCATGAACACGACGCCGATGTTGCTCAGCTCCTCGCGCACCGAGTGGTACACGACCTCGGAGTCGTACTGCGCGCCGACGCCTGCCAGGAACTTGCGCTCCGCCTCGGGGATGCCCAACTTCTCGAACGTCGCCTTGATCTGCTCCGGGACGTCGTCCCAGGACTTCTCCTCGCGCTCGGACGGCTTGCGGTAGTAGACGATCTTGTCGAGGTCGATGTCCGCCAGCCGCCCGCCCCATGTCGGCATCTTGCGCTTCAGGAAGTGGTCGTAGGCCCGCAGCCGGAACTCGAGCATCCACGCCGGCTCGTTCTTGAACCCGCTGATCTCCTCGACCGTGTCGCGGGTCAGGCCCCGCTTGGTCTCGCGAAGATAGACGATGTCGTCGTGGAACGCGAACTGGTCGCGCTCATCCTTGACGAGGTCACGGGTCGTGGTCATCGCTGCTCCGATCGGACCCGCCAGGGGCCGGGTTGTGGGGGCGAAGTGTCTGTCGGGACCCGCTGCGACCGCCGAGGACGAGGGTCGCGAGCTAATCCCTAGTGGAATTATCGGAATTACCGGGCGTTCCGTCAACGAGGGGCCCAGGGACGCCTCCGGGATCCCCTCGATGCTACCGCCGGGTGCGAGGATCCGGGCCTGCCTTGCCAACTAGAAGAACGTGGAGCACCACGGCTCGCGGAGCGTCCCGAACACGGCCGAGGCCTCGGCAAGTGCCCCTGCCCGGTGCTCGTCGACGCCCGTCCGGAGCGCGACGTCCCGCAGGTCGTGCGCCCCGAGGTACACCGACCCAAGCGCCGCGACGGGCAGGGTGAGGTCCGGGGAGCGATCCGTCGCCACGCACGTTGCCCCGTCGGGCGACGCCTCGAGGGCGACCCGCCAGCGACCCCCGACCGCGTCATCGTCGATCACGTCCAGCACGAGGCTCCCGGCCCGCTCATACCTGCGCGCGGCAAGCGAGCGCGGGACATCGAACAGCCGCACCCACATGCCGTCGGCGAGCTCGGTCAGCGTTGCCGCGCGCGGGTTGGACAGCCGCCATGGGAGCCGCTCCGCGGGCGAGCGGCCCTCGGCGCGCAGGCTGGCGACGAGGTCCACGGAACCGAGGAACGCCCACAGCGCGCCCTCCGCCTCGTCGGTCAGACCCACCAGGTCCTGGACCTCCAGGCGGTTTCGCGGGAGCTGGTCCCACTCGTTCTTCGCCTTGTACCGCAGGTACCCGTCGGCGTGGCCGGCCGCGTCGCGGTGCAGGGCCACGAACCCCTTCCAGGGCTCGCCCCACGCCTCCTCCTCGAGACCCAGGCGCATGTCCCACGTGAAGTCGCGCCGGCGAAGCTCGCCGGGCCTCGTGCGACGCCACGCGTCATACGTGTCACGGATCGTGTCCCGGATCGCGACGTCCGGCGTGACCAGCTCCACGGTCCCCGTATCCCCGACCGGCGCAAGCACCCGCGTGTGCCCCAGGTCCACGCTCCACGTCGCGTGACGGGTCGCACTCCCGTAGCCGAAGCGCCCATAGATCCCGTGCTCCGACGCATACAGGAGCGCCATCGCCTCCCCGCGCTCGCGGATCGCGGCATGCTCGGCGGCGGCGAGGCCGGTGAGGATTCCCCGCCGACGATGGGTCGGGAGGACGGTGACAGCGGCGACGGCCGCGGCGGGGAGACGCCCCAGGCCCGGGAGCGTGAGCTCTGTCGCCCACGAGCGGAAGCTGCCGCACACCCGTGCGCCGTCCAGGGCGATCCAGGTCCGGGCTGGGTCCCAGAGCGGCCGGACCTGCGTCGCCACGCGGGCAACATCGGGACGGTCGAGGAAGGCGGTGCTGATGACGTCGATGAGGGCCGGGTACTCGTCGGGCGTCGCGTTCCGGATCTCGATGCTCATGGAGCGAGGATAGCGGGCCGCCGCGACGGCTCGAGCCGCTCCCGGACTCCCGCGGCGAGCGCCCGGTGACGGACGGCTCTGGGCATGGCGACCCGGCGCAGGCCGGCGAACCCGAGGTGCGCCCGCAGCGCCTCAACGAACGCGTCGGCGAAGCCCGGGTTCGTGGCGTCGACGGGGTCGAATCCGTCCTCCCACCACAGGCCGAGGATCCGCAGCGTGCCGGTGGTCCGGTCGATCCGGGGCTCGATCCGACCGACGAGCCGGTCGCCGTACAGCAGCGGCAGCACGTAGTAGCCCCACCGACGCTTCGCAGCCGGGACGTACACCTCCCAGCGATAGTCGAAGCCCCACAGCCGCAGCAGCAGGTCCCGGTCCCACGCCAGTGGGTCCAAGGGCGCGAGGAAGGTGACGCCCGCGTCCGAACCACCGGGCCTCCCGACCCGCCAGCCGTCGCCCGCCGCGTCTGCCGCGTCCGCAGCAACCTCGGAGCTGGCCTGGTCGAGGATCGCGAGCTCGTCCGAGATGATGTACCGCGTCCCGCGGATGCCCTCGACCGTCACCGGGACCAGGACCCCGTCGGCGACGAGCTCCCCGCGGGTCGCCGCTCGAACGGCCGCCGCGCCGGTCCCGGACCACAGCGTTCCCTCCCCGGTGGACCCGAGCAGCCCGTTGCCACGGTAGCGCGAGAGCAGCTTGTGGCGACGCTGGTCGCGCTCCGGCGGCCGGTCTGCGAGCAGCGCCGCCGGGAACAGCCGCTCCGCGAGGTCGTAGATCCGCCGGTTGCCGTCGCGCCGGCTGATCGCGAGGACGCCGGACTCCGCGAGCGCCTCGAGGATCGCGCGGACCGGGTTGGTGGGTCGCCAGTACCAGTCGATGGCCTCGCGCGGCTCGAGGTCAGTCGACGACATCGGCCCGGTCGTCCGGATGCGCTCGAGGAGCTCCTCCACGAGCGGCGCGTGGGTGTCGAACGTGCCGCCCGAGTGCGCCTCGTGGTTGCGGTCCCAGGTCAGCCGGTACCACGGCAGCTCCGCGGTGGGCACGAGCGAGAGCTGCTTGTTGTACGTCTCGTACAGCAGCCGGTCCTCGTACAGCAGCCCATCCGTCCACGGCCGTCGGTAGCCGGCGACCCGGGCGAGGAGCGTGAGGTCGTGGTTGCGGCCTGCCACCTCGAGCGGGTCGAACTGGAGCGAGCCCAGGCGATCGACGACACGCATGACGGACGCGGGCTCCGGCGGCAACGAGCGCGGCGGCGCCAGGAGATGGCGCAGGACGAGGAAGCGGCGCGCGACGGGCGCCGACAGCAACGGGAGCGTGGTGGTCACGGAATCGATGCTACGGGCGAAACCTGCCCGCAGCTGTCAGGAATGCGCTTGATGCGTGTGCGGCACGACGGTCTCACGGCGGTTCGCCACGCCGCGCACCGGAGCCTCGACGTCGCTGCGCTAGTTTGCCTGGATGAAGTCAAGGGTGGACTTGCTGGCCGAGTCCCACAGCTGCAGCTTGCCGTTATCGAGGATCGCGACCTTGTCCGCGAGGTTGAGGGCCTCGAGGTACGCCTTCTCGACCGAGGCGATCGGCTCCTGGCAGGCGATCTCGGTCACCAGGAGATGGCCAACCTTGATGACGTCGCCCTGGATCGAGTACGGGCCGCTGAACGTGTTGCAGCCGGCGTTGCCGCTCATCGTCCCGCCCGTGAACTCCGCGAGCGGAGTGATCGCCGCCGGAACCGTGAACAGGGCGCCCTGCGGCGTGACGTAGTCCGAGAGACGCCAGCTCGTCCCGTCGAGGTTGATCGGGGCAGCCGAGGCCGAGGGCGGGGCCGACGACGGCGCCGTCGTTGCCGCGGGGGTGCTGCACGCGGTGACAAGCACGGCGAGCGACAGCGTGGCAGCCGCGACGATCGCGCGGCCGATGCCGCGGGTGAGTCTCCTGGACATGAGCGTCGCCCTCCTGCTCGCCCGCGGTCGCTGGTGACGCCCGGCGGCGGGCCGCGCTGATGCTATACGACGGGCCACGGCGCGCCTCGAGCCGTCGCCAATCCGATGTATCGTCTCCCCCGAATTCTTTGGTGCGACCGAAGCATCAGCCTCAGCCGAAGGAACGACGCCGTCACGAATCAAACCCGCGCTGCCGCCATCGATGCCGTCATCGCCGGCTACGAGACGCTCATGCAGCGGCTCGCGGACAGCCACGCCCCGGAGTTCCTGGAGATCGCCGTGACGATGCCCCAGGCAAAGCTTCTCTACCTGCTCGGCGCGGCTGGGGAGCTCCACATGTCCAACCTCGTCACCCGGCTCGGCGTGTCCTTGTCCACGATCAGCGGCCTCGTCGACAAGGTGGTGGACCACGGCCTGGCGACCCGCCGTGAGGATCCTGCCGACCGGCGCCAGGTGCTGGTGGGGCTGACCCCGCAGGGGACCGACTTCATCGACCGCTTCCGGGAGCTCAACGCGCGCCAGATGCGCGAGCTCCTCGGGCGCCTCGATGACGCCGAGCTGGAGCAAGTCCGAACTGCCCTCGTCGCGCTCGCACGCGCCGCGACCGAGACGACACCCCCGACGGCGTCCGCGGAGCGAGCCTCCGTCACCACCCGCGCCGCCGCCACCCGAAAGGATCCTGCATGAGCCGCCTCTCGCAGCTCGCCGTCAACAAGCGGAGCGTCACGCTTCTGCTGGCGGGGGCGCTCTTCTTCTCCGGAATCCTCGCCTGGGGCAGCCTCAAGCAGGAGCTCCTGCCCGACATCGAGTTCCCGGTCATCACGATCGTGGCGCCCCTCCCCGGGGCCGGTGCGGCCGATGTCGCCGAGCAGGTGACCAAGCCGATCGAGCGGGCGATCTCCGGGGTCCCCCGCCTCGTGACCGTCCAGTCGACATCCGCGAACTCGATCGCCCTCGTCGTGGCGCAGTTCTCGTTCGGCACGAACGTGAAGGAGACGCGCGCGGCAATCGAGCAGAACCTCCAGAACGCGGGCCTGCCCGACTCGGTCACGCCGACGGTCAACGCGCTCAACATCAACTCGTCGCCGGTGATCATCGCCTCGATCGCGGCCAGGTCCGAGGACGGCCTCGCGAACGCGGCCGTCATCGCGCAGGACACCATCGTCCCGGCGCTGCTCGGGCTCGAGGGCGTCGGCAGCGTGGACCTCACAGGCGGCGAGGAGCAGCGGATCCTCATCACGCTCGACCCGGACAAGCTCGCGGCGAACGGCATCAGCGCGGGCCAGGTGACGGGCGTGCTCGCGGCGAACAACCTGACCTTCCCGTCCGGGCAGATCACGTCCGAGGGCACGAAGATCCCGGTGTCCACCATCGGGCGGATCACGGGCGTCGACGAGATCACATCGCTGGTCGTCGGCGTCAGGCTGCCGGCGGGCGCCCCCGGCGCGGGGCCGGGAACGGGTGCTCCGGGCGCGTCGGGTGCGCCGGCCCCATCCGGTGGCCCTGCGGCGTCTGGCGGCCCTGCGGCCTCGGCCGCCCCGGTCGCGCCGACACCGGTCACGATCGGCGACGTCGGGACGGTGAAGATCACGGGCGTCGCCACGACGGGCTTCGCGCGCACGGACGGCAAGCCGGCGCTCTCGCTGTCGGTCTCGAAGACCTCGACGGCCAACACCGTCCAGGTCGCCGAAGAGGTGACGGCAGTCCTCAAGGACCTCGGTGCCCAGTACAAGGACACCGTCTCGGTCGTGGTCGTGTCCGACCTGTCGAGCTTCATCAAGGAGTCCCGCGACGGGCTGGTCCGCGAAGGTGGGCTGGGCGCCGTGTTCGCGATCCTGACGATCTTCCTGTTCCTGTTCAGCATCCGCTCGACGGTCGTCGCGGCGGTGAGCATCCCCCTCTCGATCCTGGCGGCGCTCGTCGTCATGCAGCTCACCGGGATCAGCCTCAACATCATGACCCTGGGTGGCCTGGCGGTCGCCGTGGGACGCGTCGTGGATGACGCGATCGTGGTGCTCGAGAACATCTACCGGCACCGTGCGATGGGCGAGGACCGCCTCACGGCGGCCATCAACGGCCCGAAGGAGGTCGCCGGCGCGATCACGGCCGCCACGATCACGACCGTCGGGGTGTTCCTGCCGCTAGGCTTCGTCGGCGGCCTCGTGTCGCAGTTCTTCCTGCCCTTCGCGCTCACCGTGACGTTCGCGCTGCTCGCGTCGCTGATCTGCGCGCTGACGGTCGTCCCGGTCCTCGCCTACCTCCTGATCGACAAGGTCAAGCTCAACGTCGGGGCGGACGGCGCGCCGAAGAACAGCATCTGGATCCGGCTGTACACCCCGACCATCAAGGCGGTCCTGCGCAACCGCTGGACGAAGCTCGGCACGATCGCCGTCGCGATCGTCCTGTTCGTGGCCACGGGAGCGCTCGCTCCGCTCCTGCCGACCGCGTTCATCAACGCGGGGTCGGAGAAGATCCTCTCGGTCACGATCGCGCCGCCGGCTGGCACAAGCTCCGAGGCCGTCCTCGAGCGGGCCAAGCAGGCCGAGGCGATCCTCGACGCGGACGACAAGGTCAAGCTCGTCCAGAGCTCGATCCCGGGCGAGGGCGAGGCGGGCTTCCAGGCTATCGTCGCCGCCCAGAGCGGCCGGCCGGCGAACAGCGCCCGGATCACGGTGGTGCTCGACGACAGCGTCGACCTCACCGAGTACGCCAGGCACCTGTCCGACTCACTGTCGCCGGTCAAGACGGACGGCTACGACGTCGCGGTCTCGGAGGCCGCCGGGTTCACGTCGAACAACCTCAACGTCATCGTCTCGGGCGAGAACGCCGACGAGGTGCGCGCGGCGAACGACGCCGTGCTCATGACGCTCACCGACAACGCAGAGCTGCTCAACCTCAAGTCCGACCTGTCGACGGGCACGCCCGAGATCCAGGTCACGCCGGATCCCAACAAGTCGATCATGGTCGGCCTCACTGCCGCCCAGGTCGCCCAGGAGGTGCGCAGCGCGCTCGTCGGCTCGACGGCCACGCGCATCGTCATCGACGGGAACGGCAACGCGACGGACGTGTTCGTCCAGCTCGACCCGGCCCGGGTCGGGTCCCTCGAGGAGCTCAGGAAGCTCCCGATGGGCACCGTGATGAAGCTGCCGCTGGGCGACATCGCAACGGTCGAGCAGGTCAACGCACAAGGCTCGATCACGCGCATCGACCAGTCCGCCGCGGCCTCGATCTCGGCGGAGATCGCCGACGCGAACACCGGCAAGGTCAGCCAGGGCGTCCAGACGGAGATCGACGCGCTCGTCGCGAACGGGACGATCCCGGCGGGCGTCGACGTCCGGCTTGCGGGCGTCACCCAGCAGCAGAGCGAGGCCTTCGGCGGCCTGTTCGTCTCGATGGGTGTCGCGGTCCTCGTCGTCTACGTGGCGATGGTCCTGACATTCAACTCGCTGATCACCCCGTTCATCATCCTGTTCAGCCTCCCGCTCGCGACGATCGGGGCGTTCCCCGCCCTGTACTTCACCGGGCGGCCGCTCGGCGTCAGCGCCCTCATCGGGTTCCTGATGCTGATCGGGATCGTGGTCACCAACGCGATCGTGCTGCTCGACCTCGTCGAACGACTGCGCTCGCAGGGGATGTCGACGCACGACGCCCTGATCGAGGGCGGACGCACCCGCGTGCGGCCGATCCTCATGACCGCGATCGCGACGATCCTCGCGCTGATCCCGCTCGCCGCGGGCTTCAACCAGGGGTCGATCATCGCGGCCGAGCTCGGCACGGTCGTCATCGGTGGCCTGTTCAGCTCCACGTTCCTCACGCTGCTCCTGATCCCGGTGCTGTACTCGCTCGTCGATGGGCTACGGCGCTGGCGGCACGGCGGCGGGTCCAAGGTTGAGGCGGACGTCGCCGACGCGGTCGCCGCCGAGCCGGCGGCCCCGGCAGCCGGGACCGTCATGCCGGAGGCCGCGGGGTAGCGGCGGGCTCGCGCTTCGCCCCGCTCGGTGCCGATGGGCGTCGTTCCCGGACCCGTGGCATGGTTCGTTGACGGAACCCGCACGCGTCCCCAGTCCAGCTCAAGGAGATGCCCGATGGCAATCACCCGCTTCGCCGAGGCCGTCTGGTCCGGCGACCTCGCTTCCGGCAACGGCACGATCAACTACGTCTCGTCGGGCGCCTTCACGCGCCTCCCGGTGACGTGGGCGTCGCGCACCGAGGAGCACAACGGACGGACCTCGCCCGAAGAGCTCATCGCCGCCGCGCACGCATCCTGCTTCTCGATGTCGTTCTCGTCCCAGTTGGCCAAGAACTCCACGCCGGCCACGACCCTCGAGGTCAAGGCCGTGATCACGTTCGACAAAGGTGACGCCGGCTGGAAGATCGCTCACAGCGACCTGACGGTCCGCGGCACGGTCCCGGGGATCGACGCCGCGAGGTTCGCGGAGCTCGCGAACGTGGCGAGGGACGGCTGCCCGGTGTCGCAGGCGCTCAAGGGCAACGTCGAGCTGTCGGTGGTCGCGACGCTGGCCTAGCCCTGCCCTCGCCGGTACGCGCGCTCGTCGGCGGGCAACGTCGGCGGCGGGGGCGGGTGGCCCGCGACACCGGAGAGCGGGTGCGCAGGGATCGGCGGTCGGCACATTGGCGCCCCGCTGGGGCGCGCACGCCGCCGACATGTCCGATGCTCGGTGCATGGTTACCGGACGCTGCAGCCGGCCGTCCAGGTGTCCTCCCGCCCACTGCTCTGTGATCGGATTCCTGCTGCATGGTCACGCCCTGAGGCGAGGGACCGACTAGGCAATGAAGGGACCGACCTGATACGTGGCTTCGGCCTCCGTTGGCCCTTCCGGTGACCATGCACATGGCGTCGGGGGCGCGAAGGGCAACGGACTGGCCACGGCCCCAGAGCGCGCCGGGAGCGGAGCGCGCGCTGGAAGCGCGCGGCTGGCCCCAGCGCGCGCCGGGAGCGCGCGCCGGGAGCGCGCGGCCGGGAGCGCGCACGCGATCGAACCCTCAGCCGATCGTCAAGACCCGGCGCGGGTTGTCGATCGTGATCCGGTCGATCTCTGCCTGCGAGACGCCGCGCTCGCGCAGCCGGGGCAGGAACGTCGTCTGCAGGTACGCGTACCCGTTGCCCTCGTAGCGGCGCAGCTGGCTGTTGTGGCACACGTCCTGGCTGAGGAGGATCCGATCCCCGTGGCCCCGATGGAGCAACTCGAGCAGCAGGTCCACGATGCGCCCCTCGCCATGCGTCTCCGTCGGCGTGAACGACATGCCCAGGAAGTCGAACTCGACGGATGCCCCGCGGTCGATGAGCGACAGGTAGTGGTCGAGGACCGGGTAGCTGTCCGCGTGGCCGATCACCACGCGACCAGGATCCGCGCCCTCGTCCTCGAAGATCGTGAGCTGCGCAGCGCCGACGTCGGACATCACGGCGTGGGTGGTGATCGCGAGGCCGGTGCGTCGCGACGCGCGGGCCACCGCCCGGTGGACCCGCTCCTCGGCGGGCGTGATCCAGGGCTTGTCCGTGCCGATCTCCCCGAGGATCCCGGGCCGGATCCCGGTCTGCCCAACTCCGCTGGTCGCCTCGGCGACAAGCTCCTCGGCGAGCGAATCCACGGATCGCCGATCGATCATGACCTCGGGCGGATAGTAGGCCGTGCGGTACCAGCCCGCGCCCATCACGACGTGGAGGCCGCTCTGCCCAGACAGCGAGCGGAGCCAGGCCGGGTCGCGGCCGACCCCCGACAGGGTCACGTCGACGAGCGTCGAGCCCCCGGCTTCGCGGAACAGCCGCAGCTCGTCGAGGATCACCGGCTCGTCGCGCGTGAGCTCCCAGTAGTCCCACCGGTCCTGGATCTGCCACAGGTGGATCTGCGTGTGCTCGTGGGGAAGCGTGAAGCCCAGCCGGGACGGATCGATCGGGCCGCGGACGGTCATGACGTGCGCCATGACCGGATCGTAGTCGCCCGGCGGGCGGCGCGTGGGCGATCGCGGGGGACCGACGCCGATCGTGGCGGACCGATGCCCGGTTGGGATCCCGCCGATCAGGCGCGACGTCGACCGTTGGCCGGGAGTCAGGCGGTGCTGGGCAACCGGTGATCCGTATCGCGCGCGATCATCCCCCAGGGCTGCGGGGCCACGACGGGGATCGACGGTGCCATGGTCGTGGCAGCCGCGGCGAGCAGCATTCGCACGAACGCGAACGCATGCCGCTCGGCGTCCTCGCGCCGATACTCGTCGCCCTGCTCCAGGCGCCACAGGAGCATCCCGTCGAGGAACGTGATGGCCGCTCCGGCGAGGGCGGATGCGTCGACCCACGACGGGAGCTCGCCGGTGGCGATCCCTTCGCGCACGAGCATCTCGGCGGCCGCCGTGGACCGGTCGCGGCGGCGGCGGAGCGAGGCACGGATCGTTGGTTCGGCATCGGCTCGTGACCACTGCATGACGAGCGTGCTGGCCATGTCCGGCTCGCCAGGCAGGCCGGCCATCGCATCGAGCCAGAAGCCCATCCCGATCGCCAGCCGCTCCGCAGTCGACCGGCCGCGGATGATGCGGGCGCCGAGCTCCCCAAGGCCCTCGCCCGCGGTCATGTCGCACACGGCCAGGAACAGCTCGTCCTTGCCGGTATACCAGGTGTAGATGGCGCCGACGGACAGGCCGCTGCGCCTGACGACGTCCGCGATCGTGGCGCCGTGGTAGCCCTTCTCTGCGAAGACGCGGAGGGCAGACTCCAGGATCCGGGAGCGGACGGCGTGCTCGCGAGCCGGGGAGATTCGGGGCATGGCTGGACCCTAGCAGAACGTACGCTCTGGTTGCAAGCCGGTTGGGCCGCCGTCACACCGCACGCGCCGGTTGACACGCAGAATGGACATTCTCTATCGTTCTGACTGCGTCCCGCCTCGGGCGGGTGCCTGTCGACGTCCTTCGCCGCTACCGGAGCACCGATGTTCACCCGCTGGGGCGCCCTCGTCTATCACCGGCGCCGCCTCGTCCTGCTCGTGGCCCTCGTGGTCGGCGTTGCGTCCGCGTCCGTCATGGGCCGGGCCCCTGACGTCCTGTCTGCGGGCGGCTGGCTGGACCCGGGCTCGGAGTCCGCTGCGGTGGCAAATCGCCTGGCCGACGAGTTCGGGCAGGGACGCGGGTCGCTGGTCCTCGTCTACCTCGGCCCGGACGGCGGCGACGCGCGAGGCGAGGCGTTCCAGGCGGAGATCGCAACCTCGGTAGCGGACCTGCGCGACGACCCGGACGTGTCGGGCATTGTCGGCTACGCAGAGACCGGCGACACGCGCTTCATCTCAACCGACGGTGGGTCGGCGTACGTCGTCGTTGACCTGGCCGTCACGGACGAGCAATCCGTGGCGCTCCTGGAGCGGTTCGAGTCACAGATCATGCCGCCCGGCGGCGGCATCGAACTGCTCAAGTCGGGCTACGCGGCATTCACCCGCGACACCACGCAGCAGTCCGAGAAGGACCTGATCAAGGCCGAGACCGTCTCGCTGCCGATCGCCGCCTTCGTGCTCATCCTCGTGTTCGGCTCCCTGATCGCTGCCGGGATGCCACTCCTCGTCGCGGGCCTGGCCATCCCCACGACGCTCGCGCTCGTGTGGGTGGTGGGCCAGCAGCTCGAGCTCTCGATCTACGTCCAGAACATCTCCACGATGCTGGGCCTCGCGCTCGCCATCGACTACTCCCTGTTCATCGTGAGCCGCTTCCGCGAGGAGCTTCGCCGGGGTCGAAGCGTCGAGGACGCCGTGACGATCGCGATTGCGACATCGGGCAAGGCAGTCGCGTTCTCCGGGCTTGCGGTCGCCACCGGGCTCGCCGGCCTGCTGGTGTTCGAGGCGCCCGCCCTCCGCTCGTTCGGGATCGGCGGCGTGCTCACGGTGGCCGCGGCCCTGTTCTACGCGCTGACGTTCCTGCCTGCCCTGCTGGGCATGATCGGGCCGCGGATCAACTCGCTCTCGCTGGCGGGGCTCGTGCGCAAGGTCCGGGGACAGGTGGGCCCGACGGATGCGGAGCTCGCCGCTCGCCCGTCGCGCTGGGCCCGGGTGGCCGAGGCCGTCATGGCCCGACCGATCCTCGTCCTCGTCCCGACCCTCACGATCCTCCTCGCGGCCGGGATCCCGTTCCTCCATCTCGAGCAGGGAATCCCCGGCGCCTCGACGCTGCCGGCGGGCCTCGAGAGCCGCGAGGCGATCGTCGCCCTCGACGAACGGTTCGAGCGCGGCACGACGACCCCGATCATCGTCCTCGCCGACGTCACCGGCGATCCCGCCTCCGAGGCGAACGTGCGAGGGCTGGCCGCTTTCGCAGACGAGGTCGCGAAGGTCGAGGGCGTGGAGCGGGTGGAGAGCCCGTTCACCGGGATCCGCAACCCGCAAACCGGCGAGGTTCTCTCGACCGACCAGCTGGTGGGCCTGTACGCGCAGCCGAAGGCCGCGTGGCCACCGGCGCTCGCGGGTCTCTGGGACCGCTACGTCCACGCGTCGACGGTGCGCCTCGACGGGATCAGCCCGCTGCAGGCCTCGTCGCCTGCGGGCACGGCCGTGGTCCCGCTCATCCGGGCCGTGAATCCCGGACCCGGCATCACCACCAGCGTGGGCGGCTCCGCCGCGACGGGCCACGACTTCCTCGAGAGCCAGTCCGCCAGCACCCCGATCGCGGTTGGCATCGTCCTCATCGCCATGGGCGCGATCCTGTTCCTGCTGTTCGGGTCGGTGGTCCTGCCGCTCAAGGCGATCCTCATGACGCTGCTCTCGATCACGGCGTCCTTCGGCGCCCTCGTGTGGATCTTCCAGGACGGCAACCTCTCGAACCTCCTGGGCTTCGAGCCACCCGGGTTCACGATGGCGGGCATCCCGATCATCATGTTCTGCGTCCTGTTCGGGCTGTCGATGGACTACGAGGTGCTGCTGCTGTCCCGCGTCCAGGAAGCATGGCGGCGGACGGGCGACAACCGGCTGTCCGTGGCCGAGGGCCTCTCGAAGACCGCGGGCGTCATCACCGGCGCGGCCGCGATCATGATCTCGGTATTCCTTGCCTTCGCGCTCGCCGACTCGATCACGATCAAGAGCGTCGGCGTGGGCATGGCGATCGCCGTGTTCGTGGATGCGACGATCGTGCGCGTGCTCCTCGTCCCGGCCACGATGCGGCTGCTCGGCACCTGGAACTGGTGGGCGCCCGGGTTCATGGCCCGGTTCGCGGACCGGCTGGGGTTCAGCCATGTCGAGGACGACGCCCCGGCGAACGATCCCGCGACATCGGGCCCGGACCTCGAGGCGGCGCCCGGGGTCGAGCTGCCGTCGGCGCCAGCGACCCGGGTGGCCAGTGGCTGGATCGGCGACGCGCCGATGCCCGGGCGTGGCGAACGGCCGACCACCGGCTGACGAGGTCATCGAGCAGGCGGCTGATCGCCGGCTGACCAGGCGCCCGGGAGCGTGCGCTGGCGATCGGGGCGGTCGCATCCCGGCGCGCTACGCTGACATGACGCGCAGAGGAGGAATTTGGGATGACGGAGCGGCGTGAACAACCGGTCAGCGGTGACGTGATCGAGGGCGGGGTCGTCCACGCCTACGGCTGGGAGTGGAACGACATCGGGGGATCCCGTGGTCGGAGCCGCCTGCCGTGGTTCGGGATCTTCCTGGTGGTGTTCGGTGCGCTGCTGCTGCTCCGGCAGTTCTTCCCAGCGCTCGAGACGGCGGGCTCGTTGCTGTTCCTCGCCGTCGGCGTGGCGTTCCTCGTCTCGTGGCTCGTAAACCGTGGGATGGGATCGCTGTATCTCGGCGCGATCATCACGGCGCTCGCGGCCCCGGAGCTGCTCGCCGCGGCGAACGTCATCGAGGGTTCCGGCGTGGGGACGCTGAGCCTGGGGATCGCGTTCCTGTTCATCGCGGCGGTCAGGGCGTTGTCCGGCGCGGGCTGGGGGTGGCAGGCGGGTCTCGGAGCGATCCTCGCCGCGATCGGTGCCTCGAGCGTTGCGATCCCGGGCCTATCGGATCTCATCTGGCCGATCATCCTCGTCGTCCTCGGCGGGCTGCTGCTCATCCGCGCGGCGAGCGCGAAGAGCTGAGGGCGCCGGGGACCTCGGCATGGCGACAATCCGCGTCACGGGCCTCGATCACGTGCAGCTGGCGATCCCAGGTGGCGGCGAGGACCGGGCGCGGGCGTTCTACGGCACGCTGCTGGGCCTCACCGAGGTAGCCAAGCCGGTGCCGCTCGCCGCGCGCGGCGGGTGCTGGTTCGCGGGCGACGGCGTCCACCTCCACCTCGGTACCGAGGAGCTGTTCAGTCCCGCGCGGAAGGCGCACGTCGCGTTCATCGTCGACGACCTGGCCGGCGTCCGGGAGACGCTCGATGCTGCCGGGGTGCCGACGGTCGACGACGATACGGACATCGGTGTGCGCCGGTTCCATGCACGGGACCCGTTCGGCAACCGCCTCGAGTTCGTCGCGCGCGAGGACGCCGGGTTCACGGACCCGAGAGGCGAGGGCCGGGGGTCGGACGCGTAGCTGCGGCTCGGTCTCGCGGCAGCGACAGCGCGGTCTCACGGCAGCGGCTCGGTCTCGCGGCAGCGGCTCAGTCTCGCCCCGAGCTGTTTCCCCGCACTCCACTCACCCGGGCAGTAGCGCGCGGTCGGGGGTGCGGAGGGCTGATTCGGACCCGTTTCGCTGCGATTCGTTCCTGCGTGACGCCCCAGGCGGGAACGGTAGCCAGGCGCCGCGAGACGTCAGGCGCTGGTGCCGGCCCCGATCACGGTGAGGGCCAGGTCAAGCGACTCGGCGAGGCCGTCGGCGATCCGCGCAAGCTCGGCGTCCGTGATGATGAACGGCGGTCCGAGGAGCAGGGTGTCGCCATCCACGCCGTTCGCATTGCCGGTCCCGGAGTAGAGCAGCAGGCCGCGTTCGCGCGCGGTCCGGACGACGCTCTCCGCGAGGCGCGCGGCGCGGGGGAACGGCTCGCGGGTGTCGCGATCGGCGACCAGCTCCACGCCCACCATGAGCCCGCGCCCGCGGATGTCCCCCACCGCGCGGTGATCCCCGAGCCGGTCCCGAAGGAGGGCCTTGAGCCGCTCACCCTTCACCGCCGACGCCTCGACGAGCGACTCCGCCTCGAGGATCCGCAGCACCTCACGAGCCACGGCCGCCGCGACCGGCTGGTGCGAGTAGGTGAAGCCGTGGATGAACCCGCCACCGCCCGTGACCGCGTCGTAGACCTCGCCCGACGCCGCGACGAACCCGAACGGCCAGTACCCGGACGTCGCGCCCTTCGCCGCCACGAGGATGTCCGGCCGCACGCCGAAGTGGTCCATCCCGAACCAGGTGCCGGTCCGTCCGAAGCCCGTCATCACTTCGTCCGCGATGAGCAGGACGCCATGGTGGCGGCACACGTCGGCGATCGCCGCCCAATAGTCGTCGGGCGGCTCGACGGCGGCAAGCGTCGCCCCGACGATCGGCTCCCCGACGAACGCGCAGACAGTCCCGGGCTCCGCGGCGCTGATCGCGCGATCCAGCTCGTCGACCAGCTCCTGGGTCGACGCGAGCGCCTGCGACCCAGGCTCCCCGCCGCGGTACGCGTAGGCCGCGCTCACGTGCCGGAACCGGCCCAGCCAACCCTCGTACGGCCGCCGGAGCGCCTTGCGCCCCGACAGGTCCAATGCGCCGAGCGTGTTGCCGTGATAGCTCCCCCAGCGTGCGAACACGATCAGGCGGTCCGGCTCGCCGCGGGCGATGTGCGTCGCACGAGCCAGCTTGAGCGCCGTCTCGATGGCCTCGGAGCCGCCCGATACGGGGTAGATCGCCGGGTCGGTGACCGGCAGGTGTGGCCCGAGCTCCGCCGCATAGCGCTCCAGGGGCTCGGTCGTGAACGCCGATCCATGCGCATACGAGAGGCGGGCGGCCTGCTCCGCCATCACAGCCGCGATCTCCCGCCGGCCGTGGCCGACGTTGACCACGATGGCTCCACCCGCGCCATCGAGATACTCGCGCCCGGCGGCGTCGACGATCGTCGAACCGTGCGCCTCGACGGCGACCGGCGGGGCGGGCACGGAGGATCGACGGAACACGCGCGCGGTCATGCGGGCGGCGGATCGGCGGGCTGGGTCACGCCCCGATTGTAGGCTCCGACGCACCCGATGAGCGTGGTCGCTAGATGCGACCCCTCGGCACGGTGTGCCAGTAGGTCTTGTTGAACGCGATCTTGCCCAGGTGCCAGAGCTGGTTCGGCTTGGGTGGCTTGGGCGGGTGGTCGTAGTCGAACTGGAGCAGCGTCCCCTTCCCGTCCCCCACCTCGAAGAAGCACATCACCTTGCCCGTGTAGGTCGCGTGCTTCCCGGATGGCTCGCGCCCGAGGACCGCGGCCGCGACACGCTCCGCGACGATCGGGGCCTCGAAGTGTGCGGTCGAGCCTGCCTTCGAGAGCGGCAGGTCCGTCGCGTCGCCCAGGGCCCAGATGTTCGCGTAGCGAGGGACGTCCTCGTCGGCCTGCCCGGGCGCCGGCTTCGCGATCGTCTTCACCTGGAGCGTGTGGCGGTCGGTGGGCAGCCAGCCGGACTTCGGCGCCAGGCCGGAGTCGACGACCGCCTGCGCGCCGCGGTGCGGCGGGACGACGATGAGCAGGTCGTAGGGGTGCTCCTCGAACGCGTCCGTGATCGCGACCTTGCGCTCGGCGTCGATGGACGCGATCCCGGCGAGGAGCTCGAGATGGATCCCCTTCTCGGCGAAGATCGGGGTCACCATGTCGCTGACGCTCTCGATGGTGAACGCGCGGTTGATCGGCGACAGGAACGTGAGCTCGGTCTGCTCTCGCAGGCCGCGGGCGCGCAGCTCGGACTCGATGAGGAACGCGACCTCGAGGGGTGCCGGCGGGCACTTGTACGGGATGCCGGCGATGCCGATGACGATCTTCCCGCCCGTGAACGCGTCGAGGGCCGTCCGCAGCCGCGCCGACGCCTCGGCCGTGTAGAAGTGGTGCGCCTCCTGCGCGAAGTCCTCGATCTCCTCCGGGACGATCCGCGAGCCCGTCGCGATCACGAGCTGGTCGAACGCAAGGCGCGAGCCAGACTCCAGGTCCACGAGGCGCTCCACGGCATCGATCCGCGTGACCCCGTCGACGACGAGCTCGACGTTCCCGTCGAGGAGCGAGCGCTCCGGGCGGACGAGTCCGGCGGCGCGCTCGTGGCCCATTGCGATGTACATGTAGCCGGGCTGGTATGCGTGCTGCCCGGACGCGTCGACGACCGTGACGTTGGCCTCGCCCCGGGCGATCTGCCGCTTGAGCTTGCGGGCGATGAGGTTGGCGGCGAGCGTGCCGCCGACCCCGCCGCCCAGGACGACGACGCGCTGCATGGCAGTTACCGGACCTTCTCGACGAGGATCTCGTCGAAGCCGTCGCGGGTGAACACGCCGATGAGCGTATGGCCCGCCTTGCCGACCCACTTGGGGATATCGGTCCTGGATCCCTTGTCGGTCGAGTAGACGGCGAGCACGTCGCCCACCTCGGCCTCCCGGATCCCGCGGATGAGCTCCATCAGGGGCCCCGGGCAGAAGCTGCCGCGGGCGTCGATGACGACCGTCGGCGTGGGGGTTGCGATCTCGGTCATGGCTCGTTCCGTTCTGCTCAGATGAACAGCGGCTTGGCGCCGTCGTTCACGTAGCCGAGGTAGGTCGCGGCGCCGACCGGCTCGCCCATGCCGTCGAGGAGGTCGTCGCGCTTGATGCCGAACATGTCCATCGTCATCTGGCACGGGACGAACTCGACACCCATGAGCTGGGCCATCTCCATGAGCTCGGCCGGGCTCGCGACGTTGTACTGCTTGGCGAGCTTGCGCATCATCCACGGGCCCATGCCCAGGAAGTTCATCGTGCTGAGCTTGCGGTGGGCGATGCCCGGTCGCTGCATCGCGCTCATCATCTTCTGCATCCAGTTCTCGCCCGTGATCCGCTTCGACGGCTTCACGAACGTCTGGAGGCCCCAGAATGTCACGAAGACCCTGGTCGGGGTCCCCATGGCCCCCGCGGTGGAGGCGAGGATCATCGCTGCCCAGGTCTTCTCCAGGTCCCCGCTGTAGAGGATGATCGCGAGGCCGCCGGTGGGCGTCTCCTGCGCGGGCTCGAGGGCCGGGACCGGTGCCGTGACGGCGTCCGGGGTGGTCCTGACGGGTGCTTCGGCGAGTGCCATCTCGGTCGTTCCTACTTCTTGCGCATGACGAAGCGAAAGACGCTGCCGTCGACGGACTGCTCGACGAGCTCGTTGCCCGTTGCCTTCGACCACGCGGCAAAGTCCTTGACGGATCCGGCGTCAGTGGCGAGGACCTCGATGGTCTGCCCGCTCGCGATGGCCTTGATGGCCTGCGCGGTCCGGACGATCGGCATCGGGCAGTTCAGCCCCCGTGCGTCGACCTGGACATCGATGGTTGCCATGCTCATGGTGAGCTCCTTTCGGCGGCGTTCGTGCCGCGGGTTGGACGCGCTAGATGAAGACGACCTGGCCCTCGCCTGCGTTGAGGTAGAAGGCGGTCACGCCCTCGACCCCGTCGACCAGCGGATCGAGGTCCGCTTCGTCAAGCCGCAGGAGGTCCATGGACAGCGAGCAGGCCTGGATATCGACCCCGCCCAGCTCCTTGGCCATGCGGAGGGTCTCGGACCACGGCGCCTGGCCGGCCTTCGCCAGGGCGTCGACCGCCAGGCGACCGGCCGGGCCAGCCTCGGGCGCGAGGCCGTGGTCGAGGTCGATCTTCGCCTTCGAGAACGAGTCGAGCGCCCAGTACTGGAGGAAGATGTGGACGGGCTTGCCGAGCGCGGCGGCGCCGGCGGTCAGGACGGCGGCGGCCTGGAGCCTGTCGTCGGTCCCCGAGAAGAGGACCAGGTTGAGCGGTTCGTCCATCGGCTGTGGCCTCCTCGGCCGGCTACTGGATCTCGTGCGGCTACTGGATCTCGACGAGTTGCGCGGCGGTCTGGTCGGTGGCCGACAGCCGTCCGAGCCGCTCCAGGCGGCGCTGGAGCACCCCGCGCATGAGCGCGCAGGCGACCATCACGTCGGGATCGGTCAGCCGATAGCGGACCTCCCGGCCGTCACGTTCGGCATCGACGATCCCCGCGGACCGGAGGACGGCGAGGTGCTGGGACACGTTGGGCTGGCTGGCAGCGATGTCGTCGGCGAGCCTGCTCACCTCGCACGGCCCTTCCGCCAGCCGGTGGAGGATCTCCAGGCGGCGGGGGCTGGCGAGCGTCTTGAGGACCTCGGCCTGCAGGATCGTGATCTCGTCCATGGGCCAAGCATCGACACATGCGCAGATGCGCATGAGTGCCGACGGGCACATTGCGAGGGGCCATTGGGCCAGGCCGTCGGGCCGGACGGCCGGCCGACGCGTGCGCCGGTCGGGAAGGTTGCGGCGGAGGGACGAACGGGTTGCGGCTACGGGATGTCCGGCCCCCCGGTACGTGACACTTCGGCCCTCGCAGGCCGACCCGTCGGGGGCGATGCTCGATGCTCGGAGGTACCCGCATGGCCATGTCCAAGCCGCTCGTCGACACTCCACTCGGTGCCCGCACGAACGAGCAACCAGCGTTCCGACCCGTCGTCATCGCAGAAGAGCGATGCAAGGGCTGTGGCCTGTGCGTCGACGTCTGCCCACCGCACGCCCTCGTCCTGGACGAGCGGTTCGTCAACGCGATGGGTCACCACGTCGCCCGGCTCGTCGATGCGGACGCCTGCACCAGCTGCGCCAAGTGCGCGCGGGTGTGCCCCGACGCCGGCCTCACCATCTACGCACGCCCCAAGGAGGCCTGAACGATGGCCGTCCTCGACCGTCCCGCAACTGCTGATCGTCCCGACCCCATCGCCTCGCCGCCCGGGACCGGCGGCGAGGCGACCCCTCCCGCCGAGGTGGCCCGGGTCCATGCCCTGCGCACCGAGCGCCTCCTCATGAAGGGCAACGAGGCGATCGCCGAGGCCGCGATCGCGGCCGGCTGCGACGCCTACTTCGGGTACCCGATCACGCCCCAGGCGGAGCTCCTGGAGTGGATGGCCCGGCGGATGCCCGAGGAAGGCCGGGGCTTCGTGCAGGCGGAGAGCGAGATCGCGGCGATCAACATGGCGCTCGGGGCGGCTGCGGCCGGCGCGCGGGTGCTGGTCAGCTCGTCCAGCCCCGGGATCAGCCTCATGGCAGAGACGATGTCGTACCTCGCGGGGTCGCGCCTGCCGGTCGTCGTGATCAACGTGATGCGCGGCGGCCCCGGCCTCGGCAGCATCGGCGCGGCACAGGGCGACTACCTCCAGGCGACGAAGGGCCACGGCCACGGCGACTACCACGTGCCGGTGCTGGCGCCATCGTCGATCGGCGAGGCGATCGAGCTCGTCGGAGACGCGTTCCTGCTCGCGGAGCGCTATCGGACGCCGGTCATGATCCTCGCCGACGGCATCCTCGGCCAGGCAATGGAGCCCGTGGATCCGGCGTTCCCGCGGATCGCCGCGCAGGCCGCGGACTGGATCCTCGACGGCGCCGCCGGACGCGAGCCGCGTGTCCTGCGCTCGCTGCACCTCGCGCCCGCGGACCTGGAGGCCCACAACGACGTCCTCCAGGCGACCTACCACGAGATCGTCGAGCGGGAGGTCCGCTGGGCGGGCGAGCAGCTCGACGACGCCGATGTCGTGCTCGTGGCGTACGGGACGGCCGCACGCGTCGCCCGCACGGCCGTCGAGCGGGCACGGGCGGAGGGCATGCACGCGGGCCTGTTCCGGCCGATCACGCTATGGCCATTCCCGGTGGACGGGCTGCGCTCGGTCGCCCTCGGCGCGCGCGCCGTCATCGCCGTGGAGATGTCCGCCGGCCAGCTGGTCGAGGACGTCCGCCTCGCGATGGAGGGTGACGTGCCCGTGTTCCACCACGGTCGGACGGGCGGCATGGTGCCGTCACCCGACGAGGTGGTCGATGCCGTGCGACGGGCCTGGTCCCGGACCCCCGCGTCGCCCACGGAGGACGTCCGATGACCGCACCGTCCCGCAACGGCTCCACCCCGGTCACGACCGCGACACCACCGGCCGCGCCGGGCCGCCTCGTCTACGAGCGGCCGGCGCTGCTCGCCACGAAGCCCACAAGCTACTGCCCGGGCTGCGGGCACGGGATCATCCACCGGCTCATCGCCGAGGTCCTGGGCGAGATGGACCTTGGTGCGCAGACGATCCTCGTCGGCTCGGTGGGCTGCTCTGTGTTCGCGTACGACTACCTTCGGCTGGACGCCGTGGAGTCCCCGCACGGGCGTGCGGCGGCCGTCGCCACCGGCGTCAAGCGCTACCGGCCCGACAGGATCGTGTTCACCTACCAGGGCGACGGTGACCTCGCGGCCATCGGCACCGCCGAGATCGTCCACGCGGCCGCCCGCGGCGAGCGGTTCACCACGATCTTCGTCAACAACGGCATCTACGGGATGACCGGCGGCCAGATGGCGCCGACCACCCTGGCCGGCCAGAAGACGACATCCAGCCCGTTGGGACGCGACACGTCCGTCGTCGGGTTCCCGCTGCCTGTGACCGAGATGCTGTCGCTGCTGCCGGGCGTCCAGTACGCCGCGCGGACGTCCGTCGCGGATCCCGGGCTCATCGGCAAGTCGAAGGCGGCGATCCGGCGCGCGTTCGAGGTCCAGCAGGAGGGCAACGGGTTCGCGATCGTCGAGATCCTGTCCACGTGCCCGGTCGGCTGGGGCATGACCCCGACTGCCGCGATGGACCGGCTTGCGTCCACGGTGATGGACGCCTACACCACCGGCACGTTCGTGGACCGGGCGAAGGGTATCGCGCCATCGCTCCCGCAGCCGGGCACGAAGATGGCGACGGCGGAGGCATGACGATGGAACGCTCCACGATCTTCGCCGGGTTCGGTGGCCAGGGCATCCTGTTCGCGGGCAAGGTGCTGGCGGAGGCCGCCCTGCTCGAGGGCCTCGAGGTCCTGTGGATCCCGTCCTACGGTCCCGAGATGCGCGGTGGCACGGCGTCGTGCACGGTCATCGTGTCGGACAGGATCATCGGCTCGCCGATCGTCGATCGTGCCGATCACGCCGTTGTCCTGAACCCGCCGTCGATGGCGCGCTACGTGGCCTCGGTCGCGGCGGGCGGGCTGCTCGTCGTCAACACGACGCTCATCGAGGCCGAGCCAGGCCGGGACGACATCGAGATCCTCGAGGTCCCGTGCACGGCCCTCGCACGCACGGCGGGCGACGACAAGCTCGTCTCGGTGGTCGCGCTCGGCGCGCTCGTGGGTCGGCGCCGGTTCGTCGAGCCTGACAGCGTCCACCGCGCGCTCACGCTGCTCCTGGGCACGAAGCGCCCGGACCTGATCGCCGCGGACATCGCGGCCTTCGACGCGGGCTACGAGGCAGGGCTCGAGCCGGCGATCGCGTAGCTCAGGGGAGATCCACTGGCGGGTCTCGCAACCGCGCGCCCCTCGCGCAACCGCGCGCGTCCCGCGCAACCGCGCGCGCGTCTGGCGTGTTCTCATTCCTGCGGCACCCTTGCCGTCCCGAAGCCCGAGGCACCCGTGACCGTTCCTGCACGCGCCCCGGTCGACCGGCTTGCCCTGGGTGCGGCCCTCCTGACCGTGGTGCTGTGGGCGTCCGCATTCGTCGGGATCCGGGCCGCATCCGTGGACCTCGCCGCCGGGTCGCTCGCGCTCGGTCGGCTGGGCGTGGGCAGCGTCGCGCTCGGGATCCTCGTGCTCTCCCGTGGGTTTGTGTGGCCGTCGCGCCGGGACCTCGCGCTCATCGTCGGGTCAGGGGTGTTGTGGTTCGCCTTCTACAACCTCGCCCTCAACGAGGCAGAGCGGCACGTCGACGCAGGGACGGCGTCCATGCTCACGAACGTCGGACCGATCCTCATCGCGATCTTCGCCGGGCTGTTCCTCCACGAGGGCTTCCCGCCGCGGCTCCTCGTCGGCTGCCTGATCGCATTCCTCGGGGCGCTGGTGATCGGCTTCGCGACCTCGAACGCCATGGCCATCGGCGAGGGCACCACGCTCGGGATCGTGCTGTGCCTCGTCGCGGCGCTGCTGTACGCATGCGGCGTCACGCTCCAGAAGCCAGCCCTGCGCGCGGTGCCGGCGGCGCAGGTGACGTGGATGGCCTGCGTCGTCGGAACGGTCGTCTGCCTGCCATTCGGGCCCGGGCTGGTGGACTCGCTTGGGCGCGCCGACCCGTCGAGCATCGCGTGGATGGTCTACCTCGGCCTGTTCCCGACGTCGATCGGGTTCACGCTCTGGGCATTCGCCCTCAACCGCTCGACGGCTGGCCGCCTGGGGTCGACGACCTACCTCGTGCCACCGATTGCGATCCTGATGGGCTGGGCGCTCCTGGGCGAGATCCCGCCCGTCCTCGGGATCGCCGGTGGCGTCCTGTGCATCGGCGGCGTCATCGTCGCGCGGTCCCGGGGCTCGCTCCCGTGGCAGCGCGCGGCCGTTGTAGCGTAGCCGGGATCGGTGCCGCCGGGCAGGGTTCAGTCGATGGTGACGTGCGTGAGGCGCCCCAGCTCGGCTGCGATGGCCGCCTGGAATAGCCTCATGTTCAGGCGTACGGAGCGCGACAGGGGTCGCCCATAGCCGTAGCGGCGCCCGCCGATCCCGATGAACGTCCCCTCGGGCAGGCCGCCCGGCCGCAGGACGCCGGCGAGCCCCAGGACCTGGTCGATCGGCAGCTCATGCGAGGAGCGCGGCGTGGGTGCCTCCGGGTCCGCAGCGATCGTCCCGAGCGGGAGGGTGACCACGTGGCCAGGCGGGATCCCGACGGCCGCATCGACGACCACGGCCACCTCGCCGGGCGGGATGTCCATCAGGTCCTCGACGCGGAGTTGGCCGCAGCGCCGGACCTCCAGGCGCTCCAGGAGCGGCGCGGGCAACGATGGCAGCAGCGTCGCCACGGCCGAGAGGGCCGCACCATCGTCGCCGCGATCCGCGTTGCCGCAGATGAGGAGGCGCACCGAGGGCGGCGCAAGGTGGGTCATCCCTGTTCCTTCCGGCGGCCTGTGGCCACGGGTTCGGCGGGCTCGGCTGGCTCCAGGATCCCGAGGGTCCCCTGGAGGTGCGGCGGCGCACACCGGACCATCAGCTCCAGCTCGGCGCAGAAGCGGTCCAGGGCGGCCTCGGTGGCGCGGGTGATCGGGCGCTCCAGCCCGACGCGCAGCCACGCGCGCGCGGCCGGGGCCTGCGGGCCAGCGAGCGCCGGGTCGATGCCATCGAGGGCGATCTCGAACAGGGCCTCGGCGAGCTTCGCCTGGGCGTACGCCGATCCCAGGCGACGACGGCTCGGGACGCCGTCGATGACCAGCATGGTGGTGTCCCTACGTCAGGCGGCTGAGGCGTGCGACCAGCAGGTCCCGGTCCACGGGTCCCTCGAGGGCCGCCTCGCGGATGGTCTCCGGGCGATGACCGATGGCCACGATCTCGCGCTCCAGCGCGGTCCGTAGCTCGTCGGTGCCGAGGATCAGGACGCGATCGACCTCGCCGACCTGGCGGGCGACGGTCGCGAGCGCGGGCAGCGTGGCGGTGGGCGTGTGCGGGATCGGCGTCTCGATGACGGTGGGCTCTTCGCCGACGGCACCTCGCGCAAGCAGCGCGCGACCCGGCTCGATCCAGACCACGGCGTTGACCCCCGTTCGGGTCGCGACGGCGGATGGGCGGGTGCGCGTGGTTCCATGCATGGGCTCTCCTTCGGCACGGCTAATCGTCGCGCCCGGAGGGTCGTCCCATCGCCTGCCGTTGGTCCCGAAGGGCCCGCCCGTGTGTCCCTGCATGTGGTGACCCGTCCCAAATTGGTGGGCCGATCGGGTCCCGGATGGCCTCCGCACGACAATCGGGCTGCACGGAATCGGCGAGCCGGCCCGGGCACTGCGCCGGGCCGGCTCGACTGGCATGGACCAGGGATCAGCGGGTGGCGGCGAGCGCCTCCTTCGCGCGGGCGATGATCGGGGCGAGCGGCGCCTCGAGCGACCCCGTGACCGGCTCCAGCTCGTACCGGACGCGGACGATCGGCTTCGAGATGTGGAGCACGCGGGTCAGGTCGATCGGGGTGGCCGAGAGGACCACGTCGGCCGGGATCGCCTCGAGGGCGGCCTCGAGCTCGTGGACCTGCTTCGCGCCGTAGCCCATCGCCGGGAGCAGCCGCTCCAGCTTCGGGTACTTCGCGAGCGTGGCGGCGAGCTCGCCTGCGGCGTACGGCCGCGGGTCGACGATCTCCGAGGCGCCGAAGCGCTTCGCCGCGACGATGCCGGCCCCGTAGGTCATCCCGCCGTGGGTGAGCGTGGGACCGTCCTCGACGACCGCGACCGTCCGGCCGCGGATGTCGCCGCCCTCGAGCGCCAGCGATGAGCGCGCCTCCACGATCGCCGCCGTCGGGTTGACGGACACGATCGCGTCGCGCACCGACTGCAGCGCCTCCGGGGTCGCGGAGTCGATCTTGTTGATCACCACGACGTCGGCGAGGCGGATGTTCGCCTCGCCCGGGTGATAGCTCAGCTCGTCGCCGGGCCGGAGCGGGTCGGCGACCGTGATCATGAGGTCCGGCCGGTAGAACGACAGGTCGTTGTTGCCGCCGTCCCAGATGACGACGTCGGCTTCGGCCTCCGCGGCGCGCAGGATCTGCTCGTAGTCCACGCCCGCGAACACCAGGCGGCCGGCGTCGAGGTGCGGCTCGTACTCTTCGCGCTCCTCGATCGTGGTCTGGTGGCGGTCCAGATCGGCGTACGTCTCGTACCGCTGGCAGCGCTGCGCAACGAGGTCGCCGTAGGGCATCGGGTGTCGGACGACCGCAACCTTGAGGCCCTGGGCCTCGATGGCCTCCGCGACGTAGCGGCTGGTCTGGCTCTTGCCGGAGCCGGTGCGCACGGCGCACACCGCGACGACGGGCCGCGTGCTCTCGAGATAGGTGGCGTCCGGACCGAGGAGCTTGAAGTCCGCCCCCGCGGCGAGCACGCGGCTCGCGGCGTGCATGACCTGCTCGTGGCTGACGTCGCTGTAGGCGAAGACGACGGTGTCGACCTCGAGCGTCTGGATCAGCTGCTCCAGGTCCGCCTCCGGGCGGATCGGGATGCCGGCGGGATAGCGCTCCACGCCCGCAAGCTCCGGGGGATAGCGGCGATCGGCGATGCCGGGGATCTGCGTGGCCGTGAAGGCGACAACCAGGATCGACGGATCGTCCCGGTACACGACGTTGAAGTCGTGGAAGTCACGGCCCGCGGCGCCCATGATGAGCACGCGTTCGGTGCGCATGGCAACCTCGATGGAGCCGGCACGCAGGCGTCCGCGCCGGTCCAGCAGGCCGGCAGGCGGGCGCGGCGACAGCCCACTCCGCGTCGTGCCAGCATGCGCCCGGCGCCTCGGGTCGGTCCTCGGCCGGGCCGCCCTGTGCGAGGTGCCGCAGGTCCCGTGAAGGTGGTCCGATCGGCACTCACGAGAACCCATGGCCAGACCCGACTATGCGTGTGAGGTGGGTGCCGGAGGGGACGCCCGGCACCCACCCGAACCTCGGCCCTCGCCTCTGGCGGGGGCTTTGCGATTCCCAGGCGTCGCGCTCCAACTGCGGCGAACGCGGCCGACCGAAGCATGTGTGCCGGGGTGGCGAGAGACTTGGTACGGTCGATATTCGTGACGAGTGACGTACCTACATCGCGGTCCTCAGTACCTGACTCATCTGAGCGTCACCGACCGAAGATGCCCCACACGATCAAGCCGACGACGGCAAGCAGCGCACCGCCCGCGAGCAGCAGGCCCCAGAGGAGCGCGAAGTTCGCGAGTGGCTCTGTCACGGCTGCCGTGACGTCACCGCCACGCGGCGTCTGCGAGATGGACGCGGACATCCTGGACGACATGCGGAGGCTCGCGGCGCCGAGGGCGACACCGGTGGCGATCATCAGCGCCCCGACCACGAGCGAGTTCGATGCAACCTTCACGCCCAGCACGATGACAGCAGCGTTTGCAAGTAGCAGCGGCAGGACGACGAGCCACACGAAGCGACCGTCACCAGCTGCGACGCGGCGGGCGGCGACCAGCCGGATCGCCACGACCACAGCGATCAGCCCAACGAAGACCGCGAGTTCCACGCCGTTCCCCCTTGCTACACCCTCACGTGGCCCATCCTCGATCGTCGGCTCGCGGTGCGCAAGGTGCTGCAATCGGGTATGTGCGGATAATCGGGATCAGCGATCGGCACAAGTATCGATGGTCCGCGATGAAACGCGATGCGCAGCTTCGTCAACCTCGCCCAGACGCTTGGCTCCCAGCCGGTCCGCCTCGGCGCCCGGCTCGCTCGGGTCGATGTCGGTCGCGGCGAGCGCGTGTACCTGCGAACCGTTCCCGTGATGCCACCGGGGACCTACAGCTCGTGGTGGCGGCGTGCCTCGTGGATGAGCCGGTCGCGATGGTCGGGGTGCGCGACGGCGATCAGCGCCCTTGCGCGCTCGCGCAGGGACTTGCCCCACAGCTCCGCGACGCCGAACTCCGTGACGACCGTCCGCACGTGGGCTCGCGTCGTGACGACGCCCGCGCCCTCCTTGAGGGACGACGTGATCCGCGACGTCGCGCCGTCCGCGCCCGCGGTCGAGGGCATTGCGATGATCGGGCGCCCGCCGGTCGACAGCGCCGCGCCGCGCATGAAGTCCATCTGGCCGCCGATCCCGGAGTACATCCGGTGGCCGATCGAGTCCGCCACCACCTGCCCGGACAGGTCCACCTCGATGGCGGAGTTGATCGCCGTGAAGTTGTCGAACGAGCGGATGACGTGGGTGTCGTTGGTGAAGTCCACCGCGCGCATCTCGACCATCGGGTTGTCGTTCACGAAGTCGTACAGCTTCTTCGTGCCCATCATGAACGCGGTCACGATCTTGCCCTTGTTGCGGGCCTTGGCCATCCCCGTGATCACGCCTGCCTCGACCAGGTCCACGACCGCGTCGGTGAACATCTCGGTGTGGATGCCCAGGTCCTTCTTGGCGTGGAGGAACTCCGCGGTCGCGGCCGGGATCGCGCCGATGCCCAGCTGGAGCGTCGCGCCATCCACGACCAGGTCCGCGATGAACGAGCCGATGCGCCGCTCCACGTCGCCGATGACCGGTCTCGGGACCTCGTAGACCGGCTGGTGCACCTCGATCGCGAGGTCGATGTCGCTCACGTGGATGAACGACTCCCCCAGCGTCCTGGGCATGGCGGTGTTGAACTGCGCGATGACGGTGGTCGCGGCACCGATCGCCGCGTGCATCGCCTCGACCGACGTGCCGAGCGAGCAGAAGCCGTGCGCGTCGGGCGGCGTCACGTTGATGAACACCGCGTCCAGGGGCAGCGCGCCGGTCGTGAACAGGGCCGGGATGTCGGACAGGAACACGGGGACGAAGTCCGCGCGACCCTCGTTGACTGCACGCCGGGCGTTCGGCCCGATGAACAGCGCACGGTGCCGGAAGTGGGGCGCCATCTCGGGCGCCATGTGCGGTCCCGGTCCCTCCGTGTGGAGGTGGACGACGGACACGTCCTCGAGCTCCGGCGCCCGCGCCACGAGCGCGTCGAGCAGGATCGACGGCGTGGCGGCGGCGCATTGGAGATAGAGCTGGTCGCGGGAGCGGATGCCGGCGACGGCCTCCCCGGGCGTGACGATGCGCATGACTGGATGCTAGTGGGCGGGCGCGGGTCGCGCCGCGCGCCGGATGGCCCGAGCCACGGTGCCAGAGTGCCCCACCCCGACCATGCCGCCGCGCCGCCTACTCGACCCGGGTCAGCTCGAACGCGGGTCCGGCGCCCAGCGACTCGGCGGGCTGCCCGTACTTGAGGATGAGGTCGCGGATCGCGGCCGAGTGCTCGGCTGCGTCAAGCTCGCGCGCGGTCGCGGCCCAGGAGACCTCCCCGATCGTGACCCGGCACGCGGGGTCCGCGAACAGGTTGAGCGCCCACGAGGCGTCGGGGGATCCAGCCGCGACCACGAGCCGACCGTCCGACCGCTCCACGAAGCCCACCGTCACGCGCGCCGTGTTGCCGGTGCGCCGGCCGCGCGTCTCGATCCGGCAGACGCGGCCCCACGAGACGAGCTCGTCCTCCATCGTGCGCGACGAGCCGGCGGACGGGCCGTCGGACGGCGTGGTCAGCCGCCGCCCCGGTCCAGCCGGTGCTTGGCGACGAACGCCGCCGCCTGGGCGCGCCGCTCGAGGTTCAGCTTGGACAGGATCGAGGACACGTAGTTCTTCACGGTCTTGTCGGACAGGAAGACCTCGCTCGCGATCTCCTTGTTCGTCTTGCCCTCGGCGACGAGCAGCAGGATCCGCTGCTCCTGGGCCGTGAGCTGCGCCATCTCGTCCGTGTAGGCGCCGGTCGCGATGCGCCGCACGCGCTCCAGGACCTTCTCCGTGACCGCCGGGTCCAGCAGCGACTCGCCGCGCCCGACTGACTCCAGCGCCGCGACGAGGTCCCGCGCGCGGATCTGCTTGAGGAGGTAGCCGCTGGCGCCGGCGACGATCGCCGACAGCACGGCCTCCTCGTCGGGATAGGAGGTGAGCATCACGACCCGGGTCGCCGGGAGCTCGGCGCGGATCTCGCGGCAGGCCTCGATGCCCGAGCCGTCCGGCAGGCGGACGTCCATCACGACGATGTCCGGCTGGAAGCGGCGGGCCTGCTCGATGGACTCGGCGGCGGTACCGGCCTCGGCGACGACCTGGAAGCCCTCGCGGCGGTCGAGCAGCGCCACGAGTCCCTGGCGGACCACCTCGTGGTCATCGACCACGAGCAGGCGCAGGGGACGCGAGGTCAGGTCAGTCACGGTCAGTCATCTCCGGTGGCGGAGGCACGGCGCCCACGGGTGCAGCGGTTGACGTCGTCGGCACCCGCACGATGATACGCGTGCCCGGTCCGTCGGGGCGCTCGACCGCGAAGGTGCCACCCATCGCGATGGCGCGGTCGCGCATGTTGCCGATCCCCTGGTGGCGGCCGAGGGCATCCGGGCCGGCCAGGTCCTGCGGCTCGAAGCCGCGTCCGTTGTCCTCGATGCACAGGACGAGGCGTCCATCGTCCTCGCCGAGGACCAGCGCGGTGCGCGTCGCGCCGGAGTGGCGGGCGACGTTGGACAGCGCCTCGCGCGCGATGAACAGGATGTCCGAGCGCCGGTCGGGCACGAGGCCACGGAGGGCCGACGCCCCGCCATCGAGGTCCACCTCGAGGTCGATCACGGCGTTCATGCCCAGCTCCTCGGTGAGGCGGGCGAGGGCCTCGACCGGGTCCTCCTCGCCGCCCATCGCGGGCCGCAACCGGAGGATGTACGAGCGGATGTCCGAGATCACGAGGTTGAGCGCGTCGATCGCACGGTCCACGCGCGCGACGGCCTCCACCCGGCTGGCGTCCTCCTCCACGAGCTCCGGGACATCCTCCAGGGACAGCCCCACCGCGTAGATCGCCTGGATGATCCCGTCGTGGAGGTCCTTGCCGATGCGCTCGCGCTCCTCGACCACGGCGAGCCGCTGAACCTGGTCGTGGAGGCGGGCGTTCTCGATCGCGATCCCCGCGTGGACGGCGAACATCTCCACCAGCCGCTCGTCGTCCTCGGTGAACGGGTCGTGCAGCTTCTCGGTGAGGTAGAGGTTGCCCGCCGAGCGGCCCTTCACGAGGACCGGGGCGCCGAGGAACGAGTGCATCACCGGGTGGTTGGCCGGGAAGCCGACACTTTCCGGGTGGGTGGCGATGTCGGTCGTCCGGACGGTCTGCGCCTCGCGGATGATCAGGCCCAGCAGCCCGTGACCCTTGGGCACGGCGCCGATCGCCGCACGGGCCTCGGGCGTGATGCCGCTGGTGATGAACCGCTCGATTCGCCCGCGCGGGTCCGCGATCCCGAGGGCCGCGTAGCGCGCGCCGATGAGCTCCCGCACGCGATCCACGATGAGCTGCAGCACCCGGTCGATGTCCAGCTCCGCGGCGAGGGCGCGTGTCGCGGCCTCGAGCGCCGCCAGCCGCTCCGCCCGGCCGTGGACCTCCGCGCGGGACCACGCGGCGTCGACCGCCAGCTCGATCGTCCGGACCACGACATCCGCGTACTGCTCCGGCGCATCGAGGAACAGGCGGCCCAGACGCTCGTGGCCGCCGTGCGACCCGAGTGGGTACATCGAGAGCGCCGCGCGCGCATCCTCGGCCGGCGGATCGAGGAACAGGCGGCCCAGCCGCTCGTGGCCGCCGTGCGACCCGAGTGGGTGCATCGAGAGCGCCGCGCGCGCATCCTCGGCCGGCGGATCGAGGAACAGGCGGCCCAGACGCTCGTGGCCGCCGTGCGACCCGAGTGGGTACATCGAGAGCGCCGCGCGCGCATCCTCGGCCGGCGGATCGAGCAGCGACCCCGCGCCGACGACGAGACGCGGCAAGGGAGGCGCGGAGATCTCGAGCACCGCACCCCGGGCACCCGCGACGTGCAGGATGCCCTCGAGCGCCGCGGAGACCGCCCCGCGGCTCTCGTCGGACGGCTCCCGCTGCCACCGCTCGAGCGCCTCCATCGTCGCGACGAGCGGGAACAGTGCGAGCTCGGGCTTGTCGGAGGGGACCATCGGTGGGAGCCTAGCAGTCTCGCCAGCCGCTCGGGGACCACGGTCCCGGCGCCTTCGGGCCATTGGTCACTAACGTGGAGGAAGCCCCGCCAGCCACCATTCCCCGGAGGCCCATCGTCCCCCCTGCACCGGAGACCCCGTGCCCGTGGAACCCATCCTGACTGACATGCCTGCGGATCGCCAGTCCGAGTCCGCATCCGATGCCCGGAGCCTCACCGCATCCCAGCTGACCCGCCGCGGGTTCCTTCGAGCCGCGGGCATCACCGGCATGGTTGGTGTCGCCGCGAGCGTCGCGGCATGCCAGGCCGCCGCGGCCCCGGCCTGGAGCTTCGGCCCGGCCGGCTCCCCCGGTGCGGCGTCGGTGGCCCCGTCCGGCGTTGCGTCGGTCGCCCCGTCCGCCGTGGCTTCGGCCGTCGCGAGCGCCGCCCCGTCGGTTGCGCCCTCGCCGTCGGCCAACCCGAGCCTCCCGGCCGGCTGGAGCGAGCATGACGTCGCTGCGCGCACCATCGTCCGCCGCTACGTGGGCAATCTCGCCCCGGCCCTGCAGGGCGTCTATGGGGACGCCGTGTTCGCGAAGTTCGCGGACATTCTCGGTGCCGCCGACAACTACCCGGAGCTCGCGGCCAAGCCGGCGTTCGTGCAGGTGCCGCAGCTTGTCCTGAACGACGTGCTCACTCCGCTCAAGCCCGAGAAGGACGGGGAGTGGACCGTCTTCCGGCTCACGGTCGACGAGATCGAGCAGGCGATCGACGAGCTCAAGCCCACGGTCGCGGCCCTCGGCTACAACAAGGCCACCCCGGGACCGACGATCCGCGTGACCGAGGGTGACAAGGTCCGCGTGATCTTCACCAACAACCTCAAGGAGACGACGGCGGTCCATTTTCACGGAGTCGAGTTCGACGACGTGTTCATGGACGGGGTGCCGTTCGTGAACCAGAACCCGATCGTCCCGGGGGACTCGTTCACGTACGAGTTCACCGCCAACCGCCCGGGATCCCTGATGTACCACTCGCACCACAACGCCACCGACCAGGTCGGCCGCGGCCTGCTGGGTGCGCTCATCGTGGATCCGAAGAAGCCCTCGGCGGACGACACCTTCGACCGCGAGTACACCTGGATCTCGAACGACGTGCTTGGCGGCTTCACGATCAACGGCCACGGGTTCCCGGCAACAGTGCCGATCCTGGTGGCAGTCGGCGAGACCGTGCGGGTACGGTTCATGAACGAAGGGATCATGTACCACCCGTTCCACAGCCACGGGTATCGCATGAAGGTCGTCGCGCGAGACGGGTACCCGCTCGGATCCAACGCGTACTACGCGGACACCGTGACCGTGGGCCCGGGCGAGCGTTGGGACGTCAACATCGTGGCGGACCGGATCGGGGTGTGGGCATTCCACTGCCACATCCTTCCCCACGTCGAAGGCGCAGACGGCATGTTCGGCATGGTGAACACGCTCTTTGTCGTGCCCAGGGCCGCCGACATCGACGCAATCGTCAAGCTGCTGCTCGCCTAGCCGGGCGGAGCATGACCATCGTGCCGACCACGCCGAAGCCCGAGCCCGACACCCTGCAGGCTCGAACGCGCTCCGGCCCGTCCGGCGTCCCGAAGCTCCTGCTCGCCACCGACCTCAGCGAAGCCTCCTCGTCCGCGACGGACGAGGCGTTCGACCTGGCGCGTCGCCTCGCTGCCACGCTGCTCATCGTGTCCGTGATCGACCCGGGCTCGCTGCTGCTCCCGGGCGGACGGTTCCGCGCTCGCATCGACCAGGTCCGCGAGCACCGCGAACAGCTGGCCCGGGGGCTGGTCGAGCGCGGGCGGGAACTGGGGCTGGACGTGTCGTTCCTCGTCTGGACCGGCGACCCGGGTGACATGATCGTCGAGGCCGCCGAAGCAGAGCACGCGGACATGGTCCTCGTGGGATCGCACGGTCGTGGGGCCGTGGGCCGCTTCTTCATCGGCAGCGTCTCGGAGCACGTCGTACGCCATGCGCCGTGCCCGGTCCTCGTGGTGCGGCCGCGCGAGGCCCAGCTGAACTAGGCGCCATCCGCGCTACTTCGTGTAGACGCCCTCGGGGTCCAGCTCCTCGCGCACGAGCCGGAGCTCGCCGGCCGTCGGCGCGGGGGTGGGGGCGAGGTCGGGGCTGATCCTGGGCGTCCAGGCGATCGTCGCGCGGATGTCGTCGAGCGTCGCGCCAGGGTGCAGGAAGTCCAGCCGCATCTCGCCCGTCTCGTCGAAGTGCCAGATGCCGAGGTCCGTCACGACGACGGTCGGCCCGCGGCCGTTCCACCCTCCAGCCTTGCGGATCGTCTCCGCCGCCTCGGCCCCGCCCAGGTTGCCGGGCGACGTCCGGAAGTCGATCCGCTCGACGAACGACCGCGACGACTGGCGCATGATCACGAACACCTGGCGCGCGTTGATCGCGATCTCGCACGCCCCACCCGAGCCCGGCAGCCGCGTCTTCGGCGCGTCGTAGTCCCCGATGACCGTGGTGTTGATGTTGCCGAACTTGTCGATTTGCGCCGCGCCCAGGAAGCCCACGTCGATGAGCCCACGCTGGAGGTAGAACGCGAACAGCTCGAACATCGAGACGACGGCGGTCGCGCCGGTGACGATGGTGGGGTCGCCGATCGACAGCGGCAGGCGCGCGGGTCGGGCACCGAACACCCCGGACTCGTATACGAGCTCCATCTCGGGCGCGACGGTCCGCTTCGCGAGGTTGACCGCGATGTTCGGGAGGCCGACGCCCACGAAGCACACGTGCTGGCCCGCGAGCTCACGCGCCGCCGCGACGATCATCATCTCGGACTTCGAGAACGCGGGCGCTGCCGCTTCGGCCGGGTCCCTCATCAACGGGCCTCGAACAGCTCGATCGGGTTGGCATCGGGGTCGTCGAGCAGGATCTGCTTGCCGCCGGGCCCGCTGACGACGTCGTTGCGGAACGTCGCGCCCACGTTGCGCAGCCGCGCGACAAGCGCGTCGACGTCGTCCACCCCGAGCACGATCCGACTCCAGCCGCCGGGCTGCGGTTGGCGGCCATCGGGCATCGGCCGGGCGGCAGACGAGGCTGGCCCCGCGAGCCACAGGTCCAGGTCGCCCAGTCGGACCCGCGCGAACGCTGGCAGCATTTCCTGCTCGACGGTGAAGTCCAGGAGGTCGCGATAGAAGGCCACGGCCCGCGCGACGTCCGTCACCAGGTAGCGAACGGTGGCCATCAGCCATACCTCCCGTACTCGACCGAGCCCGACGGGGCGCTGCCAGGCTGGAGGGACGCGATCCGCTCGGCGCCCAGCTTCTGGACATATGCCGCGCGGTCGGGCAGGTCATAGACCCACTCCCGCAGCCACGCCTGGATCGTGTCCTCGTCGCGCGAGATCGGGTCCCAGTCGATGTAGAACCGGTTGTCGCGGTCGTAGGCACCCTGGACATACGAGGGGTGAGCCCCGAACGGGTCGACCACCACCGCATCCACGATGAGGCCCGGGATGACCGTCCGGTTCGGGTCGGCGCGGATCACCGCCTCGTCGACCAGCTCCTCAACGACGATGATCACGCGGTCCGCAGCGAACGCCGCCTCCTTCTGACACCCGAGCAGGCCCCAGATCTGCGTGTTGCCGTTCGCGTCCGCGCGTTGCGCATGGATGATCGAGACGTCGGGGTTGAGCGGCGGTACGGCGTAGACGGTCTCGTCCGAGTACGGCGAGGCGATCGGACGGATGAGCGGGTTGGCCCGTGGCAGGTCCGTCTCGAAGTACGAGCGCAGCGGCATGAACGGCAGGTTGGCGGCGCCCGCCGTGTACCGCGCGACCATCCCGAAGTGGCTGTACTCCTCGATCTCGAGGGCCGTCCCGTCCCCCACCGATGCCGGCTCGATCCGTCGCCGGATCGCGTTGAGCCCGCCGACGCCCGGGTTGCCCAGCCAGCTGAAGATCAGCTTGCGGGCGACGCCACCCGCGATCATCTGGTCGTAGATGAGGTCCGGGGTCATGCGCGCGAGCACCAGGTCGCGCTTCCGCTGGCGGATGATCTCGTGCCCCGCGGAGAACCCGATGAGGTGGGTGAACCCCTCGATCGCGACCGTGTCCCCGTTCCTGACGAGGTCCGCGACGGCGTCGTGCATCGACGTGACCTTGCCGGACATGGGTGGGTGCGATGCCTCCTGCAGCAACCCGTTGCGCGCCGAACGGGCGTAGCCCAGTGTATCCGTCACCCGCTGGCGGGGTGGCACGTCGAAGGGCTACAGCGCGCACGACCGCGGGCGGACGCGGATGCCACGGGACCAGGGAGGACGGCTGCATGCGGGGCATGGGCACGGGTTGGCAGGCGGCGATCCGGCTCGGCGCGGTGTCCGTCGCGTTCGCCGTGGCGGGCTGCCAGGCCGTTGCGGACGTCCCGGTCGTCGGCCAGCTCGGGGCCACCACGCCGCGCGCCGTCGTCGGCAAGACACTCGCGGCGCTCGTCGATCACGACCTGGCGGCCGCGAACAGCTACACCTGCGCGGAGGGCCGTATCCCGGACGAGCTGCCCCTCCCGCTCAACGTACGCTTCGGGCTCGCCCACCTGCCGGACCTGACCGCGGGCGACGCGTTGTCCGTCGTGGACCTGGATCTGAGCGGGCTCGAGGCACAGGAGCGCCTGGTCGATGACACCGAGGCGCAGGTCGACCTCCGGGGCGAGGTCATCGTCCATTACGACCTTGCGAAGGTCCGTGCGCTCGCCATGCGGACCACGCAAGGCCGGGACCCGGCAACGGTGGACACCGTCCTGGCGATCCTCGGTGACGGCGAGCTCAAGACGTCACTGAACACGACCGTGCAGCTGACGAAGCCGAATGGCTCGTGGCTCATCTGCGGGGCGACCGGCATCTTCCGGTAGCCCGCGGTTCCTGATGAGCCGGGCGCCTCACCGGCATCAGGCGTCGATCACCGTGAGCAGCGGCAGGTGGTCGGAGGCCCGGCCGGCCATCGCGACGTCCGCGGCCGGCGAGCACGAGCGGACCTGCCCCAGCACGGCCCGCGGCACCAGGGCATAGTCGAGGCGGACCTGCGGCTCCAGCGCCGGGAGGGTGAACCCGTGCTCGTCGGGATGCAGGTGGCGGTAGGCGTCCACCCAGCCGGCGGCCGCGAGGCGGTCCTGGACGTCGGTCCTGATCCCGCCGTCGAAGCGGAGCAGCAGGCGCAGCCACAGGGGCATCGAGCGGACGCTGGGCGCGTCGCCCGACGCCACGGAGTTGAGGTCCCCGATCAGCAGGATGTTGTCGTCCGCCGAGCCTCCCGCCCACTCGAGCAGCGCGTCGATGCTCCGCATCCGGGCCCGCTCGCCACGCGCCGATAGGCCCGCAGGCAGGTGCAGCCCGAGCAGCCGCAGGTGCGGGTCACCGGCCGGCACGAGCTCCAGGAACCCGCGCGACCGCCCGGGGCGGTGCCACTCGTGGCCGCGGGCCGGCTCCCGGGTCAGGCCCGCGATGCTCCACCCCGGCCGCCGGTACACGTGGGCGAGGCCGGCGCTGCGCGCGATGCGGTCGACGGCAGTGGGGTCGGTCGCCTCCTGGAGCAGCACCACGTCGGGCTCGAGCTCGGCGAGGACCGCACCGATGAACGCGACGCGCGACCCGCCGCCGAACCGGATGTTGTACGAGACGATTCGCATCGCGTCGAGTGTGCGCCCGTCAGCCGGTCACCCGCCGAGGACGACGTACGGCGTCCCCTGCAGGCCCGAGCGGACGTCGAGAAACCAGCGTGCCATCGCCTGCAGGGCCACCGGTCGGCCGGCGGCGTCCTGGGCCGCGACGCGAGCCCGCTCGAGCGTCGTGGACGCGATGTCCGGCGCCGCATCGTCGAGCGGCTGCGTGTTGACGCCCGGCAGGTAGAACGCCTCGGGCGACCACTCGGCCATCGCGGCCTCGCCGAGGAGCACGACGTCGAGGTCGCTGGTCCCGGGACCGCGGGCGTCGAAGGACTCCCCCGTCGTGTAGCTCGCCCCGAGGACGGCGCTCCCGCGGAGGACAAGCCGCGTGCCGGCCGGCACCCCGGCCTGGAGCGCGACCACGAACCGCGCGAACCGGTCAAGGTCGCCGCCGAACGCCCGCTCGATGGCACCCGTGAGCAGGGCGGGCTCCGCGGACCCCGGGGGTCGCAGCGCGGCGACGGCCGCCTCCAGTGCCGGCGCGTGGTCGAACGGCGGGCCGACGTACTGGATCTCCACGTCGGGATGGTCGCGCCCGACCTCGTCCAGCCGGCGGTGCAGCTCGAGCAGCTCCGGATCGCGGAGGCTGCACTCGGCGTCATCGACCGCCAGCCCCACCGGGACGACCGCAACCGCGGCTGCGCCGTCGCGGATCCGGCCCCGGACGGCGTTGATGGCCGCGTCGGTGGTGGTCGAGTACACGACCGTCGGGTCGTCCGGGCCCGCCGAGATGGCCGCGGCGAGTGCGTCCAGGCGACCCGGCGTCACGGCGGCCAGCGGAAGGGAGCGCAGGTTCGCGACCCCGGCTCGCACCTGGCGCCACACGTCCGCCGGCGTGCCGACGCCATCGGCGACGAGCTCGGGACGAGGCGAGTGGGCGACGACGAGGACGAGGCTCATGGAGCCATGCTGGGGCCTGGCCGCTATCGGCGGACCCATCGGGCGGGCTGTCGGGTTATCGGGCGCCTATCGAAGCACGCCCTGCCGGTGAGTCGGACGCCCACGACGGACGGTCCGCCGCGGATGCCCCGGGTTCAGCCGGCGGACTCGACGCCGGGTACCGCCAGGCCCTCGGCGACGGCGTCGGTGACCTCGCGCAGGTCCGAGACCCGGTGTGCGGCAACGTGCGCGACGGCCTCACCGAAGATCCGGACAGCGGTCTCGGCCTCGGCCTGGCTCACGACGAGCGGGGGTGACATCCGGACACAGTCGTCGCCTGCCTCGAGCACCAGGAGCCCGCGGTCGAACGCCTGCATCTGGACGGCCTCCGCGGTCTCGCCGGAGTCGAACTGGACGCCGATCATGAGGCCCTTGCCGCGGACGTCGCGGACGATCTCCGGGAAGCGGTCCAGGAGCGGCGCGAGGCCATCCATGATGTCCCGGCCGCGGAAGCCGGCGTTCGCGATGAGCCCGCCCTCGAGCAGGCGGATCGTCTCAAGGAGCGCCGCCAGCGCGACGGGGTTGCCGCCGTACGTGGACCCGTGGGCGCCGGGGCCCCAGCTCATGACGTGGCTCTTCGCGATCATCGCGCCGACCGGCATGCCGGACGCGATGCCCTTCGCCGTCAGCAGGATGTCGGGCTCCACGTCCCAGTGCTGGATCGCCCACATCTTGCCCGTGCGGCCCGCGCCGGACTGCACCTCGTCGGCGATGAGCAGGATCCCGTGGCGGTCGCACAGCTCGCGCAGACGCGGCAGGAAGTCATCCTCGGGGACGACGTAGCCGCCCTCGCCCTGGATCGGCTCCACGATGACGGCGGCGAACTCGTCGGCGGGCATGAGGCGCTTGAAGATACGCTGCTCCATCTCCTCCAGGCCCTCGTTGCCGAACGGCACGTGGTAGACGCCGGGGAGCAACGGCCCGAAGTGCGCGTGGTACTTGGCCTTCGAGGCGGTGAGACTGACCGCGCCCATCGTGCGACCGTGGAACGCGCCCAGGAACGCGATGACGTTCTGGCGACGCGTGTGGTACTTCGCGAGCTTGAGGCCCGCCTCGACGGCTTCGGCGCCGGAGTTGCCGATGAAGGCCCGCTTCCGGCCCGCCATCGGCGCGATCCGCGCGAGCTCGGCGGCGGCCTGCGCGTAGATGGGAAGGTAGAAGTCGCTCGCCGACATGTGGAGCAGGGTCGAAGCCTGCGCCTGGATCGCCGCGACGACGTCCGGGTGGCAGTGGCCCGTGCTGTTGACCGCGATGCCCGCGGCGAAGTCCAGGAACACGTTGCCGTCGATGTCCTCGAGCGCGCACCCCGCCCCGCGCACGGGGACGATCGGGTAGGCGCGCGGCAGGCTGGGGCTCGTCCACTCGTGGTCGAACTCGACATGTGCGCGGGCCTTCGGCCCCGGGAGCTCGGTCACGAGGTGCGGGATCTGGCGCGCCTCCAGCGGGGTCGTCACGGGCCTCTCCTGGCGTTGTCTGAACGCATAGATGTTATGCACAGTGAATATCAGGGTACCAGAGCCACGGACTGGTTCATGGCCCGGTCGAGGGGGATGCGTACGGCGTTTCAGGATGGCGGGCTCTGCCACACTGACCAGATGCTGGCCATCGGGGCGTCACGTGAGGGTCTCCGATTCGTGCGGCAGGCAGCGATCGATTCGGCCGACGCGTCGGTCGCGATCGTGGTCGCCGCGGGCACGATCATCGCGGTGAACGAAGGCTGGATCTCGTTCGGCGCGGCCAACGGCCGCCCGACGCGCGCGGAGACATCCGCGTCCCATACCCGCTGGACGGCCATCCGGGCATGATCCCGGTGGTCGCCGGCAGCGAACGGTCGTACGGCGCCCTCTGCCCGTGCAACTCGCCCACGGAGGACCGCTGGTTCCGGATGCTGGTCGTGCGGATCGGCGACCCGGGCGACGGCAATGTGCTCGTGATCCATCGCCGCCTGGAAGCCGCGGCCGCGGAGACGGTGCCCGCCGGCGAGGAGATCGTCCGGCGTTGGAGCGGGGTCAGCACGATCTCCGCCTGGTGCGGGGAGGCCGTGCGGGACGGCCTTGGTCGCTGGACGCCGGGCGCCCGGATCCCCGGCATCATCTACAGCCACGGGCTGTGCCCGCGGTGCGACGCGCTCCTGGTGCCGCCGGAACCCCGTCCCGTCTGACGACTGGCGTCAGTCGACGATCGTGTGGCTCTGCTCGCGAAGGAACTGCGCCGGGTAGTAGAACGACAGGCCGGACTTGCCGGTCGAGCCCGAGCCCTTCCAGCCGCCGAACGCCTGGACGCCTGGCCACGCACCGGTCGTCGCGCCGGCCCGCCGGTTGACGTACAGGACGCCCGCCTCGATCTCTTCGAGGAACTGCTGCACCTCCGCCGGGTCCTCGGAGTACACGCCGGCCGTCAGGCCGTACGTGTTGGCGTTGGCGAGCGCGAGCGCCTCGTCCAGCGAGTCCACCTTCGCGATCGCCGTGAACGGGGCGAACAGCTCGTCCTGGAACAGGCGGTGGTTCGAGGGCAGGCCGACGACGGTCGGCTCGACGAAGAACCCGCGGCCGAGCGCGCCGTCGGTGAGGCGCTCGCCGCCCGTGAACACGGTCCCATCGCGGCGGGCATCCGCGACCGCCTGCTGGTGGCGGTTGACGGCCCGCTCATCGATGACCGGCCCGGTGAACGCGGTCTTCGGCAGCGGGTCTCCGACGACCAGCTTCTCCGTCTTCTCGACCAGCTGGCGGACCAGCTCGTCATGCACCGAGCGCTCCACGTAGACGCGGCTGTTGGCGGAGCACTTCTGGCCGGAGTAGCCGAACGCAGCCCGCAGGATGCCCTCGGCCGCCTCCTCGAGATCAGCGCTGCGCATGACGATCGCCGGGTTCTTGCCGCCCATCTCCACGATGCACGGCCGCGGGTAGCGAATCGAGAAGTTGCGGAACAGCTCGAAGCCCACCTCGTACGAGCCCGTGAACACGATCCCGTCGATGCCCTGGTTCGTCTGCAGCTCGCTGCCCACGGTGTCGCCCGGGCCCATCACCAGGTTGAACACGCCGTCGGGGACGCCGGCGTCGCGGTACGCCTCGAGGATCGCGATCGCGGTCATCGCGCTGACGGTTGCGGGCTTGAACACGACCGTGTTGCCGGCCATCATCGCGGCCGCGCTGGGGCCAACGGCGAGCGCCATCGGGAAGTTGAACGGGCTGATCACCGCAAACACGCCGTGCGGCCGGAGGATCGACTTCGTGTGGACCGTCGCGTCCCCGAGGTTGTCCATCGGGTGCTCGTAGTACGCGTTGTCCTCGGCCACCTTCGCGTAGTAGCGGATGAGGTCCGCCGCCTCCTCGACCTCGCCCAATGCCTCGAGGCGGGTCTTTCCGACCTCGATCGCCATCAGGCCGCCGTACTCCATCTGGCGCTCGCTGATCAGCTCCGCGGCGCGCTTGAGGATCTCGAGGCGTCCCTCCCAGCCGAGCCGGAACCACGCCGGCTGCGCGCGCCGGGCTGCCGCGATCGCGTCCTGCGCGTCCTTGCGCGTGCCCTTGGCGAACGTCCCGACGAGGATCTCGCTGTCGATCGGCGAGCGAACCTCGAACGTCCCATCGCCGTCGCGCTCGGCGCCGCCGATGAAGTTGCGGTGGTACTGGCCCAGCCGCGTCTTCGCCTTCTCGAGCCCGGTCTCGTACAGGGCGTGGAGGGCCTCGTTGTCGGCGCGCAGCGTCGCGTAGGTGATCTTGATCCGCTCAGCGGTCATCGCAGGGCTCCCGTGCAGGCGCGCCCGCGAAGGCGGCGGTGCGCGACATGGAGGACGAGTGGTTGCCGTCAGTCTAGTCCGGGCGGCCAGCCGGGCGATGCCGATGGGCCCATGGATTGCCCGGACGCCCAGGTGATGCGCCCGCTGCCTCCGCTGCGCCATGCTGGGCACATGCCGATCCGCAGCAGCCGCCTTCGCGGCATTCGCCGCCTCGCAGTGCCAGTGCTTGCTGCGGCCCTCCTGCTCCCCGCGGCAACGTCCGCAGCCGCCGCTACCGACTTCCCGGCCGGCTGGGAGGGCTACCACACGTATGCCGAGATGGTCGCGGACATCAACGCGGTCGTCGCCGCCCACCCGACGATCGTGCGCAGGGTGGCGATCGGGACGACGTACCAGGGCCGCACGATCTGGGCCGCCAAGATCAGCGACAACGTGGCCACCGACGAGGACGAGCCCGAGGTCCTGTTCGACGGGCTCCACCACGCCGACGAGCACATGGGCCTCGAGATGACCCTTCGGATCATGCACTGGCTGGCCGACGGCTACGGGAGCGACAGCCGGATCACGAACATCGTGGATACCCGCGAGGTCTGGATCATCTTCGCCGTCAACCCCGACGGTGCCGCCTACGACATCAGCAGCGGCAGGTTCCACTACTGGCGCAAGAACCGCCAGCCGACGCCCGGAACGCCGTACATCGGGACGGACCTCAACCGCAACTACGGCTACCGCTGGGGAGGCGGCGGCCGGACGAGCACCAATCCGCAGGCGATCACGTACCGCGGCCCGTCGGCGTTCTCGGCGCCGGAGACCCGCGCGGTGCGGGACTTCCTGGCCTCGCGGGTCGTCGGTGGCCGCCAACAGATCCGCGCGGCGATCTCGTTCCACGAGTACGGGCGGCTGGTGATGTGGCCGTATGGCTACACGCTGGCGAACATCCCGGGCGACATGACGACCGACGACCACGCCGCGCTCGAGGCCATCGGGCGGCACATGGCAGCGACGAACGGCTACCAGCCGGAGCAGGCGAGCGACCTGTACATCTCGTCGGGCACGACACGAGACTTCGAGTACGGGACGTACCGGATCTTCTCGTACACCATCGAGCTCTCGACCAGGGACTACCCGAAGACGCCGGCCATCGCGACCGAGACCGGTCGCAACAAGGAAGCCGTGCTGTGGTTCCTCGAGCGCGCCTGGTGCCCCCTGGGCGTGCTCGGCACGAGCGTGCGCAACGCCCGCTGCGGCGCCTTCGACGACGACCTCGAGGTCGCACGTGGCTGGACGGTCGACCCCGACGGCACCGACACGGCGCCGGGCTCCGCTCGCTGGCTGCGCGGCAACCCTGCGGGCACCCGCACCGCGGCCGGCGTCACGATGCAGCCGACGACCACGCCGTCGGGTAGCGCCGCGTTCGTCACGGGCCTCCGGGCCGGGAGCTCGGTCAATGCCGACGACCTCGACGGGCGGACCACGATCCGCTCGACGCCGATCACGCTGCCCGCGGGCACGGGGCAGACGCTCACGTTCCGGTGGCTGTTCGCGCACGGGGCGAACGCGACGTCCGTGGACCACCTGCGCGCGATCGTGGAGACGGGCGACGGGACGCAGGTCGTCGCCTGGGCTCGGGTGGCGACCGCGACCCTCGTCGCCGGGGCGTGGCGTTCCGCGTCGGTCCCGATGGACGCGTGGGCCGGGCAGACGGTCCGCATCCGGTTCGAGGCGACCGACGAGGGCACGGGCTCCACCGTGGAGGCCGGCATCGACGACGTCCGTGTGACGCGCCCGACCGGCTGACCCTCCGGACGACCGGCTGACCCTCCGGGCGACAGCGACGCGCCCCTGGTCAGGCGCGCTCCTCCTGTGCGCCGGATCCGGAACGCGAGAGAACCACGATCGGGCCGACCGCGGGAGCCTTCATCGGCCGAAGCGCCCGTCGTGCCGGGCACTGCGGCTCTCCACCTCGCAGCGCGTCCGCGGCACCCTTCCCGGGGCGCGTCCCGCCCAGCCATCACCCGCGCCGTCGTACATCGCCAGCGTTCGCGCGCGACCCGGAGGGAGAACCGCACATGGAGCCTGGGGCCGAGCCGCGCCCGCCGTTCCGCTGGACCCTGAAGCGCGACGGGATCATCGCCCCGGACGAGCGCCTCCCCTGGCCGCAGACCATCGCGGTCGGCATCCAGCACATCTTCGCGATGTTCGGGGCCACGGTGCTCGCACCGATCCTGATGGGCTTCGACCCCAACACGGCCATCCTCTTCTCGGGCATCGGGACGCTCCTGTTCTTCGTGATCGTCGGCGGTCGCGTGCCCTCCTACCTCGGCTCGAGCTTCGCGTTCATCGCCGTCGTCATCGCCGCATCGGGCTATGACTCGACCGCAGGCGGCCCGAACCTGAACCTCGGCGTGGCGCTGGGCGGCATCATCGCCGCGGGCGCGCTGTATGCCGTGATCGGCGTCGTCGTGATGGTCGTCGGGACCCGGTGGATCGAGACGCTCATGCCGCCCGTGGTGACGGGCGCCGTCGTCGCGGTCATCGGCCTCAACCTCGCGCCGGTCGCGGTGGGCAACCTCGAGGGCTCGATCTGGACCTCGGTCGTGGGCCTGCTCACCGCGCTGTCGGTGGGCCTCGTAGCGGTCTATGCCCCGGGGATGCTGCGCCGGCTGCCGATCCTCATCGGCGGTGTGATCGGCTACGTGGTGTACCTCCTGCTGGGCAACGTCGCGGGGCTGGAAGGGCTCACGCCGATCTCGTTCGATGCCGTTGGCCAGGCCGCCTGGATCGGGCTCCCGAACCTCACGGCACCGACCTTCGACGCCAACGCGATCACGCTCATCGCACCGGTCGCGATCGTGCTCGTGGCGGAGAACCTGGGCCACGTGAAGGCCGTGTCCGCGATGACCGGCCGCAACCTCGATCGCTACCTCGGGCGGGCGTTCCTGGGCGACGGCCTCGCGACGATGATCGCGGGCGCGGGTGGCGGGACGGGCGTGACGACGTACGCGGAGAACATCGGCGTGATGGCGGTCACGAAGATCTACTCGACGCTCGTGTTCGTGGTCGCTGCGTGCGCGGCGATCGTGCTCGGCTTCTCGCCCAAGTTCGGCGCGCTGATCATGACGATCCCCGGGCCGGTGCTGGGTGGGCTGTCGCTCGTGCTGTTCGGGCTGATCGCGGCCACCGGCGCCCGCATCTGGGTCCAGAACAAGGTGGACTTCAGCCGCAGCCGGAACCTCATCACGGCCGCGGTGGCGCTGACGATGGGTGCGGGCGACCTCACGCTGAGGTTCGGCGGGTTCAGCCTGGGCGGGATCGGGACGGCGACCTTCGGGGCGATCATCCTGTACCAGCTCCTGCGCGACCACGACGAGCCGGACGCCGTCGACCCGGAAGCCGTCGTCGAGCCCTCCCCCGCCGCCTCCGCGCCCGCCACCTGACCTCAGCCCAAGGCCCGCGCGACCTCGCGGATCGACGGGGCGACCGCGTCCGGCCGGAACCGAAGCCGGGTGAACGCCGCGTCCGCATCACCCGGTCCGGTCTTGCCCGTGAGGACAAGCACCGTGCGCATTCCCAGCCGGTGCGCAGGCGCGAGGTCCGCCAGGGGGTCGTCCCCGACCATCGCGATCGCCGGGGCCGGGAGTCGGCGCAGGCCGAGGTCAGACGCGAGCCCGGCCGCCGCCTGGCGGAAGACAACCGGTGACGGCTTGCCTACCGTGACCGCCCGCCGCCCGAGCGCGAACTCGAGCCCCACGACGAGCGCGCCGGAATCGAGCGTCACGCCGCGCACCGTGAGCCACCACGGGTTCCGGTGCATCGCGAGGAGCTCTGCGCCCGCCCTGGCCAGCCCGAACGCGACGTCCAGGTCATCGAACCGCAGGTCACTGCCGGCATCGCCGATCACGACCGCGCCAGCTGTTGCGCCCGGCCTGCGCGCCTCGTCGGCGGTGAGCAGCCGTTGGCCGGCGAACTCGCGGAGCGCGTCCGGCGGGGCGAGGACGTAGAGCGGCTCGCCCGGGTGGGCGCGCGCGGTCCACGCGGCAGCAGCCGACGCCCCCGTGATGATCCGGGCCGGGTCCACGTCGAGCCCGTCGGCCCTGAACCGGGCCGCCAGCGTCTCGCGGTGACTTCCGGTGAAGTTCGTCACGACGCGGAACGGGATGCCAGCGGCGGCAAGCCGTGCGAGCCCCTCAGGGGCGCCCGCGATGACCGCGTTGCGGAACACGATGACCCCATCCGCGTCGAGGATCAGCCCACGCACCCCGGTCAGCGCTGCACGCAGGTCGTCGTCGGGACCGGCCGAGTCGGGCATCATGCGCGGAAGGGTAACGGAGCCGGGTACCGGCCCCCAACGGAGGAGCCGCGGATGGGACTGCTTGACGGGCGCAAGGCGCTGATCTTCGGGGTGGCGAACGACCACTCGATCGCCTGGGGGATCGCGAAGGCGTTCCACGCCGAGGGCGCAATCGTCGGGTTCTCGTCGATGGAGAGCCTGGTCGAGCGCCGGGTGCGACCGCTCGCCGAGTCCATCGGTTCGACGTTCATCGAACCATGCGACATCCAGTCCGACGAGCAGATCCACGGGGTGTTCGAGAAGTGGCACGCCGCGTACGGCGAGGTCGACGTGCTCGTCCACGCCGTCGCGTACGCGAAGCGCGAGGACCTCGACGGGAAGTTCGTCGATACCTCGCGCGACGGGTTTGCCACCGCGCTCGACGTGTCCGCGTACTCGCTCGTGGCGCTCACGCGCGAGGCGCGCCCGTACCTCCACGCGGGCTCGTCCGTGCTCACGCTGAGCTACTACGGCGCCGAGAAGGTCGTCACCCACTACAACGTGATGGGCGTCGCGAAGGCCGCGCTCGAGGCGTCGGTGCGCTACCTCGCGGCCGACCTTGGCCCGGACGGGATCCGGGTGAACGCAATCTCCGCGGGCCCGATCCGGACGCTGTCCGCAGGCGGCATCACGGGCTTCCGCAAGCTGTACGGGCCGTTCAACGAGATCGCCCCGCTGCGCGCCCACATCACGATCGAGGATGTCGGCAACACGGCGCTCTACCTCGCGTCCGACCTGTCGTCGGCAGTCACGGGCGAGGTCGTGTACGTCGACGGCGGCTTCAACATCCTCGGCGTCCCGACGCTCGACTAGCGTCCAGCGAATGGACATCGTCCTCGTCGGCGTCGGCGGGTTCCTGGGCGCGATCGCGCGGCGCGTGATCGACCTGTTCATCAGCGAGCGGGTCGAGGGCGCGTTCCCGTTCGGCACGCTCGTGATCAACCTGACCGGAGCTCTCCTCCTGGGTCTCCTGTTTGCGTGGGCGATCGAGCGGGACGTCCTGCCGAGCGAGGTCCGTGGGCCCTTGATGATCGGGTTCCTCGGCGCGTACACCACCTTTTCGACGTTCATGCTCGAGTCGTGGCGCCTGATCGAGGACGGCGCGTGGCAGCTCGCCACCGTCAACCTCGTCGGCTCCGTGGTTCTCGGGCTCATTGCCGTCCTGGCCGGGCTCGCGCTCGGGCGGCTGCTGCCGTGAGGAGGGGGCCATGACCCTCGAGGGCGAGGCGCTGCTGGTCCGGATCTACATCGGCGAATCCGACCACCACGGCGGGAAGCCTGCGTACGACGCGATCGTGAAGCTGCTGCGCGAGCGTGGGATCCGTGGCGCCTCCGTATTCCGCGGCATCGAGGGCTTCGGGCGCTCGTCACGCGTCCACACGACGCGCATCCTGGCGCTGTCCGAGGACCTGCCGATCCTGATCGAGGCCGTGGACGAGGCCGACCGGATCCGCGCGGTGCTGCCGGAGCTCGAGCCGATGGTCGGCGGCGGGCTGGTGACGCTGGAGCGGGTCGAGGTCGTCGTCTACCGGGCCGCCACGAAGGCGGCGGACGCTTGACCCTCCCCCGCTCGGGCCGGGCGTTCGACCGCGAGGTCCTCGCCGCCGCGGACGGGTGGGGCGCCGGGCGGGCCGGCATCGCGGTGGTCGACCGCGACGGGCTCGTCGCCGAGCGCGGGTCGCGCGACGTCGCACTGCCCTGGGCCTCGGTCACGAAGGTCGTCACGGCGTATACGACGCTCGTCGCCGTGGAGCGAGGGGTGCTCGGCCTGGACGACCCGGCCGGTCCGCCGGGATCCACGGTGCGCCACCTGCTCGCCCATGCGTCGGGCCTGGCCTTCGACGACGACATGGTGATCGCCGCGCCGGCGCGCACCCGGATCTACACGAACACCGGGTACAACGTCCTCGCGGGCGCGGTGGAGCGGGCCGCAGGCCGGTCGTTCGCAGCGCTCATGCGCTCGTGGGTGCTTGACCCGCTGGAGATGACCGGGGCCAGGCTGGAGGGTCCACCGGCGCAGGGACTGGTCGGGACGCTGCGCGACCTGCAGGCCCTCGCGTTCGAGTTGCTGGCGCCACGACTGCTGCCGCGATCCTTGCTCGACGAAGCGACGGCCGTGGCGTTCCCGGGGCTTCGCGGGATGCTCCCGGGCGTGGGCCGGCTCGATCCGCTCGACTGGGGCCTGGGTGTCGAGCTCCGCGCCGCCAAGTCACCGCACTGGATGGGTGCTCGGAACTCGCCGCGGACATTCGGACAGTTCGGCGGCAGCGGGACGTTCCTGTGGGTGGACCCGGTTGCCGGGATCGGCCTCGCGGCGCTGACGGACCGCACGTTCGGTGGGTGGGCCCTTGCAGCGTGGCCGGCGATCTCGGACGCGGTGCTCGCGGCGGCGTCCGGCTGAGGAACGTGGCTGCGCCATGGCACGCGAGATCGACCCGACGACGACCCGGGCGTGGGACCCAGGTGTGGGACCCTACCAGCCGCCCGAGCCGGGCTCGCCCTTGATCGGCCCGGTGATCCGGGAGGTGACCCAGCCGCCGTAGAACCCACCCGGCTGCGGGGTGGCGCGCTCGTCGCCGACCCACGCCTCGTCCACCTTCGAGACGTAGAACGCCAGGTGGCCGCGGATCGGCTCGAAGCCCGGCTGGGGGCGCTCGTACGACCAGGCCGCATCCTCGATTCGGCGCCCGCCGGCATCGATCGCCCAGTAGCTGGCTGCACCCTTCCATTCGCACTGACTGCGCCCGCCCGAGGGTAGGACGGCCGCCTCGACGACGTCCTCGCGCGGCACGTAGTAGACCGGCGCGCCGGCTGTCTCGAGCACGCGCAGCGCCCGGCTGCTGTCGGCCACGACGATGCCGCCGACGAGGACCCGGATCCGCTCCGGCACCGCCTCCACGCGCGGCGGCCGGGGGTAGTCCCAGACCGACTCCTCGCCCGGTCCGGGGAGTACCGGCGCGACGCCGCGCGGCACCCGCCCGACGAAGTGGTGCCCGGCGTCGGCGGTCACGGCCGGACCTCCGGGGACGACGTCGCACAGTCGGCGCACAGGCCCGCCACCGAGAGGTGTGAAAGGTCCACCCGGAAGCCGCGAGAGCCTTCGATCGCCGCGACGAGGGTCCGCGCCTCGTCCGGGCCGATCTCCCATGCCCCCTGGCAGCCCGTGCAGTGGAGGTGGCCGTGCTCGATCGCGGGCAGGACATGGAATTCCTCCCGGCCGTCGACGCCGTGCGCGTGGCGCACGATCCCCAGGTCCTCCAGCACGTCGAGCGTCCGGTACACGGTGGACGGGATCGTCGTCGGGTCCAGTGCGCGGCAGCGCTCGATGAGCTCCACCCCGGTCACGTGGCCGGTGGTGCCCGCGAGCACCTCGAGCACCTCGAGCAGGGTCCGTCGCTGTGGCGTCCAGCGCAGGCCGCGGGCCCGCAGGCGCGACGGCAGGTCGGCCCAAGGCGTGGCTTCACGCTCGCCGCTGACGTCGTCGAAGGTGGATGGCTCCCCGGTCGCCGCGCCAGCGGGCTGCTCCAGGATCGCCGCGGCCGCGGGCAGCTCCGCGCGCGCGCCGCGCATCAGAGCCCGCCGCCGAGGAACTGCGTCAGGTCCGGCAGGAGGCTCTCGCTGCCCAGGAGGAAGGTGAGGCCCACGGCGATGCTGAACACGCCGGCGAGGACACCGATCGCGATGTACAGCGGCCGCCGCACCTGCCCGGCGACGAAGCCCGTGGCCGACAGGACGACGATGACGGTGTTCGACGCGATGAGGCCGACACAGAAGGCGATGAGCATCGGGATCCCGAGACCCGCGCCGGACGCACCGCCGACGGCGGCGATGAGCAGCGCCTGGGACCCGGTCTCTGCGCCGATGCCGTGGATCATCCCGACCCCGAATGCCGTGCGCCGCCCGTAGGAGCTCATCTCGAGGGGCGCCACGTGCTCGTGTCCGTGGATGCGGGCCTGGAACCGGCGCCAGCCGTAGCGGGCCCCGTCGAACACGAGCATCCAGCGACTCCGAAGCCGGAACTCCGTGCCGTTGCGCAGGTACTGCCAGAGCGACACGAAGACCCAGATGCCAAGGACGAGGAGCGTGAACCCGACGACCCGGCCCATGATCGGGTCTACCCAGTCCGGGAGCAGCGCGCCGAACGCGAGCGCCAGCAGGCCCAGCATGAACACGACCATCGCGTGGCCCATCGCATACAGCGTCCCGAGGATGATCGCGTGGCGCTGCTCGGTGATCATCCGGGTCCGGGCGACGGGAACCGCCGCGAGGCTCGTCATCGTCGTGACGGCCGCGCCGCCCGCGACGGCCGCGCCGCCCACGCCATCGTGGTGGACGACGAGCTCACCGGTGCCGCCGTGCGCGTGGCCATGCTCGTGGGGGTGGGCGACGTGCTGCGCCTCGTGCAGCTCCGTGCCGGCGTCGGCCGCGGCGGACGTGGAGGTGATGTCCGTGATGGCGGCGATGTGGTCCCAGTCGAAGCCATGCCGGAACCCGAGCAGCAGGCCGGTGATGAGGATGCCGATCCCGCCTGCCGCCAGCGCAGCGGTGGGGACATCGATGAGCGCCGGGTCGAGACGGAGCAAGGCAGATCTCCTGGCCGTGTGCGTTCGCGCGGAGAGTGTCAGATGCAACGTGTTGCAATAGCATCAGGCAGCGACAGCCTGACGTCAACCTGTTCGCGCCGGGCTCGGTTTCGGATGAGTGGTCCAGTTTGTTCGCCAGACCTCCAGCCAGGCCCGCGGTCCCTCCCCGAGTCGACGTTCCCCTCCGACCGTCGCCGCATTCCCCTCGCCCAGCTCGCCTGCCTCGGGCGGCCCGCTCGCGGCGGCCGCGGCACCCGGAACGGCGATCGAGGCTCCGGCCGGCACACCGATCGGTTGCGAGTAGGTCGCGTCGTCGGGCCCATCGGCCGGGGCGTCCACGAGGACGTCTCGCCGGAAGCGGCGGTCACGGAACGGCAGGACCTCGCCCCAGTCGCGTGGCCGAACGGCGGCAGGCCGCCACCCGTCGCCGGCGGTTGGAACTTCGAGCGTGTCGTCGAACAGCTCGTCAAACGTGTCGCCGTCCACGCGCTCCGCCTCGACGAGGTAGGCAGCGATCCGGGGCAGCGTCGGCAGGTGCGCGGCGAGGGTCTCGCACGCATCCACGTACGCCTGGTCGAGGATCGCGCGGGTCGCGGCCGGCTGCACCTGGATCGGCAGGCTGGCCCCACTCCGCGGGACCAGCAGCAACCGGACGCGGGCCTCGCCCAGATGATCGCCACCGCCGAGGAGTTCAAGAAGCTCGAGCACCCGGTCGCCGTCGTCATCGTCACGCTCTACAACGACCGGCACTACATCCTCGAGGCGATCCGCCGGGGCGCCGCCGGCTACGTGCTCAAGGAAGCGTCGACGAGGGAGATCCTGTCCACGATCCAGGCGGTTGCCCACGGACAGCTGGCCACGGGCATAGCCCACCAGACGTGATTGCCGCGTCAACCATCAGGAGCGAGCGGCGGCGGCGGCGGCGCAAGAGCGGCGGCGCGAGGGCCGTCCGGCTCTGGCAGGTCGCGGCTCAGCGGCCGATCCTCGGATGGACGGCGGGTCGCGAATCGGGAGCGCCCGTCGCGGCCGATCCACGCGCCTGCGCCGGGCGAGATCGAGCCCCCCACCACGAGAGGTTGACCATGGCATTCAACGTTGACATCGTCCAGGTCGCGAAGGCGAACACCTTCTTCCGCGAGGTGCTCTCGACCGGGCCCCACGCCCAGGTCGTCGTGATGAGCATCCCGCCCGGCGGCGAGATCGGCGAGGAGGTCCACGAGGCCGTTGACCAGGTGCTCGCCTTCGTCGAGGGCACCGGCGTCGCCATCCTTGAAGGCGTGGACAGCGCGATCGGGCCGGACCGGCTGGTCCACGTCCCCGCGGGCACGCGCCACAACGTCGTCAACCGCGGATCGGGTGATCTCAAGCTGTACACGGTCTACGCGCCGCCGCAGCACGCGCAGGGCACGATCCACAAGACGAAGGCGGAGGCGGACGCCGACGAAGCCGATCACGCCAGTCCGATCGCCTGAGTCCCGGATCGACCGTACCGGACCGCGGGAGAGTGGAGCGGGAGACGGGGATCGAACCCGCGACATGCAGCTTGGAAGGCTGCCGCTCTGCCAGCTGAGCTACTCCCGCTCGGTTTCGTGCTCCGCTACAGCGTCCAACTGTAATCCGGCTTGACCACAGCGCTCCTGCAGCGGATGAGTCTCACCAGCCTCGAGCCCCCCGATGAGCGGGGTATTCCGCTGAGGACGCAGGACCCGTGGTCAGACCGACGAGCACGAGGACCACTATAACGGAGGCGACCGGGTCGCTACGCCTCGGCCTCCGGTCAGCCATCGATAGCTGGCGCCTCAGCCTGCGCGCCGCGAACCGCAGCTCGGCCACCATCAAGACCTATCTCGATGCGGCCACCCGGTTCGACGCGTTCCTCGGCGAGCGCGGCATGCCCGCCTCGCTCGGGGCGATCCGGCACACGCGATCTCAGGCAGTTATGTAGACACTTCAATGTAGTAATGTGTCCACATGGCCGATGTCGGGATCCGGGAACTGAAGCAGCGACTCTCCGAATACCTGGACAGGGCGGAGCGGGGAGAAGTCCTGCGGGTCACTGACCGCGGGCGACCCAAGGCGGTGCTCGGCCCGGTGCCGGGCCGAGCGCGCGTCGAGGACGGGATCCGCGCCGGCTGGATCACGCCGGGCACGGGTTCGCCGCTCGGCCCGGCGCACCGGTCGAGGGCGTCCAGGCGGGTGCTCGACGTGCTGGCCGAAGACCGCGGCGAGTGAGCACCTACGTCGATTCGAGCGCCCTGCTGAAGCGCTACGTGGAGGAGGCGGACTCGGCCGCCGCGGACGCGTTGCTGCGGGGCGACGCCGGGTTGCTGACGGCCCGGCACACGATCGTCGAGGTCCGCCGCAACCTCGCTCGCCTGCTCTCGGGGCGCGACCTCGCGGCCGCGCGAGCCGCCTTCGCCGAGGATCTGCGCTCATTCTCCATCATCGAGCTCGACGCGGCGACCTGCGAGTCGGCTGCCGCGATCGCGGAGGCTACCGGCGTGCGGACGCTCGACGCCCTCCATCTCGCAGCCGCGCAGCGGGTCGCGGCGCCCGGGGTGCTCTTCCTGACGTTCGACCTGCGCCAGGCGCAGGCCGCCCGCGCTCTCGGCCTCGCCGTCGTGACCGCCTGAGGGAGGCGATCCGTCACTGGCGACTGCCTCAGAGCGATCCGGCATCGTGGCACGTCCGCGGCGACGAAGCCCAGTTGTCGCGCTGTGGCCCGGAGCGTCAGATTGGCTCTGAATCGAACCTTGTGAACGGGGTCCTACGTTCAGACCACGGCGCTCGCGCCCGGGAGACCTGGAAGGCTGCCGCTCTCCCAGCTGACCTACTCCGCCCGGGCGCCGTCCGCGCTGACGCGCTGACGCGCTGACGCGCCAAGAACGCTACCACGCGGCAACCGAGCTCCTCTCCCCCTCCCCCGCGGCCGCGGCCGCGGCCGCACGCAGCCGTCCTCGTGCGCGCGAGAGGAGTGCCCGGGTGGCCACCTCGCTGCGCCCCAGACGACCCGCGATCTCGCGGCCGGTCGCCCCGTGGGCCGCGAGGACCAGCGCGGCACGATCGCTCGAGGACAGGGTCGCGAGGTGCCCGTTCAGGACATCGTGCGCCTCGCGCAGGACGGCGACGGCCGCGGGATCCGCCGGCAGGTCGTCACGGACCAGGCGGGGCGCGAACCGCCGGGCGACGGCCGAATGGCGCGCCCGGCTCACGACGAGGTTCGCGCTGGCGCGGTACAGCCAGGCTGGGACGTTGTCCGGCATCCGTCCTGCCGCCGCCTCGAGGAACAGCCGGAGGAACACCTCCTGGGTCACGTCGGCGGCCACCTCGGGGTCGCGAGTCTGCTGGAGAACCTTCCCCCGGATCGCCGGGGCATGGTCCGCGTACGCCTGGGCGATGCGTTCACTCGTGGTCACCGTGTCACCCGCTGTGCGGAGGTTGATGACGCCACCGTGAACAGCGGTCCCTGCGGCATCGCTGCGGGCCCACTGCGGCAGGACTGCGGGCCGCGGCCGCTCGCCTCTCGATCTGGCGGCTGGGCGGCGTGGATGCGGCCCGCCGGGTCGGCCCGCGCTCCCGGTTCGGCCAGGCGTGCACGCCGCCAGACGGTGCGGTTCGCTCAGCGTGCCCCGCCGACGCGCGCGAGGCCCGCCTCGGCCGGGAGCGACGGTTCCAGCGCGATGCCGATCGCGTCCCGGTAGGCCGCGGCCGAGGACGCCCGATCGCCCGCCGCCTCGTAGCTCTCGCCGAGCACGACGAGCAGATCCACGGCACGACCCCGCAGGGACGCCCGCCGCTCCTCGACGTGGACGCTGTCCCCGTAGAACGGGCAGTCATCGAGGTACTCGCCGCGGTACAGCCGGCGCGCCTCCTCGAGCAGGCGCACGCGCTCCGGGCCGGCGGGCGCTGCGCGCGCCTCGTCGAGCCGAGCCTGGAACGCAGCCACGTCGGACCAGGCGACGACCGCGGGATCGAGCCGGTAGCGGTCGTGCTGGAACCGTACGGCACGCTTCCCGCCATCGGGGCCCGGGTCAAGCGTGTGACGCAGGCCACCGAGCGTGCGGTGGAACGCGAGGTCCGCTCGCTCGATGTCCGTGTCGGGCCAGATGAGCTCCAGCGCCTCGTCCTTTGCGAGACCCCGCTCACCGCGGTCGAACAGGAAGGCGAACAGTGCGAGTGCCTGGCGCGTGCCCGCCTTCTCGCCGCCCCAGCGCTCGATCAGCGTGTCGCCACGCTCGACGCGCAAGGGTCCCAGCGCATGGACACGCAAGCCGGGCGGCGTCGTCCCGCGCCGCACGAGGGCATCATGGAGGTCGGTTGCGGCGGCCTCCACCTCTGCGCGCTCGTGGGTGAGCCCGGTGAGGGCGGCGGCCTGCTCGTCCTCGCGGCGTCCGGTGCGAAGTGCGGCCGCCACGTAGGCTGCCGACAGGCGGAGCAGCTCCTCGTCGACGGGCGACAGCGGCTCGCCTGACAGCGTGCGACCGACCCGCAGTTCGCCGATCAGCTCGTCGCGGGCGATAAGCGCGATCGCCGGCGACGTCGCGGGATCCGGGGGCGACCCCTCGGTTGCCGCTACCGAGCCATCAGGGAGGACCACGCTCGCGCCGGCAAGGTCGAGGGCGCTGGCCAGCCGCGTGAGCGCCGGCTGGACCCCTTCCGCCGCGGTCCGCGCGCCCATGCCCGGCTGGCCCAGCGCGACGAGGAGCCGCTCACGGGCGATCGCACCCGGCGACCGTCCACCCATCCTGGCGCGGCCCCAGGCAGCCGCCGGTTCGTAGACCGCGACAGTCACGACGAGCGCGATCACCGTCAGCAGCGGCAGGTCCAGTCCCAGGAGGCGGCGACTCGCCGCATCGACCACGAGCAGGACCCCCACCACGAGGAACAGGCCGAGCCCGAGCACCAGCGAGGTCCAGAACGCACGGCCCGCGATCTCGGGGGCGAAGAAGACACCGGCCGAGAACACCACCGCCGCCGAGAGCACCATCGCCAGCGTCACCATCGAGACGCCGATCCACGGATCCGTCGCGCCGACGACCGACAACAGCCGGATGATCCCGCCGAGCGCGCCGATCCCGACGGTCGCGAGCGTGAGCCCGAGCTGGCGCCGGCGGAGCGCGTCCGATCGCGCATGCCGCCACGCTCCCAGGAGCCACCCCGAGGCCACGAGGAGCGTCACCAGCCGGACGAGGATCCAGGCCCACCCGAGCATGGCCCCGGGAACGATCCCCAGGTCGAGGTTCGGCGCGCCGATCGCGATGGGGGCGCCCCGGTTGACGATGCCGGGCAGCGCAAACGAGATGTTCAGGACGTAGCCGACCGCCAGCCACCAGAGACGCCGACGCGACGGGTGGCCCTCGCTCGCGATCATCAGCGAGAAGTGCGCGGTTGCCGGGACGATGACGGCCGCGGCAAGCTCCTCGAGCCCGTGCGCGACCTCACCTGCGCCCGGCGACGTCGCAAGACGCTGGACGATGACGCTGCTGCTCCAGGCCACCAGCGCGAGCGCGAGGAACGCGAACATCCGCGCCTGCGACGTCCGGGAGCGCGTCAGCACCGTGAGTCCCAGCCACGCCCCCAGGACCGCGGTCAGGCTGTGCGCGATGACCTCGAGATGCTCCGGTGTGAGCACCACGTGCGTCCTCCGTCCTCGCCCCGAGGCGTGCATCTTGGCACACGCATCAGGCGGTCACGCAAGGACACCCGACGGCCCGCCAACCGGTTGGCACTCCGCTCGCCGCCTGCCCGCTACCCCTCCAGCTCGCAGCCAGCGGCCCGGCAGTCTTGCGCAAAGCGCTCGAGTGCACCCTCGTCCGTGGCGCTCGCCCGGATCAGCGTCATGACCCGGTCGACGCCCGCGTCCGCGTACCGGCGCAACAGGTCGATCCGCGGCGCGCCCTCCGGCTCCGAGTCCGACCGGCCGATGTTCACCGAGAGCCGGAGCGTCGCCGGATCGCGCCCGATCTCCGCGCACCGGGACGCGATCACCGGCCGCGCAGCCACGACCTCCGCGGGTGCGAACCAGTCAAGGTTGAGCTCGTCTGCGTAGCGCGCGGCGAGCCGCCACGTCCGGTTCGGGCCATTGCCCCCGACGAGGATCGGGATCCGCGGGTCCCCGATGCCGCGTGGGACGTTGATCGCGTCCGTCACCGACGCCTGCGCGCCCGCGTAGGTGGCTCGCTCGCCGGACAGCATCCGGGTTGCGATCTCCAGGCTGTCCTCGAGCAGCGCCATGCGCTCGCGCAGCGGCGGAAAGCCCCAGCCATACGCGACGTACTCGTCCTCCTTCCAGCCCGCCCCGAGCCCCAGCTCCGCGCGGCCGCCAGAGACGACATCGAGCGTCGCGATCATCTTCGAAACGAGGGCGGGGTTCCGGTAGCCGGAGCACAGGACGAGGTGGCCAAGGCGGACCCGCGCCGTCTCGACCGCCAGGGCGGACAGGCCGACGAACGCCTCGAAGGTGATCTCGTCGGTGGGCACGGGCTCGGTCTGGACGTGGTCGAACAGCCAGATCGAGTCGAAGCCCAGCGCATCGCTCTCGTGGGCGACGGCGACCGTCCGCGCCCAGGCGCGCGCCGGGTCCCAGCCGTCGTACTCCCCGGTCCAGCCCTGGGGAACGATGATCCCTACTCGCACCGTTGCACCTCCCTCAGCGGAGGGTACCGGTCAGCAGCGGATCGGATGGGGCGTCGGGTGGGATCCGGCGTACGTCGCGGCGCCGGTTGCGGTGCGCTTCGCGACGATGACCAGCTTCGGGTAGGTGGAGTTCGGGCCTTCTGATGTCTGGATCCACAGCGTCTCCGACAGGACGCCGAACACGTTCTGGATCGAGCTCACGTGGCGCCGCACCTGCGTGATCTTGTACGTGTGGATCTTCGAGTTGCTCGCGTAGACATAGATGATCTTGCCGATCATCGCCGCGCCGTTGTTCACCTGCGACGCCTTGAGGAGCGGGAGGAACATCCCCGTCCGGGCATGGCCGAAGATGTACGTCACGCCCGGCTCGGTCGGCTGGGACAGCTCGCGCAGGTACATGGCGACATTGCAGTACGGATAGGCGTTCGGGGACTTGATGACCGGCAGGTCGATCCTGTAGTACGGGACCCGGATCCGGGTCGCCTTGTTGAACGTGAGGTTGCCGCAGCGGATCGAGGTGCTGTTGTAGTAGCGGATGGCGATGTTCCCGGAACGCGACGTCGGCCAGACGGCGTTCATCCCGCTGATCGAGAGCTTGCGTGTCGTCGCCACGGTCCCGGTCGCGCTGGTGGTGACGCTGCCCGGACGGAGCAGGACGGAGCCCAGCGAGGAGCAGCTGCCCGCCCGGATCTCGACCCTGTAGGTCACCTTCCAGCGCAGCCCCTTGAGGGCCAGCTTCAGCAGGCCGGTGCCGTCGTCGTAGGCGGTGAGGGAGTGGCTGCCGTTGCCACCGGAGGTGCCCACCGCTCCGCGCCAGACCCGCTGGGCGGTGAGCGCGTCAGCGGGCAGCGCCAGCGTCGCGAGCAGCAGGAGCGCGAGCAGCGGGGCGAGGGAACGTCGCACGAGGTTCAGGCTCCTGAGCGGTTGGTTGCCCACGTGGCCCGGCGTCCCGGCACGCAGGTGGGCGCACAGGATGCCAAGCCCCGACCGGTTTGGCCAGCCCCTCGCCTGCGGTTCGTGGTGTGGCGATGCACCGTGGGGTGCGTCGGCACCGACCGGCGGGCTACTGCCGCTCGAGGATCGGGCGCGCCTTCTCGGGGTCGTCGACGACGAACGCGAACGTCGCGCGGTCGCTCCAACGGCCGAGGAACAGGTGGCCCAGCACGTTCACGCCCGCGTCCGCGAGCTCCCGGGCAACGCGCGCCATGCCACCCGGCCGATCGTCGACCTCGGCGAGCAGCGACTCGCCCTCGATGAACGTCCAGCTGCCTGCCTCGAGCACGCCCCGGGCCTTGTCGTCGTCCGCGGTCGTGAGGATGAAGTGACCGGTATCGCCGAGCCCGCCGCCGCCGATCGCGCGCAGGTCGACGCCCGCGGCAGCCATCTGCTCGGCGAGGTCGGCCATCTGGCCGGGCTTGTTGGGGACCTGGACGACGAACTGCCTGGGCATCTGGCCTCCGGACGGCGGGACCGCGGATTAGGATCGGGATGGTGCCACTGATTCTCGCACGGGCGGTCCCCCGGCGACAGGCGGATCAGGGCCGGGCACCGCCGCGGCGGATTCCGATGGCTCGACGGTAGGCGTCGAGGTACCTGGGCGCCGAGCCCGTGTCCCAGCGGAAGTCAACCGCCATGCCGCGATCGACGATCCCTGCCCAGCGCGCGGGCGCTGTCCGCCGGATCGCGTCGGCGCGCGCGACCGCCGCGACGAGCGCGGCCGGCGTTGCGGCGTCGAACACGAAGCCGGTCCCGGTCTCCAGGCGCTCGTCCGCGTCGATCACCGAGTCCGCGAGGCCGCCCGTCCGGCGCACGACCGGCGGCGTCCCGTAGCGCAGGGCGATCATCTGGCCCTGCCCGCAGGGCTCGAATCGGGACGGCATCAGGAACAGGTCCGCACCCGCGTAGATCCGCCGGGCCATGTCGCGATCGAATCGCTCGATGAGCGCGACGCGGGTCGGGTTGGCGGCCGCGAGCGAGCGGAACGGATCCGCGAGCGAGGCGTGGCCGCTGCCCTGGACGATGATCCGCGCGCCCGCCGCGAGGAGGTCCAGCGCGCCGTCGGCGAGGAGGTCGAAGCCCTTCTGGGGGTCCATCCGCCCGATCATCCCGAGCACCAGGCCGTCGTCGTCCGGGTCGAGGCCGTTGCGGACGAGGAGATCGCGCCGGCAGGCCGCCTTGCCGGCGATGCTCGTGCGTGCGTACGGAGCCGCGAGGGTGCCGTCGGTCGCCGGGTTCCAGACGTCGGGGTCGATGCCGTTGAGGATGCCCAGATAGCGGTCGCCAAGCGCGCGCAGCGCCTTGTCCAGCCCCATCCCGAAGGCCGGCGTCAGAGACTCGCGCGCGAACCCGGGCGAGACGGTGTTGGCGATCTCCGCGCGCTCGATCGCGGTCAGCAGGAGGTCGATGCCATCGGGGTTCGGGCCGGCGAGCGGCGACCCGGCCATCAGCCCCAGCTGCGACAGCTGATCGCGCGCCGTCCAGCCGTGGTAGGCGAGGTTGTGCAGCGTTACCATGACCGCCATGTCGCGGAAGAACGGGTCGTGGGCGGCATCCCCGCGCGCCCGCTCGAGGAGCGCCGGGCCGGTATGCCAGTCGTGGACGTGTAGCAGGTCGATGGGCCGCCCGTCGCGGCGGAGCGCCGCGAGCGCCGCCCGATTGAACACGGCGAACCGCCACGGGTCGTCCGGATGGTCGTAGTACGTGTCCCTGTCGAAGGCCGAGGGGACATCCACCAGCCGTAGCCGGTAGCCATCCGCCGCGATGTCGACGATCCCGACCTCCAGCGGACGGCCGCCCCGGGGGTTTGCGATGCGCAACGCGGGCTCGCGGACCGCATCGCTGGGCACGGGGACGCCGCGGTAGGCCGGCAGGAACACGTCCAGCGGGGTTTCGAGCTCCGTCCCGGCCTCGGGCAGGCGGCCCAGCGCGCGGGCGAGCGCATCCACGACGTCCGCCAGGCCGCCGGTCTTGGCCCAGGGCTCGCATTCCGCGGCGAGGATGGCCGCACGAATCGTCATCAGGCGATGCTACTGCCCGCCCGGGTACGCGTGCGCCTCCCCGCGTGCGCCTCCCCGCGCGCGCCTCGCCGTACCGCGGCTGCGACCCGGCTCGTGACCGAACCGCCCCCGAGGCCGCCTAAACCGGTTCACATGGCGCCCGCAACCCACTTATCATCTGCTGCTCATGGAGCCCCTCGTTCGCGTGCCGGTTGCGCCCGGTGCGTCCTTCCACCTGCCGCGCAAGCTGGAAGGCCTGCGGCGCCTGGCCTACAACCTCTGGTGGAGCTGGCACCCGCACGCCCGCAACCTCTTCTCGAGGGTCGACGCCGGCGCCTGGGCCCGCTACCGCAACCCGATCCCCGTCCTGTCGGGGCCGGTCGCGTGGGACCAGCTCCTCGACAACCCGGCCTTCATGGCCGAGTACCAGGACATCCTGCGCGAGTTCGACGCGTACATTGCCAATGGCTCCGACCACTGGTTCTCGCGCCGGCACGGCAGCGACCTCGACGGGCCGATCGCCTACTTCTGCGCGGAGTACGGGTTCCACGAGAGCCTGGGCATCTACTCCGGCGGCCTGGGCGTCCTCGCGGGCGACCACATGAAGGCGGCCTCGGACATGGCCCTGCCGCTGGTCGGCGTCGGCCTCATGTACCGCAAGGGCTACTTCCGCCAGTCGATCGACGCGGACGGCCACCAGGAGCACGCCTACCCGGACTACGAGCTCGCGCGGCTGCCGCTCCTCCGCGTCCAGGACAAGCTGGGCGAGCCGCTCATGGTCAGCGTGCCACTGCCCGGTCGCGACCTGTACGCCGCGGTCTGGCTGGCCCAGGTCGGGCGCGTCCCGGTCCTGCTGCTGGACACGGACGTGCCCGACAACGACGACTCGGACCGACCGATCACGCACATCCTGTATGTCCGCGGCCGCGAGATGCGCCTGCACCAGGAGCTGGTCCTGGGCGTTGGCGGCGTGCGTGCGCTGCGCGCGCTGGACCTCACGCCCGACGTCTGGCACCTCAACGAGGGCCACTCCGCCTTCCTGCTGGCCGAGCGCGCGCGAGAGCTCGTGGCTGCCGGCATGCCGCTTGACGAGGCCTGGACCGCGGTCCGCGGCTCGTCGGTGTTCACGATCCACACCCCGGTCTCGGCGGGCAACGAGCGCTTCGACGGCGACCTCGTCCGGCGCGTCGCCGGGCCGCTCCTCGAGGGCGACGGCCGCCCGAACACCGGCGGCATTCCGATGGCGGCGCTCCTCGAGCGGGGCCTCGGCGTGGAAGGCGACGACACCCAGTTCGACATGACCGCGTTCTCGCTCCGGCTGACCCGCGGGGCCAACGCCGTCAGCCTGCTCCATGGCCACACGGCAAACGCCACGTGGCAGGGCGTCACGCCGCACGAGATCCTGGGCATCACGAACGGCGTCCACACGCCGACCTGGGTCGGCCAGCCGATCCGCGACGCGCTGGAGCGCTACACGAACGCCAACTTCGACGCGATGGACGACCAGCCCGCCGAGAAGCGGTTCTGGGAGCGCATCGAGCAGGTCCCGGCCGAGGAGCTGTGGGAGGCGCACCAGCGCCAGAAGCTGGAGCTCGCGATCTTCGCCCGCGGCCGGCTGCGCAACCAGTTTGCCCGCCACGGTGAGGCCCCCTCCACGCTCGAGGAGCTCGAGGAGGTCCTTGACCCGTCGATCCTCACGATCGGCTTCGCCCGGCGGTTCGCCACCTACAAGCGCGCGGCGCTGCTGTTCACGGACATCGAGCGCCTGGCGCGGATGCTGTGGGACGAGGAGCGGCCGCTCCAGATCATCTTCGCCGGCAAGGCACATCCGGCCGACCGCCCGGGCCAGGGCGTGATCCAGGACATCTTCAGCCGCTCACGCAGCCCGCGGCTGCGCGGCCGCGTGTTCATCCTCGAGGACTACGACATCCGGATCGGCCGGTTCCTCGTCCAGGGCGTCGACGTGTGGCTCAACAACCCGCGCCGGCCGCTCGAGGCGTCGGGCACATCGGGCATGAAGGCGTCCGCCAACGGCGTCCCCAACCTGTCCGTCCTCGACGGCTGGTGGGACGAGGGCTGGACGGGCGACAACGGCTGGGCGATCGGCGGCCGGACGACGAACCCGGACGAGGGCGCACAGGACTGGGCCGACGCCCAGGACCTCTACCGCATCCTCGAGTCGGAGCTGATCCCCGCCTACTACGACCGCGACGCGACGGGTCTCCCGCCGCGCTGGATCCAGCTCATGCGCAACGCGATCGCCAGCAACATCTGGCGCTTCTCCACGACCCGGATGCTCCACGAGTACGTGGACCGCCTCTACCTGCAGGCCCCGACCTCCGGAGCCCCGGCAGGGGCCGCCCCGGCCGCACCCGCCGCCACTCCTTTCTGAGGCCGGGGCGGCTCGCCGTACCCCGCGCCGTCACGCGTACGACGAGGACCGCACCCGTGGCCCCCCGCATCTCGTTGGCCCTCGCGATCCACAACCACCAGCCGGTGGGCAACTTCGGCTGGGTGTTCGCGGAGGTCTACGACCGCGCGTACCTCCCGATGCTTGAGGCGCTCGAGCGCCATCATGGCGTGCGCCTCTCGCTCCATTACACCGGCGCGCTCCTCGAGTGGCTCGCCGCGGAGCGACCGGAGTTCCTGCTCCGCCTGGGCGACCTGGTCGCACGCAACCAGGTCGAGCTCCTCGGTGGCGGCCTGTACGAGCCGGTCCTCGCCTCGCTCCCCGAGCGCGACCGAGTGGCGCAGCTCTCGCGGATGGCCGGCGAGCTCGAGCGGATCACCGGGACCCGGCCCCGCGGCGCGTGGCTGGCGGAGCGCGTCTGGGAACCCGACCTGCCGACGGCGCTTGCCGCGGCCGGCTACCAGTGGACGATCCTCGACGATCAGCACTTCCGTGCCGCCGCGATCCCCGAGGCGAACCTGTGGGGCGCGTACACCACGGAGGACCAGGGCAACCTGCTGACGGTCTTCGGGACCGAGCAGGGCCTCCGCTACCGGATCCCGTTCGGATCGGTGGAGGACGTCATCGGCTACCTGCGGGAGCACGCAACCGAGGCCGGGGACCGGGTCGGGATGATGGGTGACGACGGCGAGAAGTTCGGCTCATGGCCCACGACGTACGAGCACTGCTGGGGCAGCGGCCGCTGGGTGGAGCGGTTCTTCGAGGCCCTCGAGGCAAACGCCTCGTGGCTCTCGACCGTGACCCCGTCGCAATGGCTGGACCGCGAGCCGCCGATCGGGCGTGTCTACGTGCCGACCTCCTCCTACGTGGAGATGAGCGAGTGGGCGCTGCCGCCCGACGAAAGCGTCGTGTTCTCGAAGCTGCTCCATGACGCCGTCGCGGCACACCGGCCAGAGGCACGCTGGCTGCGTGGCGGCTTCTGGCGCAACTTCCAGGTCAAGTACCGCGAGATCAACGACCTCCACAAGCAGATGCTCCGGACGTCCGCCAAGGTGGCCGCCATGGGCGAGGGACGGTCCCGGACCACCGCCCTGGACCATCTCCATCGTGGCCAGTCCAACGACTGCTACTGGCACGGCCTGTTCGGCGGGATCTACATCTCGCACATGCGACTCGCGACGTACGAGCACCTGATCGCGGCCGAGGACGCCGCCGACCGGGCGCTGGGCACCACGAGCGTCGCCGAGACGCGCGACCTGGACATGGACGGCCTGCCGGAGGTCTACCTCGCCGAGCCGGGCCAGGTCGTGACGGTCAAGCCGTCAGAGGGCGCGGGGATCGGGTCGTGGGACATGCGCGCCGCCTGGCATGCGCTGGGCGCCGTGCTGCGGCGCAGGCCCGAGGCATACCACGAGATCCTGCGCGCCCACGAGGCAAAGGACCCGGCGGATGCCGCGCCGGCCATCGCCGAGGGCGGCGCCCCGGCCTCGATCCACGATCTCGTGATGGTCAAGGAGGAGGGCCTCTCGCGGCGCCTGTTCTACGACGACCACGAGCGGCGTTCGGGCCTCCTGCGGTTCCTCGCCCCGGACGTGACGCCCGAGGCGGTCGCGATGGCCGCGGCGGCCGAGCTCGGCGACTTCCGCGACGGGCCGTACCGCGTCGACCACCTCGCGCCCGGACAGGTCTCGCTCTCGCGCAACGGCACTGCGCTCGGGCAGCCGCTGACGGTGACGAAGACGATCCGGATCGACGAACGGCGGCTCACGCCCGAGCTCATGATCGAGGTCGAGGTCCACCATCGCGGCGACGCGCCGATCGAGACGCGGCTGGCCATCGAGCTCACCATCCACCTCCTCGGCGGCGGCGGCAACCCGTCGGCGTGGTACGACATCGCAGGCGCGCGCACGGCCCACGACGGGACCGGCCAGGTGACCCGGGTCGACGCCATCGGCTACGGCAACGACTGGATCGGCGTCGCGATCGAGGCCCGTCCCGAGCCTGCCGCGGATGCCTGGTGGAGCCCGATCGAGACCGTGTCGAACTCCGAGTCTGGCTTCGAGCGCGTCTACCAGGGGAGCAGTCTCGTGGTCTCGTGGCCCGTCGTCCTCACGCCGGGCGAGTCCCGCCGGTTCGCCATCCGCCAGGCCGTCACGATTGCCCGCGACCGCACTGCCGCGGAGGCCGCCGCACCCGCATGAGCGGCACGCACATGGTAGGCGTACGCGCCCGCGGCCTCGCACGCGGCCCCGTGCGGACCGGCAATACCGTGCATGCATGACCCGCGGCCGCCTCGTCGTCCATGCCCACTTCTACCAGCCCTTTCGCATGGACCCGTTCTCGGGCCACATCCCGGACGATGCGTCCGCCGCCCCGTATCGCAACTGGAACGAGCGGATCACCGCGGAGTGCTACCGGCCGATCGCGGAGCTGGGCATCCCGGCGCACATCTCGTGGAACCTCGGCGCGACGCTGACCTCGTACCTCGCGGCTGAGGCGCCCGGGGTCCTGGCGGCGTTCGCCGAGGCCGATCGGGTGGGTGGCGGGACAGGCATGGCCCAGGCCTTCCACCACGCGATCCTGCCGCTGGGCGCCGTCCACGATCGGCGGACGGAGGTCCTGTGGGGCCTGCGTGACTTCGCATACCGGTTCGGTCGGGACTCGACCGCGATGTGGCTCCCCGAGACGGCCGTTGACCTCACGTCGCTGCGGGTCATGGCCGAAGCCGGGGTCCGGACGGTCGTCCTCGCGCCGTGGCAGGCGGACGTCCCACAGGTGGACCCACGGCGCCCGTACCGTGTCGACGTCGGCGACGGCAGGCATGTCACTGCGATCTTCTACGACGGCGACCTCTCGGGGGCCGTCTCGTTCGAGCCCGCGGCGACGGCCGATGCGGACCGGTTTGCGCGCGAGCGTGTCGCGCCACGGCTCGCGGGTTCCCTGCCCGACGGCGCGCCGCCGACGCTGGTGATCGCCACCGACGGCGAGCTATACGGTCACCACCAGTCGTTCCGGGACCTGTTCCTCGGCCGGCTCGTCGCGCCGCTGCCCGGCACGGACCGCGGGTTCGACGTCGTCGCGCTCGAGGCGGCTGTGGCCGAGCACGAGGGCCGGCCACTCCCCGAGGTGCGCATCCGCGACCGCACGTCGTGGAGCTGCCACCACGGGGTGCTGCGCTGGACCGCCGAGTGCCCTGATGTCCCGGACGGACGCTGGAAGGGCCCGCTTCGTGCGGCCCTGGAACGCCTGGCGGGCGGGATCGACACCGTAACGGAGGCGCTTGCGCGCGAGCTGCCCGGGCTCGACGACATCTGGGCCGTGCGCGACCGCTACGTGGACGTGGTCATCGGGGCGCAGCCCGCGGAGTCGTTCGCCATCGAGCTCCTCGGCGCGCGGGCATCTGCCGACGACCGTTCGCGGCTGCTCCAGCTCCTCGAGGCGCAGCGGTGGCGCCTGGGCATGTTCGCCTCGTGCGGCTGGTTCTGGGACGACCCTGCGCGCCAGGAGACACACCAGGTCCTGCGGGCGGCCGCACACGCGGTGCGGATCGTGGACAGGCTGGCAGGCACGGACCTCGAGTCGCGGCTCGTGGCCGACCTCGGGGTGATGCGCTCGCCGTCGCTGGACATCGATGGACAGGCGATCTACCGCCAGGCGCTCAGCGAGATCGGCCAGCCCCCACCCGGCGAGCGCCATCCCGACGCCCGCTAGCTCCCCGGGCGGCGGCGTTGCGCTGACGTCGCCCCCGCCCGGGGTCGCAGCCAGCGGCCGGCGAATTCCACCAATGGCACGGGAACTCGGGCCCCGATACGCAACACAGCCCCCGACCGGGGTCGGAGGCTGGGCTCGTGAGCGCCGGGAAGGAGGGGGAGGGGTCGGCGCCCGTGAGGTGCGAGGATCAGGCCACAGGCCCTTGATCAGGCGATGCTGACCGGGTAGCTGGGGCGGTGCGGGTCGTCCGAGAACTCGCGCGAGTCGACGCCGAGCTCGTTCGCCAGTGTGGCGAAGGCGGCGAGGATGATCATGATGATCGCGATCGTGAGGAGTTCCATCGGAGGGCCCTTTCTGGGCTCGTGCGCGTCGGGTTGATATAGTCAACTAGGCCAAGCCGAACGATAGTTGGACTAGTCCACTGTGTCAAGTAGCCGCAATGGCCCGTCCGGACCCGCCGAACGGACCCCAGCGACGGGCTCATCGGGCGGCCACGAGCTCGACATCGAGCGCGACTCGGACGTTCCGATCAGCACCCAGATCTACTGGCAGCTCGGCTACCAGATCGAGTCCGGGCGCCTCCAGCCAGGCACGCGGCTGCCACCGGTGCGGGAGCTCGGCGCCGCGCTTCGCGTGAACCCGAACACGGTCCGTGCGGTCTACCGTCGCCTCGCCGATGCCGGTTACGTCATCGGGCGCCACGGCGCCGGGACGAGGGTCGTCGACCGGCCGCCGGTCCGCCGCGGGTCCGACGCGCTCGCCGGCATCGTCGCGGAGACGCTCCGTCGGGCGGCTCAGCTGGGCTTCACCCCGGACGAGGTCGCCCAGGCCACCTTCACCGCCGCGACCGAGCGCAAGCGCCCGGGCCCCCTCGTGCGCGTCCTGTTCGCCGAGTGCACGTCCGCGGACGCGTCCGTCGACGCGGAGCGGATCATCGAGGCCTTCCCGGACAGGATCGAGGCCATGGGCGTGCTCCTCGAGGAGCTGCCCGAGCGCCTCGACCGCTATCACTACGACCTGGTGGCCACGACCACCTTCCACGCGGACGAGGCCCAGGCCTATGTCGCGGGGCGCGTGCCCGTGGTGGCGATGCTCGTCGGCCCGGGCTACATCAGCCTTGTCCACGAGGTTGCGGGCCTGCCGCCGGGCTCGAAGGTGGGCCTCGTGTGCGGCTCCCAGCGCGGCGTCGAGAACATCGCCGAGGTCCTCCAGCTTGCCGGCGCGAGCGGCGTCGAGATCATCTCGGCCCTTGCCGACACCGAGGCCGAGCTTGACCTCGTGGACCAGGAGGCGACGCTCGTGCTCCTGTCCCGCGAGGCGATGGCCCTCGGCCTCGAGTCTCGGTTCGAGCGCCCGGAGCGCGTCCGGGAATGGAGCTACGAGTTCGACCCAGCGGGCTTCGAGCTCCTGCGTCGGGCGATCGAGCGCGTGGACGCGGCGCGCCTCGACGCGACGCGCGAGCCTGCCACGACCTGAGCGCGCCGCCCCGCGCCCGCACGAACCTGCGAAACTGACCCCATGCGAGCCCTGCCCATCTCGCGGACTGCCCGCCGCCGCTTCGGGATCGACGCCACGACCGTGCCGACGACGCCCACGGCATCCCGGCTCGCGACCAACGTCACGGCCGCGCGGCGCGTTGCTGCGAAGGTCAACGCGACTCGCCGACCGGGCGAGCCCAGCGCCCAGGCTGGCGAGCTTGCGGCGCTCGAGCTGCTCCACGAGGTGTTCCACCTCCTGGTCGCGAAGGCCGCGGAGCTCGTGCCGGCGAGCGCGATGAGCGACACCGAGGCGGTCCTCGAACAGGCGCTCGGCCCCCAGCAGGTGCGGTCACTGCTCGACGCCGTCAGCGCCGAGTTCCCTGATGTCGAGGATCGGCCGGCGCCCGACCGCCTCGAGGAGCTGCTGCTCATCAGGATCGCGAACGAGAACCCGGCCGCGCGCCCGTTGCGCGACCTCGTCGACGATACCCCGCTGCTCCCGCCCGGGCGCGACGCGGCCGTCACCCAGGTGGAGCGCTACCAGGCATCGCTGCCTCCGATCGGCCGCAACGGCGAGACGCTCGTCGAGCTGCTGCGCGCGCCCGCCCGCGCGCATCCGACGTCCCTCGCCGGTCAGCTCCGCTATGTCCGCGAGGCGTGGGGCGAGCTCCTGGGCAACGCCCTGGACACCCTCATGGACCGGATGGTGCTGACGATCGACGTCATCGCGGAGGAGGAGCGCGGCCTCCATCTCCGATTCGGCGGGGGCGGGGCGGGCGGTGCCGATCGCGCCGGCGGCTTCGGTGGAGGTGGCGAGGCGCCAGACCTTACCGGTCTCGACGCGGAGCCCGAGCGGTTCTCCAGCGACTCTGCATGGATGCCAAAGCTCGTCCTCATCGCCAAGAGCACCCACGTCTGGCTCGACCAGCTCAGCCGCCGCCATGGGACAGACATCCGGACGCTGGACGCGATCCCGGACGCGGAGCTGGACCGCCTCGGGCGCTGGGGCATCACGGGCCTCTGGCTGATCGGGCTATGGGAGCGCTCGGAGGCGAGCCAGCGGATCAAGGTCTGGCGCGGCAACCCGGACGCGGCGGCGTCCGCGTACTCGCTGGATGACTACGTGATCGCCGACGACCTGGGCGGCGAGGACGCCTGGGCGAACCTCCGCCACCGTGCGTGGCAGCGGGGCATCCGTCTCGCCTCGGACATGGTCCCCAACCACATGGGGATCGACTCGAGCTGGGTCATCGAGCACCCGGAGTGGTTCCTCTCGACGCCCGAGGCCCCGTACCCCGCCTACACCTTCAGCGGCGAGAACCTGGCCGAGCACGACCGCGTCGAGGTCAGGCTCGAGGATCACTACTGGGACAACAGCGACGCGGCCGTCGTCTTCGAGCGGCGGGATAGCGAGAGCGGCGAGCGGCGGTACATCTACCACGGCAACGACGGGACGAGCTTCCCGTGGAACGACACCGCGCAGCTGGACTTCAGCCAGGCCGCAGTCCGGGAGCACGTCATCGGGACGATCATCGCCGTGGCCCGCCGGTTCCCGGTCATCCGGTTCGACGCGGCAATGGTCCTCGCCAAGCGCCACGTCCGACGCCTGTGGTTCCCGGCCCCGGGCTCGGGCGGCGAGTCGATCCCGTCACGGGTCGAGTTCGGGACGATGTCGGAGGCGGACTTCGAGGCGGCGATGCCGGAGGAGTTCTGGCGCCAGGTGGTCGACCGGGTTGCGACCGAGGTCCCGGACACGCTCCTCCTCGCCGAGGCGTTCTGGATGCTCGAGGGCTACTTCGTCCGGACGCTGGGCATGCACCGCGTCTACAACAGCGCGTTCATGCACATGCTCCGGGACGAGGACAACGCGGGCTACCGAAGGGTGCTCAAGGACACGCTGGAGTTCGATCCCGAGATCCTCAAGCGCTACGTCAACTTCATGAACAACCCGGACGAGAAGACCGCGATCGAGCAGTTCGGCAAGGGCGACAAGTACATCGGCGTGGCGACGCTCCTGGCCACGCTGCCCGGCCTGCCGATGTTCGGGCACGGGCAGTTCGAGGGCTTCGCCGAGAAGTACGGCATGGAGTTCCGGCGCGCGACGATGCATGAGTCAGTCGACGAGTGGCTCATCGCACGCCACGAGCGCGAGATCGTCCCGCTGCTCCACCGGCGCGGCGACTTCGCGGAGGCACGCGACTTCCTGCTGTACGACGTGACGGTGGACGCCGGTGCCGTCGACGAACACGTGTTCGCGTACTCGAACGGCACAGGACCATCGCGCTCGCTCGTCGTGTACCACAACCGCTACGGCGAGACGGCGGGCTGGATCCGCGACTCGTCCGCATACGCGGTCAAGGACGAGGACGGTACGAAGCGTCTGGTCCGGCGGTCGCTGGCTGAGGGCCTGGGCCTGGATGATGGGACCGCGGACGACCGCTGGATCGCCTTCCGCGAACAGCGCACCGGCCTCGAGTACCTGCGCTCAGTGGCCGAGATCCGCGAGCGCGGCCTGCGGATCCCGCTGCGCGCCTACGAGACGCGCGTGTTCTGGGAGATCCGGGACCTCCACGATGCCGCGGGCGTGTGGCAGCGGCTGGCCGAACGGCTGGAGGGCCGCGGCGTGCCGTCGGTCGAAGGCGCGCTCCGCGATCTGCAGCTGCTCCCCGTCCATGGCGCGCTGCGCGCGGTCATCGAGGATCCGTCGCGGCCGACCGTCGAACGATTCGTCGCCGCGGTCGCCGATGCCACGGGCACGCCCGGTGACCAGGCGGCGGTCGTGGACCGGGTGGCGACGAGCGCCGCCGCGTGCCTGCCGGTCGCGGAGACGATCGAGGACGGCTCGAAGCAGGCGGCGCTGCGGCTGTGGGCACTGCTGGGGCCGCTTGGATCGTTGGCACAGGGCGCGCCCGTGGGCCCGACGAACCGGGCGTGGTTCGAGGAGCTGCGCTTCGCCCAGGTGATCGCCGACGCGCTCCGTGCCCGTGGCCTCGACGAGGCCTCAGCCTGGTGGGCCGCCGAACGGGTCCGCCTGCTCGTCGACCTGCCGCTGGCGTCGTGGCTGGGCGACGATGCGCTCGCCGACAAGGTGCTGGCTGGCGCGACGCTGGCTGGGGCGGCGAGCTCATTGCCGGCTCGGGTCGCGGAGGCCTGGCTGGGGCACCCCGTCGTCCGCGCGTTCCTGCGCGTGAACGCCTGGGACGGGGTCGAGTGGTTCCACCGCGAGTCCTGGGACGAGCTCGTCGAGTGGGCGGACCGTCTCGAGCGTGTCGTCACGCCGGCCGACGAGCGCGCGCAGCGCCCGATGGAGCGGAGCATCGTCGCGCGACGGCTGCTCGACGCGGGCGAGGCTTCGGGCTACAGGGTCGACGGCCTCCGGGCCGCGCTGGCCGATGCCACCACAGGCGCGGGGCCGTCCGCTCGTCCGCGCCTGCCGAAGGCGACCGGGCTGCCCCGCGGTCCGATGGACGTGATCACGGCGGCCGAGCCGCTGCCCGCCGCATCGGCATCGCCCGCGTCAGCGGCAGCAGGATCAACAGCCCAGCGCGTCGTCGTCATCGCCGATCCGCTGCCCGCCGCGGAGCCCGAGCCGTCGCCGGCGACCGTGCCCCGGGCGCCAGCGCACCCCATTCCCGCCCAGCTCATGGACGCCGCAGCGCCGCACCCCGACATCCTCCGCGCGGCCAAGGGTGAGCGCGCCGCCAAGGAGAAGGGCAAGAAGGCGAAGTCAAAGTCCAAGGGCAAGGACAAAGGCAAAGACAAGAAGTCCCGTCACAGGAGCTGAGCGTCGCTGGACCCCGAGTCCACGTTTGGCTAGCGGATGGCCGCCGATGGAGGCCCGGAGTCCGCGTCGAAGGAAGTGGCCCCGAGGCCGACGTGGAAGCCGATGGTCGAGGTGGTCCGCGACCCGGCCGTGATGGACATGCGGCCCGGCGCACGAACACGGCGCGGCCGGCGCCTCGCGGGGGCGGCGTCCGGTGGCGCGAGCACCCGGTGGGGTCGCCCGCGGACGGACTCGCTAGCCGTCCCCGAGCATGATCCTGCGCAGGATCGAGATCGGCGGGGCGCCGTGCGAGATCACCGCCTCGAGGTGGGCGCGCTCGTCGAAGCCGGGGGTGGCGGGGTAGCCACCAACGACCCGCGGGGTCTGCACCGCTTCGGTGGATGCACCCGCCGCGGCCGCCGCTCGCCTCCGCAGGGCGTCCTCGATGTCCCACATTCCCAGCGAGCCCAGGAAGTAGGTTGAGAGCTGGGTGGACGACAGCCGCGCCCGCTCGTCCTTCATGATCGCCTCGCCACGCTCCTGGAAGCCGCCGTCGACCATGAACTCGATCGCCTCCTCGCTCGTCATGCCCATCGTGTGGATCCGCACGTCGATGATCGCGTTGGTGACGCAGCGCAGGTAGAACTTCCAGTGGTTGAGCCACAGGGCGCCGTCGTCCGCGCAGTACCCGCGGTCGAGCATCACCTGGGTCACGTAGACCGCCCAGCCCTCGGCGAACAGCCCGGACACGAACACCCGCCGCGCCAGCGACGACCCGTGGTTCGCGTAGGCGCCCTGCAGGTAGTGGCCGGGCACCGCCTCGTGGATGACGAGGAGCTGCATCTGGCGCGTGTTCATCTCGCACAGGTACGACTCCTGCTGGTCCGCCGGCCACTCGTCGGGCACCGGGGTGATCGAGAAGAACGTCTTCTGGCCATGATCCAGCGGTCCGGGCGAATCGAGCATGGCGCCCGCGAACGAGCGCATGAACTCCGGCGTCCAGTCGATCTCGAGCGGTTCCTCGACGAGCCCGATGACGTTCCGCTCACGGCAGAACGCCTCGACGCGCGCGAGCTCCTCGCGGGACCAGCTGACGAGCTCGTCCGCGGCCGGGTGATCGGCAGCGATTGCGTCCAGGACGCCGCGCACCAGCGCGCCCTCATCCTCGGCGACCGGCTCGCCGGGGAGCCAGTCCGCCCAGATGTCCCGGGCGATGCGCACCATCTCGGCACGGACGGCGGCGTACTCCCGCTCGGCCCGCTCGAGGATCGCCGCCGGCGTCACGTCGGGATCGCGCATCGTGTGGCGTAGCTTCCGGGCGAACAGGTCCGGTCCCAGGAGGGGGCTGCCGGTAACGTTGGGGGCGACCTCCGTCGCGAGATGCGACCCGATCGCGTCGAGCGCTGCCGAGGCCGACGCGGCCGCCGCCCGGAGGCGTGGGAGCACGGCCCCCACGTCAGCGTCTCCCGCAGCCGACGCGGCCTCCCCGGCCTCGACGGCCTCCTGCGCCAGGGCCGAGACGCCCGCGACGCGCTTTGCCGCGACCTCGGCCATGAGCCTCGCGACGGGGCGCTCCGGGTTGGCGCCGAGCGTCTGCTGCGCCGCGGCGATCACCGCGGGCACACCCTCGAGCCGCCCGGCGACCGACGCGAGGCGAACGTGGAGTGGCGCGAACTCCCGGGCGAGGAGCGGGTGGATCGCGCCACCGATCCCATACACCCAGACGAGCGGATTCCAGGTCTCCTCGCGCAACTCCACCTCGTTGAACCGGAACTCCGCGAGCTCGCCCAACACCAGGTCCCGGTCGATGCGCTCACCGCCGGCCAGCGACGCCTCGTCAAGCCCGCGCAGCTCTGCCTCCCAGCGGTCGATGAACGCGAGCCGCGCCGCGCGCCCGGCATCCGTGTAGTCCGGCCAGCGGTCGTCGTAGCGGTGGTCACCGACGCGGGTCGCGACGTCGGGCTGGAGCACGAACAGCTCCTCGAGGAACCGTTTCACGATGGGCTCGAAGGCGGGCACGGGCATCTCCAGGCGTGGGCCGTGGCCCGGGCTGGGCGGCGGTCGAACCGCCGGGGTGGGTGTCGTCGAGTCTAGCCCCGGACGCGTGGCCGGGGGCGAAGGATGGGTGGCCGGGGGCGAGGGCGCGCGTGGCGCCGGCGGCCGGATCAGCGCTCGCGATCGGGGCGAGCGTCAGCGACGGCGCTCGGTGAGGACAACCGGGCCGTCGCGGGTGATGGCCACCGTGTGCTCGACGTGGACGCCCCGCGCGCGATCGGCGCTGCGAATCGTCCAGCCGTCGCGGTCCATCCGGATCTCGCCCTCGCCTGCCGCAAACCATGGCTCGATGGCGATGACGAGGCCGGGATGGAGCTGCGGCCCGCGGCCGGGTGGCCCGTCGTTCGGGACGTCGGGCGCCTGGTGCATCGTCCGGCCGACCCCGTGACCGCCGAATGCCGTGTTGACCGCGTATCCCGCGGCGAGGATCACGCCCCCGACCGCCGCCGAGATGTCCCCCACCCGCCGGCCGGCCTGCGCGGCGGCAATACCCGCGGCCAGCGCAGCCTCGGCTGTCTCGATCATCCGGGTGTCCTCCGGTCGAGGCGTCCCGACGATCACCGTCAGCGCGGAATCCGCGACCCAGCCGTCCACCTCGGCCGCGAAGTCGAGGCTCACGACGTCGCGGTCGCGCAGCCGGTAGTCGGACGGCAGCCCGTGGAGCACGGCATCGTTGACCGACGTGCACAGGACCTTGCCGAACGGCATCGCGCCGAATGACGGGTGATAGTCGATGTAGCAGGACGACGCGCCCCGCTCCCGGATCAACGCGTGCGCCATGCCGTCCAGCTCCAGCAGGTTCACCCCGACCGCCGTCTGCGCACTGAGCGCCGTCAGCACGTCGGCGACGAACCGGCCGGCTGGGCGCATCGCCTCGATCTCGTCGCGGCTCCGTAGCTCGATCACCCGTTGATCGTAGCGAACCCCGGGCCGCGCCCGACGGCGCCGCCGGGCGGCGCGTAGCATCGTGCCATGCGCAACGACCTCGCGATCGTCAACGGGACGGTGCTCGGCGTCCCGGGCGCGACCACGATCATGATCGCGGGCGGGACGATCGCCGCCGTGGGCGGGTCGGAGCTCGCCACGGGTGCGCACGAGGTCATCAACGCGCGCGGCGGCCTGGTCATGCCGGGCTTCGACGACGCACACATCCACCTCCTCGGCGGCGCGCGGGAGGCGAACGGCGCCCAGCTCTACCCGCTCCAGTCCGTCGATGCGGTCCTCAACGCGATCCGTGTGCACGCCGCGGCCCATCCCGACCGACCCTGGGTCCTTGGCCGAGGCTGGCTGTACGCACCGTTCCCGGGCAGCCTGCCGACCCGCGAGCTGCTCGACCTCGCGGTCCCCGACCGGCCGGCCTGGATGGGTTGCTACGACGGCCATACCGGCTGGGCGAACACCGCCGCCCTGCAACTCGCCGGGATCGACCGGGAGACGCCCAACCCGCTCAACGGCATCATCGTCCGCGACGCGGCGGGCGATGCGACGGGTGCGCTCAAGGAGGAGGCGCAGGCGCTCGTCGAGCGCCACATCCCGGTCCCCGCCGAAGCCGACGACCGAGCCTCCGTCCGGCGCGCGATCGCCGGCCTCCACGCGCTGGGCCTGACCGCAGTGCAGGACGCGTGGCTGACCCCGGACGAGCTCTCGTTCTGGGGCCGCGTCCAGGATGACGACGAGCTCGGCGTGCGGTTCCGCGGTGCGCTGATCATGGAACCCGGGCAGACGCTGGCCGAATGGCGCGACCGCCTCGATGGGTACGAGGCCCAGGCGTTCCCGCTCCGTGGTGGCGACCGGCTCGATGCCGGGATCCTCAAGGGCTTCGTGGACGGCGTCATCGAGGCGCGCACGGCGTCGATGCTCGCGCCCTACGAGGACGACACCGCGTCCGGCCTGCCCGCGTGGGACCCCGACGACCTGGCCGCCTTCGTCGGCGAGGCGGACCGGCGCGGCTGGCAGGTCGAGCTCCATGCGATCGGTGACCGGGGGGTGCGGCTCGCCCTCGACGCGTTCGAGCACGCAGCGCGGGTCAATGGACCCTGGTCGGGCGACCCGCACGGGCGCGCCATGGCGCCCGGCACGCATGCGCGGCGACACCGCGTGGAGCACATCGAGACGATCGACCCGGCCGACATCCCGCGGTTCGGCTCACTTGGCGTCGTGGCGTCGATGCAGCCGTACCATTGCGACCCGTCGCCCAACCAGATCGACGTGTGGGCCACCAACATCGGGCCGGAGCGGGCGAGCCGCGCGTGGGCCTGGCGCTCGATCCACGACGCCGGGGGCCGGCTCGCCTTCGGCTCCGACTGGCCGGTGGTCCCGTACGACCCGTTCAGCGCGCTCAACAACGCCGTGAACCGCCAGACGGCCGCAGGGTGGCCGGAGGGTGGTTGGCTGCCGGGCGAGCGACTCCCGCTTGCCGACGCGCTCGAGGCGTACACGGCGGGCGGCGCGTTCGCGGCGTTCGCCGAGCATCGCAGGGGTCGCGTCACGCCGGGCCTCGACGCCGACCTCATCGTCCTCGACCGCGACCTGCTCGCGGCCGGTCCATCTGCGATCATCGGCACCGGCGTCGCGCTGACCGTGCTCAACGGCCGCATCGTCCACCGCTCGGAGGCGCTCGCATGAAGGGTTTCATCCTCGGCATCGCCGCCTCGGCGATCGCCTTCGTGATCCTGCTCCAGATCCTGCCCTCGACGTTCATCAACTTCAAGGGCGGGACGACGCAGCTGATCGTGCTCGCACTGGGCGTTGGCGTGGTCAACGCTGTGATCAAGCCGGTCGTGAAGATCCTCTCGTTCCCGATCTCGCTGCTCACGCTCGGGCTGTTCGGGTTCGTCGTGAACGCAGTCCTCATGCTCGGCATCGCCTACGTCGCCCGGAACATCGCCAACCTCGATTTCACGGTCGGCGGGTTCCCGGCCAGCGGCATCACCGCAGACACGATCGTCGGGGCGGTGGTTGCGTCGGTCCTGCTGGCGGTGATCTCGTCGATCGTCGGGCTTGTCGTCCGCGACTGACCGCATGACCGACGGCGTGCCTCCGCCCGCCTCGGCTTTCATCCGCGCCGCCCACCGCTTCGGCACGCCCGTCTACGTCACGTCCGCCGCCGGCCTGGTGGCTGCCGCCGCAGAGCTCCGCGGTGCCTTCCCCGATCCGTGGCTGCGCGCGTTCTCGGTCAAGGCCAACGACGTGCCAGCGATCGTGGCCCGGCTGGCGGCCACGGGCCTCGACGCGAATGTCGTCTCGCTCGGTGAGTGGGATGCCGCCCGCCGCGCCGGGCTCCCGAACGACCGCATCACGCTCGAGGGGATCGGCAAGACGCGCGCGGACCTCCGGGCGGCCGTGCGAGCCGCGAGCGACGGGCTGCCCCTGCGCTGGGTCGCCGTGGAGAGCCCCGAGGAGCTGGCCGAGCTCCGGGCGATCGCCCACCGGGCGGGCCTCGGCCGCACTGGCCGAGCGCCGCTCGACGTGCTGCTTCGCGTCAACCCGGACGTGGCACCCGAGACGCACGCCGGGCTGGCAGTCGGCCGTGGATCGTCCAAGTTCGGCATGACCGAGACCGAGCTCACCGGGGCCGTCGCAGGACTCCCCGAGGGAGACGCGATCCGGGCACGCGGGATCCACCTCCACGTCGGGTCGCAGCTGGGCGCGGTGGACGCCTGGCGCGATGCGGTCCGGCGCGGCCTGGCGCTGCTCGCGCTGGTCGGGGCGGGTCGCGCGGGCTTTGACACGTTCGATGTCGGCGGCGGCTTCCCGGTGGGGGTTCCCGGGACGGTGCCGTCGCCAGCACGCTTCGCCCTCGAGATGGAGCCGCTGCTCGCCGCGCTGCCCGTGGGCCGGCGGCCGGCGCGGCTCGCGGTGGAGCCCGGGCGGTTCCTCGTGGCGCGCGCCGGCTGGATCGTCGCGTCGGTCCTGCACGTCCGGGCGCGTGCCGGGGTCGAGCGGGTGGTCGTGGTCGACGCCGGCATGACCGAGCTCATCCGCCCGGCCCTGTACGGTGCGCACCACGCGATCACGGCGCTCACGTCGCTCGGCGTCGACGTGGCGGGTCTCGATGACGCCGCCATTGATCCGCGCCTCTCGCCCGCGCGCGTCGACGGTCCCGTGTGCGAGAGCACGGACACGTTCGAGCGCCACGACCTCCCGCCGCTCCGCCGAGGGGACATCGTGGCGATCGCGGACGCCGGGGCCTACGCCGCCTCGATGGCGATGACATACAACGGGCGGCCTCGCCCGCCGCAGGTGCTCCTCGAGCCCGACGGCACCCTCGTCCTCGGCCGCCGCCGGACCCGGTAGGCTTGCCTGCGTGAGCCTCCCCCGGGACCGATTCGCCGCCCGCCTCGCCGCCGCCCCGCTGCTCGCGGATGGCGGCATGGGAACGCTCCTGTTCTCGCGCGGGATCCCGCAACGAGCCTGCCTGGACGAGCTGGCGACCAGCCGGCCGGACCTCGTCGCGACGATCCACCGGGAGTACCTCGACGCCGGCGCGGACATGATCGAGACGCTGACGTTCGGGGCGAACCGCATCCGATTGGACCCGTACGGCCTCGCCGGCGATGCCTCAAGGATCAACCGGCGCGCAGCCCAGGTCGCCCGGGAGGCGCGCGACACCAGTGGCCGGGATGCGTGGGTCGGTGGGTCCATCGGGCCGCTGGGGCCCCCGACGCGCGAGCTCCGCCATCCCGACGATCTGGCGATCCGGGCCGCATTCCGGGAGCAGATCGAGGGGCTGCTCGAGGGTGGCGTCGACCTCCTCGTGATCGAGACGTTCTTCGACCTCCACCACCTCCTGCTCGCGGTCGAGGAGGCGCGCGCCGCGGACGACGTGCCGGTGATCGCCTCGATGACGTTCGGCGATGACATCGTGCTCGCCGACGGCACCACGCCCGCCACCGCAGTCCGTGCGCTGACCGCAGCAGGTGTGGACGCGATCGGCGTGAACTGCGGGGTGGGTCCCGTCGCGACGATGGATGCCCTGGCGCAGATCGGCGCGCCGCGGACGGGCGAACCTGCCCGCTCGATCATGCCCAACGCCGGCCTCCCGCAGCGCACGGAGGGCCGCTTCGTGTACGCCGCGGAGCCCGCGTACTTCGCGTCGATGGTCCCGCGGGTCCTCGACCAGGGGGCGCGGATCCTCGGCGGCTGCTGCGGGACCACGCCAGCGCACATCGCGGCGATGCGGGCGGTGCTCGATGCGCTGGACACGGGCGCGAGCCGGCGCGCAGGCGGGCGGACGGGCGGTGTCAAGCCCGCGGCGACCACGAGCGCGCCGATCAGCGAGACCGGCGCGAGCCCCCGGACGGCGTTTGCGGAGGCTCCCGAGGTCACCGACGGCGCCGCGCCCGGGGCCGTACTCGAGACCGCACTCGAGGCCACTCCTGGGTCCGGGGCCGCGGCGCCGGGCACCCGCCTCGCCGGCGCCCTCGCGGACCGCCGGTTCCTGGTCTCCGTGGAGATCGACCCGCCGCGGAGCATCCGGATCGACCGGACGCTCGATGCGGCCCGGCTGCTGCGCGACGCTGGCGCGGACGTCGTCAACATCAGCGATTCGGCGATGGCCCGGGTCCGCATGGGGGCGATGGCCGTCGCCTTCGGCATCCAGCACGACCTCGACCTCGAGTGCGTCGTCCACGTCACCACGCGCGACCGGAACCTCATGGCGCTCGAGTCGGAGCTGCTCGGCGCGCACGCGCTGGGGGTGCGCAACGTCCTCGCACTTACCGGCGACCCGCCGCGCGTCGGCGACTACCCGACGGGAACCGGCGTCTGGGACGTCGATTCCATCGGGCTCATCGAGATCCTGACCAGGCTCAACCGGGGCGAGGACCAGGCGGGCTCGGCCATCGGCCAGCGGGCGTCGTTCACCATCGCGTGCGCCCTCGATCCGACGGCCGCCGATACCGCGACCGAGTGGGACCGCCTCGAGCGCAAGATGGCCGCGGGCGCGCACCTGGTGATGACCCAGCCGCTGTACGACGAGGCGCAGGTGGAGGCGATGCTGGCCGAGGCGCGGCGGCGGTTCGGTCCGCGCGGCTTCCCGATCCCGATGCTCCTGGGCATCCTGCCGCTGGTCTCGTCGCGCCACGCGGAGTTCCTCCACAACGAGGTCCCGGGCATCACCATCCCGGACGCGGCCCGGGCGCGCATGCGCGCCGCCGGCCCGGGCGGAACCGAGGCTGGGATCGAGATGGCGGACGCGCTGCTCGCGGCCGTGGAGACCGAGGCGTCGGGCACGTACCTCATGCCGAGCTTCGGTCGCTACGAACAGGCCGCCGAGCTCGTCCGGCGCATCCGCGCCCGTCACCCGGCGCCGGTCGCCTGACGCGCGTCGCCCGCGGCCGCACGCGTCCGGCCGGCCCGCGTATCGTGAACGCGTGCGCACGATCCGTCGCCGGCTGACAGGCCCATCGCCCATCGTCGTCCCCGCAATGCTCGCCATGGTGCTGGCCGTGGCGCTCGCCGCCGCAGCGACCGTCGCGGCTGCCGGGCCGCCGTTCCCACAGCCGGTCACCAACAAGGCGGTCTACGACACGGCGGAGGTCTTCCGCCCCGCGACGATCACCGGGGTCGAGGCGACGATCGATGCCATCGAGGCGCGGACTGGCGCGGAGATCGTCGTCTATACCCAGCTCGTGCCGACCGGCGTCACGACCGGCGAGGCCGAGCAGCACGCGATCGCCCTCATGGACCAGTGGGGCGTGGGACGCCGGGGCATCGACGACGGGCTCGTGATCCTGTTCGACCTCCACGAGAACGACCCGTGCCACGGCCAGGTCCAGCTCTACGCAGGCCCCGGCTACCGGGCGACCTACCTCTCGAACGAGGAGCGGCAGGCGATCTTCGAGAACCAGATGATCCCCCTGCTGCGGCGCTGCGACCTCGACGGCGCGCTCCTCGTGGCGATGGCCGCGATCGACGCCAACGCCACGCAGGACCACGCGAACCAGATCACGTTTTTCCGGCAGCTCAACGCGGTCCTGGGTCTGCTCGTGGCGCCGCTGATGTTCGTCCTCCTCCTCGGTTGGGGCGTGCTCGCCTGGTTCCGCACCGGCCGCGATCCGGTCTACCTGGACGACCCGTCGATCCACATCCCGGCTCCGCCGCCCGGGTTGACGCCCGCCGCCGGGGCCGCCGTGCGCGACGGGACGGTCACGCGGCGCGCGCTCACGGCGGCCAGCCTCGACCTCGCGGTCCGCGGCTACGTCGCCTTCGAGGCCGAGCCGAGGCAGGGACTGCTCGCATCCGGCAGCGACATCGGGATCCGGACCGGCGTCGCGTCCACTGGCGACGCAACCGAGCAGGCCCGGATGCTGTGGGCGCGCAAGCGTCCGATGGACGACGCAACCGAGTTCCTCCAGCGGCGCCTTGCCGCCATCGGCGGGAGCGAGGGCTACGTCCAACCGGACAAGATCACGACGCTCGGTACCGACGTCCCAGGCTTCAACAAGCGCCTCGAGACGCACTGTGTGGACCAGGGCTGGTTCCGGGAGCGGCCCGGCGCCGCGAGCGGCCGCTGGTTGGGACGCGGCGTGCTCGCGTTCATCCTCGGCGTCGTGGCGCTCATCGCCGGGATCAACCTGCCCTCGAGCGGCGTGCTCCTCGTCGGCGTGGCCCTGATCGGGGCGGCGATCGGGCTGATGGTCGTCTCCCGGGCGATGCCCGCGGTCACCGCCTCCGGCGCGATGATCCGCGCGATGCTCGAGGCCTACCGGCGGACGCTCCAGAAGACGATGGCCCAGGCCCGGTCCATGGGCGAGGTCGCGCAGGCGGCGGCGATCCCGCTGATCGAGTCACCCGACGATGCGGTGGCGTGGGGCGTCGCCCTCGGGCTCCAGGAGGAGGTCGAGTCGGTCCTCCAGCGCACGGCGCAGGACGCCCAGGCGGGATCGCGCGCCGGGTACTTCCCGCTGTGGTACGGGTCGCAGGCGTCGGGCGGCTGGGGCGGCGGGGCCGGCCGCGGCGGGATCGCGCCCGGGCTCATGAGCAGCAGTCCCATCCCCGACTTCGGCGGGATGATGGCGGCGCTGTCGACGATCGGGAACTCGCCCGCCTCGTCCGGGTCCGGTGGGTCCGGTGGAGGTGGCTTCAGCGGCGGTGGCTCGGGCGGCGGAGGCGGCGGCGCCGGGGGCGGCTTCTAGCGTCCGGGCGGCGGCGCACGCCGGTGTCCGGGGCGGGTCGGGTCCACGACGGAGTGGCCTGGCGCCCGGCGGGACGGTGCACGGTACACTCGGGCCATGGGAGCCACAGACACCATGGAGATCTTCTTCGAGCGCCTCAACGGGGGTGACATCGAGTCCGCCGTCGAGCTCATGGACGAGCGCACGGAGATGCGCATCCACGTGGGCGACAACGCGCGGACACTGCGTGGCGTGGAGCAGGTCGGCGGCTGGTTCCTGCGGGCCGACAAGGGCCTCAAGATGATCCCCGGCGACGTCCGGGACCTCGGCAACACCTACCAGGCGGACCTCGTAGTCCTTCGGCCGGGTGCACCGTCCCAGCATCTCGACGCCCAGTTCCGCGTCGAGGCGGGCAAGATCACCTCGATCAACCTGACGCCCTACTCCAGGTAGGCGACGCGCGTCGGCGGTACGGGTCTCCGCAGGTTGCGCGCGTCCGCCGCGCCACGCCGCCAGCCCTTTCGCCGGCAGCGACCTGGCCCGCACCGGCGCTGGTCGAACCCGCTCTACGGGGAGGCCGAGGCCCCGCCGCCGACCGTCCCATCGTCCGCGCCTGAGACCGGCACCGGGATCGTGATGCGGTCCCCGATGCTGATCTTGTCGGGGTTCTTGATCTTCGGGTTCGCCGCCATGATCTGCTGGATCGTCACGCCGAACTTCTTCGCGATCTTGCTCATCGTGTCGCCCTTGGCGACGACGTAGACCTGCGCCGTCGGCTGGGGCACCGGCGTGGGATCCGGGGTTGCGGTCTCCCGGGCGATCGGGGTGGCACTGGCGCTGACGCCGCCGCCCGGTCCGGTGTTCTTGCCGCCGATGCCGAGGATCATGGGGCCCACGAAGAACACCAGCAGCGCCCCGAGCGCCAGGGCCAGCGCGGCGATCCCGATCCGTCCGACTCCCGGCATCGCGGGCAGGCCGACGCGGGTGCGCAGCGACGGGTAGGCCTCGAACCGGTGTGGGCGCTCCCACGCCGGGCCGAACAGCTCGGACGGGTCCTGCGGCTCACGACGGCGGACCTGATCGCGGGGGTTTGGTTCGGGCTGCCGCCGGTCGTCGCGCACCGCCTGCCTCGGCAGCGGGTCGGCGTGGGGGCGATCGTCGTGGCCGCGGTCGGCAGAGCGGTCGTCCTGGGCCCAGTCAAGCTCGTCGCCCGCGCCCTGGAGGTCGTCCCTCGGATCCGGGGTCCGGCCGGCCGCGGACCATGCGCCACCGCCCGAAGCGGCTCCGTCGGCCGACGACAAGGCGCCGCCCGACGAGGCCGCGGCGAGCGCTGCGGCACCTGCGGCGAGACCGGCACCTGCGGCGAGACCGGCAGCGTCGGTGCCCGGGCGGGCATACCGGCCGCCGTCGTCGTGCGTCGTCCGATCGTCCGGGCGATCCGCATCGCCCGTTTCGAGCTCGTCGGCCCAGGGCACGTCGCGCGTACGCGCCATCATCGAGTCCGACGGATCGAGACCCGCGAGGCGGTCGGCCGCGCTGCCCGCGAGACCCCGCGCCTCGGGCGGCTGACCAGGATCACCGGGATCACCGGGCTCGCCGGTCCAGGGTGGCGGCGCCGCCCAGCCACGCTGGGGGTTGCGGCGCGGCGCGCCCGGCTGGGGGGTGTCGATGCCGGCGGCGCGACGGCCCTCACGATCGAGCGGCGGCATCGGCCGACTGCTCGGCGGCTCGTCGGGTGGGACGCGGTCCTCGGCCGCCGTCGGCCGTGCCGCGGCGGCCTCGCGTCGAGCCCAGTCCTGGAACGTGGGGCAGACAGGGAACGCGGACGCGAGGCAGTACGCCTCCTGGTGAGCGAGCGCACGCGGTGCCGGGCGGGGCTCCGCGAAGCAGCGATGGCGGTGGTCGGGGGCCAGCGCGCGTCCATCGCGGTCGTCCTCGAACGCCACGAACGGACACGCGGGCGCGCCGTCGACGATCGGGAGCCCTCGGTCGGTCATCGCGCGGATGATACCCGCGCTCGTGGCGTCCGGTCCTCCGGCCACGGCGGGATCTCCGCCGCCGGGTGCGCAAGCACAGCGTTGAGGTAGCGGCGGTCCTCGGTCACCTCCACCCACTCGCCGAGCCAGGCGGGAAGCGCCACGGGCTCATCGTCATCCTCGAGCTCCACCTCCACGACGACCAGGCCCGGGGGCTCCTCGAACACGTCGATCTCGAGCTGCTGCTCCCCGTGCGCGACGACGTGGCGGGTCTTGCGGACCGGCCGGAGCGTCGGGTCCGCCTCGGCCAGGAGCGCGTCGTAGCCGGTGGCGTCCAGCGGCCACTCGCGCTCGCGGCGCGCGAGCGTGCCTGGGCCCAGCGACGCCTTCTCGGTGCCCACCAGCTCGACGGATCCGTCGTCGCGGGTGGTCCGGCGGATGCGCCGAGCGTCCGTGCCGGGGACCAGCCGCAGGTACACCTGCTCGATCCGGAGCGCCGTCGCGTCGTGCGCGGACAGGAGCGCCGCCGACGGCGCCGTCCGCAGCCGGTACTTGCGCTCCATCTCGATCCCGCGCCTGCGCATTCGTCGATGCTACGGCGCGTCGCACGATGCTGCCCGCTGCGATGGCGGGCCGTGCAGGATCACACGGTGCGGACCGGGCGCCTCTGGGCCATGTTGTCGCGCCGTTTGCAGCGACGCGGGCGAATCCTCAACGCGACCGTGTTTGACAGCCTTCCCGGGTGCCGGGACACTTCGACGGTGGGACCAACGCACGGTCCCCCCACACCGCGGCGCTGCTCGCCGCCATCGCCCGGAGGTCGCCCAGATGTCGTTCCTCACCCGTCGCCTCGCCCCCACGGCCGTCGCCCGCGCCCACTGCGACCTGCCGTGCGGCGTCTACGACCCCGAGCAGGCCCGGATCGAGGCCGAGTCCGTCTACCGGATCATCGAGAAGTACGCCGCCAACGAGGACCCGACGTTCCGGACCCGTGCCATCGGGATCAAGGAGCACCAGGCGGACCTCGTCAAGCACCACCTCGACGTGCTGTGGCACGACTACTTCAAGCCCGAGCACCTCGCGACGGTCCCGAACCTCCACGAGCTGTTCTGGAACGCGAACAAGCAGGTCAGCAAGGTCAAGGCCGGCACGAGCCTCGACGACGCGAAGACCCTCCTCGACATGATCGACGAGGTCGATGCGGCCTGGAAGGCGACCGGCGGCAACACCAAGACCCGCGTCGCCGGCCGCCCCGGCTGAGCCTCGTCCCCGTGCACGTCCCGAGGCCCCGTCGATGACGGGGCCTCGTCGTTTCCGCCGCTCCGGCCTGCGCGGGCCGTGGCGGATCGCCGTGGTCGAAGGCTCGATGCTGCCAGCGATCGAGTCCGGGGACTGGCTGCTCGTCGACCCGACGACCGGCGCGTGGCCCAGGCGCGGCACCGCGGTCGTGTTCCGCGAGCCAGGCTCGGGCGAGCTCGCCATCAAGCGCGTCGCCGCACGGCCGGGTGACTGGGTCCCGTTCACCGACGGCTACCTCCAGCTCGGTGCGGACGAGGCGTGGCTCATCGGCGACGCAACGGACGAGGCGCTGGCCGACGCTGGCTACGGTCCCGCCGTGGATTCGCGCGTCTACGGCCCGGTGCCGCTCGAGGCGCTCGTCGCCCGCGCGTGGCTGCGCTACTGGCCACGGTCGCGAATCGGGCGGATCGCACGGCTGACCGGCAACCTGATCGAGCGGGGCCGCGAGGGTCGGGTCCCGGTGGCGCCCGACGCCAGGCCGGAGGTACCCCTCAACGAGGGCCGACCGGCGTCTGGTGTGGACGGGGCCTGACCCGATACCCTCGATCGCACGCGCCCCGAGCGGGTGCCACCGGAGGAACCCACATGCCCATCCGCCGCGCGCCGGCTCTCGCCGTCGGCCTCGTCACCCTCGGCCTCCTCGTTGCCGCATGCGGCGGCGGAGGAGCGACCCCCGCCCCGACCACGGCCCCGGCTGCGTCGGTCGAGACCACGCCAGTGCCCAGTTCGCCGCCCACCGACGCGCCCAGCGCCAGCAGCGCTGCGGGCCGCACCGGCCGCATCGAGATCGCCAGCGAGAAGGTCGCCCTCACGCTCCCCGACAACTGGGTCGAGGTCAACCTCACCGCCGGCGACATCGATACGATCCTGGGCGCGTATCCCGCCGGCTCGTTCACCGAAGCGCAGCTCGCGCTCATGAAGAGCGCCGTCCAGAGCGGCATGAAGCTGATGGCCTTCGACCAGGCGAGCGCGGGCTCGAACGTCAACCTGCTCGTCCAGCCCGCGGCCATCTCGATCGATCTCCTGGAGCCGGCCGTCGCTGCCCAGCTCGAGGCGGTCCCGGGAACCACGGACATCAAGGTGAACAGGGGCACCGCCGGCGGCCAGGACGCGCTGTTCGTGACCTACGGCATCAAGGACCCCTCGACGGGTGCCGGCATGAGCGGGACACAGGCCTACGTGTCCACGAACGGCCGCCTGTACGTCCTGACGGTGACGCTCCAGGACGGTTCGTCGGCCAGTGCCGACGACATCGTGGGCTCGCTCGAGTTCCTGCCCTGACCGCCGGCTGACCACAGGCCCCGGTCCGACGCCGGGCTGAACGGCAGACCGACGGACCGGCACCGGGCCCGCCCGGCCGATCGACGCCACCGCAGGCCGATCAACGACGCCCGTCACCCGACGGGCGTCGTTACCGTTCCGCTCGGGGAGACATCGGCGCGGACGGAGTCCTGCTCCCCTACGATCCGTCGATGGACGACCTCTGCGCGGCGCTTGGCGCCTTCGATCCCGATGCCCCGCTGGCAGGGGCGCCCGAGCCCTGGGACTACCTGCCGATGCCCGCGACGCGCTCCGGCCCGCCATGGGCGATGGCGGAGATGATCGCCGCTGAACCCGCGCTCGCGGGTCGCATCGTCGGCCGCGTCACGGCGGACGGGAGCGCCGCGGCGCTCGCCGCTGCGATCCGCGATGCCGCAACCCGTGGCGAGCCGGTCATCGTCACCGGCTGCGGGACGTCGGAGCACGCGGCGCTCGGCGCCGCCGCGATCCTCCGTGACGCGTGGCACGCGGCCGGTCTCCCAGGCTGGGGACCGGTCTCGGCACAAGCCTTCGAGCTCGCCGCCGCGCCGCCCGTCGCCGGCCTGGTCATTGGCGTGAGCCACGAGGGCGGGACGGCCGCGACGATCGCCGCGCTCACGGCGGCGCGGGCGGGCGGCGTGCGGACTGCGCTGCTCACGGCGAGCGCGGGAGCGCCTGCGGCCGTCGCGGCGGACATCGTCCTCGCCACGGTCGAGATGGACACGAGCTGGTGTCACACGGTTGGCTACGTGTCGCCGCTCGTCGCCTCGGGCGAGGTCGCGCGCATCCTCGCCGGGGCGGCGATCCGGCTCGGCGAGCCCAGTGACCGGCTACGCGACGGCATCGAGGCCGCCTGGGCGGCCGGCCCGGACGGCGTTCGACCGGCGTCCGCGATCGCGCGGGTCGTGGGGGCGGCGCGCCACCTGCTGGTCGTCGGATCGGGCGCGGACCGGGTGACCGCACGGGAGCTGACCCTCAAGGTCGAGGAGGCCGCGTGGGTGCCGTCCGCATTCCGTGACCTGGAGACGTTCCTCCACGGACACCTGCCGGCGACGGGACAGGACACGGCGCTCGTGCTGGTGCTGACAGAGACGGCCGGGCTCGACGCACGCTCTACGCGCGCTCGGCAGGCCCTCGCTGCGGCCGCGGCGGTTGGCATGCGGCCAGGCGCCATCCTGGGGGCCGCTGCATCCGCGCTCGTCCCCGAAGGTCTCACCCCCGGGGGCCGCATCGTCCTCCCGGACGCGCCGTCGATGCCCGCCTCGGCGGGGTCGCTGCTGGGCGCCGCCGGGCCGCTCCAGCTGCTCACGCTGGAGATCGCCGCGCAACGGGGCACGAACCCCGACCCGATCCGGCGAGACGACCCTGTCTACCTGCGCGCCGCCGAGCTCGCGGACGACCCGTCGATCTGACGGTCGGCGCTACGCAACCCGGCGAGCGAAGCCACGCCTCCTGGCGGCGGCGCTACGCGTCGAACAGGACCTCGGCCGCGAGGTCGATCATCTCGAGGTCCCGCGCGATGTGGTCCTGGAGCATCAGCCGCTCCACACCCGCGTCAGCGAACCGCCGGACCATCGCGCGCGCCTCGTCGGGCGTCCCGTGGATCCAGCGCGGCCGACGCGCCTCGAACCAGGCGTCGGACTCGTCGTCGGCGCCGCCGAAGGCCGCCATCAGCGCCTGCTCCCGGTCGCGGACCTCCGCCGCGGTCCGCCCGATGAGCAGCCCGACCATCGCGGAGTGCGTGAGCGTGGCCGGATCGCGGCCGATCGCGCGCGCCGTCGCGTCCAGCTTCGCGAACTTCTCGGCGGCGATCTCCGGGGTGGCTGACGAGAGGTTGAACTCGGCCGCGAACCGGGCGGCGATCCGGTACGAGCGGGGCGACCCCTGGCCACCCACGATGATCCGGATCGGGCGGCCACCCCGGGCAGGGAGCGACGCGGGCCGGGGCCGGAAGAACGAGTCCTCGACCGTGTACTGGGTGCCCTCGAACGACCATCCGTCGGGTTCCTCCCACAGGCCGTGGAGGATCTGGAGCGTCTCCTCCAGCCGGTCCGCCCGCTCGGCGATATCCGGGAACGGGAACCCGTGGCGACGGTGCTCGTCTGCGTGCCAGCCGGCGCCCACGCCCACCTCGACCCGCCCGCCGCTCATCTCGTCGACCGTTGCGACGACCTTGGCGAGGTTGCCGGGCGTCCGGAACATGATCGGCGAGACCAGCACGCCAAGCCCGATCCGGGTGGTGTCCCGGGCCAGGCCGGCCAGCACCGCCCAGGCGTCGGTCGTGGGCTGGTCCGAGGAGCCCGGAAAGCCCGCGTAATGGTCCGAGCGGAAGAAGGTCTCGAAGCTGGCCGCCTCCGCGCGGCCGGCGACCGCCAGCTGGTCGGCGTACGTGAGGCCCATCTGGGGCTCGGTCATCAGCGCGTAGCGCATCGCGTTTCCTCCGTGCCACGAGAACAGTTGTCCTTGACAGGACTATTCGCGTGGCGTAAATACTTCATCTCATGCGAACCACTTGCGATCCGGACACCGCTACGAACCGCCATCGGGCCGCCGAAGAGGCACTGTCGAGCCTCGGGCGGGCCGTCGGCTCCCTGCGCTGCGCGGGTTCCCAGCGGCTCGTGCGGCTCGGCATCAGCATGACCCATTTCCACGTGCTGACGCTGCTGCGTCACCACGATGCGATGCCCATGGGCAGGCTGGCCGAGATCCTCGACGCGTCGATGTCCAGCGCAACAGGGATCATTGACCGGATGGAGGAACGGGGCCTCGTCGAGCGCGTCCGCGTGCCTGACGATCGTCGCGTCGTCCTCGTCCGGCCGACGACCGCGGGCCTGGATCTCGTCGACGAGGCCGAGCTCGTGAAGAGCGAGGTGATGGCCAACGCGCTCGCCCGGCTCACGCCGGACCAGCTCGACCGGCTGACGGCCGCGACCGGGGAGCTCCAGCTCGCCATCGCGGAGGAGCTGGCAACCTCGCCCACGCACGGCCTGCTCGGCCTGTGCGACCACGTCCGGACGCCCGCCACGCACGAAGGCACGGGCGTCGGCGCAACTCCCGCCGCCCCCATCGACCGGCGCGTCGCCCACGCAGCCGGAGCCGCGTCCCCCACTCCCGGCCCAGCCGGCAGCTGACGAAAGGAACCCACTTGGAAGCCCTGCCCACGGCGCACGACGAGGGACCGTCGCACGGTTTCGGTGCCCTGGATCTGACCCAGCGCGCGAAGATGGAGATCCTCTTCGCGATCATGCTGGGCCTGTTCCTCGGCGCCCTGGACCAGACGATCGTCAGCGTTGCACTGCCCACCATCGTCACGGATCTCGGCGGCCAGGAGCTGCTGACCTGGACGATCACCATCTACCTGCTGACATCCACGATCACCGTGCCGTTCTACGGCAAGCTCTCCGACCTCTACGGCCGGAAGCCGCTGCTGATGATCGGCATCACGCTGTTCCTGATCGGCTCCGTGCTCTCGGGCATCAGCCAGAACATGACCCAGCTGATCATCTTCCGTGGCGTCCAGGGCCTCGGCGCAGGCGCGCTGTTCCCGATCTCGCTCGCGGTCATCGGCGACCTGTTCAGCCCGGCCGAGCGCGGCAAGTACCAGGGGCTGTTCGGTGCCGTCTTCGGGCTCAGCTCCGTCGTCGGGCCGCTCCTCGGCGGCTTCCTCACCGAGCAGGTGAGCTGGCACTGGATCTTCTTCGTCAACCTCCCCATCGGCATCGTCGCGCTCGTCGTCATCTGGCGGCTGCTGCCGACCGTCAAGCTGCCCGACGCGTCCCGCAACCTCGACTTCCTCGGTGCGGGCGTGTTCATCGTCGCCGTCGGCTCGCTGCTGATCGGCCTCACGAACAAGCAGTCGCATCCGTGGGAGGATCCGCTCGTTGGTGGGCTCATCCTCATCGGCCTCGCGCTCGGCGCGCTGTTCGTGTTCATCGAGTCACGCGCCAAGGAACCGATCGTCCCGCTCAACCTGTGGCGCGACCGGACGTACGCGACGTCCATCATCGCCACGTTCCTGATCAGCTTCGGCTTCTTCGGGGCTGTGATCTTCCTGCCCCAGTGGTTCCAGTTCGTCCAGGGCGCCACGCCCACGAACTCGGGCCTGTACACGCTGGCCCTGCTTGCCGGCCTGATCATCAGCTCGATCGCGTCGGGCATCCTCGTCTCGCGGACCGGCCGCTACAAGGCGATCATCCTGGCCGGCCTGGGGACGATGGCCGTCGGCCTGTTCCTGATGTCGAACATCCGCGCGGACACCGGGCTCCCGATCCTGTGGATCTGGATGTTCATCACCGGCCTGGGCATCGGGCCCACGCTGTCGGTGTTCACGATCGTTGTCCAGAACGCGGTCCCGGTCCGGTCGCTGGGCGTGGCCACGTCGAACCTCACCTTCTTCCGCCAGATCGGCGGCTCGGTGGGTCTCGCCCTCCTGGGCACGGTGTTCGCAAACCGCCTGACCGCGGAGATCCCGGTCCAGCTTGCAGCCGGCGGGGTCCCGCAGCTGCTGGTCGACCAGTTCGCCAACCAGGGCGGCAACAGCACGAGCCTCGTCGTCGTCGGCAAGGACCTCGGGACGCTGCTGCTCAGCCAGGTTCCCGAGGCCGTCCGGCCGATCGTGGAGCCGCTCATCCCGAACATCGTTTTCGCCATCCACCAGTCGTTCAGCCTGGCGATCGCCGAGATCTTCCTCATCGGCGTCGGCACGACGCTCGCGGCGTTCGTCGTCACGATCTTCATGCGCGAGCTCCCGCTCCGCAAGGGGTTCGGGCCCGCGCCCGAGTCCGAGCCCGTCAACGTCGACGCACCCGTCATGGGCCAGGTCGGCGCACCTGCACAGTCGAGCGGCCCGCGCGCGGGCTGACCGTCCTGCGCTCCACCTCGACGACCCGGCTCCACGGAGCCGGGTCGTTCGATTCGGGGGCTACCATCGGGAGGTGACCGACGTGCTTCCGTTCCCACCCCACCTCGCCGCGGCAGCGTCCGTGGACGCCCCGTTTCGCGCGACCATCGCGCTCGCCGACCTGCCGGTTGGTGCGCTGCGGCGGGTGTCGTTCGGGGACCTCGACGTCCTGCTCGCGCACACGAACCTCGGCATCGCCGCGGTGGACGACCGCTGCCCGCACATGTCGGCCCCGCTGTCGATCGGCGAGCTCGACGGGTGCGTCGTCGCCTGCCCGCTCCATAGCGGCCGGTTCGACCTCGAGAGCGGCGAGCCGGTGCAGATGCCCACGACCGGCGGCCTGTGGCCCGACGGCCGCTACGAACCAGTCTGGTGCCCGCCCGGGCGCGAGCCGAAGCCCGATCCGCCGGGCACCAAGGCCGACGCGCGCCGCCTGACGCGCATCCGCCGCTTCCGCTACTACCCGGTTCGGGTCGTGGACGGGATCATCGAGGTCGCCGTCCCGGGCTGACCCGTGCCTCGCGGTCGCTAGCGGTTGCGCTCCGCGACGAGCACGCTGCCGAGCACGATCGCGGCGCCGATCACCTGGACCGGCGTGAACGCCTCGCCCAGGACGATCCATGCCACCCCCGTCGCGAAGATCGGCTCGGTCATGCCGACGACGCTCGCCTGCGATGCCCGCAGGTGCTGCATCGAAACGACGACCAGCGAGAACGGGACGACCGTCCCGAGCACGACCATCCACGCAGCCAGACCGACGACCGGCACCTGTGGCCCAGCGTCACCGAACAGGTGGAGGCTGCCTCCGAGCGCGTCGAACGGGAACGTCCACCATGGCTGGACGATCGCCCAGAAGAGGGCCGCCGCGCCCATCCCCCACATGGTCAGCGAGACCGGGTCGCGTGGCGCCGGGCGCTGCATCTGCATGTCCGCGGTCACGTAGTAGATCGCCAGCGCCACCGCCGCCGCGACCGCGAACGCCACCCCGACGGGGTCGAGCGTGAGCCCGTCCCAGACCTGGGCGACGATCGCCAGCCCCACGAGCGCGGCCACGAGGGCGACCCACACCAGTGGCTTCGTCGGGTGGTGAAGGCCGAACCGGAACCAGACGGCGATCATCAGCGGCGCGGTGAACTCGATGAGCAATGCAATGCCGATCGGCAGGACCTCGATCGCCGCGAAGTACAGGTACTGGGTGAGCGCGATGCCGAGGATCCCGTAGATGAGCAGCAGCGGGATCTCGTCCCGGCGCAGGCGGAGCGCCGAACGCCGGGTCAGCGCGATGAACGCCAGGAGGATCAGGAAGGCCGCCGTCGCGCGCAGCTGGGACAGCCGCGTCGCCTCGAGCCCGCCCAGCAGCAGCGTCTTGGCCACGGTCCCGTTGAGCGCGAACAGCATCGCCGCGCCGAGGTACAGAAGGTAGCCGCGTGCGGGGTGCGGTGTCCGCGCGAGCGTGACCCCGGGCAACGGCTCGGCGAGGTCGGTCACCGCTCGATGCCGTTCGCCTTCGCGTAGGCCGCGATGATCGCGACGGCTTCCACCGGGTCGTCGGTGACGCGCAGGAGAGCGAGATCCGCCTCGGCGATCGCCCCGTACGGCAGCGGCACCTCGCGCATCCACCCGAGGAGCCCGTCCCAGTAGGCGTGGCCGACGAGGATCACCGGGAAGTTCCGGATCTTGCCCGTCTGGATGAGCGTGAGGCTCTCGAACAGCTCGTCGAGGGTGCCGAAGCCCCCGGGCATGATCACGAACGCGTCCGAGTACTTCACGAACATCGTCTTGCGGGCGAAGAAGTAATGGAACTCCACGGCGAGGTCCACGTACGGGTTCGTGTGCTGCTCGTGCGGGAGCTCGATGTTGCAGCCGATGGACAGGCCGCCGTGCTCGTGCGCGCCACGGTTGGCCGCCTCCATGCTGCCCGGTCCGCCACCGGTGATGACTGCGAACCCGGCATTCGCAAGCTCCGCCCCGATCCGCCGCGCGAGCTCGTACTGGGGATGGTCCTTCGGCGTGCGCGCAGAGCCGAAGACAGCGACGGCGGGCCCGATGCCGGCGAGCGCCTCGAAGCCCTCCACGAACTCCGACAGGATCCGCAGGGCACGCCACGGGTCGGAGTCGAGGAACGCCGGTCGGTCGTGCTGACCGCCAAGGAGCTTCTCGTCCTCCGTCCGGTGCGGCTCGTCGCGGGCCAGACGAAGCTCGGTGCCCGGACGCATGGTCACCCGACCGCGGCGCAACGTCCGCGGGGTCGGGGCATGCTCCCCGCCCGTCGTGGGGTCGGCCGGCACTTCCCCGGCCCTGGTTCGCTCGTCGTTCGTGCTCATGGGGCCAGTCTGCCACCGCCGCATCGGGACGCGTGGCACCCGTGTGACACACCGGCGTGGTCAGGCGTCACAATCGCAGCCACCCGACAACGCTCAGCCGCCGGCCCTGACGATTCCCCGGCTCCTGGCGGCACTCCGCGGAGGTGACCCATGCGACCACCGGCCGGCCCTTCCTCGCGTCGTCGACTCACCAGCCCCGCCTATCTCGGCCTTGCGAGCCAGGCCTTCCAGGTGTCCTCGGCCTTGCCGGCGGTGACGTCCTCGCCGTAGCGCACGAGCGGCAGCCGGATCAGCCGCGGGTCCGCGAGCAGCCGGCCCACGATGCCCGTCGCGTCCGTGGACAGGTAGCCGAGGCCCTGCTCCTTGTACGGCCGGCTGTCGGGGTCCAGCAGCGCCGTGGCACCCAGGCGGTCCGTGAAGCGCCGGAGCTCGCCCGCCGCGATCGCCTTCTTGCGCAGGTCCACGTAGTGCACGACGATCCGCCGCTCCCGGAAGAACCGGAGGGTGTTGCGTGTCGCCGCCGAATCGTCCGTCCCGAAGACCTGGATGTTGGGCATCTTCTTCGTTGGCGTCTTGCCCAGCGGCGGGGGCATGGTCAGGCCCCTTCCGCGACGCCGGCAGGGGCGAGCACGACGACCGGGATGCGCCGCGCCGTCCGGCGCTGGTAGAGGTCGTAGCCGGGATATGCGGCCACGACCAGCGCCCACAGCCGTGCGCGTTCCTCGTCCTCGGCCTCGTGGCTGTCGACGGGTCGGACGTCCCGGCCAACCTGCACACGTGCACGCGGATCCGCGCGCAGGTTGAGGAACCAGCCCGGCTCGTCGTCGGAGCCGTTCTTCGAGCCGACGACGACCAGGCGATCGCCGTCTCGGATCGCGAACAGCGGTACGTCACGCGACGTGCCGCTGTGGCGCCCCGTCGTCGTGAGCAGGACGTGCAGGACGCCGAGGTTGCTCCCGGTGAACCATCGGCCACCCGTCAGGCGGTACGCGATCGGGTGGAGTCGCGTGATCAGCCGCGTATTGCCGAGCCAGCCGATGAACCGGTAGAAGCGGGCCGAGTGTCGCGTCGTCATCGGGGCGCAGCGTAGCGCGCGGCCCGCGTACCATGGGTGGCCAGGAGGTTCCGCGTGACGATCTGGTTCACCGTGCAACTCGACGACCGGCCCGGGGCCCTCGCGCAGGTGGCGCAGGCGCTTGCGGATCGGGCCGTCAACATCACCGGTATCGTCGGTGTGGCCGAGGACACCGACGGGGCGCTGATGCTCACCACGAGCGACGCCGCAGCGACGCGCGAGGCGTTCATCGGGCTCGGGATCACGTTCGAGGAGCACGATCCCACGGGCGAGGAGAACGCGCTCTCCATCAGCGACGTCATGGCCGGTGGCCGCGGCTGAGCGGCTGACCGGACGACCACCCGAGGCCCAGATGCCCCGTCGAAATCCCCAGCCGCTCCCCGCTGCCGTCGCGGTCCGCCTCGAGCTCGCGGACGAGCCGGGGGCGATCTCGATCGTCGCCGGTGCTGTCGGTGCGGTGGGCGGCCGCGTCCGGACGCTGTCGACTGTCCGGCGGGCCGGTCGAGCCGGGGTCGAGGCCGACGAGCACTCCACCGTCGAGGTGGAGCTCGAGGTGGAGGACGCGGACGAGCGCGCGATCGTCGAGGCGCTCGAGCCGCTCCGCGAGGTCCTCGCGCTGAGCGTCACCCGACCGATGGGCAAGGTCTTCGGCAAGCGCGTGATCGTCGTCGGCGGCGGCGCGCAGGTCGCCCAGGTCGCGCTCGGCGCGGTGACCGAAGCCGACCGCCACAACCTCCGGGGAGAGCGGATCTCGGTCGACACGATCCCCCTGGTCGGCGAGGAGCCCATCGCCTCGGCCGTTCGCGCCGTGGCCGACCTGCCGCGCGCCCGGATGCTGGTCCTCGCGGGCTCGATCATGGGCGGCGAGATCAGCCGCGCCGCGGACGAGCTGCGGGCCATGGGCATCCCGATCATCGCGCTCAACATGGTCGGTTCGATCACCGAGCACGTGGACCTCGTGATCAGCGACCCCGTCCAGGCCGGGACAATGGCCGTGATGGCCGTCGCGGACACGGCGACATTCGATCTCGCGAAGCAGCGCGGAAGGCGGTACTGAGGATGCTCGTGACGCGGCTGGCCGACATACACGTGCCCAACTCGCTCGACGCCGAGCGTGCTGCCGAGGCCGCCGTGGCCTGGTGCTCCCGCGCGCTCATGGAGCACAACCACCGCGCCTACCTGTGGTCAGCCGCTCGCGGGATCGAGATGGGGCTGCCGTTCGACGCCGAGCTCCTGTACGTCGCCGCGATGTTCCACGACCTCGGGCTGGTGACGGCGTTCGACAACGCAGCGGTGTCATTTGACGAGGCCGGCGGGAACGTCGCCTGGATGTTTGCGGCCGGCGCGGGCTGGGCGGTGGAGCGGCGGGTGCGCCTGGGCGAGGTCATCGTCCGCCACATGTGGGACAGCGTCGACCCGGCGTTCGACGCGGAGGGCCACCTGCTCGAGGTGGGGACGGCCATCGACATCTCGGGACGCGATCCCGGGCTGTGGGCCCCGGAGCTCCGTGCTGAGATCCTCGCCGCCCACCCGAGGCTCGACCTCGCGAAGGAGTTCGTGGCCTGCTTCCGCGACCAGGCGCGGCGCAAGCCTGACAGCTCGGCCGCGGCGGCGATCCGCGGCGGGATCGAGGACAGGATCACGGCCAATCCGCTGGACTCGGCCGAGCCGCGCGGGTAGCCACGTGCGGATCGCGACCTGGAACGTCAACTCCCTCAAGGCCCGCCAGGAGGCCGTGGAGCTGTGGCTGGCGAAGGCGCAACCCGACGTCCTGCTGATCCAGGAGACGAAGCTCTCGGACAACGACGCCCCCGTGATGCCCATGCGCATGCTGGGCTACGAGATGGCCCACCACGGCGAAGGACGCTGGAACGGCGTCGCCATCCTGAGCCGGGTCGGGATCGAGGACATCGTCACGAACTTCGGTGACGGGCCCGTGCGCGATTCCGCGGCCGGCGCAGCGGTCGCGGTGGGCGAGGACGACTTCGACCCGTTCGATGAGGCTCGAATGATCTCCGCGGTGTGCGGTGGGGTCCGGGTCGCCAGCCTGTACGCACCGAACGGGCGCGTCGTCGGCTCCCCGTTCTACGAGGGCAAGCTGCGCTGGTTCGAACGGCTCCGCCGCTGGCTGGACGAGTCGTGCGCGCCGGACGAGCCGCTCCTGCTGGGCGGCGACTACAACGTGACGCCCGCCGACGAGGACGTGTGGGACCCGGTCAAGGCGCACGGCGGGACGCATGTCTCGGCGTTGGAGCGGGCGGCGCTGGCGTCGCTCCGCGGCTGGGGCCTGGTGGACGCGTATCGGTCCCTCCGTCCCGAGCGCGGCCGCTTCTCCTGGTGGGACTACCGCGCGGGGATGTTCCACCGGAACGAGGGAATGCGGATCGACCTCCTGTACGCGACGGCGCCGGTCGCCGCGCGCGCCACCTGGTCCGAGATCGACCGCCAGGCGCGCAAGGGTCCGCCGACGCCGTCCGACCATGCACCGGTCGTGCTGGACCTGGACGAGCGCGGGGTCGAGTTCGACGCCGGTTGGACGGGGGCGCTGGAGCGGATCGCCGCCCGCACGAAACCGCGGCCCTAGACCTTCCGGCCCACGTTCCGGCCGGACAGTCGGGTGATCATCTGGGTCATCGTCTCACGCTCCCATCGCGATGAGGTGGTCAGGTCGACTGGCGAAGAAGATGCTCGCCGGGGTCCGGCCCTTCGTCCGGTAGCCGCGGTGC
>JBBRRZ010000002.1:0-208815 GCA_038245845.1 Candidatus Limnocylindrales bacterium
GCGCCGCGGGGCTCCTGTCAGCCCCAGGAGGGCCCACCGTCTGCGCAGCGGAGCGCCTCGGCCCTGTCGGGCCCGGTCAGGTGAGCCCATCGACCCTCGCGCTCGGCACGCGCACGGGATTTCGAACGCAGCCACCTAGGGCTTCGCTGCGAGCGCCGCCTCCAGCGCAGCCACGTTATCGAGCAGCGCGTTGAGCGCCCGGTCCTGCTCCTTCAGATGGTCCTGGATCTGCCCTGCCTCGTGGAACGTGGCGTCGGCGTCCTTGTAGGTCATCTCGGCGCGCACGTCCGACGCCTTCCCGAGGATGTTCTGCCCGACCATGATCACGCTCAGCATCACGAGCTGGATGAACGTCTGGCTGATCCACTGGATGATGGCGAGCACGCTCCCGGACTGGAGCGCCGAGGGCAGCGCGAGCAAGGCGAGCGCTGCAAACGCGTAGGCGCACCACATCGAGCCAACGGCCCGGGTCAGCAACAGCGCGATCCGGCCGTTCGCTCCATCGATGACGTCCTCGACCATGGGCGGTCCCAGCTGCCTGCGGGTCCTGATCTGCGGGCTCGGCGCGTGCTTGAAGGTGATCGCCACGGCATCTCCTGGCTGACATGTCCCGCCGGGACCGGCGGGACCGGGTGGCCCCCAATCTAGCGGCCGACCATCCCTATGTCGCCGGGGACGCGGCGCTATCCTCGATGGGATGGATCCCACTCCGGCCGGCGCCGGCCGTTCCGCGGCGCACGACCCCGAGGAGCTGCGCCTCCTCGCCGACCAGCTCGCGCGGATGCGCGGGATGCTGTTCGGCTACTCCGAGCGCTTCTTCGAGCGGATCCGCACGTGGACGATCGTCACGCTGCTGCTGCTCGTGGTCGCAGGGTCCGGCATCTTCCCGGCGGCGGTCATCGCGGTCCCGTTCCTCGTCCCGTTCGCGTTCCTCGAGACCGGGTACCTCTTCTACTACACGGTCTTCGCGCGTCGCCACGCCGAGTACCTCGAGCGGGCGATCAACGAACGCTTCGGGCGTGATGTGCTCGTCGCGCACCGGCTCGAGGCCGCGTACTTCTACCCGCCCGACGCTTCGAAGATTGCCGCGATCTCGTTCGCCCGGCCGCTCGGGATGATGTCGGTCATGACGATCGGGTACTCGGCCGGTGCGGGCCTGCTGTGGCTGGTCGGCATGGCGGGCCTGCTCGACCTCCCGAACCGCCTCGAAACAGGCGGCTTCTACGCCCAGGTCCCCGGTCTCCAGCCGGGCCTGCCGCTGGTCGCGCTCGCGTGGACCATCCTCATCGCCGGCTACCTCGTCTGGACATCCCTCGCGCGCCACGACGAGAACCGCCTGCTCGCCGAGCTGGACGCGTCGTACGGCGCCCCGCCCGAACCACCGACCGACTGACCCCACGAGGCACCGATGGCCGACCGATCCGCCGCCAGCGACATGGCCGAGCGCGCGATGCGCTCGACGCTCCTGACGCTCTCGCATCGAAAGTCGCTCGGCCGCCTGGCGACCCGGATCCCGATCACGCGTCCCATGGTCCGCAGGTTCGTCGCCGGGGAGTCCCTCGAGGAGGTGCTCCCGGCGATCGAGCGCCTCCACGAGAGCGGCATGCGCACGACGGTCGACGTCCTCGGCGAGTCGGTGAGCGCGGAGGCCGATGCCCGGACGGCGTGTGCCCGCTACCTCGCGCTACTCGAGGCGCTCCCGGCGCATGGCCTGGACCGCAACGTCTCGCTCAAGCCGTCGCAGATGGGCCTGAAGATCGACCGCGCGCTGGCGCACGAGAACATCCGGACCGTCGTCGCGAAGGCGGTCGAGACGGGCGGCTTCGTCAGGATCGACATGGAGGACCACGCCACCACCGACGCGACCCTCGAGCTGTGGCGGTCCGTCCGGCCGGCCGACCGTGCGGTGTCCGATGTCGGCATCGTCATCCAGGCCGCGCTCCGTCGGAGCGCCGAGGATATCGAGGCGATCATCGGGGAGGGCGGGCGCGTCCGCCTGTGCAAGGGTGCCTACAAGGAGCCCGAGGGGGCCGCGTTCCAGGACAAGGCCGAGGTCGACGAGGCATACGAGCGCCTGATGCTGCGGCTCCTGCGGGCTGGGTCGTATCCGGCGATCGCGACGCATGACGTCCGCCTGATCAAGCGCGCGATCGAGGTGGCGACCGACGAGGGGATCACGCGCGACGCCTTCGAGTTCCAGATGCTCTACGGCGTGCGCCGAGACCTCCAGGAGCAGCTGGTGGGTGCCGGCTGGCGGGTCCGTGTCTATGTCCCGTACGGCGGGCAGTGGTATCCGTACTTCATGCGTCGCCTGGCGGAGCGGCCGGCGAACGTCTCGTTCCTGCTACGCAACCTGTGGCGTGAGCGCGGGCGGGCCTGACCGGAATCGAAAGAGCCGCCGGGTGGGCCGGCGGCTCAGGCTTGGGCGATGGCGTCCATCGGAATGGGGTCAGAACCAGCGGCGTCCCGAATCGACGGCGAAAGCGAAGGCCGCGGCGACGGTCCCGAGGGTCATCGTGGCGCGGAAGACATACCACTTGAGGTTCGACTTCATCCGGTTCCTCTTGGTCATCGCTGGCGGCGAGGTGGGCCCCTCGCCTGGAGGAAGCCGAACGTATTCCCTCGCCCACCGGGGCAGGAATGACCCATAGGTACTGGTACCCCCACCCCTTAAGTAGGTGGTGGTGCGGCGCCGCAACGTTCGGCGAGCGCGGCCGCGGGCCTCAGGCGGTGCGGGTTTCCGCCGCCTGGTCGCGCCGGCCGGGGATCCGGAACCAGAACGTGGAACCGACACCCGGGACGGACTGGACGCCCATCGAACCGCCGTGTGCCTCCACGATCTGGCGCGCGATCGGGAGCCCGAGGCCCGTCCCCTTCGGGCCGTCGGGGACCGTGTCCGACGACTGGCGGAAGGGCTCGAAGATGCGCTCCACGTCCCCGGCCAGGATGCCCCGCCCGGAGTCGGTCACCGCGACGCGCACGTGCGGTCGTTCACCCGCGGGCCCGTCGCCATCCTGCGGACCCGCGCCCTCGGCCGTCACCGTCACCCGCACCCCACCGCGGGGCGTGAACTTCACGGCGTTCGAGACCAGGTTGATCACGACCTGGACGAGGCGGTCGGGGTCGCCGTCGATGCGCGGGAGCCCGTCCTCGACCGTCACCTCGAGCGCCAGCCCGCTGACCTCGAACAGTGCCGCGGTCGCCGCGAGCGCCTGGCGCACGACGTCCTCGAGCGCGATCGGCGCGAGGCGGAGCTCGAACCGGCCGGCCTCGATCTTGGCGAGGTCGAGGAGGTCGTTGATGAGCCCGGTGAGGCGCTCGCCCTCGGCGACGATGATGCCCAGGTTGTCGCCCACCTGGCGCACGGCCCGGTCGACCTTCGGGTCCTCGCGCGGCACGGTTGGGAAGACCACCTCGTCGAGGCGCTTGCGGTTGAGCTTCGCGAAGCCGACCACCGAGGTCAGCGGCGTCCGCAGCTCGTGCGAGACGTTGGCGAGGAAGCGGCTCTTCGCCTCGTTCGCGCCCTCCGCGACGGCACGCGCCTCCTGTGCCTCGGCCATCGCGGTCACGAGCTCAGCGGTCCGGTCCGCGACACGCGCCTCGAGCGCGCGGTTCTGCGCCCCGAGCTCCGCGTACAGCCGCGCCGACTCGATCGCGCCCGCGAACAACGACGCCACGGTATAGAGCAGCGGGCCATCGGCCGCCCGGAGGTCACGCCCGTTGCGCCGGTCGTCGACGACGAGCACGCCCACGACCCGGCCCTGCGTCACGAGCGGCGCACCCATGTAGCCCGACGAGCCGAGCACGGCCGAGAGGCGCCGGTTCCCGTCGTGCGCGTCGCGCGCCGCGTCACGGAATCTGAGCGGTCCGTCGGCGCGGGCGAGGGCGGCCAGCGACGAGGCGTCGTCGTCGAGGTCCTCGCGCAGGTCGTCGACGAGCAGGCCGAGGCCGGGCGGGCCGCCAGCCACGCGCGCCGACCCGAGCGTCTGCGTGCCCGGATCGACGAATGCCATCAGGCCGCGGCCGAACCCCAGGCGACCGACGAGCTCCGCCAGGCCGCGCGCCACGAGCTCGTCGAGATCGAGCGTCGAGCCGAGCGCGATCCCGATCGCGTTGATCCCGGCGAGCTCCGCGAGGCGCTCGCGCAGGTCACGCTCCAGGTCCATCGTCTCGCGGTCAGCGCTCGCACCGGCGCTCGCGGCGCTCGCGGCGCCCGAGCGACCGGAGCCCGGGACGCGGACGCGATCGTCGCGGGGCATGTTGACGGACCGGTTCGAACGGAGGCTCAGCGACCCGCGCCGGCGCCCAGCGCCCGGCCGATGGCGGGTCCGGCGAGCGCGGCGATCGCCTGAACGACCTTGAGGTCCGCCGCGCGGAACGCGCCGCCGGCCGCGGTCGCGCCCACGACGCCGATCGTGCGGTCGTCCGCGCGCAGGGGCGCAGCGACGACGCTGCCGCCAGCGCGCTCGGCGGCCGTGGCGCGCTCGTCGGTGCTTGCATCCTCGACCACCTCGGCCGTGGCGGTCGCGGTTACCGCGCCGATGATCCCCTCGCCCAGCCGCGTCGTGGCGATCGGCGAGCCGGTGCCGGCGAACCCCGGGGCTGCGCGCAGCGACCCGTCGGGCGAGAGCAGGAGGAGGAACCCGCGCGCGTCGTAGGGCAGCCGCGCGAGCTCCGCGGTCGCCGTCCCGACGATGGACTCGAGGTCCGTGTGCCCGCCGATCGTCGCCGCCAGGTCGTAGATGAGCGACAGCTCGCGGTAGCGTTCGAGGGCCTCGTTCGCGAGCGACCGCTTGTCGCGCTCTCGTGCAGCGGCGTACGAGAGCACCGCGGCGATGCCGCGCGCGGGGCGCCCGCCCTCGACCGTGCCGAGCGTCTCCCCGTCGACCGCCACGTCATGCCGCGTCTCGCCCGTTCCAGATCCCCCGCGCTCGAGGACGATCTCGCCTTGCGCGTCACGGATCGTCACGGCGGCGTCGGTGCCGGCGAGCAGCGCCGAGACCATGGGCGCCACGTGGCGGTGCCGGACGATGAGGCGGCGAAGCTCGCTCATGGTCGACGCTCGCTCATGCGGGGCCGAGGACCTCGTGGGCGATCGCCAGGAGCTCGTCGGGGTCGAAGGGCTTCGTGAGGTAGCGGTTCGCGCCCGCGGCGAGCCCCGCCTCGCGGTCGTGGGCCTGGCCCTTGGCCGTGAGCAGCACGATGTGGACGTCGGGCAGGCCAAGCTCCTCGCGGACCGCGCGGGCGACCTCGAGCCCGTTGCGCCTGGGCATCATCACGTCGAGGAACACCAGGTCCGGGCGCTGCGCCTCGATCGCGGCGAGGGCTTCGTCGCCGTCGGCGGCCGTGTACAGCTCCACGCCCTCGTCGAGCAGCTCCTCGAGGGTCTGCTCGATCAGCAGCCGGATGTGCTGCTCGTCGTCGACGATGAGGACGCTCCGCGCCATTCGACCTCCATGCGTTCCCGGCGGTCGATCCCGTCGCGGCTGCGCCATCGCGCGTGCCGCCAACCATGCCGGAACGGCGGGATCCCTGCAAGGCCGGGTGCGTATGCTGCCGTCGTGACTGTCTCGACCCAAGCCGCTGTCCAGGGCCCGTCGCCCGACCCGGGCCCTGCGCTTCCCGCGGGGCTCGACACGCCCGCGCTCGTGGTGTTCGTGGAGCGGGTCTGGGCGAACATCGACAGGCTCCAGCGGGAGCTCGACGCGAAGGGGGTCGCCCTGCGCCCGCACGTCAAGACGCACAAGAGCGTGCGGATCGCGCGGATGCAGCTGGACGCGGGTGCGCGCGGCCTGACCGTCGGGACCCTGGGCGAGGCCGAGGTGATGGCATCCGCGGGCCTGCGCGACCTGTTCCTCGCCTACCCGCTGTGGGCGGAGGGCCCGAAGGCGGGGCGGCTGCGCGCCCTGCATGACGCCGCGGACCTCCGGGTAGGCGTTGAGTCGACCGCGGGCGCGGCCCGGCTGGGCGCCGCGGTCTCGGGCTCGCGTCGTCGCCTGCACGTCCGGATCGAGATCGATTCGGGGCTCCACCGCACGGGGGTCGCGACGCCCGACGAAGCGGTCCTCGTGGCCCGGGCCGCGGCGTCAGCCGGACTCGTGGTCGACGGGGTGTTCACGCACGCCGGGCATGCGTATCGGCCCGGGTCCGCGGGCGCAGCCGCGCTCGACGAGGTCACGGCGCTCGAGGCCGCGGCCGACGCGCTCTCGGCCGCGGGTTTCGAGATCGCGGTGCTCAGCGCCGGAACGACGCCGACACGCAGCCTCTCGGCCGGCGGTCGCGTGACCGAGATCCGCGCCGGGACCTATGCGCTCGGCGACCGCCAGCAGATCGCCCTCGGTGCCGTCGGGCCCGGCGACGTTGCCGCGGTCGTCGCCGCGACGGTCATCGCCGCCAAGACGGCGCGCGCGGTCCTCGATGCGGGTGCGAAGGCGCTGACCAAGGACCAGGCGTCGTTCGTCACCGGATACGGCGCGATCCCGGCCTGGCCCGGGGCGATCATCGAGCGCCTCAACGACTACCACGGCATGGTCTCGCTGGCCGGCGGCGGGATCCGGCCGAGGATCGGCGACATCGTGGCGGTCGTGCCCAACCACGTCTGCCCGGTCGTGGACCTCGTGGGCTCCTTCGTCGCCGTGCAACCCGACGGGCGGGTCGAGCACTGGGCCGTCGACGCACGCGGGCGGAGCGGCTGAACGCCCGGCCGTCCGGTCCGGCAGAATCCGCAGATGAGCATCACCCTGCCGCCGCCCCCCACGTCCCTGCCGCCGCGTGGCGATCTCCGCCGGCGCGTCCTCGCCGGGGAGGCGACCGTCGGCGCGTTCCTCAACCTCGGGTCGCTCGCGTCGTCGGAGCTCGTCGCCCGGGCAGGCTACGACTGGGTCATCGTGGACCTCGAGCACGGCATGGGGTCCGTCGGCGACGTCCATGCCCAGCTGCTCGCGATCCAGGGAACGTCGACGGCCGGCCTTGTCCGGGTGCCGTCGGTGGAGCGGCTGCGGATCGCCCGGGCGCTGGACCTCGGCGCCGACGGGCTGATGCTGCCCCAGGTCCGGTCCGCCGCGGAGGCAGCGGATGGCCTCTCGTGGATGCGCTACCCGCCCGATGGCGTGCGCGGCGTCGCTCTCATCACGCGCGGTGCCGGGTACTCCGAGCGGTCGCACGGCGAGGTGGCGGCGGTGGTCAACCCGGCGATCCTCGGCGTGTTCCAGGTCGAGACGCCGGCGGCCGTCGAGGTCGCGGACGAGGTGGCCTCGATCGAGGGCGTGGACGTGCTGTTCGTCGGGCCTGCGGACCTGTCCCACGCGATGGGCGTGCCGGGCCGCATGGATGACCCGGGCTTCGTCAAGGCGCTCGACCGCGTCGTCGCGGCGTGTGCGGCACACGGCAAGAGCGCGGGGATCCTGCTCAAGGACGGTGCGTCCGTCGCGGCCGCCCGCGCCCAGGGCTTCACGTTCCTCGGCGTGGGCTCGGACGTTTCATTCGTGCTCGCCGGCGCCCGGCGCGAGCTGGCGGCCGCCCGGGCCGCCCTCGGCTGAGTGGCGCTCCTCTAGCGTACGACGTGGGGGAGCGCAAGGGTCTCGCGGCCCGCCTGGGGACCCCGGCATCAGCCCGAATCCCGGTCGGAATGCCCGAACCGCCCCGTCCCGCCCGTCCGCGTACACTGGCGACATGGCCGATCTCACCGAGCGCGCCGTCGCGGCGCGCGTCCCCGCCCTGGCGTCACAGCCGCTGATGGTTGTGGGCCGCCGCGAACCCGTCACGGTGGGTCCCGGGACGACGATCGCCGCCTGCCTCCGGGCGATCCAGCGGACCGGCACAGGCGATTCGGTCTTCGTGACGGGTCCGGACGGCCGCCTCGCCGGCGTCCTCACCGAACGCGACATCTTCGGCCGCCTGGTTGGCACGGACGTCGCTGCGGGCGTGGACCTGGATGCCCCGGTCGAGGCGTACATGACGACGGAGCCCCGGACGCTCCGGCCCGAGGGGACGGTCGCCGACGCGCTCGCCCTCATGCAGTCGGGCCGCTTCCGGAACGTCCCGGTGGTGGACGAGGACCGGCGCCTCATCGGCGTCGTGCGCCAGGTGGACATTCTCAAGTTCCTCGCGGAATCGTTCCCCGAGGAGCTGCTCAACCTCCCACCCCGACCGCATCAGCGAATGGAGCAGGCCGAAGGCGGATGACGACGACGCACGAACGGATCGAGCATGACGTCCAGGAGCTCGACCGGGTCACGATCCGGTTCGCCGGGGATTCCGGCGACGGGATGCAGCTGACGGGTTCCCAGTTCACCCGGACGGCGGCCGTCTTCGGCAACGACATCTCGACGTACCCGGACTACCCGGCGGAGATCCGCGCCCCCGCGGGATCGCTGCCCGGCGTGTCCGGGTTCCAGCTCAGCTTCTCCGCATCGGACATCCACACGCCGGGTGACGCGCCGGACGTCCTGGTCGCCATGAACCCGGCGGCGCTCAAGACGAACGTCGGCGACCTTCCCGCGGGCGGCGCGCTCATCGTCAACAGCGACGCATTCACGCAGCAGAACCTGAACAAGGCCGCCTACACGTCCAACCCGCTGACCGACGGCTCGCTCAAGCACGTGAAGCTGTTCGAGGTGCCCATCGGCACCCTCAACGCACGTGCGCTCGAGGGGCTGGAGATGACCAGCAAGCAGGTTGACCTGACGAAGAACTTCTTCGCGCTGGGCCTGATGTTCTGGCTGTACGAGCGGTCCATGGTCCCCACGCTCACGTGGATCGACCAGAAGTTCGGCGCTCGGCCGATCGTCGCCGAGGCCAACAAGCGGGCGCTCAAGGCGGGCTACGCGTTCGGCGAGACGACCGAGATGTTCCACACCACGTATCGCGTCGCGCGGGCCAAGCTGCCGCCCGGGACCTACCGGAACATCACCGGCAACGAGGCGACGGGCCTCGGGTTCCTCACCGCCAGCAAGCTCGCGAAGCGGCCGCTGTTCTACGGCTCCTACCCGATCACGCCGGCCTCGGACATCCTCCACCAGCTCTCGGGCTACAAGCACTTCGGCGTGAAGGCCTTCCAGGCCGAGGACGAGATCGCGGCCATGGGCGCGACGATCGGCGCCGCGTACGGCGGGGCGCTCGCCCTGACCGGCACGTCCGGGCCGGGCCTGGCGCTCAAGCAGGAGGCGATCGGCCTCGCGGTCATGACCGAGCTGCCGATGGTCATCATCAACGTCCAGCGCGCCGGCCCGTCCACCGGCATGCCGACCAAGGTCGAGCAGGCGGACCTGTTCCAGGTGATGTACGGCCGCAACGGCGAGAGCCCGGTGCCGGTCGTCGCCCCGGCCACGCCCGGCGAGTGCTTCTCGCTCGCGATCGAGGCGTCCCGGATCGCGCTGAAGTACATGACGCCGGTGTTCTACGTCTCGGACGCGTTCGTCGCCAACGGCGCCGAGCCGTGGAAGGTCCCGGCGCTGAAGGACCTCCCGGACATCTCCGTCGCGAACGCCGTCAAGGGCGAGGGTCCGTTCCTGCCCTACTCGCGCGACCCGCAGACGCTCGCCCGGCCGTGGGCCGTGCCCGGGACCGCCGGCCTCGAGCACCGCATCGGCGGCCTTGAGAAGGCTGACGGCCTGGGCAACGTCAGCTACGACCCCGACAACCACCACAAGATGACGCTCCTGCGGGCGGCCAAGGTGGCGGGCATCGCGAACGACATCCCGGGCCTCGAGACGTACGGCGTCGACGAGGGAGAGCTCCTGATCCTCGGCTGGGGATCCACGTACGGCGTGATCCGGAGCGCCGTCGAGCGCCTCCGCGCCGAGGGCCGATCGGTCGCCCACGCGCAGCTCCGCTACCTCAACCCGTTCCCCGCCAACACGGGCGAGGTGCTCCGGCGCTACCGGACGGTCCTCGTGCCCGAGCTCAACCTCGGCCAGCTCGCGTTCATCCTCCGCGGCACCTACCTCGTGGACGCCGTAGGCTACAACCGGGTCCGGGGCAAGCCGTTCCGCATCTCCGAGATCGTGGACGAGGCCAACCGGCTCCTCGACGTGCAGGCGTGACCGACATGACCGACCAGCTGACCCCCGTCCCCGGCACCCAGCCGATCGTCGCGCTCACCCGGAAGGACTTCGTGTCCGACCAGGAGGTGCGCTGGTGCCCGGGCTGCGGCGACTACTCGATCCTCGCCCAGACCCAGAAGGTGATGCCGGACTTCGGCGTCCCGCGCGAGAACATCGTGTTCATCTCCGGCATCGGCTGCTCCGGGCGGCTGCCGTACTACATGAATACGTACGGCTTCCACACGATCCACGGCCGCGCGCCGACGATCGCCACCGGCCTCAAGGCCTCGCGCCCGGAACTCATGGTCTGGGTCATCACGGGTGATGGCGACGCGTTGTCCATCGGCGGCAACCATCTCCTGCACTCGATGCGCCGGAACGTGGACTTCACGATGGTCATGCACAACAACCGGATCTACGGGCTGACGAAGGGCCAGACCTCTCCGACGTCCGAGTTCGGCAAGCGGACCAAGTCGACCCCGCTCGGGTCCGTGGACCGGCCGATCATGCCCCTGACCGTCGCGCTCGCGGCCGAGGCCACGTACGTCGCCCGGACGGTGGACACCCACACCGAGCACCTCCAGAAGACCTTCGAGACCGCCGGCCGTCACCGTGGGGCGTCGTTCGTGGAGGTCCTCCAGAACTGCAACATCTTCAACGACGGCGCGTGGCGGGACTTCACCGAGCGCGACGTGCGCGACGAGCGGATGCTCCAGCTGGAGCACGGCAAGCCGATGATCTACGGCCGGGAGCGCGACAAGGGCATCCGCCTCAACGGCCTCCACCCCGAGGTCGTCACGATCGGCGCGGACGGCGTCACGGAGGCGGACCTCCTGGTCCACGATGCGCACGCCGAGGACCCCTACCTCGCGCTGATCCTGTCGCGCATGTTCTGGCCCGACTTCCCGGTGCCGGTCGGCGTCTTCCGCGACGTGACCCAGCCCACGCACTCGGACCTCATGGACGCGCAGATCGAGCAGGCGATCGAGAAGTCGGGCGAGGGCAACCTCGAGAAGGCGCTGTTCTCCGGCGAGACCTGGACCGTCGAGTAACCGATGGTCTGCCCCGTCTGCCACCACGACAACTTCGAGGGCGAGGATCACTGCGCGAACTGCGGCGCGGACCTCACCACCTCCGACATGCCCCAGCCGGCGCTGGAGTTCCACGACACCGTCCTCGGGGAGCACCTCGAGGCCCTGGGCTTCTCGCAGCCGGTGACCGTCGACTCGACGGTCGGCATCGCCGACGCGATCCGCCAGATGCACGCCGCGGACACGGACTGCCTGCTCGTGTGCGACGACGGGAAGCTCGTCGGGATCTTCACCGATCGTGACGCGCTGGTGAAGGCAACCGACAAGCGCCTGGCGCTCTACCGGGTGGGGGACTTCATGACCGCCGACCCCGTGGTCCTGCGGCGGGCTGACACGCTCGCGGTCGCCGTCCACAAGATGGCCGTCGGCGAGTTTCGGCACATCCCGGTCGTCGAGGACGACGGAACCCCGATCGGAGTCGTGTCCGCGGCCGACGTGTTCCGCCACATTGCCGCCGCGCTCGGTTGAGCGACGACGCCACAGCCGCTGCGCGTGAGCCCCGGGTCGTCGTGCTCGCGGACGACCTCATCTGGGCCACCCGGCTGGTCGACGGCATCCGGCGTGCGGGCGGCCACCCCGTCCCCGTCCGGACGGCGACGGCCTTCGAGGCGACCCTTCCCGATGCCGACGGCGCGCTCGTTGACCTGACGGCGCGCGCCTATGACGGGGTCGCGGCGCTCCGGCTCGCATCGGGCGCAGGCGTGCCGTCGATCGCGGTCGGGCAGCACGACGACGTCCCGCTGCGCCGGGCCGCCAAGGAGGCAGGCGCCACGCGCATCCACGCGTACCGCGCCCTGTTCGAGCATGGCGATCGCGAGCTGTCGACGTTCGTGGCGACGCTCGGCGCCCCGAAGGAGGACGCACGATGAGCGGGATCCCAGCCGACCGGTACGCTGCGCGACTCGAGGCGGCACGGGGTGAGGCGATGGCCTCGGGCCTCGACGCGCTGCTCATCGGTGTCGGGGCGGACCTCCGCTACCTCACCGGCTACGACGCGCTCGCGACGGAGCGGCTGACGATGCTGCTCGTCCCGGCGGCGGACGCGGCGCCCTTGACGTTGATCGCACCGCGGCTCGAGGCGGCGCCGGCACGGGCCTGCCCCGCGCCCACGACCGGCGCCGTCGAGACGGCGACGTGGGAGGAGACCGAGGATCCGCTGGCGCTCGTCGCCGTGCTCCTCGCCGATGCGCTGGGACGGGACGCCCTCGACCTCCGCGCGGTCGCCGTCAACGACGTGCTGCGCGCGTCCTTCGTCCTGGGCCTCCAGCGGGTGCTGCCGTCGGCCTCGTTCGCGCTGACCTCTGCCGTGCTCCGCCGGCTCCGGATGCGCAAAGACGCCGACGAGATCGAGCTGCTGCGACTGGCCGCCCACGCCGCGGACCGGGTCGTGCAGTCGATCGCTGCCGGCCGGCTCGTCGGACGGACAGAGGCCGACGTCGCCCGCGAGGTGCGGGAGCGGCTGCTCGCCGAGGGCCACGACCACGCGGAGTTCTCGATCGTCGCGTCGGGCCCCAACAGCGCGTCGCCCCACCACGACCCGGGCGAGCGCGTCATCCGTGCTGGCGAGCCGATCGTCCTCGACATCGGCGGCACCGTGGGCGGGTACGGGTCGGACATCACGCGCATGATCTGGGTGACCGGCGGCGACCCGGCACTCGGGCCGGACGCGGACTTCCGCCGCCTGTATGCGGTGCTGCAGGGCGCCCAGGACGAGGCGACCGGCGCGGTCCGCCCCGGGGTCGCCTGCGAGCACATCGATGGTGTCGCGCGCGGGATCATCGATGCGGCGGGCTTCGGGCCGAACTTCTTCCACCGGACGGGGCACGGGATCGGGCTCGAGGGCCACGAGGAGCCCTATCTCGTCGCCGGTAACGTCGAGTCGCTGGAGGCCGGCTACGCGTTCAGCGTGGAGCCCGGCATCTACATCGAGGGTCGCTACGGCGCCCGGATCGAGGACATCGTGGTGTGCGGCGAGGCCGGGCCCATCGTGCTCAACGAGGCCACCCGCGACCTCCTCGTGGTGCCCGGCTGAGGGGCCTGGCCGGGCGGAGGCAGCCGCGCGGGGGTATCATCCGCCGATCCCGGTCGCCTGCCCGACCGACCTCCGAGAGCCCTTGCATGACGTTCCTCTTCGCGGCGGCGCGCAGCCTCCGCCCTTCGTGCCGATGAGCCGTCACGGTCGTCACGGCAACCACCCGCATCCGCATGCTGGCGCGCGCCCGGCGCGGCCCGGCACCGCGGCCGAGGTCCCGGCGACGGGCGTCGATCCGCGCGCGGTCGACCCGCGGCCTGTCGCGGACGCGCGGCAGCCGGACCCGCGCCCGATCGACCGGCGCGCCATCGCTTCGCAGGCGGCTGCCGTGCGATCGGAGCCCGTGATCGAGCCGGCAAACCAGGCGGATCTGGCCGTCCTCGTCGCGGCGACGCCAGGGGACCCGGCGGGACCGGACGGCCCTCGGGGGACGACGTGCACCACCGCCCAGCTGCGGCGGTTCATCAAGAGTCGCCCGTGGGTGCCGATGCACGAGCTCCGGCGGCGGTTCGGCATCCTGGGCGGGGACGACGACGTGACGCCGATGCGTGTCGGGGAGCACACCCTGTTCATCGGGCTGCCCCAGGCCGAGGGCCGGATGATCGCGGAGCTCCTGGTGGGCGGTGACGTGGGCTACGAGCTGTCGCTGGACCCCGGCGCGCCCATCGTGGTCGGCGTCTACCCGATGCGGCCCGTCCCCCGCGGCTGAGGACCCACGGCCGCATCACGGAGTCTGGCCCGGAGCAGCTCCAGCTGTGCGTCGTCCTCGTGGGCGCGCGCCCGCCCCGTGGCCGGACCCGATCGGCGCATGCGCACGCGGCAGCTGCCCGGATGCGGATGGCTCTGGCAGCGGCGTCGCGCAGTAGCCACAGAACCGGAAGCCCGCCGGGTTCTCCGCGCCGCAGGCGGGGCAGGGGATGGACGAGACCACGGGGGCAGCAGGGACGTCCCGCAGTACCCGCACACGCGGAACCGGGCGGGGTTCTCCTCGCCGCAGGCCGGGCAGTGCACGACGTCCATCGCTGAGGAGTCTACGAGTCGCGGGCCAGCGAGGCCCCGCACGGACGCGCGGCCGGGCGCATCCCTCGACGCCCCGCCGGCAAACGAGGCATCACCGTGCCCCTGTCCCAGGGATGCGGAGTCGGAACGGGCGCCCTCAGCTGTCCGGATAGGCCCTGGGCAGGGCCTCGACCGTGGGCGCCCGGGAGCGCAGCTCGCGCAGTGCGCCCTGGTCCATCGACGCCAGTCGCGGCAGGTCCGGCTGGTTCGTGCGCAGCAGGCGCTCGGTCAGGGTTGACAGCATCAGCTTGTTGACCTCGGGCACCTCCATGACGCCACGCAGGGCATCGGCGGGGACCTCGAGGAGGGTCGACGGCTGGGTCACGACCACGTCCGCCGTCCGGGTGCTCCCCGTCAGCGCCCCGATCTCGCCGAAGAAGTCGCCGGCGGCCATCGTGGACAGGCCGCGATAGCCGCCGTCGGGCTCCGGGATGCCTGCCGCCGCCTCGCCGTCGAGGATGAACCAGGCCGATTTCGCCACGTCTCCATGGGTGACGACCCGGCTGCTCTCCGGCACCTCCCGCACGGTTGCGTGCGCGAGGAACGCCGACCGCTGCGCGTCGGTGAGGCGGGTGAACGTGCCCAGCCGACCCACCAGCCGGTCGAAGTCGGCGAGCGTCGCCGGGCGCACGAGCGCGTCGGCGACCTGGCCGCCCGCCCGTGCCGCGCGCAGGGCCGAGATGCCGCGACGCCACTCGACGGCAGGACGTCCGATGCCCGGGACGAACAGCGCGGCCACGGCCACGGCGCACAGGATCAGCGAGGCCGCCACCAGCAGGATCCGGACGTCGACGATGTCCGCGAGCCCCGCACCCGCCATGCCGAACAGGAAGATCACGTCGCGCATCACGAACAGTGCAGAAAACACGCGTCCACGGAGCTCGCGCGGGGTGTTGCGCTGGAGGAGGGTCTGGCGCGCGACCGCGGACGGCGAGTTGAAGAAGCCCGACAGCATCACCCAGAAGATCGCGATCGCGATCGTCGGCGAGAGGCCGTAGAACACCCCGGAGATGCCCATTCCCAGCGTCCCGACGAAGACCCACAGGCCGGTCTGGAGCCGGTCGGCGTAGCGCGCCATGAACAGCGAGCCCACGACGAAGCCGACCGACGTCAGGCCCTCCTGGAGCCCGTACTCGAACTCGGTCGCGCCGAGCTCCTTGATCGCCATGGGCAGCAGCAGGACGTTCCACAGGCCGAAGGCGAAGAACACCGGGGCGCCCAGCAGGAACAGCGAGCGCAGCATCGGGGTCTCGATGATCGCCCGGATGCCGACCTTGAGGTTCGTGACCACGAGACTCACCGACGTCTCCTCGTCGGCGCCGTCCGGCCTGGAGCGCGACCGCAGCGCGAAGATGCACGCGGCCGACACCACGAAGGTCAGGGAGTCGATCCAGAACGCCCACCGGATGTCGAACGCGGAGGCCAGGAGGCCCGCGGCCGCGAACCCGATCGCCGTGGACCCGAACGAGGCGATCTGGAGGAACGCGTTTGCCGCCGTGAGCTCCTCGTCGCTCGCGATCTCGGGGATCATCGCCTCGTAGGCCGGGTCGAAGAACTGCTTGACCCCCGCGTTCACGAGAATCGCCGCGAACAGCAGCCAGGTGTCGACGCCCAGCAGGAACGGGATGAGCGCCACGACCACCGCCTGGGCGAGGTTGCTCGCGAGCATCACGGAGCGCCGGTCGTAGCGGTCCACGAAGACACCGGCGATCAGCCCCACGATGAGCGACGGGACGGCGGTCGCCATCAGGGTGACGCCGACCAGGAACGCGGACCCGGTCTTCTCGTAGACGTAGATGCCAGCGGCAAGGTCGGTCAGCGACGACCCTGCCGTGGAGATCAGCTGGGCCATCCACATCAGCACGAAGTCGCGCCTGCGGAACACCGCCATGGGCGAGACCTTTGCCGCGACCAGCGCGCCGTCGCTCAACGGATCCTCCCTGCACAGCGGCCCGCCAGGCGGTCGTCCCATCCTGGTACCGCGGGTCAACTCCTCGCCCAGCCCACCGATCCCCGGGCTCGGGATGCGGCTGCGAAGACTGGGCCGAAGTGTACGGCCCGGGACCGCTAGCATTCGAGCCCGACATGCGGAAGGGGTACAGGTGATCGACGAGGAGTTCGCGCGGGCAGCGCTGGCGCGGTGCGTGCTGTTCGTGCACGTGGACGTGGCCGGGCTCGACGCGTGTCTGGCCTGCCTCCGGCTGCGCCGGTTCCGGCGCGACGAGACGATCTTCCACCAGGGCGACCCGGGGGACGCGCTGTACATCGTCGCCAGCGGCCGGGTCAAGGTCCTCCTGCCGGCCCCGGACACCGGCGAGGCCGCGATCCTGGCGACGCTCGATCGCGGCCAGTTCTTCGGCGAGCTGGCCATGCTCGACGGGCAGCCCCACTCGGCGTCGATCGTCGCGCTCGAGCCGACGGAGACCCTCGTGCTGGGGCGCGCGGACTTCGAGCGACTGTTCGAGAGCGAGCCGTCGATCCGGCGCTCGCTCGTCCTCGCCCTCGCCGGCCAGCTCCGGCGGCTCACCGACCACGTCGAGGCCCTGCACTTCCTGGACCTCCCGGAGCGCCTGGCGAACCGCATCGCGGAGCTCGCCATGGCTGTGCCCGGGGCGACCCCCGGGGGCGAGGTCCGGCTCGACTGGCCGTTCACGCAGGCCGAGCTCGCCGGCATGGTCGGCGGCTCGCGGGAGTCGGTGAACCGGCTGCTCGCCGACTTCGTCGGGCGCGACCTCATCCGCTTCGAGCGCGACATCCTCGTCGTCCCGGATCCGGGACGGCTCACCCGGGAGGCACGACGATGAACGATGACGCCCGCGAGGCCACGATCCTGGACGCGCTCGAGGGCGTGGCGGCCCGCGCGGCGGTGTCGTCGCGGCTGGAGCCGCCGGGCGGCGAGGCGATCCTGCGATCCGTCGTGGAGGCCGCGGTCGCCGTCTTTGGCGCGGAGGCGGCGTCGATCGCGCTCCACGAGCCGGACACGGACCGGCTGGTCATCCGCGTGGCGGCGGGTCGGGCAGGCGCCGGTGCCATCGGCCTCGCGTTCGCCGCGAGCACCGGGATCGCGGGCTACGTGTTCAGCACCGGCCAGCCGCTCGCCGTCTCCGACGTCACGGCGGATCCCAGGTTCGATCGAGCGGCCGCGGAGACGACGGGCTACGTGCCGGGCTCGATCCTGGCCGTGCCGATCCTCGACGACAACGGCAGCGTCGGGGTGCTCGAGGTCCTCGACGGGCGGAGCGAGGGTGGCAACCAGCTGCGCGATCTCGACCTCGCGTCGGTGTTCGCGCACCAGGCCGCGGTCTCCATCCGCGCCAGCCGGGTCGAGCGGGACACCGCGGAGCTGCTGCGCGCGACGCTCGCCCGCCTTGCCACCGACCGGGATCTCGACGCCGCGGCCATCGAATCGGTGGTCTCCGACACTGCCGCGCACCTCGATAGCGAGGGCGGGGGCCGGCTGTGGGCCCTCGCGGACGCCGTCGCCCGCGCGCGCCACGCCTCGCCCGACCAGGTGGGCCTCGTGATCGAGATCCTCGACGCGCTTGCGCGCCGCTCCGCGCGCCCCGCGCCCCGATCGTTTCGCCGGTGAGCCTGGATCTCCCTGCCTGGAGCGAGCCGTTCGCGGACTCGAACCGCGGCGGGCTGGCCCGGCATGGTCCATGGGGCCGCGTCGAGCGCGACTGGGCGTTCGGCGATGCGTCCGGGCGCGGGCTCCGCGTCGCGATCATCGACTCCGGCGTTGAGGCGGACCACCCCGCGGTCGGGGGGCGTCTCGTCGAGAGCGTGGCGGTCGAAAAGGTCGGCGACGAGTGGGAGATCGTGCCCACGCAGCCCCTCGATGTCGTGGGCCACGGGACGGCGTGCGCCGGGATCATCCACGCGCTCGCGCCGGAAGCGGACATCGTCTCGGTGCGCGTCCTGGGGCCGGACAACCGGGGCAATGGTGGGGCCTTCGCGACGGGCCTGTGGTGGGCGATCGAGCAGTCGGGGGCGTCCGTGGCAAACCTGTCGCTCTCGTCCCGCAGCGAGGCGTTCTTCGGCCCCCTCCACGAGCTCGCCGACGAGGCCTACTTCCGCAACGTCCTGCTCGTCTCGGCCGCGAACAACGTCTCGGTGGCGAGCTACCCGTCGCTCTACGCGGCCGTGGTCTCGGTTGCCGCGCACGACGTGCCGAGTGGCGACACCTGGTTCTACAACCCCGCGCCTCCCGTCGAGTTCGGGGCCTACGGGCTCAACGTGGACGTGGCGTGGCGCAGTGGCACGCGCATGGTGGTGACGGGCAACAGCTTCGCCGCGCCGCACATCGCGGGGTACGCCGCCAGGATCCGTGCGGCGCACCCGGGCATCACGCCGTTCGAGACCAAGGCCCTCCTGGCCGCGACCGCCGACAACGCCACGTAGCGAGACCGGTCCGAGACGCGAAACGGCCGGCCCGAAGGCCGGCCGTTGGAGGAGCGATAGGTAGGCGGGCGATCAGCGCTCGCCGTGCGGGTTGTCGCCGGGGGCGCGCTTGGCGAACTCGCCCTGCGTGGTCGGGCCGCCGGTGTAGAGGTGTCCCTCGGTGTCCTCGGCGTCATCGACGCCCGGGATGCTGGTGCGCCCGCCGCCCCCGCCGATGCCGGGGATGCTGGTGCGCCCGCCGCCCCCGCCGATGCCGGGGATGCTGGTGCGCCCGCCGCCCCCACCGATGCCCGGGATGTGGCCGCCGGGGCCGCCACGGCTGTGACCCTCGGTGTCCTCGGCGTCATCGACGCCGGGGATGCTGGTCCGGCCACCGCCACCACCGATACCGGGGATGCTGGTGCGCCCACCGCCGCCACCGATGCCCGGGATGTGGCCGCCGGGGCCGCCACGGCTGTGACCCTCGGTGTCCTCGTCGCCGGCCGCACGCTCGTTGAACGGCGTCGTCCGGTTGAAGCCGTCGGGCTCGGTGCCGTCGGCACTCGGGAGGTGGCCCCCCGGTCCGCCACGGCTGTGGCCCTCGGTGTCGGCCTCGTCGATGAAGTCGCCGCCGGTGCCGGGCAGGCCCTCGCCAAACAGCTGGCTCTTGCCCTGGTCGTCCGTCATGTCGGGCCTCCGTGTCCATTGTCGCTGCGCGGTGCCGGGTGGCTGCGCTTCATCGCTCTCCGGTGATGTGCGGCGGACGATAACGCTCCGGGGCCGCGGATGGGAATGGTCGTGTTCACATGGCAGGTGTCGTGTCGCCGACACTCAGCGCTCGAGCCACACGCCCTCCAGCGCGAGGAGCGCCCGCTTCAGCTCGAGCGCCGCCTCGACGCCGCCCCAGGCGGCCGCGCCGTAGCCGCCCCGGCTCCCATCGCCCGCGATCACGCGGTGGCACGGCACGAGCAGCCCGACGGGGTTCCGCCCGACCGCCCCGCCGACCGCGCGAGCCGCCCCGGGCCGCCCGATCCGGCGAGCGACCTCGCCGTAGCTGGCCACCTCGCCTCTGGGGATCGTGCGCACAGCCTCGAGGACCAGGCGGTCCCAGGCCGAGCGATCCCCGATGTCGATGGGCAGCCGGGTGAGCCCCTCCGCGGCCTCGCCGTCGCCCGCGAGCGCGCCCCTGAGCGCGTCTCGAGCCTGCCCGGCCAGGTCACGGGCACGACCCGGGGGTGCGTCCTCGATGGACACGCACGGGCCGAACCTCCGGCGCGCCAGGCCGGCCGCAAACCCCTCGAGCGTCGCCAGCAAGCCTGCCGCCACGATGCCTCGTGGACCCGCCGCGATATGGACCCGACCCCAGGAGGAATCGGCGGTCGCAAGCACGACAGCAGTGAATATTCTTGGGTCTATGCACCTGTTGGCGAAAATAGTTGCATGCTCCCGTTCGATGCGGCACACTGCGCCCGTCATGTTGCACCACCACCTCGTCATCGCTGATGCGAAGAAGAAGCCGTCGCGGCCCTGCCGGAAGGCTCGGGCCCTGGGGCTCTGACGACGCGCGAGCGACGAGCACGGAGCCTCCGGGACTGGAGGCGCCGAGGGGCCGCGGATCACCGATGACGGTGCCGCGGCCTTTGTGATTCTCGGACCTCCCTGACCCGCGGGTTCCCCCAACCGCGAAAGGATCGTCCGAATCATGCATCTCCTCGTCTACGGGCCGGGCCGGCTCGGGTCCGCGATTGCCGGCGCAGCCGTCGCCGCGGGCTGGCCGGAGCCTTCGGTCGTGGGTCGCGCGGTCACGGCCGGACGCCTGGACGCGACGCGTGCCGACGTCGTCATCGACGCATCGCGCGGCGAGGCAGTCCTCGCGAACCTCGACCATGCGCTCGCTGCCGGGAACCGGTCCTTCGTCCTCGCAGCGACGGGCTGGGACAGCGACGCCGACGCGGTGCGCGAGCGGCTCCTGGACGCCGGCGCAGCAGCGGTCGTCGCCCCGAACCTCTCGCTGGGTGCGGCGCTGTTCCTCCGGCTTTCGGCGACCGCGGCTGGCTGGTACGCGGCGGCCGGGGCCTTCGAGCCCTCGATCGTCGAGTGGCACCGCCGCGGCAAGGCGGATCGCCCGTCGGGGACCGCGCGTGCCATCGCACGCCGGATCACGGCGGCCGATCCCCGGTGGGCGATCCCGGACCCCGATCCCGGAGCCCCCGATCCCGGCGCGGTCGACTCCCGAGCGGCCCACGGCGGCGATGCCCGGCCCAGGCTCGAGGTCGTCGGTGTCCGGGCCGGTACCGCGCCCGGCACCCACCTCGTGACGTTCGATGGCCCGGGCGAGTCGATCGAGCTGCGTCTGACGGCCCGCGACCGGTCCGCGTACGCCGACGGCGCCCTCGCCACCGCGCGCTGGCTCACCCGGGAGCCCAGGGCGCCGGGGACCCACCCGTTCGACGCCGTCGTCGACGACCTCCTCGCCACGTCGTCCATCCCCGTCCCCGCCTGACCAGCGCACCACACGAAGGAGCACCGCACATGGCCCGCATCGCCCGTTCCGCCACCATCCGCAGCCCCCGTCTCCGTGGCGCGTTCACCGCGCTCGTCACGCCGTACACCGACGACGGCGAGATCGATGAGGCGGCATACCGGCGCCTCGTCGCCTGGCAGGTCCTCGCCGGCATCGACGGGCTCGTCCCGGTGGGGACGACGGGCGAGGCCCCGACCCTGTCCGCCGCCGAGCGCGACCGACTCATCGAGATCGTCGTCACGACCGTCGCCGACCGCCCGTCGCGGACGCGCATCCCCGTGATCGCCGGGACCGGCACGAACGACACCCGGGCCTCGATCGAGGCGACGCGTCGGGCCGCCGCGCTGGGTGCCGACGCCGCGCTCATCGTCACGCCCTACTACAACCGCCCGGACCAGCGGATGCTCGGGGCCCACTTCCGGGCGATCGCGGACGAGGGCGGTCTACCGATCGTTGTCTACAACGTCCCCGGACGCACGGGCGCCAACGTGGAGGCGGACACGTTCCTGCGGCTCGCCGAGCACCCGCGCGTCGTCGCGATCAAGGAGGCGAGCGGCAACATCGAGCAGATCGCGGTGATCTGCCGCGACCGGCCGCGCGATGTCGCTGTCCTCGCCGGCGACGACACCGCCGCGCTGCCTATCCTTGCCCTCGGCGGCGACGGCGTCGTTTCGGTCGTGAGCAACCAGATTCCGGGCGAGATGTCCGCGCTGGTGGCCGCGGCGATCGCCGGGGACCTCGACGGTGCGCGCCGGATCCACGACCGCTGGCTGCCACTCATGCGGGCCAACTTCCAGGGCGCGCCAAACCCGGTCCCGGCGAAGGCCGCCATGCTGGCGATGGGCCTGCTGGAGCGCGACGACCTGCGCGCGCCGCTACTCCCGCTCGACGCCGCTCCGCGCGAGCGCCTCACCGCGCTGCTTCGGACGCTGGGCCTGGTGGACGAGGGCGGCCGCGAGCCGATGACGCAGGCCGGGACCCCGGCAGCGAGCCCGGCGGCCCCGACCCCGGCCCGCGAGGAGGCGGCATGACCGCGGCTGCTGCGTCCGTGGGCACGTCGATCCTGCACGAGCTGGACGCGGGCACCCGTCGCGCCGCGGTCCCGGACCCGTCCGCGCCTGGCGGCTGGCGTGCCGACCCCGAGGTCAAGGCGGCGATCCTCGCCTGCTTCCGCGACCGTGCCACGACGGCCTGGGACGTCGGCGGTGTGCTCCGGTTCCGTGACCGGGTCGGCCTTCCGCCCAAGCGCCTCGTCGACGGGCCGGAGGCGACCTCCGCGATCGACGCCGGCCGGCCGTGGCGGATCGTGCCCGGCGGGACGAGCGTCCGAGCGGGGGCGTACCTCGGGCCGGGCGTCGTGATCATGCCGCCGTCATTCGTGAACGTCGGGGCATGGATCGGGGAGGACACGATGGTCGACAGCCACGTGCTCGTCGGCTCGTGCGCTCAGGTCGGCGCGAGGGTCCATCTCGCGGCCGGCGTGACGATCGGCGGGGTGCTGGAGCCCGCCGGCGCACGGCCGGTCATCGTGGACGACGACGCGTTCGTCGGGGCGGGCAGCTCACTGCTCGAGGGCGTGCTCGTCGGGGCCGGCGCGGTCATCGGGGCGGGCGTCGTGCTGACCGGCACCTCGCGGCTCTACGATCTCGTCCGCGGCCGCGTGCTTGCCGGCACGCCCGACGCACCCCTCGCGGTCCCGCCCGGGGCCGTGGTCGTGCCCGGAACCCGGCCGCTCGATGACACGTTCGCGCGCGAGCACGGGCTTACGGTGTCGGTCGCGCTGCTGGTCAAGGATCGTGATGCCGGGACGGATGCCCGGGTCGCGCTGGAGGATGCCCTGCGATGAACGTGACGGCGACGCGTCCCGGGATCCTGCGCGACGGCCACCTTGGTCGCATCGAGCCGGAGGCGCTCGCCGCGCGGTTCGGGACGCCGTGCTTCGCGTACGACCTCGATGTCGTCAGCACGCAGGTCGAGGCGGTCCGCGGGGTGCTGCCCGCCCCGTTCGACCTCGCCTTCGCCGTGAAGGCAAACCCGCTGCTCGCCGTCCTGCGGGAGCTCGCCGGGATGGGCATCGGCGCGGACGTGGCCTCGGGCGGCGAGCTTCGCCATGCGCTGCGCGCCGGGTTCGACCCCGGCCGGGTGATCCTGACCGGCCCCGGTACCCGTGCCGATGAGCTCGTCGCGGCCGTCGATGCCGGGGTCAGGGCGGTGACCGTGGAGTCGGTGGGGGAGCTGCGCCGGCTCGCGTCCATCGCCGAGTCCACTGGTCGGGTCCAGGCCGTGCTGCTGCGCCTCTCGATGTCGAGCCGTGGCGGCGGGGAACGGATAAGGATCATCGGCGATGACGGGGCGGGCAAGTTCGGCATGGATCGCGCGGACCTGGCCATTGCGGGCGCGGAGGCGGTCGCTTCGCCGTGGCTGGAGCCGCTCGGCCTCCACGCGTTCGGGGCGTCGAACGTCCTCGACGGGGGCGCGCTCGCGGACCACGTCGACGCGACGATCGAGACCGCTGCGATCGTCGCCCACGATGCGGGCTTCGTGCTCCAGCTCGTCGATGCGGGCGGCGGGCTCGGCATTCCGTACCGCGCCGACGAGGCGCCGCTGGACCTGGCAGCGTTCGGAGCGCGACTGGCCGCCACGGGGCGTCGCCTGACTTCGGACCCCACGTCGGCCACCACTCGCGTCCTGCTGGAGCCGGGGCGGTTCCTCGTCGGGCCCGCCGGCGCGTACGTCACGCGGGTCACCGATCGCAAGCGGGTCGACGGCGTTGAGGTGGCCATCGTCGACGGGGGGATCCACCACGTGCTGCGACCCGCGCTCGTCGGGCAGGAGCACCGAGTGGTCGCCCTCACCGGTGGGGCCGTCGGACACGGCGGGTCGGGCTCGATCACGCTCGCGGGTCCGCTGTGCACGGGCCTCGACATCCTGGCACGTGGGGCGCCGCTCGCGGGCCTCGCGACCGGGGACCTCGTCGCCATCCTGGACGTCGGGGCCTACGGCGCCACCGAATCGATGCCGTTCTTCCTCAGCCACCCGCTGCCGGCGGAGGTCGCGATCCGCGATGGCCGGCCGTGGCTCGCGCGCCCGCGCGTCGAACCTGAGACGTGGCTCGGCTGGCAGCTCGACGAGCCTGGTGACGCGCCCGGCTCATGAGCCGGCCCGGTGCCAGTCCGCAGCGACCTCCTCGGCAGCTCGAGGAACGTCCACGTCCGGGGCCACGCCCAGCTCGTCGTGGAGCCGCGTAAGGTCAAGGGTGAAGGGACGCGCGAACGCCGCAACCGCGTAGCGCGTGAGCGGCGGCTCGGTGGCACGGCGCACGGCTCGCCAGGCCGCCTCCGCGACGGCCGCGGCCGCCTCGGCGACGACGCCCGGGACGCCGACGATGCGGATGTCCCTGCCGGCCGCTGCGAACACCTGTCCGAGGAGCGCCGCCGCGGTCGTGGGGCTGGCGTCGGCGGCGTTGACCGGGCCTCGTACGGCTGGCCGGACGAGCGCCGCGCCGACGGCCGTCGTCAGCGACGTCACGTGGGTCGCCGACATCGGGTTGCGACCGCCAGCCGGGAGGATGAGGCGCCCGGCGCGGATCCGGGCGGCGAGGCGGGGCAGCAGGGTGGTGTCACCCGGACCCCACACGGCGCGCGGCCGGAGGACGACGGCGTCCGGTCGGCGCTCGGCGACGAGTCGCTCCTGGGCGGCCTTGGCCCGGGCATAGGCGTTGTAGTAGCAGCCGTCGGCGGCCGGCGCGTCGCGCTCGTTCGCGCGAAGGTGCGGGATCCGTGGGTCATAGACGGAGGCAGAGCCGATGATCACGATCCGCACGCCGTCGCCGAGGGCGTCGAGCAGGCGAGCCGTCCCGCGGACGGTCGCCGCCATGAACGGTCCGGGCGGGCCCCACGGCTCGACGCGCGCGGCCGCGTGGACGACCGCATCGACGCTGGCGAGCTCCCGCGGTGCCGGCCCGTCGCTCTCGAGGTCCCAGTCCGACCGTCCGACCGCGAGCACCTCGTGCCCCGCGGCAGCGAGGTATGCCGCGATCGCCCCACCGACGAACCCGCCGGCACCCGTGACCGCGACGCGCATCAGCGGGCGGCCCGGTCTCTTGCGCGCGGCGTCCGCTCGAGCTCGTGGGCTGCGATGCGTGCGAGGGCGGCCCGGTCCGGCTTGGCGGATCGCCCCGAGCGGGGGATGGCGTCGATGCCCAGGATGACATCCGGCCGGGCATGGTCGTCGAGCAGTGAGCGGTCGCCCTCGACCACCGCCGCGAGGCGCCGCCGGGCGTCCGCCGCCGCTTCGCCGATCCGGGGTGCGGCGAACAGCGCCACCAGCTCGTCGCCGTCGGGCCGCTCCACGCCGACCATCACCGCCTCGACGATCCCGGCGAGCTCCGCGAGCGTCGCCTCGTACAGGCCCGGATAGATATTGACGCCATCACGGATGAGCATCTCCTTGCGCCTGCCGACGAGGACCACGCGTCCGTCGGCGTCGAGCCGGCCCAGGTCCCCGGTGGACAGCCACGTGGCGGGCCCCTCGTCACCGAGGTAGCCCCAGGCGAGCGCGGGGCCAGCGACCCTGACCTCGCCGTCCGGGGCGATCGTGAGCCGCACCCCGGGGAGGGGGCTCCCGACGAGGTCGCCCTCGCGCTCGTCGTGGAGAAGCCGGTCCTCGAGCGTGACCGCGGCCACCAGGAGGTGCTCCGTCATGCCATACGCCGACGTGACGCGGGCGTGGGGGAGGGACCCGCGGAGCTCCCGGAGTCCGGCGTTCCGCACCGGTGCGCTGCCGAGGAGGAGGTGCCGGAACGCCGGCCCGGCACCACCCGCTGCGGCCCATGCCACCGCCCGATGGAGCGGCAGCGAGACGTGGGTCGTCCCGGCCTCACGGGTGACTCGCGCCAGGCGAGCGACATCGCCGCCCGCCGGTGGGACCACGACGGCGGCACCGCCGAGCAGCGCCGGCCCGACGAGGTGGAACCCGGACCCGAGGACCCGGTCGCCGCCCCCGAGCGGCACCAGGGCGGCCGCCTGGTCGAGCGTGGCGGCGAGGCTCGTCGGCGTATGGACCACGCCCCGTGGGGCACCGGTCGTGCCCGAGGTGAAGATGACGAGCGCGGCCGCATCGCCGGCCAGCGGCCGGCGGGCGTCGCCACCCGCGAGGCGGTCGAGGCGTCGCACCCGGCCCAATCCACGTGACGTCGTCCACTGCGCGCCCCCCAGGAGGGCCGGGTCGGGTAGCCGGACGCCGCGCCACGACGCGATGCGACGAAGGGCCGCGTGATGAGCGATCGAGGCCACGCCGCCGTCGAGGACGGTGGCGGTGACACCGGCGACGCGGCATCGATCGGCGAGGTTCGCCGGCGTGAGCCCGGGATCGAGGATCACGAGGCGGACGCCGGCACGCAGCGCCGCGAGGAGCCACGCGATCCCGTCCGCGTCCTGGCGGATCCCGAACGCGACCGCATCGCCGGCAGCGATCCCCGCGCGCTCGAAGGCGCCCGCGCACGCCCGGACGCGGGCCGCGAGCGATCCCCGCGTGAACACGACGCGCCCATCTGCCGCGATCACGGCCGGCGCGTCCGGGCGGTCGGGCGCTACCAGGCGGTCGAGCATTTCCGCGAGCGCGTTCATCGCCGGCTCAACCTTCGCTCATCGCGCCACCACGACGAGCCGCCCGTAGGCCGGGAACAGCACCCCCGTCGCCGGGCGTCGGTCGACGATCCGCAGCCCCGGGAAGGATGCGAGGGCGCCAAGGATGCTCGCCAGCTGCAGCCTCGCGATCGGCGCCCCGAGGCAGAAATGCGGCCCGGCACCGAACCACAGCTGGCGCAGCACGCGGGGGAGGGGATCGCCAAGACGGAGCGCCTCGGGGTCGCCGTCATAGAGGGCACGCCAGCGGGTCATCCCGTAGACCGACAGGAACACTCGGCGGCCGGCCGGGAACCGGATGCCATCGAGGACCACCGTGTCGGGGCAGCTCCGGACGATGACCTCGGTGGGGGTCGTGAGCCGGAGCCCGGCCTCGATCGCCGATTCGATCGCCACCGGGTCGCCGCCGCGGAGCGACGCCCACCGCCCGTGGTCGGCCAGCAGCGCGACGATCCGGGGAGCGGCGGAGCTGACGGTCTCCGTGCCGGCCAGCACGATCACCACGACCAGGGCCCGCGCCGTCTCCCAGTCCATCCCCAGCTCGCGCAGCCTGCCGATCGTGCCCTCGCTGCCGTCCCAACCGGCGCGTCCTGGCTCGCCCAGGCGATCGACGAGCGTCCGGGCGCGATCCAGCTCGCCGGGCCGCACGCCCCGCCGGATCGCGCCGACGGTCATGCCCACGAGCTGCTCGCCAAGCAAGTACGAGGCGAGGTAGCCCTCGTCGCCCTCGGGCGGGGCCGATGCCCCAAGCAGCGCGAACGTTGTCCGGCCCGTGACGATCCGCACGAGCCGTACCAGGTCGACCTCGTGGCCCGCCCGGAGCCCGGCGACGGCATCGGCAAGGGGCGCAGCCACGGTCTCATTCACGAGCCTCGCGGCTGCCGGGGGTGCGAACAGCGGCCCGAGCGCCGCGCGCAGTCGCTCGTGGGCCTCGCCGTCCATGTTGAGCAGCGCATCAGGCCCGATCGCGAGGTCCATCAGCTCGCCGTGGGTGCCCGGGCCGACCGTCCTGAAGCGCGCCGGGTCAGTCAGGATGCGCCGCCCGAGGACCGGGTCGTTGACGAGGGTCCCGAACCGCCCCAGCGGCACGACGCGCCGCCGCCCCCCCAGGCGCAGCCCGACGAACGCGAGTGGGGAGACCGCCAGCCACAGCCGCGCCTCCCACCACCCCGCGCGCCGCTCAGCGGACATCGACCGGCGCCCCGTCCGTCTCGTGGCGGAGATACCAGCGGATGATGCCCAGCGTGCCGTACCGCCGGTAGCGACGGATGCTTGTCGCGACCACGGCCCCGTGCTCGGACGTGATCCGGTCGGAGACCCGACGGACGCGATTCATCAGCGCCCGATCGTCGTGGACCTCCTCGATCGCTGCCCGCGGGAAGCCACCTGCCTCGACGTACGTGGTCGCCCGGATACCGACGTTGGAGCCGACGAGCATCCGGAACCGCGTCCGGTACCGGGGCCCGCGGTTCCTGGGCACGGAGATGGCCGCGGTCGCGGTGATGAGGGCGGCGAGCGCCAGGCGCCGGGCCCAGCCGGTGCCCTCGTCATCGCGATCGACCACGCGACCCGCCACGAGGTCATTGCCCTCGTCGAGCCGCGCCACGAGCCGGACCGCCCAGTCCCGCCGCGGGAGCGTGTCCGCATCGGTCCGCAGGAGCAGCGACGCGCCCGCAGCGATCGCCACGCGCATCCCGGTGTCCGCGGCGGCGCCCGTGCCCTTCTCCCGCTCGTACGCAAGCCTGAGTCCGGGCGGCGGCGTGCTCCCGGCCGGCCGTGCGGCCATCGCCACTGCCCACGCGCGCACCACGTCCTGCGTCCCATCGCTGCTGCCGTTGTCCACGACGCAGACCACGAGCGGGCGGAGCGACTGCGCACCGAGCGCGTCGAGGGTCGCCCGGATCATCGACGCTTCGTTGAGCGCCGGCACCACGACCCAGGTCCGTGCCTCACCGGCGAGCAAAGACTCCACCCGCGTCGCCGCGACGTCGAACGGCGGCAGTTCGACGAGGGGCTCGCCCTCGACGCGCTCGAAGCGGGGAGCGCGGACGGTCATAGCCGGAGGGCGAGCGTCGCGACGCTGATCCCGGCACCGAGGCCCACGAACAGGACGGCATCGCCGCGCGCCACGCGCCCGGCCCCGCGCGCCTGGACGAGCGCCAACGGGAGCGTGCCCGAGGCGACGTTGCCGAACTGGTCGATCGTCCGCTCGACGCGCTCGGCCGGGAACCCGAGGCGCGCCGCCATCTCGTCGGTGAACGGGGCCGTGACCTGGTGGATCACGAACAGCCGGTAGTCGTCCACGGTCGTTCCGGTCGCCTCGAACACCCGCGTTGCGATCCCCGGGTCCAGACCCCGGACCACGTCCCTCAGCCTGCCACCGTCGCCGCCGGCATAGAGGAACTCGTCGCCACGCGGATGCCGCGACCCGCCGCCCGGGACCTCCGAGATCGACCAGTGCTCCGAGGCCGACCACGAGTGGGCGTAGAACACGCCCCGCTCATCGTCGCTCCGCTCGAGCACCACCGCCCCGCCGACGTCACCGACCGTGTAGCCGATGAACGATCGCCGGAACGCCCGCCGGTCAGGCACGCAGTAGCGCGCGGCGAGGGTCGGCGTCTCGCCCGTGACCACGAGCGCCCGGCGGGCGCTACCCGAGGCGATCATCGCCTCTGCGACCCGGATCCCTTCGAAGAAGCTGTTGCAGGCGTTCTTCACGTCGAATGCCGAGCCGGCCCGGTAGCCCAGGAGGTCAGCGGTGTTATGGACCGTCGCGGGCTCGATCTGGTCCTGGCTTGTTGACGCGAACAGGAGGAGGTCGATCGAGTCCAGGCCAACGCGCGCGTCCTCGAGCGCCCGCCGTCCGGCCTCGGCCGCGAGCGTGGAGGCGAGCTCGCCCGGGCCGACCGCATGGCGCCCCTCGACGCCGCTGATCGCCAGCAGGGTCCCCGGCGGGACCGGCAGCCGCCCCGACGCCGCGCGGATTCGCCCCTCGATGTCCGCCGCGGTCTCCCGCACCGCGGGCAGGGCGTGTCCGATGCCCGCGATCCGCACGGCCGGCCGGGACGTCGTCACCGCCACCCTTCGTCTCCCTCGCACTGGTCGTCGTGCCGTGCCCATCCGCCGCGGCCGCGAGTATGGCGCGCCGCCGCACGGGACGAAAGCATGACGCGCGGGGTCGGGGTTCGTGACGTCCTGCCACTCCTCGGGTATACTCCCCCCTAGTATGAACGAGCCGCTCGCCACCCAGCCCATCGAGATCGTCCTGCCCATCGAGGGCATGACCTGTGCGTCGTGCGTGAACCGCATCGAGCGCTTCCTCAAGAAGACGCCGGGCGTGGCGACCGCGAGCGTCAACCTCGCCACGGAGCGCGCCACGGTCCTCGTGGATCCGGCCGCCGCGGGCCGCGATGAGCTCGTGCGTGCCGTCGAGGCCGCGGGCTACGAGGTCAAGCCCGAGGCGCTGGCCGCCGAGGCAGGCACGGCCGCAGCCAGCCTGGAGGCCGAGGTCACCGCCGACGACGCCGAGCGCGAGCGCATCCAGCGCCAGACGCTGCTCCAGGCGCTCGTCGCGCTGGGCGCCGCCGTCGTGTTCATGATCCTCATGTTCACGCCCCAGACGCGGGTGTCCATGGAGGACCTCAACAAGCTCATCCTGTGGCCCGCGACGTTCATCCAGTTCTGGGCGGGTGGCCGGTTCTACCGGGCCGCGTTCCGGGCCGGCCGCCATGGCGGCGCGACGATGGACACGCTCGTCGCGATCGGCACCACCGCCGCCTGGGCCTACTCGGTGTTCGTGACGATGTGGCCCGCGTTCATCCACGAGGCCGGCTTGCATCCCGAGACGTACTTCGACTCTGCGACGATCATCATCGGGCTCATCCTCCTCGGCCGGTGGCTCGAGGCGCGCGCCAAGGGGCGCACGACGGGCGCGATCCGGCGGCTCGTGGGGCTCCAGGCGACGACCGCCCGGCGATTGCGCGACGGGGTCGAGGAGGACGTCGAGCTCGCGGTCGTGGTCCCGGGCGACCTCCTCCGCGTCCGGCCCGGGGACCGGGTTCCGGTGGACGGCGTAGTGGTGGACGGGCTGTCCGCGGTCGACGAGTCGATGCTCACCGGCGAGCCGATGCCGGCGACGAAGGCCGCGGGCGACGAGGTCATCGGGGCGACCATGAACACGACCGGATCGTTCGTGATGCGCGCGACGCGCGTCGGCCGCGACACGGCTCTCGCCCGCATCGTGGAGCTCGTGCAGCGCGCACAGGGCTCCAAGGCGCCGATCCAGCGCATGGCCGATCGGATCTCGGAGATCTTCGTGCCGGCGGTCATCGTCGTCGCGGCGCTGACGTTCGTCGCCTGGTTCGTGTTCGGGCCCGAGCCGCGGGTGACGCTCGCGCTGACGGCCTTCATCGGCGTGGTGATCATCGCGTGCCCGTGCGCGATGGGCCTTGCGACGCCGACCGCGATCATGGTTGGCACGGGCAAGGGCGCCGAGGCCGGCATCCTCGTGCGCGGTGGGGAGGCGCTCGAGGTCGCGGGTCGCGTCGACACGGTCGTCCTCGACAAGACGGGGACGCTGACACTTGGCAAGCCCGCCGTGACGATGGTCGTGACGACGCCGGGCTTCGACGAGGCGCGCCTGCTGGACCTCGCGGCGTCGCTGGAACAGGGATCGGAGCACCCGCTGGGCGAGGCGATCGTCCGGCGCGCCCGCGAGACCGAGCTCGGGTTCGCGAAGGCGACCGCGTTCGAGGCGATCGTCGGCCGTGGGGTCCGCGGCTCGATCGACGGGTCCGAGGTGATGGTCGGCAGTCGCCGGTTCCTGGAGGAGCGGGGCGTGCAGCCCGGCGCGTTCGGCGGGGCCGCGGACGACGCCGCATCGAACGGCGCGACGCTCGTGTACCTCGCCGTGGATGGCGTGGCCGCGGGCCTGATCGCCGTCTCGGACCCCGTGAAGGCCGAGTCCGCCGAGGCGGTCCGGGACCTGCGCGCGGCCGGGCTCGACGTGTGGCTGCTGACCGGCGACGCGCGGATCACCGCCGAGGCAGTCGCACGCCAGGTGGGCATCCCCGCGGATCGCGTGATCGCGGAGGTGCTCCCGGGCGACAAGGACGCGACCATCGAGCGTCTCCAGGCCGGAGGCCGGACGGTCGCGATGGTGGGCGACGGGATCAACGACGCCCCCGCGCTGGCCCGCGCAGACCTGGGCATTGCGATCGGCACCGGGGCGGACGTGGCAATCGAGGCGTCCGACGTGACGCTCGTGGGCGGCGACCCGCGGCTCGTGCTGTCCGCGATCTCCCTGTCGAGGGCGACGATCCGGGTGATCCGCCAGAACCTGTTCTGGGCGTTCGCCTACAACGTCGTCCTGATCCCGATCGCGATGGGCATCCTCTACCCGGCCTTCGGCGTGACGCTCAACCCGGCGATGGCCGCGGGCGCGATGGCGCTCTCGTCGGTCAGCGTCGTGACGAACTCTCTCCGGCTGCGATCCGTCGACGTGCGGCCCGGGCACCTTCACGAGCTGCGGCGGGGCCCGGTCGGCGTGCTCCGGGACGGGGCGTTCCTCGTCGCCGTGGCGATCATCGGGCTCGCGCTCGCGGGCGGGGTGCTGGCCGCGGACCGGGCGATCGATGGCGCCCTGCCGCGGGTCGAGGTCCACGCGATCAACGTGCGCTTCGCACCTGCGGATGTCACCGTCAAGGCGGGGCAGTGGACCGTGCTCGAGTTCGTCAACGACGATCCGGTCATCCACGACTGGATGGTCGAGGCGATCCCGAACCTCGACCTCGTCGTTCGGCCAGGGCAGACCGCGAGGCTGCGCTTCGTCCTCGACACGCCCGGGACCTACGAGATCCTGTGCTCGATCCCGGGCCACGCCGAGGCGGGCATGGTCGGGACGCTGACGGTCCTGCCGCGCGACTGAGCAGCGCCTACACTCCGGGCATGACCAGCGGCACCCGCATCGACGTCCCCGCCGACCCGCGCGACCTCGCGGGCGACTTCCCGCACCGCTATGTCGTCGACGTGCGGTTCGGGGACACGGACGCGATGGGCCACGCGAACAACTCGCGCTTCCTGACCTACTGCGAGTCCGCCCGGATCGCGTACTGGGAGGCCGCCACCGACGAGCCGATCGCGCTCGTGACCCACGGCGCCGAGGAGTCCCTCATCCTCGCCGACATCCGGGTGTCGTTCCGCTCCCCGGTCTACTTCGGCGAGGTGCTCACGGTCGAGTCCCGGATCGGGCGCATCGGACGCACGTCGTTCACGCTCGAGCACCGGATCACGGCTGGGACCTCGCGCGTGGGCGCGGCTCGCCTCGTCGCGACCGCCGAGGGCGTCCAGGTGCTGTACGACTACGTTGCCGGCAGGCCGCGCCCCATGCCCGAGGACGTCGTCACGCGGCTCGAGGCCTTCGAGGGACGCACGCTCAGCCGCTGATCGCCAGCCTACGCCTCGAAGCGGCGGAAGATCGCGACCGCGTTCTGGCCACCGAACCCGAAGCCGTTCACGGCCACGGTGTCGACCTTCTGGTGGCGCGCGACCAGCGGCACATAGTCCAGGTCACACGCCGGATCGGGCGTGTGGAGGTTCGCGGTCGGTGAGATGACCCCGTCCCGGATCCCGCCGAAGGCGGCCAGCGCGCTCGCGATGCCGGCTGCCCCGACGAGGTGCCCGATCATCGACTTGGGCGACGAGATCGCCCGCGTCGACGCGGCAGAGCCGTAGGCTGTCTTGATCGCCCGGGTCTCCGTCGAATCGTTGAGCGACGTCGAGGTCCCGTGGGCGACGATCCAGTCGACCTCGTCCGGCGCGACACCGCTGTTGCGCAGCGCGTTCGCCATCGCCCGCGCCTGGCCCCGGCCCGTCGGATCGGGGGCGGAGATGTGGAACGCGTCCGCGGTCAGCGCGCCGCCGAGGATCTCGGCGATCGGGGTCGCGCCACGCCGCAGGGCGTGCTCCGCGCTCTCCACGACCACCACGCCTGCGCCCTCGCCCAGCACGAACCCGTCGCGCGTGAGGTCGAACGGACGGGACGCCGTCTCGGGCGAGTCATTGCGCTTCGAGAGCGCCGTCATGTTCGACAGGGCCGCGACGCCCATGGGCACGATCGGCGCCTCGGAGCCGCCGGCAAGCACGACGTCGACCTCGCCCGTGGCGATCAGCCGGAGGGCGTCCTGGAACGCGATGACCGACGTGGCGCACGCGGCGACCTGGGTGATGACCGGGCCCGTGAGCTTGTACTCCATCGAAAGCATGCAGGCGGCCATCGAGCCCGACAGGGCCGGCACCGCGAACGCCGAGACGAATCTCGGGCCCTTGGTGTCGTGGACGTGGGTTCCCTCGATGATCGACTCGATGCCCCCGCCGCCGGTGTTGACGACGACCGCCACCCGGTCGCGGGCATCCTCGTCCATCGCCGCGAAGTCGATCCCGCTCGAGGTCACCGCCTCCTTGCCGGCGGCGGTCGCGAGGTGGATGAACCGGCTCATCCGGCGGGCCATCTTGGGCTCCATGAAGTCGCCCGGGTTGAAGTCCTTGACCTCGGCAGCGATCCGCACCTCGAACGCGCTGGCGTCGAAGGACTCGATCAGCCGCGTGCCCGTGACCCCGGCCTGGAGGTTGCGCCAGTACGTCTCGAAGTCGTTGCCGATCGGCATGACCGCGCCGAGACCGGTGATGACGGCGCGGCGGGCGAGGTCAGACGAGGGCACGGCACACCTTTGCGAAGCTGCGTGGGGCTGGGACGGCGATGGTCGGGATTGTAGCGAAGCGCACGGTCACCACCGGACCATCCGCAAGGCGCCCCGCGCGACGATGGTCCGAGCGGAGGCCCGGATGGCGCCCAGCCGCGACGGTCACGGGCGCGGGCGCCCTGGAGGCAGCGATGGACACGGACGAGACGCACACCGACAGCAGGCACCCGGGCGATACCGTGGGGCTGGGCCATGTCATCGAGGACCTGCGGTCGCCGGGTATGCCGGACGTGGACGACCCGACGATCGAGGACGCCTCCGAGGACAGCTTTCCGGCGAGCGACCCGCCGACGTTCTCGTCCGATCCGGCGACGCCGCAGGCGCTCGACCGGACGGAGGGCCCGGCGCCGGACGAGGCGCCGTAGCGGCCGCTGGGCCTGGTCAGCGCCCGTCCCAGCGCTTGAAGATGATCGCGGCGTTGTGGCCGCCCAGGCCGATGTTGTTGGACAGGGCGTAGCGGATCGGCATCTGCATCGTCTCCGCGAGGACCCAGACGTCGGCCTCGGGATCGAACTCGCGGTAGTTGATCGTCCCGGGCACCGTCTGCTCGGCGATCGACATCACCGTGGCGAACGCCTCGAAGGCGCCGGCGGCGCCCATCATGTGGCCGGTCATCGACTTCGTGGCGCTGATCGCAAGGGTGCGCCGTGCGCTCGCCGCCCGGTCGCCGAAGACCGTCCAGATCGCCTCCGCCTCGCGCTTGTCGCCGAGCGGCGTCGACGTGCCGTGCGGGTTGATCACGTCGATCTCGTCCGCGGGGACGCCCCGGCGGTCGAGGGATGCCTGCATCGCGCGCGCCGAGCCCAAGCCGCGCTCGATCGGCTGGACCATGTCCCAGCCATCCGCGGCAGAGCCGTAGCCCACGACCTCGGCGTAGATCTTCGCCCCACGGGCCTTCGCGTACTCGAGATCCTCGAGGAGCAGGGAGCCCGCGCCCTCGCCGAGGATGAACCCGTCGCGGGTGCGGTCGAACGGGCGGGAGACATCGGTGAACGACTCGCCGTCGCGCGGCGATCCGAGCCCGCGCATATTGGCGAAACCGGCGTGCGCGACCTCGAGCAGTGGCATCTCCGTGGACCCGGCGATGACGGTGTGCACGTCACCCCGGCGGATGATCTCGGCGGCCTCACCGATCGAGTTGGTGCCCGTCGAGCACGCGGACACGACACAGATGTTGTGGCCGATCGCGCCGGTCTCGATCGCGATCATCCCCGAGGCGGAGTCCACGAGGCCGTTGGCGATGAACGTCGGGGCGACGCGGGTCGGGCCCTTCTCCGCCAGGATCTTCCAGTTGTCGATCATCAGGTTCTGGCCACCGGCGCCCGACCCGAACACGACTCCGATGTCCTCGCGGTTGGCATCGGTGATCTCGAGGCCGGCGTCCGCGACGGCCTGCTTGGCCGCCGACACGCCGAACCACATCGCGGCCTCGGATCGGCGGATGGCCTTGTGGTCCATCCACAGGCTGGCATCGAAGTCCTTGACCTCGCCGGCCCACTTCGCGGCGTACGGCGTTGTGTCGAACTTGGTGAGCGGGCCGAGGCCGGAGCGGCCGTTGACGAGCGCGGACCACGCGGTGTCCCTGTCGTTGCCGACGGGGCTGACGACGCCCAGTCCGGTGACGACGACGCGGCGGGTGAAATCAGGTTGGCGCACGGGTTCCTCTTCGATGGCGTGGGCTGTGGCCGCGGGACGTCGGCCGGGATGATGACGATGGTGCGGTGGTCAGCGCGGGAAGCCGCTAGTCGTCGACGGCTGCGGTCTCCGCGAACGGGATGGCGAGGCGGTCGGCCGCGGCTCGGTCGTCCAGGGCCAGCGCGAGGACGTCGGGTGCGATCCGCTTGATCAGGCCGGTCAGGACCTGCCCGGGCCCGACCTCGATGCATGTCGTGACGCCCCGGGTTCGCATCGCCTCGATGGCGCCCACCCAGTCGACGCCGGTCGTCAGGTGGTCCACGAGCTCGGCGCGGCACCCATCGGCGGTCGTGATCAGGTGGGCGTCGGCGTTGGCGATGAGGGGCGGGTCCGGGTCACGGAACGTGATGTCGGCGAGGACGGTCGCCATGCCGGCCGCGGCCTCGGTCATGAGCGGCGAGTGGGCGGCGACGCTCACCGGCAGCTCGATGGCGCGCTTCGCGCCGAGCTCCCTGGCGATGCCGAGCGCCGCCTCGACGGCCGTTCGTTCGCCGGACACGACCACCTGCCCCGGAGAGTTGCGGTTGGCGACGCCGAAGATGCCGAAGGCGGACGCGCGCTCGACGAGCTCGGGCAGGCGGGCGTCGTCGAGGCCGATGAGGGCGGCCATCCGTCCCTCCCGCCCGGCACCCGACGCCTGCATGAGCTGGCCGCGGGTGCGGACAAGGCGTACGGCGTCCGCGAGGTCCAGCGCGCCGGCGGCGACGAGGGCTGTGTACTGGCCCATCGAGTGACCGGCGGCGAATGCCGGTTCGGGGATGTCGACCTCCAGCTGCGCCCAGCGGGCGCGCACCGCCTCGAGGTAGGCGATCGACGCCGCGAGGAGGGCCGGCTGCGCGTTCTCGGTCCGGTTGAGATCCTCTTCGGGCCCCTCCCAGGCGAGCCTGGTGATCGGCTCGCCCAGGGCTGCGTCGGCGGCGGCAAAGACGGCAGCGGCCTCGGGCGACGATTCGGCGAGGGCGCGGCCCATGCCCACGGACTGGCTGCCCTGGCCGGGAAAGACGAAAGCGATCTGGCTCATCGACGCCAAGCGTAGGCCTCCCGGCGTGCGCATGCTGGGAACTCCATGCACAGTTGCAGGAATCCGGCGCCGAACCTACGCTCGACCGGTGAGGATCCGCCCGTGACCATCCCCAGGCCCGACCTGTCGGGCGCCGACGCAGCCGCTCCCGACCTTGCCCCGGAGTCCGGCGAATCGTCCGCACCCGGAGGCGCCGCCGCTGCGGTCCCGGCCCCGCGGGTCTCGCGCCGTCACCGGATCTCCGCGTCTGACCCGGCCGCCGGACCCGCCCTGCCCGAGGCGCTCATCCGCACGCGCCGCCGCGCCGCGCCCGGCCGGGTCATCGCCCGCGTGTTCGAGGCAGACCTCTCGGCGCCGGTCATCGCCGCCGGGACGCGGATCCAGAACGTGCGCCAGATCTCGGAACGGGTTGCGATGGGCCGGGCGCTATGGCGGGAGCTCGTCGTCGGGTTCGCCTACCAGTTGGGGGAGCTGAACCTCGGGTTCACGCAGCTCGCGGCGCTGTACGTGCTCGCGGAGGGGGCGACGACGACGGTCGCGGATCTCGCCGAGGCGATCGGCCGGTCCCCGTCGGCCACGTCCCGCCTGGTGGACGGGCTTGTGAAGCGGCGGCTCGTCGAGCGACGCAAGGAAGAGGACGACGGGCGGCTGCGCTCGGTGTGGCTGACGCCGCGCGGCCAGGCAGTCCTGCGCATGGTCGACCGGGCACGCGCGGAGCAGTTCCTGTCTGCCGTCCGGCCATTGCCCCGCGGAGAGCGGGCGTTGATCGCGATGGGGGTCGCCGCCCTCGCGACGCACGCGATCAGCCGCCGCGGGCGCCTGGTCCGGGGCGGGAAGTAGCGGGTCGCGTCAGGCGCAGAAGGTCGCGACCACGTCGTACAGGACGGGCAGGCCCCAGCGCAGCGCGTCGAGCCCGACGCGCTCGTCCACGCCGTGGAACCGTTCGAGGAAGCGCTCGCCTGGGTCCAGCCGCAAAGGCGAGAAGCCGTACACGGGGATGCCGAGACGCACCAGGTGCTTCGCGTCGGTCGCGAAGGGCGCCATGACCGGCACCGGGACGCCGTCCGGGTCGTGGGCCAGGATCGCCGCGCCGAGCAGGTCGTAGAGCTCGCCCCCGGCGGGCGCCTCGACCGGGATCGCGCTGTGGAGGTGCTCGAGCTCGCACCGCGGCGCGAGGTCCCCCAGACGCGCGAGGACCTCTTCGCGGATGTCGTCGGGGGTCGTGCCGGGGAGCGTCCGGATGTCGATCTCGATCGTCGCGTCGCCCGGGATCACGTTGTACTTCGTCCCGGCATGGATGACGTCCGGGCTGATCGTGTCCCGGATCAGGGCGCGCAGCGCCCGGGCGTACATCGGGTCGCACAGGGAACGGAGCGCAGCCTCCGCGCGGCGAGGGTCGTCGCCAGCGACGGTTGCGAGCACTTCCGCCTGGGCCGGCTCCAGCGCGGCGCCGACCTCGTCCAGCAGGCGACGCATGACCGGCGTCAGCCTGGGCTCACCGGGGACGGCCAGGCGCCGGACGGCCTCGGCGGCGAGGACGGCCGCGTTGTCATCGCGGGGCATCGAGCCGTGGCCCCAGGTGCCGCGAACGTGGATCCGGTAGACCTCGTGGCCCTTCTCCGCGACCTGGATCGGATAGAACCTCCGGCCCGCGATGTCGGCGCTGACGCCACCTGCCTCGTTGACGGCACCGGCGCAGCGCAGGAGCTCCGGGCGATGGTCGACGACCCAGCCCGCGCCCTCGTGGCCGCCGTTCTCCTCGTCCGCGGTGCAGGCGAACAGCACGTCGCGGCGGAGGCCCGGGATCGGGTCCACCGCTGGGTCCAGGCCAGCAGCTACCGCACGCGCCGCGAGCAGCCGCACGACCCCGACCTCGAGCGCGACCATGTCCTTCATGTCGACGGCGCCGCGACCCCACAGGTAGCCGTCGGCGATATCGGCCGCGAACGGCTCGTGGGTCCAGCCGTCAGGGTTCGCCGGGACGACGTCGAGGTGCGAGAGCAGGAGGATCCCGTCGCCGCCGGTGCCGTCGCCGCGGAGCCGCGCGAAGACCGATCCCCGACCCGGGAATGGTTCGAGGACCTCCGGTGCAAGGCCGAAGCTGCGGAGCTCATCGGCGATCCGGCGCGCGGCGTCGAGCTCCGGGCCGACCGGCGCGGGCGGGTTGATGGAAGGGATGCGGATCAGGCCGCGCAGGAACCCGACCAGGTGGTCGTGGGCGGCGTCCCACTCCGCGCCGGCGAGCAGCGCGGACGGTCGTGAGTCCACCGTGAGCGCGCGGGACACGCTCAGCCGCCCGTGATCATCGCGCTGACGATCCCCAGCGCGAAGCCCAGGAAGACGATCAGGGCCACCATCCCGACGAGGATCCGGACGTAGCGGCGCTCGTGCTCGAGCGTCGCGGGAAGCTCCGGGTCCTCGCCGCCGGCGATGTACGGCTGCTCCAGCCCGCGCTTGCGTGCGGCGACGTTGCGATACTCGTCGTAGCGTGCGGGGTCCGCGGGGAGGGCGGATGCCGGGTCGCGCGATGGCTGCGGGTGGGGCTCGTCGGTCACGCGTCCATCATGCCGCAGGTCTGGCGAGCGGGCCTGCGCCGTGCGTTGTCAGACGTCGTCGAACAGTCGCTGGATGGTGTCGCGATCATCGGTGCCGGAGGCCAGGGCGAGCCTGAGCAGGACGCGGGCCTTCCACGGCGGCAGGTCGTCCGTGGCGATCCATCCGTGGGCGACGAGCGCCGGCACCGCAGGGACGCGGCCCGAGCCGACGCGTGTCGACTGGCAGACGATGACGCCGCGGGCAGTCGCGCGCTCGAGCGCCTTGACCTCGAGCGGCGTGGGGGCGCCGGCCCCGGATCCGGCGCTGATGATGGCGCGAGCGCCGGCCGCAACGGCGGCGTCGATGAGCGTGCCATCCGCGCCCTGGTACGTCACGACGATGTCGACGCGGGGGAGCGCGCGCACGTCGGCATCGGCGAACGCGCCCCGGAGCGTGGCGCCGCGCGCGGGCCGGTGGCTGATGACGACCCGCCCGTCGCCATCGACCCAGCCCAGCGGGCCGCTCGCGCCGTCGCGGAACGCGCCGGTCCGCATCGTGTCGGCCTTCGAGACGTCGCGCGCGCCGTGGATCGTGTCGTCGAGGAGGACGACGACGCCGAGGCCGACCGCAGCCGGGCAGCCTGCCACGCGCACGGCGTTCAGCACGTTCAGCGGCCCGTCGCCCGAGAGCGCGGACGCGGGCCGCATCGCACCCGTGACGACGATCGGCCGATCGGTGGCCACCGCGAGGTGGAGGAACCACGCGGTCTCCTCGAGCGTGTTGGTCCCGTGCGTGACGACCACGCCGTCCGCCTCGTCGCGTGCGAGCAGCCCGGCAACGAGCTCCCGGAGGTCGGCGAGGTCGATGTCGGTGATGGCATGGGCACGCAGGCGGCGGAACGGGACCTCGGTGGCGACCGCGATCGTCGCGAGCTCGGGTGCGATGCCGGCGACCAGCGCGCCGGGCTCCAGGCGCACGCCGGTCTCGAGGTACGCGGCGAGGTCCAGGCGGTCGACGCCCACGGAGTCGATCGTGCCGCCGGTCGTGACGATGGCGACCCGCGGCTGCGGGGTGGCGGCGGACACGCTCGTCAGCCGAGCGCGGAGACGGCGTCCGGGGCGGCGATGACGTCGCTTGCCGCGGGGTCGGTCGCCACCGGGACGGATGCCGGATCGCCGACCCGAGCCGACCCCGCCGACCGCCAGTGTTGCGCCGTCGCGGGCGGCGTCCAGCGCTCCACCCGCGAGATCAGGCGGCGGACGCGCAGCCCCTCGAGCGGCCCCAGGGCGTAGAGCGGCATCGGCTGAAGCCAGACTGCGGAGCCGAGGCTCATCGCGTCGGCGCCCGCCCAGGCGTACTCCCGGCAGTCGTCGAAGTCCCGGATGCCGCCGTTGGCGATGATCGGGAGGCGGATGCCCTGGTCCCGGAGCTCCGCGACGACCCGCAGGCCGATCGGCTTGATCGCCCGCCCGGAGATGGCGCCGAACCGGTTCTTGAGGTACGGCTCGCCGTTCTCGGGGTCGAGGCGAAGGCCCTTGACCGTGTTGATCGCCGTGATTGCCGCGCAGCCGAAGGTCTCGGCGAGGCGCGCCTGCCAGCCGTAGTCCTCGTCCGGGCTGACCTTGAGGATCACCGGGTGGCGGCTCTTCGGGACGGCACGCCGGAGGCTCTCCTCGAGGATCGTCGCGAACGGGAAGTTGACGTTGTGGCAGCTGGCGTTGAGCTCGATGGCCGCGATCTCCCCGGGCTTCGCGCGCTCGTTGACGGTCTCGATGAGCTGCTCGATCTCGTCCGCGCTGAAGCCGCCGACCGACACGATGCGGTTGAGGTTCGCCGTCCGCGCGAAGTACTCGTCGAAGTAGCGCTCGAGCCCGATGTTCGACCAGCCGAAGGCGTTGAGCCAGCCCGCATCGACCCGGTGCAGTGCCTTCCCGTACAGGCGGAGCATCGCCGGGAGCTCGCGCAGCCCCCAGTCCTCCTTGAGCGTGAAGTGACCCTCCCGCGGCCCGAGCGTGAGGGTCCGGGTGGTGACGGCACCGAAGCGCTCGAGCGGGACCCACTGGGCGATGGGGGAGAGGCCATAGAGGATCAGCTTCCGCTTGGAAGCGCCGTAGCCCAGCAGGCTGGCCGACGTGAGCAGCCGGTTCCGCAGCCTGATCCCGTTGAGGTCGATGGTCACGGGCGAAGTATGCCGCGCCCGTCAGCCGGCGGGTGCGAGGGGACCGTGGAGGCCGACGCTGTCCGGGACCGGGCGGTAGCCCAGGCGGGCGTTCACAGCGCGCATCGGGGCGTTGGTCTCGTCGTTGCCCGTCTCGAGCGCCTCGAGGCCATGGTCGATCGCCCATGCGATGGACGCCTGCTTGAGCGTGAGTCCCAGGCCGCGGCCGCGGAACGCCGGCCGCACCGCCGTCATGTCGTGCTGGGCGAGGGTCATGGATCCGGGCGCGAAGATGAGGCTCGCGTAACCAGCGGCCTCGCCGGTCGAGTCGTCGACGCCGATGACGAAGGCGTCATGGGGGACGCCGACGCGGGTGACGTCGCGAGCGACGAACTCGTCGAGCGTTCCCACCGAGACCGGCGCATCCCCCGTCGGGATGTCCGGGAACGCCTCGATCGCGACCCGGTGGACGGATGGCAGGAGGTCCGGTCGGGCGGCGAGGGTCGTGAGCGTGATCCCGTGCGGGGCGATGGGCGTCGGCGCTGCAAGGCCTGCCAGGTCGAGGCGAACCGCCTTGGTCCGGTCGATCTCCACGAACCCCCGGTTCGCGAGGAAGCGGTGCCCGGCGACCTGGGCCTCCGAGAGCTCGGTCTGGAAGCCGGTCTTGCCGGCGGCCCGGGCGGCGTTGCTGAGGGCGCCGTACAGGCGAGTGCCGACGCCTCGCCCGCGGGCCTCGGGGAGCACCCAGATCCCCAGCCAGTAGCGATCGTACGACCGCTCGTGCATCCAGATCCGGCCAGTGGTTGCGGTGCCGACCGGCTCCCCGTCGATGCGCGCGACGAACCGCGCGACCTGGCCCGGATAGGTCGCTGCCTCCCAGCGCACCTGCTCTGGCGAGTCCGGGTTGTCGGGCGTGACCGCGTTCCGGATCGCGAGGTGCGCCGCCAGCCCGGCAGCATCATCCGCGTCGACCGCCGCCACCACGAGTGCCGCCGGCTGCGGTGCTCCGCTCACGCCCGCGCCACCTCGCGCAGGGGCAGGAGCAGCTCGCGCTGGACGTCGTCCAGCCCCGCCGGGCCGAGCGCTGCGGGCATGCCGAGGATGATCTCCGTCGCGCCCGCCGCGGCGAGCGTTCGGGCCTGTTCCAGGGCCAGCCGCCTGCCCGCTGCGTCGTGGCCCGTTGACACCTGGCCGACGAGCTCGAAGGTGGACGGGTCGCGGCCGACCGCTTCGAGCGCCCGGAGCAGCTCGTCCCGGCGGGCAGCGAAGTACGCGGCATCGCCCGCGTCCGTGCCCGGCAGCAACCAACCCTGCGCGGCGCGGGCGGCGAGCGCGATCCCGCGCCGCTTCTGCCCGCCGAGGAAGATCGCCGGGCCGCCGGCGGTGAGCGGCGTCGGCAGGTTCAGGGCACCAGTGAGCGGGTAGAACGGGTCGGGTCGCGTGATCCCAGGTGCGGATGCCGCCCGCGGCGACATGAGGGCCTGGTACACGTCAACCGCGGACTCCAGCCGCGAGATCCGCTCGCCGATGGGCGGCAGCGCGATCCCGAACGGCCCGTGCTCCTGCTCGAACCAGCCGGCGCCCAGCCCGAGCACGAAGCGCCCACCGGTGGCGTGGTCGAGGACGACGGCGGCCTTCGCCACCAGGACCGGGTGACGGAAGGTGTTCGAGAGCACCGCGTGTCCGACGCGCATTCCCGGCACGTGGTGCACGAGCGTCGCGAGGAGCGTCAGCGCCTCGAGCGACGGGCCGGGCGCGGCGGGATCCATGTCCACGAGGTGGTCGTTCATCCACCCGCCATCGAACCCGTGGCCGGGACCGCCGTCGCCCGAGAGCTCGCCCGCTCGACGCCAGGTGGCGTCGAGCGTCGACCAGTCGACGAGCTGGGGCGAGGTCTTGAACGAGAGCCGGAGCGCCATCGGGTCCGTCGGTCAGCCGGCGGCGTCGGTCGCGCGGGCTGCCAGCGCACGGCGCAGCGGCGCGCCGTTCGTGATTGCCCCCTCGGACGCCGAGGAGACCAGCGCCGCGTACTTGGCCATGACACCCGTCGTGTAGCGCGGGGCCGGCGGAGACCAGCGCGCGCGGCGTTCGGCCAGCGTTGCCGCGTCCACCTCGAGGTTGAGCTCGCGGGCATCGACGTCGATGACGATCGAGTCGCCCTCCTCGACCAGCGCGATCGGACCGCCGACCGCGGCCTCCGGGGAGACGTGCCCCAGCATCAGCCCGTGCGTGCCGCCCGAGAACCGGCCGTCGGTGAGCAGCGCGACGTGTTCGCCCAGGCCCTCGCCCACGAGCGCGCCCGTGACGCTCAGCATCTCCTGCATCCCCGGGCCGCCGATCGGTCCCTCGTAGCGGATGACGACGACGTCTCCCGCGTGGATCTGGCGGTCGCGGACCGCCGTGAAACAGGCCGTCTCGGAGTCGAACACGCGTGCCGGGCCACGGTGGAATCGGCGCTCATGGCCCGCGAGCTTCACGATCGAGCCATCAGGCGCGAGGCTGCCCCGCAGGATCGCGTGGCCGCCCGTCTCCTTGATCGGCGTCTCGATGGGGTGCACCACCTGCTGGCCCGCCGTCTCGACGACGTCGGCCGCGATCTTCGCGATCGAGCGCCCGTCGACGGTCTTCTCCTCGGCGTGGAGCAGGTCCCGCTTGAGCAGCTCGCGCATGACGAGGGCGACGCCGCCTGCGTCGTACATGTCCGCCGCCGCGTACCGGCCGCCGGGGCGCATGTCCGCGATGAGCGGCGTGCGGTCCACGACCATGGCGTAGTCGTCGAGGGTGAGCGGGATCGCGAACTCCGCGGCGATCGCCGGCAGGTGGAGGGCCGCGTTCGTGCTGCCGCCGGTGGCGGAGACGGACGCGATCGCATTCTCGAACGAGCCCCGGGTGACGAGCGAGCTCGGCCGGACGTCGTGCCGGACGAGGGTCATGACGAGCTCACCGGCGAGGCGCGCCGCCTCGTCCTTCTTCGGGTCCTCCGCCGGGATGCCGTTGAGGCCGGCCGGCGACAGCCCCAGGAACTCGAGTGCGGTGGACATCGTGTTGGCCGTGAACTGGCCGCCGCACGCGCCTGCGCCCGGGCACGCACCGTTCTCCGCCTCGTACAGCTCGTCGAGCGTGATCTTGCCCGCGCGGTACGCACCGATGGCCTCGAACACCGTGACGACGTCGGCGGGCTTGCCCTTGTAGGTGCCCGGGTAGATCGTGCCGTTGTAAAGGACGAGGCCCGGGATGTCGAGGCGACCGAGCGCCATGGCGCCCGCGGGGATCGTCTTGTCGCAACCGACGAGGCAGACGAGCCCGTCGAACAGGTGCCCGCGGGCGACGAGCTCGATCGAGTCGGTGATGACCTCGCGGCTGATGAGCGAGGCCTTCATGCCCTCGGTGCCCATGGACACGCCGTCCGAGACGGCGATGGTGTTGAACTCCATCGGCGTGCCGCCCGCCGCGCGGATGCCCTCCTTGACGAACTCCGCCAGCCGTCGCTGGTTGAAGTTGCAGGGCATCGTCTCGATCCACGTCGTCGCGACGCCGACGATGGGCTGGCTGAGGTCCTCGTCCGTGAACCCGATTGCCTTGAGCATGGCGCGCGCAGCCGCCCGGTCCGGCCCGTCGGTGAGCGCATGGCTGTGACGCTTCGCGGGGTCGCTCGGGCGCTGGTACGGGAGCTGGCGGTCCTCGGCCATGGTCTGTTCGGATCCTTCCGGGTGTGGCAGGCGGTGGGCGGGCTGGCGTCTGCCAGGTGGCGGGCTGGCGTCTGCCAAGTATGGCCCGGGCGCGTGCGCCGCGGCGGCGGTCAGCCCTCCGGGGCGTCGGTCCCGAGGCGCCGGCGCACGACCTCGGTCGCCGCCCGGGCGCTGCCCTCATGCCCGGTGACGGCCTCCACGAACGTGCCACAGTCGATCGAGAACCCGTCGACGGGCTCCAGCGCGGTGACCGTCGCCGTCCGGGGCACGGCGCGCAGCAGTGCGATCTCGCCGACGCCGTCACCCGGCCCCTGCTCGTGGCTGGGGTGCCCGTCGATGGTCACGAGGATCCGGCCCGACTCGACCATGACGTACGAATCGCCCCGCTCGCCCTGCGTCATGAGCGCCTCGCCCGCCGCGTAGCGCACCTCCTCCATCCCGCCGGCCAGCCGCTCCAGTGCGGCGAGCGGGAGCGGGGCGAACAGCGGGATCCCGCGCAGCAACCGGGCCCGGCGCTCGGGCACCACGCCTTCGCGGTCCAGGCGTCGCACCCACGGCCAGCTGGCGACCGCGGCGATCGGGAGCAGGACGCCCACGACGATCAGCGCCCGCTCGATGCCGAGCACGGCAACGAGGGCCGAGGCGACGATGGCGCCCGCCGAGATCGCCAGGCTCGCCATGACCTCGAGCACCGCGAACACCCCCGCCCGCCCGGCGTTCGACGACCCACGCTGGAGGAGCGTGAGGCCTGAGACGTCCAGCAGGGCGTTCCCGATGCCGACCACGCCGAGCGCCAGCAGCGCAACGATCGGGCTGGGCGCGCCGCCGATCACGATCAGCGGCGCGCCCCACAGCACGAGCGCGACCGCGAACATGCCGGCCAGCCGCCCGCCGGTCCCGACGCCGACCGCCAGGACCGCGCCGACGATCCCGCCCAGCCCGATCGCCGCGCTGAGCAAGCCGACGCCCGGGTCGCCGAGACCCAGGACCTCGATGGCCAGGATCGCGAGGAACGTCGTCAGCGCCCCGCGGACGAGGACCCGGACGCCGAACGAGGCCATGACGACACCGGTGGGCCGGCGGGCGACGAGCTCCCGGAGCCCGGTCATCAGCGGCAGGCCGCGGGCCCGGTCAGCGGGGCGCTGACGGGCCGCATCGGCGACGGACACGCGAAGGACGATGATCGCGGCGATGACCCCGGCGGCGGCGGCAAGCGCGGCGGCGGGCGCGGGCCCCGAGCGCCCGACGACGAGCCCCGCGACCAGCGGCCCGAGGAACGTCCCGAGGCTCTCCCCGAGTGCGCCCGCCGTGTTCGCGCTGACCAGGTCCTCCGGCTGGACGGCGACGGCGGGCAGGAGGGCGAGCGTCGTCGGGCGCACGAGCGCCCCGGCGGCCGACCCGACGGCGACCGCCGCGAACGCGAGCAGCGGCTGGTCCGCCACGATCGCCGCCGCCACCGCGGCCGCACCGGCCGCCCGCACGAGGTTGACGACGACCAGGGCCCGCTCCGGCCGGCCCCATGCGCCCGTGTCGACGACGATGTTCGTGATCGTGGCTGGCAGCATCCGGGTCAGCGAGACGAGGCCGACCGCCAGCGCGCCACCCGCGTCGTAGGCCACGACAAGCGCAACGACGAGGAGCGCCCAGTCCACGCCGACGCCCAGGGTCCACGACAGCTCGAGCGCCCGGATGTCCGGGTTGCGCAGGACGCGCAGCAGCGAGTGCGCAGCCGCGCGAACCGGCGATGGGCTGCGCGGGACGGCGTGCCCGTCAGGACGGGTGTCGTGTGCTGCCATGGCCCCCGGGGGTTTTGACGATCCGGCTGGACGCTCAGGCGGGCGCGAGGCGCATGGCGCGCAAGGTGGCGAGGTGGAGGTCGGTGTAGCGCGCCATCTCGTGCCAGCGGGCAACCATCCGCCCGCCGTCCTCGGGCGTATCGAGCGGCTGGTAGTCGGGGACGGCGAGGAAGTCCGCGGGCACCCCTTCGATGGGGTCCACGTTCCAGCCGAGGAGCCCGGTCCGGCGTTCCGCGATGTCGGCCGCAAGCGATGCGCGCAGTGCGGAGTGGGTGATCCGCTGGTCCGCGCTGAGAGAGGCCGGATCGAGGGCGTCGGTGCGGGCGAGGAGGGCCTCGAACCGGGCCCGGCTCGTGGCAGTGCCCTCGGGCGTCGGGTCGGACAGGCGGTCGTCGTAGCGCGCGTCGCCAACGGCGGTCGCGAACAGGGGGGAGACCTCGAGATAGGTCTCCCAGTACTCGGCCGCCAGCGCGTCGAGGGCAGCCGAATCCGTCATCCGCTCCATGCCTGCATGCTAGCGAGCGTCGCCGTGGCAGCGACCCCGTCGAGGTGTCGATTGCACGACACCCAGCGCCAGAGCCGATGCGCGGCTGCCAGTCGCAGCGGGCCGGCCGGTCAGCGGATGCAGCGGCCGAGGTCGATGCTGGCTGTGCGGCCGATCGCCGGGGCGATCCGGACGCTCACGCGTGTCGGCGACAGGGCGTAACCGACCGTGGGGTCGGTCCGCGACTCGGCGAACACCAGCCCGCCGATGGTGCCGTCCTCGAGGACCAGTGGCCCGCCCGAATCGCCCGGGTCAACGGCCGCCCGGAGCTCGAGGATGTCGCGGGTGACGAGCGCCTCGCCGTAGATGTCGCGGCCAGTGGCGGCATAGCCGCCCGTGATCGCGGCGGGCAGCACGACGAGCGGCCCACCGCCCGTGTAACCGAGCGCCGCGGCGATCGTGCCGCGCCTCGGGTCGGCCGAGGCAAATCGGAGCGCCGGTCCGCGGACGCCCGGGGCATACAGGAGGGCGACGTCGAGGTTGGGATCGAACAGAACCGCGGTCGCGTCAACGAGATCCGACCCCATCCCGATGCGGATCGTCGATGCGCCCGCGACAACGTGAGCGTTGGTGACGAGGTAGCCGGGCGCCACGATGATCGCGGTCCCGGTGACCTGCGTCTCACAGGCCCGGGTCGCGACGCGCGCGGTGCTCGCTTCCGCCGCCCGGGCGATCCGGGTGGCCTGGGGATCGCTCGGCGGGTCCACCGGCGCGAGCGGAACCGGCTCGAGGCCGACGAACACGTCGGGCAGGCCCGACGCGTCGATCACGCCGGCGATCTCCCCGATGACGACGTTCGGCGACGGCAGGAAGCGGTCCGTGATCCGGAGCGCGGTCGAGGATGCGGCCGCGCGACCGAGCGTCGGGAACGGGCCCACGGCGAGGAGCCCGCCCGCGAGCCAGATGATGAGGATCGCCTGCGCCGCGCCCAGGAGCCCGCCCGCGAGGCGGTCCACGCCCGACGCGACGTCGTTCCCGATGCGGTCCGCGACCGATCGGCCGACCGTGGACCCCAGCGCCTCCCCGACAACGACCGCGCCGAGGGTCGCGCCGATGACGACGAGGGCGCGCGGGATCGGCTCCAGGCCATCGGTCACGTTGAGCAGCCAGGGCGCGAGCTGGAGCATCAGGAGAAGCGCCGCGATCGCCCCGCCGATGCCGCCGACCTGCGGCAGTGCGCCCGTCCGGATGCCGGCGACAACGGCCGCCACGAGGATGACGACCGCGATCAGGTCGAACAGGTTGGGGTTCACCCGGGGAGTATCGGGGACGTCCTCGAATGCCGCCGCCGGCAGTCGCTCAGCCCGCGACCACGACCTCGATCGGCTCGGCGTCGCCAGTGGCCATGATCGTCCAGGTGCCGGTGGCGAGATCGCCGAGGTCCACGACCGCTGCCTTGAGCATCGCCTGCTCGGTGCACATCGTGTCCGGGGCAGCAGCGCTGCCTTCCCGGACGGTGAGGGTGATCGTCATGCCGTCACGCGCCACGTCGATGCCGGCGAGCGCGTAACAGGGCTCAACGCCGCTCGTCCAGCTCACCCGGACGGCGACCCTCGTGCCGTTGACCGCGGCCTCGAGCTTCGAGGCGTTGACGTCGCGGATGTCGCGCACGTTGGCGGTGACCTTGACCAGCGTCGGCTCGCCGGCCGGGCCGGGCGCAGGATCGAAGATGCCGCCGATGCTGCCCGGGTCGAGGATCCCCGTGCCCGGGTTGCCGTCCGTTCCCCCGCCCGAGGGGGCTGTCGGCGCGGTAGCGCCGGTGGCGCCGCTCGCCCCTGGGACGGCCGTGGGCGGCGGAGCGCTGGGCGCGGGAGATGCAATGCCGCCGCCGCCGCTCGGTGATGCGCCGGCGTCATAGCCGCACGCCGTGACCACGAGACCCGTGGCGAGGACGAGGCCGGCGGCAGCGGCGAGACGGAACGGTGATCCTTGGCTCATGGCGGGCAGACGGCGCGAGTCGCGTGCCGGTTCCCGGTCAGCCGCCGACGCTCGTGCCGATCCGGGTATCCACGCGCGGCGGGTGCGCTGCTTCCCACGCGCCGATCGCCTCGTCCTTCGCGAGGACGTAGCCGATCTCGTCCGTGCCGGCCATCAGCATCATCTTGCTGAACGGGTCGATGTCGAAGTCCAGCGTGCTCCCATCGGGCATCAGGATCCCCTGTTCCGCCAGGTCCACGCGCAGCTCCGCATCGGGATCGGCGGCGACGAGCTCGAACAGGCGCTCGTGCGTCGCCGGGTCCACCACGATCGGCAGGACGCCGTTCTTGAGCGCGTTGTTCTGGAAGATGTCCGCGAACGAGGTGGAGAGGATCGCCCCGATGCCCCAGCTGCGGAGCGCCCACGGCGCGTGCTCACGTGACGACCCGGTGCCGAAGTTGTCCCCGACGAGGAGGATCCTCCGGCCCTGCATCTCCGGGCGGTCGAGGATGAACAGCGGGTCCTTCTTCGTCCCGTCCTCGTTGAAGCGGTAGTCGCGGAACAGCGCCTCGGCGAGGCCTTCCTTGTCCGTGACCTTGAGGTAGCGAGCCGGGACGATCTGGTCGGTGTCGACGTTCTCCGCGTTGAGCGGGATCATCGCCGACGCGAACGCACGGAAGCCCTCGGCCATCTCAGTACCCTCCGCCGACGGTGACGAGGTCCTCGACGCCGGGCAGCGTCCGGGGGTCTGTGACGACCCCGGTGATCGCCGACGCGGCGGCCGTCAGCGGGGAGGCGAGGAACGTCCGCCCACCCTTTCCCTGGCGTCCCTCGAAGTTGCGGTTCGACGTGCTCACCGCGTACTGGCCCGGCGAGAGCTGGTCGCCGTTCATCGCGATGCACATCGAACAGCCGGCCTCGCGCCACTCGGCGCCGGCGGCGCGGAAGACCACGTCGAGGCCCTCGAGCTCCGCCTGGGCCTTCACCTGCTGCGAGCCCGGGACGATCATCAGGCGCGTGCCGGCGTGGACGGTGCGGTCCTTGAGGACGCTCGCGGCGAGCCGCAGGTCGCTGATCCGGCTGTTGGTGCACGAGCCGATGAACACGACGTCCACGGGCTGGCCGGCGATCGCCTGGCCGGGCGTGAGATCCATGTACTCGAGCGCGCGCTCGAGCCCGCGACGCGCGGCGGGATCCGCAGCGTCTTCGGGGCGGGGGACGAAGCCCGTCACCGGGATGCCCATGCCCGGGTTGTTGCCGTAGGTGACCATCGGCTCGAGGGTCGAGGCGTCGATCACGATCGACTTGTCGTAGATCGCACCCTCGTCGCTCGGGAGCGTGCGCCACGTCGCGACCGCAGCGTCCCAGTCCGCACCCTGGGGGGCGTGACGACGGCCGCGGAGGTACTCGAAGGTCGTGTCGTCGGGGGCGATCAGGCCGGCTCGGGCGCCGCCCTCGATGCTCATGTTGCAGACGGTCATCCGCTGCTCCATGTTGAGCGCGGTGATCGCCTGGCCCCGGAACTCGAAGACGTGGCCGGTCCCACCGCCGATGCCGATCCGGGCGATGAGCGCGAGGATGATGTCCTTCGCGCTGACGCCCGGTCCGAGGCGCCCGTCGACACGCACCTCGAACGTCTTCGGCTGGCGCTGGAGCAGCGTCTGGGTGGCGAGGACCATCTCGACCTCGCTCGTCCCGATCCCGAACGCCAGCGCGCCGAACGCCCCGTGCGTCGCCGTGTGCGAGTCCCCGCAGACGATGGTCATGCCCGGTTGCGTCAGCCCGAGCTCCGGCCCGATGACATGGACGATGCCCTGGGTGTCGCTGCCAAAGGCGTGGAGCGGGACGCCGAACTGGGCGCAGTTGTCCTCGAGCTGCCGGATCTGCGCTGCCGCCTGCATGTCCACAATCGGCAGGCCACGCGGCGTGGTCGGCGTGCCGTGGTCCGCCGTTGCGACCGTCTTGTCGGGGCGCCGGACGCCGATGCCCCGCGAGCGCAGTCCGGTGAAGGCCTGCGGGCTCGTGACCTCGTGGACGAGGTGGAGGTCAACCGCGAGGACGGCCGGCGCACCGGGATCCTGGCTGACGACGTGCTGGTCCCAGATCTTCTCGACGAGGGTGCGGGGCTTGCTCATGCGCTCTGCTCTAGCTGCGGCGGCGACGGAGTGGAGAGGGTACCAGCGCCGCCCGAGAGAGCTCCCCATCGTCATCACCGGCCCGTCACAGGCCACGTCCGGTCTCCATCGCCGCGGAGTCGGTTGCTCTCAGGGCGCCGGGGTGATCGCCGGGTCCGGGGTGGGTGCCCCTGTCGGCTCGGGCGTGGCTGCCGCGGTGGGCGAAGCCGTCGCCAGTGGCGGCGCCGCGGCCGTCGGAGCTGCCGTTGGCGCAGGCGTGAGCTCGGGCGTTGGCTCCGGCGTCGTGGTCGGATCCCCGGTCGGTCCCGGCGTGGGCGGTGCCTCGGAACCGGGCGGTTCGCTCGCGGTCGGCGGCCCGGGCGAGGCCGTGATCGCATCAGGCGCAGTGGTCGGCGCCACCGTGGAGCCTGGCGGAGCCACCGTCTCGCAGGCCAGGAATGTGTCCTTCGGCGTTCCGTAGCAGGTGTCCATCCCGAGGCCCCCATCGACGAGGTCCTTGCCGTTGCCGCCGTCGACCACGTCCTCTTCTGCCCCGCCGTACAGCGTGTCGTCCCCCTCGCCGCCGAGCAGCACGTCCTTGCCGTTGCCGCCGACGAGGGTGTCCTTGCCGGCATCGCCGATGAGGCAGTCCTTGCCGTTGCCGCCGTAGATGACGTCGTCCCCACCAAGGCCGAAGACGAGGGCGCCGCCGTTTCCCGCGTGGATCGTGTCCGGACCGGCGGTTCCGTAGATCGTCTCAGAGAATTTCATGCCGGCGCATTCGGCGGGGACGGGCGGCGAGCTCGGTGTTGGCGTGGGCGTGGGCGACGGCGTCCAGTCGGCGATCGAGCCAGTGATCGAGCCGGATGTCGAATCGGTGAAGTAGGCACCGGTGCTCGTGACCGAGTAGGCGACGAGTGGGGCGACCAGGGCCACCGCGCCGAGCAGCACGATGAAGGCAGGCGCCCTCCGCCCCTTCACGTCAACCCTCCCCAGCCGAGTTCGAGGCGGTAGCCGCCGAGTCCGGGCGCGCCGGCGTCGGCGTCTTCCGGCCGATCGCGAGCTCCCAGAGCACGTACACGAGGACCAGGAGCAGCAGCGTGGCCGCGATCCCGGCCGGCTGCCGGAAGAACGCGGCGAGGTAGCCTCCGAACGGGACGACGAAGGCGACCCGGCCGACGACCATTGACGGCTCCACCTGCCCAAGGTCCGAGCTCAGGTTCGCGTCGCCCTTCGTGCTCATCCCTGTCGCGTCGATCGAGAGGATGCGGTGCGTGGTCGTGTAGGCGGGTGTCGGGTGGAAGGTGATGACGTCGCCCACCCGGTAGGTAGTGGCGGCTGTCGTCGGCGTGTCGATCACGAGGTCACCGGTGTGGAAGGCGGGGGACATGGAGCCCGACTCGACCCCGTAGGCGCGATATCCGTTTGACCAGCCGTACGCCATGACGCCGCCGAGGGTGACGAGTGCCAGTGCGGCGACGATCGTCAATCCACGGCGGAGCGTCATGGCAGTTCCCTTCGATGAGTCCGTCTCGGCGGGGGTCCCGCCGAGACGCTAGTTGACTAGGATGCGATCACTGGAAGGTGGCAGGCGGGCTGTAGGAGTCCGTGGCCAACGGCAGCCCAAGCGGGGCGATCTTGCCGGCGCCATTCATCTGATCGTTGGGATTGACGCCCGGCTGGAAGGCCGCGACGACGTACTGGAGCGGCGCAGCGGCGATCGGCGGGCTGAAGTCACCGGGTGCAGTGCCCCAAAGCGTCGAGCCCTGGCCACCGGTCATGCACGGGTTGACCGTGAACGAGACGTTGAACGTCGAGGTCTGGCCCGGAGTCAGCGTGAAGATGCTGATGACATGCGGCAGGTAGTTGATCGCGACCCGCGGGACGTTGTAGCAGCCGCTCGCCGGGTTCGTGGACATGACCCCGGACCCCGGGGTGCCCTGTGCATAGCGGTTGTTCAGGTTGTCGTAGGTGTTGCCGGCAATGACGAACTTGCCGTACTGGCCCATATCGTTGACGGCGCTCCAGGCGAAGTTGTCGTTCTTGAAGGCGAGGTAGATGTCCTCGTTGCCGGTCCCGTCGTTGCGCACGGTGACGGTCTGCGTCTGGGTCTCGCCGGGCATCAGGTTGGCGAAGTTGATGTCCTGGCCGCTGACAGCGACGACGACCGTACCGAGGTTGCCGGTGATGGCGCCGGGCGTGCTGTCGGTGAAGTAGGCGCCGGTGCCGATGACGGCGACGCCGATGAGGGCCATTGTTGCCGCGAGGGTCGTAAGGACCGCGGCGATTCGCGCGAACTTGCGCTTGGACATGAGTCTTGTTCCTGTCGAGCTACGTGGGGTTGGGCGATCTCTGCGTGAGCGCGGAGCAGCAGCCGGCGTCGTTGCTCAGTAGGCTCCCTCCCCGGCCAACGTCGGTCGGTCCGCCGAGGCCGTCCCCAAGCTGCGCGGTGTGGGTCGCTCCAGGCTGATCTCGCGAACGCCATCGCAGCTTCCGCAACAACACCCGCCGTGGGGCCCCGTGGCCCTGTCCGGCGTGCAGCCGGCCATGACGAGGATTGCGGCGGGCTCGATCGACGGAATGCCGCCGCCCGGGCCGTTCATCGTCGTGACCTCTGCTGGAAGCGCATGAGTCGACCGTAACCACGCCGGCGGCGCGCGGCATCCGGAGGGTCACGGACGCGGCTACGGGTTGACCCGTCCGTACCCGCTTTCGCGACTCCGTATCCGAATCGGTAGTCCTCCCGATACCGTGGACGGGAGGCCACGCCTATCCTTCCGGCATGGCCGACACCGAGCCCCATCCCGGTGAGCCGTGGCCACCGAGCGGGTCATCTCGCCCGGCGACCGCGAGCGCACCCATGCCCGCATCGAGCGATGCCCCAGCAGAGGCCATCGACCTTGGCCCGGCCCATCGCGACGCCGCCGCGATTCTCGCGCGCTCGATAGCGGATGAGGCCGCGGCGCACGAGGCACGTCTTCGGCTCCGGCATGAGGCGATGCGACCGCTACCGATCGAACCGGTGCTCGCCGGCCTGCTGGTGCCCGGAGAGCAGTTGCTCGCCATCCGCCGCTCGGCGGTGCTGGGCGCACCGGCGATGGGAGCGCGGGCGCCCGCGGGCCTGGCCGGCGACCTCTACCTCACCTCGCGGCGGCTCGCGCTGCTCGCACGCGAGGTGCACGTGTTCGAGGTGGCCGGGATCGAGGACGTGATCCTCAACGGAGATCGACTGCTGGTCGCGATGGAGGACGGCTCGAGCTTCACGCTCGATGTGGAGGGGCCGCGGCTGCTCCGGGTCGAGATCGCCGCCGCGAGGGCCGCGCTCAGGAGTTGGGACGGGGCTCCGCCCGCATCACCCCATCAGCGGCCGAGCCGGTAGCGTCCTGCAGCCTCTGCCCGGTTCCGGACCCCCAGCTTGTGGAGGATGCTGCTGACGTGACTCTCCACGGTCCGGGGCGAGATGCCCAGTGCGACACTGATCTCTCGATCGGTCAGGCCGTCGGCCAGGAGTCGCAGGACTTCCTCCTCCCGCTCGCTGAGCAGCCCAGGAGTTTCGTCCCCTGCCCCTCCCGCGGTGTGCCGGGACGCATCCACCAGACGGGTCACGAGGCGAGCGCCCATGCGGCGCGACATCGCGAGGTCGCCTCTGGCAGCCCCGCGGACGGCCCGCAACAGGGCCTCCGGCGAGAGGTCCTTGGTCAGGTAGCCAGCCGCGCCATTGCGCATCGCGGCGACGAGGTCGTGATCTCTGGACGAGACCGTGAGCATCACAATCCGCGTCCCTGGGAGGCGGGGCGCGAGCTCGCGGACGAGTTGGACGCCGTCCATGCCGGGCAGGTCGATGTCGAGCAGAAGGATGTCGGGGCGAGGCTCCAGCGCAATCGTCAGGGCGTCCTCGGCCGTCGCGGCCTCCGCGACGACCTCGATGTCCGACGCGGAGATCGCTTGGCGGATGGCGGCGCGCACCAGCGCGTGATCGTCCACGACCATGACCCGAAGGCGCTCGCCGCGAGGAGCGGCGTCGGGACCCGCCTCGCTCATCAAGCCGACACCGGGGCGAGCGCGGCCACCCCGGACAGCGGCACGTCCACCCAGACGCGGGTGCCGTCGTGCAGCCGGGACTCGATCGTCAGGCGCCCGCCGATCAGGCTGGCCCGCTCCCGCATGCTCAGGAGGCCGAACGCGTTGTCGCCCGCCAGCGCCGGATCGAAGCCGCGTCCGTTGTCCACCACCCCCAGCCGGAGCCAGCCCGCATCGATTGCCGTGTTCACGCGCACGACCGTCGCGTCCGCATGGCGCCGGACGTTGTTGAGCGCCTCTTGGGCGATCCGCAGCAGCTCCGCCTCGGCTCGCGGGTTCAGCCTGGGCAATGAAGGGTCGCCCACGAAATCGGCGCGCAGCCCGGTGCGATCCGCGAAATCGTCCACGTAACTGGCAAGCTGCTCGTCGAACGTGGTCTCGCCGTCGCCCTCCCAACGCAGGGCGATGACGGCCTGCCGGGCGTCCGCGAGCCCGGCGTCGATTGCGCCCCCGATATCGTCCACCAGCGATGTGGCTTCCTCGTCGAGCATCGGCAGGGATGAGAGCCTGCCGACCTTGAGTTTCGCCAGCCAGAGGTCCTGCGAGAGTCCGTCGTGGAGCTCCCGTGCCAGCCGGGCTCGCTCCTCGAGCGCCGAACGGTGCACCTCGGCGTCCTGGAGCCGCTCGAGGTCATGATTCGCCTGTCGGAGGCGCGCGAGGCTGGCGCCGGCCTCGGCCTCGATGCCTAGCAGCAAGGCCACGTCAAACCCGACGCGGAGCAGGTCGCCACTGCTGACGACCCCCGGGTAGGACCCCGGCGCCAATGCCAGGTGGAGCTGCGCAAAGCCAGCGAACACCAGGCCCACCGTGAAGAACGCGTCGCCGATGGAGCCCGACCGACGGTAGAGCCGGCGAGACAGGATTGCGGCCAGGAGGAAGAGGCCAGCACAGGCGCCGCTGATGAGCCAGAAGAGCGGTGTCGAGGTTGGCATCTGGGCCTGTGTCGGGGCAGCCTGCTGCCAGTTCGGGGCGATGAACGGCGAGCTCAGCGACGGCAGGCTCGAACCGAATAGCACGACAAGCAGGATCATGCCCAGCAGGCCGGCCACCGGCGCCCAGAGGACGACCCACGGACTACCGGTGGGCGCTCCGCGCAGGGAGGCGCCCAGGCCGACGACCAACAGCGAGGCTGCCAGCAAGTGGGCCATCGCGGACACGTAGAGCGGGGCGTGGCCGGTCAAGGGGCCAGCGACGGCTACCCCGCCGTCGAGTCGGCCGACGGCCAGTGCCACGGCGATCGTGTTGGCGATAGCGAGCACCAGGAATGCCGCCGTCTGCACGAGCGCGGCGGGCTCCCCACGATCGCGAAAGCGAACCCACGTGAGCGCCGTGATAGCGATCATCACCAACGCCGTGACGGCATCGATGACAAGATCCAGGCCGACGGCGAAGGTGCTCACCGATTGACCAGGCAGAGCCATCGCGGCCGCTGTTACGGCGATCAGGCCGCTCAGGGAGACGACGAGGACCGCGCTCAGCGTGTCAACGCCGCGGACCCCGCCTCCGTCCGATTGAGCCCGACGACGGGTTGACCCACGTCGGGAGATCACATCGGCGAACGTCGGCAAGGTCGTTGTTCTCCTCCCACGCCTGAATGATCGAACCTGACCACCGGGCTACCGGCAAATCCTCGGGGCGATTGTGGTCGCCGTACCAGAGCCGTTGTGCCTGTTGTCACCCGGCGACCACCGACGGAGAAATCGGCGTGTCTGGACCGCAAGTCCGCACCGCGACCGGTTCATGCCGTCGCGACGGCCGCCCCCGGGACTGCCCCCGGCCGCAGAATCGGGCCGCGCCTCCGGGCGCAACCCGACGCTCGGGCCGTAGGGAAAATCTCAGTCGGCGAGGCCCGCGCAGAGCGCCGCAACGTCCACTGACGACTCGGCGTCGCGGCCGCGGAACAAGCCATCCGTGAAGTCGATGCGGCCCGCCCCGTGCAGGTACGTGCCAGTGCGGTGCATGTTGAGCATCGTCGTCGCGAACGACCCGTCCGGGTTGAGGGTGTCGAAGAACGTCAGCGCACCTTTGTCGGGCGCCCACTTCCCGTTCTCCGGGTTGACCCAACGGCCGTCGAACCGGATGTCTTCGATGTCGCGGACGGGCACCCCGTCATTGGTGGAGAAGATCGTGAGGCGGCGCGTGATCGCCCAGTCACCATCGATGGCAAACCCGCCGTCGGCAGGCCCGCAATGGAAGTAGCCGGCGTCATACGCGGCGCCGCTGCTGACGAACACCTCGGGGGCGGCGGCCGACACGACGGGCGCGAGCGACGCCGCGCACACCCCCGCGAGCGACAGCGCGGCAAGGTGGCGGGTGAGCGATGACCATCGGGACACAGGCGTTCCTCCGCGGGCCGGCAGGGCGCCGGCGGTACGAGCCAATGACGCTCGATCCCGTGGGCGCGGATCTATCCCCGGATGGCCCAATCCCCGGACGAGGCACCGGATGGCCCACCCCCCGCGAGCCCTGGCCTGACGCGCCGCGGACGCCACCCCAGACCGTGGGCGGAATGTTGCGGTTGGGGTGGTTGCGTTTCCAGACGAGTCGGGGATAGACTGCGCGGACCCGCGATCGGCGGGAGCTTAGGAGTCGGGTCGCTTGGACTTCTTTCAGGATCGCAGCCGTAGCCGGGTCGCCGTCGTCGTGACGAGCGATGGACGCCGCGTCAACGTGCCCCTGCGCGACCTCGAGCCCCAGGGCGTATCCCCCCTCGACCTTCTTCGCTCGCTTCTTGTCGGCCTTGAGAGCCTTCTCGGGCTCCTCATTACCGGCTCCCGGCGGGAGAACGGAGGAACGCGGAGGAACGAGCGCCACTGAGGCGCCCGCCACCGAAGACCAACGGGACCCTCGCCGGGTGGCGAGGGTCTTTGCATGTTCGGGAGGTCGCGGGGCCGACCGGACGGAGGGATCCAGCTCAATGACGATGACGAAGGGCGAGGAACCGGCGAGTCACGCCGGGACCTCCGCCATCACGGGGCCTGATCCGGCCGACCCCGTCACGGCGGCGGCCGCGCGCGAACGGCACAGCCACATGCCCGGTGATGGCACCGCGGCCGCGGCGGCCGTCGAGCAGGCTCGCAAGGACATGTTCCACGAGGTCCGGCCGCGCAAGCGGACGCGGATCGGGGCAGACGCGCTCATGGAGGCGCTCATCCGCCAGGGGACCGACGTCCTGTGGAGCTACCCGGGCGGCGTCATCCTCCCGATCTACGACATCCTCGGTGACTACCCGGAGATCCGTCACGTGCTCGTCCGCCATGAGCAGGGTGGCGCGCATGCTGCCGACGGGTACGCCCGGGCGAGCGGCAAGGTCGGCGTCTGCATGGGCACATCCGGTCCCGGCGCCACCAACCTCGTGACCGGCATCGCCACCGCGCAGCTGGACAGCGTCGCGATGGTCGCGATCACCGGCAACGTGCCCAACGCCCTCATCGGCAAGGACGCGTTCCAGGAGATCGACATCACCGGCATCACCCTGCCGATGACCAAGCACAACTACCTGGTGCGCACCGCCGACGACATCCCGCACGTCGTCGCCGAGGCGTTCTACCTCGCCAGCCACGGCCGCCCGGGCCCGGTCCACATCGACATCACGAAGGACGCGCTGCAGCAGGAGACCACGGTCGAGCACCCCTCCCTCGACGACGTGATCGCCGGCCTGCCTGGCTTCCGCCCTACGCTCGAGGGCCATCCGAAGCAGCTCAAGACCGCCGCCCGGGAGATCGCCCAGGCGAAGCGACCGCTGATCCTCGCCGGGCACGGAGTCCTGATCGCGGAGGCGTGGGACGAGCTCAAGGCGTTCGCCGAGAAGACGCAGATCCCCGTCGCGTGGACGCTGCTGGGGATCGGCGCCATCGACGAGGAGCACCCGCTCGCGTACGGCTACATGGGGATGCACGGCTGGAAGCACGTCAATCGCGCGATCCAGTCCGCTGACCTGCTGATCGCCATCGGCATGCGCTTCGACGACCGCGTCACGGGCGCCGTCAAGACCTACGCCCCCTACGCTCGGATCATCCACGCGGACATCGACCCGGCCGAGATCGGCAAGAACGTCGCCGTGGAGGTGCCGATCGTCGGCGACGCAAAGCACGTGCTGGCTGGGTTGACGCGGCTCGTCCAGCCGGTCGAGCCCGGCAGCCGCGACGACTACCTGGCCCAGCTCGCCGAGTGGCGGCAGGACTCCGAGGGCAGCTCGTGGCACGGCTCCGGCGCGTGGAAGGATGGCGTCCTGACCGCGGACTACGTCGTGGAGCGGATCGGCGAGCTGACGAACCACGTGGCCACGTACGTCGCCGACGTCGGGCAGAACCAGATGTGGCTCGCGCGCTACACGAAGTTCCGGCGACCGCACAGTCACATCAGCTCGGGGGGCCTGGGCACGATGGGCTACGCGGTGCCGGCGGCGATGGGCGCGGCCCTCGGCAACCCGGACGCGGAGACCTGGGCGATCGCCGGCGACGGCGGCTTCCAGATGACGAGCCAGGAGCTCATGACCCTGGCGGCGGACCGCATCCCGGTCAGGATCGCCGTGCTCGACAACCACAAGCTGGGGATGATCCGCCAGTGGCAGGAGATCATCTACGGCGGCAACTACCACTCCTCGCACCTGCCGGGCCCGGACTTCGTCATGCTGGCGCAGGCCTACGGCGTCCCGGCCTTCAAGGCGACGAAGACCGAGGAGGTCGACGCCGTCATCAGGGCCGCGCAGGCGGTCGATGGCCCGGCGCTCATCTGGTTCGAGATCGCCGAGGAGCAGAACGTCTTCCCGATGATGCCGGCGGGCAAGGGCCTGTCCGACCTGATCGAGACCTGGGGAGCCCCCGAGGAATGAGCACCGACAGCCCGGGCAACGGCCACCTGCCGCAGCCGGCCCACGCCACCATGCCGCCGCCCCGCTCCGTCCCCGGGTCGGGCGAGGTCAACCGGCACATCCTCGTCGTGCTGGTGCTGGACCGGCCCGGTGTCCTCAACCGCGTCGCCAGCCTGATGCGGGCGCGCAACTTCAACATCGACTCCCTTGCGGTCTCGCGGACCGACAAGGACCACATCAGCCGGATGACGCTGACCCTCCACGGGGACGACGTCGCGGTCGAGCAGGCAGCGAAGCAGCTGTATCGGCTGGTGGACGTGCTCAAGGTCCAGGACGTCACCGAGGACCAGGTGGTGGAGCACGAGCTCGCGCTCATCAAGGTGCGCGCCACGGACGCCAACCGGGCCGAGGTCATCAAGATCGTCGAGCTCTCCAGGAGCGCCATCGTCGACATCTCGGCCGAGTCCGTGATCGTCGAGGGGCATGGCACCGAGGCGGAGATCGACGCGCTCGTCGCGCTGCTCCGCGGCTACGGGATCAAGGAACTGGTCCGGACCGGGGCGACCGTCATGCTCCGGGGCGCGGGCTCCATCGAGGAGGCACTCAAGCTGTGACCGCACGCATGTACTACGACGCCGATGCCGACCTGTCGGCGCTCGAGGGGCAGACCGTCGCGGTCATCGGCTATGGGAGCCAGGGCCACGCCCATTCGCTGAACCTGCGGGACAGCGGCGTCCACGTGATCGTCGGGCTGGCGGATGGCTCCAAGAGCCGACCGCTCGCGGAGGCCGCCGGCCTCGAGGTCATGAGCGTCGCCGAGGCCGTGAAGGCCGCCGACGTCGTGATGATCGCCGTCCCGGACACGATCCAGAAGGCCGTCTACGACACGGACATCGAGCCCAACCTCAAGCCCGGCGCGCTGCTCATGTTCGCCCACGGCTTCAACATCCGGTTCGGGCGGATCCAGCCCGCGGGCAACGTGGACGTGGGCATGGTCGCGCCCAAGGGTCCGGGCCACCTCGTCCGCTCCGTCTACGAGCAGGGTGGCGGCGTGCCGGCGCTGTTCGCCATCGAGCAGGACGCCAGCGGCACCGCCCGCGCCCGCGTCCTCGCCTATGCCCGGGCCATCGGCAATACCCGCGCGGGCGTCCTCGAGACGACCTTCAAGGAGGAGACCGAGACCGACCTGTTCGGCGAGCAGGCGCTGCTGTGCGGCGGCGTCTCCGCGCTCGTCAAGGCGGCGTTCGAGACCCTCGTGGAGGCCGGCTACCAGCCGGAGCTGGCGTACTTCGAGACGATGCACGAGCTCAAGCTCATCGTGGACCTGATGTACCGCGGCGGGCTCAACTTCATGCGCTTCAGCGTGTCCGACACCGCGGAGTACGGCGACTACGTCTCCGGCCCGCGCGTGACCGAGGGCGCCAAGGCAGCGATGAAGGACGTCCTCACGGATATCCAGAGCGGCGCGTTCGCGGCCCAGTGGATCGCCGTCCAGGACGCGGGTGGCGAGGACTTCCGGCGCCTGCGCGACCAGGACAAGCACCACCAGATCGAGCAGGTCGGCGCAGACCTTCGGGCGAAGATGCCGTTCCTCAAGCCCGTCGTCGTCGAGGCCGGCCAGGCCCAGGCGGTGGCGACCTCAGCGCCCGCGGGGGACGCGTAGCCATGACCTTCGAGGCGACCCATCCCCGCTTCGGCGGCGGTGTCGCGGCCGGCTCCGTCCGGATCTTCGACACCACGCTTCGGGACGGCGAGCAGGCGCCCGGCGCCGGCCTGACCGCGGCCGAGAAGCTCGAGGTCGCGCGCCAGCTCGCGCGGCTCAAGGTCGACGTCATCGAGGCTGGCTTCCCGGCTGCATCGCCGGGCGACTTCGAGGCGGTCCGCCGGATCGCCCAGGAGACCAAGGGCGGGATCGCGGTGGCGGCCCTCGCGCGCTGCAAGGACGGCGACCCGCAGCGGGCCGTGGAGGCGATCGGCATCGCCGAGCGGCCGCACCTCCACCTGTTCATCGCCACCAGCGACATCCACCTCAAGCACAAGCTGCGCATCGGGCGCGACGAGGCGCTTGCGGAGGCCCGGCGCTGGGTGAAGTGGGCCCGCGAGACGCTTGGCCGGGACGCCGAGATCGAGTTCTCGGCCGAGGACGCCTCGCGCACGGAGGACGCGTTCCTGCTCGACGTGTACGAGGCGGTCGTGGAGGCCGGCGCGTCCACGGTCAACATCCCGGACACCGTGGGCTATGCGATCCCGAGCGAGTTCGGGGCGCTGGTCGGGCGGGTCGTGGACCGGGTCGGGCGTGATGCCACGGTGTCCGTCCACTGCCACAACGACCTGGGCCTCGCGACCGCGAACACTCTCGCGGCGATCCAGGCGGGCGCCCGCCAGGTGGAGGTCACGATCAATGGCCTCGGCGAGCGGGCCGGCAACGCGTCGCTGGAGGAGGTCGTCATGGCCCTCCGCACGCGCCCCGGCCAGTTCCCGGAGCTGGCTGCGGGCGTCCAGACCGAGCAGCTGACCCCGGCCTCGCGTCTCGTGAGCTACCTCACGGGCTTCGCCGTCCAGCCGAACAAGGCGATCGTCGGGTCCAACGCGTTCGCACACGAGTCGGGCATCCACCAGGACGGCTATCTCAAGAACCCGCTGACCTACGAGATCATGACCCCGCAGTCCGTGGGGCTCTCGGGCAGCACGCTCTCGATCGGCAAGCTGTCCGGTCGGCGTGGCCTCCAGGGCAAGCTCCGCGAGCTGGGCCACGAGGTGGACGGCGAGCAGCTCGACGCCATCTACCGCGCCGCGATCTCCCTCGCCGACACGAAGAAGGAGGTCACCGACGCTGACCTGCTGGCGCTGGTCAACGAGCGCAAGAGCGACGTGCCGCGGTCCGTGGAGCTGCTGGGCTGGAGCATCAGCTCCTCGTCCGGCGGCCACTCCGTGGGCTCTGTGTCGCTCGTCGTCGCCGGCGAGGCGAAGGCTGCCGATTCGCGGGGCAACGGTCCCGTGAACGCGCTGTTCCAGGCCGTGGACGAGGCCGTTCGGCCGATTCTCCACTGGAGCCCCGTGCTCACGGAGTACGAGATCAAGGCCGTGTCCGCGGGCGAGGACGCCCAGGGCCAGGTGCTGGTCCGCTGCCGCCGTTCGTCCGACGAGGGCCCGGGTGCGCTCGTCGTGACCGGCCACGGCCTCAGCACCAACATCATCGAGGCCTCGCTTGAGGCCTACCTCACCGCGGCGAACAAGCTCCACGGCGCCGAGATCAACGGCATCGGGGTGGCGTTCGTGGGCCAGCGCACCGCCGAGGATCTCCCATGACGGACGGCGCGTCCGCCGCGGGCGGGCAGACGTTCCGGGTCGCGCTGATCCCCGGCGACGGGGTGGGGCGCGAGGTGGTCGCGGGGGCCGTGGAGGTCCTCGAGACGACCGGTGCCGCGTTCGGATTTGGCTTCACCTGGGAGCAGCTGGTCGTCGGCGGGGCTGCCATCGACGCCTATGGCGTGGCGATCCGGCCCGAGGACGTCGAGGCCTGCCGCGCGTCGGACGCCGTGCTCCTGGGCGCGGTCGGCGGCCCGAAGTGGGACGACCCGCAGGCGACCGTGCGCCCGGAGCAGGCCCTGTTCGCACTGCGCGGCGGGCTGGGGCTGTTCGCGAACCTGCGGCCGATCACCGTCAACCGCCACCTCATCGACGCGTCCCCGCTCAAGCCGGAGCTCCTCGAGGGCGTGGACTGCCTGATCCTCCGGGAGCTGACGAGCGGCCTCTACTTCGGCAAGCCGTCAGAGCAGCGGGTGACGCCCGAGGGACGCGCGGCCATCGACACCCTCTGGTACACGGAGGGCGAGATCCGCCGGATCGTGACGCTCGCCTTCGAGCTCGCCCGCGGCCGCCGGAAGAAGCTGACCCAGGTCGACAAGGCGAACGTCCTCGCGACCAGCCGCCTGTGGCGCACGGTGACGGAGGAGATCCGCCCGGACTTCCCCGACGTGGAGCTCGAGCACCGCCTGGTGGACAGCGCGGCGATGGTCCTCGCCAAGTCGCCCGCGAGCTTCGACGTCATCGTCACCGAGAACCTGTTCGGCGACATCCTGTCCGACGAGGCCGCGGTCATCGCAGGCTCGCTGGGCATGCTGCCGTCGGCGTCGCTTGGGACGCGCGAGACCGCGCACGGACGCTTCGGCCTGTACGAGCCGATCCACGGGTCCGCGCCGGACATCGCAGGCCGGGACCTGGCCAACCCGCTGGGGACGATCCTCTCCGCAGCGATGATGCTGCGCTGGTCGCTGGGCCGGTCGGACGCCGCCGAGGCCATCGAGGCGGCAGTGGACGAGACCCTCGCGGCCGGGTTCCGGACCGCCGACCTCATGCCGTCCGATGCGGCGGCCGCCGCGGCCTGCACCCGGGTCGGGACGGCGGAGATGGCGCGCCTGATCGGGGAGCGGATCGCGATTCGTCGGCCGGTGACCGCCTGACGGCGGGGCACCGGCCTCCGGATCCAGACCCACGACCCACCCGCAACGGCACTGGACGACCTTCCGATGAGCGACCCGAACAGCCCGGCCGGCGGCGCCGACCGGCCCGTCATCCTCTACGACACCACCCTCCGCGACGGCACCCAGGGCGAGAACATCACCCTCTCGCTGGCGGACAAGCTGCGCGTCGCGCGGATGCTCGACGAGTACGGCTTCCCGTACATCGAGGGTGGCTGGCCGGGCTCCAACCCCAAGGACATCGAGTTCTTCGCGGCGGCCCGTACGACGCGCTGGGAGCAGGCCCGCCTGGCGGCGTTCGGGAGCACCCGCCACCGGTCCAACAAGCCCGGCGACGACCCGAACCTGCGCGAGCTAGTGGCGGCCGAGACACCCGTGGTCACGATCTTCGGCAAGAGCTGGCTGCTCCACGTGACCGAGGTCCTGGGCGCCACGCCCGCGGAGAACCTGGACATGATCGCGGACTCCGTCGGGTTCATCGCCGACCACGGCCGGGAGGCGGTCTACGACGCGGAGCACTTCTTCGACGGCTACCGCGCGGACCGGGACTACGCGCTCGCGACGCTGCGGGCGGCACGCCAGGCGGGCGCCCGGACACTGGTCCTGTGCGACACGAATGGCGGCACGCTGACCAACGAGCTGGTCCGGATCCTGGGCGACGTCCGCGGCTCGATCGAGGGCGATCCCGATGCCGTCACCGCCCCCATCATCTGGGGCATCCACACCCACAACGACGCCGAACTGGCGGTCGCGAACTCGATTGCTGCGGTCCAGGCGGGCGTCCGCCATGTCCAGGCCACGATCAACGGCTACGGCGAGCGCTGCGGCAACGCAAACATGGTCTCGATCCTTGCCAACCTGGCGCTCAAGATGCCGGGGACGCTCGTGCCGGCGGGTGGCGGCCGGCTCGCCGACCTCACCGAGCTCAGCCGGTCGGTCGCGGAGATCGCGAACGTCGCACCCAACGACTACCAGCCGTACGTCGGGCGGTCCGCGTTCGCGCACAAGGGCGGCGTCCACGGGGCGGCCGTGGCGAAGGTGGAACGCAGCTACCAGCACGTCGACCCGGGCTCGGTCGGGAACGCGGGGCGCCTCGTCGTCAGCGAGCTCGGGGGCAAGGCGAACACGGAGATCCGGGCACGCCAGCTGGGCCACGAGCTGGCGGGGATAGTCGACCCCAAGGCCCTCTCGCAGCTCATCAAGCGGCTCGAGCACGAGGGCCTCGCGTTCGAGGGCGCGGAGGCGTCCTTCGAGCTGCTCATCCGAAGACAGGCCGCCGACTACGCGCCGCCCTTCCGGATCGTGGATTACACGTGCCTCGTGGAGCAGCGCTCCGGTCGGGAGCTCCTCGCCGAGGCGACCGTCAAGGTCGAGGTAGCCGGCGAGACGCTGCACACCGCCGCGGACGGCAACGGGCCGGTCAACGCGCTCGATGGCGCGCTGCGCAAGGCCCTCCGCGCGTTCTACCCGGTCCTCGATGCGGTCCACCTCGTGGACTACAAGGTGCGCATCCTCGACGGGGGGACCGCAACGGCGGCCCGCACGCGCGTCATCATCGACTCGCAGGATGGCGCCCGCACCTGGTCCACCATGGGCAGCGACACGAACATCATCGCGGCCTCGGCCCAGGCGCTCGCCGACTCGCTGGAGTACGCGATCTGGAAGTCCGGGGCAGAGCTCCGGCGGCGCGATGAGCGCCACTTCACGACATCGAACGGGCAGCCCGCACCGGCCGCCCCGGGAGGGTCCGCATGACCGACGCCACTACGCGCCCCGCTCCCGTACCCGCGCTCGTTCGCCTCGACCGCTGGACGGTGACGGCCGGCTCGAACGTCAACAGCCGGGCCGCAGTCGTCATCCGCGCCGGCTCGCACGACTGGAAGGCGTCCGCCGAGGGCAACGGCGCGGTCGACGCCCTGTTCAAGGCTGTGGACAAGGCGCTCGCGCCGGTGCTCGACGGGAGCCCGCTCCTCCTCGAGTACGACGTCCACGCGCTCGCGGAAGGCCCCGATGCCGAGGGCCGGGTGACCGTCCGGATCGCGCCGCCGGTGTCCTCACCTGGTGGGCGCGCCGAGGGCCGGTACGCGGGCGAGGTCTCGTCCACGAACACGATCGCGGCGTCCATCGAAGCGTATGTCGGGGCGCTGAACGAGATGCTCGGAGCCGCCCCGTGGTCGGGCGCTGCCGAGGAGGCGACGTCACGCCGTGCCCGGCCGCGAACGGGCGAGCCGGCAGTGACCAGCGAGTACGACGAGGACGCCTCGACGATCGACACCACCGAGTGGTTCAACCGCTAGCGGGCGAGGGCGACGACGTCCCGCCCGCGCCCAACGCTGCCCGGCCCGCGCCCGCCTCCGTCCCTGCTTCGCTCGACGCCGTCGGGCCCGGCTCGACGCTCGACCTCGACGCCGATGCGTTCAACCGGTTCGAGGCGGAGGGCTGGGAGGCGCGCGCCTCCTCGTACGCATTCCTGTCGCCGGTCACAGCCCGGGTGATCGGCGCGATCCTCGGCGCGGTGGCGGCGGGACCGGGCGTCCAGCTGCTCGATGTCGGCAGCGGGCCCGGTGACCTCGCCGCGGCCGCCGCGGCGCTCGGCGCGGATGCCGTGGGCATCGACGTCGCGCCATCCATGGTCCGGCGGGCGGCGCTCGCCCATCCATCGATCCCGTTCCGCATCGGCTCGTTCGAGGCGATCCCGGCGGGCGCCGGCGCGTTCGACGCCGTGGCCGGGAACTTCGTGTTCAACCATGTCGGGCGACCGGGGGTTGCGCTCGCCGAGGCGCACCGGGTGCTGCGGCCGGGCGGCTGGCTCGCCATCTCGACCTGGGATGCGGCTCGCGTGAACCGGATCCTCGGACTGCTCCTCGACGCGGTCGAGGCCGCCGACGCGCCACCGCCGCCGGGGATGCCCACCGGCCCGACGAACTTCCGCGCCGACGACGAGCTGCGCGCGCTGATGACCGCGGCGGGATTCGTCGAGGTCGGCGTGTCGCACCTGCACTACATCGCCAATGTCCCCGACCGCGAGACGTTCTGGCGCGGGGTGCTCGACTCGGCGGTCCGGATCCCGCCGCTGGTGACAGGCCAGGCGCCCGAGATGCAGGCCCGGATCCGCGCGTCGTTCGAGGAGCTGTGCGCGGTCCATGCCCGGCCGGATGGCACGCTCGCGATCCCGGTCGCGGTCCAGGTGACGCAGGGGCGGCGGCCGTGAGCGAAGCTGGCGTTGGCGCACGGATCCGCATCGCGTACACCGGGGAGCCGGGCGCCTTCGCCGAGGAGGCCGTGCTGCGCTTCTTCGAGGACCCCGAGACGGCCACGCGTGGTTCGTTCCGCGAGGTGTTCGAGGCGGTCCGCGACGGCACGGTGGATGCCGGGGTCGTGCCCGTGGAGTCGTCGCTCCTGGGGACGATCCGGGAGAATCTCGACCTCCTGTGGGGCTTCGACCTGCCCGTCGTCGGCGAGGTGTCCGTGCCCGTGCGGCTCGCGCTGCTCGGCCTGCCGGGCGAGCGACTCGAGACGGTGGAGCGCGTCTACTCGATCGCGGCGGCGCTTGCCCAGGCGGACGAGTTCCTGCGGTCGCGGCCGTGGACGATCCAGACGACCTACAACACTGCCGGTGCCGCCAAGCAGGTCGCCGAGCGCGGTGAGCGTGGGGCGGCCGCGGTGGCGAGCGCGCGTGTCGCGCCGATCTACGGCCTCGAGATCCTCGCGGACGATATCCAGACCGGCACCGACAACCAGACCCGGTTCGCCGTGATCGCCCGGTCGGGCGGGGAGGAAGCGGTCCGGGCCGCCGCGCGCGGGACGGCGATCGCGGGGCCACCGAGGACGATGCTGGTGTTCGCGGTCCGCAACGCGCCGGGGTCGCTCCACCGATCGCTGGGGGCGTTCGCGACGCGCGGGCTCAACCTGTCGCGCCTCGAGTCACGGCCGTGGACCGAGCGCGGGGCCCGCTGGGAGTACCTGTTCTGGGTGGACCTCGACGCCGATCCGGCCGACCCAGCGTGCGCGGCCGCGCTCGATGTACTGGCGGGGGAGTGCGAGGTGGTGCGGATCCTGGGCACGTTCGCGCGCGCCGCCGAGGAGTAGGGGCTCCCCGGGGGCCTGTGCGGTTGCCCTGGGTGGGCGCGAGACGCACCCGTGGCCAACGCCAGATCAGTGGCTGACGACCTTGGCCAGCGTCTTCGCCTGGGCGATCCACTTGGCAACCGTGTCCTCGGAGGGCACCCGACGGACCGTGTCCGGACGGGCCGCGTCAAGCTCCTTGAACGTGGTCGCGAGGTTGGCCGCATTGCGCTGCGCGAGCTCGGACGGGGAGTCGACGCCCGCGGCTTCGAGGAGGTCGGCGTACTCGGAGCCCACCCCATCGAGGCGCATGAGGTCCGCGTGGTTCACCCACTTGAGGATCTCATCCGCGCTGATCCCGGTCGCACCCGCGAGCGACGCTCGACCCGCAGCGTTGGCACCCCGCTCGAGCAGGTCTTCGGTGGTCGTGACCCCGGCAACGGTGAGCTTGGCAGCGAACGCGGGGCCGATGCCCTCGATCTCGTCGATCTTCATGGTGCTCCAGCTCCCGCGCGAGGCCCCGGCGTGACAAACCGATGATCCACCCCCGCGGTCAATGCGATCATACGAGCCGGACGGCTCGCACAGGGGGTCCGCGGACTGGGAGGTCAGGGTGAACGACGCGTTCCGCACCGAGATGACGGCCGGCTACTCGTTCGACGAGCCGGTTGTCGTGCTCGGCTCGCCGCTGCTCGACAACGAGCTCCTGCCCGACGTCCGCGTCCAGGTCCCGCTGTCGCGGATCAACCGCCACGGGCTGATCGCCGGCGCGACCGGCACCGGCAAGACGAAGACGCTCCAGCTGCTCGCGGGGCAGCTCAGCAACCTCGGCGTGCCCGTGTTCGCCGTTGACGTGAAGGGCGACCTGTCGGGTGTCGGTGCGCCCGGTGACCCGGCGAACCCGGCCGTCGCCAGCCGCGTCGAGTCGATGAAGCTGACGTTCCAGGCGCAGGGCCACCCGATCGAGATCCTGTCCCTGTCCGGGAAGAGTGGTGCCCACGTCCGCGCGAGCGTCTCATCCTTCGGCCCGCTCCTGCTGGGCAAGGTCCTGGACCTCAACGACACCCAGATCTCGATCATGTCGCTCGTCTTCCGTTACTGCGACGACCAGCACCTCCCGCTGCTCGACCTCGCGGACCTGCGGACGACCCTCAAGTACCTGGGCTCGGACGACGGCAAGGCGGTCCTCGAGGACCTGGGCGGCATCAGCCCCGCGAGCCTCGGGGTGATCCTGCGCTCCATCGTCACCCTCGAGCAGGAGGGCGCCGGCGACTTCTTCGGCGAGCCGGAGTTCGACGTCGACGACCTCCTCCGCACGACCGCGGACGGCAAGGGCATCGTGACCCTGCTCGAGGTGGCGGACGTGATGGACCGGCCGCGCCTCTACTCCACCTTCGTGCTCTGGATGCTCGCCCAGCTGTACGAGCAGCTGCCCGAGGTGGGCGACCTGCCGAAGCCGAAGCTCGCCTTCTTCTTCGACGAGGCACACCTGCTGTTCAAGGACGCCTCGAAGCCGCTGCTGGAGCAGATCGAGCGCACCGCGCGCCTCATCCGGTCCAAGGGCGTTGGTGTCTACTTCGTGACCCAGGCGCCGACCGACGTGCCGTCCTCGGTGCTCAGCCAGCTCGGCAACCGCGTCCAGCACGCGCTGCGGGCCTTCACCCCGGGCGACGCCGACGCGCTGCGCAAGACCGCGCGAACGTTCCCGGTGACGACCCACTACGACGTCGAGCGGGCGATCACCTCGCTCGGCATCGGCGAGGCGTTCGTGACGGTGCTCGGGCCCAAGGGCATCCCGACCCCGCTCGCCGCGACCAGGCTGATCCCCCCGGACTCGCGCATGGCACCGCTCACGGAGCAGGAGATCGCCGCCGCGGTCGCCGCATCGCCGCTCGCCAGTCGGTACAACCAGGCCGTGAACCGCGAGAGCGCCCACGAGATCATCACCGCCCGTCTCACCGCCGTGAAGGCCGCCGCAGCGACCGCCGCCGCCGATGCCGCGATCCGGGCCGGGGTGGACCCGACGACCGCCGACGGACTGGACACGATGACGCCCGCCCAGCAGCGGCGCGAGATCGAGAAGCGCGCCCGGGAGCTGGAGGCCGCGCGCAAGGCCGCCGAGCGCGAGCGCGTCGCGCAGGCCAAGGCTGCGGCGGCCGCGGCCCGCCAACACGAGAAGATGCTCGAGACCGGCATGCGGACGGCGGGCCGGGTGGTTACCTCGCGGGCTGGCCAGTCCCTGCTGCGGGGTGTGTTCGGCGTCTTCTTCGGCGGTGGCAAGAAGTAGCCACGCGATGACCTCCCCCGACCGCGCCTTCGCCGACCCCACGCTCATCGGCGAGGCGTTTGCCGGCTCCGGACCGAACGCCGCCCACATCAACATCGTCATCGGGCGCAAGGGCGGCCCGGTCGAGACGGCATGGGCGACCTCGCTCGCCACCCCACGTGCGGGCTACATCCCGTTCCTCACCGTCCTGCGCCCGAACCTGCCCGTGAAGCCGATGACCCTGTTCGTCAACAAGGCGGACCTGCGCGGCGACACGCATTCACAGCTCACCTGGGGCCCGGCGCAGGCCGGTGTCGCGGCCGGTGTCACGCAGGCGGTCGCCGACGGGCTCATCCCGGCCGAGGAGGCGGACGAGGTCCTCGTGATCGTCGCGGTCTGGGTCGACTGGGCGGCGGACGATGCCGACATCGTCTATGCGAACAACCGGGCGGGGACGCACGAGGCGATCGCGGCCGCCGTGCGCGGCGAGCCAGCCGTCGCCGACGTGGTGGCCGAGGTCGGGCACCCGTGGAACGCCTACTACCACGAGCACCGCAACTAGGGCCTACGGAGCCACTCGCCCATGCGCATCACGCGGATCCGGATCGCGCGCCTCGAGCACCCGCTCGACCCGCCGTTCGTCGCCGCCTGGGATCCCGTTCCACGGACGTCGTTCGCGGCCACGCTCGTCCGTGTCGAGACCGACGAGGGCGTCACGGGCATCGGCTCGGGCGACACGATGGACGGATTCGAGGCGTTCGAGCACCTGTTCGTAGGCCAGGACCCGATGCGGATCGCGCGCCACGTACGCGCGCTCGAGACGATCACCTTCCACGCCGGGCGGTACTGGCCGCTCGAGGCCGCGCTCTGGGACCTGATCGGGAAGGTCACGAGCCAGCCGGTCGCGACGCTGTTCGGCGGGGCGCTCGACGGGTTGCCCGCGTACGCGTCGACCGGCGAGCGGCGCTCGCCCGAGGCCCGCGCGGAGTCCGCGCTCGCGATCCGTGCGGCGGGGTTCCGGGCGATGAAGATCCGCATCGACCGCCACCGGCTGGCCGAGGGCCTGGCGTCCGTTCGCGCCACCCGCGCCGCGGTAGGCGACTCGCTGGAGCTCATGGTCGACCTCAACGCCGCCTGGCGGATGGCCGGTGACACGTCGCCCGCCCTGGACGTCGTGAGCGCACGGAGGGTCGCCGACGAGCTCGCGGAGCTCGGGGTGCTGTGGCTGGAGGAGCCGCTCGACGGGGCGGACCTGCGCGGGCTTGCCGCTCTCCGGGCGGGCGGGCGGATCCGGATCGCCGGGGGCGAGATGACGCGCTCGCTGCCGGAGGTACTGGCGGCGCTCGACGCGGACGCCTTCGACGTCTACCAGCCCGATGTCGTCCTCGCCGTCGGGATGCTTCGGGCGCGAACGGTCGCGGAGCTCGCCCTCGCTCGCAACCGGTGGTTCAGCCCCCACACGTGGACGAACGGCATCGGCATCCTCGCGAACCTCCATGTCGCGGCGGGCGTCGGCGGCGGGCCGTTCCTCGAGTACCCCTGTGACCCGCCCGGCTGGACCGCCGACCGGCGCGACTTCATGCTCGCGGCCCCACTGGGCATCGACGGAGCGGGAATGCTCCGGGTCCCGGATGCGCCCGGCCTGGGCATCGAGCTGTCCCCGGCCGCGACGGCGGCGCTCGACGCTGCGCGGTAGGCTCGCCGCACGCCGAACCGGCCGCCGCACAGAACGCCACCGACCACGCCTTCGCCCAGCCGTTCTCGAGGACCCGATGACCGAGACTGCCGCCCCGACGCACGCCGACTGGATCGAGCGAGCCCGCGCCCTGCGTCCCCCGACGCGGCCGTTCATCGACGGGGCGTTCGTGACGCCGCAGGACGGGTCGATGGTCGTGGATACCACGCCCCGTGACGGGACCCCCATCGCCGAGGTCGAGGTCGCGGGCGCCCGCGACGTGGACCGGGCGGTGGCGGCCGCGCGGGCAGCATTCGACGACGGCCGCTGGGCGGACCTGCGGCCGGTCGAGCGCAAGCGCGTTCTCCTGCGCTTCGCGGACCGGATCCGGGCGAACGCGGATGAGCTCGCGCTCCTCGAGTCGCTGGACGTCGGCCACCCGATCTCGAACGCGACCGGCGTGGACGTCCCGGGCACCGCGAACTGCATCCAGTGGTATGCGGAGGCCGCGGACAAGCAGTACGGCGAGGTCGGGCCCACCGGCCCGGATGCGCTCAGCCTCGTGACCCGGGAGCCGCTGGGCGTCGTGGCGGCGCTGGTCCCCTGGAACTACCCGCTGATCATCACCGCCTGGAAGCTTGGGCCGGCGCTCGCGACGGGCAACTCGGTCGTCCTCAAGCCCGCCAGCCAGTCGCCGCTGACGGCCCTCCGACTGGCGGAGCTCGCCGCCGAGGCGGGCCTGCCGGACGGCGTGCTCAACGTGCTGCCGGGCCCCGGCGCGGTCGTTGGTGAGGCGCTCGCGCATCACCCGGGCGTGGACAAGCTGGCGTTCACGGGGTCGATCGAGACCGGTCGTCGCCTGCTCCATGCCTCGGCGGATTCCAACCTCAAGCCCGTCCAGCTGGAGCTCGGGGGCAAGAGCCCGCAGCTCATCCTCGCGGACGCGCCGGACCTTGACGCGGCAGCGAGCGCCGTCGGGTGGGGGATCTTCTACAACGCCGGGCAGACGTGCAACGCCGGGTCGCGCGTCCTCGTGCAGCGCGGGATCAAGGACGCGTTCCTCCAGCGGCTGGTCGCCTTCGCGGACTCGATGCAGCCCGCAGACCCGCTGGACCCGGCGACCCAGCTCGGCTCGCTCGTGGACGCCGGGCACCTCGAGAAGGTGCTGCGGTACGTGGCCATCGGGCGCGCCGAGGGCGCGCGCGTCGTGACCGGCGGCTCGGCGGTGCTCGCCGAGACTGGCGGCGCGTACCTGCCGCCCACGATCCTCGACGGCGTGTCCAACGACATGCGTGTCGCCCGCGAGGAGATCTTCGGCCCGGTCCTGTCCCTCATCGAGTTCGACGATCCCGACGAGGGCGTCCGTCTCGCCAACGACACCGACTACGGGCTGGCCGCGGCCGTCTGGACCAGCGACGTGCGGCTGGCGCACCGTCTGTCCCGCCGCATCCGCGCGGGGATCGTGTGGGTCAATACCTTCGATGCCGCCGACGTGACCGTCCCGTTCGGCGGCTTCAAGCAGTCGGGCTCCGGGCGCGACAAGAGCCTCCACGCGCTGGACGGCTACACGCAGCTCAAGACGACCTGGCTGGACCTCTCGTGACCCGTCGGCGCTGGACGTCGGGCGGGGCGCGCCCGGTCGTCGGGTTCATCGGCCTCGGACGGATGGGCTCGCCGATGGCGATGAACATCGCCCGCGCGGGGTTCGAGCTCGTGGTGTTCGACGTCCGTGGCGAGGCGGTCGAGCCGCTGGTGGCGATTGGCGCCCGCGTGGCCGAGAGCGCGCCGGGCCTCGCGGCGGAGGTCGACATCATCGTGACGATGCTCCCGGGCCCGCCCCAGGTCGAGGCTGTCATGCTGGGCGCCGGCGGGGCGTTCCAGGCCCTCCGCGAGGGGTCGATCTGGATCGACATGAGCACATCCACGCCCGTCGCCGGGCGGATCGCGGCCGAGGACGGCGCACGCCGCGGCGTCGGCGTCGTGGACGCGCCCGTTGCGGGCATGGTCAAGGGCGCGACGGCCGGGACCCTCCAGGTGTTCGTGGGCGGCGACCCGGCCGACGTGGAGCGGATCCTGCCGGTCCTGCGGGCGATGGGCGACCCGGAGAAGGTCGTGCACGTCGGCGCGCATGGAGCCGGCTACGCCGTGAAGCTGTGCCTCAACCTCCTGTGGTTCATCCACGCTGCGGCGTCCGCGGAGGTGCTGGTCCTGGGCGCCAAGGCCGGCGTCGAGGTGGGGACGCTGCGCCGTGCGCTCACCGGCGGGCCGGCAAGCTCCGCACTGCTCGAGCGCGACATCGACGGGGTCTTCGACGGCGACTACGACGAGAGCTTCACGCTCGACCTCGTCACCAAGGACCTGGGGCTCGCCGTGGACCTCGGCCGCGATGTCGGGGTGCCGCTCGAGCTCAGCGCGCTCGTGGAGCAGCTGCATCGGCGGGCCCGCGGCCTGTACGGTGACCGGGCGGGCGAGCTCTCCTCCGTGCGCATGGTGGAGGAGGCCGCCGGCATCAAGCTGCGCCTGGGCGAGCCGGCGCCGCCGTGGGTTGCGGAGGCGGCGGCGAGGGCGACCGCCGCAGAGGCACGGGCGACGCGCGCCACCTCCAGGCGGAAGGCCGGCGCATGACGCTCGCGCACGCGACCCTCGACATCCCGCTGCGCGACCGGATCCTGTTCGGGCGCGGTCGGATCGTCGAGCTGCCCGGGATCGTCCGCGAGCATGGTGGCGCGCACGCGTTCATCGTCACGGACCCGGGTGTCGCGCGGGCGGGGGTCGCGGATCGGATCCGCGCCGTGCTCGAGGCAGCGGGCGTCACGGCGCAGGTCTACGCGGAGGTGGAGCCAAACCCCGGCGCCTCGTCGATTGTCCGGGGGAGCCATGCCCTGGCGATGTTCGGGATTACCCGGACGGTGGTCGTGGCAGTCGGTGGCGGGTCCTCGATGGACTCCGCCAAGGCGATCTCGCTGCACGCGATCAACGGCGGCGACGTTCTCGCCCTGGGCTATCACCGCGAGGAGCTGATCCCGGGTCTGGCGATCATCGCCGTCCCGACGACCGCGGGAACGGGTGCGGAGACCAACACATTCGGCGTGATCACGGACGAGGCGGTGGGCCGCAAGGGGTACGTCGGCCATCCGTCCGTCCTGCCGCGGGTGGCGATCCTGGACCCGGAGCTGACGGTCGACCTGCCGCCCGCCGTCACCGCGGCGACCGGCGTGGACGCGATGACGCACTCGCTGGAGTCACTGCTCTCGCGGAACCCGAACCCGTTCGCCGAGGCGTTGGCCCTGCAGGTCATCCGCACGGTTGCGACGTGGCTGCCGGTGGCCGTGGCCGATGGCACGAACATGGAGGCCCGCGGTCAGCTGCTGCTCGCCTCGCACCTGGCAGGAATGGGGCAGGCGAGCGGGACGGGCGTCGGCCTCGTGCACGCGATCGGCCACGCGCTGGGGACCCGCGGGCGTCTTCCGCACGGGACATCGCTGGCCGCGGTGCTCCCGGAGGTGCTGGGGTTCTACGCCGACCAGGCGGGCCTGCGGGATCGCGAGCTGGCGCTCATCGCGGTCGCGCTCGGGTCCGCCTCGCCCGCGGACCCGTGGCCCGACGCCGCGCGGGCGGGCATCGTTGCGCTCGACGCGTTCCTCCGGCGCGTCGGCCAGCGCCCGACCTTGGCGGCGCTCGGGGTGGGGCTCGAGCTCATCCCGGTCATCGCGCGCGACGCGATCGACGACCCGGCGATCGGTAACAGCCCGCGGCTCCCTGACGTGGCCGGCGTCGAGTCCATCCTGCGGTCCGTCGCGGGCTGACCCTCGCGCCGATCCGCGCGGCGCCGGTCGCCGCCCGCGGCCGCGGATCGGGCGCGATGGCGCGTGAGCCACCGGTGCCGGAGTCCTGGCGCGTCAGGATCCCTCGAGAGAGGCAGCCTCGAAGTCCGGCGTCCTAGAATGCTGAGACCCGCCCGCACCCAGGAGCCCACCGATGGCCACGATCATCAGCACCACGCCGCATCCGATCTACCTCGCCGGCGCATGGGTCGAATCGCCCGACGTCCTCACGATCGAGAACCCGGCTCGCCCGGGCGAGCCCGCCGGGGCCACCTACCAGGCCACGCCGGAGCAGTACGAGGAGGCGGTACAGGCCGCGGTCCGGGCCTTCGAGGTCACCCGGAAGCTGCCGGCCTACGAGCGCGGCCGGATCCTGCGGGGCATCAGCGCAGGGATCACGGCCCGTCGCGAGGAGCTGGGCGCGCTGATCTCCGCCGAGGCCGGGAAGCCGATCCGGGACGCGCTGGTCGAGGTGGACCGGGCGGTCCTCACGTTCCGCCTCGGGGCCGAGGAGGCCGAACGGATGACCGGCGAGGTCATCCCGCTTGACCTGCTGCCGTCGTCCAGGGACCGGGTGGGGATCACGCGCCGCTTCCCGATCGGGCCGATCGCGGCGATCTCGCCATTCAACTTCCCGCTCAACCTCGCAGCCCACAAGGTGGCGCCGGCGATCGCATCGGGCAACCCGATCGTCCTCAAGCCCCCGTCCAAGGACCCGCTGGTGATGCTGGCCGTGGCCGAGATCATCGACAGCGTCGGCGTGCCGCCGGGCATGGTCAGCGTCCTGCCGATGAGCCGCGAGCTGGGCGACCGGATGGTGAGCGACGAGCGGTTCAAGCTGCTCACGTTCACGGGCTCGCCGTCCGTTGGCTGGCGGATGAAGGAGCGGGCGGGCAAGAAGAAGGTCGTCCTAGAGCTGGGCGGCAACGCGGGCGTCATCGTGGATCGGACCGCGAACCTGGACTGGGCGGTCAAGCGCTGCGTCACCGGGGCCTTCGCGTACAGCGGGCAGGTCTGTATCAGTGTCCAGCGGATGTTCGTCCACGAGGACATCTGGGACGAGTTCATGGCCCGCTTCGTTGCCGCAGCCGCCGCGCTCAAGGTCGGCGACCCGGCGGACCCGACCACCGACGTCGGGCCGATGGTCGATGCCAAGGCCGCGAGCCGGACCCAGCAGTGGGTCGACGAGGCACGTGCGCTGGGCGGCGAGATCCTCCTGGGCGGGACCGCGGATGGCACGTTCTTCCCGCCGACCGTGATCACGAACGTCCCGTTCCACGCCCAGGTCTGCTCGAACGAGGCCTTCGCGCCGATCGTCGTGGCGTTCAGGTTCTCGGACATGGACGAGGCGATCCGCTCGGTCAACGACAGCTTCTTCGGGCTCCAGACCGGCGTGTTCACGAACGATCTCGCCGCGGCCTGGTCGAGCTTCGGGGAGCTGGAGGTCGGCGGCGTCATCGTCAACGACGTCCCGACGTACCGGATCGACCACATGCCGTACGGCGGCGTGAAGGACTCGGGGCTGGGCCGCGAGGGCATCCGCTGGGCGATCGAGGACATGACCGAGATCAGGATCATGGTCCTGGCCTGGCCCCAGTAGGGGAGCGGGCTCCTCGCCCGGGGCCACCGTCCGGGAGCGGCCTCGTCGCCCGGGCCTGTGAGGCCCGCTTGCCGGCGCGAGGAGGCGCCGGCGTGCGGTCGTGGCCGTATCGGCGCTCGTCCGGAGCCTGTGAGGCCCGCTTCCCGGCGCGAAGGCCGGCGGCGGGCGCCGCGAGGGCGCCTTTGCGCCCACTCGCGGGCCTGTGAGGCCCGCCGCAGCTGGGTGGCAACTCGAACACCCTCGGAGCGGAGCGCCAGGACAGAGGAGCGGGCCCGACAGGCCCGCGGGAGCGCGTCCGGGTCGGCTGACAGGCGGCCAAGCCCGAAACGAACGCTGCCGCACGGCGATGGCAAGACAGGGCATGCTTGCTCCGATGACCCTCGCGACCGAGATCCACGAGCAGCCCCAGGTCCTCGCCCGGCTGCTGGACCGCGCACCCGAGATCGGGCGCATCGCCGCGACGATCGCCGCCCGCGACGTCGAGCACGTCGTCATCGCCGCCCGGGGCACCTCCGATCACGCGGCGATCTACGCGCAGTACCTCATGGGTGTCCGGCTCGGCGTTCCGGTCGGCCTCACGACGCCGTCCGTGGTCTCGCTCTACGGCGCAGAGGTGCGGTTCGGACGCGCACTCGTGATCGGCATCAGCCAGTCCGGTGAGTCGCCGGACATCGTGGGCGTCGTCGCTGCCGCGCGGCGTCAGGGCGGCCCGACCCTGGCCATCACCAACGACCCGGCATCGCCCCTGGCCCTCGTCGCCGACCAGGTCCTTGACCTCGGGGCAGGTCCGGAGCTGGCGGTCGCGGCCACGAAGACGTACACGGCCGAGCTGCTGGGCCTCGCGATCCTGGCTGCGGGCATGCGGCGGCCGGACGATCCGCTGGCCGCGGATCCCGACCTCGACCTCGTTCCGCGCGCGGTCGCGACGGCCCTCGAGACGGAGCGGGCGGTAGCGGAGATCGCCCGCGAGCTCGCGCCGCGCGACGCGTGCGTCGTCGTCGGCCGTGGCTTCGACTACGCAACGGCGCGCGAGTGGGCACTGAAGCTGAAGGAACTCGCCCACGTCCACGCGGACCCGTATTCGGGCGCCGACTTCCGTCACGGCCCGATCGCGCTCATCGAGGAGGGGTTCCCGGTGCTCGCCGTTGCGTCCTCAGGCCAGGCGGCCTCCGACATGGCGGCGCTCCTCGCCCGGTTGGGCGACGATCTCGGCGCGCGCATCGTCGTCCTGTCCGATGCGCCAGACCTGCGTGCCGCGGGGCGGTGGTCGATCCCCGTGCCGCCGCTTCCGGAGCACCTCATGCCGATCGTGGGCATCGTCCCCGGGCAGCTCTACGCGATGCATACGACGCTGGCGCGCGGGCTGGACCCGGAGCGCCCGCGGACGATCGCAAAGGTGACGCGCACGACCTGAGGCGCAGGAGCTACCCGCCGGCGATGAGCGCCTTCGCCAGCGTGAGCGCCGCGGCATGCCCGTCGACCCCGTAGGCGAGCACCTGGAGGGTGTACATCTGGTCGTCGACGACGAAGAACAGCGCGTCGGCCGGCCCGAACGAGGCGGGCACGCCGAGCGATGTTTCCTCGGTGAGCACGGACGCCTGGAACTGGCGGAGCTCGTCGAGTGCGGCCTGGCCGTTCGTCTGTGCCTGGAGCTCGACCGTGCCAGCTAACGGGAGCTTGTCGCTCACCTCGGTCGTCCACAGGCAACCGCCAAGCGCCGCGGTGTCCGGCGTTCCGTACAGCTGCTCGGCCGTCGCGACCTTGGCGCCTGCGATGGCCTCGATGGTGGCGTCGGAGATCCGGTCGCAGCCGACAACGCCGACCCCGTCCGTCGCCGCATCCTCACCCGACGTGGCCGTCGGTGTTCCGGCGGCGGTGGACTCCGCCGGGGCATCGGTGGCGGCATCGGTGGCGGCGTCGGTGGCGGCGGCTGGGGCTGTCGAGGCGGCTGATCCACCGCACCCGGCGGCAACGAGGGCGAGAGCGGCGAGCAGCGCGAACAGGCGAGATCGAGTGATCAAGAGGACTCCCTTGGGTGCGCGGTGGAAGTCCTCGGGGACTGCCGGCCGCCTACGGTACGCGGTCTGCACGGCTGGGGCTCGTTCCCCCAGTTGCGACCCGGTACGTCGCTCCATGCGCGACACGCCACACTGCGGCCATGGACCTCACGCTGACCACCGAGCAGGCCGCGCTCCGCCGGCGGGCGCGCGCCTTCGTGACCGACGTCCTCCAGCCGCACGAGGCGGCCTTCGAGCACGACCACGGTCTCCCCGAGCCCGTGATCCGCGGCATCAAGGAGGCGGCGATCGACCTCGGGCTCCACGGCGGGAGCCTGCCCGCGGCCGTCGGTGGTCAGGGCTGGACCGCGCTCGAGCAGGTGATCGTCCACGAGCAGCTGGGCCAGGTCACGGGCGGCCTGTGGGGTTTCATCCCGGGTGCCTACAACGCGCTCCTCCACTGCACGCCCGAGCAGCGCGCCCGCTATCTCGAACCCAGCCTGCGCGGCGAGCGGAACGGCTCGTACGCCATCACCGAGGCTGGCCAGGGCTCCGATGCCCGGACCCTGACCGCGACCGCCGAGCGCGATCCGGCCACCGGGGAGTACCTGCTCAACGGGGAGAAGTGGTTCGTGACGGGCGCCCCGGACACCGACTTCATGATCTTCCACTGCCACCTGCTGGAGCACGGCCAGCGCCGGCCGACGCTGTTCCTCGTGGATTACGACGCCCCCGGCGTGACGCTGACCGCGGATCCCGACTACACGCACACCTTCGCGGACCGCCACCCGCAGTTCATCCTGGACGACGTCCGCGTGGCGGCCGACGCGGTCCTCGGCGGGATCGGCGAGGCGGACGTGATGACCAACGAGTGGTTCGTCGAGGAGCGGCTGCACATCGGCGCCCGCTGCGCCGGCGCGATGGAGCGGCTGCTGACGCTGGCCGTCGCATGGGCGACCGAGCGGATCCAGTTCGGCGAGCGGATCTACGACTTCCAGGGCGTGAGCTTTCCGCTCGCCGACTCCGCGGCCGATGCCTCCGCGGCCCGGCTCCTGACGCGGGAGGCCGCGTGGCTGATGGACGCCGGGGAGAACCCCAAGGTCGTCCATGCGAAGGCGTCCGTCGCGAAGCTGTTCGCGTCCGAGGCGGCGTGGCGCTGCGCCGACCGCGTGGTCCAGGTGTTCGGCGGTCGCGGCTACATGCGCGAGTTCCCGGCCGAGCGCTACCTGCGGGAGCTCCGCGTCGACCGGATCTGGGAGGGCACCTCGGAGATCCAGCGACTCGTCATCGCCCGCGCGCTCGAGAAGCGTGGTGTCGACGCGGTGGTCGGCTAGGCCGGCCGGGGCACGAGCGTCGAACACCATGGCGTCCCTCGACCCCGCGCTCGTCCCGACGATCGACCTGCGGCCGCTGTTCGCGCCGCGCTCGATTGCCGTCGTCGGCGCGAGCCCGCGTTCGACGCTCGGTCTGACGGTCCGCGACAACCTCGGGCGGATGGGCAGCGAGACGCGTTGCTACTTCGTCAACCCGCGCTACGACGACATCCACGGCTCCCGGGCATGGCCAACCCTGGAGTCGCTGCCGGAACGGCCGGACACGGTGATCCTCGCCGTAAACCCGCTTCGTGCCGCCCGCTTCGCCCAGGAGGCGGCCGATGCCGGCGTCCCCAGCCTCGTCATCCCCGGCGGCGGCGTGGTGGAGGGCGGCGAGGCGGCCGCGGAGATGCAGCGCCAGGTCCGGGACATCGCGGTCCGCCACGGGATCGCTCTCCTGGGTCCCAACTGCATGGGCATGGTCGACTGGACGACGAGCTCGACCAACTACATCGGCGACGTGAACCCATGGCTGAAGCGCGGCCACGTCGCCGGCCTTGCCCAGTCGGGGAGCGTCACGGACGCGTTCCTCCACGCGCCGGGGACGCGGATCGGCTACAGCCGGATCGTGTCTGTGGGCGCTGAAGCGGTCCTCGACCTGTGCGACTACCTCGCCTACTGCCTCGACGACCCCGAGACCCACGCGGTCATGCTGTTCGTGGAGGGTTTCAAGCGGCCGGAGCGGTTCCTCGCGCTTGCCGACCGCGCGCTCTCGATGGGCAAGCCGATCCTCGCGGTCAAGGTCGGCCGGTCGGACCAGGCACAGGCCGCGGCGATCGCGCACAGCGGCAGCATGGCGGGCGAGGACCGGGTCACGGACGCAGCGTTCGAGGCGGCGGGCGTGATCCGCTGTGACGACCTCGACGAGCTCCTCGAGGCGGCCGAGCTCATCGCCGGCACGGGGCGCCTGGCGCGGGGCGTCGGGCGAGGGCGGACGGGCGTCGTGACGGTCTCCACGGGCGAAGCGTCGCTGGTGGCGGACCTTGCGGAACGGACGGGGCTGGACCTGCCGCCGGTCCCCGATGACGCGCGCAGCGCCATCCTGCGCGACCTCCCGACGATGGGCTACATCGGCAACCCGCTGGACCCGTGGGGTGCGGACGAGGCGCCGGCCGCGTACGGGGCGTGCTTCGAGGCGCTCGCCGCATCGGGCGCGTATGACGTCCTGGCGATCGTCCACGACTCGCCGTTTCGCGACCTCCCGTCCGAGGTCGAGGTCGCGAACGACGTGTCGCGTGCGCTCATCGATGCCACGCGCGACCGCCCGGACATCCTGCCGGTCTACGTCTCGCTCACCTCGGGCGACGTCAGCGAGCAGATCAAGGCGCAGCTCGACGCTGCGGGCGGCATGCCGATGCTCCGGGGCGCGGTGGAGGCGTTTGGCGCGATTCGGCGACTCGCCCGCTGGGAGCGGCGGCGCGTGACCCGGCTCGCGAGCGGCCCGCGGCGCCCGGGTTGGCCGGCCCTGGCGGCGGACCATGTGTCATGGGCAGCCGACGCGACGCCCGACCCGCTCGCGCGCGAGGTCGCGAGCACCGCGACCCGGGTGCGCCACGCGCTGCCCGAGCGTGAGAGCCTGGAGCGCCTGGCCGCGGCCGGGATCCCCGTCACGACGATGCGGGTGGTCGCGGCAGATCTGCGCGGCGACGCGGCGGTCGATGCATGGCGGGCGCTGGGTGACGTGCCCGTCGTCCTCAAGCTCGATGCGACCGACCTTGCCCACAAGACCGAAGCCGGCGGCGTCCGGCTGGGACTCGCCGACGAGGCCGCGATCCGGGCCGCGGTCTCCGCGCTCGTGGACGCGGCGCACCGAGCCGGGGCCACGCTCCGCGGCCTCATCGTCCAGCCGATGGCGGCCCCCGGCATCGAGGTGATCGTGGGCGGCCGGCGTGACGCCGTGTTCGGGCCGGTGGTGCTCGTGGGCCTCGGGGGCATCTTCGCCGAGGTCCTCGACGACGTCGCCGTCCTCCTGGCGCCGGCCCCGCCGGCTGTCGTCAGGGAGCGGCTCGAGGGCCTCCGCGGAGCACCGGTGCTGCGCGGCGTCCGGGGTCGTCCCGGCGCGGACCTGGACGCGCTGGCGGCACTCGTTGCGGCTGTCGGCGAGCTCCTCGTCGCGGACGATTCGATCGTCGAGGTCGACTGCAACCCGGTGATCGCGGGTCCGGCCGGCGCGCTGGCGGTGGACGCGCTGGTCGTCCTCGAGGTCGCGAAGCAGGGGTAATCCAAACGACGTACGGGCCGGTGCCCGGCCGCGCCGCACGGACCCGCATCCCGTGGTCCGGTCGCACCACCCACGACGCCGCGCGCTCGCGAACGGTGCGCGCCTGCACCGCCCGGCTGACCAACGTACCCCCTCGAATGGGCCCCCGGTCCTGTAGCCCTGACGGGCAGGGTGCGGTGAGATGCGACCTACGCGAAATCGCACGTCGAACCACCCTGGGATCCATCCAATCGTGGGTCCCCAGCGTCACCTGGGGGGTTGGGGGATCGGCTGCATCGCGATCCTTCTCATCCGTCTCGGGAGTGCCACCGCACCATGGATCAGTTCACGCAGAACCCCGCCGCGAACCGCCTCAAGCGCCGCCGCGCCCTTGTCGCGATCCTCCTGGGCTCGTCGCTGGCGATGCTCGGAGCCGGGGCCATGTCCCTCGCCGTATTCACCGACAGTCGGGCGTCGACCGGCTCGTGGACCACCGGAACCATCGTCCTGGGCGTGAGCCCGTCGACGGCCTTCAGCGCGACGAACATCCTCCCGGGCTCCACCGGCTCGGCGGACATCACGGTCAGCAACACGGGCACCGGCGCCCTGCGCTACGCGGTGTCCACGAGCGCCACCAACACCGATGCCAAGGGCCTGGCCGCCCAGATGACCCTCACGGTGACCGCTGGCACCTGCGCGAGCCTCGGCAGCACGCTCTATACGGGCGCGCTCGGCTCGGCTGCCCTTGGCTCGCCCACCCAGGGCGCACAGGCCGGTGACCGCTCGGTCGCGGCGGCTTCCAGTGATGCGCTGTGCTTCGCCTGGAGCTTCCCGCTCGCGTCGGGCAACGCCTTCCAGGGCGCTGCGACCACGGCCACCTTCACCTTCGCCGCGGAGCAGACGACCAACAACCCGTAGTCCTCGTCAGCCGCCTGCCGCGAGCCGCCCCGGTGCCCATGGGGCGGCTCGCGCACAGGCGTCTCTCCGACCGGTCAATCGTCGGCCGGGAAGCCCGCCTCGCCCACCCACCACCAGCCAACCTGCGCCCGGGATCGACTGCACAGTCCGGGCGGATGGTCACCGTCACGGAGCCCTGGCTCATGCCTCGTTCAGCCATCGCGACCCGCGCGGCACGCCGCGCGCTGGACATCCTCCTGATCGCCCTCATCGCATTCGTCTTTGCGATGCTTGCCGTGTCGAGGATCCTGCCCCTCGTGACCGGCGGCACGACGTTCGTCGTCGGAGGCGCGTCGATGGAGCCCACGATCCCCCTGGGGTCGATCGTCCACGCCGCCCCGGTCCGGCCCGAGGAGCTGCGCGTCGGCGACGTGGTCAGCCTCCGGACCGGCCCGGAGCACGCGATCTTCACCCACCGCATCGTCCGCCTCGCGACGTTCCCCGACGGGCTGTTCATCGAGACGAAGGGCGACGGCAACCCCACGGTTGACCCGTCCCTCGTCCCCGCTGTGGACGTCCTCGGCCGGGTCGCGTTCTCGGCGCCGTACGTCGGCTTCGGCCTTGCGCTGCTCAGCACCATGCAGGGCATTCTGTTCCTCGTCTCGCTCGCCAGCGTGCTGCTGGCGGCGACATGGCTCCTCGAGGCCGTCGAGGAAGAGCAGCGCCGCCCGATCCACCGGCATGCGCAGACGGCGCGCTCCACGAGGACCGGCGACCTGACCCCGGACCGCAGGAGCCTCGCCTAGATGCGTCGCCTCGCGGCCGTCGGAGGTGCCCTTGCGCTGGGCGTCCTCGTGACGGCGGCGCCGGTCTCGCTCGCCCGGTTCAGCGCCTCGACGACGACGGGCGGCGTGGTCACCACCGACACCATCGCGCCGCCGACCGGGCTCGGCGCCAGTGCTGCGGCCGGCGTCGTGACGCTCACGTGGACGCCGACCGTCAGCACGTTCGCCACCGGCTACGACGTCCTGCGCAGCACGACCTCGGGCTCCGGATTCAGCGTCGTGTCCAGCGTGACCCCGCGGACCGCGGTCACGACCACCAACAGCCCCGGGACGGGGACGTTCTACTATGTTCTCCAGTCGGCCTACCAGGGCTGGCGCAGCGCGAGCTCGAACCAGGCGTCGGCCACGGCCGGGTCGACCTCCACGGGCTACAAGAACTGCGCCTCGACCCTCGCAGATACGGGCGGCGACGGCAACGGCTACGAATCCCTGCCGGGCAACGCTTGCGTGCAGGATGGAAGCCTCGCGACGGACGCGAGCAGCGGCACGAACACCAGCACCTCGTGCACCGATGCGGGCAAGGACCGCCACCGGTTCTGGGGCTACGGCTTCGGGCTTCCGGCAACGGTCACATCCGTCGACGGCATCACCGTCCAGCTCCGAGCAGCCCTGAACGCCATCACGGGGACGACCGTGATGTGTGCCCAGCTGTCGTGGGACGGTGGCACCTCGTGGACGGCCACGAAGTCGATCACGCCCACGACGACCCTGACAACGTTCACCCTCGGGTCCACGTCGGATACGTGGGGCCGCACGTGGACCGCCCCCGAGCTCGGCTCGACGCAGTTCCGCATCCGGGTCATCGACGCCTCGAGCGTGTCCACCAGGTCGTTCAAGCTGGACTGGGTCGGCGCGCAGGTGAGCTACACCCCGTAGACTCGCGGGTGTGAGCAGCGAATCGCGTCCCGCCGCACGGCTCCTCGTGGACTGCCTCGCGGCCGAGGGCTGCGAATGGGTCTTCTCCGTGCCCGGCGAGGAGACGATGGACGTCCTCGAGGCCCTCGCCGACGACCCGCGCGTCCGCCACGTCACCACCCGGCACGAGCAGGGCGCCGCGTTCATGGCCGACGTCCACGGACGCCTCACCGGCCGCTGCGCCGTGGCGATGGCGACCCTGGGGCCCGGGGCGACGAACCTCGTGACGGGCATCGCCGACGCGTTCCTGGATCGCTCGCCGATGGTCGCGCTCACCGGGCAGACCGGCATCGACAAGGTGCACAAGGAGTCGCACCAGTACGTCGACATCCCGCGAATGTTCGAGCCAGTGACGAAGTGGACCGCGCGCGTCGAGCGGGCGGAGGCGATCCCGGAGATCGTGTCCAAGGCCTTCCGGGTCGCCCGGCTGGAGAAGCCCGGGCCCACCCACATCGAGCTCCCGGAGGACATCGCCGCGCAGCGCGTCCCGGACTCCCTGACACCGCTCGGACCGTCGCGGGCCTACTTTCCGGAGCCCACCGACGAGGCGATCGCCCACGCCGCGGCGCTGATCGGCGCCTCGTCGCGGCCGCTGATCCTGGCGGGCAACGGCGTCCTGCGCCGCCACGCGTCGGGCGAGCTGCGCGCGTTCGCGCAGGGGCTCCACGTCCCGGTCGCGGCAACGTTCATGGGCAAGGGTGCGATCGACGACCGATCGCACCTCTCGCTGATGGCGGTGGGCCTCCAGGCGCGTGACCACGTCCTCTCGGGCTTCGACCGCGCCGACCTCGTGATCAGCGTGGGCTACGACCCGGTGGAGTACGCCCCCGAGCGCTGGAACCCGGATGGCCGGACCCGGATCGTCCACATCGACACCACGCCGTCCGAGGTCGACGCGCGCTACCGCCCCGAGGTCGAGCTGATCGGCGACATCGACGGCTCGCTCCGGCGATTGCTGGCGATGGTGCTGCCACGCGGGATCAACGGCCGGGACGCGGCGACCCGCCATGCATCGCGGGAGATCCTCGTCCACGCGGACCTGCGCCAGGCTCTGCTCCAGGATCTGCGCGCATTCGAGGCGGACGATGGCTGGCCGATCAAGCCGCAGAAGGCGATCTCGGACCTGCGCGCCGTCCTCGCCCCGGAGGACATCGTCGTCAGCGACGTCGGCGCGCACAAGATCTGGGTCGCCAGGCTCTACCAGGCGTACGAGCCGAACACCGTGATCATCTCCAACGGCTTCGCGTCCATGGGCATCGCCCTGCCCGGCGCGATCGCGGCCGCCCTCGTCCATCCCGACCGGCGCGTCGTGGCCCTGTGCGGCGACGGCGGCTTCCTGATGAACGTCCAGGAGCTGGAGACCGCTGTCCGCCTCGGCGTCAAGGTCACGGTCGTCGTGTGGCGCGACGACGGCTACGGTCTCATCGACTGGAAGCAGCGCACCGAGTTCGGGCGACCGTTCGGGGTCGAGTTCGGCAACCCGGACTTCGTCGCCCTGGCGGCCTCGTTCGGGATCCCGGCCTTCCGGCCGGCGACGTCAGGCGAGCTCGCGTCGACGCTCCGGCGGGCGCTCGCGGTCGACGGCCCGTCGCTGGTCGAGGTCCCGATCGACTACCGCGAGAACCTCCGGCTCACCGAGCGCCTGGGGGCGCTCACCGCCGAGGCCTGACGGTACGGCGGTTCCCGGCCCAGGGGCGCCCAGCGGCGAGGCAACCGACCCGCGGAGCCCAGATCCCACCATCGCGCGGTCGAGGGGGAACTGGACGGTGCCGTGAGGCACCACCCCGGCGGCCGGATGGCACAGATGACCGCGCGGTCAGTCGACCGTGTCCCCCGGGTTCCACACGATGACCTCGGCGGTCCCGCCGCGGGCCGCGATCGCGTCCTGGAGCTGGGCGGGCGTGCCGGACAGGGCCGGGAAGGTGCCCCAATGGATCGGCAGGACGTGGCGCACGCCGAGCAGCTCGGTCGCGAGGGCCGCGCCAACCGGGTCCATCGTGTAGTGGCCGCCGATCGGCAGCATCGCCAGGTCCGGCCGGAACAGCTCCCGGATGATCGCCATGTCTCCGAACGCCTGCGTGTCGCCCGCGTGGTAGATGCGGAACCCGTTCTCCAGCTCCACGACGAAGCCAGCCGGCTCGCCCAGGTAGAGCGTGGTCTCCGCACCCGCGTTCCAGTCACCGGCGGAGTGGTCCGCGCCGGTCATCGTGACGCGCAGGCCCGCGGCCTCCACCGTCCCGCCCTTGTTCATCCCGGTGACCTGCTCGTTGCCCCACGGCAGCCGCCGTGCCAGCCACAGGCTCATCTCGTGGATGCATGGCCAGGCCGGCCGCAACCGGGCGGCCAGCGAGATCGCATCGCCCATGTGATCGCTGTGGCCGTGGGTCACGAGGAGCAGGTCAAGCGCCTGCTGCGTCTCGGCTGACCGCGGGCTCTTCGGGTTGCCCAGCCACGGGTCGAACAGGATGGTCTTGCCGCCAGGGGAGATGACCTCCACGGCGGCGTGGCCGAGCCACGTGAACGAGGTGTCCCGCCCAATCGCCATCGCAGCCCTCCGTGTCGAGACGGACGTCCCGTGTCCGGCCATTATCCGCCGGTCGGCGGGGCGTCGCGGCTACACTCGCGGCGTGCCCTCGCAGCAGATCGCCTCGAACCTCGCGCAGATCAACTGGACGGTCCTTGCCGGCCTCGGGGTCGGCTCCTTCGCGGTCGTGGTGCTTGCCCGACTGCTCACCCCCGCAACCAAGGGGTTCCTGGCGTTCACCGCGTTCTGCTCAGCCGGCTTCGGGTTCCTCGCCTACCTGTCGGACACGGGCCTGCCGCCGATCGCTGCGGGCTCACCGGTCGTGGCCAACCCTGCGTTCGACGACCCCCGGCGGGCCGCCCTGGTGCTGTTCGTCGTCCTGGCGCTGGCCTCGATGATCGCTATTGCCCGGGGGCGCCGCGCGGCGATCCTGCTCCTGGCCGGGCTCGGCGCTGGGACCGGCGCGATCGTGCTGGGGGCGCTCACGTGGGGTGGCGGGCCGCTGGGCGCGATCCCGCTCGCAATCCAGCTGCTGATCCTTGCGGCCGCGACGGGCGGCGTGTTCGCCGCGATGATCCTCGGCCACTGGTACCTCGTCACGCCCAAGCTCCCCGAGGGGCCGCTCGTGCTCGTCTCCCGGCGCCTGATGTGGATCATCTCGATCCAGGTGGCGCTGTTCGTCGGCTGGGTCGGCTTCGGGGTGGGTCCGGGTGCGACCGGTGGGCCGTTCGCGGCGCTCGCCGGCAGTTGGGCGCTGTTCGTCTGGTTGCGCCTGATCGTCGGGCTCGTGTTCCCCCTGATCGTTTCGTGGGCGGCCGTCCAGACCGCGCGGTCGCGCTCGATGGAGAGCGCCACGGGCCTGCTGTACATCAACGTCGGCGCGATCGCGTCCGGCACGATCCTCGCGGCCGGGCTGTACTTCGGCGCCGGACTGCTGGTGTGAGGACCTCCCGATGACCCTCCTGCCGCCGCTCCGGATCAAGATCCGCCTGTTCGCGATGCAACGCGAGGCGGCAGGGATGCGGGAGCTGCGCCTGGAGGTGCCGCTGGGCTCGACCGTTGACGACGCCTGGAACGCGGTCGTGCGCGAGGTCCCGTCCCTGGCGCCCGGCCGCGCCTCGCTGCGGTTCGCGGTCAACGGCTCTTACGCAGACGAGGACCAGCCGCTCGCGGACGGCGACGAGATCGCCTGCATCCCGCCGGTGAGCGGCGGATCGGACGACGCCGCGGGAGGGAGCGTGGCCGGGAGCGCGGCCGGGAGCGCGGCCGGGAGCGCGGCACGCCGCACGCGGATCCTCGAGATCCGGGCCGAGCCCTTCGCCCGCGACCTCGCGACCGCGCTTGCCGACGAGCTGGCGACGGACGAGGACGGTGCGATCGTCGTGTTCACGGGCCAGACCCGCGTCACGCCCGGGACGCCGGCGCCGGGCCAGGAGGCCGAGGCCGCGCGCCACGCCGACCGTCTCGTGGACGAGCTCGACTACGAGGCGTTCGAGCCCATGGCAGTGAAGATCCTCGGCCAGATCGCCGACGAGATCGAGGCCCGCTGGGACGTGCGCCGGCTGGCGATCGTCCACCGCAGCGGCGTCGTGCCACTCGGCGACGCGTCGATCGTCGTCGTGGCGGTCGCGCCGCACCGGGATGCCGCGTTCGCCGCCGCACGCTACGCCATCGACGAGACGAAGGCCCGGGCGCCGATCTGGAAGGCCGAGCGCTTCGAGGACGGGGTCGTGTGGATCGGCGACCCGGCGCGCACGACGGCCCCGCCGGCACCCTGACCGAGCACCCGGGCGGGGTTCGCCGCCGAGCGTGGGCAGGCTCTGGGTCATGGCGCGTTCGTCGTCCTTCCCGGGTCGGCGCCGCCCGCCATACTGGTGCCATGCAGCCGATCGGGGAGCCGGAGCATCTTGCGGCGCTGAACGCGCGTGCCGGGACGCTGGCCGCGGCATGGGGCGCCGTCGCCGCCGGATCGACGAGCGTCGGCCAGGAGCGTGCGATCCTGCGCCTGTTCGGCGTCGCGGGCGTGGACCGGTCGGGCCGGCCCCTCGCGGCGGAGGTCATCGACCGCTATCTCGCCCCGGACCCCCGCCGGCTCGGCGGGGGGATCTCGCTGCCCTTCGCGATGGCGATGGCGGAGTACGACCTCCCTGCCCACGAGCTGGCGCGCGAGGTCGCCGCCGGCCACGTGGACCTCGGCCTCGAGGCGGAGCTGCTCGCGGAACCCGACCGCCGGGCGATCGCCATGGCCGATGCGACGCGCCTGTCGCTCGCCGCGCTCGACCGGATCGACGCCAACCGCACGGCGCGCCGGGAGCTGCTCGCGGTGCTGGGTGACCCGGCGACGCCGTGGGTAGGCGCGGCCCTCGTCGCGCCGGCGATCGTCGATGCCCTGGACGAGGCACGCGTCGCGATCGAGGCGGGCGCGCAGCTCGTGCGCGTTGACGTGCCGCCGAGCCGCGAGCTCGCGGAGCGCATGCTGCGCATCGGTGAGCCCGTCCAGCCCTGGCACGCCTCGGCGTCATCGCGTGGCGGTCTCGACACCTTCGACCCATCAGGGTCGCCGATCCCCACCGGCTCGCAGCGCGCGCTCGCGGTCCTGCGCCGGTTCGTCGACGAGGCGGGCGCGCGCCGTCGGGGGTATGTGCGCCTCGCCACGGACGCCCCGGCGCTCGCCGCCCCGGACCAGGCCGTGGTGGCAGCGTTCGAGCGCATCGATGTCGTGATCGCCGATCCGATGCGCGAGATCGTCACCGGGCGCGTGGACCCGGACCGTGCGATCGCCGACCACGTCTTCGCCCACCGGATCCTGTGCCGCGCGGGCACGAAGGTCCTCGTCCCGGCCGGCCCGTTGCTCGTGACATCCGACATCGCCGCCGGCGTGCCCTCGGACACCGCGACACGATCCGGACGCGCGCTGGCGCTCCAGCTGCTGGCGGTGGGGCTTGCGCGCCGCGACGGGATGCCGGCCGAGTCGGTGATCGTGGGAGCGCTGCCCGAGTGGCTCGCGGACGAACCCGACTTCCCGGCCCGTGCGGCCGCGGAGATCGCCCTCCGCCGTGCGCTGCTCCCCGGGCACCCGTTGGCGTTCGTGGAGCCCTCGATGGACGATGAGGTGTGCGCGCGCTGGCAGGCGGTGGTGGGGGCGCTGCTCCCGGACGCCGGCGAGGTCGAGATGGTGCTCCGCCGCTCGCACGGGACCGCGCAGCAGACACGGGGCATGACCCACGTGGCGGCGAGCCTCCGTGGGTCGCGTGTCACGCCCGAGCTCACCGGAGTCGCGGCGGCGCATGCTCGAGACGCGGTCGCGGCGGCGATGGCGACACTGGCCGCGCTCGAGGAGCAGGGGTGGCGCGCGCTGGTCGATCAGCCCCTGGGCATCCGTGCCAACCTCGGTGGGGACTCGGTCGCGGAGCGCACCGAGGCGTTCGACCCGCTGTCGATCGAGGCCGCGGCGCGCGCCTGATCGCGGCGCGGCGTCAGAACCGCGTGAGCTCCTCGGGCTCGCCGTCCACGACGGTCCGGTCGCAGGTCGGGCAGTGCCACTGGGCCTCGAGCGGCGTGCCGCAGACGTCGTGGCGGAGCGGGTCGCCGACGCCGCCACGCCGGGCGCCCCAGTCCGCGAGCAGGTGGAGCGCGCCAGCAAGCTCGCGGCCGTCGCTGGTCAGGGCGTATTCCATGCGCAGCGGGCGGCGTGAGTAGGGCGTCGCGACGACGATCGCGGCTCGCTCGAGGCGTCGAAGCCGGTCGGCGAGGATGTTCGGCGCGATGCCGGGGACGCCATCGGCGAGCTCGTTGAACCGACGCGACTCCGCGAGGAGCGCGTCGACGAGCAGCAGGCTCCAGCGGTCCCCGACCCGGTCGAGGGCGGCGCCGAGCGCGCTCAGCGGCGGCGGGGAATCGGCGGGCGGTAGCGGCTTCAGATTGGGCATCGGGGTCCAATGGTAGGGGGGCTTGCGCGGCGACGCATCGCGTAGTAGATTGCAGATCGCAAGTTACTAGTGGTACCGGCGACGAAGCGCATGAGCGCAACCGGACCGACGTCCTGACCCCAGCGAGGAACACCGCACCCATGTCCGTGCTCACAGAGCTCCAGGAGGCCGTCGCCGCCGCCGCGACCGCCGCCGCCCCGTCCGTCGTCGGAATCGGATCCCGCAACCGCGGCTCCGGCGTCGTCATCGCCGATGGCGCCGTCCTTACCAACGCCCACAACCTCCGTGGCCGCGAGGTCACCGTCCGCTTCGCCGACGGTCGCACTACCCGCGGCGCCGTGTCGGGTGTCGACTGGGACGGCGATCTCGCCGTCATCGCGGTCGATACCACGGGCGCCGCGCCCATCGCCTGGTCCACCACCGGCGCCACCATCGGCTCCGCGGTCTTCGCGGCTGCCGCGACCCCGTCGGGCTCGGCGCGTGTCTCGTTCGGGTTCGTGTCGTCCGTCGAGCGGGCATTCCGTGGCCCGGGCGGCCGCAGGATCTCGGGCTCGCTCGAGCACACCGCGCCGCTCGCCCCGGGCTCGTCCGGGTCGCCGCTGATCGACGCGGACGGGAGGCTCGTCGGGCTCAACACGAACCGCGTGGGCGAGGGCTTCTACCTCGCGCTGCCGGCCGACGCCACGCTCAAGGCCCGCGTTGACGCGCTCTCCCGCGGCGAGACCCGCGAGCGGCCGCGGCTGGGGATCGCGGTTGCCCCGGCGCACGTCGCCCGGCGGCTCCGCCGGTCCGTCGGCCTGCCGGAGCGCGAAGGGATCCTGGTCCGAGGTGTCGAGGATCGCTCGCCTGCTGAGGCCGCCGGCATCGCCGAGGGCGATCTGCTCGTCGGCGCGGCCGGCAAGCCGATCACGGATGTCGACTCGCTTCACGAGATCCTGCGCGACGCGGGGTTCCCGCTCGAGCTCGTCCTCGTGCGCGGTGCCGACGAGCGGACGGTGACCGTCGATGCGCCGGCGGATGCCGACGCGGACGATGCCGAGCCGACCTCTGCCTCCTCGTCGGACGGGCCTGTCCACTGATCGCCTGAGCGTCACGCGCGCCGGTTCGGGTTCCCGGGCCGGCGCGTGTCCATGTCCGGGAGCTGCGGGGGCCACGCCCGCCCGGCTGGGCCTGTGGCGTCACAGTCCGTGAAACGTGCACTCTGGTCGCACGGGCGTCGATTCCGTGGACCCAGGGTCAGCAAGCCCGCTCGCGAGGCGCGATTCGATGGTCTCGTGGACTGTGAAGCTGCGGAATAGCTCTGCGGACGGCGGAGTTGTCGATTTGGTGGACTGTCAAGCCACGCGCCCGCCTGAGCGGGGTCAGCCGCCCGTCGGCCCCGTGATCTCGATCGTCACCGTCATGTTCCAGCGCAACCCGGCTGGCACCGCGCCCGTCGGCGTCACCACGACCCGGAACGTGATGTCGCCCTGGATCGACGCCCCGTAGACGCCGACAGAGGCCACCGTCCCCGGGATCTCGACGCCGGGCAGCCCGTCGACCGTGATCGTCGCGGCCGCGCCGTCCTGCACTCGCGCGATCGACGTCTCGGACAGGTCGCTCGTCTCGAACCGCCAGGCCGACAGGTCGGCGACGCGGACAAGGACGACCCCAGGCTGGACGCGGTCCCCGACAACCGGGCCAACCGACACGACCGTGCCCGCGAACGGCGTCCGCACGACGAGCTGCTCGCGCTCCTGGGCCGCCCCGTCGGCAGTCGCCTTCGCGCGCGCCTCGTCCGCCTGGGCAGCGGTCACCCCGGCCTCGGCGCCGCGGACGACGGCATCGGCCACGGCCCGCTGGGCCTTCGCCTGCTCGAGGGACGCGGAGGCCTCGTCCACCTGCGCGTCGGCCTGGCGCTTGACTGCGGACGATGCGTCGGACGGGACCGCATCCCGCGCAGCGATCGCCACCCGCCGTGCCGCCGACGCGACGTCAACACCCGCCCGTGCCCCGGTGGCACTCGCCTTCGCCTGCGCGAGCGAGGCCTGCGCCTGTGCAACCCGCGCGGTCGCCGCATCGACGGACGCGGTCGCGGCTGCCACGTCGGCATCGGCCGTGGTCGTATCGAGGGCAAGGAGCGCCTGGCCCGAGGTCACCGCATCGCCTTCGGCGACGTCCACGGTCGCGACCGTCCCGGGTGCGCCAACCTCCAGCTCGATCGACCGGACGGGCATGGCTCGTCCCTCGGCGACCACGTTGCCATCGGCCGGGATGACGCCGGGCACCGACGGTGCCTCGGTCGCGGCCGGACCGCTGCCGCGGAACGCCCCGTTCGCCACCGCGACGGCGACCACGATGCCGACGATGACGACGAACGCGACGCCGAACGGCATCCGGGAGCGGCGCGGCGCGGGATCGGTGGTCATGTGGGAGCCTCGTGACGGTCGGGGGAGATGATGCCCGGGAACCCGGGCAGACGCGCCGGACGCGCCGGGCGCAGTCACCGTGCGGCGGTCATTCGTACGCCAGGACCTCGCGGACCGCGAGGCGGGTGGCGCGGAACGCCGGCAGGAAGCTCGCGACGAGCGCGAGGACCGCGACGGCGAGCAGCCACCAGCCGATCCCGTCGAGCGCGGGCGTGAACGCGAGCGGCCGCTGGACGAAGGACTCGCCCAGCGCGTCGGACAGGACCTTGGAGATCGGCAGGGAGAGGACGACCCCGATGATCCAGGCAAGCAGCCCGATCAGCAGGCCCTCGACCATGAACACCAGGAGGACCGAGCGGTCACGCGCCCCGATCGCGCGCATGACCCCGATCTCGCGTGAGCGCTCCACGACGTTCATCGTCATCGTGCCCGCGAGGCCCAGCGCGCCGACGACACCCAGGAGCAGCGCCATCACCGAGACGAACAGGAGCATCGCGTCGAACAGCTGGTTGATCGATGCCTTGATCTCGGACCGCGTCTGGGTGGCGGAGACGTCGAACCCGGCGCGCTCGAGGGTGTCGCGGACGGCGGCTGCGGTCGTCCGCTCGAAGTCGGCTGTGTCCTGGTCCGTGATCAGCATCAGGATCCCCGCCTTGCCCGCGTCCCGGGTGAGCGTGTCGATCGCCGCGGACGGCGCGTACAGGAACGGCCGCTGGGTGGGCGACTGGACGATCCCGACCAGCGTGAACGTGGCGTCGCGTCCCTTCGCCCGCAGCGTCACCGGGTCGCCGACGCGCACGTCGGGCTCGTCGTCGAGGAAGTTCCGCGTCACCACCAGCGCGTTGCCGTCGCCCGCGACCAGGAACCGGCCCTCCTCGATCCTCGGGCGCACGGTCTGCGCGCCGTCCGGGAGCCCGAACACGATCAGGCTCGCGCCCGTGGTGTCGTCCGGCCGGACGCGTTGCGCGTTGGCGAAGGTCCACGGCTCGGCGGCCGCGACGCCCGGCACCTGCTCCGCGGTCCGGACGAGGATCGACGTCCGGGCCGGCTGCACGAGGCCCACCTGGACGTCGTAGTGGAAGTAGTCGAGGGTCTCGTTGATCGTCCCGACGAGCGACGCCCGGAGCGTGAACACCGACATGAAGACCGCCCCGCCGAGCGTCAGCGCCGCGAGCGTCAGGAACAGCCGGGTCTTGCGGCGGAACGTGTTGCGGATCGACAGCAGCACCGGGCGCGACGGGCCGCGGATGCCCTGGATCAGCCGGTCGAACCGCGACCGTCCGAACGAGTCCGAGATGCCCGCGTTTGCCACCGCCTCGCGGACGGTCACCCGGACGCCTCGCCACACGGGCCAGGCCGCGGCCGCGATGGGCACGACGAGCCCGATACCGATCTCGAGCCCCAGGACCTGGACGGGGACGAAGAAGTCCGTGGCCTCGAAGTTGACGAGCCCGGCCGTGAACTGCGTCAACAGCCACGCACCCAGCGCACCGAGCGGGAGCGAGACGGCCAGTGCGAGGAGTGCGTAGCCCATGACGATCCCGAAGTACACGCCGGCCACCTGCCCGTCCCGCGCCCCGACCGCCTTCATCATCCCGATCTGGCGCGTCTGCTGGGCGAGGATCGCGGAGATCGTGTTGATGACGAGGAACCCCGACACGGCGAGGCTCAGTGCCCCGATGGCGCCGAGGATCAGGAACAGTGCGTTGAGCACGTCCTGGGCCGGGTGCTCGCCGGGCACGGGCACGCGCAGGAACGCGACCGGCGCGCCCGCCTTCTCGACCCGGTCCTTGACGGCGTTCGCGACCACGCGGTTCTCGTCGCGGGTTGCGGCCGGGATGTCGGTGCGGATCCGCAGCTCATCAAAGGAGTCGTCGAAGCCGAGGTCGGACAGGGTGTCGAAGGTGACGTATGCAAGGACCTGGCCGAAGAAGAACGCGGGTGCCGCGCCCGGCTCGTGGGCGAACCCGCCGGTGATCAGCGTCCGGGTCTTGTCCGGGCCGAGCCGGATGGTGACGGGCCGGCCCTGGGCGAGGTCCGCGACGCTGCGGCTGGACCGCTCGAACCAGATCTCGCCCCGCTTCGGCGGCCACGCCCCGGTGTCCGGCGACACGAGGTCCATCTGCTGGACGGTGAAGTCCGGCAGGGCCGTGAGCTGCGTCTCGATCGAGGTGTCCGGACCAGTGACGATGCGGACCGTGACCGACCGGCGACCCTGCGCCTCGCCGACACCGGGCATCCCGCGCACGGTCTCCACGAGGTCCTTGTCGAAGGGGATGGTCGTGAACAGGCTCGCGGAGCTCGGCTTCGTGTCCGCGAAACCCTCCCGAAGGTTGCGCTCCAGGAGGACGTTCGCGCCCGCGATCGTGCCAACGGCCGTGACGCCCACGGCGATCGAGGTGACGACGAGCAGGCTACGGACCCGGTGCTCCAGCAGGTCTCGCCAGACCTTGCGCCACCGGACCGAGCCGACGGCGAGCAACGGCAACGCGAGCCTCCGGGATCGGGAGGCGCAACGGTCGCCGGCCTCGGGCGGAGTGTAGCCGTGGTTGGGGTCACGCCCCGTTCGTCGCTCGGGCGCAAGACGCGCGCCCATTCGCCCTGTCCGTTCGGTGCGCCGCATGTGGTCCACTCGCGGCCATGCCCGACTTTGGCGCGATCTTCCTCCCGGATACGCCGCTGCTCGAGATCTTCATCCGCGGCAGCCTGACCTATCTCGTCCTGTTCCTGCTGCTGCGGCTCACGTTCAACCGCTCGTCCAGTTCCATTGGCGTCACGGACCTCCTGGTCATCGTGCTCATCGCCGACGCCGCCCAGAACGCGATGGCAGCCGGCTACCAGTCGTGGACGGACGGCATGCTCCTCGTGGGGACGATCATCGGCTGGGCGTACGCGATGGACTGGCTCGCGTACCGCTATCCCTCGACCATCGGTCGGTTCGTGCACCCCAAGCCGCGCGAGCTCGTGCGTGACGGTCGCAAGAACCAGCGCAACCTGGACCGGGAGCTGATCAGCGAGGACGAGCTCATGACCCAGTTGCGTCTCGAGGGCGTCGACGACATCGCCGACGTGGAGCTGGCGTCGATGGAGGGCAACGGCGAGATCAGCGTGATCAAGCGCGAGCCCGGGAAGCGGGCGCCCGTGACCCCGGAAGGGTCCGACGAGGGCTGACCCGCGCGGCGACATTCGGCCCGCCGGAGCCGGTCGAACGGACCGGGTGCCACGGCCCGACACCGGTCAACGTAGGCTGCAGGAAATGATGGGCGGCCTGGCCTCTCGCCGAACCCGAGACCCGCCGACGACGAGGCCCATTCCCCGCCCCTGCGTCCTGTCGCGCCCGCGACCCCCAACCCGAGGAGAACCCGTGACCGGCATGTCGCTCCACACCATGGGCCAGCAGCGCGGCCGCCGCAGCTGGGCCGAGCCGTGGAAGATCAAGATGGTCGAGCCGCTCAAGGTCACGACCCGGGACCATCGCGTCGCGGCCCTCGAGGAGGCCGGCTACAACACGTTCCTCCTCCGGTCGGACGACGTCTACATCGACCTCCTTACAGACTCCGGCACGTCCGCGATGAGCGACCGGCAGTGGGCCGGGATGATGCTGGGCGACGAGGCGTATGCGGGCAGCCGCAACTTCTATCACCTCGAGGCGGCGGTCAAGCGCTTCTACGGGTACGCCTACATCCTCCCCACGCACCAGGGCCGCGGCGCCGAGCACCTGATCAGCCAGACGCTGATCAAGCCCGGCGACCATATCGGCGGGAACATGTACTTCACGACGACCCGCCTCCACCAGGAGCTGGCCGGGGCGACGTTCCACGACGTCATCATCGACGTCGCCCATGATCCCCAGGACCTCCACCCGTTCAAGGGCAACGTGGACCTGGCGAAGGTCGAGGCGCTCATTGCGGAGGTCGGGGCGGACAAGATCCCGTACATCAGCCTCGCCGCGACCGTGAACATGGCGGGTGGCCAGCCGGTATCGATGGCCAACGCGCGCGAGCTCAAGGCCCTCCTCGAGCGTTACGGGATCCGCCTCCTGCTCGACGCGACGCGGCTCGTGGAGAACGCGCTGTTCATCCAGGAGCGCGAGGACGGGTACGCCGAGAAGTCGATCGCGGAGATCGTCGCCGAGTTCTGCTCCTACACGGATGGCGCCTGGATGTCCGCGAAGAAGGACAACCTCGTCAACATCGGCGGCTGGCTCGCGGTCAACGACTACACCGTGTTCGAGGAGCTGCGCAACCTCGTCGTGGTGTACGAGGGGCTCCACACCTACGGCGGGCTCGCCGGGCGTGACATGGAGGCGCTTGCGATCGGCATCGAGGAGTCGATGCAGGACGAGCACGTCCGGTCGCGCGTCGGGCAGGTCCGGTACCTGGGTGAGCTGCTGACCGAGTGGGACATCCCGATCGTCCAGCCCATCGGCGGCCACGCGATCTTCCTCGACGCGCGGCGGTTCTACCCGCAGCTGGAGCAGGACCTGTTCCCCGCCCAGACGCTGGCCGCGGAGCTGTACCTCGACTCCGGGATCCGGTCGATGGAGCGCGGCATCGCGTCCGCTGGCCGGAATGCGGACACCGGCGACCACAACCGCCCGAAGCTGGAGCTCACCCGGCTCACGATCCCGCGGCGCGTCTACACCCAGGCGCACATCGACGTGGTCGCGGAGTCCGTCAAGGCGTGCTTCGATGCCCGCGACCAGGCCCGTGGCCTCGACATGACCTACGAGCCGAAGTACCTGCGCTTCTTCCAGGCACGGTTCACGCCGCGCTGACGAGCACGCCGGGCGCAGGGGACAATGGCTCGATGGGTGGCCTGCCGTTCGAGCCTGCGCCGGTCGTGGTGGAGATCGAATCTCCGCTCGCGGTCGACGATGCGCGTGCGGCCCTCGCTGCCGGGCTGGGTCGCCGCCGACTCGTGCAGCCAGCCGCGGGCGAACGGTTCGCTGTCGGCGTGGAGGGCGAGGCCGCCGGATCCGTCGTCCAGGCGCGTGGCACCCGGTACCTCGCCCCGGGGCTCGTATCGCGGTCCAGCTCGCCCGTGGCGTTCGAGGGCGGTCTCCGTGCGGTCGATGGCGGCTCGAGGCTCGACGGCGCCATCGTCGCGCCGCTCTCGAGGCTGCTGTGGCTGCTGCCGACCCTCGCTCTCGTGCTGGGCCTGGTCGCGACGCCATGGGTCGGCCTCGCCGGTCCGATCGCCGGGGTCCTGGTCGCGGCGGCCGCCGTCGGCATCTTCGGCCTCATGCAGCGTGAGTCGCTGAGCGACGCCCCGCAGCTCGTCCGCGGGCTGACCGAGCTGCTCAACGGCGAGCCGCTTGACACGCCTCGGGTCGCGGACCGCTAATGGGGCTACCGGCCAGGCAGCAGGAGTGGCGAACCCGGATGCCCAGCGCGCACGCAACGCGACCCCGATGACGAGCGAGCCCGGCCTCCGCACGGCCCGCGCCGGGGCGCGCGACGAGATCGTCGTCCTGGCCATCTCACGGCCCGGGGCGATGAACGCCATCGATGACGCGCTCCTCAGCGCCCTGCACGCTGCCCTCGACGAGCTCGAGGCCTCCGACTTTGCGACGACGCGTGCGGCGGTCATCACGGGCGACGGCGGGCGTGCGTTCTCGACGGGCATGGACCTCAAGGAGCGCGCGGGCTTCGACGACGACCAGCTGCGCGCCCAGCGCGGGCAGATCGTGCGGCTCATGACCCGCGTGCACGAGCTCGGGGTCCCGGTCGTTGCGGCGGTCGAGGGGTACGCGCTGGCGGGCGGCTTGGAGCTCGCGCTTGCCTGCGACCTCGTCGTCGCGTCGTCGGACTCGGTGTTCGGGCTGCCCGAGGTCAAGGTCGGCGTGTTCCCGGGCGGCGGCGGGACCCAGACCCTCACCTGGCTCGTCGGGCCGGCGCGGGCGCGTGACGTCATCCTCACCGGCCGCCGCCTGATCGCGGCCGAGGCCGAGGCCTGGGGCATCGTCGCTCGCGTGGTCGCCCCGGGGACGGCGCTGGACGCGGCGATCGAGCTCGCGGCGGGGATCACCCAGGGGGCCCCGATCGGGATCCGGGAGGCGCGGGCCGCCGTCCGCGGCGCCCACCGCTCGCTCGCCGACGGCCTCGCGGAGGAGAACGCGCGCTACGAGGCCGTCCTCACCTCGGACGACCGGCGGGAGGGCTTTCGGGCCTTCGCCGAAAAGCGCCAGCCCCGGTTCGAGGGCCGCTGAGGTGGGCGTGATCGAGGAGCGGCCGCGCGGCGCGGACTGGGCCGCGAACCGCGATGCGAGCCTCGCGCTCGTGACGGAGCTGCGCGTGCGGCTGGCGACGGTCCGCGAGGGCGGCGGCCCGGAGGCCGTGGCGAAGCACCGGGCACGAGGCAAGCTCCTCGCGCGGGAGCGGATCGACCGGCTCGTGGATCCGGGCACGCCATTCCTCGAGCTGGGCGCGCTCGCGGGCTGGGACCTGTACGGCGGGGACGCCCCGTCGGCGGGCATCGTCACCGGCATCGGGGTCGTCGGCGGCCGCCAGGTCGCCATCGTCGCCAACGACGCGACGGTCAAGGGCGGCACGTACTTCCCGATGACCGTCAAGAAACACCTCCGGCTCCAGGAGATCGCGGCCGAGAACCGGCTGCCGTGCGTCTACCTCGTCGACAGCGGCGGCGCGTTCCTCCCGCTCCAGGACGAGGTGTTCCCGGACCGTGAGCACTTCGGCCGGATCTTCTACAACCAGGCGAACCTGTCGGCGGCGGGGATCGCGCAGGTCGCGGTCGTGATGGGCTCGTCCACCGCGGGCGGCGCGTACGTCCCGGCGATGAGCGACGAGACGGTGATCGTCAATGGCACCGGCACGATCTTCATCGGTGGCCCGCCGCTGGTGAAGGCGGCGACGGGCGAGGAGGTCACGGCCGAGGACCTGGGCGGGGCGGACGTCCACACCCGGACGAGCGGCGTCGCGGACCACTTCGCCGACGACGACGAGCACGCGCTCGCGATCGCGCGCCGGATCCTCGCCAACGTCCCTGCCGTGCGGCCGCCGCTGCCGTGGGAGGTGCTGCAGTCACGGGAGCCGCTCCACGACCCGGCGGACCTGTACGGCCTCGTGCCCGCGGACCTGCGCACGGCGTTCGATGTGCGGGACATCATCGCGCGCATCGTCGACGGCTCCGAGCTCGACGAGTTCAAGGCGCGCTACGGGACGACGCTCGTGACGGGGTTCGCGCGGATCATGGGCTACCCCGTGGGCATCATCGCGAACAACGGCATCCTGTTCTCCGAGTCGTCGCTCAAGGGCGCGCACTTCATCGAGCTGTGCGCGATGCGCCGGATCCCGCTGGTATTCCTCCAGAACATCACGGGGTTCATGGTCGGGCGCGAGTACGAGAACCGCGGGCTGGCCCGCGACGGCGCGAAGATGGTGATGGCGGTCGCCAACGCCGCGGTCCCGAAGTTCACGGTCGTCGTGGGTGGGTCGTTCGGGGCCGGGAACTACGGCATGGCCGGCCGCGCATTCGGGCCGCGCCAGCTGTGGATGTGGCCGAACGCACGGATCAGCGTGATGGGCGGCCGCCAGGCGGCCTCGGTGCTGCTCCAGGTGCGGATGGACAACCTGGCTCGCGAGGGAACGTCGATGACAGCCGACGAGCAGGCGGCGTTCATGGCTCCCACCCTCGAGACGTACGAGCGGCAGGGATCGCCGTACTACTCCACGGCACGCCTCTGGGATGACGGCATCATCGACCCGGTCGACACCCGGATGGTGCTGGGCCTGGGGCTCGCGGCCGCCTGTAACGCGCCGATGCTGGAGACGTCGTTCGGCGTCTTCCGGATGTAGGCGGGGACGGTGTTCTCGTCCGTCCTCGTCGCCAATCGTGGAGAGATCGCCGTCCGCGTCGTGGAGACGTGCCGGCGCCTCGGGATCCGCACGATCGCCGTCTATTCCGACGCCGATGCGCGGGCGCCGCATGTCCGCGCGGCCGACGCCGCGGTCCGGCTGGGTCCCGGGCCGGCCAGCGAGAGCTATCTCCGGGGGGACCTCGTCATCGCGGCGGCGCTCGCGCAGGGCGCGGACGCGATCCACCCGGGCTACGGGTTCCTGGCCGAGAACGCCGCCTTCGCGGAGGCCGTCGAGGCCGCCGGGCTCGTGTGGATCGGGCCGCCGCCGGCGGCAATGCGGGCGCTGGGCGACAAGGCACGGGCGAAGGCGCTCGCGCAGGCGAACCGTGTTCCCGTGCTACCCGGCTACCACGGTGACATGGCAGCAGACGAGGATCTCGTCGTCCGAGCGGCGGACGTGGGGTATCCGCTTCTCGTGAAGGCGAGCGCCGGCGGCGGGGGACGCGGCATGCGCGTCGTGCGCGACGCCACGACGCTCCCGGAGGCGCTGGCCGCGGCGCGGCGCGAGGCGACCGCCGCATTCGGCGACGATCGCCTCCTGCTGGAGCGGTACGTCGAACGGCCGCGGCACGTGGAGATGCAGATCCTCGGCGACGGGTTCGGCACCCTCGTCCACCTGGGTGAGCGGGAGTGCTCGGTCCAGCGGCGTCACCAGAAGCTCGTCGAGGAGTCGCCGTCCCCGGCCGTGTCGCCGATCCTCCGCGCCGCCATGGGCGACGCGGCGCTGCGGCTTGCGCGCGCCGCCGGGTATCGAAGCGCCGGGACCGTGGAGTTCCTGCTCGACGAGACCGGCGCGTTCTTCTTCCTCGAGGTCAACGCGCGGCTCCAGGTGGAGCACCCCGTGACCGAGGCCGTCACCGGGCTCGACCTCGTGGAGCAGCAGCTCCGCGTGGCGGCCGGCGAGCCCCTGGGGTTCACACAGGACGAGGTCCGCTTCGAGGGACACGCGATCGAGGTCCGCATCGTCGCCGAGGACGCCGCGGCGGGCTTCCTCCCGGCGACCGGCCGGGTGACGGCGTTCGAGCTGCCATCCGGCGTCCGGGTGGACACGGGCATCGAGCAGGGCTCGGTCGTCTCGCCGTTCTACGACTCGCTCGTCGCGAAGGTCATCGCGCACGGCGCGGATCGGTCGGACGCCATCCGCCGGCTCGCTGCCGGGCTGGACGAGACGCGGCTCGAGGGGGTCGCGTCGAACCTGGACCTGCTCGCGGCGGTCCTCGCGGAGCCGGCATTCGCCGCCGGGGACCTGCACACGGGCTTCCTCGAGGAGCACGGGCTGGTCGAGGGACTGCGTGACGTGCCACCCGAGGCCGTCGCGGCGGCCGCAGCCGATCGCTCGCTCCGCCGCACCCCGTCCGATCCGTGGGCCCCGGCTGGGCCGTGGCGACTCGGCGGGATCGGCGAGCGGACGCGCTGGCTCGTGGGCGGCGAGCTCGTCGAGGCGATCGTGGACGCGGATCGAGCTACGGCGTCGGCGTCAGTGGCCGTCGGCGGCGCGACGTTTACCGTCCACCGGCCAGACGACGGCTCCGGCAGGTCGACGATCGTGTTCGACGGCGACGGCGACGGCGATGGCGCCCGCGATGGCGCCCGTGCCGTTCGCGTCAGGCCCGCGGCGGGCCGGCGGACCGTGGACACCGTCATCGTGCGCGGCCGAGCCCATCGCCTCCGCCTCGCTCCGGCGCCCTCGCCCGAGCCCCGCGTCGATGCGTCCGTGGCGGCCGACGCCCTCACCGCACCGATGCCCGGCCGCATCGTCCGGGTCGACGTCGTCGTCGGCGACATCGTGCGCGCGAACGATCCGCTGATGGTCCTGGAGGCGATGAAGATGGAGCACGTCATGGTGGCCCCGTCGGTCGGACGTGTCGCGCGGCTGCTCGTCGGGGTCGGCGACCAGGTGGCCAACGGCGCCCCGCTTGTCGAGCTCGACGCGGCGGGATCCGGTGCCGACTTCCCGGGACCGGGCCCCGACGGCCCCGACCGGTCCACTACGCCCGGAGCCGACTGAGATGGCGATGCCGGCGCGCGTCACCATCGTCGAGGTCGGCCCGCGCGATGGGCTCCAGAACGAGGCCGCGCAGATCGCGACCGACGTCAAGGTCGGGTTCATCGACCGGCTGAGCGCGGCAGGCCTGTCGGTCGTGGAGGCCACGTCCTTCGTCCATCCCCTCGCAGTGCCCCAGCTGGCGGACGCAGACGTCGTCTATCCGGCGATCGCCCGCGCGCACGGCGTCCGGTACCCGGTCCTCGTCCCGACGCCGCGCGGGCTGGAACGCGCGATCGCCGCCGGCGCCGACGAGATCGCTGTCGTGATCGGTGCCACCGACGCGTTCAACCGGGCGAACCTCAACAGGACGGTGGATGGGGCGCTCGCCGACGCGGCCACCGTCATCGAGCGCGCGAAGGCCCGCGGCATGCGCGTCCGGGGCTATGTCTCGGTCGCGTTTGGCTGCCCGTACGCGGGTGCGGTGGCGCCCGCGACGACGGCCGCGGTCGCCGCGCGCCTGGTGGAGCTGGGGGCCGACGAGATCAGCCTCGGGGACACGATCGGTGCGGCGACGCCGGGCGATGTCCACCGGGTCCTCGACGCGGTCCTGCCGCTGGTCGACGTCGGCCGGGTCGGCCTCCACGCGCACGACACCCGCGGCCAGGCGCTTGCGGACGTGTACGCGGCGCTCGAGCTCGGCGTGTCGATCGTCGACAGCTCTGCGGGCGGGCTCGGCGGCTGCCCGTTCGCAGGCCCGGGTGCCGTCGGCAACCTCGCGACCGAGGACCTCGTCTACCTCCTCGACGGCCTCGGGATCCAGCACGGCGTGGACCTCGATGCGGTCATGGCCGCGTCCGCGTACATCGCGGGGTCGCTGGGCCACGGCCTGCGGAGTCCCACGTTCCTCGCCGGCGGCCGGCCCCGGATGCGGCCGCTCCCGGGAACCGATCGCCCGGACGCGGTGTAGACGCAGCACCAACCCGCCGCACAGCCCGCCGGAGGCCCCGATGCGCCCGACCGATCCGATCCGCCGCCACCCGTCCAGCGTCCGCCGCCTCGCATTTGCCGGCGTCGCGCTGCTGACCCTCGTCGCGCTGGCCGCGGCGCCGGCGTTCGCCAAGGAGTTCGAGGAGGCCAGGCTCGACGCGCCGATCCCGATGGGCACGCCCGGTGGCACCGAGATCCTCGTCGGGGTCATGGTGACGGCGGTCGGCGAGGACGGGACGATGGTGCCCATCGAGGGCACGCCGATCTACCTGCGGCTGTTCGGCCGCGACGGCTCGTCGACCCGCGCCGCTGGCGCCGCGGACCGCACGCCCGGCCACTACACGATGCGGATCGCGATCCCGTCGGGCGGTGCCCGGCGGATCGAGATCGGGGTGCACGGGTCCAGCGACCTGCAGATGATGGTCAAGGACGAGACGCTCGTGTTCGGCGGGATCACCGCGAAGACGGCCCAGCTCGCACCGGCGCTCGCCCCGGCCATGACGCCGTTCGCGCGGGCGAGCGCGCCGGCCGTCGCAGTGGCGCCCGCCGTCGCGCTGGTCCGGGCGGCCGCGCCGGCGGTCCCGGCATGGCCGATCGCGCTCGCCTTGGGCGCACTCGCGCTCGCGGCAGGAGTCGGCGTCGCACGCATTCGTACCCGGCGCTCGGCGCAGGCACGGGTCGCGGCTGCCGCGCCGTCGCCCGGGTCGCGCGGTGCGAGCGGGGTCTAGCCGGTCCGTGACCGGGGCCACGCCCGATGCGCTCGAACCCGCGGACCCCCTTGAGGCCGCGCTCGTCGAGCGCGCCCGGGGCGGTGACGCCGACGCGTACGGCGAGCTCGTGACGATGCACCAGGCCGCGGCATTCCGCGTCGCGTGGCTCCTCACGGGGTCCGCGGCCGACGCCGAGGACGCGGCGCAGGACGCGTTCGTGAAGGCGTACCTCGCGCTCGACCGGTTTCACGCTGGCGCGGCGTTCCGCCCATGGCTCCTCGCGGTCGTCGGCAACGAGGCGCGCAACCGACGCCGGGCGAGCGGCCGCCGCGATGGCCTCGCATCGAGGGCGATGGCCGCCGTCCGGGGCAGCCAGGCCCGCAGCTCGGCAGGCGGGTCCGTGCCATCCGCGGGAGCCATGCCCGAGGCTGCGGTCGTCGCGTCCCCGGAGCTCGCCGTGCTTGCGGGGGAGACGCGCCGGGAGGTCCACGCGGCGCTCGCCGCCCTGGGGGACGAGGAGCGCCGGGTCGTCACCTGTCGCTACCTGCTGGGTCTGTCCGAGGCGGAGACGGCGGCGGTGCTCGGGATCCCGGCAGGAACGGCAAAGTCGCGGCTCCACCGCGGGCTCCGGCGGATGCGTGACGTCCTCGAAGCGATCGCACCCGCGGAGGCGGGACGATGACGGCGCGCGACGACGCGCGGGACCCCCGCCTGCCGGAGGCGCTGCTGACCGCCGCGGCCGTGGACGCGTCATGGCCGCCGACCCCCGACCTGCGGTCGGCCGTGATGGCGAGGATCATGGTCCCTGCCGCGCCGGACATGCGCGCCTCGGTGCTGGCCCGCGTCGCGGAACCCGGCGGCTCGCCCCGCGGCGGCTCCCGGTCGCTCGGGCGTCTCGCGCGGCCGATGCTGCTCGCCACGATCGTCGTGCTCGCGCTGGCCGGCGTCGCCGTGGGGCTCGGCTTCCGGCTCCCGGGCCTGGAGATCCAGCGTGTCGACCAGCTGCCTCCGGCTGGCACCGGCCTCAACCTCGGCACCCCGATCCCGCTCGCGGAGGCGCTCGCCTTCGAGCGGCCGCGGGTCCTCCTCCCGGCGAGCCTGCGGCCGCCCGGCGGGGCATTCCTCCTCGACGCGGGCATTCCCGGTGGCATCGCCGACCCGATCGTCACCGTCGCGTGGCGCGCAGAACGGGGCCAGCCCGTCCTCGCGGCCACGGACCTCGCGCTGTCCCTGATGGCGGTTCCCGGTGACACCGACGAGGCACTGCTCTCGAAGCTCGCAGGTCCCGGCACGACGATCGAGCCGGTCACGATCGATGGCGCCCGCGGCTGGTGGATCGCCGGCGCGCCGCACGAGATCCTCATCCGGCAGGGGGGCTCGGGCGTCGTCGTGCTCCGCGCGGCCATCGCCGGCGACACCCTCGTGTTCGTCCGGGACGGGACGCTCTACCGCCTCGAGTCGTCGCTGGGGCGCGACGCGACCATCGAGGTCGCCTCGTCCCTGCGCTGACCGGGCCGTTCTCCGCGCGCGTGGTTCGTCGCGGATCCCATGCCGGGGACTGGTCCGGCGTGCCTCGACGGGGCATGCTGGGGACGGGCGCCTGGCCGTGATCCCGCTCCGCCCGGCCTGACGTTCCAGCAGAGCCTCGGTCGGCGCTGACCGGTCCCCGTCGACTACGCTTGGCGCCGCCACCATGGCGGCCTGGCCGCCGCACCCCGACGGAGACCGCCATGCCCTCGATCCTCGCCACCGCCCACGCCCTCGCAGACCGCGTGGAGACGCGCGCGAGTGAGCTCGGCGTTGCCGTCTCGCTGTGTGTCGTCGATGCCGGTGGCAACCTCGTGCTCCACGTGCGCATGGATGGGACCGTCCTCGCGGCGGTCGACATCGCGGAGCGCAAGGCGTACACCGCAGTGGCCCTCGGCCGGCCGACGATGGAGATTGCGGAGGACGTCCTGCCGGGCGGCCCGATGTTCGGGTTCGCGTCCATCGATGGCGGGCGCTACGCGGTCTTCGGGGGTGGTATCCCGTTCCGGATCGACGGCGTCATCGCGGGCGCGATCGGCGTGAGCGGGGCGCTCACCGCGCAGGACATCGCGATCGGCGAGGGGGCGCTCGCGGACGTCGGCCTCCGCTGAGACCGGATCCGGGGCGGGTCGAGGAGTACCGCCTGACCCGTCGATCCCCGGGCCGGCGTGCTAGCGTCCGCGCACGCCGGTCGTGGAACCGGTCGCACGGGGAGAAGCCGATGGCGGGAAGCGGGACGCGCGAGGATCCGTGGCAGCTGGCCACGGCCAATGGCGGTTCGGCATACCAGATGTGGCGGGACGACGCGGCCGAGCCGCCCGTCATCGTGTGCATGGTCGGGACGACGAAGCTCACCTACCACCTGCGGGCGATCGAGGACCTGCACGCGTGGCTCACGGCCCAGGGCGACTGGGTCCCGCTCGGCGGCACGGACGAGCAGAAGGCGGCGCCGGAGGGCACGGTCGAGGCGTGGGGCCGAGCCGAGGACAATCCGGTGGGCGGCTGGTATGGGACGCGCAAGGGCTATCGCGGGCGCTTCGGCGCGTACATGCCGCCCCTGCTCGAGGCGCTCGGCCTCGTGGAGCTGGAGCACAACCCGAAGAACAACCGGGTGCGCGCCCGCTGACCGCGCGTTCGGCGGCCGCCCCGCCGACGGGCTCTCAGGCACGTCGAAGCCGGGCAGGGCATCCTTACCCACCATGACATCCAGCCGACCCCCCTCCGAGCTGCCCGTCGATGCCGGCCCCAGGCTCCGCCCATCCGACGAACGGGCTCGCGTCGCGGCCGACGGGCGGACGACCCGCCGGATCGCGCTCGTCGCCCTCGTGCTTGGCCTCGTCGGGACGGGGCTCGTCGTGGCCCGCCTTCTGGCTCCCGGCGCGGCCTCCTGCCAGGACGACGCCTGGGCCGTCCGGCCGGACAGCGGCGAGCTGCCCAGCGGCTGGTCCGTCAGCGCCCGCCAATACGACGTCAACCGCCAGCAGGTGACCATCGTCGGTGCCGCCCCGGCCGACGAGACGACCACCCAGGCGGTTGTCTACGTGACGATCACCTGCTTCCCCGAGGGGGCGGCCGATGCGGTCTCGCGGTCCGAGACGGCAGCGCGCGATGCGGGCCAGGCGGTGACGTCGCGCACCGACCTCGGCGACGGCGGGTTCGCCGCGATCGACAGCGGCGGCTCCACGTTCCTCCAGCTGCGCCACGCCAGCGTCGTCGTCTACATGGCCGCGTCCGGCGACGCCACGCCGTCCGAGGTTGACCTGTTGGCGTCCGCATACGACAAGGCGCTCGGCGGCGACGGAGGGGCGGTGGCGATCGGCACCCCGGACATCCCCAGCGATTCGGCTCCGTCCGCCGAGGACAGCGCCGCACCATCGGACGAGGTACCGAGCGAGGCCGCGGCCCCGGCGCTCGAGGCGCTCCTGCCCACGACGGTCAACGAGATCGCCCTGACCGTCGACAGCGCCAGCGGAACGGACGTGCTGGCGCAGGACCAGTCGAGCCGGGCGATCTCCGCCGCGCTCCGGGCCGAGGGCAAGGAGCCCACGGACATGCTGGTCGCGCAGGCCTTCGACGACACGCAGCAGGCCGACCTCTCGATCCTCGCCGTCTCGGTGGCCGGCCTCGCCGAGGACAAGGTCCGGACGATCATGCTCGATACGTGGCTCGCGGCCTCGGGGGCGGGGGTCACCCGCGACACGGTGACCCTTGACGGCAAGAAGTGGACGCGCGTCGACTACGGCGACAAGGGTTCGAAGGACTACGTGCTCGCGGAGCGGGGACACGTGATCGTGATCACCACGGCCAGCCCGGAGCTCGCCGCCGCCGCCGCGGTCGCCCTCCCCTGACCTGCGCACGCGTCGTACACCGCCGCCTTCCGCCCCGAACGCCACCCGACTACCATCATTGCTACAGGTGAGGGCAGCCGAATCGTTGCCGCCCGATTGGCAGGTGGAGGAGCGATGCGCGAGCAGCTGGTCGCGTGGGCCGGCGATTGTCGGCTTCGTGGCGAGATCGACCTCGGCGACGGTCGCCTCTCGGACCAGGTCAACGACCGCGACCTGCTGACGTTCTTCGGCGCCACGCTGGAGGCGCTCGAGGACGGCCACGAGGTGGTCATGGACGAGATCGAGGTCGAGCGGCGGGAGCTGCACGTCATCGAGGTCGAGGGCCGCCAGGGGGATCCACAGCGGCGCCTGCGCACCATCCGGGAGCCGGTGATGCTCGAGATCGGCCCGTTCGTCGTGACCGGCAACCTGCATCGGCCACCCGCAGCGTCGGCGATGGCCTCGCTCACGAAGTGGCAGCGTTTCGTGCCGGTGACGTCCGCACGCATCCAGGTCGTCGACCGTGACCGGCCGGCGGTCATGCGGGAGGTCGTGCTCGTCAACCGGGACCTCATCCGCAAGACGGAGCCGCTTGCGGCGATCCCGGTGTGGTCCGACGATCCCGAGGATGAGCCCCCGCTCGGGGCGAGCGCCGGCTGACGCTCCGCCCCTGGGGACTGGCCGCGACGGGCGATCAGTGGGCCTTGATCACGGGGCACAGGAACTCGCGGACCGGCGTCGTGGCGATCGTGAGCTTGCCCATGTCGGCGTACGCGAGGACCTCTTCGGCGCTCGTCAGCTGCACCGGGGTGGAGGTCCAGGTCACCGGCAGGACCATCCAGCGGCCACCGTTGAAGTCGCGGTCACCGGGCTTCGCCTCGGCCACGTTGGCGAGGCCGGCGCCGAGCGCGTAGATCGTGTCGAACGACGAAGCGGGCGCGCCCGTGCCGGAGAAGTCGGTCGGCGTCCCGAGCGTGCGGTACTGGACGCCATCGACGTAGAAGCCCAAGGACGGCGGGCCGCCCGCAAGAACGCTGGACGCGGCGATGGACAGGAGCATGGCAGCGGCAGCGGTGCCTGTAGAGAGTCGACGAAGCATTGCGGTGTACCTCCATGCCGGCGCTCGGCGGCCGGCTGACCTTCCCGGCGATCCGGGATGTCCGGCATGCTGGCCGGGACCCGCGACCGGCGGATGACTGCCCGTCACGGCAGCGTCACCGTTGCCGATCAGGCTCTGCCCGGTGATGATCAGCGTCATGGCCGCCGACACCGCCCCGATCCTCGTCGTCGACGACGACCCGAAGATCGTGGCCCTGGTGCGCACGTACCTCGAGCGCGAGCGGTATCCCGTGGTCACCGCCTCCGACGGCCGCTCGGCGCTCCGCCTCATCGAGGAGCTGGAGCCCCGTCTCGTCGTCCTCGACCTGATGATCCCCGAGATCGACGGGCTCGCCGTGATCCGTCGTGCGCGCGAGCTCGGCGACGTGCCGATCCTCGTGCTCTCCGCGCGCGGCGCGGTTGGCGACCGGATCCTCGGCCTGTCGGAGGGTGCCGACGACTACCTGCCGAAGCCCTTCTCGCCGGCCGAGCTCGTCGTCCGCGTGCGGACCATCCTCCGGCGATCGGAACGCCGGTCCGCCGGAGCCCCGCCCGGGGTCCTGTTGGTCATGGACGACCTGGAGCTCGACGCATCCCGCCACGCCGTCAGCGTACGCGGCGAGCCTGTCGTCCTCAGCGCTCTCGAGCTGCGGCTGCTCACCGCGCTCCTCGATGCGGACGGTCGCGTCCTCACGCGCGACCGGCTGCTCGACGCGATCCACGGGGACGGCGAAGGCGACGTCACCGATCGGGCGATCGACCAGTACGTGAAGCGGCTGCGCGAGAAGCTGGGCGACGACCCGGCCGAACCACGCTACGTGGCGACCGTGCGCGGCGCCGGCTACCGGGCGGCAGGACCGGTCGAGCGACGGAGCGGGGCATGACAAGCCCGGACGACGGCCGAGCCGCGATGCCCACGGCCGCGCCCGCCCGCTCGCGGGACCGGATCTGGGTCCGATTCCTGCTCGCCGCGCTGCTCGTCGCAGCGGTCGTGCTCGGCGTCGTCGCGGTCGGCGTGCTCCAGGTCGGGGCGGCCTCCTTCGCCGCGCTGATGATGGCGGCCGGCGAGAGCGCCGACCACGCCCACGACATGTTCGACGAGAGCGTCGCGCTCGTGTTCGGGCTCGCGGCGGTCATCGCCGCGGTCCTCGCAGTCCTCGTCGCGATGCTCCTCGCGCGCCGGCTCGCTCGCCCGGTCGAGCGGATCGCGGACGCCGCCCGGCGGCTGGCGGACGGTGATCTCGACGTCCGCGTGCCCGTGGACGGACCGCAGGAGCTGCGCGACCTCGCGCTTGCCTACAACACGATGGCCGCCCGGCTCGCGGAGCAGGAGTCGGTCCGCCGCGAGTTCATCGTCAATGCCTCGCACGAGCTGCGGACGCCGCTGACCAACCTGCAGGGCTACCTTGAGGCGCTGCGCGACGGCGTGCTCCCGCCGGACCCCGAGACGTTCGATTCGCTGCGCGAGGAGGTGGACCGGCTGACCCGGCTTGCCGCCAGCCTGGACGTGCTCGGTGGCGCGGGCTTCGAGCGCGGCCCCGCGGGCGACGTGGACATGGGCGCCACGGTACGGGCGTCGGCGGACCTCGTGGCGCCGGTGCTTGCTCGCCGGTCCGTCGCGCTGGTCGTGGAAGCCCCGGCGGGCCTCCTGGTCCATGCGCACGCCGACGAGCTGACCCAGGTCCTGGCGAACCTGCTCCAGAACGCCGTCCGCTACACGCCCTCCGGTGGCGAGGTCCGGGTGGCCGTTGAGGGCGCCGAGGGCGGCGTCTGCGTCAGCGTCGCGAATACCGGCCCTGGCATTCCACCCGATGACCTGCCGCGCGTCTGGGAGCGTTTCTACCGCGTGGAGAAGTCCCGGGACCGGGCGCGTGGTGGCGCCGGGATCGGCCTCGCGATCGTCCGCCAGCTCGTCGAGGACGCGGGTGGGCGCGTCGGCGCCACCTCGGGCGGCGGCTGGACGACCTTCTGGCTCACGCTCCCGGCGCGCGGCTGACGCACCGCCCGAGCGCGGTCATCGGAGCGTCACCCATGGCCCCGATCATCCGCGCCATGGCATTCCTCGGTGATCTCGGCGGCGGGCTGCTCGCCGCCCTGTACGACTACCGGTTCGCGGTCGCGATCGCGAGCGTCCTCCTCCTGTTCGTCCTGGTGCTGGCGGGACGACGGTATCGCTGGACGGAGCGCATCCGGAGACACCCAATGGCGGCGGGGCTGGCCGGGATCGTCGCGCTGATCGTCCTGGCGCCCGTTACCTGGTACCTGGTCTCGCCGATCTTCATCCGGACCGAGCTCGTGGAAGCGCCCATCGCCGCCGCGGCTCCCTCGCCCTCGCCCTCGTCAGCGGCGGCCTCGCCGTCTGCTTCGTCGGCTTCGGCATCGACCTCGCCCGACCCATCGGCCACGGCACCCGCCGAACCCACCGCCACCCCGTGGTCCGCGGCGGCGCCGCGTTCAGGCTCGTTCACGGGTACCGACGACTTCCACTTCGGCAAGGGCACCGCCACGCTGACCGAGACGGCACCCGGCAAGTGGACCATCCGCCTGGCGGACTTCAGCGTCCGCAATGGCCCGGACCTGTTCGTCTACCTCTCACCGGACGGCAACGACTACGCCGATGGCGCCATCGAGATCGCGAAGCTCAAGGCAACCGACGGCAGCTTCAACGTGGCGATCCCGGCCGGCACTGACCCGGCGAGCGCCCGCAGCGTGCTCATCTGGTGCAAGCAGTTCGCGCACCTGTTCGCCTACGCGACGCTGGAGTCCTGACCAACCCTATATTGGGGTTCCGTCCCGCACGACTCCGCACCCGCCAGGAGCGAATGAATGAAGGCGCACGCGATCACCCTGCTCGGCACAGGCCTCATCGGTGACTTCTACACGGCGACCCTCCACGGCCAGCGGGGCCGCGACCGGGTCCGGGTCGTCTATTCCCGGAGCGACGAGCGGGGCAAGGTGTTCAGCGAGCGATGGGCGATCCCGGAGTTCACGTCCGACATGGAGGCCGCGATCCGCCATCCCGAGACGGACGTCGTGATCGTCGCGCTCCCGAACCAGCTCCACGAGGCCGCCGTCAAGGCGGTGGCCGCCGCCGGCAAGGCCGTGCTGTGCACGAAGCCACTCGGCCGGACGGCCGCCGAGGCCCGCCGGATGCTTGACGCGGTCGAGGCCGCAGGCGTGTTCGGCGGCTATCTCGAGGACCTGTGCTACACGCCCAAGACGCTCAAGGCGATCAGGTCGGTCCAGGACGGGGCCCTGGGAGACGTGACGTGGGTGCGCTCGCGCGAGACGCACCCGGGTCCGCACAGCGCGTGGTTCTGGGATGGCCGGCTCACGGGCGGCGGCGCGATCATCGACCTTGGCTGCCACTGCATCGAGATCATCCGCAACTTCGTGGGCAAGGGGAACCGGCCGGTCTCCGTCATGTGCCACACGGACACGCTCGTCCACCCGATCGACGACGAGGACAACGCCGTCGCGCTGATCAGGTTCGAGTCGGGCGCCATCGGCCAGTTCGAGGTGAGCTGGACGTTCCGCGGCGGGATGGACCTGCGCGATGAGGTGGCCGGCACCCAGGGCACGATCTGGCTCAACCACTTCCTGCGCACGGGCTACGAGATGTTCACGACCGGCGGCTCGGGCGGGTACGTCGCCGAGAAGGCCGAGACGGCGGCCGGGTGGCTGTTCCCGGTGGGCGACGAGGTGGCGGAGCTGGGCTACGTCGACATGTTCACCGACATGTTCAATGCGATCGACGGCGGCGGGACGCCCCAGGAGACGTTCTACGACGGCTACGTCGTGAACGCGGTCATGGACGCGGCCTATCGATCGGCGAAGAGCGGGGCATGGGAGGACATCGACGTCGAGTGGCGCGGCGGGTCCACGGCGCGGATCGCAAAGGATCCGGAGTCGTACGAGGGCCACGTGGTGATCAAGCGCGAGACGCTGCCCGATGGTCGCCAGAAGCTGATCCTCAAGGATCCGACCACCGGTGACTTCGTCGACCGCGTCGTCGCGGGGGCGTGAGCGAGCCACGGATCGAGGTCCTGCCAGCCGCCGAGTGGGCTGCGGCCGTCGCGGCGGCGTTCGTCGAGCGGCTGACGGCGCGGCCCGACCTTCGCGTCTGCCTCCCGACGGGCGACACGCCGACGCCCGTGTACGGGGAGCTCGTGGCAGCCGAACGGCGTGGTGCCGTGTCGTTCGCGGGGGCGACGATCGTGCAGCTCGACGAGTTCGCCGGTCTGCCGCCTGGCGATCCGGCCCGCTGTGACGTCCGGCTGCGTGCCGAGCTCGTCGGCCGCCTGGTTGTCGCCCCGCGGCGGATGGTCGTCATCGACGTCGACGGGCCGGACGATGAGGCCGCCGCGGCGGGCCACGACGAGGCGGCCCGGGACCTCGACCTCGCCGTGCTGGGTCTGGGGATGAACGGCCACGTGGGCTTCAACGAGCCGGGGTCCCGGCCCGACGACCCGTCGCGGCTCGTCCGGTTGACGGTGTCGTCCCGCGAGGCCGCGACCACCCGATACGGCGCCACCACGACCCCGACCGCCGGGGTAACCGTGGGCCTCGCGCGCCTGCTGGAGGCGTCCGAGGCATGGCTGCTGGTCACCGGTTCGCGCAAGGCGGCGATCCTGCGTCGGGCGCTCCGTGAGCCCGAGGGAGAGGACTGCCCGGCCTCGTTCCTGCGTCGCCACCCCAGGCTCACGGTGTTCGCCGACGAGGCGGCCGCGGCGCTCCTCTGATCAGCCGGGACGGGCTCAGCGCGCCGGGCGCGGCACCGGGTGCGTCGGGCCCGACACCAGGTGCGCCGGGCTCCGCCCGGGGTTCAGCGCGCCGGGACGGCCACCTCGGCCATCCCGGCTGGTTCGCCGGCCTCCACCCACCGGGCGAGGGATTCCCGGGAGAACAGCTGATCGACGACCATCGCCGACGCGCCGATCACGCCGCCGAGCGCCCCCAGCGATGACCGCCTGATCGCGAGCTCCCGTGTCGCGAGCGCCAGCGAGCGGCCAAGGACGGTCTCCCGGATCGCACCCAGCAACGGATCCCCGCTCTGCGCGACGCCGCCGCCCACGACGATCAGCGACGGGTTGAAGAAGTTGACGACGCCGGCGAGCATCGACCCGATCCGCACGCCAGCGGCGTGCAGCAGGTCGGTCGCGACGGGGTCGCCGTGTGCCGCGGCCCGGGCCACGTCCTCGGCGGTGACGGCTCCTCGTTCCTCGAGCGCTGCGCGCAGTGGGGCGGACGTGCCCGCGAGTGCCGCCGCCAGGCCCTCCCGCGCGAGCGCCGCGCCGCCCGCGAGCGCCTCGAGACAGCCGGTGTTCCCGCACCGGCAGGTGATCGACGGATCGTCGGACACGCTGATGTGACCGACGTCGCCCGCGGACCCCTGGGCGCCGCGATGCAGGCGTCCGTCGGAGATGATCCCGGCCCCGATGCCGGTCCCCACCTTCACGACGACCGCGTTGTCGTGGCCGGCCGCCACGCCCGACCGCCACTCGCCGAGGGCAAGCACGTTGACGTCGTTGTCAACCCAGACCGGTGCGTCGAAGCGGGACGCGAAGCGCTCTCGGACGGGGTAGCCGTCCCAGCCGGGCATGATCGGCGGCGAGATCGGCCGGCCCGTCCGGAACTCCACCGGACCCGGGACGCCGATGCCGACACCCCAGAGGCGACCCGGGACGCCGCGGCTCATGGCGCGCACCCCGGCGAACAGCTCCTCCACCCTGCCCAGCGCCGCGTCGGGACCGGCGGCGATGTCGGCCGGCTCGTCCAGGTGTCCGAGGATCCGCCCGTCGAGTGTCGTCACCGCGACGTCGATCGACGTGGCCCCGAGGTCCGCGACCAGGAGGTGACCGGCAGCACCGCGGAACTCGAGCCGTCGCGCCGGCCGCCCGCCGGTGGACGGACCCGGGTCGCCCTCCCGCACGAGCCCGCGCTCCACCAGCTCGCCAACCCGCTGCGCGACGATGCCGCGGGACAGGCCGGTGTGGTCCACCAGCTCGCTGCGCGATCTCGAGCGCCCCAGCCGGACCTCGTCCAGGACGACGATCAGCGCGTCGAGCGCCTCATGGGGGAGCGGACCGGGCTCCCCGCCGCCGGCCAGGCCTCCGGGGATCGCCGGGGGCACCGGGGGCGCGGTTGAGCCATCGTCGCCACGGTTGCGCCGGGGGGTCCAACGATCGCCCACGGGCCGCATGCTACACCCCGCACGGGCGCCCGGAAGTGACTTTTGTCCTTGACATGTCAAAGTAGGATGGTGGTCGGACGCGCGGTCCAGGTGCATGAGCGAGCGTCTCACCGGGTCCCCTGTATCCACGTCACGTCGTCCCAGCACACCAGGCCAGCCCAGCCGTATAGACTGGTTGCCGTTGAGGTACTGCCCGCCCGGCGGGCACCACGGCATCAGCGGAGGAGTGTTCGGACCGCCATGGCGCGACGCACCGACATCAGCACCGCCGTCATCGGCAGCGGGTTCATCGGCACCGTCCACATCGAGGCGCTGCGCCGGATCGGCGTGCGCGTGGCCGGCCTGCTCGAGGCGACGCCGGAGCAGGGCGTGACGCGGGCTGCGGAGCTCGGCCTGCCGCGGGCCTACGCGAGCCTGGACGAGCTGCTGTCCGACGACGCGGTGACGGTCGTCCACGTCACGTCACCCAACGAGCTGCACCACGGCCAGGCCGCCGCGATCCTCGCTGCCGGCAGGCACGTGGTGTGCGAGAAGCCGCTGGCGATGACGTCGGCCGAGTCGTCCGACCTCGTGGCTCGGGCGGCCGCGAGCGGGCTCGTCAACGCGGTCAACTTCAACATCCGCTTCTACCCGCTGAACCAGCACGTCTCGCAGCTGGTCCGGGACGGGGGCATCGGCGACGTCCGGCTCATCACCGGGCGCTACTTCCAGGACTGGCTGCTGTACGACACCGACTGGAACTGGCGGCTGGAGGACGACAAGGGCGGCGCGCTCCGCGCGGTCGGGGACATCGGCTCGCACTGGCTGGACCTGACGAGCTTCCTGACCGGGCGCCGGGTCGAGGCGGTGATGGCCGACCTCACGACGTTCATCCCGGTCCGCTACAAGCCGGTCGGGCCCGTGCTGACCTTCTCGACGGAGCGCGCAGCCGATGCGGTCCCCGTCGAGATCCACACAGAGGATGTCGCGACAATCCTCCTGCGCTTCGAGGGTGGCGCGCGCGGCAGCGTCGCGATCAGCCAGCTGAGCCCGGGCCGCAAGAACAGCATCATCTACCAGATCGACGGCGCCTCCTCCGCTGTCGCCTGGGATTCGGAGCAGCCGGAGCAGTTGTGGATCGGTCATCGCGACCGTCCCAACGAGCTCCTGCTCCGGAACCCGGCGCTCATGAACGAGGCCGGAGCGGCGGCGGCAAGGCTGCCGGGAGGCCACGTGGAGGGCTTTGCCGACACCTTCGGCGCCGTCTTCTCCGCGGTCTACGACGACGTGCTTGCGGGACGACCGTCGGCTGCTCCCCGGTACGCGGACTTCGCGGCCGGCCACGAGGAGATGCTCATCGGCGACGCGGTGCTCGAGAGCGCCCGCACCGGCCGCTGGGTCGAGGTCGCCAAACCAGCCTGAGCCAGACCACACAGGAGCAGCAGCGATGAAGCTCGGCTTCCTCACCGCACCATTCCCCGAGACGCCGCTGATGGAGGTGGCCGACTGGGCCGCCGCCAGCGGCTTCGAGGTCCTCGAGATCGCCTGCTGGCCGGCCGCAACGGGCCCGACACGCCGCTACGCTGGGACGAGCCACATCGACGTCGCGAACCTGTCACGCGCGCAGGCCCAGGAGATCCGTGCGGAGATCGAGGCGAAGGGGCTCGCGATCTCGGGCCTCGGCTTCTACCCCAACCCGCTCCACCCGGACGCGGCCCACCGCGAGCAGGTCATCGGGCACCTCCGCCACGTGATCGACGCAGCGGAGAAGATGGACGTCCCGCTGGTCAACACGTTCATGGGCAGCGACGGCGCGCTCAACCAGGACCAGAACTGGGAGCGTGCGCTGCAGATCTGGCCGGAGATCGTCGCGCACGCGCAGGATCACGGCCGGAAGATCACCCTCGAGAACTGTCCCATGCTGTTCTCGTACGACGAGTGGCCCGGCGGCCACAACATCGCCACGACGCCCCGGATGTGGCGCCGGATCCTGGAGCAGTGGAGCGGCACGATCGGGCTCAACTTCGACCCGAGCCACCTCGTCCTCCAGATGATCGACATGCGCCGCTTCCTCAAGGAGTTCGCGCCGCACATCCTCCACTTCCAGGCGAAGGACCTGCTCGTCGACAAGGACGGGCTGTACGAGCGCGGCGTGTTCTCGATGGGCATCGGCTGGCAGATCCCGCGGATTCCCGGGCTCGGCGATGTCGACTGGCGCGTGGTGTTCGGGGAGCTCTACCGCGGTGGCTACGAGGGCGACTGCATCATCGAGCACGAGGACCGGCGCTTCGAGGGCACCGACGAGAAGGTCAAGCAGGGCTTTCTCATCGCCCGAGACGTGCTCCGGCCGTACTGCCGATGAGCCCGGTCCGACCGGCCTTGACGGCATCCCGACCGCTACCTACCATCGGTAATCGATTATCGAGGGTCACCTGATCGGCTCTCGCCCGTACCTGAACCGCTACCCTCCGGCCATTCGCCGGGTGCGTCCAGGACACGAGCGCGATCACCGTCGGCATCCCTCCGTCCGGAGCGACATGACCATTCCGATTGCGGATCTCACCGAGCGCGACATCGCGAAGACCATCGACCACAGCCTCCTGAGGCCGGAGCTGGACGACGCGTTCGTCGAGGATGGCTGCCGGCTTGCGGCGAGGTATGACGTGGCGTCCGTGTGCGTCCGACCCACCGACGTCAGGCGAGCGGCGGCGATCCTCGCCGGCACGGACGTCGCTGTCGGCACGACCATCGGCTTCCCGCACGGCAACCACGAGACCGCCACGAAGGTGTTCGAGGCACGCCAGGCGCTTGCCGACGGCGCGACCGAGCTGGACATGGTGATCAAGATCGGCGCGCTCAAGAGTGGCCGCGACCAGGATGTCGAGGACGACATCCGGGCGGTCGTCGAGGTCGCGCACGCGGCCGGGGCCATCGTCAAGGTCATCTTCGAGAACGCCTATCTCACCGACGACGAGAAGATCCGCGCGTGCCACCTGACCGAGGCCGCGGGCGGGGACTTCGTCAAGACGAGCACAGGGTTCGCACCCTCGGGCGCCACGCACGACGACCTGCGCCTCATGCGTGCGAACACCAGCGCGCACGTCCGCGTGAAGGCCGCGGGCGGTGTCCGGACGCTGGACGCGCTGCTGGACGTCATGGCGCTGGGCGTCACCCGCATCGGCGCAACCGCGACTGAGGCGATCATCGAGGACTTCCGCGCGCGCAAGGCGGGCGAGGCCCCGACCGTTGCCGTCACCAGCGACTCGGGCGCCTACTGATGCAGCCCGTCGGCGTGGGGATGCTCGGCTCCGGGTTCATCGGTGAGTTCCATGCGCTCGGGCTGCGGTACGTCCCCGACGCCCGCGTCGTCGCCAACTATGGTGCTGGCGCGGAGCGGCGCGAGGCGTTCGGCGCCCGGTTCGGCGCCCGGCCGTACGCGACGATCGAGGAGGTCTGCGCGGATCCAGCGGTGGACCTCGTGGTCGTGTCCCTGCCGAACCAGCTCCACCTTGAGGCCGTCCGGATTGCGGCCGCACACGGCAAGGGCGTCGCATGCACGAAGCCGCTGGGCCGGAATGCGGACGAGGCATCGGCCATGCTGCGGGCGGTCACCGACGCCGGCGTATTCAGCGCCTACCTCGAGAACGTCGTCTTCAACCCCGACCTGCTGCGCATGCGCGACATGGCCCAAGCGGGCGCCATCGGGCGGCTGACCACGGCGCGGGCCCGAGAGGGGCACTCCGGGCCGCATGCCGCGCACTTCTGGGACGCGGACCTCGCGGGCGGCGGGGCGCTGCTCGACATGGCGTCCCACGGCGCCGAGTTCGTCCGCTTCCTGTTCGGCAAGGACCTCGAGGTGGCGGACGTGTTCGCGTGGGGTGCGACGCTGGTCCACGGCGAGCGGACCACCGGCGAGGACAACGCCCTGATGGTCATGCGCTTTGTCGACGGGCGAGCAGCGACGGTCGACGTGTCGTGGTCGTCCAAGGGCGGCCTCGAGGGCCGCTTCGAGGCCTACGGCGACGCGGGCAGGCTGATCACGGACATCAGCGTCGGGTCGATGAAGGCGTTCGTGGAGCGGCCGGCGGGCTATCTCGTCGAGAAGGCGGACGCGGAGACAGGCTGGGTGTTCCCGGTGCCGGACGAGGTGCGCGTCCACGGCCACGACCTCATGATGGCCGACGTGATCGACGCATTCCGAACGGGCCGCGAGCCGCGCGAGACATTCCGCGACGGCTACATCGTGAACGCCATCCTGGACGCCGCATACCGCTCGATGCGCAGCGGCACCTGGGAGCCCGTTGCGGTCGATCCCGTCCTGGCCGGGGCGGCGGCATGATGGCAACCACCACGGCCGCAGGCACCTGGTTCCGCGCCGCCGCGGCCGTCCTGCAGCGGGTCGAGGACAGCCAGGCAGAGGGCATCGAGACGGCCAGCCAGTGGTGCGCCACGGCGATCGCCGCGGACGGCCTCGTCCACCTGTTCGGCACCGGCCACTCGCGGATCCCGGTCGAGGAGATGTTCCCGCGCTACGGCTCGTACCCGGGCTTCAACCCGATCGTCGAGCTGTCGATGACGTTCCACACCCAGGTGGTGGGCGCCAACGGCCAGCGCCAGGCGATGTTCATCGAGCGCATGCCGGGCCTGGCCGAGGTGATCCTCGGCAACTTCACGTTTGGCCCCGACGACGTCATGATGGTGTTCTCGGCCAGCGGCCTGACCGCCGTCCCGGTCGAGATGGCGCGCGGGGCGCAGGCCCGTGGGATGCGTGTCATCGCCGTCACGTCCGTCGAGCAGTCGATGTCCGGAGAGCCTGAGCCCGCTGCCGGCCAGCGCCTGCTGGAGATCGCGGACCTCGTCCTCGACCTCTGCTCGCCCCATGCCGATGCCGCCGTGACCATTCCGGGCCTGGAGAGTCCGGTTGGCCCGTTGTCCACGATCAGCGCGGTCGCCATTGTCAACGCCATCAAGTCCCGGACCGCCGAGCTCCTCGTCGAACGAGGCGCCATGCCGCCGGTCATCAGCCGCGCGAGCGCGGTCGGCTCGGAACGGTCCCGGGAGCTGTTCGAGGAAGCCTATCGAGAGCATGCGCGGCGGCTCGCCCGTGCGATCGGCCAGCAAGGAGGTGGGTGACGCTCCAACGAGCACGAGGGAAACGCGACGCTCTGGGTTCCAGGCGGACCATCGCTCCATCAGGAGCCGCCGGCCGCCACAAGGAGGAGACGCAGTTCATGAAGCATCTGGGCAAGGCCCGCGCGGTTGTCGCCATCGGCGCCATCGCGCTCATCGCGGCTGCATGCGGCAGTGGCGGTGGCAGCAGTGACAAGTTCGCCATCGGCTACTCGAATGGCGGCGGCGTAGGCAACGGCTTCCGCGAGGAGCAGGTCTGCACCGCGAAGGCCGAGGCGCTCGCGTCCGGCAAGGTGTCCACGCTGACGACCATCCACCGCAACACCGATGCGGCCGGCCAGCTCCAGGACATCCGCGACCTGATCGCCAAGGGCGTGAAGGCCATCGTCTTCAACCCGAACGATCCGGCGGCCCTCAACCCGGCGCTGGCCGAGGCCAAGGCCGCGGGCATCGTCACGGTCTCCGTCGACGCGTACGTCACCGACCCCAACACGTACAACCTGTACAACAACCAGGTCGAGTACGCGAAGCTCGGCGCCAAGTGGCTGTTCGACAAGATCGGCGGCACCGGCACCGTGTACTACATGCGCGGCCTCGCCGGCCATCCGGCCGACACCGACCGCGACAAGGGCTTCAAGGAAGTCCTCAAGGACTACCCGAACATCAAGATCGTTCCGAACGCTGACGGCGTTGCGACCGGGTGGGATCCCGCGACCACGACCCAGCTGATCAACGACTTCATCGCCAGCGGCCAGTACGACACCATCCAGGGCATCTGGACGTCGGGCATGGACTCGCAGGTCGTCGACGCCATCTACGGCGCCGGCAAGAAGCCCGTGCCGATCGTCGGCGCGGACCTGGGCGCCTTCGTCAGCCAGCTGACCGACGCCACCAAGTACCCGGGCCTCGAGGGTGCCGCCGTCACCAACACCGCCGCCGTCGGCGGCGCAGGCATCAACCTGGCCCTCAAGCTCCTGGCCGGCGAGAAGGTCGCGACCGACGCGGCCGCCAGCCAGCCGAACACCATCCTGCTCAAGCCCGTCCTTGCCGACAACGTCTCCGACGCCGGCAAGAAGGTGCTCGACTCGTGGAAGGTGGACGGGCTCGATCCGCTGTGGCCGCTCGGCCTCAAGATCGACGGCTGGACCACGTACACCCCCGCGCAGGCCGTCGCCTGCAAGGGCCCCGGCGACAAGTAGCCGTTCGCCTGGCGTCAACGCATCGGGGATGCCGGCTTGCCGGCATCCCCGATGTCTACCCGCACATCCACGGATCCCATGACCCTCACCACCCCTGACCTCCTGCTCGAAGCGACGGACATCTCCAAGACCTACGGAGCGGTCGTCGCGCTCCGGTCCGCATCGCTGGCCGTCCGCCCGGGCGAGGTCCACGCGCTGATGGGCGCCAACGGCGCCGGCAAGAGCACCCTCGTCAAGATCCTCACGGGCGCGATCCGGCCGAACAGCGGGCGGATCACCGTCCGCGGCCGCGAGCGGGTCGTCCATTCGCCGGCCGAGGCGCGGCGCGGCGGCCTGGTCTCTGTCTACCAGGAGCCGGCGCTGATCCCGGACCTTGACCTCCGCTCGAACCTGCGCCTCACGCAGACGCCGGTCGAGCCGTTCCGCAGCTGGATCCACGAGCTGGGCCTGGAGGACCTGGACCTGTCGATGATGGCCCGCCACCTGCCGCTTGCCTCGCTGCGGATCATCGACCTCGCCCGCGCGCTCGCGATCGAGCCGGATGTCCTGATGCTCGACGAGATGACCGCGGCCCTGCCCGCGAACCTCACCGAGCGGGTGCTCGAGGTCATCGGGCGCCTGCGGGGCGGGACGCGCTCCGTCATCTTCATCTCCCACCGCATGATCGAGATCGCCGCCGTGTGCGACCGGGCGACTGTGCTCCGCGAGGGCGAGACGGTCGGCGTCGTGGACGTCACGAAAGGTTCCGAGGACCGGATCGTGGAGCTGATGCTCGGGGAGGCGGTCGCGAACCTGCCGTCGGTCGCCGCCCGGGCTGCTTCCGCGGCCCGCAGCCGGGATGCCGGACCCCGGATCACGGCCCGCGGCCTGGCCACCGGGACGAAGCTCCAGGACGTGTCCTTCGAGCTCCACCCGGGCGAGGTGCTGGGCGTCGTGGCGCTCGAGGGGCAGGGCCAGGACGAGCTGTTCGACATCCTCGCCGGCTCCACGCGACCCGATTCCGGTGACCTTCTCATCGACGGTGCGCCCGTCGCGTTCCACCACCCCGCGGACGCGATCCGTGCGGGTCTCGTGTACGTCCCGGCCGACCGCGCCGAGGCCCTGCTCATGCAGCGCTCCGTGCGCGAGAACATCGCGCTGCCGTTCACGACCCGCCTGCGCTCGTGGGGCGTCATCCGCGGCCGTGAGGAGCGGAAGAAGGTGGACAGCGCGATCGCCACGCTCCAGATCGACACCCGGGCCCAGGGCGAGGTGCGCCGCCTCTCGGGCGGGAACCAGCAGAAGGTCACGATCGCGCGCTGGGTGGCGGGCGGTGTCCGGACGATGCTGTGCTTCGACCCGACCCGTGGGATCGACATCCGCACGAAGGGCCAGATCTACGTGCTCCTCCGCGACCTTGCCGACGCGGGCGCGGCCGTGCTGCTCTACACGTCCGAGCTCAAGGAGGTCCAGCTTGCCTGCGACCGCGCGATCGTCATCTTCGGCGGCCGGGTCGTCGCCGAGCTGGCAGTCGCCGATGCCGACGAGCCCGCACTCCTCCGTGCCGCCTACAACCTCCGGTCGGACGCGATGATCCCGGAGCTCGCCGCAGCAGAGACGGTTGCAGCCGAGGCGGAGGCCGTCCAGGCGGAGGCCGAGGCCGAGGCGGAGGCCGTCATCGCCGGCGAGGCGACCGGCGCGCCATCCCCGACTGTGCAGCGCGCGGGCGAACCCTCCCCGGGCGCGGCCGACAGCCGCGAGGGCACGCGATGAGCGCCACGACCGCCGCCGCCGGCGCGAACCGCTCGGCGTCCGCAGCCGTGGCGGCGCGGCGCAACGCCTGGACGCTCGGCCTGCTTGGGTTCCTCGTCCTGCTGCTCGCCTTTACCAAGATCATCAACCCGGACTACGGCGTCGCCGGCATCCAGGGGCTCGCGATCTCGGTGCTGCCTCTGGCGCTCGCGGCGGTCGGCCAGGCGATCGTCGTCATCTCCGGCGGCATCGACCTGTCCGTGTCGGCCGTGATGGCCCTGTGCGCCGTTGTCGCGGCGACGCTGATGATGGGCCAGCCCGAGGCCTTCGGGCTGCTCGTCGTGGTCGCGGTGATCCTGCTCGGGATGGCGATCGGCGCGGTCAACGGTGGCCTCGTCGTCGTCACGAAGGTCCCCGACATCGTCGTCACGCTCGCGATGTCGTTCGTGTGGGCGGGGGTCGCGCTGCTCGTGCTCAAGACGCCCGGCGGTGGGTCGGTCACCTGGCTGCGCGATCTCGTGCTCGGCCCCGTGCTCACCCCGTGGATCCCGAAGGCGGCGGTCGTGCTGCTGGTGATCGTCTCGGTCATCTGGTTCCCGCTTCGGCGATCCCGGCTGGGGCTGTCGATCTACGCGATCGGGAGCAACAGCCTCGCGGCATTCCGGAGCGGCGTGGCCGTGGGCCCGACGAGAATCGCGGCGTATGCCCTCACCGGCCTGTTCGCGGCGCTTGGCGGCCTGAGCCTCGTGGCCAGCACGGGGATCGGGGATCCGAAGCCCGGGCCGTACACCCTCCAGGCCGTCGCGGCGGTCGTCCTCGGCGGGGTCAGCCTCGCGGGCGGCCGGGGTGGCGTCTTCGGCCCCCTGATCGCGGTCATGATCCTGCAGCTCATCCGCACCGACATGACCTTCCTCAACCTGGATTCGAACCTCGCCGTCGTGGTCCAGGGCCTCATCCTCATCGGAGTCGTCATGATCGGCAGCTTCGTCCAGCTCCGGAGGGAGCGCGCATGACCGGCGTCGCCGGCGAGCGCTCGCCGGACCGCGGCGACGGCCTCGGTGCCCTGTTCCGCGACCAGCCCCTCGTCCCGCTGATCGGGCTGCTGGTCCTGCTCGTCGTCATCATCGGCGTCGTCCAGCCGGGGACCGTGAGCCCGGAGTGGCTCGGGGTGATCCTGCGCGCGGCGATCCCGCTCGCGCTGCTCGCCGCCTGCCAGACGATCACCTTCCTCACCGGGGGCATCGACCTCTCGGTCGGCGCCGTCGCGTCCATGAGCGGGTTCGTGGTGGCGACGCTGGTCGGCGGGCAGGGGATCGTGGTGGCGCTGCTCGTCGCACTGCTCATCGGGGCGCTGGCCGGATTCCTCACGGGCGTGGGCGTCGGCGTGTTCCGCGTCCACCCGCTGATCATGACGCTGGGCATGAGCCTCGTCGTCCTGGGGCTGGCCAACGTCTGGCAGCTGGTCATGGTCCAGACCGGATCGGGCGTTCCGGCCCTCCTGCGCTGGCTCGGCTCGGGGACCACGCTGACCCTCCTGCCGAATGCCCTGCTGGTGTTCGTGCCGGTGGCCGCGTTCATCCTGCTGCTCCTGCGGCGGACGGGCTACGGGCGCCTGCTGTACGCCATCGGCGACAACCCGATCGCCTCGCGCCTCTCGGGCGCGCGGAGCTGGCAGGTCCTGATCGTGCTGTACATGCTCTCGGCGATGATCGCCGCACTCGCGGGCTTCCTCTACTCGGGCCTCAGCAACACCGCGTCGGTCACGCTCGTGGACACGGCCGTGCTGCCGTCGGTCGCGGCCGCCGTCATCGGCGGGACGTCGATCATGGGCGGCCGCGGCGGGTATGCCGGCACGATCGTGGGTGCGCTGATCCTCACGGTGCTGACGTCACTGTTGTCGGTGCTCGGGTTCCCCGAGGCGGTCCGCCAGGTGCTCTTCGGATCGATCATCGTTGCGGTCGCCGCGGCCTACACCCGGGTGACGTCCGAGGGCTGAGGCGCGTCGCCACGGCCGGCAGGATCCGATCGACGTACGATGGCTGGCGATCATCCGCACGCGGCGTGCCGCGGCCGGCCAGCATGGGAGCGCGCGGCACGCCGATGATCTTCAGCGACATCCGGGACCCGAGGCTCATCACCGTGCGTCGGGGCGGCACCCTTGGGGACGACGCGCATCACCTGCTCGCCAGCTGGGCAGCCGACTGCGCCGGGCACGTCCTCCACTACTTCGAGGACGCGGTGCCCGGCGATGACCGGCCGCGCCGGGCGATCGAGCTGGGTCGCGCGTGGTCCCGGGGCGAGATCCCGATGATGCAGGCGCGCGCGGCAGGCGGTCACGCGATGGGGGCCGCGCAGGTGCTGGACGGTCCAGCCCGGGAGGCGGCGTACGCAGCCGGCCAGGCGGCGGCCGTGGCACACGTTGCTGCGCACGAGCTCGGCGCAGCGGCCTACGCCATCAGGGCTGTCCGCGCAGCCGCTCCCGATGGCGAGCGCGACGAGGCCGGCCGCCGAGAGTGCCGCTGGCAGCGCGGGCGGCTTCCCGACGCGATCCGGGAGCTCGTCCTCGACGACCAGCGCCTGCGCAACGAGCGGTGCTGGTCGGTCTTCGACTGACCCCCGGAAGAACGCCCAATCGGCGCCGGCGCTCAGTCCCCGGTGGCGGGCCCGGCCGTCGCGACAAGCTCCAGCATCCGCGACGCGGAGTACGAGGGACCCTCCTCGCGCGTGAGCTGGGCGAGCACGTCGATCGGCAGGTCGGCGAGGATCGCGCCGTTCGGGTTGAACAGCAGGTGCGCATCCACGGCCAGCCCGAACGCCGAGCCCTCCTTCACCGCGTGGTACAGGTTCCGGGGAGCCACGGAGTCACCCGCATTGAGCACGCGAACGCCCGCAGCCCGCAGCTCCGTGAACAGCCCCAGCTCCGGCCGGGTGTGGCACGTGACGACATCGTCGACCTCGACGACGGAACGCACGAAGTCCTTGTCCTGGAGGACCACCTCGGTCCCGTTGATCGCCGCCACCGTGGTGGACGTGATCACGGTCACCGGGTGCTTGTACGGCCGCGACGAGAGGACCTCGGCGTCCGCCTGCGCGAAGCGCTTGCGCAGGACGTACATGTGGATCACCTCGCAGTCGGCCGCAAACTCGCGGTTCTCGGTGACGATGGTCACCTCGCGCCCGATGTCCGCGAGCCACGCTGCGGTGTCGGCCGCCGCGTAGGAATCGCCCCACAGGAGCACCCGCTGCCCGAGCTTGCGCATCGTGCGTCCGCCCGGATGGCATTCACACGACACGCGCGGGCAGGCCATGGTCTCCTCGAACGGCACGATGCGCGCGGCGTCGCCGGCGACCGGCGGCACGTACGACGCGGCGCCAGTGGCGTTGAGCACGACATCGAACGCCCGAAGCTCGTCCACCGTCGGCGCGTGGTTCAGCCGGATGTCCACCCGCAGGTCGAGCAGCTGGTCCCGGATCCAGTCCAGGTACCAGCGCATCTTCTCCTTGCCCGGGACCATGCACACGAACTTCATCGCCCCGCCGAGCTCGCCCGCGCGCTCGAACAGCGTCACGAGGTGGCCGCGCTCGGTGGCGATCCGCGCAGCCTCCATGCCGGCCGGCCCGCCGCCCACGACGGCAACCCGCACGGGTCGCTCCGTCCGCGTCATCTCGTCGTACTCGGGGTTGCCGCAGGCGGCGTTGATGGAGCACGCGATCTCGTGCTTCGCCATCAGTGACTCCTGCCAGCAGCCGCCGAGGCAGGAGATGCACTTGCGGATCGACTTCGTCCGGCCCATCTGGGCCTTGACCGGCCAGTACGGGTCAGCCAGCAGCTGCCGGGCAAGGCCCACGAGGTCCGTCTTGCCCTCGGCGAGGATCTGTTCGCAGTATTCCGGGTCGCGCAGCGAGTGGGACGTGATCACCGGGATCTTCACGACCTGCTTCGTCGCCTCGGCAGCGTAGGTCGCCCAGCCCTGCGGGTAGTGCATCGGGTCGAACCCGGCGCCGGGGCTCTCCTGCATGCCCTGGCTGAGGTCAAGGGCGGCGACACCCGCACGCTCGAGGACGCGTGCCGTCTCCAGTCCCTCGGCCAGGTCGCGACCGCCCGGGCACCACTCCTCGAACGAGTAGCGGACGAGGACCGGATAGCTCTTGCCACACTTCCGCTGGATCGAGTCGATGACCGCGAGCGGGAAGCGCATCCGGTTCTCGAACGAGCCGCCGAAGCGGTCCGTCCGCATGTTGAGGTACGGGCTCATGAACTCCGAGAGCAGGTACCCGTGGGCGGCGTGCAGCTCGACCGCGTCGAAGCCCGCCTGCTTGACCCGCCAGGCCGCCTCGCTGAACAGGTCGACGAGCTCCAGGATCTCCGCGATCGACGCCTCTCGGATCTCCTTGCCCTTCTCGTCGGCGTTCTCGTAGACGATCTCGTGGCCCGCCGACCACGGCAGCTTGAGGACCCGGTCCGTGGCGCCGAGCGTGTTGTAGCGCGGGATCGCGCACTGGCGTCCCGGGTGCTGGAGCTGGACCGCGCACTTCGCGCCGTAGCGGTGCATCGACTCGGCCAGCCGGGCGAGCCCCGGAACGTAGTTGTCGCCATCCGCGACGAGGCAGGTGACGGTGGGTCGCCCGGTCGACGCGTCGGGCGTGGTCGCGCCGACGATGACGAACCCGGTCCCACCCTTGGCGATGTTTGCGTGGTGATGGATGTCGCGCTCGCTGACCTCGCCGTCGGCGTGCGAGGAGCTGATGTCCGTCGGCACGTGGACGATGCGGTTCGGGAGCTGGAGCGATCCCAGCTGGATCGGGCTGAACAGGTTGGGGAACGGCATGGCGGGCTTCTCTCCTGGCGTCGGACACGATGCGACCCCTCGATGCTGGGCGGCGCCGGGTCGCGCGGCAATGCCAGCAGCGGTCGTTGCAGTGGCAGAACCGGCCGCGGCGATCCGGATGGCCGTCGGGATCGTTCCACATGGCCCTGTCCGATCCGGCTGGACAGCAACGACCCTTGGCTACATGGCCGTCTACGTCTGGCAGCAGGACATGGAGCCCGGGTTCCCGCTCGCGGTCCTCGAATACCCGGTGGCGGGCGACGCCGACCCGATGCACTGGCATGATCACTTCGAGATCGCGCTGGTGCTCGAGGGCAGGGGCGTGTTCATGTTCGGCCGCCGGCCGCTCGAGGCCGAGGCGGGCGACGTGTTCTTCATCGACAACTCGCAGCCCCACGTCGCGCGCGCGCACCCGGGCACGCCGCTCCGGCTCCTGCTCGTGCTGTTCCGCCCGGAGCTGATCGCGGGTCCGGGCTGCCGGGAGCTGGACCTGGGCTACCTCGCGCCCTTCCGGTGCGTCGAGGGCCGCTCGCCGCGGGTCCGCGCCGGGACCCCGTTGGCGACGGAGGTGGGTGCCATCCTGCGTGGGCTGGCCGCAGCGTGGGCCCGCCACGACCCCGCGGAACGCCACCTCCTCGACGCGACGCTGCGCCTCGCGCTCGCCCTCGTCAACCGGGACCCCGACATCGGGGCGTCCGTGGAGGGCGTCCGTGCGGCCGCCGACCGGCGGGAGCAGATCAGGCCGGTCCTCGCCTATGTGGACGGGCACTGCCGCGAGAGCATCACGCTCGACGACGTCGCCGCGATCGTCCACGTCAGCCCGTCCCGCGTGCGCCACGTGTTCAAGGACGTCACGGGCGTCAGCTTCAAGGAGTACGTGACCCAGGTCCGCGTCGCGGAGGCCAAGCGGCTGCTCCTGGGCACGGACCTCTCGGTCGCCGACGTCGCCCGCGCCGTGGCCTGGACGAACCTCAACCAGTTCTACAAGGTCTTCTACCGCTCGTGCGCGATGTCGCCGGGCGAGTACCGCCGCTATTACACACCCGCCGGCGGCGAGCCGGTGAGCGTGGCGCCGGTCGCAGCAGGGGAGCACGCATGATGACCGTCATGGCGCCCGACGCGGTCGGCATCCGGATCCGGGAGGCGGTGGACGCCGACTGGGAGGCGGCCGGGCGGATCTGCTACGAGGCGTTCGCGTCGACCGCGGACCAGCATGGCTTCCCGCACGACTTCCCATCGGTCGAGGCCGCCGCCGACCCGATCCGCTGGCTGATCAACCACCCGGAGGTGTTCGGCGTCGTCGCCGTCAAGGACGGGCGGGTCATCGGGTCCAACTTCCTCGACGAGCGCGGGATGATCTCGGCGATCGGGCCGATCAGCGTGGACCCAGGCGTCCAGGACCATCACGTCGGCCGCCTGCTGATGGACGCCGTCCTGGCGAGGGCCCACGCGAGGCGGGCGCCGGGCGTGCGGCTGCTCCAGATCGCGTACCACAACCGGTCGCTCAGCCTGTACGCGAAGCTGGGCATGGAGGTACGCGGCTCCTTCGCCGCGCTGCACGGCCCCGCGATCCGCGAGGCGCTGCCGGGCTACTCCGTCCGGCCGGCCACGATCGACGACGAGTACGCCTGCAACTCGTTGTGCCTGCGGGTCCACGGGCATGCGCGCGCGGGCGAGGTGCGCGAGGCCATGGACGTCGGGAGTGCGCGGGTGGTCGAGCGTCTGGGCCGGATCACCGGCTACACGACGGGGGTCAGCTACTTTGCCCACTCGGTCGCCGAGACGAACGACGACCTGCGGGCGCTGATCTCCGAGGCCGAAGGCTTCGGCACTCCCGGGTTCCTCGTCCCGCTCTCGAACAACGACCTGTTCCGCTGGTGCCTGGACCGCGGTCTGCGGGTGTTCTTCGTGCTCAACATGATGACCCTCGGCCTGTACCAGGAGCCCGAGGGCGCGTACATGCCGTCGGTCGGGTACTGACGAGGCGCAGCGCACGGGGCGGCCCGGGGGCCCGGGGGCCCGATCCGGCCCCTCCGGTCGCTTGGCGGCGACGCTGCCGCCGTGGCCCGCCGCTGCGGCCCGCGGCCGCCTGCGGGAGCTACCGCTTCGGGGGCTCCATCGCGGGGTAGGTCGTCGTGGTCGGCGCGGTGAACTTGTCGTAGAGCGCGCCGGCGTTGCGCTCCTGGATGTAATCCATCATGTACTCCTGCCCGATGTCCACCGGGTAGCGCCCCGCGAAGTTGACCCGCGCGATCGTCTCCTCGCGACTCCAGCCCTTCGCCACCGCGACGGCGACCGCCGCCTTCCACTCGAGCATGAACGAGCGCTGGGTGGCCAGGTAGTCCTTCGTCTGGACGGGCCCGTGACCCGGCACCACGTGGTCGATGTCCAGCGCGCGGATCCGGTCGAGGGCGGTGACCCACTGGTCCACGTCCGACGTCATCAGCCAGGTGGTGCACTCGGAGAAGATCGTGTCGCCGGTGAAGACCGTCTTCTCCTCGGGGACGTAGACCGCGACCTGGCCCGGCGTGTGCCCGGGCGTGTGGAGGAGGTGGAACGTCCGGTCACCCACCCGCAGCGTCACGTCGCCGTTGAACACGATGTCCGCGGTGCCCATGTTCGCGTAGTACGTCTCGCGGTCGGGGACGAGGGCGGCACCCGCGGGGTCGTCGGTCGGCAGCGCCTCGAGCGCGTACTCGAACGGGTCGAGCTCCGGGAATACCGTCATGAACCGCTCGTGTACGCCCTGGTGGTGGATGATCGGCCCCGCGCCCCGAAACCAGTAGTTGCCGAAGATGTGGTCGACGTGGTGCTCGGTGTTGATCACGTACTGGATCGTCCCGTGCTCCTCGGCCGCTTTGCGCATCGCGACGGCCTTCGTCGGCAGCTGCGGCGTGTCGATCACGACCGGGCCGATCGACGTCTGCACGATGCTCGGGTTGCAGCCCCGGACCTTCGTCTCGGTCCAGATTCGGTCGGTGACCTGCTCCATGCGGGATTCCCCCTGTGGGCTACTGGGTTGCGGTGAGGCCGCCGTCGATCCCCAGCACCTGGCCGGTGATGAACGCTGCGGCGGGGGAGGCGAGGAACACGACGGCACCTGTGATGTCGTCGGTGCCACCGACGCGCCCGAGCGGGATGCGGCTGACGATGCCCGCCAGGAAGACGGGATCACCGAGCAGGGACGCCACCTGGGGCGTGTCCACGAAGGTGGGTCGGACGGCGTTCACGTTGATGCCGTACTTCGCCCACTCGGTGGCCCACTGGCGGGTGAGCGACTCGATCGCCCCCTTGGCGGCCACGTACGCGGAGTAGCCGGCGTTGATGCCCAGCTGCGCGCGGACCGAGCTGAGGTTGACGATCCGCCCACCGGTGCCAGCCGCGATCATCGCTCGGGCCGCAGCCTGGGTCGGGACGAGGACCGAACGGACGTTGAGCTCCATGATCCAGTCCCACGCGTCTCGAGGGTACGACTGCGCATCGAACAGCACCCTGCCGGCGCCGCCGCCGATGCAGTTGACGACGATGTCGAGGTGGCCGAAGCGCTCAATGGTGGCCTCGACCGCGCGCTCGCAGTCGGCCTCGTCGGTCGCGTCCGCGGCGACCCCGGTGGCCTCACCACCGGCAGCGCGGATCGCCTCGGCGGTGGCCTCGGCCTTGTCCAGCGTCCGGTTCGCCACGACGACCTGCGCCCCGGCGCCGGCGAGCGACGTCGCGACGGCGGCCCCGATGGCGCCACCCCCGCCAGGCACGAGCGCGACCTTCCCCGCAAGGCTGAACGCGTCGAGATAGCTCATCAGGCTCCCTTCCCGGACGGCGGCCGGCGCGGTGCCGGACACTCGTATGATCGATTATCGAGCATACGAGACAACCGAACGCCGGTCAACGATCCCGCAGCTCGCGATCCCCGCGGATCTGGGGGCCCGGTCACGCGGCGCCCGGGTGCGGCCCGGTCCGGCGACGCCCGGGCATGGCCCTGCTCAGCCGGCGAGCACGCGGTCGAGGAACGCTCCGTCGAGGCGGCCATCCGCGAGCGCCCGCCGATAGGTCTCGATCGTCGTCCGCACGCCGTCCGCGAGGGGTGTCACCGGCTGGACGCCGAGCGCGGCCTCGAGCGGCTCGCCGTCGAACCCTGCCGGGAACGGGAGCGACCGCTCCTCAACGGTGACCTGGCCGCGCGCCGCGGGCTCGACCGCCTCGATGGCCGCGACGATCTCGTCGACGCCGATCAGTGGACCGCCGATGCTGAACACCGGCGCGCCGTCGATGCGGGCACGGGCCGCGGCCACGAACGCCCGCGCCGCGTCGTCCGCGAACTGGAATTGGTAGCGGCCGCTGAAGCCGATACGGAACGGACGTCCCGCCGCGGCGGCGACCATCGCGACCGTCGGCTTCGAGGTCACGCCCTGGTCGCGGCCGGGGCCGTAGACGGAGTGCGGCCGGAGGCCGATGCTCGCGACGCCCTGGGTCTCCCAGGCAACCGTCGCGCCCTGCTCGTTGGCGACCTTGAACACCCCGTAGTGCGAGGTGGGGTAGCGCTCCGCGTCGGGGCCGACGATCTCGTCGGCGTAGCGCGCCCTGGGGCCATACACCGCGGCGCTGCTGGCGTACACGAGGCGCCCGATGTCCAGGCGCCGCGCGAGCTCGAACATCGTTGCGGTGCCCTGGACGTTGACGCGGGCACCGGCGATCGGGTCCGCGGCACAGAGCGGGAGCTGGAGCCCTGCGAGGTGGATGAGCGTCGTGACCCTTGCCCGCCGGGCGCCGGCCTCGATGGCCTCGAGGTCGCACAGGTCCGCCTCGATGACGCCCACACGCACGACCTCGTCGTCGGTGAGCAGCAGGCGCAGCCGTTCGAGCCCGTGGGCGTGCACGAGGATGGTGACGGGCACCGCGGCGCGGACGAGGTTCCGGACAACCCAGGAACCGAGGCAGCCCGTGCCGCCCGTGACCAGGAACCGCTCGTCAGGCACGGTGTGCTCCAGCTCCGCGTGGTGCGTCGCCCGACGCCGGATCGTCAGGGGACCAGGGTGTAGGCCGTGATGGCCATGCCGGCATGGAGCGTGTTGAGCTCCGGCTGCAGGGCCTGGTGGACCTCGCTCATGCGCCACGCGACGGCATCCTCGGGATGCTCCCAGCGGAACACCATCTGGTAGCGCTCCGGGTGGTCGATCTCGCACAGGAGGTCGCAGGCGACGAACCCGGGCACTGCCGTCACGGGCGGCCGGTAGCTCTCGGCGAAGAAGCGTTCGAAGTCCGCGGTCCGGTCCGGGTGGACGTCGAAGGTGATGTGCCGCGCGATCATGCGGGGCCTCCGTGCGGTCGACAGGCCAATTGGTCTGACCAGTTGACGACTTTATCAGATCGACCTAGCATCCGGTCAAACGGCAGAAGCATCGGGCAGACGAGGGTCGAGCGGGTGAGCAGGGACGATCCGGGAGCCGCGGGCCGCACAGCCGAGGACGCGGGTCCGGGCTGGCCGCAGTTCGCCGTGCTCAACCGCAGCACCCTCCCCGACGAGATCGCCAGCCGGCTGCTGGAGCTCATCCGGGCCCAGGAGCTCCGGCCCGGGGACAAGCTCCCGGCGGAGCGGACGCTCGCCCAGCTGATGCAGGTCAGCCGGCCCGTCCTTCGCGAGGCGCTCCGCGCGCTCTCGATCATGAAGGTCGTCGAGATCCGCCAGGGTGCCGGCACGTACATCACGGCGCTCGAGCCGCAGCAGCTGGTGTCGCACCTGGACTTCGTGTTCTCGAAGGACTCGGTCGCGCTGGCGAATGTCCTCGAGGCGCGGCGCGTCGTGGAGGTTGGCAACGTGCGGCTGGCGGCGCAGCGGGTCGGACCCGCCGAGCTCGCTGAGCTCGACGCGATCGTCGCCCGGCTGCGGACGGCGGTGGGGGATGCGGAGCGGTTCAGCGACCTCGACATCGCCTTTCACAACGCGGTGTGCGAGGCGGCCGACAACTTCCTGCTCGCGCAGTTCATGCGCATCATCAACACGCTCGCCAAGGTGAGCCGCGAGCGGACGGGTGCCACGCGTGCGTTCCGCGAGCGGGCCCTCGCAGACCACGAGCCGATCCTCGCAGCGCTCCGGGCGAGCGATCCGGACGCGGCCGCGGCGGCGATGCAGGCGCACCTCGACCACGTGGAGTCGGCGCTCGGCTCAGGCGGTCCATCCCTGGCAGCGCCTGAAGCCGCCACGCCGGCGCGCCTACGGCTCGGGGCCACGGCCGTGACGACCCCCGCCCCGTCGACGACCCTCGCGCCGACGACGGTGACCTCTACGCCCGCGAGGGCCGGGCGATGAACGTCAGCGGCAGCCACCGCTTCGCCGCACCCCGCGCATCCGTGTTCGCCGCAATCTGCGACCCGGCGACGCTGATGGCCGTCATCCCCGGTTGTGAGGCGGTCCAGCAGACGGGGCCTGCGGCGTACGAGGGCCGGATCGCGCTGCGCCTCCCGGGGGCCGTCGGCAGCTACAGGACGAGCGTGCGCCTCGTGGACGTCGCGGCCCCGCACCGTGCGGGGATGGAGGGCGACGTCGTCGGCGCGATGGGCTCGATCCGCGGCCGCGCCGACTTCGTCCTGCGCGACGCGGGCGATGCCACCGAGCTCACCTGGCGCGGGGACGCGGTCATCCAGGGGCCGCTCGCCCGCCTGGACTCCCGATTTGCCGAGCGGCTCGCCGAATCGCTGATCGACCAGGGCCTGCGCGCCCTGGCCGCCCGCCTCGAGCTCGCTACCGCGCCGCTCGCCACCGCGCCGCTCGCCACCGGGCGCGCGACCCAGGCAATCACGGAGGGTCCCGAGTGACCGTCACCAGCTACTTCCTCCCGGCGTCAATGCCGGACGCGCTCGCACTCCTCGACGCCCACGGGCCGGACTTGCTGGTCATGGCCGGCGGCACGGTGGCGATGCCGCTGATCAACGAGGGCATCTCGCTGCCGCGGCTGGTGATGGGCCTGCGGCACGCCGGCCTCGATGGCATCGAGCGGGTCGGCGACGAGCTCCACATCGGGGCCACGGCGACGCTCACGAGCCTGCTCGAGCAGCGCGAGAGCATCCTGCTGCGGTCGGCGGCCGCGCGCACCGGCAGCTGGTCGATCCGCAACATGGGGACCGTCGGCGGCAACCTGTTCACGCCCCCGCCGGGTGGCGATATCGCGACGGCGCTGCTCGCACTCGACGCGCGCGTCGTCGTGAGGTCCGCGCGGGGGTCGCGGACCGTTCCGCTGGGCGCGTTCCAGACGGGCTTCATGACCGTCGACCTGCGCCCAGACGAGCTCGTGACGTCGATCGTCGTGCCGCTCGACACCGGACCCGTCACGTTCCTGAAGGTCGGGCGCAAGCACGCCAACACGCCCGCGGTCGTCAGCATCGCGATCCACCTCGCGCTGGACGCCGGGACGGTCACCGCCGCGCGGATCGCGCTGGGCGCGGTCGGGCCGCACCCGCTGCGCGCGCCGCGCGCCGAGGCGGCGATCACCGGGGCCAGGCTGGAGGCGCCCACGATCGACGCTGCCGCCGCGGCCGCCGCTGCCGACAGCAACCCGTTCGATGACGCCGTTGCCAGCGCGTGGTACCGGCGCCGGATGGTCGAGGTCCACGTCCGGCGTGCGCTCACCGAGCTCGCCGCACGCACGACCGGAAGGGATGAGTAGCGTGGCTTCCGTCATCGTCACGTTCGAGCTGTCCGGGCGGGCCGTGGAGGTCATGGCCAGCCCGATGCAGACCCTCCAGTCCGTCCTGCGTGGGCAGCTGGGCCTCACCGCGACCAAGGAGGGCTGCCGCCAGGGCGGCTGCGGGAGCTGCACCATCCTCGTTGACGGGGAGCCGATGCTGTCGTGCCTCCTGCCGGTCGAGGACGTCGCCGGCCGGCGCGTGACCACGCTGGAGGGCATCACACCGGCGGAGGGCCTGGACCCGGTGCAGCGGGCGCTGCTCGAGGCCAACGGGTTCCAGTGCGGCTACTGCACGCCCGGGATGGTGATGATCGCGACGGCGCTCCTGGACCACAATCCCAGCCCCACCCGGGAGGAGATCGGCGACGCCCTCGTGGGCAACGTCTGCCGGTGTACCGGGTACGTGCCGATCATCGAGGCGATCACGGCCGCCGCGGCATCCGCGATCACGCAGGAGGCGGGACGATGAGCGCGCTGCACGTCGTCGGACAGTCGGTCGCGCGCAGCGACGGCATCGGCTTTGTCACCGGGCGGAGCCTGTACAGCGGGGACCAGTCGTTCCCGGGAATGCTCCACCTCAAGATGGTCCGCAGCCCCGTCCACCATGCGCGGCTCCTGGGCGTGGACCTCTCCGAGGCCGAGCGGGTGCCGGGCTTCGTGCGGGCGCTGACCCACGCCGATGTGCCCCACAACGTGTACACGATCCTCGGCCTGATCGGCGTGGAGCCCGAGGAGGAGTTCGTTCTTGCGGTGGACAGGGTCCGCTACAAGGGCGAGCCGATCGTCGCGATCGTCGCCGAGACCGAGGCCGCCGCGCTCGAGGCCGTCGCGAAGGTGCGGCTGGAGCTCGAGGAGCTGCCGGCCGTGTTCGACATGGAGGAGGCCCTCCGGCCCGGGGCGCCCATCGTCACCCACTGGGGCACCAACACCTTCATGTTCGAGGGCCACGACTGCCGCCGCGTCCGCCTGGGCGACGTGGAGCAGGGCTTCGCGGAAGCGGACCACGTCATCGAGCATGTCTATACGACGAGCCCGATCGAGCAGGCTCCCATCGAGACCACCGGCTGCGTCGCGGTCCCGGAGGCAAACGGCCGGTACACCGTGTACACGAACACGCAGGCCATCTACTTCAGCCTCGACAACACGGCGATCATCCTCCAGGTCCCGGGCAACCGTTTGCGCTTCATCGGCGGGACGGTGGGCGGGGGCTTCGGCGGCAAGGTGGACGTGATCGTGGAGCCCCTGGCGACGCTCGCGGCGATGAAGACCAACCGGCCGGTCCGCTATGTCTACAGCCGGCAGGAGGAGATGCAGGTCTCGTCCACCCGGAGCGCCTGGAAGATCCGGCTCAAGGACGGCGTGATGGATGACGGCCGTATCGTCGCGCGCCAGGTCACGAGCTACGCGGACTGCGGCGCCTACAGCCGCCAGACGCCGTACGCGATGACCAAGCACGCAGCGAATGCTGCAGGCCCGTACGCGATCCCCAACGTCTCGATCGACGTCTACTGCGTCTACACCAACCGGACGCCGACCAGCGCGATGCGCGGCTTCGGCGTGACGATGGCGTCGTTCGCGACCGAGGTCCAGATGGACCGCATCGCGGAGCTGGTGGGCCTCGACCCGTGGACCGTCCGCTTCCGCAACGCGTATCGCAACGGCGACACGAAGCCGCATCGCAAGCTCGTCGAGGACGCCACGTTGATCGAGACGATGCAGGCCGCGGCCGCGCTCGTGGGCCACGACCTGCCCGAGGAGTACCGGACGCTCACGTCCGCCCCGCGCACCGCCCCGGCCGGTCCGGAAGGAGGCCGCTGACATGGCGAAGCTGCGCGGGACGGGGATGGCCGCCGTCAACTACCCCACCGGCATGAACCTCGGCGGTGACCCGTCCCAGGCGCTGGTCCACGCCACGACCAGCGGATCGTTCAACGTGGTCCTGTCCGCCACGGACCTCGGCCAGGGGCTCAGGACCGTCGTGGCGCAGATCGCCGCGGAGACGCTCGGGGTGGCGTACGAGGAGATCGTCGTCGACACCGCCGACACGGACACGGGCCCCCACGACATGGGCACGTTCGCCAGCCGGGGCACGCACCGCGTCGGCAACGCGGTCAGGGCCGCGGCCGCCGAGGCGCGCGACCTCGTGCTCCAGCTCGCGTCGGAGGAGCTCGAGTGCTCGGTCGGCGACCTCGTCCTCGACGGGGCGGGCAGCGTGATGGTCGCGGGCGTCCCAAGCCGCTCGCTGCGGATCGCCGACCTCGCGTCGCGGGCGCAGTTCCAGTACGGCCGCACGATCGCCGGACGCGGCGCGTTCATGAAGCCCAAGAGCGAGGTGGACCCGGAGACCGGGGCCATGGACCCGGACTCGACCGAGGCCCATGCCTGTACTGTCGCGGAGGTCGAGGTCGACACCGAGACGGGCGAGGTCGCGGTGCTCAGCATCCGCAGCGCCTACGAGGTCGGCCGGCAGATGAACCCGGCGCTCGTCCAGGGCCAGATCGTCGGCGGTGCCTGGATGGGCATGTCGCATGCGCTGTACGAGACGACCGAGCCCTACTACCCCAGCCGCGATCACAGCCCCAAGGACTTCGCGGAGTACCTGATGCCCGGGGTGCACGAGCTGCCGGTGATTGAATCGGTCGTGCTCGAGGTGCCGGCGGAGAGCGGCCCGTACGGGGCGAAGGGCGTCGGCGAGATGACCGCCAACTCGCCGATCCCGGCCATCGTCAACGCCATCTACCACGCCTGCGGGGTGCGGATCGACACGCTGCCGGTCACGCCCGAGGCGATCCTCCGGGGCCTCGATGCCCTGGGTACGGCGGCCGGGAGCGAGGGAGCGGCATGAGCCAGATCACGACGTGGGACGAGTTCCCGACGGTCGAGTACGTCCGCGGGGTGCACCGCCAGACCGTGTCCGGCGAGAAGGTCATGATGACCCGCATCGTCTACACCGACGGGGTCGTCATCCCGGAGCACCGCCACGAGGCGGAGCAGATCATGCTCATCGAGCGCGGACGCCTGTGGGCCAAGGTCGCCGACGAGGAGCGCGAGGTCGGCCCGGGCAGCCTGCTTGTCATCCCGTCGAACTGGATCCACGCGTTCCGCCAACTGGGCGACGAGGACGTCGTGTTCTACGAGTGCTTCGCGCCGATCCGGCTGGAGTACCTCGTGGGCTTCAAGGGCCCGGACCCGTCCCTCGCAATGATGCACACGGAGTTCGACGCTACCGGCGAGGCCGACCGCAAGGTCTGACCCGCCGCGCGATCGCCAGGAGGGAGCCGCATGGCGCCGCTCGAGATCCGCGAACCCGATACGGCGCGCTGGGACCTGGTCGCGCTGGGCGAGGTCATGCTCCGGCTCGACCCGGGTGAGGGCCGGATCGCCACGACCCGCGGGTTCAGCGCCTGGGAGGGCGGCGGCGAGTACAACGTGGCCCGTGGGCTCACGCGCTGCTTCGGGCTGCGGACGGCGATCGTCACCTCGCTCGCAGACAACCCGGTCGGGCGGCTGATCGAGGACCTCGTGCGCCAGGGCGGCGTGGACCAGTCGCTCGTGCGCTGGGTGCCCTACGACGGGGTCGGCCGGGCGGTGCGCAACGGCCTCAACTTTACCGAGCGCGGGTTTGGCGTCCGGGCGGCGCTCGGCATGTCGGATCGTGGCCACACGGCGGCCTCCCAGCTCCGGCCGGGCGACGTTGACTGGGACCGCGTGTTCGGGACGGACGGGGCGCGCTGGTTCCACACGGGCGGCATCTTCGCGGGCCTGTCCGAGACGACCCACGAGGTTGCCCGGGAGGCGATGGAGGCGGCCCGTCGGCACGGGACCATCGTCTCGTACGACCTCAACTTCCGCCCTTCGCTGTGGGCGGGCATCGGTGGCATGGACCGGGCCCGCGAGGTGAACCGCGGGCTGGTGAGCCTCGTCGACGTGCTCCTGGGCAACGAGGAGGACTTCACCACGGCGCTCGGCTTCGAGGTCGATGGGGCGGTAGCCACGGGTGCGCCGCTCGACCCCGCGAGCTTCGGCCGGATGATCGACCGCGTGGCCGCGGCGTACCCTGGCCTGCGCGTCATCGCGACGACCCTGCGGCGCGCGACGACGGCCAGCCACAACGACTGGGGCGCGGTCTGCTGGACGGACGGCGTCCTCCACGAGGCGACCCGCCGCGAGGACCTCGAGATCCTCGACCGCGTGGGCGGCGGCGACTCCTTCGCGTCAGGCCTGATCTTCGGGCTCATCGCGGGCCTTGGACCGGCGGTCGCCGTCGAGTACGGCGCGGCCCACGGGGCGCTGGCGATGACCACGCCCGGCGACACGTCAATGGTGACCCGGGCCGAGGTGGAGCAGGTCATGCGGGGCACCGGCGCGCGCATCGCCCGCTAGGCATCGCTGGAGCCTAGACTCAGGCGAGCCCGCTTCGCTAGGGGTCTCTATGGCCGACCACGACGCCATCACGCGCAACGTCCTCGCGGAACAGGTGAAGGACTACCTGCTCGCGGGGATCTTCAGCGGTCGCTATCCGCCCGACACCCGGATCGTCGAGACGCGGATCGCGCGCGAGGTGGGAACCAGCCAGGCGCCGGTGCGCGAGGCGCTCCGTGGGCTCGAGGCGCTCGGCGTCCTCGAGATCCTGCCGTTCCGCGGGGCGCGGGTCCGCCGTCCATCGGTCGAGGAGCTCGTCGAGGCGTACGAGGTCCGGACCGCGCTCGAGTGCCTCGGGGCACGCCTGGGCGTCCCGCGCATGACCGACGAGGACCTCGCGGAGATCGACGACCTTCACGCGGCGATGCAGGCGGCCGCGGCGGCGGGGGACCGCCACGAGGTCGCGAGCCGGGATGCTGCGTTCCATGCGCGGATCCTCCAGCTCGCGCACAACGTCACGCTCGAGCGGGTCTGGCGGTCGCTGGAGCCCTTCTCGCGGACATACATCACGCTCGTCTCGCCGAACGCGGACGCGCGCTGGTCCGCCGACCTCCACCCGCCGATCCTGCGAGCACTCCACGAGCGCGACGCGGCGGCGGTCGAGGAGGCCCTGCGCCATCACTTCCAGGAGGCATCGGCCCATCTTGCGACGGGGCTCCAGGCCGCGCCGTCGGAGCCGCCGGCATCTTGACTGCCGCGATGACCGAGGACTATCATCGGTAATCGATTATCGAAGAATGTCGTCGGATAGCCGGAAGGACGCGACCCATGACGCTCAACGCCGCGGACAGCCCGTTGCAGCGGATGGTCGAGTCGACCCCGACCGACTGGTGGAACGACTCCTGCGCCACCGCCGACCTCGAGTACGCGATTGCGCGTGGGGCGACGGGGGCCACCTCCAACCCCGTGATCGTCGGCGAGGTGATGCGCAGGGAGAAGGAGCACTGGGTCCCGCGCGTCCGCGAGCTCGCCGCCGCAAACCCGACCTGGTCCGAGGTCGAGGTCACCTGGGCGCTGATCGAGGAGATGGCCGTCCGAGGCGCCGGGCTCCTCGCCCCGGTCTTCGAGCGCACCGAGCGCCGCAAGGGCCGCCTCAGCCTCCAGACGAACCCCGCCAACTACCGCGACCCGGTTCGGATGGTGGACCAGGCCGTCCACTTCGCCACGCTCGCCCCGAATATCCAGGTCAAGTTCCCGACCACCGCGGCCGGGCTCGTGGCGCTCGAAGAGGCGACCGCTCGCGGCGTCGTGATCAACGCGACCGTCGCGTTCACGGTCGCCCAGGCGCTGGCGGTGGGGGAGGCCGTCGATCGCGGGCTGGGGCGCTACGAGGCCGCGGGCGGCGACACGAGCCGCACGAGCCCCGTCTGCTCGCTGATGGTCGGGCGCCTCGACGACTGGGTGAAGGTCCTCGTCGAGCGTGACGACATCGCTCTCGCACCAGACGCCGCGAACTGGGCCGGGATCGCGATGTTCAAGCGGGCCTACAGCCTGTACCGCGAGCGCGGCCACCGGACGCGGCTGCTCGTCGCGGCCTACCGTCACCGGCTCCACTGGACCGAGCTCGTGGGCGGCGACATCGTCATGACGTTGCCCCATGGGTGGCAGGTCCGGTTCAACGAGAGCGGTATCGAGCCCGTCCCGCGGATCGACGTGCCGGTCGACCAGGCGCTCATCTACGAGCTGCTCGCGCGGGTCCCGGACTTCCGCCGGGCGTACGAGCCCGACGGCCTGGAGCCTGCCGAGTTCGACGGCTACGGCGCAACGGCGCGCACGGTTCGCTCGTTCGTTGCCGGCTACCACGACCTCCTCGGCGTCGTCCGTGACATCGTCCTGCCGAACCCCGACCTGCGCCCCGCCTGATGGCCCTCGTGCCCGGTCGGGTGCGCCCTTGACGAGTGTCGAGCGGGCTGCCTACCATCGCTAATCGATTATCGACGGTCACCAGCGCAGCACGTCACGGGCGGCGCTGCGCAGGACCGGGTCAGGGAGAACGAACGGTGCCCCTCAAGGAGCAAGCCCTCGCGACGTTCTTCGGCGACGAGGCGTTCCCCGTGGCCTGGGCATCCGAGACGGAGAAGGACCTGTTCTGGGTCTTCGACGACCTCCACTGCCCGCACCCGCTGAGCCCGATGTTCGAGGACATCGGTGGCTGGTGGCTGAGCTGCGACCACATGTTCCGCCGCTTCGGGACGCCGTTCGCCAGCGACTGGCTGGCGAAGAACATCAACGGCTACCTGTACACCGCGGCGGTACCGGCGCAGGCCGGCCTCCGTGTGGGCGGGCAGGAATACGGCTACGAGATGACCGGAGTGGTTCCCCGGGACCCCGCCTACCCGGGGCGCATGGGCACGTACCTGGACGTCGTGCTCCCGGTCTACGGCCTGGAGTTCGCCGACTCGTGGCGGGACCGGCTGGTCCCCGAGATGGACCGCAACTTCGCCTTCCTCGAGGGGATGCTGGACCGCCGGCACGAGCTGAGCCTGGCGCAGGTCGCCGTCCTGCTGGAGGACGCGATCGACATCCACGACCGGCACTGGAAGATCCACTGGATGCTCAACTTCGCGCAGCTCAGCGCGACGCTCAACCTGCGCGCGGTGATGGAGCGGACTCACGGCCACGTCGACGAGGGGATCCTCGGGCGCCTCCAGAACTCCGCCAGTGACCGCAACTGGGACAAGATCCGGGCGATCTGGACGATGAAGGAGGAGGCCAAGGCGGACGGGGCCCTCGCGGCGGCGTTCGGGCTGGCCGCCGCGGACGTCCTGCCGGCGCTCCGCGGGACCGAGCGCGGCACCCGGTTCATCGATGAGCGCGTCGTCCCGTACCAGCGCGAGTACGGGTGGCACGCCGTCTGGAGCCACGAGTTCATCTTCCCGACCTTCCGGGAGCAGATGGAGCCCGTCATCGAGCTCGTGCGCAACCAGCTCGAGGCCGACTACGACTACCCGACGAAGATCGCGGAGCTCGCTGCCGACATCCGGGCCGCCGCCGCGGAGATCCTTGCGGGACTACAGGGCAAGGCGCTCGACGAGATGCGCACGGCGACAGAGACCAATCTCCGGATGGCGCCGCTCACGCCGGACCACCACTTCTACATCGACCAGGGCGCCAACGCCCATCTCCGGCTGGTGCTCATCGCGATCGGGGAGCAGCTGGTGGCGATGGGCGTGCTCGATGCCCCGGACGACGTGCTGTTCCTCCGCTATAACGAGTTGCGGGCGTTCATCGGGGACCCGCACGCCATCGACGGGCGGGCGAGCGTGGCCGCGGCGCGGGCGGCGCGTGAGCGGGCGAAGGGCGTCCGGCCGCGCGACTGGGTCGGGACCGTCACGGAGACGCAGCTCGCGTTCCCGTACCTCGTGAACTGGGGCTTCCCGGACAAGTTCCACCGGGGCCAGGCCGCCGACACCGGCGAGGTCACGGGCGTCGCGGGCTCGCCCGGGATCGTCGAGGGCATCGCGCGGGTCGTGCTCTCCGAGGCGGCATTCGACGCGGTCCAGACCGGTGACGTCCTCGTCTGCCAGATGACGAACCCCGCGTGGCAGGTCCTGATGAGCCGGATCACGGGTCTCGTCACCGACGCCGGCGGCTTCACGGCCCACCCGGCGGTCCTCGCCCGCGAGTACGAGATCCCGGCGGTCGTCGGGACGTCGGTCGCGACGACGCGGATCCACACCGGCGACCGGATCCGGGTCAACGGCGGCACGGGGGTCGTGGAGATCCTCGAGCGCGCGCCGGGAAGCCCGGCATCAGTCACCGCGCCGCAGCTCGGGCCGGCCGCCGCCGGCATGATCGACTGATCCCGTGGTCGCCGAGTCCGCGATCTCCAGGGGCGTGCTGAGCGATACGGTCAGGGACCGACTGTTGGCGGCGATCCTCGACGGTCGCTACCCGCCCGGCGCACGCATCGTCGAGACGCGGGTCGCCCGCCAGCTCGGCACCAGCCAGGCGCCGGTCCGGGAGGCGCTCCGGGACCTCGAAGCGCTGGGCGTCGTCGAGATCACCGCGTTCCGTGGCGCGCGCGTCCGTCGCCCGTCGCCCGACGAGCTGCTCGATGCGTTCGCCGTCCGATCCGAGCTCGAGACGCTGGCCGTGCGGCTCGCCGTCCCGCGCCTGACCGACGCCGACCTCGCGGGGCTCGGCGCCTGCCTCGACTCGATGCACCGGGCCGCAGGGTCGGGTGACACGGTCGCCGAGGCCGCGGCCGACGCCGCGTTCCACGGGACCTTCGTGGGACTGTCCGGCAACGGGACGCTGACCCGCGTCTGGGACCGTCTCGAGCCGTTCTCGCGGACGTATATCTCGCTCGCGATCCCGGGCGCCGACCGCGTCCGCATCGCCGGCCTGCACACCGGGATCCTGGACGCGCTCCGGCAGCGCGATGGCGCCGCGGCCGAGGCTGCCATCAAGCACCACTTCACGGACACGGGCGCGATGCTCGTCGCCCGCCTTGCCGCCAGCCCACAGCCCGACGCGCAGCCGTCCGAGGCCCCGATACCTTCGACCGAAAGGACACGATGAACGCCGCAACCCTCCGCCTGACCGAGGAGTTCTCCGCGGGAGCCGCCCGCCTCCGCGTCGACGTGTACGGGGGGGCGCCGCGGGATCATGTCCTTGACGACCTGTCGTTCCTGAACTACCGGCTCGCAGACGTGCAGATCTCGCCCGAGGTAACCCTCACGGACCCGGACATCGTCTGGCACCAGGACGGGGAGAAGTCCGTGACGTCCGACGGACATCGGGTGACGTTCACCGGTGAGTGGCCGGCCGGCCCGATCCAGAAGGTGATCGTGGCCGTCCTCGCCCTGCGGATGGAGGCCGTCGGCCTGCATCCGTCGCACAGCGCCGCGGTCAACTACCGGGGAAGGACGCTGCTGTTCCTCGGTGGCGAGTCGAACCACGGCAAGTCCATGGGCCTCATCGAGGCAGGCGTCCGCGGCGCGCTCCAGGTCGCGTCCGAGACGACGATCATCGCGGACGACGGCCGGGCGGTCGCGGGCTCCGTGGACACGTTCCTCGTGCGCCGGACGGAGGGCACGGAGCGATCCGACAAGGCGGCCCCCAACAAGGGCGTCGAGAAGTTCTGGGGCGACATGCCGTCCTGGGGCATGTACGAGGGCACGCCGGACATCGACATCGTCATCGTCCCGGCCATCGACGGCAACTTCGACCCGGCGACGAACGCCCTGATCCCGTTCGAGCGCCAGTTCCAGTTCCTGCACTCGCTCCAGAACTACTTCCTGACCAACGAGCTGCTCGCCCCCGGGCACGTCATGCCGCTGCTCGACACGGACCAGCTCCGCGCACGGCGGGCCGCCTTCGTGGCCAGCTTCTGCGAGCGCCCGTTCTACTTCATCCGGGCGGCAACGCCCCAGGTCCTCCTCGACGAGGTCGACCGGATCCTGTAGCCAGCCGAGGACCCAACCCCGACCCATGCAGCCGTTCGCATACGCCCGGCCCGAGACGCTCGATGAAGCCGTGTCCCTGCTCGCCGAGCGCGGGTCGGGGGCGCGCGTCCTCGCCGGTGGCACCGACCTCGTGATCCGGCTGCGCGACGGCTCCATGGCGCCCGGGCTGGTGGTGGACGTGAAGCGCATCCCGGAGCTCGCCCCGGGGATCCGCGCCGGTGCCGATGGCTCGCTCGTCATCGGGGCGACGACCGTGATGACCGACATCGCCGCGCACCCGGTGATCCGGCGCGATCTCGCGGCCCTCGCCGACGCCGCCGCGGTGGTCGGGTCCGTGCAGATCCGGAACCGCGCGACCCTCGCCGGCAACCTGTGCAACGCCTCACCGGCTGCGGATACCGCACCCGCACTCCTCGTCCACGGGGCGATCGTCGTTGCGGCGGGGCCCGATGGGGTCCGGCGGATCCTGCTCGACGACTTCTTCGTCCGGTCGGGCGTCACGACGCTCGTGCCGGGCGAGCTGGTCGTTGCCGTGGAGATCCCTGGACCGGCGTCGCGCATCGCGAGCGCGCACCAGCGCCGCACCCGGCGCCGGGGTCATGACCTCGCGTCGGTGACCGTCACCGCGGGCATCGACGCGTCGGGCGTGACGCGTCTCGCCTTCGGGAGCGTCGGACCGAGGCCGCTGCTCCGGGTCGATTCGAGCGGCATCCTGGCCGATCCGACCGCGTCCGACGAGGCTCGCGTGGCGGTCCTCGAGGCGCTGGTCGCGGACGCCAGCCCATCGCTGCGGTCCATGCGTGCCGGACCCGAGTACCGCCTGGCGATGCTGCGCGTCCTGGCGCGGCGCGCCGTGGGCGTCGCCCTCGAGCGGCATGCCGCGGGCGAGGCCTGACATGGCGACCGCCATCCGTATCGAGCTCACCGTCAACGGCGTGGTGCGGGCGATCGATGTCCTCCCGCACCACACGCTGCTCGAGGTCCTGCGCGACGACCTGGCGCTGACGGGCACGAAGGAGTGCTGCCTGGTCGGCGAGTGCGGGGCATGCACGGTGATCATGGATGGCCGAAGCATCGATGCCTGCCTCGTGCTCGCCGTCGAGGCGGCCGGTACGAGCATCCGGACCGTCGAAGGGCTCGCGGGCGCGGACGGGCGCCTGTCGCCACTGCAGGCGGCGTTCCTCGACCGGGGCGCGGTCCAGTGCGGGTTCTGCATCCCGGGCCAGCTGATGTCTGCGCAAGCGCTCCTGGAGGACAACCCCCATCCGTCGCACGGCGAGATCGAGGAGGGACTGGCCGGCAACCTCTGCCGGTGTGCCTGCTACGAGCAGATCTTCGAGGCCGTGCAGGCCGTCGTGGACGGGGAGTCCGCCGCGAGCACTGTCCGCGCGCCGCATGCGGCGGGCGGGGCGCATGCCGGTGCCCGATCGGTGGCCCAGGGCCTGGACCAGTGAGCCCGACGGTCGCGACGCCCGCGACGAGCGTCGACCGGATCGGTGGCTCGCCCAATCGCGTCGGGGGGATCGGTCGCGTGACCGGAGCCCAGGAGTACCTCGCCGACCTTCCTGCCGCCGATGCCCTCCACGCGAAGCTCGTGACGCTCGATTGCGCGCGGGCTCGGATCATCGCGATCGACGCCACCGAGGCGCTGGCGCTCCCCGGCGTCCGCCTCGTCATGACTGCGGATGACCTGCCGCAGCCGGTCCCCCGCTTCGGCCCCCAGCGCGAGGATCGGCCGGTGCTGGCCGTGGGGGAGACGAAGTACCACGGCGATCCCGTCGCCATCGTCGTCGCCGACACGCGGGAGCTGGCGGAGCGAGCCGCGGCCCTCGTCCAGGTCGAGCACGAGGTGCTGCCGGCGGTGTTCACGGTCGCCGACGCACGTGCCGCCGACGCCCCGCTCGTCCAGGATCCGTCGCTGCGCCCGGGGGATCCGCTCGCGGGCACCAACGTGCTCAAGGAGCACATCGTCGCGTGGGGCGACCTCGACGCCGCAGCCGCCCGCGCCGAGGTCATCGTGGAGCAGCGCTACACGTTCCCGATGGTCACCCAGTTCGCGATCGAGCCCCATGCGTTCATGGCGGCGCCCGACGGCGACGGCCTGGCGGTGTGGAGCACGATCCAGCACCCGAACTGGCTCCAGCGCCTGATCGCCGGCCTGGTGAAGCTGCCGCTTTCGAAGGTCCGTGTGTACGCCCCGGACCCGGGCGGCGGGTTCGGCGGCAAGCAGCACGCCAAGTACGAGCCCGCGGTGGTGTTCGCTGCGCTGCGGCTCGGCCGGCCGGTCAGGCTCGTCCTGACCCTGGAGGAGACGTTCCAGGCCGTTCGTCGGGCGGCCTGCGAGTCACGCGTCCGAACGGGCTTCGCACGCGACGGGCGGATCGTGTTCCAGGACATCGAGGCCGACTACCTCATCGGCGCGTACACGGATATCGCCGACCGGGTCGTGGGCAAGGGCTCGTACCCGGCCGCGGGCCCCTACAACGTGGAGGCCGTCCGGATCGTCGCGCGGAGCGTGCTCTCGCACACCGTCCCCTCCACGGCATTTCGTGGCTTCGGCAACCCGCAGGTCAACTGGGCCGTGGAGTCCACCCTGGACGAGGGCGCGCTCGCCCTGGACATGGACCGCCTCGAGATCCGGCTGCGCAACCTCGCCCGCCGGGGCGACCGGTTCATCCCGTTCGACACGCCGTGCGACGGCGACTGGGCGGAGAGCGTCCGTCTCGCAGCCGAGCGTGCCGGCTGGGGTAGCCCGCTCCCGCAGGGCCATGGGCGCGGGATCGCGCTGGGGATCAAGTCCGGCCCCACGACCGGGTTGTCGTACTCGATCGTCCGGCTGCTCCTCGACGGGTCCGTCGTCGTCTACGCCGGCACGTCCGACATGGGCCAGGGAGCCAGGACCGTGCTGGCCCAGATCGCCGCGCAGGAGCTTGGCGCGCCGCTCGACTGGGTGACGGTGGTAATGGGCGATACGGCGATCGTGCCCTACGACCAGCAGACATCCGCGTCGCGCTCGACCGTGTTGATGGGCAACGCGGTCCTCGATGCATGCCGCAGGATCCAGGCGCAGCTGGCCGCGATGGCCGCCCGGCTCCACGGCGTGCCCGAGGCCGATGTCGTCGTTGACGCCGGCGTCGTCCGCCTGCCGGACGGCACGACCCGGACGCTGCTCGAGGTGCTCGTGCCGGGGCTGGGTCGCCTGGGCGGCGAGATCACCGCGGTCGGGGAGACGCGCAAGGACGCCCACGCGGACCATCCGCTGGGCGGCGCACCGGCGTTCTTCGAGTTCAACTGCACGGTCATCGAGGCCGAGGTGGACCGCGAGACCGGGGACATCACCATCGACCGCCACGTCACGGTGAGCGACGTCGGCAAGGCGCTCAACCCGCTCCAGGTCCGGATGCAGGACGAGGGCGCCGCGATCATGGGCCTCGGCCACACGCTGATGGAGCACTACATCTTCGACGAGGTGGGTCGGATCCGGAACCTCGGCGCCATCGACTACCGCATCCCGACGAGCATGGACCTGCCGCGCGAACTCCACAGCGAGCACGTCGAGAACGCCGACGGGCCGGGGCCGTACGGCTCGAAGGGGATGAGCGAAGGTGCGCTGCTGTGCGTGGCGCCCGCCGTGGCTGCGGCCGTGCGCGAGGCCACCGGGGTCTCGATCCGGGACCTGCCGCTCACGCCGGAGCGCGTCTGGCACGCACTGCAGGACCGGAGCCCGGACCAGCCGTGACCCGCTACGTGTTCCCATACGACGCCAGGCACGACCTGTCGCCGGACGAGGTCACGCTGCTCCTGGGCGGCAAGGCCGCCAACCTCGCGGTGATGGCGGTGGAGCTCGGCCTGCCGGTGCCGCCGGCGTTCACGATCAGCACGGCGGCGTGCAACGCCTACCTCGCGGGTGGATGGCCCGACGGGCTCGACGACGAGATCCGCGCCGCGATGGCGCACCTCGAGACGCGCGTCGGGCGGCGGTTCGGCGACGCGGCGGACCCGCTGCTCGTCTCCGTCCGGTCCGGGGCGCCCCGGTCCATGCCCGGGATGATGGACACGATCCTCAACCTCGGCCTCGACGACGCGACCGAGGCAGGTCTCGCAGCTGCGTCCGGGGATGCGTCATTCGCACGCGATTGCCACGTGCGCTTCGTCGCGACCTACCGCGACGTCGTCGGCGTGGACGCCGTCCCCGACGACCCGTGGCGCCAGCTCCGGGGTGCCGTCGAGGCCGTCTTCCGGTCCTGGATGAGCGACCGCGCCCGGACCTACCGCGAGCGCGAGGGCATCCCGGAGGATCTCGGGACCGGCGTCACCGTCCAGGCGATGGTGTTCGGCAACCGCGGCGCGGAGTCCGGCACGGGCGTGCTGTTCACGCGCAATCCCGCGACCGGGGAGCGGGCGTTGTACGGCGACGTCCTGTTCGATGCCCAGGGCGAGGACGTGGTCGCCGGTACCCATGCGACGGCGACGATCGCCGACCTCGAGCGACGGATGCCGCCGGTCGCCATGGAGCTGCGGGCCCACGCGGACACGCTCGAGCGCCACTATCGCGACTGCTGCGACATCGAGTTCACGATCGATCAGGGCCGGCTGTGGATGCTCCAGACGCGGGTCGGCAAGCGGACGCCGCAGGCCGCGCTCCGGATGGCGGTCGAGATGGCCGACGACCCGTCATTCCCGCTGACGCGGGAGGAGGCCGTTCGGCGCGTGGCCCCGCTGCTCGTCGACCCGCCGGCGACCGTCGGGCCACGCCCTGAGCCCGGGCCGGCACTCACGACGGGCCTCGGGGCCTCGCCGGGCGTGGTCGCGGGCGAGATCTGCCTGACACCCGATGCGGCGATCGCCGCCGCGGATCGGGGCGCAGACGTGATCCTCGTCCGCGCGGAGACCTCACCCGACGACGTGCACGGGATGGGCCGCAGTCGCGGCATCCTCACGGCGACCGGCGGCTTCGCGAGTCACGCGGCCGTCGTCGCACGCGGCTGGGGGATCCCGGCGGTCGTGGGGGCGTCGGATGTCGTCATCGGCGACGGATCGCTGACGATCGGCGGGCGGACGCTGGCACCGGGCGACGTGATCACGATCGACGGCACGACGGGCGAGGTGTTCGCGGGGACAGCGACGGGCGAGTCCCGGCCGGTCTCCGAGGTGGCGGTGCTCCTCGAGTGGGCGCACGAGCTCGGGCTCGCGATCGGCGGGCCGGGGAACAACGGGGAGCCCGGGTCTCAGGCGCCCGCTGCCGGGTCCACAACGCCTGCTGCCGCCGACCCGACGCCCGTGCCAGCCGCATCGGGCGGCGAGCTCACCGCAGCGGCCGCGCTGCGCGTGCTCATCGTCAAGGGCTACGCCGGCCCCGATGCCATCGCAACGGCGGCGGGCGGGGTGCCGGCCGAGGCGGCGATCGTCGTCGAACGCCTCGTCGCGGATGGCCTCGCCGAGGTGGCCGTCGGCTCCTTCCGGCTGACAGCGGCTGGGAGGGAGGCCGCGGCGGCCCTGGTCGCGGACGACACCGCCGCCTGGGGCGTTGACCTCGCCGTCGCCGCGCTTGACGCGTTCCTCGCCCTGGACCACCGGATGAAGGACACGGTCACGGCGTGGCAGACCCGCGAGGTCGGCGGCGTCCAGGGCCTCAACGACCACGCTGACCCAACCTACGACCGCGCGGTGCTCAACCGGCTCGCGGCCCTCCACGCGGACGCGACGGCGTGGCTGGACGGGCTCGAGGGCGCGCCGAAGCGGATGCGCACCTACGCGGCCCGGCTCGCCGCCGCCGCCGCCCAGGCGGACGCCGGTGATGGCCGGTACGTCGCGTCACCGCGGGTCGACAGCTACCACGGGGCCTGGTTCGAGCTCCACGAGGACCTGATCCTCCTCGCGGGTCGGACCCGCGCGGACGAGGTCACCGCCGGGCGTGCCTGAGCCTGGCTCGGCGATCCGCGAGCGACCACCTCGGACCGGCGTTCGGCGCCTCGCTCGGCCCGGACGCCAGGGCCGGGAGCCGCCGGGGAGCCGCTGTCGGCCTCCTATACTGGTCGTCGATCGAGGTGCGCCGGACCGCCCCCAGCCGGTCACCCTCGCCGAACTGGGGCGGCGTCCACCGCCGCCGCCCACGGGAGTGGCATGACCGTTCGCTCGAGCCGCGACCGCCGCCCAGGGGAGCGCCACACATGACCGCGGCTCGTCACCTTGGCCTCGACCTTGGCGGCACCAACATCAAGTGGGCGGTCGTCGAGCACGAGGGCGCCGACTGGCGGACGCTCGCCACCGGCCACGGGCCGACGCCCGCGAAGGACGGCCCCGACGTGGTCATCGCGCGGCTGGCGTCGATGGGCGCGGAGGTCGTTGCGGCATGGCCCGGGATCGAGTCCGTGGGCATCGGCGTGCCGGGCCTGTACGACCCTGCGACCGGACAGACGCGGTTCCTCGTCAACATCCCGGGGGCCTGGGCCGGCCGGGCGGTCGCCGGTCCGGTGGGCGTGGCGGTCGGGCTTCCGGCGTTCCTGATCAACGACGCGCGGGCGTTCGGGCTGGCCGAGCTCCGCCTCGGTGCGGGACGCGGCGCCCGGTCCATGGTCGGGCTGACACTCGGGACCGGCGTGGGCGGCGTGATCGCGGTCGACGGCCACGTGCTCCAGGGCCATGACGGCACGGCGGGCGAGGTCGGCCACCAGACCATCGACCCCGACGGGCCGTGGTGCAACTGTGGCAACCGCGGGTGCGTGGAGGCGTATGCGCGCGCCGACCAGCTTGCTTCCGCGTGCGGGACCGCGACCGCCGAGGAGGCCGTGCAGCGGGCCCGAGCCGGTGACGCCCGGGCGCTCGACGGGCTTGCCCAGGTGGGCCGCTACCTCGGGATCGGGATCGCAAACCTTGTCACCATCATCGCGCCGGACATCGTCGTCATCGGCGGCGGGGTCGCGGCGGCGGGCGACCTCCTGTTCGACCCGATCCGCGCGGAGCTGCGGCGCCGGGTCCACACGACCGCCCTCGAGTCGGTGACGGTTGTCGCCGCGGCCCTCGGGACGTGGGCCGGATCGATCGGTGCCGCCGTCCACGGTGCCGAGCGCGCCGCGGCCGTGCCATGAGCCTCGGCCGGTATCTCCCGCACTGGCGCCGGATCGAGCTGGCCCTGCGCGAACGGATCGCCGTGCTGGAGCCGGGCGATCCGCTGCCGTCCGACGCCGACCTGTGCGCCGAGTTCGGCGTGAGCCGGATGACCGCCCGGAACGCGATGCAGCGCCTCGCCGACGAGGGGCTGGTCCTGCGCGTCCCGGGCAAGGGCACGTTCGTCGCCGAGCCGCCGGCCCATCGCCGGGCAGACCGGCTGCTCACGTTCTCGCGCGAGATGGAGCGCCGCGGCCGGACGCCGAGCTCCCGGGTCCTCAACTGCGAGATCCGCCCGTCGAGCGCGGCCGAGGCAGCGTCCCTCGCGCTCACGCCCGGCGAGCCGGTCGTCATCGTGGCGCGCCTGCGCCTGGCCGACGACGAGCCGATCGCGGTCGAGACGGCAGTGCTCGTGCGGGGGACTGGCGCATCGGTCATGGGCGCAGACCTCGAGCATGGCTCACTGCACGACGCACTGGCGTCGGGCGGCTTCCACCTCCGGCAGGGCAACGCGACCATCGCCGCGGCGCCGGCCACGCACGAGGACGCCCGTCTGCTCAACCTTCGCAAGGGCGACGCGCTGCTCGTCGAGCGGCGCGTGATCATGGACAGCGCAGGCCGGCGGATCGAGGCCACGGAGAGCCGCTATCCCGGGGACCGGTACGCGCTCGACATCCGGTTCGACGTGGAGCAGGAACCCGGGCCGTGAGCGGCGAGATCGTCCGCGGGCGACTGGTCCTTGGAGACGAGGTGGTTCCGGGCCGCCTGGTGCTTGATGGCGGCTGGATCTCGGCGGTGGAGCCCGATCCGTCCGACGCCGTGGCCGCGGCGGGTCCGCTCATCGCTCCAGGGTTCATCGATGTCCATGTCCACGGGTGGGGCGGCTACGACGCGACCGGCGACGCGGACGCGCTCTCGGGGATGGCAAGGGCGCTCCTGCGCCAGGGCGTCACCTCGTTCCTGCCCACGGCGCCGACACTGCCGGAGGCAGAGCTGCCGCGGTTCGCCGACCGGGTCCGCTCGTGGATGCCGGGTGCGCCGGCCGATGGCGCCCAGCCCCTGGGGTTCAACCTCGAGGGGCCGTTCCTCGCCCCCGCGCGCAAGGGCGCGCACGACCCGGCACTGCTGCGGACGCCCGCATCGTTCGGGGCAGCGGCGATCGAGGCGCTCCTCGACGGGCTGCGGATCATGACCATCGCGCCCGAGCTGCCCGGCGCCCTCGAGCTGATCCGCCAACTTGCGGCACGCGGGATCGCGCCGTCCATGGGCCACTCGGCGGCGACGCTCGAGGAGGCGCGTGCGGGGTTCGCCGCGGGCGGCGTCACCACCACGCACCTGTTCAACGCGATGACCGGCGTCGACCACCGCCTGCCGGGGCTCGCCGTGGCGGCGCTGACCGACGACCGCGCCTTCGTGGAGCTCATCGCCGACGTCAACCACGTGCACCCTGCGCTATGGCCCCTGGTTACCCGGACGAAGCCGCGGGATCGCCTGGTGCTCGTCTCCGATGCACTGCCGATCGCGGGCATGGGCGACGGCCGAGTGACCATCGGCGGGCTGGAGGTGGACGTGGTGGACGGGCGGGCGACGCTGACCGGGACCGACACGCTCGCGGGGTCGGTGATCGCGCTCGATACCGCGGTCCGCAACCTCGTGCGGGAAGGGTGTTCGGTACCGGCGGCAGTCGCGGCTGCTGCCACGAACCCGGCCGCCCTCCTGGATGCCGCCGATCGCGGCCGGCTGGAGGCCGGGCGGCGGGCGCACCTCGTGGTGCTGGACGAGTCGCTGCGAGTGCGGCGCGTCACGCGTGGCGCGGGCTGGATCGAGGGTGCCCCCGGGGGCACCTGAGCGTCCGCGAGGACCGTCAGCGGCGCTCGGCGCGCCCCCGGTCCGCGACGACCAGCGCCAGGCCGCAGGTGAGCGCGAGGCCCCCGAGCAGCAGCGCGATCGCGGGTCCTACGGCGCCGCTACCCGGGCCACCGATCGTATCCGTCGACGGCGGCGTGACGCCCGGATCCGGCGTGCTCGTCGCGCTGCAGACCCGCCCGGTGATCGCCCCGTCGAGCGGGAGGTCGATCGCACCCAGCGGCTCCGCCGTGACCGTGACCGTCACCCGGGCCGTGGGCGTCGTCGTCGTGACGCAGCCCTCGGCATCGGGCTCGGAGCGGACCGTGGGACCCGTCGCGCTGATCTCGAGGACCGCACCCGGCTCCACGTCAAGCTGCACGCCCCAGGCACCATTGGCGTCCGTCGTCGCGGGGACGATCGTATCCGTGCCCTGGACGAGGACAAGGACCTCGACCCCGGCTGCCGGCTGCCCGTCGGCGCCGGTCACGGTGCCGCCAACGTCCACCGTCGCAGCGAGCACGCTGCCCGGCAGCACGAGTACAAGCGCGAGCGCGGCGACGGCGATCAGGCGGAGTCGGATCATGTGACAGTGGCCCTCCCGGTGGTGACGTGCGCGCACACGGTACGCCCTCGCGGGGTGCGCCACAACGCGGGCAGGCTCCCTATTGCCGCGGGCGACCTTCGAGCGGATCCCCGGCCGGTCGCGGCTCGCTCACGCTCCAGCCCCCGTCGACCACGATGACCTGGCCCGTGACCATGCGCGCCTCGTCCGACAGCAGGTGCAGGGCAACGGCCGTCACGGCCTCGGGGTCGATCGCCCCGCCCGCCAGCGGCTGCTTCTCGGCGAGGTACGCGCCAATCCCGTCGTCGTCCTGCGCGCGGCGGCTCATCGGGGTGGCGATGAGCGACGGCGCGATCGCGTTGATGCGAATCCGGTCGGCCGCATACGTGGCGGCCGTCGACCGCGCGAGTCCCTCGATCGCCCCCTTGGAGGCCGCGTAGCCGTGCGTGCCGAAGTACGCCGGGGCGGGCCGCGTCGCGAGCACCGACGACATGAGCAGGATCGCGCCGCGCGAGCCTCGTGCGTCCGGATCCTGGCCGCGCATCCGGAGGACGGCGGCCCGAGCGACGAGGAACTGGCTCGTGGCGTTGGCCGCGACGACCGTCTCCCAGCCCTCGAGGGTCGCCTTGTGGAGCGGACCGTCGCCGAAGCGGCGCCCGCTGATCCCGGCGACGCTGTAGACGGCGTCGAGCCGGCCGAACGCGACGTCGAACGCCCGGAATGCAGCCTCGACCTCCGCCTCGCGGCGCAGGTCCGCGGCGTGCCAGGCGCAGCGCCCCCCCGCGGCCTCGACGGCCTCCGCCAGCTCGGCGAGATGCGCCGGCGTCCGGGACACGACGAAGACGGCGCCGCCCTCGGCGGCGATCGCCCGGACCGCGGAGGCGCCCATCCCCGTCGACCCCGTGACGAGGACGTTCCGGCCTTCGAACCGCCCGCTCATCGCGCGGGGTCCGGTGTCGCCAGGGAAGCCACGATCGCGCGTCGGGTCGCGGCGTCGGCCTTCGTGATCGCGCTGCCGATGCCAACCGCGGCCGCCCCCGCCGCGAGGAAGCCCGGCGCGTTGGAGGCGTCGACGCCGCCTGTGGCCATGAGCTGGACGTCGGGCATCGGACCGCGCAGCTCGCGCACGAACGATGCGCCGACCGCGGACGCCGGAAACAGCTTGACGAACGTCGCGCCAGCCGCCCACGCCGCGGCCACCTCGGTGGGCGTGAAGGCGCCGGGGATGAACGGCAGGCCCACGTCGGCCGCCGTCCCGACGAGCTCTCGATCGAAGACGGGCGCCACGGCGAAGTCCGCCCCGGCCCGGCGCGCGGCGTCGAGCTGCGGTCGCCGCAGCACCGTGCCCGCCCCGACGAGGAACGGCCCGTCCAGCCGCGTCGCGAGCGCCTCCCGGACCGCGAGCACGTCGGCCGCCGCGGTCGCCCCATCGAAGGTGATCTCGAACGCCCGGGCACCGGCATCGGCCAGCTCCGTCACGAGGGCGAGGAGCGCGTCCTGCGGCTCCACGCGCCGCAGGACGACGACCAGCCGGTGGCGCCGGATCGCATCCGCGACGGGGCCGTCCCGGAGCGCGTCCGCGCTCATGCCGCCACCCCTGCCGCGACCGGCTCCAGCAGCGCGCCGGCCGCCAGCAGCTGCTCCCGCAGCACGGCGGGCGGGACCGATCGTGGCGCGAGGCCGCCGTCCGCCGAGAGCACGGCCGCCGTTCCGGCGGCCTGGCCCATCGCCATGCAGGTCGCCATCGACCGGGCCGACGCATGCGCGTCGTGCGTCGCCGAGAAGCAGCGTCCCGCAACGAGCAGCCCGTCGATCCCGCCCGGCAGCAGCGACCGGTAGGGGATCCCGTAGACGCCGGCCTCGGCGACGTACTCCCAGGCGGTGTCGCCGCCGGCGTGATGGTCCTCGATGGGGGCGCCGCACAGCGCGATCTCGTCCTCGAACCGGGTGCCGGCGAGGACGTCCTCGCGGGTGAGCCGGTAGTCGCCGTGGATGCGCCGGCTCTCGCGGACGCCGATGGACGGGCTGGTGGCGACGATGACGGCCCGCTCGAAGCCCGGGACGCAGTCGCGAAGGAACCGGTGGTACTCCTGCACCTGGCGGCGTCCCTCGACCTCGGCACGCGTGAGCTGCTCCGGGTCGGTGGCGTCGACGTTCGGGATACGTGTCATGTGGATCAGCGCGACCCCCTCGTGTGGTGTCCGGTGCCAGGATCCCTCGATCCTGGGGAGGCGATAGCGCCCCGAGCTGGCGGCGTCGGCCATGAGGGCCCAGAGCGTGGCCTTCGGGACGGCCCTGGCGCGGTCGATGTCAACGTTGGCGACCTTGAACAGCGTGGACAGGGCCTGGACGGTCCCGCCGTCACGCGGGCTGTCATGCGGGACGCCGGCCATGGCCGCGACGTCCGCGTCCCCCGACGCGTCGATGAACACGGACGCCTCGACCCAGCGCTCGCCGCCCTTGTTCCACAGCCGGATCGCGCGGAGGCGCCCGCCGTCGTCCACCCGGGTGCCCGTCGCCCACGTGTGGAGCAGCAGCTCCACGTGTGCTTCCTCGGCGAGGCGCTCCCAGAGGACCTTGAGCGCCTCCATGTCGTACGTCACCCCGGTCCCGGCGCCGTAGGTGTTCGGGCGTTCGAAGGCCACGCCGTCCGCGGTCAGCCGGCGCACGACCTCCCAGCCCAGGCCACCCACGACCCGCCGCGGCTCCTCGCCCGGCGTGTAGAACGCGTAGAACGTGTCGAGGACCGCCGTCGAGGTCCCGCCCATGAACGCCAGCCGGTCGATGAGGAGCGTCCGCGCCCCGAGCCGGCCGGCGGTGATCGCCGCCGACGAGCCGGCGGACCCCGCGCCGATGACGACGACGTCGTAGCGGTCGTTCATCCGGCGTCGCCAGCCGGCATTGTGTACAGGCGCGCCGGGTTCGCAACGAGGATCCGGCCCACCGCCTCGTCGCCCAGGCGCCGCCGGAGCCGCGGGACGAAGGCCGTCATGAGGTAGCGCAGGCCCGGACCGCCCCCGTACGCCCGCAGGTAGTCACGCGCCCCGAGGTCCAGGCCCAGGACGATCCGGTCGAGATGCCCCGCGGCAGCGACCCGCTCGATGAGGTCGAGCACGACGCTGTCGGGGTGGTACTTCGTCCGGCCGATCGTGTCGTACTCGAGGGTGACGCCGCGTGCGGCGACCTCGGCGTGGAGCTCCCAGTCCGGGTTGCGGTCCAGGTGGGCGAGCGCGATCCGGTTCGTGGTGGCCCCGGACCGCTCCAGCAGGTCGACGATCTCGTGGGCGGCAGTCCCGACCTCCGTGTGGACGAGGATCGCGGCGCCGGTCACGGCCGACGCGCCGGCGATGGCCTCGAGACGGCGCCGCTCGGAGCGCGAGATGCGGTGGTAGGACGCGCCGCCCTTGATCGCCCCTGCGCGTGCCGCATCCGGGGGCAGGGACGGGTCGAGCCAGTCGGCGGGGTGCATGCCGGTGGTCAGATCCGAGACGATGCGCGCCTGGAGCGTCTCCACCGTCGCGTCGTGGACCCAGTGTCCGTCGGGGTAGTGGGCGTCCCGGTGGTAGCCGGACGCGGCGACGATCGCGACGCCCGTCGCCTCGGCGACCGCGCGCATGCCCGCAGGGTTCCGGCCGAGCCCGATCGGGGTCATCTCGACGATCGTCCCGATGCCCGTGGACTGGCCCTCCCGGACCTCCAGGATCGCCCGGTCGACGTCCTCGAACGCCTGGCCCTTCATCGCCGGCGAGTCGATGAACAGGTGGTCGTGCGCGTCGACCACGCCCAGCGTCGCGACCGGGCGCGGGCCCGTGACCGTGATGACCTGACCCTCGGGCACTCGACCCTCCAGCGGGATCCGCGACGCGTCCGGCGGATCGCCTCGAAGTGTACCGGCGGGCGGCGTTGCGGCGTGGTCCGGGGAGCTGGACCGGCACCCGCAGTCCGGGCCGCGGGCCCGAAGCATGCGGCCGATTCGGGCGGCCATTGCGGGCCGTTCGGCACGTCGTCAGGGCGACCCGCGGGCGGACGCTATGACCATGGCTGCAACCGTCCGCCCGGACGCGCGCGTCCCGGCCGCCAGCATCGTGCATCCCGCCCGCGCCATCGTGTGCGAGGGCGTGGTCCAGGGCGTCGGCTTCCGGCCGTTCGTCTGGCGCCTCGCGACCGAGCTGGGGCTTGCCGGACGCGTCCGTAACGCCGCGGGCCGGGTGGAGATCGAGGCCACGGGCCCCGAGCATGCGCTGGACGCTTTCGCGCGTCGGCTGCGCAGCGACGCCCCGCCGCGGGCACGCGTGGAACGGGTCAGCGTGACGCGGCAGGCGCCGGGGTTCGCCGCTGCCCTCCCGACGCCGTTCGAGATCGACGACAGCGTGGCTGCGGCAGGCACGGACCGCCTCTTCCCGCCCGACATCGCCACCTGCGATGACTGCCTGCGCGAGCTGTTCGACCCCGCCGACCGGCGCTACCGCTATCCGTTCACGAACTGCACGAACTGCGGGCCCCGCGCGACGATCATCGAGGAACTCCCGTACGACCGGGCGCGGACGACGATGCGCGCGTTCCCGCTGTGCGCGGCGTGCGACGCGGAATACCGCGACCCGGCGAACCGGCGGTTCCACGCGGAGCCCGTCGCGTGCGCAGCGTGTGGCCCGCGACTCTCGTGGCGTCGGACCGGGGCGGCGGCATCGTCAGCGAGCGGGAAGGAGGCGCTGGGCGAGGCCGTCGCTGCGCTGCTCGCCGGCGAGATCGTCGCGATCAAGGGTCTCGGCGGCTATCACCTGGGATGCGACGCGACCAACGAGGATGCGGTCCGCCGGCTCCGTGACCGCAAGCGGCGCTGGGCCAAGCCGTTCGCCGTGATGGTCAGCGACGAGGCGGCAGCCCGCGCGGTGTGCCGGATCGGCGTCCTCGAGCGGGACCTGCTCACCGGCCCCGCCCGGCCGATCGTGCTGCTCGAGGCCCGGCGTGCCGGCGTTCCGGCGCTCGCGCCGTCCGTCGCGACCGGGAACCGGCGGCTGGGTGTCTTCCTCCCGTACACGCCGCTCCACCACCTGCTGCTCGAGGCGGTCGGCCGGCCGATCGTCCTGACGTCGGGCAACCTCACCGACGAGCCCCTGGCCACGGACGATGCCGACGCGCTCGCCCGCCTCGCGGGGCTGGCCGACGGGTTCCTGGCCCACGACCGCGAGATCCGGGCTCGCTACGACGACTCGGTCACGCGCGTCGTCGCGCGCCGCGAGAGCGTCGTCCGGCGGGGCCGCGGCTATGCCCCGGAGCCGATCACGCTCCCGATCCCCACGCCGGTCCCGCTGCTCGCGGTCGGGGCGGAGCTCAAGCACACGTTCGCGCTCGCCCGCGGGACCCGCGCGCACGTCGCGCCGCACAACGGCGACCTCGAGGACCTCGCGACCCACCAGGCGTTCACGGACGGCCTCGCCCACCTCTCGCGCCTCCTCGCGCTGGACCCGGAGTTTGTCGCGCACGACCTGCACCCCGAGTACCTGTCGACGAAGTTCGCGCTGGAGCGCTTCCCGGCCCCGAAGCGGATCGCCGTCCAGCACCATCACGCCCACGTCGCCTCGTGCGCGGCGGAGCACGGGCTCACGGGCCCGTTCCTGGGCGTGGCGTACGACGGCCTGGGCATGGGCGACGACGGGACGTTGTGGGGCGGCGAGATCCTCCTCGGGGACCTGCGCGGGTACCGCCGCCTGGCGCGCTTCGGGCGCGCGCCGCTCCCCGGCGGCGCGCTCGCCGTGCGCCGGCCGTACCGGATGGCGCTGGGCTACCTGTTCGGGACCGAGGCGCTGCGGGGCATGCCCGAAGGCATGGGCTTCCCTGACGGGCCGCTGCCCGCCGACCTGGCCTCGCTGGACCACCCGGCGGCGGCGTTCCTGGCCCGGCTCGACCCGCGCGAGGTGCAGCTCGTCCGGACGCAGGTCCGGCGCCGCCTCAACGCCCCGGTCGCGTCCTCGGCCGGCCGCCTGTTCGACGCCGCGGCCGCGCTCATCGGGATTCGGGACGTCGCGGAGTTCGAGGCGCAGGCCGCCATCGACCTCGAGCTCGTCGCGGGCGATCGTCCGACCGACGCCCTCGCCTGGCGCCTCGACCGGGTCGACGGGTTGCTCGTCTATGACCCGCGACCGACGCTCGCCGCGCTGCTCGAGGGCCGCACCCGCGGCCGGGCGCCACAACGCCTCGCCGCCGGCTTCCAGGCGACGATCGCCGACGTCACGGTCGCCATGCTCCACGACGCACGCAGCCAGACCGGCGTGCGCACCGTCTGCCTCTCGGGCGGCGTGTTCCAGAACCGTCGGCTCGCGGCCGACCTCCTCCGCCGCCTCGCGGGCGACGGCTTCGAACCGTTCATCAACCGGCAGGTCCCCGTCAACGACGGCGGGGTGAGCTATGGCCAGGCAGCGGTCGCCGCCGCGCGCCTTGGAACCGGCTTCATGCCGGCACTGGAGGGCTGATCGGATGTGCCTGGGGATCCCCGGCAAGGTCATCGAGATCCGTGACGAGGCGGGCCTGGCGATGGGCAAGGTCGACTTCGGCGGCGTGCGCAAGGACGCCTGCCTCGCATACCTGCCCGAGCTGGAGGTCGGCGACTACGTCATCATCCACGTGGGCTTCGCGATCTCCAAGGTCGACGAGGAGGAGGCGCTCAAGACGCTCGAGATCCTCGGCCAGATGGGCGTGATCGGCCCGGAGCTCATGACGATGGGTCCGGGCATGGACGAGCCGGCGATCCTCTCCGACGACGGGCCCGGCGCCCTGACGTTCGCCCCGGGGGCACGGTCGTGAAGTACCTCGACGAGTACCGAGACCCCGTGCTCGCAAGGAAGCTGCTGGCCGAGATCCACCGCATCACCACGAAGCCCTGGACGCTGATGGAGGTGTGCGGCGGACAGACCCACACGATCGTCAAGCAGGGGATTGACGAGGCGCTCCCGTCGGGCGTGCGGATGATCCACGGGCCGGGCTGCCCGGTGTGCGTGACGCCGCTCGAGCAGATCGACAAGGCGCTGGCGATCGCGGCGCGCCCGGACGTCATCTTCACCTCGTACGGCGACATGCTCCGCGTCCCTGGGTCCTCGACGGACCTGCTCGCGCTCAAGGCCCGAGGCGCCGACGTGCGGATCGTGTACTCGCCGCTGGACGCGGTGAAGATCGCGCTCGCGAACCCGGACCGCCAGGTCGTGTTCTTCGCGGTGGGCTTCGAGACGACCGCACCGGCGAACGCGATGGCGGTGGCCGAATGCGCCCGGCGGGGGATCGACAACTTCAGCGTGCTCGTGTCCCACGTGCTGGTGCCGCCGGCGATGACGGCGCTCCTCGACTCGCCGACGAACAAGGTCCAGGCGTTCCTTGCCGCGGGCCACGTGTGCGCGATCATGGGCTGGACCGAGTACGAGCCGATCGCCGCCCGGTACCGCGTGCCGATCGTCGTGACCGGCTTCGAGCCGCTCGACCTGCTGGAGGGCATCCTGATGGCGATCCGCCAGCTCGAGGACGGCCGGTTCGAGGTCGAGAACCAGTACACCCGGGCCGTCACCCGCGAGGGTGTGCCGCTCGCCCGGCGCCAGGTGCTCGAGGTGTTCGAGATCGGTCCGCGCAAGTGGCGGGGGATCGGGGAGATCCCGATGTCCGGCTACCGGCTCCGGCCGGAGCTCGCCCGCTTCGACGCAGAGGCGAGGTTCGACGTGGGCGACATCCACACCAACGAGCATCCTGCGTGCATCGCGGGCGCGATCCTCACCGGGGACGCCACGCCGCTCGACTGCACGGCCTACGGGACGCTGTGCACGCCGCAGAAGCCGCTCGGGGCACCGATGGTGAGCTCCGAGGGGACGTGCGCCGCGTTCTACGGCGCCGGGCGCGGCGTTGGTGCCTCGTCGTTCTCGGGGGCGACGCCGCTCATCACCGTGGCCGCGCTGGCGCCGACGGCAGGTGTGCGATGACGACCTCGGACCAGCGCCGGGTCACGTTCGACCCGGGGGACCTCTCGTGTGCCGCCCCGATCCCGGAGGATGCGCGCGTGATCCTGGGTCACGGGTCGGGCGGCCAGCTCTCTGCGGCCCTGATGCGCGAGGTGCTGGGACCCGCGCTCGCGGCGGCGGCGGCGCCGGGAGGCGTCCTCAACGACGCGGCGGTGGTGGACGTCGCGGGCACGCGGCTGGCATTCACGACGGACTCGTACGTGGTGTCGCCGATCCGGTTCCCGGGCGGGGACATCGGCGAGCTGGCGGTCAACGGGACGATCAACGACCTGGCCATGATGGGCGCGCAGCCGCTGGCGATCTCGCTCGGCTACATCATCGAGGAGGGCCTGCCGCTCGAGGAGCTGCGGTCGATCACGGCGTCGGCTGCGGCCGCGGCCGCCCGGGCGGGTGCCCGGATCGTGACCGGTGACACGAAGGTCGTCGGCCGCGGGAGCGCGGACCGCCTGTTCGTGAACACCTCGGGGATCGGGCTGTTGCGCGAAGGGTCGGCGCCGGGCGCGGATCGTGCCGCGCCCGGGGATGCGGTGATCGTCTCGGGCGAGATCGGCCTCCACGGGGTGGCGATCATGTCCGTCCGCGAGGGCCTCGAGTTCGAGGTCGAGATCGCGTCCGACTCCCAGGCGCTCAACGGGCTGGTGGCGACGATGCTCGCCGTCGAGCCGGATATCCACGTGCTCCGCGACCCGACGCGTGGCGGGCTGTCGTCGGCGCTCAACGAGATCGCGCAGTCGTCACGCGTCGGGATGGTCCTCGACGAGCCCGCGATCCCGATCCCGGGCCCGGTCCGCGCGGCCTGTGAGTTCCTGGGTCTCGACCCGCTCCATGTCGCGAACGAGGGCAAGCTCGTGGCGATCGTGCCCGCTTCGTCCGCCGACGCCGTGCTGGCCGCGATGCGCGCGACGCCCGAGGGCGCCTCGGCGTCGATCATCGGCCGCGTCGTCGTGGATCACCCGGGGATGGTCACGATCAGGACGATCGTCGGCTCCGAGCGGATCGTGGACATGCTGGTCGGGGAGCAGCTGCCCCGCATCTGCTGATCCCCGGGCGGTCAGTCCTTGGCCGCGGCCCGCCGCAACCGGTCCGCGATCGCGAGGCCCAGGCCACGCTCCTCGGGCGGCCAGGCGAGGATCACGTCGCAGCCCGCCGCGTCCAGCGAGCGGATCGCCGCGTACAGCCCACGCGCCGCGTCCTCCTCGGAGCCGCCAAGCTCCACGATCGTCGCCCCGCCCGGCGCAGCACCGCGTTCGAGCGCCAGCACCCCGACGTGGAGCCCCCGCGCCCGCAGGTCTGCCGCTCGCGACTCCTGCTCCGAGGGTCGAACCAGCACCAGCCGCGCGGCCGGCGCGTAGTGGGACTCGAGCATCCCCGGCGCCCGGACCTCGCCGCCATGGCGGACCGGGATCGGGAACCCGGCGATCGCCTCCAGGCGCTCGCGCGGCAGACCGCCCGGCCGGAGGATCGCCGGCGCGTCCCCCGACAGATCCACGATCGTCGATTCGACGCCCACCTCGCACGGCCCGCCATCGAGCACGAGGTCCACTCGATCGCCGAGGCCCGCCCGAACGTGCTCGGCGGTCGTCGGTGACACGGACCCGAACCGATTCGCCGAGGGCGCCGCGATCCCGCCGCCGAATGCCCGCAGCAACTCGAGCGCAAGCGGGTGCGCGGGAACGCGCAACCCGACCGTCGGCAGGCCGCCGGTCACCGCGTCAGGCACCCGCGCGGCCCGCCGCAGCACCATCGTCAATGGACCGGGCCAGCACTCCGCAGCGAACGCCACGGCCAGCGGCGGGACGGACGCCGCCCATTCGCCCAGCGAGTCCGCCGACGCGAGATGGACGATCAGCGGATGGTCGGCCGGTCGGCCCTTGGCGGCGAAGATCCGGGCCACGGCCGCTGTGTTCGACGCGTCGGCCCCCAGCCCGTAGACCGTCTCGGTCGGGAACGCGACCAGGCCGCCCGACCGCAGGATCGAGACGGCGCGCGCGAGGTCGTCAGCGGGGTCCACGCACGGACCCTACCGGAGATCGGGCGCGCTCGGCGACCCCTCGCGGATCCGGGCCCGGATCCGCGTCGGGCTCTGCCTCCAGCTGGCCGCCGCGCACCGTCGCGCCCACGACCATCGCGGCCCCGATGAGCACAAGGTTCTTGATGATGTACTGGCCCTCGAGGGTCGGCGCGATCGGGAACCGGGTGAACGTCTCGGCCGGGAACAGGACGAGCGGCGTGAGCGTTCCGACCATCTGCGCCGCGAGCAGGAACAGCGTCGCGCGCAGGAACCGCCCGGACAGCAGCCCGACTCCGATCAGGCACTCCCAGGCAGCGAGCACCGGGAGCGAGATCGCCGGCCCGACGAGCCCGAATGAGAGCTGCTCGATCGTGCGCGCGGCAAGGTCCTGCGCGGGGCTGAGCCCGGGGAAGAACTTGAGCGCCCCGAACCACAGGAACACGATGCCCAGGGCGACACGCAGGAACGGCACGGACGCGCGTGCAAGAAGGGTCGTGATCCGCCGGTCGAGGCGGTCGATGCGGGAGCCCGCCGGAACGAACCGCGAGGGCGTGGGCTGCTGGGTGCCTGCCGGCTGGCGCGGGGAGGAACCGTGCGTCGTGGTCATGCGCCCATTGTCGATCGAACCCGGGATTCGGGCACCCGACGGGCCGCCAGGGTCAGTGCCCGGCGTGGTCCGTGCGCGAGACGAACAGCCGCCACAGGAGCCGTCCGATCCCGTACCCGATGACGATCGGCGCCCCGAACCAGACGGTCGCGACGATGCCCGAGAACAGGTCCACGGGCACCGGCCGCCCCACGGCGAGCGAGAGGAGCAGGATCGAGACCATCCCCACGAACACCGCGACCGACACGATCAGGAGCCCGGTCCAGCCCCGCGTGACGAGGCCGGCGAGCGCGCCCGCACCGATGAGCATCAACGGGGCGATCCACACGCCATTGACCGCGCAGCTGGCCTCCAACCCACCGGCGCCGATGCAGCCGGCCGCGGACCCGCCATAGACGGCGACCGGGCACGCGACTGCCACCACGATGAACGCGATGAGGTCGCGAAGCAGGCTGTACCGGTACTCGTGCACTGGGCGCTCCTTGTCCGCCCATCATGCCGCCGCGCCGTGGACGGGAGAGGGCCAACCTTCCCGCGCCGGGCAGGCCAACGGTCGGCATTGCGCCGGTCCACGCGAAGGCGTTGACGCGAGCGCGCCCTCTGCCACACCCTTGGGGGCATGGATGACGCGACGTTCTGGGGACTCATCGGGCGGCTCGACTGGACGAAGGAGGGCGACGACGACCGGGTGGTCGCGCCGCTCGTCAAGGCCCTCTCGGACCTGCCGGACCGCGACATCGCGGGGTTCCAGGACCACCTGGCACGCCGGCTGCATGCGCTCGACGGGCGTGCCTGGGCGCGCGAGAGCGGCGCGTCGATCTGGCATGGCGACCCCGACGACGTGTCGGTGGACGCGTTCCTGTACGCGCGCCTTGCCGTGGTGGCGATGGGCCAGGCGTTCTATGAGTCCGTCGTGGCCGACCCGGCGTTCATGCCGACGGACACGGAGCTCGAGAGCCTGCTGTACGTGAGCTCGTCCGCGTACGAGCGCAAGACCGGGCTCGATGACGACGGCAGCATGGAGTCGCCCGTGTCGTTCGAGACGTTCGCGAACGAGGACGGCTGGCCCATCGAGCTGTGAGTCGTGCGGCCGGCTCGTGCGACACTGGCCCGCCCGAACCGCCAGCCGATCCTCCACCCGTCCTTCCACCAGGTTGCATGACCCGCAGCGTCCGACTCCGCCCCTGGCAGCATGCCGCGCTCGCCCGCTTCGAGGCATCGCGTTCCCCCGACTTCCTCGCCGTCGCCACGCCCGGCGCCGGGAAGACGACGTTCGCGCTGACCGCGCTCCGGACGCTGCTCGCGAAGACGCCGGCCCCGGTCGTCGTCGTCGCGCCGACTGCGCACCTCAAGGTCCAGTGGGCCGCCGCGGCCGCCCGGATGCAGCTCCACCTCGACCCTTCCTGGTCGCCCGCGGATGGCCCGCTGCCGCCCGACATGCACGGCGTCGTCACCAGCTACCAGCAGGTCGCTGTCAGCGCTGCGGCGCTCCGGCCGCTGGCACGGCACGCGGTCGTCGTCCTCGACGAGGTCCACCACGCGGGCGAGGACCAGGCCTGGGGCGAGTCACTGCGTGTCGCGTTCGGCGAGAGCGCGCGTCGCCTGTCGCTGTCGGGGACGCCGTTCCGCAGCGACACCCGCGCGATCCCGTTCGTCCGGTACGTGGCGGACGAGGCTGTCCCGGACTTCGAGTACGGCTACGGGGACGCGCTCCGCGACGGCCGCGTGGTGCGCCCCGTCTACTTCCCGCGCATTGGCGGCGAGATGGAGTGGAGCGCACCGGACGGCAACGTCCACGCCGCCACGTTCGACGACCCGCTGGCAAACCAGCTCGCGAACCAGCGCCTCCGGACGGCGCTCTCGATCGAGGGCGAGTGGCTGCCCTCCGTCCTGCGCCAGGCCGTCGACCGGCTCGCCGACGTCCGCCGCCACCAGCCCGAAGCGGGCGGCCTGGTCATCGCCACCGACCAGGACCATGCGCGGGGGATCGCGACGATGCTCCGCCGCGACTTCGGGCAGTACGCCGTGGTGGTCACCTCGGACGATCCGGAGGCCAGCACGCGGATCGGGCAGTTCGCCGCCGGCCGGGAGCCGTGGCTCGTCGCGGTGCGCATGGTGTCCGAGGGGGTCGACATCCCGCGCCTGCGCGTCGGCGTCTATGCGACCACCGTCACGACCGACCTGTTCTTCCGCCAGGCCGTCGGCCGCTTCGTGCGCTGGGAGGCCGGCATCCGCGACCAGCGCGCCTGGCTGTTCATCCCCGACGACCTCCGGCTGCGGATCCGGGCCGCGGAGATCGCCGAGCAGCGCCGCCACTCCCTGCGCAGGGTCCGTCGCGACGACGAGGATGACGCGCTCGCCACGCGCACGGACGAGGCGCCGATGACCGGCGACCAGCTGTCGCTGTTCGCGGCCCTGTCAGCCGTGGCCGTTGCCGGCGACGCCTACGCCCCCTGGGACGAGCCACTCCCCGGCGAATGGAATGACGGAGCGGACCAGGACATCGAGATCGAGCTCGGGCCGCCGCCGCCGGTTGCCGCGATGCAGGCCGGCGGGCTGCCGGGGATGACCCGGCGCCAGGCGAAGGACCGGTTGCGCCTGGCAAACGCCGAGGCCGCCAAGGACATCGCACGGACCTCCGGCCTCACGTTCGCGGCGGTCAACCTTGAGCTCAACCGGCTGGCGGGGCTGCGGCGGGTCACCGAGGCGACCGAGGAACAGCTCCAGGCCCGCCTCCAGGCGGCACGCCGCTGGCAGTGGCGTCTCGGGCGGTAGCGGCGACCGGCGAGCGGTGACCGCCGGGGAGATCCGCGCCCGGGTCCGCCGAGCGGACTGGCGCCCGACCACCGACCGCGCGGACTACGCCTCGGGCTTCGTGTTCGGGACGCCGCGTCCGCTCGGGTGGATCGTGCGCGGAGCGGGCTGGAGCCCGAACCGGATCGCGCGCTGTGCCCAGCCCGGATCGTCCGGCGCCCAGGTCGTGAGCGTGGCGCCGTCCTTCGCGTGGTGGACGATCGAGCCGTCCATGCGCAGCGCGAGGGTCTCGCCGTCGGCCAGCGCGGCGCGGCGGGGCTTGTAGCCGCCCGACGGCAGGCGGCCGGTCTTCGGCAGGCGGGTGGTCGTCATCAGGTCTCCTGGCTCTCGGCGCCCCAGCGGTTCGTGCCGTCGTGGCGGGCGACGTAGGCGGCGGTCTGCGACCGCCGCTCGAGGTTCAGCTTCTTGAAGATCGCGCTTGCGTAGTTCTTCACGGTCTTGTCCGAGAGGAACACGACCTCGGCGATCTCGCGGTTGGTCTTGCCCTCCGCGAGGAGCAGGAGGATCTTGCGCTCCTGCTTGGTGAGCTGGTCCGACTCGTCCTGGAGCTCGCCGTTCGCCATCCGGCGGATCCGGTCGAGCACGACCCCGGTCACGGCCGGGTCGAGCTGCGACTCGCCCTTGCCGGCCGCGATCAGCACGTCCACGAGCGCCGAGGCGCGGGTCTGCTTGAGCACGTAGCCGCTCGCCCCGCCGAGGATCGCCGCCAGGACATCCTCGTCGTCCAGCGAGCTCGTCAGGAACACGACCTTGGTCTCCGGCAGCTCCGCCCGGATCTCCCGGCAGGCTTCGACGCCCGACCCGTCGGGGAGCCGCATGTCCATCAGGACGAGATCAGGCTGGAACCGACGCGCCTGGCTGAGTGCCTCCTCGCGCGTGCCGGCCTGGGCGACCACCTGGAACTCGGGCCGTCGCTCGAGGAGCGCGACGAGACCGCCGCGGACGATCTCGTGGTCATCGACCACGAGGAGGCGCAAGGGACGCGACTCCGGGACAGGGGGAGGGCTGGACGCCATCGATGAGGTGCCTTCCGGGAACTGCCGGCCAGCGAAGACTCGGGGGTCGAGTCATGGCTCGGCGCGGGACAGGCTCCCAGCATGCACGCACGGGCCGTTCCGTGCAATTCAGGCGGTCTTCGCGGCACCCTGGGCGAGGAGCTCTTCCTTGGCCGCGAGCATGGCGGCCTTCGTCTCCGGCGTCGGGACGGGGTACTGCGGGTCAATCTCCATCAGCGCGTCCAGGACCACGGAGGCGGCGGCCAGGCGCATGAACCATTTCCGATCGGCGGGGATCACGTGCCACGGCGCCCACGGCGTGCTGGTGTGCGTCAGCATGTCGGCGTACGCCCCCTGGTAGGCGTCCCAGTAGCGCCGCTCCCGCGCATCGCCGGCGTTGAACTTCCAGTTGCTGTTCGGCTCCTCGATCCGGTCCAGGAACCGACCCTTCTGCTCCTCCCTGCTGACGTTGAGGAACAGCTTGACGATCTTCGTGCCGTTGTCGGTCAGGTAGCGCTCCCAGTCGTTGATCTCGCGGAAGCGGCGCTGCCAGATGTCCTTGCCCTTCGACGAGGCCGGGATCTTCTGCCCGGCCAGGATCTCGGGGTGCACGCGGACGACGAGCGTCTCCTCGTAGTAGCTGCGGTTGAAGATGCCGATCATGCCCCGGCCCGGCAGGCGGAGCCCGGCGCGCCACAGGAAGTCATGGTCCGCCTCGAGCGCGGACGGCACCTTGAACGACGTGACCTCGACGCCCTGTGGGTTCACCCCGCTCAGCACGTGGCCGATCGTCCCGTCCTTGCCCGCCGCGTCCATCCCCTGGAAGATCACGAGCAGCGAGGTCGCGTGCTGCGCGATGAGCTTGACCTGGAGCTCGGCGAGCCACTCGACGCCCTCCCGAAGCGCCTCGGTCGCGTCTTCCTTCTTCACGAAGTCGGCGGTGTACCGAGGGTCGAAGTCCTTGCCCAGGCGCACCCGTTTGCCGGGCTCGACGCGCAGCGGATCGATGAACCGGTGGACCTGGGCGAAGCGCTTGTCGGGCATCGGTGCCTCCTGGGGCGGCTGGCCGGGCGGGCCGTCGCCCGCGCGGCCGATTCTAGTCCCGCCCACGCGATCGCCGCGGCGATGCGGTCACGCGAAGCCGCGGCGACGAACGCGCATCCCAGCGAACGGAACGTCCCGCGACGGAACCGCAGCGCCGCCCGGCGACCGGATGGCGTCCTGGGCAGTGGCTGGAGGGCGCGTCACGGCAGCCGACCGCCCGCGCGACGAAGCGCCGCGCGATCCCATGTGGTCCTGACGGCTCGACGACGCGACAATGAGGCGGATCGGCGAGGTCTCCGAGGCGCGGATGAAGCCGCTCGTCACCAGCGCTGACAGGAGGGGCCGACATGGCTACCACGATCCGGTTCCCAGGCGCCATCGTCACCGAGCGGGAGCACCCGGTCCCGCTTGACCATCGGCGGCCAGGCGGCCCCGCGATCACCATCTTCACCCGCGAGGTCGCGGCCCCCGATGGCCTCTACCGGCCGTACCTCGTCTTCCTCCAGGGCGGCCCCGGCTTCGAGGCGGCCCGGCCAACGAGCCCGCCATCCGGCTGGATGAAGCGGGCGCTGGCCGAGTACCGGGTGCTGCTCCTGGACCAGCGCGGGACGGGACGATCCACGCCGGTCGGCTCGGTCGTCCCCGGCCCGACGCCGGCTGCGCAGGCCGCGTACCTCGCCCATTTCCGCGCCGACAGCATCGTCCTCGACTGCGAGGCGGTGCGGGCAGAGCTCGGCTCACCCCCGTGGACCGTCCTTGGCCAGAGCTTCGGCGGGTTCACGTCGCTCAGCTATCTCTCGTTCGCGCCCGAAGGCCTCGCCGCCGCCCTGATCACCGGCGGGCTCGCGCCGGTCGGCCGCCCGGTCGACGACATCTACGGCGCCACGTATGTCCGGGCGCTGGAGGCGAACCACCGCTACTTCGAGCGGTACCCCGGCGACCTCGCACGGACCCTCGAGATCCACCGGCGCCTGGAGGCCGAGGACGTCCGGCTCCCGGACGGCGCCCGCCTCACGAGCAGGCGGTTCCGCCAGCTGGGCATGTGGCTGGGGGACAGCGCGGGCTTCGAGCACCTCCACCACGTCCTGGAGCTGCCCTTCGGCTCGCTCGCGTACCTGCATGACGTGGCCGCAGCGGTCCGCTGGGAGCGCAACCCGATCTACGCGACCCTCCACGAATCCTCGTACGCGGACGGCGTGGCGACGAACTGGTCCGCCGCTCGCCTCCTCCCCGACGAGGTCCTCGAGACCGGGGCGTTCACCGCGGAGCACGTCTTCCCGTGGATGTGGGAGGACTATCCGGGCCTGCGCGACCATCGCGAGGCGGCGCAGCTCCTGGCAGCCCACCCGTGGCCGCCGCTCTACGACGCGGACCGGCTCCGCCGCAACGAGGTCCCGGTCGCCGCGACGATCTATGCCAACGACGTGTACGTCGAGCGGGCATTCGCGCTGGAGACGGCCGCGCTCGTCCGCGGGCTACGCGCCTGGGAGACGAACGAGTACGAGCACAACGGGCTGCGCGCGGACGGGGAGCGCGTCGTCGGCCGGCTCATCGACATGGTGAAGGGCCGGGTCTGATCGCGACCGGCGGGCGCGTCGACGCGGCCGCCGGGTGCATCGACCCGGCCGGCCCGTCGGTCAGGGGATCGGGTCGCCGACCAGGCGGAAGCTGACCGCGGCCGGATCCTCGCTCGGTGCCGCCGGGCGTGCGTCCGGAGAGCCGCCTGACAATGCGCCAGACAATGCGCCCGATGCGCCCGGAGCAACGTCCGGCGACGCGGGGGGCGATGTCCCAGGGTCGTCCGGGCTGCCCGCCTCGAACAGGTAGGTGAACTCGGGCCCGTTGTGGCAGATCCAGCAGTTGTTGCGCCCGGCCATGTTCTCTGGCAGCGGCGCGTGCTTGTCCACCCCGTGGCACGCGGTGCACGGCTTCTCGGTGCCCATGTGCTCGGGACGGGTGGGCGGGGGGCTGTCCTGGCCGGCCCCGGAGCGCGTCTGGTGGCACACCAGGCAGTCGTCCTTGTGCAGCCCGGAGTGACCGGGCGCGCTCTTCACGAGGCTGCCGGCTGCGTGACACGCAGTGCAGTTGCGCCAGCCAAACAGTGGGTGGCCCATGACCGGGATCGGCTTGGTGCCGACGGAGCCGTCCGTGGTGACGTGGCAGCCCTTGCAGTCGGATCCCTCGGGCATCGCGATGCCGATCGGGGAGAGCGCCATCGCGGAGCCCGGGGTGGCCTCCACGGCAGGCGAGGCGGACGCAGCCGGGGGCACGAGGGCGATCTTCGCGATGTCCGGTCCGGCGACGATCGCGAGGAACGTGCCGGTCGCGATGATCCCGAACAGGAGCGTCACGACTGCGACCGGGAATGCGTACCGGCCGATCGTCCGCCTCATGACGCGTCGCCTTCGACGACCGCGACACCTGGGACGGACACGGGCACGGCCAGGACGACTGGAGCCGCACGGACGGGTCTGACCTCCACGCTGCCCGCGACCTCCACCGGTTCGGCGGGCGCTTGGGCTGCGCCCTCGACGTCGTGGGCGTGTGACGTGACCCACGGGAAGGGGAAGAACACGTGGTCGTCACTCTCCTCGAGGTCCAGATAGCGCTCCGCGAGCGTGTACACGAACGCGAGGAACGCACCCGCCCCGAGCATGATCGTCATCTCCACGATCGTCGGCGTGTAGCTCGCATATGGGCTCGAGACCATTCCGGCGCCCGCGCTGATCGGCGCGATCTGGCCGGCCATGACGAACAGGTAGCGGTCGACGAAGACACCCGTGAGGGCGGCGACCGCCGCGACGAGCAGCCAGACCGGCGTGCGCGTCATCGGCATGGTCACGATGAGCAACGGGATCACGAGGCCGATCAGCACCCGCACCAGCCAGAACGGCGCGGCAATCGGGCCCGAGACGAGCGCGACGGTGGCGTCGCGGAGGCCGGGTGCGGAGCCCGTGAGGCCCATCCCGATCTTGAGGGCGAGGAGCGAGCCCACGATCAGCAGCCCGACCGCGATCAGCAGCCGGATCGACGGGATACCCAGGCGCACGGCGCGCTCGTGGTCCTGGAGCCGGAACCGGGAGACCGCGTAGAAGACGATGCCCAACAGCGACGTCCCGCCGAGGAACGCCGTCGTGACCATCTGCACGGGCGTCAGCGGGCCGGCCCAGAACGACTTCGCGGACAGCACCCCGAACACCGCACCGAGCGTCGTCGGGGCGCAGATCGCGATCGCGGCCGCGAGCGTGCACGACCACTGGTGGATCTTCGGGTGGGGCGTGAACATGCTCCAGACCTCGACCAGGAGCACCACGAGGTAGGCGCCGTAGAACACGCCCATCCACCACATCGGGGAGCTGGGCGACGGGACGAGCAATGCCCCGAACACCATCCGCACCGGGTAGTGCAGGTCCAGCGCGATGATCCCGAACGCGGTGGTCAGGCTCAGGACGGCGAGGATCGCGTGACGCTTCTCGAGGGGCCGGAAGCGCTCGATGCCGAACACCGTGCCCAGCGACGAGGCGAGGCACAGCCCGCTGGTCATGAGCGCGAAGAACACGTAGCCCACGATCATCATCCCCCACTCGAAGCTGGGGGTGGTGCCGAAGACCTCCCAGCCCGGCGGGATCGCGATCAGCGCGGCGATCGCCGCGGCGCCCATGACGCCGAGCAGCGCGCCCAGCCACAGGCGGAGCGGGCGGGACATGCCCGTGACCTCCGTGACGAGCGCGCTGCGGGCCGCGCGCGGGGCGAGGGGGACGGTGTACCTGCCGAGGGTGAAGGAGGGGCCGGTCGCCTGCATCGGTCAGGCCTCCTCGATCGCCGGGCCGGCGTAGAGCACGCGTGGCCGGGTGCCGTACTCGGGGTGGAGCGGTTCGGGCTGGCGATCCGCGATCAGCGCGTCGATGTCCGGGTCGCCGATCTCACCAAAGCGCCGTGCGCCGACGGGGCAGATCTCCACGCACGCGGGCTTGAGGCCCCGGGTGATGCGGTGGTAGCACCAGGTGCATTTGTCGGCGACGCCCGCAACGCCCGCCGGGGAGTCGGGGCCGGCCGGGACGAGGTAGCGGGCGCCGTACGGGCAGGCAACGATGCAGTAGCCGCAGCCGATGCACCGGCGGGCGTCGACGAGGATTACCCCGTCTGCCGTCCGGTACGTCGCCCCTACCGGGCAGACGCCGGTGCACGGCGAGTCGCTGCACTGCATGCACAGGTGGGGCTCGAAGAAGGACGCCTCGACGGCCTTGCCCGCGGCGCCGGGCGCGGTGGAGTCGGCGGGGAACCCGTCCATGCCCGCGTTCGGCGAGTCGACGTACGTCTCGCCATCCGCCGTGCGCACGTGGCGCTCGATCCAGGTCCGCGTGTAGGCCGCCTCCTCGGAGACGTTGTTCTCCTCCTTGCACGCGACCACGCACATCCCACAGCCGATGCACGAGGCGGTGTCGACGACGAAGGTCCAGCGCCTCGTCGACGGGTCATAGGTCTTGCTGATCGGGTAGGCGGCCGGGGACTCGTCCTCGAACAGCGGGATCAACTTCGCGAGGCTGGTCGCGCCGACCATGCCGCCGGTGATCGCGAGGCCGAAGCCCAGGAACGCGCGTCGGCTGACCGATGCCGCCTGGATCGCCGGCGCGAGCTCGGACAGCGGGATGAGGCCGGCCGGATCGGGCGCGGTCTCGACGGCAGGGACCGTGGCGGTGGTGGTGGCGGCGACGACGGGCGCAGCGACGACCGCCGACTCGTCGGCGACGACGGCGACTTCGGGCGCAGCGACGACCGTCGACTCGTCGGCGACGACGGCGACTTCGGGCGCCGCGACGACGGCCGACTCGTCAGCGACCTCCTGGGGCGTGGGCTCGGTCATCGGTTCTCGACCCGCTGCGGCCCGCGGCCCTTCGCGTGGCACTCGAGGCAGGCAGCGTCGTTCGTGGCCTCCACCGGGTGCCGCTGGTTGCGCGCCTTGAACCCGTCCGGGCCGTGGCAGGTGATGCATGCCGGCAGGTCGGCGCGCGGGTGCAGGACCTCGGGCGGGCGCTTCGCCTGGGCCGTGTGCGGATCGTGACAGTCGAGGCAGACCGGCTTGAAGTGCTGGTAGATGTCGATCGTCGGGAAGCCGGCCGGTCGACCGGTCGTGTCGACGTGGCAGTGGATGCACGCCTCGTTGGTGGGCGCCTTGAGCGGCGCGAGCGCGATCTTCGGCGACTGTCGAGCCTCGGCGACGTGCCCGGCGAGGGCGCTGTGACAGCTCTCACAGGCGACGCCCACGTGGGGCGCGGCCTTCACGGCAATGGCCGCCGGCGCGTGGCATGCGGCACACGAGGCGGAGCCCGCGAACGAGGGTTCGAAGGCGGCCCAGGCGCGGGCGTTCGTGCCCTGGTCGAGATCGAACGTGACGTACGGCGTCCAGGCCATCGCCCCGCCGACGAACAACGCGACGGACAGGGCGGCGGCGCTGCCGATGATGGCGACCACGGCGAGGATCCCACCCCGGCGGGTCCTGGGTCGCACGCTGGCCCAGACGGCCTTCACTCGGTCCATGAGGTCACAGGGTCGACGGGCTGAGGATGCCGCGCCGGACGGCGAAGCGGAGGAGGTCGACGCGGTCCGTGAGGCTCAGCTTGTCCATCATGCTGGCGCGGTGGTAGTGGACCGTCTGCTCCGAGAGGTGGAGCGACCGGGCGATGTCGCGGCTGGTGTGGCCCATCGCGGCGAGCAGCAGGATCTCGCGCTCGCGCTCGGTCAGGCTGTCGTACGGGTCGTCAAGCGGCACGTCGGTCTTGCGTACGAACGTGTTCACCATCTGGGTGACGATCGCGGGGCTGACGTACGTGTGTCCGGCGGCGACGCTGCGGATCGCAGCCACGACGTCGGCGCCCTGCGTCTCGCGCGTGAGGTATCCGTTGGCGCCGGCGCGGAACGCCGCCTGGAGCTGGTCCGCGGCGCACCGGCAGTCGAGCGTGATGATCTTGACGTCGGGGAGCGCCTCGCGGACCGCCTCGATTGCGGAGTACGTGGAGCACCCGAAGCCCTCGGTCGGGTCACATGCCGTGACGACCACGTCGGGACACGAGGCGCCCAGGTCCGCGATCAGGCCCTCTCGCCGGGTCGACTCGGCGACGACCGTCATGTCGGGCTCCGTCTCGATCACCGAGCGGAACGACGCCATGAGCATCGGGAAGTCCACGATCGCCAGGTGGACCCGGAGCAGCAATGCCCGGTGGACGAGTGCGGCAACGGGCTCACGGAGGACGACCATCGTGGGTGTCTGCCGCTCAGTGCGGCTGGCCCTGGACGTCGTCGCCGCCGCGGTGCCGCACGACCCACGCCCAGAAGAACGGCATCAGCAGCATGAACACCGTCGTGACGCCGACGCCGACGATCGTCGCGCCGTTCCCGAACGAGAACAGCAGCATGTGGAGACCGACGAACGCGAGAGCCGAACCCACCCACAGTGTCAGGGTCACGAGGCCCAGCCATGCAGCGATGCGGGCACCACGGCCAGCCTTGGACCCAAAGGCAAACCACAGGACCAGCGCGACGATGCCCTGGACGAGCAGCACGACCGGCAGCATCAACGCGATGTCTTCAGTGAGCTCCTTGATCGCCATGTTCCTCGCTCCCGCCCCAGTCACTGACCGGGTCATGTCCCGATACTGGGAATCTCGGCCCTGGGAGCAACCTCGCGGCAGGCCCGCGCGAGAGGATTCCGATGTCCCCCGTCAGGGGCGGCAGCAACGCGCGTGCCCTCGATTCCAACGCGCGTGAGGGGTTGAGCCAACGCGCGTTGCCGAGGCGGACACGAACCAGCGGCGTGATTGCCGGCGCCGGTGGTCAGCGCGACCGCCGGCGCCGTTCCGTGTCTTGCGACAGGATCGCCGCCCCCGCGCTGCTGGTCCCGGGCCTGCCATCGCCGACCACTGCGCCGACCACGCCGCTCGGCACGACCCGCTGGCCGACGCGCACGATCGTCATCCCGGCGACTCACGCGAGCGCCGTTGGGGCGCCGCGGCGTCTTGCGCGCCCGGATCGTGATCGCGGTCTCGAACGGGATGATCGCGCCGCCGAGCGCGAGCTGGATCAGCGGGCCCGGAGATCGACCATGTTCCCGTCGACGTGAGCCGGCGTGCCCGGCCTGGCGGCCGGAGGCACGCGCCCGGACCGCGCGCTCCCCGTCAGGTGAGGCAGAATCGTCCCGTGGACCAGCCCAGGCTCCGTGTCGTCATCGCCGAGGACTCGGCGCTCATCCGCGAGGGCCTTGCCCGGGTCATCACGGACTCCGGCGGCGAGGTCGTCGCGAAGGTCGGCGATGGCCCGAGCCTCGTCCGGGCGGTCGTCGCGTACCGGCCGGACGTCTCGGTCGTCGACGTGCGGATGCCGCCCACGCAGCGCGACGAGGGGCTACGTGCGGCAATCGAGGCCCGACGCCTCGTCCCGGGCGCACCGGTGCTCGTCCTGAGCCAGTACGTGGAGCGCCAGTACGCGACCGAGCTCCTCGCGGACCGGGCGGGCGGTGTCGGCTACCTGCTCAAGGACCGGGTGGCGGACATCCGCGATTTCATGGATGCGCTCCGCCGCGTCGCGCGTGGCGGCACGGCGCTCGACCCGGAGGTCGTCGCCCAGCTGATGGTCCCGCGCCACGCCGACGACGGCCTGGCGTCGCTGACGCCGCGCGAGCGCGAGGTCCTTGCCGCCATGGCCGAGGGCCGCACGAACATGGGCATCGCGTCGTTGCTGACGATCTCCGAGGGCGCGACGGAGAAGCACATCAGCAACATCTTCGGGAAGCTGGCCCTGCCGGCGTCGGAGAACGACCATCGGCGGGTGCTGGCGGTGCTCACGTACCTGGCGTCGTAGTCGCGGACCGTCTGCCGCTGGCCCGCGCGACATAGCGCGGTCGTATACCGCCTAGCGCGGTCCCAGCACAGGCGACGGCAGCTCGGCGCGGACGATGGTCCCGCCGCCCTCGGGGCTCGTGACCGTCAGGCGCCCGTCGAGCGCCTCCACCCGGCCCGCGAGGCCCGTGAGCCCTCCCGCGGGGAGCAGTCGCGCCCCGCCTTGCCCGTCGTCGCGGACCTCCACCACGAGCAGCCTGCCCTCGCGGCGCACGTGGATCTCGCAATGCGATGCAGCCGCGTGCTTCGCGGCGTTCGCCAGCGCCTCCGCGACGACGAAATACGCGGCACGCTCCACCGCGTCGGATGCGCGTTCGCCCACGGGCATCGATGAGAGAACGACCGTCGGCACGGGCGAGCGCCCCGCGAGCGCCGACAGGGCGGCCACGAGCCCGCGGTCCATCAGGATCGACGGTGCGATTCCGCGCACGAGGTTGCGGATGTCGGCGAGTGCCAGCCGGGCCTGGTCCCGGGCATCGACCACGAGCCCCTTGGCAGCCTCGGGGTCCGTGTCGATCCGCTCCGCGGCCAGGCCGAGGTTGATCGTGAGCATGACGAGCCGCTGCTGGGCGCCGTCGTGGAGGTCGCGCTCGATGCGCCGGAGCTCGCTCGCCTCGACGTCCAGTACCGCCTTGCGGCTCTCCTCGAGGGTCTCGACCCGCTGCTCGAGGGCCCTCGTCTGCGAGTCGCACAGCAGGCCGCCGATGACCGCCCGGTGGAGCGCCATGAGCCCCTGCGCCGTGAATGACGCGACAGGCAGCAGCACCAGCCCGGCAAGGAGCGATCCCACGGCCAGCACCCCGGTCCCCACCGTCGGGACCCGGCTGATCCCGGGCACGTGCGCGAGGAGCGCGGTCGCGTCAACGCCGCCGAGCAGCTCGCCGGTGAGCACGGTCCACACGGGGATCGAGAGGAGCAGCAGGACCGCGCTCCACAGCACGGCAACAGCGGTGAACTCGAGGACCGTGAGCGGGAAGGCGATGAACACGTAGCCGAGGTCCCGCCACCGGTTGGGGTCGAGGAACTGGGCGGTCAGGAGGCTGCGCGCGCCGGTCCCGTACGGCCGGTAGGCATGGGCGACGAGTGGTCGTGGGTCCGCGATGACCGCCCGACGCCGTTCCAGACGGGCGACGATCCGCGCTCCCTCGATGGCGACCGCGATGAGCACGACCCCGAGGCCGATGAACAGCGTCGAGACGCCGGCGGACAGGATCCCGATGAGGGTCGAGAACGCGATCAGCTCCACCCAGAACCCGGCGAGGATCGCGCCGGTGGCGAGCCAGGTCGCCGGGTGGAGCGGAGAGCGGAAGAACCGAGCGATGACGCCCCGCTCCCGCTCCCGCTCCGGGTCCCGGGCACCGAAGGCGCCGAGGACCAGGAGCAGGCCCAGGAGCAGGAGCGGGACGCCGATCACTGGGCGTCGGGGCTCGGCTGCGGGGCGTCGCCCGTGCGACCGAACGGCCCGACGGTCTCGGTCGAGGTCGACTCCCACGTGGTGGGCGCCGCCGGGGGCGCCGGGACGTCCGTTGTCACGAACGGCGTAGCGGCCGTCTCGAACGTGGCGGCCGGGGACGGCGCCGGGGCCGCGGGCCCGACGTGCTCCTGGCGCCGGAGCGAGCCCACGAGGAGCGCCGCGCCGAGCGCGATGATCAGACCCGGCCCGAAGAGCGCGGCACCCACCCAGCCCGGGAGGACGTTGTCGGCCAGGGCGATCGCCCCGAACACGATCAGGGTCACCCCGACGATGACCGCGGCACCCGGGCCGCGACCGGTGGAGCGCTCCCGCGTGCGGGCCTCAGCCGCCGCGTTGGCGGCCCAGTCCGGGCTCCACGCCGGCGCCTGGCCGGCGTACCAGGAGGCACCCTGCGGACCGGTGCCCGGGCCGGCCGGGCCACCCGCAGCGGGACCGCCGGAGCCGGCGCCGTAGGACGGGCCGCCGACGGGCGCCTCGGGCATCACGAACGCGAGGATGATGTACAGGAGGATCGAGAACCCGCCCACGAACATCGACAGGATCCACAGGATCCGGACGATCGTGGGGTCGATCCCGAAGTACTCGGCCATGCCTGCGGCAACGCCCGCGAGCTGGCGGTCACGACTTCGATAGAGGCGATGGGGGTTCACTTGCATCCTCCGTTGGGATTGATGTCCACGCTACCAATGCTGGCGGTCGTCGACACGTCGGTGTGGAACTGGGCGGTGGCGTAGTCCGCGGTCTCCCACGTGTCGCCACGCCGGATCAGCCCATTGACATGCGTGGTGCCGATGGCGGTCTCGGACCGCAGCCGCAGCCCCATGCCGTCGGGCACGCACACCTCGAGCGAGCCCGCGTTGACCGTGAGGTCACCGGACGCCGGCAGGCTGACCGAAGCGGTCCCGGCGTTGATCTCCAGGTCGAGGTTGGTGACCGACGCGTCGGTCAGGTCCAGGCGCAGCTCGCCTGCATTGACGCTGGCCGTCAGGCGGTCGAGGTGGGCGCCCGCAAGGTCAATGCGGCCCCGGCCGGCGTTGACCTCGACGTCGGCGTCGAGGGCTGGGTCGGTCGGCAGGACAACGTCCCACGTCACCGCGCCAGAGTCGAGACCGAAGTGCGCGGTCCGCTCGTCCGCACCGACGACGAGGCCGTCGAGCGTGTCCGTGACCGTGGATCGACGGCTGGTGCCGTCGTGGGTGTCCACGCGCCAGGCGTTCCCGGGTGCCGTGGTGACGCTCATGTCGCCGCACGACAGCTGGAGCTGGACCCTTGCACTGCTGCCGAAGGAGCCCTGGCTCGTGACGGCCGGGGCCTGGGCGCCGTCCGGGCGGGTGCACGGGGTCGGCAGGGCCGGCACCGCGACGAACATCGCGCCGAGGAGCAGACCGGGCGTCGCCGCCGCGAGCATCCCGCCCGGGATGGCCGCCGGAGTCCGACGGAGGACGAGACCCACGCCGATCGCGATGATCGCCAAGGGCCAGTAGCTGAGGGCGTCGAGGACGGCGGTCCGCTCAAGGACTCCGGCCTCGGCGAGGAGCGTGACGCTGCCGACAGCCAGCAGGAACACGCCCAGGTAGAGGAAACCGCGTCTCACGGTCATGACATGCACGCCTCCAGGGCAGGTGGTCGAGTTGATGGCCCAAGCCTGCACTGGAGGACGCCCGCGGCCCAGCCGGGCAGCGGGCGTCATGAGGGTGGGGCTAGCCCCCCCTGTCAGGGTCGGGCCGGCCGCCGCGCGTGGCCGATACCCGTCAGTCCTGGTCGGCCGGGTCAGCCTCGCGCTCCACGGGCGGCGGCACGGGAGCAGCGGCCATCGGGGCCTTGCGGATCCGCGCCCGCGTCAGCTCCGCGGCATTGTCGAACAGGATGAACAGGCCAAGGCCACCGAGGCCGATGAGCAGCAGCTCGCGCAGGTAGTGGTACGCGAGCAACAGCGCGGAGATCGCCGCCAGGGCCACCGTGACCCGCAGCAGCAGCGTCTCGACACGCCGCTGGGCGAACGACTCGATCGCGAGGTAGCCCACGACGAGCAACCCGACTGTCGCCGGGATCGGCAGCAGGCTGAACCACAGGATGACCGCGAGGGCGATGACGAGCACGCCGACGCTGACGGCCGCCCACGTCTCCGCGAACAGGCGCCGCGTCGTCCTGGGCGGCGGCTCCGGCGCCGCGGCATGGGTGAGATGGCCGCGGGGATCGCCGCGCCAGCCCGCATCGAACCGCTCGAGGTAGCCCTCCGCGGCGCTGATGGCGGCGGTCAGCTCGGCGCCCGAGGACCGCAGGCCGGCGAGGGACGCCTCGCCCGCCCGCAGCTCGGCCGTCCGGCGGATCCGGTAGGTGTCGACGCCCTGCTGGTCGCGCAGCGCCTCGACCTCGATGCCGATCCCGGGCAGCGTCGCGGCACGCGCCGATGCCTCGTCGTCGACCGCGGCCCGCTCCACGCGCAACTGTTGGATCCGATCTGCCATCACCCGGCGGGTCTCGGTCGCCGTCGGCAGGCCCGCGAGGCCGATGAAGCCCAGCGGGTCGTTCCACGACTGACGGACCGTTCCCGTCCGCGTGTACTTGGGGCCAGCCGGGGCGCGCTCGCCCGCGAGCCTGTCGCCGGTGTCGAGGCCCCACAGGCCACGGTAGCCGTCCACCCAGGGGACACGATCCGAGATGACGATCAGGCTCCATTGGACCTGCTGGCCGGGACCCACCGTGATGCCGTCGCCACGCGCGTAGTCCACGAACGGGACGCTCACCAGGCGCTGGAGGAGCTCCCCGAGGTCCCCGGGATCCGGCTGGTTGAGCGTGTCGCGCCACGTCCGGCGCGCCCGGTCGAGGACCCGGTGGACGACCTGCTCGCCGGGCAGGGCGAGGCGCCGGATGTACTCGCCACGCTCGAGGTACGTGGCATGGGAGCCTGCACCCGGGTACACGACGACATGGTCACCGAGCCGTTCGAGCCGCGGATCGTCCCAGCGCCGGCGGATATCGCCGCCCTGCTCGTCGTGGGCCGCCGCGGCAAACCACGCAGGCGTGACGCGTCCGTCAGGCTCGTGCTCCAGGATGACGAACGCTTGTTCCCAGTCCGCTTCGTGGTCGTTGGCGCCGTCGAACGTGGAGCGCCAGTCGTTCATGGGGTAGAAGAACAGGTACTGGAGCACCGTCCACCCGGCCTCGCGCACCACCCGCCCGTGGTAGGCAACGCGCGAGTCCCGGGCCCGGATCGCGTCGTACTTCACCGAGGCCGCGGCAGCCGTCCCGCCCGGGACCTTGCCCCGCACGAGAAGCGATGCGACAAGCCCGGCGTCGAGGATGCGCGCGAAGAGGCCCACCCGCGCGAGGCGGCCCGGAGCGGAGAACACGGGTCGGCCGGGCCGCTGGCTGAAGCGGGCGAGGTCGAGCGGATGCATCGGCTCCTGGACGAACCGCAGGAACCGGACGTCATCCGGGGCGCTGTCGCCAAGGGCGACGAGACTCGCCTCGGTGAGCGAACCGGCCGGAACGACGACCTCCCACTCGTCGGTGGAGCTGCCGGCGAGCAGGTCGCACGCCTCGAGGTACCGGATCGCCGGCATCGGGTAGAACAGCTCGCCGTGGGTGAACCGGAGGATGGGCTCGAAGCGGCGGAGGAGGGCCTCGTCCGCGGTCGTCTCGAGGTCCGCGCCGTCGGCGCTCGCCTCGCCGTCCGCGCCGAGCGGCAGCTCGCTCATCGGGCTCCCATGGCGTCGGCCGCCGGTGGCGCGGCAGCCACGCCTTCCCGGACATCGCGCTGGTTGAGGTAGAAGACCGTGACGATGTTGAGGACCATCCACAGGTGGTTCACGTTGCCATCGAAGAAGCCCACGATGTCCATCGCGATGAACAGGCCGGTCGTCACCATCGCCAGCAGCCAGCCCGCTCGCTGGTCGAGCAGCAGGCCCACCGCCGACGCGACGAGGATGGCCGCGATGAGGATCAGCACAAGACCCGCACCCGGTGCCGCGCGGATCTGGTCCGTGAGTCCGGGGATCCGCAGGGTGGACGCCAGCGGTCCCGTCTCGTCGGCAAGCGTGCCCGCGACGACCGCGAACACCAGCACGGCCTTGAGCAGCAGCAGCGCCGCGAGGATGATCAGCGTGAACGGCCGCCTGCGCCTGCGTCGAGGAGTGGGGGCCGCGCTGTTCATGGTCCCCATGGTGGGCCCCCGCCCGGGATGCTGCTGTCCGCTCACGTCCCGCCGTCCCGACGGACGATCCGCAGGGCGCCGGGCTGGATGCGCGCCTCGAGCCACGCCGCCGGGAACGGGTCGCCGTCCACCTGGGTCGGGCACGCGGGTGTCACCTCGACCCGGACCTCCCGGCCCACGAGTCGCGCCGCGTGGCCCGACGGCGACAGCCCGGGGCTGTGCGCGTTCATGAGCTCGACCACGCCCCGGATCCCGCTGACGATCCCACCGCGAGGCAGGACCAGGACGTGGAGCAACCCATCATCTGGCTCGGCGGGGAGCTTCGGGCGGAGGACGCCCTGGAACACGTCCCCGCAATTGACGACGAGGACGACGACCGACTCGAGCTCCGTCCGGACGCCGTCCACGACGATCACCGTCGGGCGGGGCGCGAGCGTTGGCAGGAGGCGGCTGGCCGCCAGGAAGTACGCAGCGACCCCGTAGCGCTGCTTCATCTCGCGCGATGTCGCCGCGATGAGCCGGGCATCGAAGCCCGTCCCGCAGGCCACCCCGAACGAGCGTGGCTGGGCCAGGAGCCGGGCTGCGGGCGCGGTGCCGTCGGGCGCCAGGAGCCGCACCGACGCGATGTCGAATGGCCGCGCAACGCCGTCGCGGAGCGCGCCGAGGGCATCCTCGATCGTGCGGGGCACGCCCACCGCGACGGCATACAGGTTGCCGGTCCCGCACGGGACGATCCCCACGTCGACACCGGAGTCCGACAGCGCCCCGCCTGCGTCGCGGATCGTGCCGTCGCCGCCCGCAAGTGCCACGAGGGTCGCGCCATCGCGAACGGCCTCCGCGGCAGCCGCAGCCACCTCGTCCGGCAGGCCTGCCTCGACGGTGGTGACGTCGACATGCCCGCGAGCATGCAGCGCCCTGACTGCGCGCGTCGTCACCCTGGTGCGTGTCGCGGTGTCCCGGATGCGTGACGCGAGGGGACTGGCGATGAGCACGGCGGGGCCACGGTCGACAGCCGCCAACTTCAGCCCTGCCCGGCGCTCGACGCCCGGTACGTCATCGTCCGCTGGAGCGCCGCCTCGCGCATCGCCTGCGGGATCAGCACCGGGCCCCCGATCGCGAAGGCGTTGATCGCCGCCTGCGCGGCCTCCTCCACGACGCCGCAGGCCAGCACGGCAAGGTCGGGCGTGCGGTGGAACACGAGGACACCGTGGTTGGCGAGCAGGACCGCGGGCACGCAGGGGCGGAGGGCTGCCTGGATCGCCGCGACGGCTTCGTCGGACCCGCGCGGGGCGTAGGCGGCGACCGGCACGCCGTCGGCGAGCCCGAACATCGCGAGCGCCTCGATCCAGCACTCGATCTCCCGCTGGGCGACCGCGAATGCCGTGGCATACGGCGAGTGGGTGTGCACGACGCAGCCGGTGTCGGCCCCGTCGCGGTAGCGCGCGGTGTGCATCGCGACGACCGCGGCCTGGATCGGGGACAGGGTGCCTTCGAGCAGCGTGCCGTCGAGGCCGACCCTGGCCACGGCGTCCGCGGTCAGCCCGATGAGCGACGGCGCGGACGTGAAGTACATCTCCTCGGCGCCGGGGACGCGGACGCTCACGTTGCCGTGACCGTTCGCGGAGATCGCGCCACCCGCGACGACGGCGGCCGCGGTGGCGAGAACCTGGTCGATGAGGTGGCGGTCCATCGGATGCTCCAGAATGGCGGCGGTCGGCGGCGGTCGGCCCGGGATGGGGGTCGCGCGCCGCATCGTCGCAGAAACGCCGCCCGGGCATCCGGCGGGCGCGCCCCGCCTATGCTGCGAACGGCAGTCGGCATCGATCGGCAGGTGGAGGAGCGGACAGATGATCGACCTGGACGGGAGCGTGGTCATCGTGACCGGCGGCGCGAGCGCGAGCGGCAAGGCGATCGGGGCCGGGCTCGGCTCGGGCATCGTGCGTGGGTTCGCGGCGGCGGGAGCCCGGCTCGTCGTGCACTATCGGACGGCAGGTGCGGCAGCCGATGCCCTCGTTGCGGAGCTGCGGGCGGGCGGTACGGAGGCGGTCGCGATCGGCGGGGACCTGGCTGACGAGGCGGCGGCCCAGGCGCTCATCGCCGGCGCGGTCGCCGCGTTCGGGCGCGTCGATGTCCTCGTCAACAACGCCGCGGAGCAGCCCGTCCAGCCGCTGGCCGAGATGCGGCTCGCCGACTGGCGGGCCGTCGTGGACGGCAACCTCGCGTCTACCTTTGCCTGCACCCAGGCGGCGGCACGGGTCATGGCGGGGCATGGCGGTGGCTCCATCGTCCACGTTGCCTCGATCGAGGGTGGTCATCCGGCCCCCGCGCACGCACATTACGCCGCGTCGAAAGCCGCGATCCGGATGCACGCCCGGGCTGCGGCGCTCGAGTACGGGCCGCTGGGCATCCGGGTGAACTCGGTGTCGCCCGGGCTGATCGCCGCGCCGGGCATCGAGGACGGGTGGCCCGAGGGGGTCGCGCGCTGGCGGGCGAACGCGCCGCTCGTGCGCATGGGCACGCCCGAGGACATCGCCAACGCCTGCGTCTTCCTCGCGTCGCCGATGGCCGCGTGGATCACGGCGCACGACCTCGTGGTGGACGGCGGGATGACGTCGACGCCGTTGTGGTGATCGGGGCGCTGTGGCGCCGCGTCGCCCGGCCGCGCGTCCGTTGCCCGTCCCCCCGTCCATTGCCCGTCCCCCCGTCCAGTGCCCGTCCCCCCGGCACCCGTTGACTCTCAGTCTGTGAAGCCTGCGGGTCCGCCCGCGAGGCAGCGATTTCGCTGACTCACGCGCCACGAACTCGGCATTTCGAGCCCCGCGGCAGCATTCGCAGACCGTCAGGCAACAGAATCGACAGCGAGTGGCGCCCGGTGCAGGTTTCGTGGACTGTGACGCCGGACGTGGGGCCGACTGACCGGGCGATCGGCCCGCGGCACCTAGACTCGCTTAGCGGTCGCGGTAGCGCCACGCTCGGGGCTCGTCGGGCGTTCCCCGGAAAATCCGCAGCATCCACGCGAGGCCGACGATCGCCAGCCCGACCGCGAGCGCAGCTTCCAGGACGTTCGACGGCACGCCGAGCACGCTCGCGTTGTCACAGCTGATGCACGGCGACACCAGCGTCGGCGCCAGGAGCACGACCATCACCGTCGCGACGAATCCGATGGCGAGCATGATCCGCGTCGGCCAGTAGGAGGGCATCAACTCAGCCATTCGTGCACCACCGGGTGGGTTCCCGTTCGGCAGGAGGGAAGTGGAGCGGGAGACGGGGTTCGAACCCGCGACATTCAGCTTGGGAAGCTGACACTCTGCCAACTGAGTTACTCCCGCTCGGGAGTCAGCGCATTCTAGCCGGTCGGTCGGCAGGTCTCAATCCCGCCACAGCGCGACAACATCCAGGCGAAACCGGCTACGTCCAGCCGCTCGACGCCAGCCTCGTGAGGCCTGTAGTCCTCGAAAGCACGGTTCTCCCACAGAACCCCAACGGCCTGCACCATCGCCTGGCCCATGATCGGGTCGTACGTGTTCGAGGCAGTCGTGATCAGGTCTCTGGGGCCGCCGCGACTGGTCGGACCGAAGGCCGCCATGGCGATCCCTTCTATGTGTGGAATGAGCGTGGGGATGCTGACCCGGTACCGCCCGCTGCGGTGGTCCTTGAGCCCATCGCGAATGAACCGCCGCCGGTCTTTGAACACGTCGAGGTCCATCCAGCCCTGGACGGTCCGACCGAACTGGCGTGACTTGGCGTAGTCGCCCATCGCCCATCGCACGGCGACCCGTTTGCGCTCGTCCGCCAGTCGGCCCACGTCCCAGAAGAAGTCCATCGAGACGCTCGGCGGCAGCCACCAGCCCATCCGCCGAAGCGCGTCGTCGTAAGCCCGCTGGACCTCGCTGGACGCCTTCAGCCTTTCCATCATTGCCGCGGATGCTGCTAGCGCGGCGGGCCGAATACCGCTTATCACGAGGTCGCGTACCTGCGCCCCGATACCCGTGGTGTAGGTCGTGGTCAACTCTTTGATCGCCTTTTGGAGGCCATCTCCAATCAGCGTCGACGGCACGGACGACGCCGCCAAGCCGGCGAGGTTCAGATCGGCGATCGTCCGCGACACACACCCAGCCACGACCTGAAGAGCCTGCTCACTTCCGTTGAACAACTCGGTCCGCCAGCCAGCGACGAGGCCCGGGGTGACCAATCCCGCGACGTCGATCGACGGCGACTTGATCGCCCGTGCCACCAAGTCGCTAAGTCGAATGGTCTGCGCGGCGTTGCTACCCGGAGTGGACTCGTCCAAGAGTCAGCGTCCTTCGAGCGCCCGGATTTCGGCCGCGATCTGAGCGGCAAAGTCGTCGCGTGTCAGGCCCTTGATGTGGGCGCCGGGGTGGTATGTCGCAACGACCGTCAGGTCCGCGACTCGACCCGCGGCAAGGATCGGCGTTGATCGACGTTCCAGGTGCTCAAGGCCCAGCCTGCTCCGGACGTCCGGCCACCAGTCCGCGCCGGCGACGATCACGATCCGACGGGCTTCGAGGAGGGCGACGACTTCCCAGAACAGGCCGCCGACGTGTTCCTCCTGCGCCGCCCGCAGTTTGGGCCCGGGGCTCGCGCCCGGCCGGTCCCAGCCGAGCGGGTACACATTCCACCACGCATGCCGGCTATACCACGGCTCCGCGTCAGGCTCGAGGATCCGCATCAGCCGTTGCGACAAGCCCCAAAACGGGGACCCGCGACGAGTGGACCAGCGCAGGACCTCGTCCATCGGCTCCGGACGCGCCTTGGCCCAGGACTCGGTGCCATTCACGATCCGCGACCGTCCGACCGCGGTGCTGGCCTCCTGGGCCAGCCATCGGGCGCCGGTCTCCTCGGCGTCCCATCCGGCCAGAGCCTGACCAACGATCATCGTTCCGCTGAACTGCGAGCCGAAGAACGGCCAGTGCGACGCGATCGGCCGATCGCCGAAGTCCGCGGCACGGTCGCCAACATCGACGAGCATCCGCTCGTAGCGGTCCGCAAGGTTCGCGTCAGTCATCCCAGAAAGAGTAGACGAGCGTTCGCCACGACAGGTGCGCGGTCGCTAGAACAGACGTTCGATTCTCCTACCCTCGGCCATCATGGAGCTCCGACGCAGTCGCATCCACGAAGCCCAACGCGCCGGCCCGTGCAACCGGATCCGCGACTACTGGCACGTGTCGGAAGAGAAGGCGGACGCCCTTCTCGAGGCGTGGTCGGTTGAGGCGACGGCGCGCAGCGTGGACCCAGGCCAAAGCGCCTACTGGCAGGATGGAGAGGCTTGGATCCGCGCCCAGATCGACCGGGCTCTGAGATGAGCGCTGACACGGACGACAATCAGGATCCGGCCATCACGGCCCGGCTCGCCGAGGCCCTCGCCCGGGCTCCGCGCTTGTTCGATCGCCTCCACGCCACCGCAAAGGCGGGCGCGGATCCCGGGTCGGAGGCGGTCAAGGATGCCGCTGTCCCACTCGGCCATCACGGCCAGATCCTGGCCGTCGATCACCTGTCGAGCGGCATCGAGCACCTGGTCATCTGGAACAGGCTTCTGACGTCCGGTGTGCAGCCGAACACGGTCCACATGACCCTCCTCCGCGGCGCGATGGAAGGCGCCGTGACCTGCCGCTGGCTCATCGACCCTCGCGCCGACTCGGGCGAGCGCATCGGTCGCGGCGTCGCGCTTCTGCTCGACGACTACGCCAACCGGCGCGACTTCGAGCGCGACTTCGGGATCCCGCCAGAGAAGGTCAAGCCGCCGGCGAAGACCGGAGCCGACCGACGCGCCGAACTTCTGGCCGCGCGGACGGCGAACAAGATCGGCGTGGTCAAGGTGCCAACCATGACGGCCCTGTTCGGCGCCTACGCCGGGCTCGAGTCCGGCCCTGGGCGTGCCATCTACCGGCTCGTGAGCGCCTACGCCCACGGCAAGCAGTGGAAAGGGCTGACCACCAACAACCAAGCAGTTGAAAACGCGGTGGCAGTCCCCGGGGGCCAACTCATGAAGGTCACCGCCAACGACGACATGTCGCTTTGGATGACCCTCCTCGGGGTCCGTGTGGCCGCTGCCGCACTTGCGGAGTTGCGGGCGTACTACGGGCTCGCGGACTGATGGAGGACACTGCTGTCAGGCCGCCAGCCGCCCGCCCGTAGCGCTCGATCGTCAACTTTGCCGGCGGGCCGGGTCCTGCCCCTGAAGTACCACTTCCGAGGTTAGTTGACCCCGCAAAGACCACCCGATTCCACGCGCCTCGGCCGGTCGCCCGACGGATGGTTGTAGGCCAGCGACGTAGGGGTCAGGGCAGGGGTCAGATGTCCTGCAGGAATGATGAAAGCCGGCCCGAAGGCCGGCTTTCACGCGTGATCAACTGGAGCCGACACTCGGATTTGAACCGAGGACCTGCTGTTTACGAAATCGATGGATCAGGAGGTAACCCGGCGCGTCGGCATCTCTCACCCGGCCAAGGATGGGCGCGGTGGCCTCGTTCGCCCGCGTGCGAGCTGCGGATCCGCCCAACAAGTGCATCCGAGGCCGCACCGACGAAGCAGGCCCGGGGAGTGGTAGGGGTCAGCGCAGGGGTCACCATCGTCGTATAGACCAGCAAAGGTAGTCGCTGGTGGTTGCCGTAGCCAAGGCGCGGACCAAAGGTCAGTGAGCCGCACTTCTCCGATTGTCTAGGAGCGAGGCCCGACGAGCCCGGCCTGGTCGGCCGATCTCAGATGTCCGTCAAACCGGGTCAACGCCAGACGACGGCGCTGCGTAATCGGCTGGTGCGGATCTCCGCGAAAGCCGCCTTCAGCAACATATTGCGGTCGGCGCCTGCGCGTCGGCACAGATCTCCGGCGAGTGCCGGCGATCGTCCACTCGCGCCTCCCAATACGGGCTGACTCGGCCCAGCTGCTCCGCCTCAAGCTGCCGCTCTGTGCTGGCGATTTCCCTCCTGCGTCCATCCGCAACCGGGCATCGCGCTTGACGGGTTTGTCCGTCCACCCACGAGACGGGCACGAACCAAGGCCACGCGGACATCCTTGACGAGCCTCAGCCCATTGCCGGTTGCGGTTGGCGATGTCTTCTGGTTCGAGATGCTTGGCGACAGGCGGGCACTGCTTCGCTGTGTGGCGGTCACGGGGGACGAGCGCGACAACTACCCGACGGCGGAGGTGCTCGATTGGGATCGCGTCGACGATCCAGGCGACTGCGACTCGCTCGTGGCCCGCAAGCCGGCCCCCTTATCCAAATGGCAACAAAAGGACGGAGCTCGTGGTGCTCGTTCGCTCTGCACGAGACCCCGCGGTCGTGGTCGTGTAGCCCGCGAGTCCTGCGGCCTGGATGGTCTTGGTCTGGTTGCCCGCGCCGTCGTACGTGAACTCGGTCGGGACGTTGGCCGTGGTGGGGAGCGTGCCGCCGGTGCACGCCGACGGGTTCGTGCTCGGGGTCGTCGTCCCGGTGTCGGTGCAGTTGGCGATGCTCATGGCGACCTGGTCGCGGACGTTGTAGAGGGTACGGGTGGTGATCCCACGCGGGTCCCGGACCGCGGTCGTGTTGCCCGCGGCGTGGTACCAGGTGCGCGTGGTGATGTCGTGGGTCGGCAAACGTCGGGCTCGCGACGTCGTTGGCGATGACGGTAGTTGGCCGGTTGAGCGGATCGTACGCGGTGGTGGTGATGATCCCCGCGGGATCGGTGACCGTGAGCCCGTTGCCGGCGTGATGTTGTCGGCAGTGGCACTCGCCCGCTCGTGCCGCGCGCCGGTCGGCGCAATAGCGCTTCCGAACGCGCCGTTATGGCGCCTTGTTTGTATCCGACGAGGGGTTGGCAACCGGGGAGCCGGCGGGCGTTGGACAGATCGGCTCGGCGGCCGGGTTCGACAGGTCGGTGTCGCTGCACTCGACGTCTGGCCCTTGTCTTGTGGTGGCGTCCTGCCCCTCGTACGCAGGATCACTCGCCGGCGGCAACTGGCCGTTGTAGCCCGGATTCCAAATTGGCAACGCCCGACCGGCTGATCCCGAGGCAACGGCAAACGAGGCGAGTACGAGCAGGACAACTACGGCGATAGCCATCCAATGTTGGCGGCGCATCTCGTCCCCCTAATGCGTGTGCGTGTGGCTTTGCATGGTGTCGAAGGGGTAGTAGCTCTCTTCGGTGTAGTCATGCCACCACTCGCCTAACGTGGTGTAGCTCGGGAACACGAATCCACCGGAGCTGATCTCGTAGACCCTGCTCTGCTGGCTAACGGTATGCCAGACCCCATTCGTCGGGTGATATTGCATCCGCCGGATAAAGAGATCAGCGGACCCCTGGTTTGTGCCGATCGCCGAGCTTGTGTACGTCGCCTCGGTGCCCCACCAGACCTCGTTGGCATTCGAGGTCTGATGGTTGGTCGCGGTCCACTCCCACGCCTCGTTCGTCGTCAGGTCCTTGATGTAGTAGAACCAGACACTCCCGCCGTCGTTGATTCGGAACGTGTATTGGCGATTCAAGACGGGTGCGGGTAGGCCGGCCGTGCCGTCGGCAAGACATGGCGTCCCATTCGAACGGTCATCGCAGGTCCACCAGAAGTGAGGACTGGTGTCATTCGGAATCGGGTCGGCAGTCGATCCGCAGCCACCGGTTCCGGTCGGCGGTCGACAGACTGTGTAGCCGAGCTGCGCGAAGGCGCCTCCGCCTTGGATGTTGGCGAGGTTCACAAACGACTCGTCGCCGAAGCTGCTCGTTGGAGTGCAGGTGTGAAGGGCACGCACGTAAGCTTGGCCGGACACCCCGTCGTACGTGGCGTAGTAGGAGCTGTCGCGAAAGATGTGGGCGATGAAGGTGTCCGGGTTGTGCCCTGCCCCGGTCGAGCACGAATACGTAAAGGACGCCGCGGAGGCCACCGAGACGCTCATCTGCGTCGCCAGTGCCACGGCGAGCCCCACAACGACCAGGCGCCGGAGTCGCAACATCGATCCCCCTTATCTCACCGCTGCGTTCTGCCGACCACATTACGAGCGCTGTCAACTGCGAAACGGCCGGATTGGCGTTGCCCCACCCCGGAAACCTCCACGCAGGGGTCACCGTAGGGGTCAGGCGCCCCCAGGGGACGACGAAAGCCGGCCCGAAGGCCGGCTTTCACGCGTGATCTGCTGGAGCCGACACTCGGATTTGAACCGAGGACCTGCTGTTTACGAAATCGATGGATCAGCAGGTTGTGCGGCCCATGGTTGTGAGCGCTGGACGTCACCTAGGCGCAGTCCGGCCACGGTGCGCCTGACCTCGCCCCTGCCCGAGCCCCCAGGACCCGCGAAGCGCCCAGCGAGGCGGAGAGCGGCTCTCGGGCCCATCCCGGTAGGGGTCACCGCAGGGGTCAGGTCTCGACTCCACGACCAGTGTCCGAAGTCGCTGAATCAGCAGGTCCTGCCCCCCGGTCTGGATCCGCGCCGCCGATCCAGTTTTGGGAGTCCAGCCGTTGCGACCCAACCGAATTTGGGGGCTTGTTCCGCCAGCCGGATCCGGGCCTTGCGAGCTGCTTCGATCAACCGGGCGGGGGTGGTCACGTCAGGGGTCGCGGCCCGAGCACAAGCAGAGCTAGTCCCTGCTAGTGCCCGACACCGGGCGTGAGCGTCGCTCGCGCCGTACCCGCTCGACGGCACCCACCTGGTTGACCCGCCATCGAAGCAGGCGCTCCGAGACGCCGAGCTGCGCCGCGGCGCGCTCGAACGGCGTACCCGATCGCACCACGTGCAAACACATTTCCTCGGGAACGAGCAAGCACCCGCCAAGCAGGCTGGCCTCTTCCTCGAGCTCCACTTGGTGGTTCCTCAGGCCGCGCGAATCGAATGGCGGCGTGGGCGGGTGCATGAGGAGGCTATGGGCGAGTTCGTGCGCAACGCTATTCGCCTGCCGACCCGGTACGTGGAAGTCGTTGACGACGATGGCGCGCCGTGGCCCCTCGAACACTGTCAGGGCGGAGAAGCTTGCCTGTTCGGTCGTGGCGAGCACGCCAATCGCGGGGTGGTCTGCCAGGAACGAGGACAACCGGTGTACCGCGATATCGAGGTGGGTGGCGAGCGCGAGGGGATCAAGTCGGGTGAGCGGCCCCAGGCCGAGCTCGGACCGAATTGTGGCCGCGGTCTCCCTTGCCTCGGTCTTGAACCCCCGGCGCACGTCACCCCCCTCGTGTCCTCAGGCGACTGTACGTCGCCTTCACCAGCTCGTCGATAGCCGTGGCTGCCTCATCCGAGAGGTTCGGATCTGCGCGTAGGTACGTGGAGATTTGCGCGAGGGGCTCAGGGGACACGACCCCTGCCGTTGCTGGGCGGCGGACATAGTCGCCGGCATCCAACCCGGCCCACGCGCACAGCGCGGCAAGGGTGTCGACGTCGGGGCGCTTGCCTTGCGCCATGCGTGTGAGCGTCGATGGGCTGATATCCGCCCCTTGGGCGACCTGCTTCCAGTTGCTGCTTCGGGCCAGCCTGGCCGCGTCGAGCGCGGCGAAGAAGGCGGCCGCGTCGAAGGTGGCTCGCTCCTGAGTCACACGTGACCTCGATTCGACTATTGCAATCGGCCCGCTAATCTGAAACAATGAGGGTGTCCCGCGTCAAGATTCTTGGACACTTTCGGGCTTGGATAGGTGTGATCCGGGATGCCGAAGGTAGCGGTCGAGCGGCGTGTCGAAGTCGAGCGACTCGTGGGGCCTGATCCCGTTGTACAGGCGGCGGAACGCCTCGGCCTCGTCGACGAGGGCGAGCACGTCGGGGATCTCCTCGCGGTAGAGGTGCTCGTACTTGAGCGTCTGGTTGAAGCGCTCGACGACCCCGTTCGTCTCGGGTGCATGGTGCCGGGTGCGCACGTGGGCAAGCTCGGGGCGACCCGCGATGAAGCGCAGGAAGTCGGTGCTCTTGTAGGCCGGCCCGTTGTCGGTCACGATCGTGACGGGCTGGAGCTCGCCCGTCTCGCGGTCAACGCAGTCCTCGAGCAGCGAGTGGCCCAGGAGCCGCTCGGCCGCGGCGATCGCGTCCTCGACCGCGCGGATCGCATCGCGTGCCCCGGTGGTCCCGCTCACCGGCGCCGCGAGGCACAGCTTGGTCGCGTAGTCGACGACGGGCGCCAGGCGCCACGTCCCGCCGCGACCTGTCTCGAACTCGGTGAAGTCGGTCTGCCAGACCCGGTTGCGGCGGGTCGGTGCCTCGACGAACACCGCCCGGCGCGCGACCGCCAGCTGGCGCCGCTCGGCCTGGTAGCGCACGGGCAGGAGCAGCTGGCGCCTCGCGAGCGCGCGCAGCACCGAACTGCGACTCACGCGCACGCCGTCCGCGCGAAGCATCGCCCAGATCTTGCGGTGGCCCCATGCTGACCAGCGGTGCGCCTGCTCGGCCGCCTGCTCCTCGATCGCGTCGACAACCGGTGCCGGCCAGCGCCGCACGGGCCGTCCCCGCAGCGATGCCGCGCGCCAGTGGTACCAGGTCGACACCGGGATCCCCAGCCGCACGACGAACCGGCGGACCGGGATCGAACCCTCGGCCCGGATCAGCTCGAGCTCTTCGAACGCGGGTAGAGCGCCCCCTTTTTTCGCCACACGCGGAGCTCCACGTAGGCCTCACCCAACGCGGTGGTCAGGTCGTCGACCTGGTCCGCGAGCTCCGTCTCGCGTCTCGACGCGAGGGTGACCGCGTTGTCGCCCCGGGCGAGGCTCTCGCGGCCGCCTTCGAGGAACTGCTTCTGCCACTTGGCGATCGTGGTCTGGCTCATCGCGAGCCGGCGGGCCACGTCGACCTGGGTGGTCTCGCCCCGCAGGACCGAGAGCACGATGGCAAGCTTCTCGTCGGGCGTCTTGAACGGCTTGCGGCCCACCTGGTCACCACCTCGTCAGACCTCGGTCGGGATCACAGTACCGAGTGTCCAACTCAGTCTGACGCAGGACACACGGCCTACGTCTACGACGACTATGGTCGTCAGGCCGCGGTCCTGTCACCCGATGCCACGGGCGCGCCGACGATCGTAGCGCGCACCATCTCCAACCCCGACGGCACCGTCGCCCAGACGATCGCCAACTGCGTCGACTCGCCCATCGGTGCACCAGCGGCGTGCACCGGGACGGGCACCAAGGACGCGGGAACCAACGTCATCACGAGCTACGCGTACGACGACCGCGGCAACCGGGTGCGGATGACCGCGCCCGATCCGTCCGCGAGCAGTGGCACCTCGACGGCGACCATCGTCACCCAGTACGCCTATGACGATGCCCACCAGCTGTGCCGGGTCGTCGAGAACGCCACCGGATCGACCGATCTCCAGGCGCTTGCGAACCCGTGCTCGACCGCAACCCAGACCGCGGGCACGACGACCACCAACCTCTCGAGCCGCTACACGTACGACGGCGCGGCCAACCTCGCCTCGATGATCGACGCCGCCGGGAACACGACGACCTACGCCTACGACGCCGCGGGCCATGTGACCGGGCGCACCGACGCCCTCGGCGCGGGGCTCACCTGGACGTACGACGACATGGGGAACCGCGCGGCCCAGCGGAACCGCACCGACACGATCCCCACTTGGAGCGTGACCTGGACGTACGACCCCTCCGGCCGCATCCTCACGCGGACGGCCGACGCCGTCACGACGACCTACACGTACGACGCCGCAGGCAACCAGCTGACAGCGTCGACGGCCGGCCAGGCGATCACCAGCACATACGACCGGCTCGACCGGCCGCTCACGGTTGATGACGAGGACGCGGGCACGACCGACGACACGACGTACGACTACCCGACCTTCACCTCTGCCTCTCGCATCGACGTGACGGGCAGCTACGCGGTCACCCTGGATGCCTTCGGGCGCCAGACCGCTGTCAACGACCCGGTCAACGCGTCGGCCTTCACCTGGGCCTACCAGGGCGACGGGCTCGTCGCGTCGTTTGGCCAACCCAACGGCAACATGACCGCCTTCGCCTACGACCGCGCGGGGCACCCGCTGAGCAAGGACACCACGGCAGGCGCCACCAACCGCGGTCTCTACGACTGGACCTACAACCGTGCCGGCCAGGTCCTCACCGAGGCCACGACGATCACCGGAGATCCGACGAACAACACGCGGAGCTTCGCGTCCGATCCCCTCGCGCGTCTCGCATCGTTCACCGACGGCGCCACGACGACCGCGTACGGCTGGCCGGCGGTCACGAACCGCACGAGCGTCCAGGTCGGTGCCGGTCCGGCCGTTCCCACCGGCTACGATGCCGCGAACCGGCCGACGACCCAGAACGGCGTGTCGGGCGCGTACAGCTCCGACGCTGACGGGCGCCTGACCGCGCGACCGACTACCGCCGGCGCTGCGTACCAGCAGCTCAGCTGGGACCGCCTCGGCCGCCTGACCGCGGTCAAGAACGGCTCCGGCACGACCCTGGCCACCTACACCTACGACCCGCTCGACCGCCTCCGCATGGTTGACTACGGCGCCGGGACCCGCGTGCGGTTCCGCTATCAGGGCACGACGACCTCGGCGGTCCAGACGATCAACGACGCCACCTCGACCGTCATCAGCAGCATCGGCACCGCCTGGTCCGGCGAGCTCCTCGAGGACTGGACAGGTGCCGGCAGCAACCTCCGCATTTACGGCACCAACGCGCACCACGACGTCACTTGGGCCGCATCGTCAACGGGTGCTGTCACGGGTACCGCCCGCTACGACCCATGGGGTACCCCGACAACGATCACCGGGTCCGTGCCCGACTTCCGGTTCCAGTCATCCTGGGCCGATGACACCACCAAGCTCAGCTGGGTCGTCAGGCGTTGGTACGCGTCAGTCGAGGGGCGGTTCCTCAGCGAGGACTCGCTCCTCGGACAACCCGACCGCCCCGCCAGCCGTCACCTCTTCGCCTATGCCGAGGGGAATCCCATTACCAGCTGGGATCCGGACGGTCGATGTAGCGGTACGACCACCTACTTCAATCTATACGGACACGCATGCTCGAGGAGTTACACGACATCCTTCCAGAATACCGGCAGATTCCACGGATCCGTCCGCATTGCACTGTTCATTCCGTATCAGTCCATCAAGTTCTACGGTGTACAACTCAAGGGAGACAATCGCGACTTCAGTCAGCTTGGGAGTATCGACTTCCTCCGCACGCGAGTCGGGATCTCGGTGAACTTCGATCACGGTTCCCTGTACGCCATCGCCCGACCCAGTTGCGGGGTCGATACACCGCCGACGAACCCGGGTGAATGTGCCGACGCTTATGCGTGGACGGACCTCATGGCCGCGCCGTTGGTCTGGCTGAATGCCGCGAAGGTGGAGCACCACAGTCTGGCGTGGCGCCCGAAAGGCTGCGATCAAACTTCGACCAAGATCCGGTGGAGCGTTAGGCAAAGTAAGGTGCCACTGCCCTCACCTACGATCGACGGAAGCTTGGAGGTCTGGAACTGCAACGGCTTCACCAATTGGAAACTCGATACCGACGGCTTTCCCTCATTCGAGATGGAGTGGATGGTAGGTGGCAGCATTCGCCGCCTCCATCGCATCGCCGCGTCTACGAATCCGGACGACCTTCTCGCGTTGAAGGGGGACATGCACGACCGATGGGATTGGCCGGACTTTTGAAAGCGTGCCGCTGCGCGATCAGGATCACGGAAGCATGAGGTTCTCCCCGCGCGTGCGACGCATCACGCTCAACATCGTGACTGTCTACATCTCGGCCTTCTTGGCGAATCTCGCTGCGTACGGAATCGCAGAGGCGATGTCGATGAGCGGGCCGAACGGCTGGCTGCGTCAGGTCCTGGGAAACTCGATACTGAGCATCGTCTTCCTGTTGTTCGGCCTCCCGGTCGTCGCCGTTGCAGCCATGTTGCTCGATTGGCTCGCGGGCGAAAGTTCGCGACCTCGCTTGCTCGCACTCGTGCTGGCATTGGTGCCTGCGGCTGCGTCCTTGCTTCTTGTGTTGGCCGTCCCGCAAGCGTGGCCGGTATTCGTATGGGCGCTCACTGTGGGCGTCACGAGCGGGTCGCTCGTTCGCCTACCGCCCGCGGCGACAGCAGTCGACTCGCCGTGACGAAACCGGCTCTGATGGCGGCAACGCAGTTCGCATCGCTCGTCGCGTTTGGCCGCCGCGAAGGCGTCGCAAGTCGTTGGCGCGTGCGAAGAGTCTCGGTCCTCGCCGCCGTTGCCGCGTTTGCCGTCGCATGTGGCTCCAGTGTCGAACCGGTGATGACGGTGTCGCCGCCCGCGGTGTCGCCGCCCGCGGTGTCGCCGCCCGCGGTGTCGCCGCCCGCGGTGCCGCCCCTCGCGTCTTCGCGCCTCTTCGATGTGCTCGTGAGCGGTGGCGTTGACGCGGATCGAGCCTGTGAGGAGGTCGCCAGGCAAGCGGCCGGAGACTACGGGACAGCAGTGCGTGTTGCAGGAGCCTTCGCTACCAACATCGCGGGTCTCCGGCGTGCGGCGGGACGAGCTACCACGTTCGACCCGAAGCTGGATCAGGCTGACAAGTGGCCGGGTGTACCCGGCGACGCAGAAGGGTTCCTGTGTTACCTCGATGGCCTCTTCTCTGACGTGCCTGGCTTTCAGCAGCCAGTCGAGCGAGTTGTCGCGGGCGTGACGCCGGGTTCCTGGGTCGTGCTCGACTTCGGGCCGAAGTCGCGGCTGGCCATGGTCGCCCCTTGACTGACAGAGCAACCTTCGCGGCGCGGAAAGCGTAGTGGTGTCCGAACGCGTGGTGTAAATCGGGCCCTTGACGGCGAGGTCGCAGCGCGGTCTTCCAGTGAATGTCTGACGTTCACCCGGAGTACCGCGCGATGACCGAACCGAGGATCGCACGCCTCACCCGTATCGAACAGGCCGCGAGGTCTGCCGAGCCCGACATACTGCGCGACGCCCTGCGCTGGGCAACCGAGGAGCTGATGGAGGCCGACGTGACGGCCCAGCTCGGGGCGGCACCCCACGTGCGCACCGCCGAGCGGACGAGATACCGCAATGGGTGCCGGACGAGGGCCTTCGACACGCGCATGGGTGCGCTCGAGCTCGCGATCCCCACGACCGATCGGACCGACGAGCTCAGCTCGGTGCTCAAGACGAGCGGCACCACCGTGGGTGAGAAATCCTGGACCTACCGGGGGCTGCTCGATGTCAGTCCCGCTGGTCTCGCCACCCCGGCCCCGCTGCTCGAAATGGGATCCCGCTTCTATACGCCCTCCACCGGCACCTTCACCCGGTGTGGCCAGAGCGGCCGAGGCCGGCGATCAGCGCAACCATGAGATCGCGCTGGACCGCGAGGCCAGGGCAGCGCGATCCCAGCGGGGCAGTCAGTGCCCCCGTCTTCCCGACCGACTTCGCGCCCGACGTGGCCAGCCCGGCTGCGCCATCGACGAGTCCGGAGGTGACGGGTCCCGTGGATTGGCATGGGGCAACGGCATGTCGCCCATATCCTCGAGCGCCGATCGTGCGCCGGGTCAGGACGCAGTCTTCAGGGCAGCCTCTGCCAAGCGGGCGTCCGACTGACCCCACGCACGTCGGACCCCATGGCAACCCAAATGACGGAACCTCGTCAAATGCCTGTGAACCCGGCTCCAGGTCCGATCGTCTGTAAGGCAAAAGTGCGCCGAGACGCACGCCGGCGGCGGCAAGCTGCTGCGCGATTCGAACGTCATCCACAGCAGTCACCAACTGGCCGTCGCCGGATGGATCGTCGGCGAGCGCGTTCGCCAGGCAAACGCCGGCGACGCGCCCAGCGACGCCGTCATCAGGCAGTAGCGGCCACGCCACGCCTGCTCCGCCGCAGGGAGCACCCGGTAGGCGAGGGGACCGCGCGCAGCGGAGGCATCGAGATATGGGTCCAGGGGACCGCCGGGCTCGATCGGACGATCGTCCGCCATCACGCCACCCCGGCCCGGGCGAGCGCGTCGGCGGCACGGCGGCCGAGCGCGTCGGGCGTCTGCTGGGCGTACCGACGGGTGGGCATCGTGGAGCTGTGGCCGAGGTAGCGCGACACCTCTTCGAGCGGCATCCCGTTGTTCACGAGCAGCGTTGCCGTCGCGTGACGGATCCGATGGGACCCGAAGTAGGAGAGCGTCCCGCCGCCCGCCCGGTAGCGGCGTGTGAGCATCAGGGACAGGGCATTCATCGACAGCGGCGCCGCGCCATCGGCGTGCGAGGGGAAGAGGACGCTCCGATCATCGCTGCTGGCGAGCTCTGCCCGTCCGGCCGCGAGGTAGGCCTCGATTGCGATTCGGGCCGCCGGATGGAGGGCGACCTCGAGGGTCTTGTCGCCCTTCGCGCGTCGGAAGCGGATGAGATCCCGAGCGAGGTCGACGTCCTCACACTGGAGCAGCCGTACCGAGCTGTTGCGGGCGGCCGTCGTGAGCAGGACTCGCACGATCGCCCGGTCACGCAGATCGAGCGCGGCTGTTCCCTCGCAGCCGCGCTCGAGGGCGCGGATGTCTTCGAGCGTGGCGCCCTTCGTCGGCGTGTCCTCGGACGGGAGCAGCGGGTTGAGCGCCGCGCGGCGTCGCGAGCGGCGAAACGGGTTGATGCCCAGGATGCCCTCATCTACGAGCCAGATCGAGAGCGACCGGATCGGCCGCACGTAGCTGTTGACGGTATTGGCCGAGAGGGTCGCGGTCCGGCCCAGCGTGAGGCTGCGCTCCCGCGCACCAGGGGCCCCGCGCCAGACCCCGGTCACGCGCGGCCGCTCCCGGAGCTCGGTGACGAACGCGGCGAGGGTCAAGAAGTCGAGCGACGAGGTCGTCGACTCGCGCCCCGTGGCGGCCAGCCAGTCGAGCAACCGCCGGAAGTCGTCGCGATGCTTGCGCTTCGTCGCAGGCTTCCAGGACGGTCCGTAGATCGCGGTGTACTCGGCGATCAGCGGCGCCAGTTGTCGGCCGCCCGAGTCGGGTGATGCCGGCGCGGGCGGCGCCCCGCTCGTCGCGCCGATGATGGTGCTTGACATGACGTTATTCTACGTCACACTGACGTCAGATGCAATCACCAACGACAACCCAGCCGCCCGATGACGGGGCGTTCCGGACCGCCCTGCGCGCGGTCGTCGACCGCTCGGGGCGCTCACTGCGCAGCCTCAGCCTCGCGATGGGCCGCGATCCTGGCTACGTCGCGGCGCTGCTCGACCCGTCCCGCCCCTCGCGCGCGCGCCCGACCCCTGACGACCTGCTCGCCCTCTCGGATGAGACGGGAGTCCCGTTCGTTGAACTGCTCCAGGCGCTGTGGGGGATCGAGCCTGCCCGCCTCGCCGCCGAGCTCGCCCGCCAGGCACCGGCCGGCGCCGCGATCAGCCTGCCCGGGTCGCTCACGCGCGAGGACCGCGAGCTCGTGGTGGCCTTCGTTGCGCTGCTCGCCGCGCGGCGTTCCGGACCGACCACGCGCCGCTAGCGCATCGCGACGCGACAATCGGCCACCACTGGCGTAGACTGCGCCCGCGGCTGGAAGGACTCCTTCCTGATCAGCACGTCGCGATACCAGCGGGTTGCGCAATGACGCCTCCCCAGACGCGAGAGCCCTCATCGGTTCACGCGCTCAGGAGGCATTTTCATGCGCACCACCCGCGCTGCGAAGGTCGCGACAGCCCGCCCGCCCACGGTGCCCGCACCGTGGCGCAACCGCATCGTCCGCCAGGCCGACATGCCGCCCGGGGAGATCGTCCCCAACCCCGAGAACTGGCGCCGACACCCGGACGCCCAGCGGCGCCCACTGCGTGCGCTCCTCGGCGACGTCGTCTGGGTGACAGCGGTCATCGTCAACGACGCGACGGGCCACCTCCTCGACGGTCACGCCCGGGTCGAGGAGGCCGTCGCCCGGGGCGAGCCAACGGTGCCCGTCATCTTCGTCTCGCTCACGGCGGACGAGGAGCGCCAGGTGCTCGCGATGCTCGACCCGATCGGCGGCCTCGCCGAGGCAGACGGCCCGGCGCTTGCGACGCTGCTCGCCTCGATTTCGACCGGGGACGCCGACCTCGCGGCGTTGCTCCTGAAGCTCGCGGACGATGCCACCCGCGGGCGACCCGAGCGGGTCGATCCCGACGACGTGCCACCGCTGCCCGAGCCCGCCGCGACCTATGTCCGCCGGGGTCAGCTGTGGGCGCTGGGCCGGCACCGGATCCTGTGCGGCGACGCCCTCGATCTAGCCGACGTCGAGCGCCTCCTTGCGGGAGATCGTCCTGCCCTGCTCGTCTGCGACCCGCCGTATGGCACGAACCTCGACCTCGCCCGCCGGCACGCCCTCGCTGAGGCACCGGGCACGGCCGGCGCCGGCCGCGGCACCGGCCACCGGCGGGTCCGGCTCGCGGGCGATGACCGGGCCGACTGGTCGGCGGCGTTCGAGCTCGTGCCGAGCCTCGCGGTCGGCTACGTGTGGCACCCGGCCCTCCACGCCGCGGCGGTCATCGGCGGGCTCGAGCGGATCGGCTTCGAGCTCGTGAGCGAGATCGTGTGGGCGAAGAGCCGCTGGGCGGTCGGGCCGCGCTGGTACCACTGGCAGCACGAGAGCTGTCTCGTCGTCCGGCGTCGTGGCGCCCGGATGCGGTTCCTCGGTGGCCGCGACCAGGGGACGGTGTGGGAGGCTCCGTCACCCAAGGTCGGCGGGCCGGGTGCCGACCCCAAAGTCGACCACCCGTCCCAGAAGCCCGTGGTCCTGTTCGAGCGGCCGATCCGCAACCACCTGCCGGCGGGCGGCACGGTGTATGACCCGTTCCTCGGCAGCGGCACGACGCTCGTCGCGGCCGAGCGGAGCCATCGGCGCTGCCTCGCGATGGAGATCGAGCCCGCCTTCGTCCAGGTCGCGATCGAGCGCTGGCAGGCCCTCTCCGGTGTCCGGGCGGAGCTCGTCGACGAGGGGACGGAGTGATGGCCCGGCCGTCCAAGTTCACGCCCGAGCGCTGCGAGCGGTTCCTCGTCGCGCTTCGGGCAGGCGTGTTTCCCGAGACGGCGGCCCTCCACGCGGGCTGGTCACCGGCCACCCTGTACCGGATCCTGCGCGCAACGACGCCCGCACACGTCGCGTTTCGCGAGGAGGTGCGGCGGGTCGAGACGGAGCTCGAGCTGCGCCTCGCCGGCACGGTGACCCAGGCGGCGTTCAACGACCCGCGTCTCGCGCTGTCGCTCCTCGAGCGTCGGTTCGGCGAGCGGTGGGGACGCCGGGCGTCGATGCTCAGTGCTTCGGCCGAGCAAGGGCGCCCTGGGCAGCCGGCCGCCGGCGTCATCGTCCTCGAGCCCGCGATCCTTGCGACCGTGGTGCCCGCGCTGCTCGCCGCCCGGGTCGGCGCGGCGGCGACGCCGGAGGCGATCCGGCGCGTCGGGCAGTTTGCGCTGCGATCCGGCGAGGAGGCCGACGAATGAAAGGCTCGCCGTCGGTCGAGGAGGCGAGTATCGCTGTCCTCGCGGCGAACTTTCTCGTGTTCCTGACCGAGCTTGTCGACATCGCTGGCCGGCCGCTCGAGCTGCCGCCCCACATCCTCGCGTGGGCGACCCTGATGCAGGCGGAGCCGCGGCTCGTGCTGCGCGCCCCGCGCGGGCATGGCAAGTCCACGTTGCTCCTCGCCTATGCGCTGTGGTGCTGCTGGCGCCACAACCGGACGACCACGGGCTGGCTCCTCGACGGAGACGTGCCGACGTTCGACATCGTCCTGTTCAGTGCCACCGACACCCAGGTGCTCGAGCTCATGAGCCGCTTCCGCGACCTGCTCATCGCGAACGAGCGCCTGTTTGGCGGCCTCATGCCCGACGCCGATCGTGGCGCGAAGCGCCGGATGCGCTGGTCGGCGCGTGAGGTGGTGCTCAAGAACCGCGTCCTCGTCCGCGCTCGCACGTTCCGGTCCAGCGTCCGCGGCCTCCACCCGGACCTGCTGCTGCTCGACGACGTCCTGAACGACGAGAACTCGCTCACGAGCACCCAGCGCGAGAAGACCTACGCCTGGTTCATCGGGACCCTGATGCCGATGCACGCCGACCAACTTCTCATCATCGGCACCGCGCTCCACCAAGCCGACCTCCTCGCCGAGCTCGGGCGCAAGATGGGCCAGGGAGTCGACGCCCACCACACGCCGCTCGGCTTTCGGGCCGAGACCTACCGGGCGCTCGACGAGGCGACGGGCGAGACCCTGTGGCCCCAGCGTTTCACCGCCTCGTACCTCGAGGCGCTGCGCGACGAGGATCCGGTGTCGTTCAGCTGTGAGTACCAGAACGACCCGCGCGACGATGCCGCGTCCTTATCCCGGATCCACCGAACATCCCCGCCTGACGGCCTGACGACGACCGCGGGGAGGCGATCGGCCGGATCCAGGCCATAGGCCGGGCCCTGACCAGGGCGAGCGAGGGTCGAATGGCGGCCGATCAGGTCCCGTACGGTGCCCA
>JBBRRZ010000003.1:0-181624 GCA_038245845.1 Candidatus Limnocylindrales bacterium
ACGAGGCCTGCGCGGTCTTCTCGCCACCCTCGCCTCGCCCCGCTTCTCGTTCACGGCCCCGCTGGGCACGGGCCTCGCCGCCCTCGGCATCGTCGGGGTCCTCGTCGCCTCGGGCGGCCTGCCCACCGCGGGTGGACCGGCCGTCGATACCGCGTATCAGCTGGCCCCGGGCGATGCGGCCGCACCGGACGTCCCCGGGGCGTCCATCGGGATCGCCTCGATCGACGTCGCGCCGGCCACCGAGGCGCCGACCGTCGATGGCGCGGCGAGCGCGGTGCCATCGGCCCCCAACGCTCTCGCGGGTGGGGCGCAGGCGTCCGTGGGGCCGGCCGGCCGCGAGGACGCGCCCCCGCTCGCCCAGGTCCCGGACGGGAGCACGACGAGCCTGGGCGACGGCTCATCGCCCGCCATCGGAACCGTGAAGGCTCCGGCGCCGTCGTCGGAGGTCGATCTCTCAGCGGCCCCAGCCACGAACCCGCTGCTGCTCGTCCCTGGCGTGGTGGCGATCGTCGTCGGGGTCGGGCTCGCCGGTCTGCGAATCGCCTCTGGCCGCATCGGCTAGCGCCGAGTCCGCTCAGCGCCGCCGCGACCCGGCGTCAGTCGCGGAGCGGGAGCCGCACGCAGAATGCGGACCCGTGACCCGGGACGCCGTCGCTCCGGACGTCTACTGTCCCGCCGTGGACGCCCGCGAGGTCGCGCACGATCGCGAGCCCCAGCCCCGAGCCCCCGGAGTCGGCCCGGCGGTGGAAGCGGTCGAACACCCGACCAAGGTCAGCGGCCGCGATCCCTTCACCGGTGTCGGTCACGCTGAGCAGCGCCTCGCCGTCCGTCGCGCGGACGTCGACCGTCACCCATCCGCCGTCGGGCGTGTGGCGCAGCGCGTTCGTGACGAGGTTGGCGAGGATCTCGCGGACGCGGACCGGGTCGACGCTCGTCACGAGCGAGGCGTCGCCGGCCGCGTCGAGCCCGACGCCCCTCGCGGCGGCCGTCGCGGCGTGTGCGGCGACAACCTCGCGGGCGAGCGCGCAGACGTCCACGGGCTCGCGGTGGAGCGCGAGCGCGCCCACCTCCGCGAGCGACAGCGTCCGCAGGTCGTCCAGCAGGCGGTCCATCATCGTCGCCTGGGCGAGCAGCGGCGCGACGTGGTCCTCGTCCATCGGGTGGATGCCGTCGAGCATCGCCTCCAGGCCGCCGGCGACGACCGTGAGCGGCGTGCGCAGCTCGTGCGTGACGTCGGCGAGGAGGGCCTGGCGGTCGGCGCGCGAGCGATCGAGACGCTCCGCCATCGCGTTGAACGAGGCGACGAGCCCGCGCACCGGGCGCGGCCCGCGTGGGTTGACCCGAACGCCGGGCTCGCCGTCCGCGAGGCGCTCGGCGGCGCGGCCGAGATCGGCGAGCGGCCGGATGGCGGACCCGAAGACGCGGACGCCGGCGATGATCGCGAGGACGATGACCACCACCACCGCGGCGGCGGTGATCGTGGACGGGGCAGCCTCCGGGGCGACGAACCCGAGGACGGCACCCGCGACCCAGGTCGCGAGCGCGGTGATCACGCCGATCAACAGGACCAGCGCGAGTACGAAGCAGCCGACGAACCCGACGGCCCCACGCGGGCCGCGCCTTCCGCGGCGCCGGCCCGTACCCGGCCGGGGCCTCATCCCCGCGGTCCATCCGTGGCCGCGCCATCGGTGATCGCCGTCCCGCCAGTCGCGCCGGCCCCACGGCGGCTCGTCGTCGGGCCCGGGCTCCGGCGCCTGGAACGGTGACTCGCGTCGGTCGTCGCTCACGGGCGACACCCGACACCGCTCACGCGTCGGCCTCGACGAGCGCGTAGCCCACGCCGTGGACGGTCCGGACGTAGCGCGGCGTGCCCTCGTCGGGCTCGAGCTTGCGCCGGACGTTCCGGATGTGGCCGTCGATCGCCCGCTCGTAGGTCTCCAGCGAGAACCCGTGGACGGCGTCGAGCAGCTGGGAGCGCGTCCAGACCCGCCCAGGTTCGCGCGCGAGGGCCGCGAGGAGCTCGAACTCCGTGGGCGTGAGCGAGATGATCCGGCCACCCGCCGTGACCCGCCGCCGCGCGAGGTCCAGCTCGAGGTCGCCGGCCGTGATGCGCTCGTCCGTGACGGGCGGGGCGTCGACCCGACGGAGGACCGCGCGCACCCGCGCGACGAGCTCCTTCGGGCTGAACGGCTTCACGACGTAGTCGTCGGCCCCGAGCTCCAGGCCGGTCACCCGGTCGGTCTCGTCGCCGCGTGCCGTGAGGATCACGATCGGGACGGCCGAGTCGCGCCGGATCGTGCGCACGACGTCCAGGCCGTCAACCGTGGGCAGGCCGAGGTCGAGGATGACGACGTCCGGCCGACGCGCGCGGAAGGTCGCAAGGCCGGCGGCGCCATCAGCGGCGGTGAGCACGCCGAAGCCCGCGTGCTCGAGATAGTCGCGGACGAGGTTCGAGATCTGTGGCTCGTCCTCGACGACGAGGATGGTGCGCATGGACTGCTCCGGGAGACGGCGTGACGCCGGGCGAGGATACCCGCCCGGCGTCGAGGACCTGGGGTTCAGCCGGCGGTTGGGCCGGTGCCGGTGACAGGGGTGGCCGTGGTGGTCGACGAGCTTCCGCCGGCCGGTGTCGAAGACTCCTCCTCGTGGAGGCGGCGGTGCGCCTCGGCCACCCACTGGCGCCGGGGATCGCCCCCGCCCATGTGGCCCCAGCGACCGGGACCGCCGGACATGCCGTGCATGCCCCAGGGGCCGTGACGACGGCGGTTCCCGATCGCGAAGAACAGAAAGCCGGCGAACAGGAGGACGAAGAGGAAGCCGAAGCCCCCGAACCCGCCTCCGAGGTAGACCGCGCCGCCGGCGGCGCCGATGTTGGACGCGATCCCGGCCTGGAAGCCCAGGAGGCCCGAGACGAGGGCGGTCGCGCCGAGGACGATGATTCCGAAGAATCCGCGCATTGGTGATTGACTCCAGTCGATTGCATGGCCCGGACATCGGGCGCGTGTGCTTGACGACCTTGATCCTCGCCTCCGGATATGCAGAAACCATGCACACGCCATGCAGACTCCGTGGATGTGTCGTCGACCCGGTACCGACAACCTCGGATCGATTGATCCCGCCGGCCGCCGGGTGCCGCGGGTAGACTGATGGCGTCCCACCCCGCACGCTCGGAGCCCGATGGAACGCCTCCTGCTGCTCGACGGCAACGGGCTCATCTACCGTGGCTACTTCGCGCTCATCGACCAGCCGCTGACGACCTCGAAGGGCGAGCTCGTGACGGCCATCTTCGGCTTCACGAACATCGTGCTGCGCGCGATCGCGGACGTGAAGCCGGACCGGATCGCGGTCGCCTTCGACCTCGGCAAGCCGACGTTCCGCCACGAGCGCTACGCGGAGTACAAGGGCACCCGAACGCGGATGCCGGACGACATGCGGGAGCAGATCCCGAAGGTCCGCGAGGTCGTGAAGGCCCTGGGCATCCCGGTCTACGAGCGAGAGGGGTTCGAGGCGGACGACGCCATCGCCACGCTCGTCGGGCAGGCTGAGGCCGCAGGTATCGAGACGGTCATCCTCACCGGCGACCTGGACATGCTCCAGCTCGTCTCCGAGCACACGCGCCTCACGGTCAGCCTGCGCGGCGGCATCGCGAACACCGTGAGCTACGACGTCGCGAAGATCGAGGAGCGCTGGGGGCTGCGGCCGGACCAGATGCTCGACTACAAGGCGCTCAAGGGCGACTCCACGGACAACATCCCGGGCATCCCCGGGGTGGGGGAGAAGACCGCGTCCAGGCTCGTCCAGACGTGGGAGACCCTGGACAACCTCTACGAGCACGTGGATGAGGTCGTCCCGGAGAAGCTGCGGGCGCCGCTGACCGAGTACCACGACCAGGTGATGGAGTCACGCGAGCTCATGCGGCTGGTCCGCGCTGGCGACATCGAGCTCGATCTCACCCGGGGACGGGTGGGGGAGTACGACCGCGAGGCCGTGGTCCGCCTGTTCCGCGAGTACGAGTTCCGCACGCTCATCGACCGGCTGCCGGCGCTCGTTGGGGAGCGGCCGGAGGACGCGATCACGGCGATGCGCGAGCTGCGCGATGCGGGCTTCCCGGCGGCACAGGGCGTCGGCCGGGGTGCGGGGCAGGGGCCCGGCGGACCCGGCGGCCGGGGTGCCGCGTATTCGGGGCCGAGCTACGGGACGAGCGGCGAGCTGCAGCTGACGCTCGACTTCGACGTGGTAGGCGGAGGCTCCGGGTCGGCAGCGGGCTCCGGCGCGTCCGCCGACGCGTCGATGGCCGGGGCTACAAGCGGCGACCCCGTCGCGCCGGGGTCGGCAGGCGAGGTCTCGGCCGAGGCCCGCGCCGAGTACGTCGCTGTTGCGGCCGGAGACCTGCCCGCTGCGCTCGCGGCGGCGATCAACGATCCGGGACGCATCGAGGTCATCGGCATCGACGGCGTGGCGGCGCTCGAGCCGTGGCTCCGCGCCCAGCAGGTCGTCGGCACGGGCCTCGTCCTGGACGACCCGCGACCCCTGGCGGGGACGCCCGTCGCGCTCGCGGTGGCGGGCACGGACGGCCGCGTGGTCGCCGCCGACGGGGCCGAGGCCTCCATCGGCCTGCGTCACCTCCTGGAGACGATCGGGGCGCGGCTCGTCGGGCACGAGGTCAAGCCGCTGCTCACCGCGCGCTTTGCCGAGGACCCGGACGCGACACCCACCGCGATCGCGTTCGACACCCAGATCGCCGCCTACCTCGTCAACGCCGCGCTGCGGGCGCAGCGGATCGCGGACGTCGTCGCAGAGCGGCTGGACCTTGTCCTCCCGCCGACGGCAGCCGGGTTCCCGCCGGCGGCGGTCGCCGGGCTCGACGCGCTGTCGGTCCTCGCCGTCCGTCCATCGCTCGAAGCCGCGCTGCGGGCTGACGGGGTGGAGCGGATCTTCGCCGAGATGGAGCTCCCGCTGATCCCGATCCTCGCGCGCATGGAGGCGGCCGGGATCGCCCTCGACGAGGTCGCACTCGCCGCCCTGGAGAAGGAGTTCGCGACCGAGATCGCGCGGCTCGAGCGCGAGATCTACGACGCCGTCGGCCACGAGTTCACGATCGGCAGCCCCAAGCAGCTCGGCGAGATCCTGTTCGTCGAGCTCGGGCTGCCCAAGGGCCGCAAGACGAAGACCGGCTACTCGACCGACGCCACCGTGCTCGAGGAGCTGCGCGGCGTCCACCCGGTCGTGGAGCCCGTGCTCGAGTGGCGCATCTTCACCAAGCTCCGTTCGACGTATGTCGAGGCACTGCCCAACCTCATCGGGCCCGACGGACGGCTGCACACGCTGTTCAACCAGGCGGTGGCGGCGACCGGTCGCCTCAGCTCGTCGGACCCCAACCTCCAGAACATCCCGATCCGGACGCCGCTCGGCCGCCGGATCCGCCATGCCTTCGTCGCGGGCTCGCCGGACACGACGCTCGTTGCCGCGGACTACAGCCAGATCGAGCTGCGCATCCTCGCCCACGTGAGCGGGGACGAGCACCTGCGTGACGCATTCGCGCGGGATGCCGACATCCACCGCGAGACGGCCGCGCGCGTGCTCCGCAAGCCGCCCGAGGACGTCACCGGCGACGAGCGCTCGATGGCCAAGATGGTCAACTTCGGGCTCGCCTACGGGATGAGCGACTTCGGCCTGTCGTCCCGGGCGGGGATCTCGCGCCTGGACGCGCAGGAGTTCATCAACTCCTACTTCGCCGCCTACAGCGGGATCAGCCGGTACATGCTCCACATCCGCGAGACGGCGGGGGAGGTCGGCTACGTCTCGACCCTCCTCGGGCGCAAGCGCCAGATCCCGGAGCTCCGGTCTGCGAACCGGGCGCTCAAGGCGGCCGGCGAGCGGATGGCGATCAACATGCCGATCCAGGGCACAGCCGCGGACATCGTCAAGATCGCGATGATCCGGATGGACCGCGCGCTCCGTGACGGCGGCTTCCGGTCACGGCTCCTGCTGTCGGTCCACGACGAGCTCCTGCTCGAGGCGCCGCGCGACGAGGTGGGCCGGCTGGTCCCCGTCCTGCGCGAGGCGATGGAGGGCGCCCTGCCGTTGTCGGTGCCGCTCACCGTCGAGGCGAAGGTGGGCGACTCGTGGGAGGGCATGACGCCCGTGTCGCGCCGCGATGCCGTCCTGGCCGAGGCGGGCGAGGCACCCGTCGAGGTCTAGCGCGGGCTGCTTCGTCGCGTCGCGAGCCGTCAGCTACCCGACGACGCCGGGGGACGGACCCGCCGGATCGAGCCGCCCGTGAGCGGTGACGCGCCGACCGCGATCACGATGGCCGCGACGAGCGGGATCGCGAATGCTGCGGCAAGCCCCGCGGCGTCCGCGGCGAGGCCAACCATCGCGGGCGCGATGACCAGCCCGATCCGGACCATCCAGGCCACGAGCGCGACGCCGTGTCCCGCCGGGATCCCGGGCCTCGACCCGGCGACGCCGATCATCACCGGAAACATCGGGGAGGAGCCGGCCCCGATGAGCGCGAAGCCGGCGAACGCGAGGAGCGTCGAGCCGAACGGCGCGGCGGCCATCACGAGCACGACCCCCGATGCCCCGACGAGCGCCCCGGCGCGGACGACGCGGCGGTTCCCGAACCGGTCCACCCAGCGGTCATTCGTCAGCCGGCCGACGACCATCGCGCCCATGTACACGACGTAGGCCGTGGCCGCGATGCCCGCGGGCTGGCCGAGCACCTCGGTGAGGTAGACCGCACTCCACGTTGCCGCCGATCCCTGGACGACGACGCACAGGATGCCCAGCAACGCGATCGGTGCGAGCACCCGCAGGAGGCGACCCACCGCGCCCGGGTTCACGGGTTCGGGCGCCGGGGCGTCGAGGGGATGCGCATCGGCGATGGCGGCCGGCAACAGGCGTCGCGCGGAGACCAGGATGGCCACGGCGACCACGATCCCCGCGACGGCGAGGTGGACGGACACGGGCACGCCGAGCCCCGCCGCGACGGCCCCGGCGGCGCCGGCCGCCATCGAGCCCACGCTCCACATGCCGTGGAACCCCTGGAGGATCGACCGGCCATACCGCCGCTGGACGCCGATCCCGTGCGAGTTCATCGCCGCGTCCATGGTCGCGTCGAACATGCCCATGACGAACATCGCGGCGGCAAGGGTCGCCCACGAGCCCGCGAACCCGACGCCCAGCAGGGCGACCGCCGTGAGCGTCCCTGCGAAGGTCGCGACACGTCCGCTCCCGAAGCGGGCGATGAGCAGGCCCGCGAGACCCCCGGCGATGAGGCCACCGGCCGGGTTCGCGGCGATCGCGGCCCCGAGCTCCGCATTGGACAGCGAGAGCGCGTCCTTGATCGCCGGGAGGCGCGGCAGGAGCGACGCCGAGATTGCGCCGTTCGCGAGGAACAGGACGCTCACCGCGGCGCGGGCGGCGCGGGCATGCGTCGGCGAGATCGCGTTGGTCATGTGCGGTCCATGGTGCCGGACACCCGGCCGCCACGAGGGGCGGATCCGGCCCACCGTGCGGCGCCGCCCGGCGACCTGTCCTATCGTCTCCGGCGATGCCTGAGCTGCCCGAGGTCGAGACCGTTGCTCGCGACCTCCGTCGCCACCTGCTGCCCGACGGCGGCGGACCCGGCCCGGAGATCACGGGTGCGCGCGTGTCGTGGGTGCGGACGCTGCGTGCCGGCGACCCGCAGTCGTTTGCGGAGGGCGTCGCCGGCCGGCGGATCGAGGGCATCGGTCGGCGGGGCAAGCAGATCGTCGTCGACCTGTCGGGCGGGGCGTTCCTGACGATCCACCTCAAGATGACGGGCCAGGTGTTCGTCGTGCCGGAGTCCCTGCCCGTGGACCCGTATGAGCGGCTGGCGCTGGCCCTGGGCGACGGGCGCGAGATCCGGTTCCGGGACGTGCGCAAGTTCGGCCGCATCGGGCTCTACCTCGGGGATGACGACCCGTTCGATGGCGTGGGGCCCGAGCCGCTCGACCCGCGCTTCACGCTGCGGGTGTTCCGGTCGCGGCTCCGTGGGCGCCGGGCGCGTCTCAAGCCGCTGCTCGTGGACCAGGCGTTCGTCGCGGGTATCGGCAACATCTACGCCGACGAGGCGCTGTGGCGCTCGCGACTCCATCCGCTGCGCTCCGCCCGCTCACTCCGGTCGGCCGACGAGCGCGTGCTGCACCGCGTCATCGTCGAGATCCTGGCGGAGGCCGTGGAACGGCGCGGCTCGTCCATCGATGACTACACGGCCCCCGACGGCGACGGTGCGATGCAGGAGCGGCTCGACGTGTACCAGCGCACCGGCGAGCCCTGTCGGCGCTGCGGCCGACCGATCCGGCGGATCGTCATCGGCATCCGGGCGACGCACTTCTGCTCGTGGTGCCAGCGGCTGCCCGCGGCGGAGCGCCCTGCGGCGGCGAAGATCCTGTCGACGATGACGCCGCGGCCGGGTGCCGCCGCCGTCGCCCGGCGAGGGCGGCGCTGGGTCGAGCTCGACGGCGAGGGCGCGCTCGGCCGGACCGTGGACGAGGCGGCGCGCGCGCGAGCCCGGACGGCGCGCACGAGGGCCGCCGCCGCATCGCGTCGCGCGGCCGCCCGTGCGGGGATGGGCGCATGAGCCTCGTCCGGCTCGAGGGGGTCGTCCGCGAGATCGGCACGTTCGTGATCCTCGACGGGGTCACGGCGGCGATCGCCCCGGGTGAGCGCGTGGGCCTCGTGGGCCCGAATGGCGCGGGGAAGACGACCCTGCTACGGATCGTTGCGGGGCGTGACGAGCCGGATCGCGGGGTCGTAGGCCGCAAGCGGGGTCTGTCCCTGGGCCTGCTCAGCCAGGAGGCCCACTTCGACGAGGCGTTCATGGCGGCCCCAGACTTGCGCGCCGCCGTGCGGCACGGGGCCGCGCACCTCGAGCGGATGGGCGTGGAGCTGGAGCGCCTCGAGCGCGATGGCCACGCCGGCGGCCACGACTACGCCGAGCTCCAGCACCGGTTTGACATCCTGGGCGGATACACGCTGGACCAGCGGGTCGATGAGGCCCTCTCCGGGCTCGGGTTCGCTCGCGACGAGTGGCTCCGCCCGCCGACGGCACTATCGGGCGGCCAGCAGACGCGTGCGGCCCTGGCCCGGCTCGTCATCGCGGACCCGGACCTGATGCTCCTCGACGAACCCACGAACCACCTCGACATCGGCGCCATCGAGTGGCTGGAGGAGCACCTCCGCCGACGTACCGGCGCGCTGCTCGTCGCGAGCCACGACCGGGCGTTCCTCGACGCGACCGTGGCCCGGATCTGGGAGCTGCGGGACCGGAAGCTTACCGTCTTCCGTGGCGATTACAGCGCCTACCATCGCCAGCGTGTCGAGCGCGACGAGCGCGCCGGGCGCGAGGCGGAGTCCCACGAGGACGCGGTCGCGCGGGAGATCGAGCTCGTCCAGCGCTACCGGAGCCAGCGCAAGCACGTGAAGATGCACGAGCACGAGGCGCGCCTGGCGAAGCTGCGCGCGGAGCGGGTCGCTGCGCCGAAGCCCTCGAAGGCCTCCATCAAACTGCGCAGCCAGGCGCTCGCCGGCGGTCCGGTACGCTCCGGCGAGCTCGTGATCCGGGTCGAGGATCTCGCGGTCGGCTACCTGCCGGGGCGCGGCGCGTTGTCCCCGGACGGCACGGAGGCGCCCGAGCCGGTCACCGTGGCCCGCGCCCCGTTCCTCGCCGCACAGCGCGGGGAGCGGATCGGGATCGTCGGGCCCAACGGCGCGGGCAAGACGACCCTCCTGCGCACGATCGCGGGCGACCTCCCGCCGCTCGACGGCTCGCTGGTGTTCGGGCACCAGGTCGCGCCTGCCTACCTCGCCCAGCTGCGCGACGCGGCGATCCCGGGGGCGACCGTGCTGGACGCCATCCTCGAGGCCATCCCGGTGACGCCGGGAGAGGCGCGCGGCTACCTGGCCCGGTTCCTGTTCCGCGGCGACGACGCGTTCAAGGAGGTCCGCTTGCTCTCGGGCGGCGAGCGGTCTCGCCTGGAGCTCGCGCTGCTCGGGATCCTGCCGTCGAACCTCATGCTCCTCGACGAGCCGACCAACCACCTCGACATCGCCGCGCGCGAGGCCATCGAAGCGTTCCTCGCCGAGTCGCCCGCGACGCTGCTCGTGGTCTCCCATGACCGGCGCCTGCTCGAGACCATCTGCGAGAAGCTGTGGGTCGTCGACGGCGCGCTCGCGGTCCCGTTCGACGGCGGCTACCGGGCGTGGCGCCAGGCCGTGGCCGAGGGCTGGACGGTGGAGGCCGAGGCGCGTCGGCGCACCAACCGGCTCCGCCCGGGGGCGACGCTGCCGGCCCACCCGATGCCGTCCCAGGGGAAGGCTTCGCGCCGCGGCGCCGGCGCCGCGGCCACGGTGTCCGTCGACGCAACCGGCAGTGGCACGGCGACCGCGACGGCGACGGCGCCTCCCGTGCCCAAGGCGAAGGCCCGCCCCAGGCTGTCCAAGGACGCGTATCGTCGGCGTCGTGAGACCGTCGACGCCGAGCTCGGCCGGCTCGGGCTGCGCAAGAGCCAGCTGGAGCTGACGATGGGCATGCCGTCCGTGACCTCCAACTTCGTGGAGATGCGGCGCGTCACGAGCGAGCTCGCGGACGTGGAGCGCGCGCTGGCCGAGGCGGAGGACGCGTGGCTGGAGCTCGAGGACCTGGCGCCGTGACGAGCGGAACCCGGACCGTCCGGATCGGGGTCACCGGGCCGATCGGCTGCGGGAAGTCGCAGGTGGTGCGCTGGCTGGCAGCGCTCGGCGTGCACGTGGTGGATGCGGACCAGGAGGCGCGAGCGGTCACGTCGCCCGGCCATCCGGTCCACGACCTCGTCCTGCGCCGGTGGCCTGCCGCGGCTGCGCCGGACGGAACGCTCGACCGCAAGGCGCTGGGCCGGATCGTGTTCGCTGACCCCGAGGCGCTGCGCGAGCTCGAGCGGATCGTGCACCCGGCCGTGCGCCCCCGGATCGTCGCCCGGATCGAGGCGGCCGAGGCGGCCGGTGCCCCGGCGGTGGTGATCGAGGCAATCAAGCTCGTGGAGAGCGGGCTCGCCAACCAGTGCGACGAGGTCTGGCTCGTGACCTGCAACCCGAAGGTCCAGTTGCAGCGGCTTATCGAGCGTGGCGTGTCGCCGGACGAGGCGGACCAGCGCATGACCGCGCAAGCGGGGAACGCGGCACGGCTCGCTCCGGCGTCGACACGGATTCTCGATACGAGCGCGTCGGCGGCCCGGACACGCGCACTGGTCGTCGATGCCCTTGGCGAGGCGATCGCGGCCCGCCGGTAGGGGAGTGACCGCAGGGACGAGTCACCGCCCGGTCGGGCGGACCCGACCGGGCGGCTGGGAGGCGCGTCGGGTCAGCGACGCGCGACGGAGGGGGCCGCCCGATGCGGCGTCCTCCCGGGCTCGAACGTCGCCCGGCGTCGCCCTCGCTGGCTGATCCGGGAGACGCTGCGGGACGCCCGACGCGTGGCGTCGGCCGGCCCACGGGGCAGGCGCGGCTGGAGCGGGTGCCGCACGGCGTGGGCGCCCGCTGACGGGTGCGCTAGGGCGTCGCGCTGGCGGACGGTGACGGCTCGCCTGACGCGCCGGGCTGCACCGAGGGCGGCGGGGTGATGGCCGGGATGGGCGGGGCGGACGCGATCGGCCCGTCGCCCTTGGGATAGTTCTCCGGGATCGGCAGCCCGTAGCGCTGGATGATCCGGTTGGTGGTCGCCCCCAGCGCGCTGACGTCGAGGACGCGGGTGTCCGCGTCGGGCCGCAGCGCCATGCTGAACTGGGCGTTCCCAGCCGCCTGCATGTGGCTGATCTCCTCGGCGATCGGGAGCGTGGCCTTCACGATGTAGAAGGTGCCCTGGCGCGACAGGATCTCCATGTCCTGCCAGCTGATCTTCGTGGACTTGTCGGTGTAGTACTGCCCCTTGTCGAGCACGGACTGTGGCACGTTGACGCTCGCCGTGAGGAACACGTCGACCAACATCCCCGGGCCGAGCATCCCGCCGACGGCGCGGTCGTCGGTCACGGTGATCGAGACGGCGCGCCAGGCCTCGGAGTCGGGACCTACCGTCTCGTCGGGCTTGAGGATCGAGAACTCCGCGCCGGCCGTCGTCGACGCAAGGAGGTTGGTCGTGACGAGCTGCCCGGGCTTCACGTCGACCGCGAGGATGCGGCCGACGACCTGCGCGGCATCGGTCACGACGCCCTCGGCGTTCGTCCCGTCGAGCGGGATGTCGGTCCGGACGGTGACGTCCTCGGCCTCGATGGGCTTGCGAGCGGGGATCGCGCGCACGGCGACGACTGCGGTCGTGCTCTTGAGCCCGGACTGCCCGGCCAGCTGCTGGGCGTTGTTGATCAGGTAGAACGCCGCGCCGCCCGCAGCCAGCGCCAGGACGATGCCCAGCAGGATGATCCATCGTCCACGCTTGGACGGGTCCTTGTATTCCATCTCCATCGCATGCGCCTCCCGGGAAGACGGGTCGGCGCGTGCGCCGCCCGGAGGGGAAATGCCGTGCCCGTTCCGGCTAGTTCCAGGGCACCAGCCGCGCCACCTGACCGCGACGCAGGCCGGAATCGTTCATGTCCGCGTAGACGCCGCTGATCGCGTAACCGTCCACGCTGTTGCTGTTCACGGACGTGATGCGGAAGACCGCGAAGCCCATGATGTCGACGTAGTTGCTCGAGGTGCCCGCCGTCGCGATGTCGAACACGATCGGGACAAGGCGGGTGACGACCTGGCCATCGGAGTTCGTCCCGCTGGCGCGGATCGTCAGCGGGTACTCGCCGGCGGCGAGCGAGCCGCCGTTGAGCGTCACGGTGACGGCCTGGGATGCCCCCTTGCTGAGCGTGAACGTGCTTGGCGACACGCTCAGCGACCCGATGCCGCTGGGAAGGACGCCGAGGTCGCCCGGCCCGCCCTCGATGGTCAGGGTCACCGGTCCGGCGAATGCCGTCGTGGTGCTGTTGGGCGTCGAGAAGGACATGGTCCCGGCCGCGGTGCCGCCGGTCGTGGTCGTGGCGATGACCTGCCCGTTTCCGGTGCTCGAGAAGTCGCGGGCGACGCCACCGACGTTCACGGCGACCGGGTAGTAGTGATCCGTGAGGTATGGGCTGGACGAGTGGCCCTTGATCCAGATGCTGGAGATGCCGACCGGGGCCGCGGTCGTGGAAAAGGTCGTCCAGGTGATCGTCGTGTTGGGTGTCGCCGGCGACGGTGAGAAGGTGAGCGGCGCCAGGGTCCCGGTCGTCAGCGGGTTTGTCGCATCGCCCCAGTCGGCGAACGCGGAGCTCGTGACCACGCCCGTGAACGCGCTGTTCTTGGTGACGGTCATGGTCACCGCGCCGTTGCGGGTCTGGGTTCCGTTGATGGTCACCGTCCCGGGCACCGTGAGCGCGAAGTCGGGGATCGTCATCACGGTCCCGGAGTAGACCGCCGCGAGGATCTCGTCACCCGCCTGGTACCGATTGTTGACGGCCGAGATGATGATCCCGGACGAGTTGCCGTCCATGAGCGCCACCTGGTCGTTGGGGTCCGGCGGCGTGGTCACCGGCGGGAACATCGGGCCGGGATAGCCCGTGGCGACCCAGCCGGCCTCCTTGGACTTGAGCGTGTTTGCGTTCGTGCCCGCGTCGACGCCGTTGTAGAACACGTTCGACGAGGCCGATTCGAAGTCCCGGATATCGAGCGCCACGAACCCGCGGAAGCTGGAGCTGTTGGAGGACTGTGCGCCTTGTCCGACGAGCGCGATGATCGGGCCGTGGTGCGATGGGTCGTTGTTGGGACTCGAGGCGCTGAAGGCCATCCCCGGCGAGGGCACCTGGCGCAGGGACCGATTCGACTCGGTCCCGAGGCACGCCGTGTCGGCGGTCGCCACGAGGTCCTGGAAGGCGTTGCCGTTGCCTGTGCACGGTGACGACGCGCCGATCGTCGGCCCGGGCGCGTTGACGAAGTGGCGCACGGCGATCGGGAGCATGTCACCCTGGAGCGCGACCCGGGCACGGCCAAGGATCATGTTGGTGTTCAGTCCGACGAGACGCCCGAACGTGTATGGGACCGTGTTGCGGATGGCCACGCGGATGTCGCCGTCGTCTTCGATCAGGATCCCGTCGATGAGCGCGGATGACACCCCTGCCTGCCCCGACGCGTAGACCTCGGAGCCGGACGCAGGCGGGAGCGCGGGCACGATGCCGTTCGGCGGCGTCGTGAAGTTCCTCGTCAACACGGCCCTCGCGTCGTCGCGGGCGGTTGCGGCGTCGTTGCCCCGGATGAGCGAGTTGGCCGCGGCGAGCGCGGCCGCGTCGGCCGCGTTCTCGAGGAACCGGCGCTCCGTGTAGAAGCGTCCGATGTCGATGGCCAGCCCGGCGGCGCCCATGAGGGCCGTGAGGCTGAGCACGAACAGCACCAGCACCTGGCCGCGCTCGCGCGAGGTGGTCATCCGCGGCCGGATCGCCGTCGCCCGTCGGGCCATCAGTTGATCACCATGGTGACTTCGCCCGTCAGCCCGAGACGTCCATTGGAGTCCTTCGGCAGCAGCGATGCGATCAGGGGGATCAGCAGGTCCTGGTGATACGCCGCCCGGACGGTCATCCGGTAGCCGGTCCGGGTGTCGCTGTCGGTGACCCCGGATGGCAGCTCGTAGATCATCACGATGTCGCCGTTGGTGTAGGTCGTGGTCGTCCCGCTCGAGGTCGTGGTCCAGCTGGTGCTCGATGCGAACTGCGGGGTGGTCTTCGAGAGCCCGTTCATCGACGCGATGAGGGTGGACTTCGCCCGGTTGTTGCGGGCCGTGTCGTTGGCGGCCTTCGAGATCGTCCGGTCGTACTGGTAGATGGAGCCGTCCCTGGCCGCCTCTCGCGCCGCGGTCGACAACGTCACCATCGAGTTGAAGATGAAGCCGAACTGCACGACGCCGAGGATGAGCAGCAGCAGCGGCACGAGGATCAGCGAGAACTCGACGAGGGACTGGCCACGCTCGTCGGCGCGGCGGGCGCCACGGCACGATCGCCGGATCGGGGTTCGGGGAGGGGTGCTCGGGCGCGGTGGCATCAAGGCGTGTCGGACTCCGGGACAGGGATGACATCCGCCAGTCTTCCGGTCGGGGTCGAGTGCGGAAATGGGTCGTTCGTCCCGGTACCCCCACCCGTTCGCCGCGGTGCGCGCAACACGAACACCTGTTCTGTTTCGGGTGTGCCGCTGTGGTAGGATCGCGACGTGCCGGAGTTCCGTCTCGTCGCCCCGTTCGAACCCACCGGGGACCAGCCGCAGGCCATCGACAAGCTTGTCGACGGGCTCTCGCGCGGTCTCCGCCACCAGACCCTGCTGGGCGTCACCGGCTCGGGCAAGACCTACACCATGGCCCAGGCCATCCAGCGGCACGGCAAGCCGACGCTCGTCCTGGCGCACAACAAGACGCTCGCGGCCCAGCTCTACAGCGAGTTCCGCGAGTTCTTCCCGGACAACGCGGTCGAGTACTTCGTCAGCTACTTCGACTACTACCAGCCCGAGGCGTACCTCCCGCGGTCGGATACGTACATCGAGAAGGACTCCAGCCGGAACGAGGAGATCGACCGGCTCCGTCACGCCGCGACGCACGCGCTGTTCGAGCGGCGGGACGTGATCATCGTCGCGTCCGTGTCGTGCATCTACGGCCTCGGCGCGCCGGTGGACTACGGTGCCACCGTCCTCAAGCTGCGGGTCGGCGGCCACTATCGGCGTGACGCGGTGCTCCGCCACCTCGTGGACCTCCAGTACCAGCGCAACGACGCGGCACTCACGCGCGCACGCTTCCGCGTCCGCGGGGACACGCTCGAGATCGGCCCGGCCAGCTCCGAGATCATCGTCCGGGTCGAGTTCTTCGGGGACGAGGTGGAGCGGATCACGGAGCTCGATCCGCTGACCGGGGAGCTGCTCGCGGAGCGCAAGGAGCTGAGCGTCTTCCCGGCGACCCACTTCGTGACGCCGCGGGACAAGCTCGGCGTGGCCGTCGCGGGCATCGAGGCCGAGATGGAGGAGCGCGTCGGCCAGATGGAGGCCGAGGGACGCGCTCTGGAGGCCGCCCGCCTCCGCCAGCGCACGACCTTCGACCTGGAGATGCTCCGGGAGCTGGGCTATTGCTCGGGCGTCGAGAACTACTCGCGCCACCTCTCCCAGCGCGAGCCCGGCTCTCGGCCGTGGACGCTGCTCGACTACTTCCCGCCGGACTGGCTGGTGCTGGTCGACGAGTCGCACATGACGATCCCGCAGGTCGTCGGCATGTACAAGAACGACCGGACGCGCAAGGAGATCCTCGTCGACTTCGGCTTCCGGCTCCCGTCCGCGCTCGACAACCGGCCGCTGACGTTCGAGGAGTTCGAGGTCCACGTCAACCAGGCGGTCTACGTCTCGGCGACGCCCGGCCCGTACGAGTACGAGAAGAGCGAACGCATCGTCGAGCAGCTGATCCGCCCGACCGGGATCGTGGACCCGCCGATCGTCGTCCGGCCGACCGAGGGCCAGATCGACGACCTCCTCGAGGAGATCCGCAGCCGCGTGGAGAAGGGCGAGCGCGCGCTCGTCACCACGCTGACCAAGAAGATGGCCGAGGACCTCGCGGACTATCTCAAGGAGCTGGGCGTCAAGGTCCAGTACCTCCACAGCGAGGTGGACACGCTCGAGCGTGTCGCGATCCTGCGCGACCTGCGCCTGGGCGTGTACGACGTCCTCGTCGGGATCAACCTCCTGCGCGAGGGCCTCGACCTGCCCGAGGTGACGCTGATGGCGATCCTCGACGCAGACAAGGAGGGCTTCCTGCGCAGCGCCTGGTCGCTGATCCAGATGATCGGGCGGGCCGCGCGCAACACCGGTGGCGAGGTCGTGATGTACGCGGACCGGGTGACGGAGTCGATGCGCGTGGCCATCGACGAGACGGACCGGCGGCGCGCCGTACAGGAGGCGTACAACGTCGCCCACGGCATCGAGCCCACGACGATCATCAAGGGCATCCACGACATCAACGACCGACTCCGCAGCGTCGCCGAGCGCACCGTCATGTACACGTCTGAGCGCCGGGACCAGCAGCTCGCGGCGGCAGACAAGGCCGAGGTGGAGCGGCTCGTGGCGCGCATGGAGGCCGAGATGAAGTCGGCCGCCAAGGAGCTGGAGTTCGAGCGCGCGGCGGCGATCCGGGACGAGATCCAGCAGATCCGGCTGCGCGTCCTGGAGCAGGACGCGTCGGTGGTCGTTGCCCGGGCCGCGGAGCGCGCCGCGAAGGACGCCGCAATGCCCGCGAAGGAGCGCGCCGCGCGGCACCGCCCCGGCCAGCGCGCCGACCGCGCGCAGTCGCTCGAGGTCACGGAGGTCACCGTGCTCGCCTCGGGCGAGGAGCCGGCGGCGGCGCTCGATGGTATTCCGCCCGCTGCCGACGACCCGTGGGGAACCGCCGCTCAGCTGTTCCCCGGGATCCGTGATGAGCATGACGACGAGGACGGGCAGGGCGGCTGGCAGGCGCGCTGGCTGGATCGCCCGACGTGGGACATCACGGTGACGCCAAACGTCCGCAAGCGGACGGGCCAGCGGCCCACGCGCCGCGGCCGTGGGTACGGCTGAGCCACACCTGATGCCCCGCGACCTGGGCCCGGACATCGGCGAGGAGCTGCGGCACGGCCCGCCACCCCCGCTCGACGGTTTTGCGATGCTGCCGGTGTGGCTCGATGCGGGCTACGACGGGCGGTTCGGTGGCTGGGTCCCGGAGGTGCCGGGGACGCTCGCCGTCGCGGACACCCGACAACGCGCGCTCAGCGCCGCCGTCATGGTGACCGCCCGTGTCCGTGAGTGGCTGGAGGCGCACGGCGACGAGGCCGGGATCCCGCGCATCTGGCGTGCGCAGGCCGCGGGCGAGGTCGCGACCACGCGGGAGGCAGACGGGTACGAGGCCAACGCGACGTTCCCGTCCGACCGGCGACCGGTGTCGCCAGAGGAGGTGGCCACCGCCGGCAGGCGGCTCGCCTGGGCGCGCGACGACCTGGGTACCGTGATCGACCGGATCAACACGTACGCGGCGACTGGCGCGTCGCTCCCCGTCAACGCAGCGCGGGGCGAGCGTACGGGCGAGGAGGTGCTGCGGCACGTCGCCGGGGCCGAGGTCTGGCTCGTCGGCCGGCTGCCCGGCGCCGGACGGTTCGACGGGCCGCTGGACGACGTCCCGGTCCGTGCGGCGCTCGCCGCGTCGCGGTCGTGGGTCGACGACCGGTTGCAGGCGCTGGGTCGCGCCGACGATGGGCTGGAGACCGCCGACCGGCATGGCGAGACGTGGACCGTGGCAAAGGTCCTGCGGCGGCTCCAGGCCCACGGCCTGGACCACCTGTGGGAGCTCGAGCGCCGGCTCACCCGTGCCGAGGGTGCCGCGGACCGGATCGCCGTCACCCTCGACCGGGTCCCCGCGACCGGTGAGGTCGTGGGCCTCCTGCGATCGGTTGGCTGGGACCTTCGTGCCTCGGAGCCGGCGTCGCTCGAGGTGGCCCTCCGGGGCACCACGGACCTCGCCACGGCGTGGGACGGCGACCGCCTCATCGGGACCGCGCGGTCAATCTCGGATGGCGGCCAGAACGCGCTGATCGCCACGGTCGTCGTGCACCAGGCCTACCAGGGGCTCGGGGTGGGGGAACGGATGATGCACCTCCTCACCGACGGCCACGACCTCGTTCGCTTCTCGCTGGCCGCGACGCCGGGCCTGGAGTCGTGGTATCGGCGGCTCGGGTTCCTGCCCGATCCGCACGCGCTGTTCCGGCCGCGCCGGCGCAGCTGAGCGGCGTCCGGGGTAGCCTGCCGGCATGCGAAGCACCGCCCGCCCGTTCCATGGACGCCGCACCCCAGGCCTCGCGGTCGCCGTCGTCCTCGCGCTCGTCGTTGCGGCTTGCGCGTCGCCCGCGCCCGCCGCGGATGGCCCAGGGGCGACGGTCCAGCAGGCGCTCACGAAGACGGCCGCCAAGGACCTCGATGGCTTGCGGACCCTCGCCTGCGCCGGCCAGGAGGACCTCATCCGGAACCAGCTGGGGCTCCCGGGTGCAGACACCGCCGGACAGTTGCTCCCGGGCGTGGACACGCAGGTGCTCCTCGACGCCGTGACCTTCGACGTGACGGGCGTGACGCTGGGCCAGGCGGCGATCATCGGGGACACGGCGGAGGTCCCGGTCAAGGGGTCGGTCAAGGTCGCCTTCGACGCGGCCACGATGCGGCCGATCCTGCGGCAGTTGCTGGAGAGCCAGGGCAGGACGATGACGGACGCGCAGATCGACGCGCTGCTCAAGAGCCTCGAGGCGTTCGGCCAGGACATCCCGGTCGATGACTCGGTGCGGCTCGTGCGCGAGGGTGGCGCGTGGAAGATCTGCCAGGACTCGATCCCGACACCCGCGCCGTGAGGGAGGCCTTTGGGCCGGCGTCCATCGGCAGCGCCTTCGCCGGCGACGCCCACGCCATGCCCGCCGGGACGGATACCGTGAACGAACGCGTGTTCTGTTTGGTGTCGGTCGGGTAGACTTCGGGCGTGCCCCAGGATCGGATCGTCGTGCGCGGAGCGCGCGAACACAACCTCAAGAACGTCGACGTCACCTTCCCTCGTGACCGCCTGGTCGTGATTACCGGGCTGTCGGGCTCGGGCAAGTCCAGCCTCGCGTTCGACACGATCTACGCGGAGGGCCAGCGCCGGTACGTCGAGAGCCTCTCGGCGTACGCCCGCCAGTTCCTCGGCCAGATGGAGAAGCCGGACGTCGACCAGATCGACGGGCTCTCACCCGCGATCTCCATCGACCAGAAGGGCGCATCGCGCAACCCGCGGTCCACCGTCGGCACCGTCACCGAGATCTACGACTACCTGCGCCTCCTGTTCGCGCGCATCGGCCACCCGCACTGTCCCAACTGCGGCCGGGAGATCGAGCGCCAGACCGTCAGCCAGATCGTGGACCAGGTGCTGGCGATGTCGGAGGGGACGCGACTCCTCGTCCTCGGCCCGCTCATCAAGGATCGCAAGACCGAGGGGGATCGCGTCTTCGAGGGTGCGCGCAAGCAGGGCTTCGTCCGCGTCCGCGTGGACGGGGAGCAATACGACCTATCGGATGCGCCGACGCTCGACAAGTACAAGCGCCACACGATCGAGGTGGTCGTCGACCGGTTCGTCGTCCGCCGGGCGGAGGCACCTGAGACGTGGGCGCGTGACGAGGCCGGCCGGCCGATTGACCCGGAGACCGGCGCCGCGGTCCCGGACCCGGACACGTCGCGCCTCGCGGACTCGATCGAGACGGCGCTGCGCCTGGGTGAGGGCGTTGCGATCATCGCACCGGCGCCGCGCGACGACGAGCCCACGACGTTCGAGGAACGCCGCTTCAGCGAGCGCTACAGCTGCCCCTACGACGGCACGATGATCGACGAGCTGGAGCCGCGCTCGTTCTCGTTCAACTCGCCCCACGGGGCCTGCCCCACGTGCACGGGTCTCGGGACCCAGCTCGTCCTCGACCCTGCCCTCGTCATCCCGGACCGGACGAAGAGCATCAAGGCCGGCGCGCTTGCCCCGTGGAACAAGATGCCCACGGAGATCAGCTGGCGGATGAAGATCACGGACGCGATCTTCGCGTCGCGAGGCTGGAGCATCGCCACCCCGGTGAAGGACCTGCCCGAGGAGGCCATCCAGTACCTGCTGTACGCGCCCAAGGACGAGAAGGTCGTCGTCAAATACCGCCACGAGCGCGGCGAGAACAGTTACGTCGCGACATTCGAGGGTGTCGTCACCAACCTCGAGCGGCGGTTCAAGGAGACGGAATCGGAGTACATCCGGACCGAGCTCGAGAAGTTCATGGTCCAGAAGCCGTGCCCCACCTGCGGCGGACGCCGGCTCCGCCCGGAAGTGCTCGCGGTCTCGGTCGATGGCCGGAACATCTCGGACGTGTCGGGCCTGTCGGTCACCGAGGCGCTTGACTGGGCGGGGGAGCTCGGGGATCGGATCACGGAGCGGGAGCAGACGATCGCCCGCCAGGTGGTCAAGGAGATCGTCGCCCGGCTCGGGTTCCTCGTGGACGTCGGCCTGGACTATCTGACGCTCGACCGCGCCTCGATCACGCTGAGCGGCGGGGAGGCCCAGCGGATCCGCCTCGCAACCCAGATCGGCACGACGCTCATGGGCGTCCTGTACATCCTCGACGAGCCGTCGATCGGGCTCCACCAGCGGGACAACGCCAAGCTCATCGCCACGCTGACGCGGCTGCGGGACCTCGGCAACACCGTCCTCGTCGTGGAGCACGACGAGGAGACCATCCGGACGGCGGACTGGGTGATCGACATCGGGCCCGGCGCCGGTGAGCACGGCGGCGAGATCATCGCGAACGGCACGCTGGACGACGTCCTCGCCGAGCCGCGCTCGATCACCGGCGCGTTCCTGCGCGGGGAGCGCCAGGTCGCCATCCCGGCGACGCGGCGCCACGGCAACGGCAAGAAGCTCGTCGTCAAGGGTGCCCGGGAGCACAACCTGCGCGACGTGAACGTGCAGTTCCCGCTTGGGACGTTCATCGCGGTGACCGGCGTCTCGGGCTCGGGCAAGAGCACGCTCGTGGACGAGGTGCTCTACCGGGCCCTCGCGAGGGAGCTGTCAGGGTCGCGCGAGACGGTGGGCAAGCACGACTCGGTCGAGGGCGTGCAGCACATCGACAAGATCATCGAGATCGACCAGAGCCCGATCGGTCGGACGCCGCGCTCCAACCCGGCCACCTACGTGGGCCTCTTCGGGCCGATCCGGGAGCTGTTCGCGGGGACCCAGGAGTCGCGCGTCCGCGGCTACAAGCCGGGTCGCTTCAGCTTCAACGTGAAGGGCGGGCGCTGCGAGAACTGCAAGGGCGACGGGATCATCAAGATCGAGATGCAGTTCCTCCCGGACGTGTACGTCCCGTGCGAGGTGTGCAAGGGCAAGCGGTACAACCGTGAGGCGCTCGAGATCCACTTCAAGGGCAAGTCCATCGCGGACGTCCTCGAGATGACCGTCGCCGAGGCGAACGACTTCTTCGCTGCGGTGCCCAACGTGAAGAACAAGCTCCAGACGCTGTATGACGTCGGGCTCGGGTATGTCCATCTCGGTCAGCCGGCGACGACGCTCTCGGGCGGTGAGGCCCAGCGCGTGAAGCTGGCCACGGAGCTGTCGCGGCGGGCGACGGGCAAGACCCTGTACCTGCTCGACGAGCCCACCACCGGCCTCCACTTCGCCGACGTGGACAAGCTGCTCCACGTGCTCCATCGACTCGTCGACAACGGCAACACTGTCCTCGTGATCGAGCACAACCTCGACGTGATCAAGACCGCGGACTGGATCGTCGACCTCGGGCCGGAGGGCGGGTATCGCGGCGGCCTCGTGATCGCCGAGGGGACGCCGGAGCAGGTTGCGGCGACGCCGGGGTCGGCCACCGGGGAGTACCTGGCCCGCGTCCTGCGCAGGGAACCACTCGTGCCGCTGAGCCATGTGACGTTCGCCGAGGAGGCGGGCCGGCCCGCCATCGGCGGCAACGGGAGCGGCGCCCCCCTCCCCGAGATCGCGCCGTCACGCAAGCGGGTGGCGGCCGCCCGCTCGGCGGGCGACCGCTAGGACCGGCATCGGGCGAATCACCGACTGCCGGGCGGCCGTCGCGCGGGCTACGATGCGCACATGCCGGAGATCGATTTCGCCTTCCTCGCAGACGCGGCCGAGACGCAGCCGGGTCAGAAGTTCAGCGTCCTGGGCGGCGGGATCACGCGGATCGGCGGGCGCACGTTCCCGCTCCGGCACCCGCACCTGGCGCTCGTCGTCGGGCTGCTCGTGACGGCCCCCGAGACGGAGCGGGAGCATGAGCTCCGGATCGTGCTCCTGGACCCGGACGGCACGGAGGTCACCGGGGCGACCGGCAGCCTCGTGGCGCGCGGCCATCCGGACGGCCGCGACGCGATCCTGACGTTCAGCATCGACCTCTGGAACCTGACATTCCCGGCGCCCGGCGACTACTCGTTCCGGCTCCTCGTCAATGGCTCGGAACGTAAACGGCTCGGGCTCGTGCTCGTGCGACCGACGGAGGCGGGATCGATGACGGGCTCGTCGATCGGGTCGTGACGTCCGGGCGCTGGACCCCGGCGCACGGGACGCGGCGCGGCCCGGCGAGGCACGAGCGACCGGCGATCGACGAGGCGGCGCTGATCGCCGGTCGCGCCGGCGACCGCATGGTCCGCGAGGCCCGCGAACGCGACGCGCCGCGCTGGGTCGCCTACCTGGAGCCGCTCCCTGACAGCCTGCGTGACGCCGACGTGGGCGACCTGCGCAAGGTCGCGCTGCGCGCGCGCGCCGCGTATGGCCCGAAGGACTCCGTCCGCGACGCGCTGCCGCCTGCGGTGACCGAGCCGTTCCTCGACGCGATCGACAAGCTGCTCAAGGAGCTTGCGCGGCGGTCGGCGCACGAAGGCTAGCCCGGAGCACCGGGTCAGTAGAGGCGCGGCAGCATCCGCTTCGTACGCGCGCGATACGCGTCATAGGCGTCGTAGCGTTCGGCCAGCCACGCCTCCTCGCGCTCCGACTTGAGCCGGAAGAACGCCAGCAGCACGAGAGCGCCGACAAGCGCGAGCGGTGACGCAGTGAGCAGACCCCATCCGGTGGCACCCATGACGAGGCCCCCGTAGATCGGGTGCCGGACGAGCGCGTACGCGCCGGTATCCACGAGCCGCGCGCCGTCGCGTGGGTGGGGGAGCGGAGTCAGCGCCTCGCGCAGGTCCACGACGCCCTTGAACGCGAGGAAGCCGCCCGCCGCCCCCAGGAGCACGCCCACGGCGGTCGTCGCGGACCGGATCTCGCGCGTCCAGGCGCCACCACCGACGAAGCCAGCGACGAGGAGCAGCGCCAGCAGGACGAGCTGGATGACCACCCAGCCCTCGCCCCGCGGGCCGAGGCTCGGCAGCCGGGTCATGCCTCTGCAGGCCCCCCGGCCCCGCCCTCACGCCATTCGCCCGCGAGGATCGCCATCCGGTCGACGTCCATGTGCCGGCCCTCCCGGAAGATCGCGTGGCGGAGGGTGCCCTCGTGGACGAACCCCACCCGGTCGTACACCCGGCGAGCGCCAGGATTGAAGTCGTAGACCTCCAGCCAGATCCGCTCCAGGCGCAGCGTCTCGAACGCCCAGCCGAGCAGGGCGAGCAGCATGTCGGTCCCGAACCCGTTACCGGTGTCGGCGGGATCGCCGATCGAGATCCCCAGACCCGCTGAGCCGTCGGTGAGCTGGAGGTCGAACAGGCCGATGGTGCCGATCGGGCGGTCGTCCTCGAGCAGGCAGGCGACGAAGAAGTAGCCGCCCTTGCCCTGGTCGGCAAGCATGCGGTCGAACCACTGGGTCTCTGAGGCGAGGGTGATCGGCGCCAGGATGCCCAAGGTACGGCTCGTGCGGTAGTCGCCCATCCAGCGCACGAACAGCGGGATGTCCTCGCGCTCGCCGCCGCGCAGGTAGACCGCCCCGTGGGCGATCATCGGTGTGGTCCCGTCGCGTCTCGTCGCCATGGCGAGAGTCTACGCGGCGGCCGAACCGGACCCGAGCTCGCCCGGCTCGAAGGCCTCGATGAGGAACCGCGACGGCGCCTCCGGGTCGAACAGGAGGGTCAGCGAGCGTCGGGCGCGCGTCCAGGCGACGTACGCCAGGCGGCGCTCCTCCTCGAGCGCTCGCTCCGGCTCGGCGGCATCGCTGATCGAGCGTCGGCCCGGGAACCCGTCGGCGAGGACGACGACGTGGTCCCACTCGAGCCCCTTCGTCCCATGCGCCGTTGCCAGCGTCAGCGCCGCGTCGTCGCGCCGGAGGTCGGCAAGACGCGCGCGCCGCACCGTGATGCCCGCCTGCAGGGCATCGAGCGTCCGGAACGAAGCGGCCCAGCCGATCAGCGCGGTCGCGAGGTCGGGGAGGCTCGGCCCGTCGGCGGGGTCGATCCAGGTTGCGTCGCCGCCGGACCCGAGGCCAGCGGTATCGGTCTCGAGACGCACCGCGGCGCGCAGCGTCCCAAGCCTGGGGAGCAGTGGCGTCCCAGGTTCGCCCACCGCATCCGGCAAGGCACGGGCCAGCAGCTCGTCGATCCGCGGGTCCTCGATCGGGAGTGGCAGCTCCGGCGCCCGGAACGGGAGGCCCAGCTCCACCGCCGCGATCACCGCGACGAGGAGCTCGCGATTCGTCCGCGCGAGCACGGCACGCGTGGACTCGTCGTCCGGCCAGGACCGGATCGCGCGCGTGATCCGGACGAGGTCGTCCGCGCCGTCGGGCGCCAGGACCAGCCGGCCGGCCGCCGCCGGTCCCGCGACGATCCGCTTCGCGAAGCGCTCCTGGTTGTGCTCGACGAGCCGTACCGCGCGCTCCACGACCGGCCGCGGGCAGCGGTAGTTGGTCGTCAGGTCGACTCGCCGAAGCCCGGGCAGTGCGGCGGCAAGCCCCAGCACGCGTCGGACGTCCGCCAGCCGCCAGCCGTAGATCGACTGGTCGTCGTCGCCGACGAGGAACACGCGGTTGGCCGGGGCGGCGAGGAGGAGGGCGAGCTCGAGCTGGGACCGGTCCAGGTCCTGTGCCTCGTCGACGAGCAGCTCCCGGCATCGGGCGCGCCAGCGCGCCAGCGCGCGGTCGTCATCCTGGAGGAGGCGCAGCGCGCGCACCACGAGGTCGTCGAAGTCCACGCCGCCCCCGTCCGCGATCGCGCATTCGTACGTGACGTAGGCGCGGGCGACCGGGCCCGGCGAGGGGTCGCGCGCAATGTCATCTGCGGTGACCCGGAGGTCGAGCTTGAGGCGTGAGAACGCGAGGTCGAGGCGCCCGCGATCAACCGGCGCGATGCCCGGGTACAGGTCCCTGAGCAGGGCGTCGCGGTCGACGAGCGGTTCGACCGGCACCCCGGCCTCGACCAGCATCTCCCGGCCAAGGGCGTGGAACGTCCGCACCCGCACCGCCCCTGCAGCCGATCCGATGGGCTCCAGCGCGGCATCGAGCCGGGCGGTGAGCTCTTCCGCCGCGCGCTTGTTGAACGCCACGACGGTGATCGCACTCGCCGCGAGCCCGTCGTCGACGAGCCATGCCACCCGCGCCACGAGCGTCGTCGTCTTGCCGGAGCCTGCTGGCGCGACGCACAGCACCGGGCCCGGCGGTGCGACGGCGGCCGCCCGCTGGTCAGGGGCAAGCCGGTCCAGGCGTTCCTCGACGGACGGATGCATCGGCACGGTCAGTGTCCCGCCCAAACAGCTCCACGCCGCGCAACCATCCCTGGGTGAGGAGCGCGTGGCGGTGCATCCGAGCACCACTTCGTTTGCCGCGGTTGGTCGGCCATTTGAGCCGGACCCCCGGATAGCGGTATGTTTCGCCTGCCAAGGTACGCAGGTGGAAGCTCGGTTGACCCGGTGGCCGGGCCCGGCGATCTGCGACCACGAAGGCACCAGATTCGATGAGGTGAGGCGTGCTCCTCCGATCCAGGTTGACAAGGTTGCTTGCAGCGACTGCCCTCGCCACCGCCGTTCTGGTGCCCGGCGCGTCGGTCTCGGCACAAGGCGGCGAGAGCGGCGCGAATGCCGCCGTAAAGCGGATCTTCGTGATCATGCTGGAGAACCACAGCCAGTCGACGGTCATCGGCAATCGGAACACCCCGTTCATCAACAGTCTCGCGGCCGATTACGGCCAGGCGACGAACTACTACGGCGTCACGCACCCGAGCCAGCCGAACTACGTGGCCGCGATCACCGGCCAGATGGACCCGGCGTACATGAACGACCATGCGACAAACCACTTCGACTACCGGAACCTGGTCGATCAGCTGGAGTCTCACGGCAAGACCTGGGCCGCCTACATGGACGCCATGCCGAGCGCCGGGTACACGGGTGCCGTTGGACCCAACGGCGTGGCGCTGTACACCAACAAGCACAACCCGTTCGTGCTCATGGACGACGTCCTGAGCAACCCGGCGCGCCTGGCGCAGATCAAGCCGTACACCGACATGGCCGCAGATCTGAACTCCGCGCATGCCCCCGAGTTCGTCTGGATCAGCCCCGACCAGTGCAACGACATGCATGGCGGTGTGTATGTCACCGTCGCCGGCCACCCGGAGACCCCGTGCCCGTACAACTCGAGCGTGGACGATACCTTTGATGTGGCACTCAAGCAGAAGGCCGATGCGTTCGTGCACACGGCCGTCGACACGATCCGCAATTCGAAGGCATGGACCGGAAACAGCGTCATCTTCATCCTGAGCGACGAGGCCGATTACGACGGGACCGCGAGTTCGACAGACTTCTGGGCCGATGTCAGCGGGTGCTGTGATTCGCCCGGCTACGGGAGCGCCGCCCCGCTTCCCCCGGGATATGTTCTCGTCGACAACGGAACCCACGTGTGGAACGAGGGCCAGTTCGGCGGGGGCAAGGTCCCGGCCATCGTGGTCGCCCGGAACGGCTCCGGCCCGATCGCTGACGACACGCCCTACAACCACTATTCCCTTCTTCGAACCATCGAGCAGGTCTGGCATCTTGGGTATCTCGGCTACGCCGCGGATGGGGCGAACGTCAGTTCGATGACGAACCTGCTCCAGCACTGAGGCAGGCCCGCACGTCCGGGACGCAGCGACACACGAGGCCGGGTCCGTCGGGCCCGGCCTCGTCGATTCAGCACGCCGATCCTGAACCGGATCGCGAGTTGCATCTCAACGACGAGCGGGCGCTGCGACTGCAACACGGAAGTCGCGGCGACCTCAAGTGCCTGACGCGCGAGTGTCGGTGCGAGCACTCGGCTTCCGCGCGCGCGTGCACCGTGGGAGCATGCCCGCATCGGCAGTCCGGGCCGAAAACTAGCGAGCACAGGTAATACCCTCATTCGCCGTCGCAGAAGATCGGGCCGCGGGGTCGCGAACTCGCCGTCATGTTTGGCGGGTCCGGCATGTGCGTAGAGACATTCCCCGACATTCTCGGAGCCTGCTGGCGCGACGCACAGCACCGGGCCGGGCGGCGCGATCGCAGCGGCGCGCTGGTCGGGCGCGAGCCGCCCGAGCCTGGCCGCGACATCCTCGTGCATCCGGGAACCGTAGTGACGGCCACTTATCCACAGCTCACCTGCGGCCGGGGGCGAATCGGCCTGTCGGGACCCTGCCGTCCGGACTACGATGCCCGCATCGCCGACACCTGCCAGTCGGTCACCGTGGGAGGAGTCCAGTCCGTGCGCATTGCCCGCTCATCCATGTCCCGGCGCCGAGGCCCGCTGCTGCTGGCGATCGTCGCCGCGCTCGGCCTGCTTGTCCCGTCCGCGGCAATCGCGGGCAGACCGGCGCCATCGACGACGATCCAGTTCCTCAACGTGTCGGACTGGCACGGCAATCTCGACCCGGTCAGCGGCGTCGGCGGCGCCTGGAACATCTCGGCCCGCTGGCAGGCGGATCGCGCCGCCTACCCGACGTTGACCCTCACGGCCGGCGACGACTTCGGTGCCACCCCGCCCCTCTCGGGCTTCTTCGATGAGGCTCCCTCGGTCCTCGCCCAGCGGTTGATGGGCATCCAGGTCGGCGCTCTCGGCAACCACAACTTCGATGCCGGCATCGACCACCTCCAGCGGATGATCGACCTCGCGGGCTCGCCGACGAGCGCGGACGCCCCGGGGGCGCCGTTCGGCTACGTGGCCGCGAACCTGAAGAACCTCTCGGGCAACCTCGCCGGCGTCGACCCCGTGAAGTACTTCCGCGTCGGCGGCGCCAAGATCGCCGTGATCGGGATCACGAACGAGGAGGCGCCCTCGGTCGTCGCGCCGGGTTCGCTCGGCACCATCGTGCCGACCGACGGTGTCGCGGCCGCGAACAAGTTCGCGAGGATCGCACGCCGGAACGGCTCCAATGTCGTCATCGTGATCACCCACAAGGGCGTGCGCGGCTTCACCAACGGCGCGCCGTTCGGCGAGCTCGTCGACTTCGCCAATGGCGTCAACGGCGTCGACGTGATCTTCGGCGACCACACGGACGTCCAGTGGTCGGGCACGATCCACGGCGCGCTCGTCCACGAGAACCGGAGCTTCGGCGTCACCTACGCGAAGACGCTGGTGACGCTCCAGAACGGCGCGGTGACGGACAAGTCGGTGACGTTCGTCAACCCCACGGCAGGCACCCTGTCTCCGGACCGCACGCAGTGCGCGACCGGCTTCTGCGACCAGGCGGTCGTCGACATGCTCGTCCCGTACCGGCGCCAGCTGTCGGCGCTCCTCGACGGCACGATCGGTACCTCGGCGGCCACCTTCGCCCGTGGCGGCAACATCGAGCGTCGCCAGGAGGTCCCGCTGGGCGACCTGATCACCGACGGCATGCGCTGGAAGTACGGCACCGACATCGGGTTCATGAGCGGCGGCGGTATCCGGTCCACGCTGCCGGCCGCCGGCTACACGCCGGCGGACACTACCCTTCGGCGGCCCACCGCCGGGTACCAGGCCGGGCCGCCCTATGACCTCGTCAAGGGCGACGTGTTCACCGTACTCCCGTTCGGCAACGTGGTGGTCACCCGCAGCGTGACGGGCGCCCAGCTCTGGGCGGCGCTCGAGAACGGCGTCAGCAGGATCGACGCCTGTGGTCTGGGCACGGACGGCCGGTTCCCGCAGATCTCGGGATTCAAGTTCACGTTCAACTACGACCTGCCGGCGGGCGCCCGCGTCGTGTCAGTCGCGCTGACCGACGGCACGCCGATCCCGAACTCGGCCTCGTCCACGTACACCATGGCGTTGCCGAACTTCACCAACTCCGGCGGCGACAGCTACGCGATGTTCGCGGACGGGCAAGGCACCAGCCGTGACCTCGACGCGAGCGTGATGCTGGACTACATGCTCAACAACGGTCCCGCCTGGGACCCGGCGGGCTACCCGGCGAGCGGCCGGATCACGAAGCAGGGCACGCCCTGCCCCTGATCGGTTCGAGGCGCACCATCGCGAGGCCGGGCACCGTGCCCGGCCTCGCCAGTTTCGTGGCGCGTTCCGCGGGGCTTGCCATGACCGCGTCGCTCGTCGTCGTTGCCTCGGTCGGCGCGCACGGTGGACGGACGGTGATCGTCGAGCCGCCGATCGCCCCGCCCGGATCCGAGGTCGCGATCCATGGCGACTTCCTGTGGACCGACATGCCGGTCGTCATCACCCTTGCCGGGACGTCGGCACCCCGCGAGCCGATTGCCACGGCGCTGACTGATGGCCAGGGCCACCTCGAGGCGCGCGCAACCCTGCCTGACCTCAGGGCCGGGAAGTACCGGATCATCGTGACGGCCGAGGACGGCGAGACGGTCGAGGCAGAGCTCATCGTCCAGACCGGGGACCTGCTGCTGCCGATCGCGATCGGGTTCGGGACGCTCATCCTCGTCGTCCTCGGTGTCGGAGCGTGGATGCCGTGACGCACGGCCCGGGTGGTGTCGAGCGGGTTGGGCGGCGCCGCCGGCGCGCGGCTGACGGGGCTTCGCCATCGACCGACGGGGATGATCCCGGCCGGGCCTGACGACCGCGCGATCGGGGCCGACCAGTCGGCGGGCGCCGGGATTCGTTGTCCGGCTGCACCGGTACCGATGGGCGGCGCGGAAGCGCACCAACCGGGACGAGTCGCCCATACCCGCGCCGACCGACCGGCTGGACAGTTTGCAGGCGATCGCCCAGTCGACTGTCCATCCGGGGGCGCGCACGGGAGACCGCATATGCCGCTCGTCGTCATCCGCCGCGGAGCCACGTTGGGGCTCGCGCTCGTCCTGCTCGTCGCCGGGTCCGCCCTGGCCGACACGCTCACCGCGGATGGTGACGCGCTCACGACGGGGAACCAGACCAGCATCCACCTCGGCGAGGTGGCGCCGGGTTCGACCCACACGCTGGATGTGGGCTTCGCGCTCGGGTGCAAGGGCAGCGGCCACCTGACCGCGGGTGCCACGATCGCGATCAACGCCGATGGCGGGACCTCGGTGCCCGACGACGGCGCGCTGACGGTCACCGATGGCTCCGTCGCAGTCCCCACGGACTGGCCCACCGCCGGCACGTTCTGCACTGGTAACGAGTCGGCGCCCGTCGTCGTCCCCGTTCAGCTGGACCTGACGGCACCGAGCGTGGCTGGCATTGGCAAGACGTTCGTGGTGTTCTTCGGGCTCTCCGGCGGCGAGGCCGTGACCAACGCCGTCGCGTTCTCGGTGTCGATGGACGTTGTCGCTCCCGATCCCGTCGACACCATGAACCCGGTGCTCGGCAATCTCCCGGCGGACATCACGGCCACGACGAGCGACTCCAGCGCCGTCGTCACCTACGCCACGCCAGGCGCGACCGATGACATCGATCCGTCCCCGGTCGTCGCGTGCGTGCCGCCGAGCGGCTCGGCGTTCCCGTTGGGCGTCACCACCGTCACCTGCACGGCCACCGATGCCACCGGCAACAGCGCGAGCGGCACCTTCTCCGTCACGGTGGAGCACGTCACGGCACTCACCGGCACCTGGGGCCGACCGCTTGCAGACGGCGTGCCCGCATTGGTGGGCCACGCCGGCCGTACCGTGCCGCTGAAGCTCGACATCCGCGCGGGATCCGCAGCGCAGGGTCCGTCCGACATCTCGGCCCCGACGCTGGTCGTCGAACGGCTCGACGGGTGCGCGGCCGATGCGGCGACCACGTCCAGCCTGGCCGGCGGCACGTTCGCGTGGACGAACGGCGGTTGGCAGCTGAACCTCGACACGAGCGGGCTCGGTGGCTGTGTCCGGGTCAGTGCCCGCGTCGCCGGGGTTGCCGTCGCCGCGGCGATCATCCGCCTCGAGCCGGATGCCGTCGCGGCCAGGCGCAAGCGGTAGCGGGCCGCCCTGCGGAGACGTCCCGACCGCGACCACCAGCCGGGCGAGACCGCATCGCCGGGCCCCGTCCGGAGCCGCCACCGGCAGGGGCGGCCCTTCCTGACGCATCCCGACCCGGCCTGCCGCACAATCGACCGGTGACCCCCGAGCTCAAGGCGACCCTCGCCAACCTGCCCGACCGCCCCGGCGTGTACCTGATGAAGGACGCCAAGGGCACCGTCCTGTACGTCGGCAAGGCACAGAGCCTGCGTAGTCGCGTCCGCAGCTACTGGCAGAAGCAGGCCCCGGGCGCGCGAGGCGACATCCACCGAATCCGGCAGGTGATCGACCGCGTCGCGGACCTCGAGGTGACCGAGGTCGATTCGGTCAGCGAGGCGCTGCTCCTCGAGTCGAACCTCATCAAGCGCTTCAAGCCGCGCTTCAACGTCCGCCTCAAGGACGACAAGAGCTACCCGTACATCAAGATCACGCTCGCCGACGACTACCCGCGCGTCGAGCGGACGCGGAGGCTGCCCAACGACGGCTCGCGCTACTTCGGGCCGTATGCGTCCGCGAGCTCCGTGGACGAGGCGATGAACCTCGTCCGCCGCCTATTCCCGTTCCGGACCTGCACGATCGACATCAAGGATGGGACGCGCGCCCTCCCCCGACCCTGCCTCCTGTACCACATCAAGCGCTGCCAGGGCCCGTGCATCGAGGCGATCGACCGCGTCGCGTACCGCCGTGACATCGCCCAGGTGGAGCTGTTCCTCGAGGGCAACGCCGACACGCTGGTCGCGGGCCTGCGCCACGAGATGGCGTTCGCGGCCGAGCAGCAGCAGTACGAGAAGGCGGCGGTCGTCCGGGACAAGATTCGCTCGATCGAACGGACGATGGAGAGCCAGAAGATGGCCGCGTTCGCGCGGACGGAGCTGGATCTGGCGGCGCTCGCGCGCAAGGACGACCAGGCGGCGGTCCAGCTGTTCATCGTCCGCAACGGCAAGATGCTGGGCCGCGACGTGTTCTTCCTCGATGCACCGCACGATGTTCCCGACGAGGAGGTGCTCCAGAGCTTCCTCCAGCAGTACTACGCCCGCGCGACCAGCGTGCCGCGCGAGGTCCTCGTGCCCCGCTCACTCGCCGATACGGCGGACCTCGAGGCGTTCCTGTCCGAGAAGCGCGGCAGCCTCGTGAAGCTCCGCACCCCGCAGCGGGGCGAGAAGCGCGAGCTCATGGACCTCGCCGTCCGCAATGCCCAGGAGTCGCTCGCCCGGGAGGCGGCGCGCTGGCTCGCCGACGAGGGGCGGACGCTCGGGGCCCTGGAGGAGCTCGCCGCCGCGCTCGGGCTCGCCGGCCCGCCGATGCGGATCGAGTGCTACGACATCTCGAACTTCCAGGGCGCCCAGTCGGTCGGGAGCATGGTGGTGTTCGAGGAGGGACGGCCGCGGACGGGGGAGTACCGGCGGTTCCGGATCAGGACCGTCGAGGGCCCCAACGACTTCGCGAGCCACCAGGAGGTCCTCCGCCGCCGCTTCCACCAGGGCAAGACCGGGGAGGAGGGGATCGAGGAGGAGCGCCGCTGGACGATGCCCGATCTCGTGATCGTCGACGGCGGCCGCGGCCAGGTGAGTGCTGCCAAGGCCGTCCTCGACGAGCTGGGCCTCGGTGATCTGCCGCTCGTGGGCCTGGCCAAGGAGCGCGAGGAGCTGATCCTGCCGGACCGCGCGGAGCCCGTGATCCTGCCGGTCACGTCGCAGGCCCTGTACCTCGTCCAGCGGCTCCGCGACGAGGCCCACCGGTTCGCGATCAGCTACCACCGGAACCTGCGCAACAAGCGGACGACGAAGAGCGCCTTCGACGACCTGGCGGGTGTCGGGCCCAAGCGCAAGCGCGAGCTGCTCAAGGTGTTCGGTTCCGCGAAGCGCGTCCGCGAGGCGCCCGTCGAGCAGATCGCCGCGGTCCCGGGGATCGGGCGCTCCCTCGCCGAGAAGATCAAGACGCATCTCGAGTCCTGACCGGACGTCGGGCCCGCGCCGGGCGTCGGGCGCAGATCGGAGGCGCCCTGTATCATCCCGCCTCGATGCGACGCGCGGCCCCCTTCTTCATCCTGGTCATCGCGATCCTCGCGATCATCGTCAACTTCGTGGCGCTCCCGCTGCCCGGCGCAAACGGTGAGACGCGGAGGCTGGAGACGAAGCTCGGCCTGGACCTGCGTGGCGGCCTGCGCCTGGAGTACGAGGTCCTCCCGGCCGAGGGCAAGGCCCCGACCCGTGACAACCTCAACGTCATGCGCGAGATCATCATCAACCGCATCGACAAGTCCGGCGTGTCAGAGCCCCAGGTAGTCGTCCAGGGCACGGACCGGATCATCGTCGAGATGCCCGGGGTACAGAACGCGGACCAGGTCCGCAATCTCGTCGGCACCACCGGCCAGCTCGCCTTCGTGCCCCTCGGCCAGAACCCGGTCGCCGTTGACACCGAGGTGAACCTCAAGGTCAACCCGCCGCTGTTCCTGGGCGACCAGGTGGCCGCGGCGTCGATCGGGTCGAACCAGGCGGGCCAACGCACGGTCAACTTCACGCTCAAGCCGGAAGGCAAGCAGTCGTTCGCGGACTATACGACCGCGAACGTCAACGACTACTTCGCGATCGTGCTGGATGGAAAGGCGATCAGCGTCGCCTCGATCCGGGAGCCGATCCCCGGCGGCCAGGTGGAGATCAGCCAGGGCGGCGTTGGCGGCTATCCGCTGGCCGCCGCCCAGAACCTCGTGACGATCCTCCAGTTCGGCCAGTTGCCGTTCCCGATCGTCGAGCTCGCCAACACGACGATCAGCCCGACGCTCGGAGAAGCGTTCCTCCAGCAGAGTCTGGTCGCCGGCCTGATCGCGATCCTCATGGTCGTGTTCTTCATGGTGGTCCACTACCGGCTGCCGGGCCTCGTCGCGAGCTTCGCGCTCATCTACTACTCGCTCGTCGTGTTCGCGCTGTTCCGGCTGGTCCCGGTCACGCTCACCCTGGCGGGGATCGCGGGCTTCGTGCTCTCGGTGGGTATGGCGGTGGACGCCAACATCCTGATCTTCGAGCGGATGAAGGAGGAGCTGCGGGTCGGCAAGAGCCTGCCGGCAGCCGTCGAGGCCGGCTTCAACCGGGCCTGGAACTCCATCCTCGACTCGAACGTGTCGAGCCTGATCACCGCCCTGATCCTGTTCCTGTTCGGCTCGTCGACGATCCGGGGCTTCGGCCTCGTCCTGATCATCGGCGTGCTCGTGTCGATGTTCACCGCGGTCACGGTCACCCGCACGATGCTGCGCCTCGTCCTCGCCCAGCCGTGGGCCCGCAGGGCGGGCCTGTACGGGGTGACCGAGGAGGAGTTCCTGGCACGGCCCGTGGGCCGACCGTCCCGGCGAGAGGCGCGCACGCGTGTTTGACGTCATCGGGAAGCGCAACTGGTTCTTCGCATTCTCCTTGCTGATCACCATCCCGGGCCTGATCGCGATCCTCCTCGGGCCGATCACCGGTGGCAAGGCCGGCCTCCAGTACGCGATCGACTTCACGGGCGGGACCGTCTGGGGGATCCGGTTCAACGACGATGCCGTCACGCCGCAGCAGGTGCAGGACGTCTTCGCCGCCAACGACATCGAGGCGTCGGTCACCAAGGGTGGCGACTTCTTCATGGAGATCCGGACGAAGGACACGCGCCTCCTGCCGGCCGCCAACCTCCCGACCCCCACGCCGATCCCGACCGCCGCACCGTCCGGATCGGCCGGTGCCTCCGCATCGACTGCCGCCTCCGCTTCGGCGGGTTCCTCGGCAACGCCTGCCCCCACGGCGTCCGCGAGCGTGGCAGCCTCCGGATCGCCCGCGCCGTCCGCGTCAGCCGCCCCGTCTGCCAGCCCGGCGCCCTCCGCCAGCCCGGCCGCATCCGCGTCCGCCTCACCAGCCGCGTCGGCCTCCGCCTCGCCCGGCGCCAGCGTGGTGCCGAGCCCGTCCGCGTCGCCGGCCGCCGGCGGTGCCCTGCCGTCCGAGGGCAAGCTCGGAGAGATCCGCCTCGCCCTCGAGGACAAGCTCGGCCCGATCGCGGAGCAGCGTTCGCTGTCCACGGTCGGCGCGGTCGTCTCGAGCGACCTCGTCGTCCAGGCGCTGACGCTGATCCTCTTCGGCTCGGTCGGCATCCTGCTCTGGATCACCTACCGGTTCCGCGACGTGAAGATGGGCGTCGCGGCCCTCGTCGCGCTGCTCCACGACGTCATCGTCGTCGTCGGGGCGTTCGCGCTGCTCGGGACGTTCTTCGGGGTCCAGATCGACAGCCTGTTCGTCACCGCGATGCTCACGATCATCGGCTTCTCGGTCCACGACACCATCGTGGTGTTCGACCGGGTGCGCGAGAACCGCAGCCGCCATGCCGGGGAGTCGTTCGCCCGGATTGTCAACCACTCGATCCTGCAGACGTTCGGCCGCTCGATCACCACCAGCCTCACGGTCGTCATCACGCTGCTCGCGCTGCTGCTGTTCGCGGGCGAGGCGATCGGCGTGTTCGTCCTGGCGCTGCTGCTCGGGATCATCTCGGGCACGTACTCGTCGATCTTCAACGCGAGCCCGATTCTCGTCGTGTGGCACGAGTGGGAGGACCGGAAGCGTCTCGCGGCAGAGAACGCGGCTCGCCCAAGCCGCCGCGCCGCCACGTGATCGCGGGACCCGGTCGACACCGGGGCCCGATCCGTCCGCCCGCCGACCCCACGTCCGGGTCGTCGCTCTCCCGACCGTCCATCCAGGAGCCGAACTCCGCCCGCAAGTCCCGGGTAAGCGCCTGATGCGATCCTCTGCACGATGATCGAAGCACGCCACCGCTGGGTCTTCCCGGACCCGATGCGCCTTGACCCGGACTTCCGCGCAGCGACGCGCGCGGCCGGCATCGGCATGTTCGCGTCGACCGTCCTGGCGCGCCGCGGCATCGCGGACCCGGCCGCGCTCGCGAGCTTCCTCGGGGAGCCGCTGGACGGCCTCCACGACCCGCACCTCCTGCCCGATGCCGCGATCGTCGTCGAGCGCGTGGCCCGAGCACGCGACCGTGGCGAGCGCGTCATGGTGTTCGGTGACTTCGACGCAGACGGTCTGACGGGGCTCGCACAGCTGGTGCTCGCGTTCCGCCGGCTGGGCATCGACACGATTCCGTACGTGCCGTCCCGGCTGGACGAGGGCCACGGGCTGTCCCTCGCGGCGGTGGACGTAGCCGTTGCGGAGCGGGTGGCGCTCATCGTGACCGTCGATACCGGCTCGACGAGCGTGGCCGAGGTCGCCGCCGCGCGCGCCCGCGACATCGACGTGATCATCACGGACCACCACCACGTCCCGGAGATCGTGCCGGCGGCAGTCGCGCTGGTCAACGCACATCGCGCCGACTCGATCTACCCGGACCCGAACCTGTCGGGCAGCGGGATCGCCTTCACCGTCGCGCGGCTCCTGCTCGGGGAGCTCGGGGCGGGTGAGGCGGCCGCGCTCGATCTCGCGGAGCTCGCGACGATCGGCACCGTGTCGGATGTCGCGCCGATCCTCGGCGAAAACCGGTCGATCGCACGCCTCGGCCTCGAGCGGATGCGCACATCCCCGCGGCCGGGGATCGCAGCGCTGCTCGAGCGCGGTGGCACGCGTGGCGGCGTCATCGACCTCGAGACGGTGGGCTTCGTGATCGCGCCGCGGCTCAACGCCGCCGGCAGGGTGGGGGAGGCCCTCGACGCCGCGCTCCTCCTGCTCGCGGAGACGCCCGAACAGGCCGCTGTGCTCGCGGCGACGCTCGAGACGGCCAACTCGACGCGCAAGGACCTGATGCGCACGGCAATCGCCGAGGCACGCGCCGCATTCGGGCTGCCGGACCCGGGCCAGGCGCCCGGCCAGCAGGCACTTCTCGACGTCCCCACCGCGGACGCCCCGTCGATCGTCACCGGCGGCGGACCCCTGGCGCCCGGGATGCTCATCCACGGGCCGTGGCCCGTTGGCATCATCGGCCTCGTGGCCGGCCGTCTCGCCGACGAGACCGGCCGCCCCGCCGTCGTGGGCACGCGGCTGGGCGACGTCATCCGAGCTTCGTGCCGGGGCGATGGCCGGGTCAACCTCGCCGAGACGCTCACCGCCTGTGCCGACCTGTTCATCCGCTTCGGTGGGCACGCAGCGGCGGCCGGCTTCGAGCTCCCGGCGGACCGCTGGGACGCGTTCGTGGCGCGCTTCCTCGAGGCCGCGAGGGCCAGCGCCCCGGTCGACGCCCGACCGCCGCTGGCGGTTGACCTGGCCCTGCCGGCAGCGTACGTCGACTATGGGCTGTACCGTGACCTCGCGCGGCTCGCCCCGTGCGGGACCGGGAACCCGGAGCCGCTCGTGGCGGTCCTGGGGCTGACGGTGCAGCGGGTCCGGCTCGCCAACGGCGGCCATTCGCAGCTCGTCCTGCGCCGGGAGCGGGACGTGATCGACGGCATCGCGTTCGGCCGCGCCGACCTCGTCGGCGCGTTGCACGAAGGGGATCGAGTGGACATCGTGGCGCGGCTCGCCAGCCGGGCGTTCGGCGGGCTCGAGACGCTCCAGCTGGAGGTTCGGGACGTGTCCGCCTCGGGTGCACATCCCCGCGCGGCCGAAGTGCTCGAGCGCGCTGCCGGTCGTGGCGGCGCGACCCCGGTTGGTCCCGGGGCGATGGTGCCGGCAGCGGAGGGCGCCGCGTGACGCGCGGCCGCAGTCCGCGTGATGGCGCGGGTCCGCGAGAGCCCCGCAAGGGCGGTCCCGGGATCCTGCCGCCGGGCCTCCCGGTCGCGGCGATCCTGTCGGTCGTCGGCCTCCTGGTCATCGGGTTCTTCACGCTGTCGATCGGCTCGGGTGCGATCCCTGGGCTCGGCACCATCGGCAATCCCGGTACCCAGCCCGGCGCGACCGACAACCCCGCCATCCAGAAGACCCCGTCCCCGCCCGACATCGTCATCGTCCAGACCCCGCCGCCCGACCTGGCGGACCCCGTCCTCGGCAGCCTCGTGTACGCCAAGGACGGCAACATCTGGATCCAGGGGGACGGCACGGCGCAGCAGCTGACGAAGGGCGGCAGCGACTCGATGCCCACGTTCGCGCCGGATGGCAAGACCGTGTACTTCATCCGCACCCGCGACATGCAGGGCAGTTGGCCGATCCAGGGGTCCATCCGCACCTACCAGATGGCCGTCCCGTCGCTGATGCAGGTCAAGTCGACCGGCGGCAGCGCCACCCGCGTCGTCGATGGCCTGTACGACCCGCCCGGCACGCTGCGCTGGATGGGCTTCATCCGGACCCCGGCCGTTTCGCCCAACGGGCGCTACATCGCGATGGCGACCGACATGCCCGACCCCAACCACAGCGATGTCGTGCTCAAGCTCTACGACACCCGCCGGGACAGGATCGTGGACCCGCAGCTGGGGCAGGTGCCGCCACTCGGCCACCAGGACCCGGCCTGGCGACCCGACGGGCTGCGCATCGCCTATGTCCGCAACGACCGGGACGGGGCCAAGGGGACGCCGCGCATCTACTCGTACGAGCTCTCGACGAAGAAGATCCGCACGATCACGGGCCCGGGCTACCTCCACCCGTCCTACTCGCCGGACGGCCGGTACCTCGTCGCGACGAAGACCAATGCGTTCGCGACGGACATCGTCATCCTCAACGCGTCCAACGGCACGGAGCTCCTCAAGCTCACGAGCGATGGCAAGAGCTGGGCCCCGGTCTGGTCCCCGGCGGGCAACCAGGTCGCGTTCCTGCACATCTCCGGTCAGGTCGTCGACCTGCGGCTCATCCAGCTCGAGGGCGCTGGCCCGTCGTGGACGGCAAAGGAGCCGATCGACCTCACGAGCAACGCCGGTCTCGACGGGATCTCGCGACCCGGATGGTTCATCCCTGCTGACCAGCTCCCGAAGCCCTCCCCCGCGCCGTCCGTCGCGCCCAGCGAGTCCGCGTCGCCCAGCGGCTCGTGACCACGTACCTCGAGCGGCTCGCGGCCCGGACGGCGGCGGTGCGAAGCGTGCTGTGCGTCGGTCTGGACCCGGAGCCCACTTCGCTGCCCGCGGGCATGCCCTCGACGCTTGCGGGCGTGGAGCGGTTCGCGCGACTCATCCTCGAGGCATCGCTCCCGTACGCCGCCGCCGTGAAACCGAATCTCGCCTTCTTCGAGGCGTGGGGTGCCGAGGGCATCGCCGCGCTCGAGCGGCTGCGGGCGCTCGTTCCGGCGGACGTCCCCTTCGTCGCGGACGCGAAGCGGGGTGACATCGGGTCGACGGCCGCGCGCCAGGCGGCCGCGCTGTACGACGTCCTCGGCGCCGACGCCGTCACCGTCAACCCGTACCTGGGCGAGGAGGCCGTCGCGCCGCTCCTCGCACGCACCGACCGCTACGCGTACGTCCTGTGCCGGACCTCGAACCCGGGTGCGGCGGAGCTCCAGGGTCTGGAGATCGCCGCTGACGACGCAGCGGGTCATCCCGCCGAGCCACTCTGGGCCCGGGTGGCGCGCCGGGCCGCGACGTGGGGCCCGGGCGGGACCGTGGGGCTCGTCGTCGGCGCCACGGCGCCCGCGGAGATGGCGGCGATCCGTGCGCTCGTCCCGGGTCTCGGCTTCCTCGTGCCGGGCGTCGGCGCGCAGGGCGGGGACATCGACCCGGTGCTGGCGTCCGGCCCCGCGACGGCCGCGCTGGCTGGGCGTGGAACCGGCGGCGGACTGCTCGTGAATGTCTCACGGGGCATCGCGCGGGCGGCGATCGGCGACGCTCCCGCGGGGATGCCGGCCGACCCCGGTGAGCGCCTCGAGGAGGCCGCGCGCGGATGGGCCGAACGCCTCGCTGTGCTACCCTGACTCCCTCCGGGCTGGCCTGCAGGAGACCGAGCCCCGCACGAGGACATCGCTGAGCATGCCGTTCATCTCCGGGATTGGGCCGGTCGAGCTCATCATCGTCCTGGTCATCGCCCTCATCGTCGTCGGACCCGGCAGGCTGCCGGACGTGGGCGCGGCGCTGGGCAAGAGCATCCGTGAGTTCCGCAACGCTGCGACCGACGTGAAGGAGGCAACGAGCCTCAATGCGGTCACCCCGGCCCCGGCCCCGGTCATCCCCGCCCCAGCAGTACCCGCTGCCCCCGTCGCCGTCCCTGCGCCGGTCGCCGAGACCCCCGCTGCGGCGCCCGTCGCCGCCGTGACGCCGGACATCCCCCAGGTGCCCGAGCCCGTCAACGCCGACGAGCAGCCGACGCCCTCCGCATAGGCGCCGGAACCCCAGCTGACAGATCCCATGGCCGACGCCGACGCCGTCCAGGACGCCGGCCTGCCGGTCCGCCTGCCGGGATCCCCCAACCCTGAGCCGCCCGGAGCAGACGCCGCGCCCGTCGCGGAGATGACGCTCGTTGGCCATCTCGCCGAGCTGCGCGACCGGATCATCCGGATCGTCCTGGCGGTGGTGGTCACGTCCGCGATCGGGTTCTACTTCACCACGCCGATCATCGCGATCCTCGTCTCGCCGCTGCCCAACACGCAGCTCCAGTACACGGGGCTGGGCGATGCGTTCTTCATCAACCTCAAGATCGCCGTCGTCGTCGGGATCATCCTCTCGATGCCCGTGATCCTGTACCAGGTGTGGTCGTTCATCGCCCCCGGGCTGACCCCCGAGGAGCAGCGGATCGTCCGGCCGTGGATCCCGATCGCCCTCGTGTTCTTCGCGGTCGGGGTGGCGATCGCCTACGTGATCCTGCCGTTCGCGGTCCAGTTCCTCCTCCAGTTCTCCAGCGCCTACCTCAACCCGCTGATCACGGCGGGCCCGTACTTCGACTTCGTGACGACCCTGTTCCTCGCGTTCGGCCTGATCATGGAGTTCCCGATCCTCCTGTTCGGGCTGTCGCGTGTCGGGATCGTCACGTCCAAACGGCTCTCGACGAGCCGGCGCTTCGCCATCCTCGCGATCGCCGTGTTCGCGACCGCGGCGACGCCCGGCGGCGACCTCGTCAGCCCGTTCGTGCTCGGCGGGACGATGTACCTCCTGTACGAGGGCACCATCGTCACCATCCGGCGCAGTGGCAAGTAGCGGCGCGGCGTGGCGGACGACGAGATCCTGGTGAGGGCCGCCGAGGCGGGCCCGGCGGCCGCGCCGGAGGTGATCGAGGCGACGGAGCCGCAGCAGGAGGTCGTGGTCGTCACGGGCCTCTCGGGCGGCGGCAAGACGGCGGCCGCGAAGCTGTTCGAGGACCTGGGCTACGTCGTCGTCGACAACCTGCCAGGCGAGCTCCTGCGCGACCTCGCGGACCTGCTGGCGACGGACCCGGTCCGGTTCGCACGGACCGCGATCGTCCTGGACGTGCGCGCCGGCGATGTGCCGCTCGCCTTCGGCGCGATGCGCGGCGCCCTCGAGGGTCGCGGGATCCGCCCGGTGATCATCTTCCTCGAGGCTCGCGACGACGTCCTCATCCGGCGCTTCAGCGAGACCCGCCACCGCCATCCGCTCGCCGACGAGCGCGGCATCGCATCGTCCATCGCCCTCGAGCGGGCGATGCTCGAATCGGTTCGCCAGCAGGCCGACGTCGTCCTCGACACGAGCGAGCTCGCGCTGCGCGAGCTCCGGGAGCGTATCTTCGCCCGCCTCGGGGACGTCCAGCGGTCGGACCGCCTCGCGATCCAGCTCATCAGCTTCGGGTTCAAGTACGGCGTGCCGCTGGAGGCCGACCTCGTGCTCGACGTCCGGTTCATGAAGAACCCTCACTACATCGAGGCCCTGCGGCCCAACAGCGGCCTCACGCCCGAGGTGCGCGAGTACGTCCTCGGCCAGCCGATCGCCGGGCAGTTCCTCGCCACGCTCGAGGACATGCTGGACCTGCTCGTCCCGGCGTACGTCGAGGAGGGCAAGACGCGCCTCACGATCGCGATCGGCTGCACGGGCGGCTTCCACCGCTCGATCGTCATCTCGCAGGAGCTTGCGACCTGGCTGCGTGAGCGCGACTTCGGCACCGTGGCCATGTTCCACCGGGAGCTCGCGCGGTGAACCTCCGCCGCTGGCTGACCGTCGGCATCGGCGTCAAGCGGTGGCTCCTCCTCTCGTTCGCCGGCCTGCTGCTGCTCGCGCTCGGCATCGCGCACGTGCTCCGACAGGTGACGGCGGCGTTGCCCTCGGGGAGCGTCGTCGGCGACCTCCTCGACGCGGTCACCCTCCAGTTCCTCCCGTACCAGGTCCGCGGCCTGATCGTCGGCAGCCTCGGGGCGACGCTGTTCCTCCTCGGCGCCTACCGGCTGGTCCGCGCGCTCGTGGACCCGTTCGCGCTCTGGGACCGCGACCAGCCGATGGTCGAGGTCATCTACCAGAAGCGGTTTCTCGCCCGTGGGCCGCGGGTCGTCGTCCTGGGCGGCGGGACCGGGCTCTCGACGATGCTCCGCGGGCTCAAGGAGCACACGTCGAACCTGACTGCGGTGGTCACGGTCGCCGACGACGGCGGGTCGTCGGGCGTGCTCCGCACCGAGCTCGGCATCCCTGCCGTCGGCGACATCCGCAACTGCATCGTCGCGCTTGCCGACGCCGAGCCGCTCATGGGCCGGCTGCTCCAGTACCGGTTCCCGGGCGTCGGGCCCGCGACGTCCCACGCGCTGGACGCGGTCCGGTCGCGTGACGCCGAGACCTCGCCCGCAAGCCTCGGCGGCCATGCCGTCGGCAACCTGCTGCTGGCGGCGCTCGTCGAGCTGGAGGACGGCGACTTCGAGCAGGCGGTACGCGAGATGAACCGCGTCCTTGCGGTCCGTGGGCGCGTCGTGCCGGCGACCGGCACCGTCCTCACCCTCCACGCCCGCCTTGCCGACGGCACCGAGGTCGCAGGGCAGAGCCGCATCGCCAAGGCGTCGAACGTCGATCGCGTCTGGGTCTCGCCCGCGGAGGTGCGACCCACCGACGACGCCCTGCGCGCGATCGCGGACGCGGAGGTCATCGTCCTTGGCCCGGGCAGCCTGTTCACCAGCCTCCTCCCGGTCCTGCTGGTGCCCGGGATCCACGAGGCCGTCGATGATTCGGGCGCCCTCGTCGTCTTCGCGTGCAACGTCGCAACCCAGCCCGGTGAGACCGGCGGCTTCGACCTCGCTGACCACCTCGACGTGCTCGAGCGCCACGGCCTCGGTGGGTTGCCGGACGTGGTTCTTGGCAACAACCGGTTCAACGCCCAGCCGCCCGGTGGCTGGACGGCCGAGCCCGTGCGCCTCCGCTGGCCGCCCGCGGGGCGGCACGTCCCTCGCCTCGTGCTCGACGACCTCGTCGACCCGCACAACGCCCATCATCACGATCCGGCGCGCCTCGCAGCGGCGGTCATACATGTCTGGGAGCGTGAGGGCGGTCACCGGCGCCGCCCCGCGGTCGCCCGGCCCGGGCGCACGGCCTGAGGGTCGAGGCATGGCCGGCACCGACCGCGACCTCGTCGCCGCCCTGCGCGCGGAGCTCGCGGCCGTCGACCCATCCCGGCCGTGCGACCGGAGCGCGGAGATCGCGGGCCTCGGTCCGACCCCCATCACCCGCGAGCCGACGGTCGCACGCCTGATCCTGCGGCTCGGTGGGCATGCGGCCGGAGCCACGACGATGGCGGGCAGCACCCCCCCGCGACCGTCGATGCGTGTCGGCCCGGCCGGGCACGCCGCGGTCTCCACGGGTCACTCGCGGCGCGCGTTCGTGCTCCCCGCCGAGCCGCTCGAATGGTCGCGGGCCCCCGAGCATTGCCGCCTCGCCTGGTTGCGCGGCCGGTTCCTCGCCCGTGGATCGCTGAGCCTGGCGGGTGGCAGGGCCCATCTCGAGTTCACCGTTCCCGCGCCCGAGGCCCCGCTGCTGGCCGCGCGGCTCGCCGACATCGGGCTGCCGGCCGCGTGGCGGCTGCGACGCGGCGCCGGTGTGGTGACCTGGAAGAGCTCGGAGTCGATCGCGGCGTTCCTCGGCCGGATCGGGGCGAGCGCGAGCCTCCTCGAGCTCGAGGCGCGAAGCGTTGCCCGCTCCCTGCGCGGCGAGCTTAACCGCGTGATCAACGCCGAATCGGCAAACCTGCACCGATCTGTGGCCGCGTCGGGACGCCAGCTCGCGGCGATCGACTCGCTGGAGGCGGACGGCCGGCTGGCCGAGCAGCCGCGCACGGTGCGGGCGGTCGCCGAGGCGCGCCGTGAGACCCCCGAGGCGTCGCTGTCCGAGATCGCCAACCGGCTGGACCTCCACCGGTCCGCCGTGCAAAGGGCCCTCGACCGGCTCGAGCGCCTGGCGCTCCACGACGATGGCGGGATCGGGCGGCGTCGCGGCGATCGCGGAGACCGGCCACCTGGCGCGTTCGGGGAGTCGACCGGCCGTCGTCACGGGGGCCGGAGGGGTGCCGCACAGGGGCCGAGCGGCCGGGGGAACGCGCACGCACCTCTGGCATGATCTGGGCATGCGCCCGATCGTGATTGCCGCCAACTGGAAGATGAACACCACCCCCGCCGATGCCGGCGACCTCGCGCGGACCATTGCGTCCCGCACGCGTGAGCCCGGCGTCACGCGGGTGATCTGCCCACCGTATGTCAGCCTGGCTGCCGTACGCGATGCGCTGGAGGGCGAGGATGTCGCCGTCGGAGCGCAGAACGTCCACCAGGAGCTCGGCGGTGCGTACACCGGCGAGATCTCCGTCCCGATGCTCGCGGGCCTCGCGACGTGGGTCATCCTCGGCCACTCGGAGCGCCGGGCGTCCTTCGCGGAGACGGACGAGCTCGTCGGCAAGAAGCTGGACCGCGCGGTCGCGGGTGGGCTGCGCCCGATCCTGTGCGTCGGCGAGGTGCTCGCGGACCGAGAGGCCGGACGCGAGACGCAGGTCGTGGACGCACAGCTCCGCGGCAGCCTCGAAGGCCGCGATCCGCAGACCCTGCTTACCGCCGGCATCGTCGTCGCCTATGAGCCCGTGTGGGCCATCGGCACCGGCCGCACGGCGAGCGGCGCAGACGCCAACGCCATGGCCGACGCGATCCGCGCCAGCCTCGTCGCCCTGGGGTGGGGGAGTGGCGCGCAGGACGTGCCGGTCCTCTATGGCGGCAGCGTGACGTCGGCGAACATCGCCGAGTTCCTCGCCGAGCCCGGCATCGACGGCGCGCTTGTTGGTGGCGCCAGCCTCAAGCCCGACGAGATGGCCGGGATGTGCGCCCGCGCAGCGATCACGGCGGCGGCGCGCGGCCTCGCACCGTGACGGGTGGGCGGCCCCGACCCATCGTTCTCGTCGTCCTCGACGGGTTCGGCATCGGCCACGACCCGAAGGCCGACGCCATCGCTGCCGCCGCGATGCCCCGCTGGCGTGCGATGGTCGCGGCCAACCCGCACTCGGTCCTGCGCGCGTCCGAGGACGCGGTGGGACTCCCGGTGGGCCAGATGGGCAACTCCGAGGTCGGGCACCTCAACCTCGGCGCGGGCCGGCCCGTCCTCCAGGACCTGCCCCGGATCGACGCGGCGATCGCCGACGGCTCGTTCGACACTCGCCCGGCGCTCGTCGATGCGTGTCGGCGTGCGCTCGAGACCGGGCGCCTCCATGCCGTGGGCCTCATCGGGCCCGGCGGCGTCCACGCCAACGACCGCCACCTCGTCGCGCTCGTGGAGCTCGCGGCCCAGCTCGGGGTTCCCTCGGTCCGCGTCCACGCTCTCCTCGACGGCCGCGACACGCCCCCCAGCTCCGCGCTCGGGTTCATGACGGACCTCGAGGCGCGCCTCGACGCCGCCCACCCGGATGCGAGGATCGCCACCGTCGGCGGCCGCTACTGGGCGATGGATCGCGACAAGCGATGGGAGCGCACCGAGCGCGGCTACGACGCGATCGTCCATGGCGCGGGCGATCATGCCCCGTCCGCGACCGCGGCGATCGAGGCCGGCTACGGGCGCGGCGAGACTGACGAGTTCCTCGCCCCGACCATCGTCGACGGGGTCGACGGCATCGTCCGCGACCGGGATCCGATCGTCCACTTCAACTTCCGCGCCGACCGCGCCCGCCAGCTGACCCACGCCCTGGTTGACCCGGCCTTCGCCGACTTCGACCTGGCGGGCCCCGGTGGCGAGCGTCCGCCGGTGGGCATCCTGGTCGTGACGATGAGCGAGTACGAGTCCGGGCTGCCGGTGGAGGTCGCCTTCGGCCCCGAGGAGGCACGCTCGCTCGCCCAGGCCTTCAGCGAGGCCGGCTGGACGCAGTTCCACGTCGCCGAGACCGAGAAGTACGCCCACGTCACCTACTTCTTCAACGGTGGCGTCGAGGCAGCGTGGCCGGGCGAGGTGCGGCGACTCGTGCCCTCGCCCAAGGTCGCCACGTACGACCTCCAGCCGGAGATGAGCGCTTCGGGCGTGACCGACGAGCTCGTGACGGCGATCCGCTCCGGCAGCTACGACTTCATCGTCGCCAACTTCGCCAACCCGGACATGGTCGGCCACACGGGCGTCTGGGACGCGACGATCCGCGCGCTCGCGGTGATCGACGTCCAGCTGGGCCGGATCGCGGACACGATCGCCGAGGTCGAGGCGAGCGACCCTGCCGGGCCCGGCGTGGCCCTGTTCGTCACCGCCGATCACGGGAACGCCGACGACATGGTCGACGAGGCGGGGAACCCCGTCACCAAGCACTCGCTCAACCCGGTGCCGTTCCTGGGCACAGGTCGCGCGCTGGTCGGCCGGAGCCTCCGCGACGGGGTGCTCGCCGACGTCGCCCCGACGATCCTGGAGCTTGCCGACCTCCCCGCGTGGCCCGGGATGACCGGCCGCTCGCTGCTGGACGGGGCCTGACGTCGGGCCTGGCCGCCCGACTCTGCTACCATCCGGCCTCGTCATACCTCGGAGGTCATCCAACCCGTGAATCCGATCCTCGCCGTGGGCCAGCTCCTCGTGAGCATCGCGCTCGTCGCGGCGATCCTGCTGCAGTCGCGCGGCACCGGCCTGTCCGGCACCTTCGGCGGCGACTCGGCCGTGTATCGCAGCCGCCGTGGCGTCGAGCGCCGCCTGTGGCAGTTCACGCTCCTCCTGCTCGGCCTGTTCGTGCTCTTCGCGCTGGTCGCCTTCACGACCCAGTAGGCCGGCCCCGCTCACAGCGGCCGTCCCCGGTCAACCGCCGATGTCCATGACCCGCCGCGACAACGCGGTCGTCGCCGTCCTCGTCCTCGTCCTCGTCGTGCTGGCTGGCGCGCTGGCGATCCCCAGCAGCCTGCCCGCGGCCGCCGTCGTCGAGCCGACGTCCGCACCCACCCTGCCGCCGCCCATCACGTACCGCGAAGGCGTCGTCGGCATCCCCGCGTCGATCACGCCGCTGACGGCTCGAACGCGCGCCGAGAAGACGCTCGTGGGGCTCGTGTTCAGCGGCCTCATGCGGATGGGCCCGGACCGCTTGCTCCAGCCCGACCTCGCCGAGTCCTGGTCCGTGTCCGCGGACGGCATGACGTTCACGTTCGTGATCCGGGCCGATGCGACCTGGTCGGACGGGACGCCGGTCACCTCCGCCGACGTCGTGTACACGGTCGACGCCCTCAAGAGCCCCGATTCCGGCGGTGCCGCGGCCGCGTCGTGGGCCGAGGTGACCGTCTCCGCGATCGATGAACGGACGGTCACGTTCGCGCTGGCAACGCCGGTCGGCGGCTTCCTCGCCGCCACCACCCAGGCACTCCTGCCAGCGCACCTCCTGGGCGGCGTGCCGTTTGCCGATCTCGCAACCAGCGACTTCGCGCACAACCCCGTCGGCACGGGCGCCTTCGCGCTGACGCAGCTCGACGACACGAGGGCGGTCCTCCTGCCCTCGGCGCTCCTCGAGACACCGTTCGAGACGCCGACCGCGCCCTCCGCGTCCCCGGACTCGCTGGCGACTCCCGTCCCGCAAGCGACGCCCGGCCGTCCGATGCCCTGGATCGAGCGGATCGAGGTCAGGTTCTACCCGGACGACGCGGCCGTCGTGGCGGCCCTCCAGGCGGGCGACATCGATGCGGCCGCGGGTCTCGGGCCGGACGCAGCATCGACGGCCGGCGCCATCGCGGGCGTCGACCGCATGCGCTACCCGACCACGACCCTCGCGACCGCGCTGCTCAACCTGCGCCCCGGCCATCCCGAGCTGCGTGACCCGCGGGTGCGCAAGGCGCTGCTCGCGGGCCTCGACCGGGACTCGCTCGTCTCGGATGTCCTCGGTGGGGACGCGGTCCGCGCCGATGCGCTGGTCCCACCCAACTCGTGGGCGTACGACGTTGCCACGGCGGGGACTGTCAACCACGACGTGAAGGCCGCCGCGAAGCTCCTGACCGCGGCCGGCTGGAAGAAGGTCGACGGCGCGTGGGCTGCCCCCAAGGCGACGGCGCCGTATGACCTCCAGCTGCTGAGCGTGCCCGCGACGTCGAACGCGCGGCTCGCCGCCACCGCGGCGTTCGTCCGCGACGAGTGGACGGCCCTGGGCTTCAAGGTGACGCTGGTCGAGAAGCCCGCCCAGGAGCTCGCCACGGACCTCCGCGCCGGCGACTTCACGGCGGCGGTGCTCGACATCGCCATGGGCCTCGAGCCCGACCTGTACCCATTGCTCGCGTCGAGCCAGGTCCGAGCGTCCGGGTCGAACCTCTCGGGCTACCAGGACCCAGCGCTCGACACCCTCCTGGAGGCCGCTCGGGCACCCGGCGACCTGGCCGTCCGGGTCAAGGCGTGGCAGGCGCTGCTGGCCGCAATCGCCACCCGCCAGCCCATGCTGCCGCTCGCATGGGGCGAGGAATCGATGTTCGTCCGGGGGGTCGAGGGCATCACCCCGACCCTCATCGCGGACACCGGCGACCGGTATTGGGATGTGCTAGCATGGCGCCCCGCTGCGGACCGGTGAGCTTTCGGGCGACCCGGACCTGGCGTCGGGCCGAGGTGGCGGAATGGTAGACGCGCTGGTTTCAGGTACCAGTGATCGCAAGGTCGTGTGGGTTCGACTCCCTCCCTCGGTACCAGCCCCCTGGGGGCTTCCGACAACAGCCCCGCAGGTCACCTGCCCAGGTGGCGGAATTGGTATACGCGTACGTTTGAGGGGCGTATGAGGCAACTCATCCGGGTTCAAGTCCCGGCCTGGGCACCACTCTCCTGACCCTCTGCGGGCGGCCCGACGGCCGCCCGTTCGTGTGTCTCGGGCCTGTGCCGGCTCGCCCGGGCGGTTAGCTCAGTTGGTCAGAGCGCCTCGCTTACACCGAGGATGTCGGGGGTTCGAGTCCCTCACCGCCCACCACCGCCAGCGCGGCGGTATGCTGGATCGCAGGGGCGTGCGCCCGCCGCACTCTGAGGAGGCTCCATGGAACTGATCGTGATCATCGCGATCCTCGTCGTCATCGTCCTGGTCGTCATCGGGATCTACAACGGGCTCGTCTCGCGGCGCAACCGCATCGACGAGGCCTTCGCGCAGATCGAGGTCCAGCTCAAGCGCCGGCACGACCTGATCCCGAACCTCGTTGCCGCCGTGAAGGGCTACATGGGGTTCGAGCAGTCCGTCCTGACCAAGGTGACCGAGGCCCGGGCGAGCGCCGTCGCCGCTGGCGCCCAGGGTCCGGCCCAGCAGGCCGCGGCCGAGAACCAGCTGACCGGCGCGCTGCGCTCGCTGTTCGCGGTGGTCGAGAACTACCCGGACCTCAAGGCGAACCAGAACGTCATGCAGCTCCAGGAGGAGCTCGCGACGACCGAGAACCAGATCAGCTTCTCGCGCCAGCACTACAACGCCACCGTCCTGGACTACAACACGGCGATCCAGACGCTCCCGGCTGCCCTCTTCGCCAGCATCCTCGGCTTCGTGAAGCGCGAGTTCTTCGATGCCGGCCCCGAGGCGCAGGCCGTCCCGAGCGTCGACCTCAGCCTGAGCTGAGCGGAGGCGTCCGGCACCCAGCCGGCGTCCTCGTGACGCCGGCCTGAGGCCCGCCCCATGGCGACCTTCTACGACCAGATCGGCGCGAACAAGCGCAACTCGGTCCTCCTCGTCCTCGCGGTGGTGGTCCTCCTGGGACTGCTCGGCCTGCTGATCGGCTGGGCGGTCACCGGTGACCCGCGCGCGGCGCTGCCGAGCCTCGGCATCGCCGTGGGCATCGGCCTTATCGCGTCGCTGTTCTCGTATTACGGCGGCGACTCGCTGGTGCTCTCGATCTCGGGCGCCAAGGAGGTCACCGCAGAGGACGCGCCGCAGCTGCTCAACGTCGTCCAGGAGATGGCACTGGCGGCAAACGTGCCGATGCCCAAGGTCTACCTGATCAACGACACGGCGCCGAACGCCTTCGCGACCGGCCGCGACCCCCAGCACGCGTCCGTGGCGATCACGATCGGCCTGCTCCAGAAGCTCGACCGCGAGGAGCTCCAGGGCGTCATGGCCCACGAGCTCAGCCACGTCCGCAACTTCGACATCCGGTTCTCGCTCATGGTGGGCGTGCTCGTGGGCTCGATCGCGCTGCTCGCGGACTTCTTCCTGCGCTTCACGTTCTGGGGCGGCGGACGACGCGGACGGAGCGACTCGGACTCGGGTGGCGGCGCCCTCCAGATCGTGGTCATGGTCCTCGCGATCGTCCTCGCGATCCTCGCGCCGATCGTGGCGCGGCTCGTCCAGATGGCGGTCAGCCGCCAGCGCGAGTACCTCGCGGACGTCTCGGGCGTGGAGCTGACGCGGAACCCGGTAGGCCTCGAGCGGGCGCTGGCGAAGATCACCCTCGACACGGAGCCGCTCGAGGTCGCCAACCGTGCGACCCAGCACCTGTACTTCGACAACCCGATCAAGGCCGCGACCGGGAAATCGTCGAACCTGTTCTCGACCCACCCGGCGGCCCTGGACCGGATCAACCGACTGCGCCAGCTGAGCGGCCAGCCCGCGGTCACGAGCCCGGAGCAGGTGCTCGACGTGGATGTGGCGCGCACGACCTTCGCGCCCCCGGCGCCGCCCGTGGCGCCGGGGGCGCCGACCTCGTCCACGCCGTCCGCGCCATCCGGCTGGAACCGGCCGTCGTGACGCCCTCCCAGGCACCTATCCTTGCCGCTCGATCGGCGCGCATGGTATTCTGCGCCGCGCCGACGGGCCCTCGCGGGGGCCTTGACCGGGCCGAGATAGCTCAGTTGGTAGAGCACGCGACTGAAAATCGCGGTGTCGCCAGTTCGAATCTGGCTCTCGGCACCATCACCTGGTCGGCATCGAGCGGAAGTGGCTCAGTTGGTAGAGCATCACCTTGCCAAGGTGAGGGTCGCGGGTTCGAGTCCCGTCTTCCGCTCCATTTCCTTTTGCATACCCGAGATCGACTTCCGGCACCGCTGCCCCTTCGTCTAGTGGTAGGACAGCGGACTTTGGATCCGTTAGCCGAGGTTCGAATCCTCGAGGGGCAGCCAACCTGACATCATCCCCGGCGCCATCGCCGGAACCTTGGCGACGTGGCGAAGTGGCCCAACGCGGGGGTCTGCAAAACCCTTATTCATCGGTTCGAATCCGATCGTCGCCTCCACTGCTTGCTCCACCCCGTCGTCTCCGGCCGCGGGGTGTTCGTTTGCGTGGGAGCCGGGCGGCCAGCAGCCGCGGGTGTGGTCCACTCGGCGCTTCGTTTCACCGTGTTGGCCGTCCGCCGCGTCCGGGTCGCTCCGTCGCCCCAGGGAGTCAGATCCGGTCCCTCCGCGGCGTCGGAATGGTTCTGCAACATCGCGAGAGCCATCCGGACGCCCACGGCCTGCGCATAAGGGAGTGGTGAGACCCACTCACCCCTGGCCCATCATCCGGGTCAATCGCAGGAGATCGTCTTGAAGCTCGCTCCCCGCATCCTCGCCGGCGTCGCGCTCGCCGGGCTCATGGTCGTCCCCGTCGTCGCAGGCAATGGCCAGGTCTTCCAGGCCGTCCTGTCGCCGCTCAACGCTGGCAGCCACACCGTTGCCGGCGACACCTACACGATCCCGACCACGCGAGGAACCGCGACCGTCACGCTCAAGGGCGATGACGTCACCGTCGACATCATGGTTGACGGTGTCACCCCGCTCACCCTGCATCCCCAGCACATCCACGCGGGCCGCGCCTGCCCGACGGCAGCGGATGACACCAACGGCGACGGCTTCGTCGACGTCATCGAGGGCCTGCCGAAGTATGGCGCCGTCCTCGTCAGCCTCGATAGCAAGATCAACGACGGCGCCGCATCGGACCTCGACTTTCCGATCGCGGACGCGAATGGCTCATACGACTATCACGCTGAAGGCAGCCGGGCGCACCTCCAGGACGAGATCCGCACCGCCCTGAAGCTGGGCACCCGCCACGTCGTGATCCACGGCATCTCGCCGACGGACATGCCACTCCCGAGCTCCGTCAAGAGCCTGCCCGGCCTGCCGGCATGGGCGACCCTGCCCGTCGCCTGCGGCGAGCTGAGCCTGATCTCCAAGTAGACGCCCCCCTCTTTCCCGGGGAGCGGCGTCCGACCAGACCGGACGCCGCTCCTCTTTTGCGTCCCGCGCCACCGAATTGCGTCGCCGTGCCAACCGCCAACGGAGCCCCAACTCGATTGGCACGGACATAGACTGGCGCTGCCCGGGATGGCGAAACGGCAGACGCACTCGTCTTAAACACGAGGGACCGAGAGGTCATGTGGGTTCGACTCCCGCTCCCGGGACCACTCCCGGTCTGGGCGCAGGGCCGCACCCAACACCGCCGAGCCGCCGCATGGAGCGGCGATCGCACCAGCCGACGGGTCAGCGGGCGCGGCGCTCCACCGGGAGCGCGATGGGGATCAGCGCGTCGGGGTCCACGTCCAACGCCTCGTAATGCGTGACGTTGATGTCCTCGACCAGCGCCTCGGCGCCGGGCAGCAGGCGGGGGACGGAGAGCTGGCTGCCGGCCCAGCCGTAGAGGGCCGTTGCGTCCCGCCACTCCTCGAACAGGAGGACCTCCTCGAACGGGCCGTTCGTCTGGCGGGCGAGCTTGACGTAGACGAGCCCGTCATGCTCCCGCATCTTTGGAAGCTGCTGGCGGAGGAGCTCCTCGAACCGGCCCGCGTTGTGCTGGGCGACGCGGGCGGTGAGAACGCGGACGATCACGGGGCAAGCATACGGGCCGTTACCGGGCGCGGGGATGTCGTCAGCGTGACAATACCCGGCCGGTAGCGGTGCTCGTTCCGTGCTGGTGTGCGCATGGATACCCCCGTCGGTGAGCCTGGTCAGCCGCCGCCGTTCGCGCCCGCCGGCGGCGTCATCACGCCGTCCACGCGGCCCTCGACGATGTTGTTCACGCCGACCGGCGCACCCGTCCCGCCACGGTCGCGCGGGTCGGTGATCGTCGCGACGTCGGCGACGCCCGGGTCCTGGTCCGGGTCGGCGGAGGGAGGGAGGGCCCGGGGATCGGTCTGGAGGTCGGTCTGGAGGTCGGTCATGCGCGGATTGGACGCTCTCGCGCATGACAGCCGCGCGTCCGCCGCGCCTTGCGCCACGCCACCGGCATGACGACGCGCGGGCAGCGCACACCCCTGCCGGACGGTCCTAGCGGCGCCCGAACAGTCCTCGCCGGGCCTTCGTGACGGGCTCCGCGGGCGCCGGAGCGGCCGCGGCGGTGCGTACCTTTCCGAAGATCACGTCGGCGAGCTCACGCAGCTTGAGGGCCGGCGCCGACCGCGGCGAGCTGATGATCACCGGCACGCCCTCGTTCGCTGCCCTGAGGTACGCGATCGGGTCGTATGGCAGGTCCGTCGAGATCGACGCGCCGAGCGCGCTCTCGATGTCCGTCCGCTTGAGCAGCTCGCGCGCGAACGTGTTGTTGAGCACGAAGTGGGTGCTCGACCCCATGGCTCCGGTCTCGCTCAGCTGGTCCAGGAGCAGGTGCACCGCGTTGAGGGCCGGGATCTCGGGCTGGACGGGCACGATCACCGTGTCCGACCGGCTGAAGATCGCGAGCATCCGGTCACCGAGGTTCGCCCCGGCGTCGACGACCACGACCTCGTAGGCCTCCAGGGCGCGCGACAGGATCTGTTCCACGTGCTCGCCCGTGATCAGCTGGGCGAAGCCCGGGGTGGGCGGCGCGGCGAGGATCTGGAGACCGCTCGAGTGGTGCACGGCATACGTGCGGAACAGGTCCGCCTCGCGCAGTGCTGCCTCGTCACGGACGAGCTCCAGGAGGCCTTGCTTCGGCTGGAGGTTGAGGTGCGATGCGACCTGGCCGAACGAGAGGTCGAGGTCGACGAGCAGCGTCGCCCGCGAGTGGCGCTCGTTGGCGAGGAGGGCGAGGTTCGTGGCGATCGTGGTCGTCCCCACGCCTCCCTTGGGGCTGAACACGGAGATGATGCGGCGTGCGTTGGGGTCGCCGATGGACGCCGAGACCTGGACTGGCGGCGCGCTGCTCTGCGACCGCTGGAAGCGCAGTGAGACGGCCTCGACGCGTGCCTCCAGCTCGACCGGGTCGAACGGCTTGGTAATGACGTCGTCGGCGCCCGCCTCGAGCAGGGAGATCCGCTCCTCGATGTCGTCTGCCTGCGCGATCGCGAGCACCGGGATGCGCGCGGTCGACTCGTCCCGGCGCAGCTCCTCGATGACGGCGGCCACCGTGTACGGCGGCGCGACCTGGTCGATGATCAGGAGGCTGTACCCGGCGGCGGACGCGAACAGGTCCACGGGTTCCGAGACCGTGGTGACGCCATGACCCGGGCGGGCAAGCGCGACGGTGAGCGCGTCCGCGGCGGTCCGATCGATCGCAAGGAGCAGGATCGAGAGCTGCACGAGTTCCCCGAGGCTGAGCACGAGAGGTGACGGCGCAGAGAATACATGGGCGCGCGCGATCGTCACCGGCCGGTTGGTCCGACCGGCCGTTCGCCAGCCGGAGATCCAGGGGCCCCGTGCTATCCTTCCGCGGTCCTTTCGGCTCCGCCTCGGCACGTCCGTCAGCGGGGCAGATCCCATTGGAAGGAGTAGAGCAGGCCATGCGCCGCTATGAACTCATGCTCATCATCCGGCCGGACGCGCCGGATGAGAAGGCCGCCGCGGTCATCGACCGTACGACGCGTTATGTCGTCGCCTCGGGCGGTCAGATCATCAAGGTCGCGCCCTGGGGCCGCCGCCGCCTCGCGTACCCGATCGACCGCCATCGCGATGGCTCGTACCACATCGTGGTCTTCGAGTCCCCGGCAGAGGCGATCGCGGAGCTGGAGCGCAGCCTCCAGATCACCGAAGAGGTCATCCGCTATCTCGTCACCCGCACCATCAAGCCCGTGAAGGCCCGCCGCGATGCGGCCGCTGCCGATGATGGTGACGACGACGTCGACATCGATATCGACGCCGGACTGCCGTCCGCCGAGGCCGCCGAGGACGATCTCGACGCCCCCGAGCAGGTCGACGAGTCCGAGACCGAAGCCGCACCTGCGGCCATCGACTGATCGAGGAGCCGGACACATGGCGTCGTTCTCGAAGGCGATGATCATCGGGAACCTCGGGCGCGATCCCGAGATGCGGTACACCCCGAACGGCCGTCCCGTGACGGAGTTCAGCGTTGCCGTCAACCAGAGCACGAAGAACCAGCAGACCAACGAGTGGGTCGAGGCGACCGACTGGTTCCGGGTCACGGTCTGGGGCGATCGCGCCGAGCGGACTGCGGAGCAGCTCCGCAAGGGCAACCGCGTGTTCGTCGAGGGCCGGTTCCGGACCCGTGAGTTCGAGACCAAGGACGGCCAGAAGCGGATCAGCCTGGAGATCACGGCGGACAACGTCGTGAGCCTCGAGGCGCGGGTCCGCGACGAGGAGGGTGGCTCGTTCAGCGCTCCCTCCGGTGGCTTCAGCGGTGGCGGCGGTGGCGCCGCTGGTGGCGCCGGTAGCGGCGATGCGCCAGTCCGGCCCACCCGTCCGTCCGCGCCGTCCGACGACGACCTCGACGACCTTCCCTTCTGACGACCTTCCCGCGGCGAACAGCCGGCCCGGCGGGTGCGCCCGCCATGCACCAGGAGACCTGAGACATGCCCCCCCGCACAAAGAAGCGCGACGACTACTACCGCGATCGCCGGCGTCGGAAGGTCTGTTCCTTCTGCGCCGACAAGACGGTGATGATCGACTACAAGGAGGTCAACCGCCTCCGCCGCTACCTGTCCGAGCGCGCGAAGATCGAGCCGCGCCGCAAGACCGGCACCTGCGCTGCGCACCAGCGCGAGCTGTCCGTCGCCCTGAAGCGCGCCCGTCACGTGGCGCTCCTCCCGTACGCGCCGCAGCACCTCCGCCCCTGACGCGGTGACCGACCCCGCGGACGCTCGCCGGGGGGCCGGACCGGGTCCGGCTGTCCGGCGATGATCGCTGGCCTGGTCCTCCTCATTGGCGGCGCCGGCGTGGGCCTGTTCGGCTCGCTGCTGGGGCTCGGCGGCGGGATTCTCCTGGTCCCGCTGCTGACGCTCGGGTTCGGGCGACCGCTGCGCGAGGCGGTCGCGATCTCGCTCGTCTCGGTCATCGTGACCTCGAGCGCCGGCGCGGGGGTCTACCTCCGGCGCCACGTCGCGAACCTGCGGCTGGGCATGACGCTCGAGCTGTTCACGGCCTGCGGCGCGCTCCTCGGCGGACTCGTCGCCTTTGCGCTGCCCGGGCCAGTGCTCGAGGGGCTGTTCGCGCTGCTCCTCGGCTACGTCGCGGTGTCCATGCTCCGCCGCCGCGAACCTGCGCGGGCCGCCGCCCCGACGGCGCAGACCGAGCCGGCCATCGACGCCGATGGGCCCCTGGTCGAGGGTGCGCGCGACGGATTCACAACCCCGTCGCCCTCGCTCCCGGCCGCGCCCAGCGAGCCCGCCACGCCCGACGCAGCCACGGCCCTCGACTTCACCGCGCACCTGTCGGGTCCCGGCTACCGCGTGACGCACCTCGGCCTCGGGACGGTCGGGGCCGTGTTCGCGGGCATCGTCTCGGCACTCCTGGGTGTCGGTGGCGGGATCGTGAAGGTGCCGCTCATGACGCTGGCGATGAACGTGCCGCTCAAGGTCGCGACTGCGACCAGCAACATGATGATCGGCATCACCGCCACGTCGAGCGCGGTGATCTACCTGCTGCGCGGGGAGATCAACCCGTACATCGCGGGGCCAGTCGCGATCGGCGTGTTCGTGGGGGCATCCATCGGCACGCGGGTCATCAACCGCATCGACACCCGCGTCCTGCGCTGGCTGTTCATCGCCGTGCTGCTCCTGACGGCGGTCCAGATGGCGGCCAAGGCGGTGAGCAGATGAGCGTGACGCGACGCGGCGTCGAGACGCCGGTGTCCGACGCGGCGTTCGCCATCGAGGCCACGATCGCCCGGCTCCTCGTGCTCGGCACATACACCGCTATCGGCATGGTCCTGCTGGGCGTCATCGGCATGGCCCTGACGGGCGTCGACCCGCTGGGTGTCGCCACGGCGCCGTCCTTCGACCTCGGCCGGATCCCGGCGGACATCCTTGCCCTGCGCCCGGAGGGGTTTCTGTGGCTGGGTCTGGTGCTCGTCCTGGCGCTGCCGATCGGGCGCGTGGTGGTCGCCGGCCTGGGCTTCCTGGCGGCCCGGGACGGTCGCCTCGCCCTGGTCTCGCTCCTCGTGCTCCTCGTCGTCACCGGCTCGATCCTCGCCGCCATGGGGCTCGAGGGCTGATGGACCTCCTCGTCCTCGCGATTGCCTTCCTCGTGATCCTTGCGGGCGCGGAGCTGTTCACGAACGGCATCGAGTGGTTCGGGCGCAAGCTCGAGCTCGCCGAGGGCGCGGTCGGGTCGGTCCTCGCCGCCGTGGGGACAGCGCTGCCGGAGACGATGATCCCGATCATCGCGATCGCGTTCGGCGGTCGCGGCGCGGCGACGGATGACGTCGGCGTGGGTGCGATCCTCGGCGCGCCGTTCATGCTCTCGACGCTCGCGATGTTCGTCACGGGTGTCGGCGTCCTGGCATTCCGCCGCCGCCGCGCCACCGGCACCCGGATGGTCGTCGACACGACGGTCCTCGTCCACGACATCCGCTACTTCGTCGTCGCCTACGCGCTGGCGATCAGCGCCGCATTCCTGCCCGAGAGCCTCTCGTTCCTCAAGTACGTCGTGGCCATCGTCCTGATCGGCATCTACGTCTACTACGTCAAGGGGCACTTCGACGCCGAGGCGGGCGAGAACGAGAGCGAGCTCCCGCTGCTGCGCTTCCGGCGGGCCGACCGGCGCGCCTTTCGGCGTGACCCGGCGGTCCCGCGCCTGCGCATCGTCAGCCTCCAGGTCCTGTTCGCGCTCGGCTGCATCGTCGGCGGGGCGTTCCTGTTCGTCGGTGCCGTGGACCGGCTCGCGGCCTCCCTCGGTGTGAGCGAGCTCCTCCTCGCGCTCGTCATCGCCCCGATCGCCACGGAGCTGCCCGAGAAGTTCAACTCGCTGATCTGGGTCCGGCAGGGCAAGGACACCCTCGCGATGGGCAACATCACGGGCGCGATGGTCTTCCAGTCCGCCATCCCGACGGTGGTCGCACTCGTGCTGGCCGGCAGCGCGTGGCGCGTCACCCAGGACTCGGGCCTTGCCTTCGCGTCCGCCGGCATCGCGTTCCTCGCCGTGGCGGCGATCTTCGTCCCGATGTGGCGCCACGCACGCCTGGACGGGCGGGCGCTCCTCGTGGGCGGGGCCCTGTACCTGCTCTATGTCGGCCTGGTCGTGGGCACGATCGTCGGGTTTCTGCCGCTCGGCTGAGGCACCGGCACGGGCCGTCCGGCGGGCGGGGCGGGCCGTTCGGCCGACGAGTCGTGGCGGGACCGCGTGCTAGACTCGGGCCCCGAATTGCGGCACCCGCGGCCACGCGCCGCATGCGACCTGGAGCCGACCAGATGCTCACCCAGCAGCCGTCCGCCACCGACGCGCCCGAGGCGGCGCCCACGCCTCGCAGCCTCGAGGACCTCATCGCCTACTTCGAGGGCGACTACGTCCCGATGCGCGACGCGAAGGTCAGCATCATGACCCACGCGTTCATGTACGGGACCGCGACCTTCGAGGGCATCCGCGGCTACTGGAACGCGGAGCAAGGCCGTCTGCACGTCCTGTTCGTGCACGAGCACGCGGAGCGGATCCTGAACAGCGCGAAGATGCTGCTGATGGACAACCTGCCGACGACAGACGAGCTGGTCGCGATCATCCTCGAGACGGTGCGCCGCAACGGGTTCGCGGAGGACGTGTACGTCCGACCCTCGTTCTACAAGAGCACGAAGGCGATCGGCGTCCGACTGCACCACCTGGAGAACGAGCTCTACGTCATCGCGACGCCGTTCGGGAACTACATCGACATCGAGAAGGGCGTCCGGGTCATGACGTCGTCCTGGCGGCGGAACGCCGACGAAGCGCTGCCGGCCCGCGGGAAGATCGTCGGCGGCTACGTGAACATGGCATTCCAGAAGTCGGAGGCGGAGCTCAACGGCTTCGACGAGGCCCTGGTCCTGACCCCGTCCGGGCACGCCTCCGAGGGCTCTGCAGCAAATCTGTTCATGGTCCGCGATGGCGTACTCCTGACCCCGCCCGTGTCCGATGACATCCTCGAAGGTGTCACGCGCAAGGCGATCATGGCGCTCGCGAAGGACCTCGAGATCCCGGTCGAGATCCGCTCGATCGACCGCTCGGAGCTGTACATCTGCGACGAGGTGTTCCTGTGCGGGACCGGCGTCCAGGTGAGCCCGGTGATCGAGGTCGACCATCGCCCGGTCGGGACGGGTGCTGTCGGCCCGATCACCCGCCAGCTCAGCGAACGCTACTTCGCGGCCGTGCGGGGCACGATGCCCGAGTACCAGCGCTGGCTGACCTCGCTCGAGGGCTAGCGCTCGAGCGGCGCAACCGGTGCGACGGGCGGATCGTCCGACCGGGTCAGCCGACCGCCTCGATTTTGAGGTCCGGGGCGTCCGTGCCAAGCGTGATCACGATGTCCGTGACGATCTTCGGGTCCGTCGCGAGCGTGGCCTTCACGCCGTACAGCTTCTCGAGGTACGCAATCGAGTCCGTGAGGTCCGCCTCGGCGCCGTTGTAGACGACGATCTTCGTCGTCGGCGGTCGGGCGTCCACGCGTTGGTTCGGCGCGGACGCGTCCAGGCCCTGGTAGGCGAGGTAGTCCGAGGTGGTGCTGCCGAATGTGCTATGTCCCGAGCCGTTGAGGACCCACACGGTGGCGCCCTCCGCCTCGAGCCGGTCACGCTGGGCGAGGAGCTCGGGCGTGACGGTGAACGCGCCGTTGACGGCGCTCCGGATGCGCGCGACGTTGGGGGTGATGATGTAGCCGCGGGCGGAGTTCGGGAACTCGGTCGCGTAGAACGGCGGCGCAAACACGAACGAGCGGATGTCCTTCGTGTCGACGCCCTCGGCGAGCGCAAGCAGCTTGGGCAGGTCCCGCGTCTTGACATCGGTCTTCACCGAGTCCTTGAGCGCGTCGATGAGCGCCGGCAGGTTGGCGATGATCGCCTGGGCGTTCATCTGCTCCCGGAGCGACAGGAGGACCCGCTGCTGGCGCCGGCCGCGGTCGAAGTCGCCACCCAGGGAGTTGTGGCGAGACCGGGCATAGATCAGCGCCTCCGAGCCATCCATGTGCTGCGGCCCAGCGCCGAAGTAGATCCGGCCGAGCGCGCCCTGTCCGACGGGATACGTGCTCTCCGTGACCGGGATCTGGACGTTGATCTGGACGCCGCCGAGGACGTTCACGACCTTGCGGAAGCCGTTGAAGTTGACCATCACGTAATAGCGGATGTCCAGCCCGTAGAGCTCGCCCAGGAGGCCCTTGAGCGCGGCGAACCCGCGCGCACTGTCGGACTTGCCGGGCCACAGGTCTGAGCGCTTCCGGTTCTGCAAGTACCAGCTGTTGATCTTGCCCTGGTAGACGCTTCCCCAGACCGACCGCGCGCTTGCCGGGACGGGCACGTCCGCCATGTCCCGCGGCACCTGGAACATCGCGACCTGGCCCGTTGTCGGGTCGACCGAGACGACGATCAGCGTGTCGGTGTTGAAGGTGTTCTCGCCCGGGCGCTGGTCGGAGCCGACCATGAGGACGTTGAGCCGTTCCTTGCCGTCCCACGGCGGCAGGGTCGCTGCCGGGGTGCCGGTCGTCCCGGTGCCCTCGGGCGTGGGCAGGGGTACGTCGGTCTGCGTTGGCTCGGCGCTGGTGCCCGGCTCCTGGCTGCCGTCGGGGGCGAGCGTCTCGCCCGGGGACGGGCTGGCGTCGGCGCTCTCGCAGCTGGGATCGGGGTCCTCGTTGAAGACGCACTGCACGAGGTCCAGGGCAAGCAGGTTGTAGCGGGCGAGGGCGGCGTGGGCGCCGCCCATCACGAGTACCACTGCAAGCAGCCCCGCGACCGAGACGGGGCTCAGCGAGAGGCGGGCCCGGCCGACGCGTCCGCCACCGGACGCGTCGCGCGTGTTGAGGAACCGGGCGACGTTCCACGCGTCGACCGCCGCGATGCTGCGGTAGATGAGCGCGCCGACGTTGACGATGAACAGGGCCTGGAGGACCGTCGCCTGGGCGAAGAAGGCGACGAGGTCCGTGCGGTCCGCGCGCAGGACGATGCCAGCGACGAGCGCCAGCAGGAGGAGCGGGGCCGCCGCAAAGGCCAGCGCGCGCGCGTACGCACCCGCATAGGCGTGTCCGAGGCCCGGGAAGAGCAGTGACAGGAACGCCGACGCGAACGCTGACCGCGTGCGGGGGCCCGGTGTCTGGGGGTGCGACATCGCGCGGAATGATACGTCGCGAGGCGATTTCGGGCTTGCCGGAGCTCGCTGACGCGCGACGGGCCCGCGTTCCCTATCCTTGGAGCCCGCCACGCGCCCAGCCCAGGCGTGCCCGCTCATCCGCCGAGGCCCGATGTTCCGACCAGTCACCGCCCGACCTGACTTCGTCGCCCAGGAGCACGAGCTGCTCCGGGAGTGGGCCGAACGCCGGACGTTCGCGCGGCTGCGGGCGCAGAACGCGGGCGGCCCGCGCTGGAGCTTCCTCGACGGGCCGATCACGGCGAACAACCCGATGGGCGTCCATCACGCGTGGGGCCGCGCCTACAAGGACCTCTACCAGCGCTACCACGCGATGCTCGGGCAGGACCAGCGCTACCAGAACGGCTTCGACTGCCAGGGCTTGTGGGTTGAGGTCAACGTCGAACGGGACCTCGGCTTCACCTCCAAGCGGGACATCGAGGCCTACGGCATCGACCGCTTCGTGACGCTGTGCAAGCAGCGGGTGCTGACGTATGCGGCGCGTCAGACGGAGCAGTCGATCCGGCTCGGCATGTGGATGGACTGGAACGACCCGACCGAGCTCCGCCGCCTGCATGACCTGCTGGGATCGGATCCGACCGCGGTCACGACGATCGAGGGCCCGCAGGGGCCGGTGACCGACACCGTGGAGATGCTCGTCGGGCGGCTCGGCATGCCCGAGGTCGGCGGCTCCTACTTCACGTTCAGCAACGAGAACAACGACCTGATCTGGGGCTTCCTCGCGGAGTGCCACCGACGCGGCTGGCTGTACAAGGGCCACGACACCATGCCCTGGTGCCCGCGCTGCGGCACCGGCCTGTCCCAGATGGAGATGAACGAGGGCTACCAGGACCGCGAGGACCCGGGCCTCACCGTGCGTTTCCCGCTGCTGGACCGTCCCGGCGAGGCGCTCCTCGTCTGGACGACGACGCCCTGGACGCTGACCTCGAATGTCGCAGCCGCCGTGGGCGAAGACCTGCGCTATGTCCGCGTCCGCCAGGGTGACGAGGTCTTCTGGATCGCCAAGGGGACGCTCGGGACGGCGCTTCGCGGCCCGTTCACGATCGAGGAGGAGGTTCCCGGGTCGGCCCTCGTCGGGTGGCGCTATACAGGGCCGTACGACGCACTCCCGGCCGTGCGCACTGCGTTCGACGCCATGGCCTACGAGCACCGCGTGGTTGCCTGGGACGAGGTAGGGGATGACGAGGGCACGGGCATCGTCCACATCGCGCCGGGCTGCGGCGCCGAGGACTACCAGCTGGGCAAGGCGGCGGGCCTGCCGGTCATCGGGCCGATCGACGAGGACGGGCGCTACCTCCCGGGGTTCGACTGGCTTACGGGCCTCGAGGCGCCGGCCGTGGCCGAGCGGATCGTCGACGACCTCCAGCAGCGCGGGTTCTTCTACCACCTCGAGGCGTACACCCACCGCTACCCGCACTGCTGGCGCTGCGGTACGCCGCTCCTGTTCCGCCTCGTCGACGAGTGGTTCATCTCGATGGGCGAGGTCTACGACCAGCCGCGCGAGACCCTCACGCCGGCGCAGGTGGACGCGAGCCTGCGCTACCAGATCATGGACGTCGTGGACGGGATCCGGTGGATTCCGGACTTCGGGCACGAGCGGGAGCTGGACTGGCTCCGCAACATGCACGACTGGATGATCAGCAAGAAGCGCTACTGGGGGCTGGCGCTGCCGATCTACGACTGCGCCGCGTGCGGGACGGTCGAGGTGATCGGCGGGCGCGAGGAGCTCGAGGGTCGCGCAGTCGCGGGCTGGGACGCGTTCGAGGGGCACACGCCGCACCGGCCGTGGATCGACGAGGTCCGGATCGCCTGTCCGTCGTGCGGGGCGCCGGTCGAGCGCATCAAGGACGTCGGCAACCCGTGGCTCGATGCGGGCATCGTCTCGTTCTCGACCCTCCACTTCCGCGAGGACCCCGAGTACTGGGCGAAGTGGTTCCCGGCGGACTTCATCACGGAGAGCTTCCCCGGCCAGTTCCGCAACTGGTTCTACTCGCTGCTCGCGATGTCGACCGTCCTCAAGCGCACGGAGCCGTTCCGGACGATCTTCGGCTACGGCCTGGTGTTCGGCGAGGACGGACGCCCGATGCACAAGAGCTGGGGCAACGCGATCGAGTTCGACGAGGCGGCCGACCGGATGGGCGTCGACGTCATGCGCTGGATGTTCGCGAAGGCGCGGCCCGAGGACAACATCCTGTTCGGCTGGCATGCCGCCGACGAGGCCCGTCGCGAGCTCCTCGTCCTGTGGAACGTGTACGCGTTCTTCGTGACCTACGCGCGGCTCGCATCGTGGACACCGCGCCAGGCGATCGACGAGGCAATGGACGCCGCCGGCGGCTCGTGGCCCGTGCTGGACCGCTGGATCCTGTCGCGTGCCGCGGGGCTGGCGGTGGACGTCGGCGCGCGGCTCGATGACGTCGACGCGGTCGGCGCGACCCGGGCGATCAGCGGCTACATCGACGACCTCTCGACGTGGTACCTGCGCCGCTCGCGCGACCGCATGCGCGCGGGGGCAGACCCGAAGGACCGCGAGGCCGCGTTTGCCACGCTCCACGCGGCGCTGATCAGCCTCAGCCGGACAGCGGCGCCGATCCTGCCCTTCCTGTCCGAGGAGCTGTACCAGAACCTCGTCGTGGCGGTGATCCCGGTCCTGCCCGACAGCGTCCATCTCACGCAATGGCCCGCGGAGGCGATGGCGACCTGTCGTGACGAGCCCCTTGAGCGCGCGATGGACCTCGTCCGCGGGGCCGTGGACCTGGCGCGGACCCTGCGCTCGCAGCTCGGCCTGCGGACCCGCCAGCCGCTGGCGATGGCATGGCTCGCCGTCCCGGACCGCGGGCTCGCGCTCGACGAGGAGCTGCTGGCGTTGTTCGCCGATGAGCTCAACGTGCGCCGCGTCGAGGTCATCGAGGACGGGTCGGCACTCGTGGAGCGGCGGGTAAAGCCGCTGCTGCCCAGGATCGGGAAGCGCCTTGGGGCCGCGATCCCGGCGGTGATGGCCGCCGCCCGCGAGGGCGCCGTCGAGTACCACCCGGATGGCTCGGTGACGCTTGGCGGGGTGACGCTCGCGGCAGACGAGGTCGAGATCCAGGCGACGCCGCGACCGGGGACCGCGGTCGCTGACCGCGACGGCCTCGTGGTCGTCCTGGACACCGAGCTGACCCTTGACCTGCGGGCCGAGGGCGACGCCCGCGAGCTCCAGCGGGCCATCCAGGACCTGCGCAAGGAGGCGGCACTCGACCTCGACGACCGGATCGTCCTGTGGCTCGACGGGGTGCCGGAGGCGGTCGAGCCGTTCCTCGGGTCCGTGGCAGTGGAGACCCTCGCCGACGAGGTCCGGCGCGACGCGCCACCCGCGGGCGTGCCCGATGCACGCGTCCGACTGGACGCCGGCGAGGCGCGGATCGCGCTCCGTCGCAGCGGCGACGGGTCGTGACGGTGATGCCGTCCGGCCCCGGCGCCGCCGGGGACGCCCAGGCAGGCATCCGGCCCGACGAGCCCCGGGACGACGACCTCGAGATCGTTGACGACGAGGGAGCAGGGAAGACGGCCACCGGCGCGCCTCCGGTCGCGTGGCGTGGGCCGTCTCCGCGACGCTGGATCCTGTTCGCGGCGATCGCCGCGCTCATCGTCCTCATCGACCAGGCCGCGAAGGGCTGGGTGGCGGCGACGCTGCCCAACGTCGGCGACGGCATGCAGGTCATCGGCGACTGGCTGCGGATCGTGCACTGGCGGAACTCTGGCGCGCTGTTCGGGCTCCTGCCCCAGTCGGCGACGGCCTTCGCGCTCGTCTCACTGGGCGTCGCGGCGCTGATCGTCGTCTACCACGCGAAGGCCGGCCGGGGGATCGTCACGACGATCGCGCTTGCGCTCCTCCTCGGCGGTGCCATCGGCAACCTGCTCGACCGGCTCAACTACGGGTCCGTGCTGGACTTCGTCGACATGGGCATCGGCACCTGGCGGTTCTACACCTACAACCTCGCCGACGCGGCGATCACGACCGCGATCATCATGCTCATCGTGATGGCGATCTTCCCGCGGACGGCGGAGTGGGGGACCGATGCCTGACCCGGCCGACGACGCGATCCTCGTGGACCCGCTCGAGGAGCTCATCGAGGACGAGCCCGACGATGGGCTCGACGATGACCCGGGCCTGCCCCCGGAGGTCCACGCGCCCTCGATCGAGCCCGGCCCGCGGACCCTCCACGTGCCCGACGGGGAGATCATCCGCCGGGTGGACCGCTTCGTGGCCGATCGGACGGGGCTGTCGCGCTCGTACGTCCAGAAGCTCATCAGCGAGGGCCTCCTCGTCGACCACACAGGCCGCCGGCTGCGCGCGAACTCGGAGCTCCGCGGTGGCAGCGTGACCCTCGAGGTGCCGCCGCCCGAGATCCCGTACCACCTCGAGCCGGACCCAACGATCCCCGTGGACGTCGTGTACGAGGACGACGACCTGCTGATCGTCAACAAGCCGTCGGGGCTGGTGGTCCACCCGGCGCCGGGTCACTGGCGCGGGACGCTCGTCAACGCGCTCCTCGCGCGCGGCGACCACTGGGGCGGGATCGCGGGCGTCGCGCGGCCCGGGATCGTCCATCGCCTGGACCGCGACACGTCAGGGCTGATCATCGTCGCCCGCAACGACGCCGCCCAGGCCGGCGTGATGGCGCAGCTCAAGGCGCGTCGGGTGCGCAAGACATACCTCGCGCTCGTCCAGGGTCCGGTCGCCGCCGCGGTCGGGCGGATCGAGGCGCCGATCGGGCGCGATCCGAAGGACCGCAAGCGGATGGCCGTCGTGCCGGACGGACGCCGTGCGGTCACCGGCTACCGCGTCCGCGAGCGGTTCGCCGAGTGGACGCTCCTCGAGCTGGACCTCATCACGGGCCGCACCCACCAGATCCGCGTCCACCTCGCGGCGCTCGGGCACTCCGTCGCCGGCGACCCGGTCTACGGCACGGGAACGGCGCGCAAGGGACCCGACGGCCTCGAACGGCTGTTCCTCCACGCGTGGCGGCTGGAGCTCGTCTCGCCGCGGAGCGCGAAGCTCATCCGGGTCGAGGCACCGCTGCCCCCGGCGCTGGAGACCGTGCTCGACGGGCTGCGGGCGGCCGAGCAGTCCGCAGGACGACGACCGCAGGGCGGCCCTGCGTGACCACGCCCGGGGTGCTCGAGGGCGACGCGGGCGCGCTCCTCGTGATCATCAGCGGGCCATCCGGGGTGGGCAAGGACACGATCATCGACGCCCTCCGCGATCGGCCGCGCGAGCCCGACTATCACTACGTCGTCACGTGCACGACACGCGCGCCACGGCCGGGTGAGATCCCGGGCGTTTCCTACCAGTTCCTTACAGGGACGGCGTTCCACGCGCTGCGTGAAGCGGGCGAGCTGCTCGAGGCGAACGAGGTCCACGGGAACTGGTACGGGACCCCCCGGCGCGATGTTGCCACCGCGCTCGCGGACGGCCATGACGTCATCCTCAAGATCGACGTCCAGGGCGCCCGGGTCGTCAAGGGCCGCGTTCCGGAGGCACTCCTCGTGTTCATCGTCCCGCCGTCCCTCGAGGCGCTCTTCCAGCGGCTTCGATCGCGGGCCACCGAGACGGCCGACGAGCTGGAGATCCGCCAGCGCAACGCGGCGATCGAGCTGGCGCGCCAGGGCGACTACGACGCCGTCGTCGTGAACGAGACCGGCGAGGTCGATCGAACGGCGGCGGAGATCGAGGCGATCATCGAGCAGGAGAAGCGCCGGAACGCGGACCGGCGGGTCCGGATCACGTAGCGGTTGCCGCGATGCTGACGCTCGATGACGCGGCGTCCGGGGCGAGCCTGCCGCTCGTCGAGGTGGCGGTCGACGCGCCCGGCGGGCCGGGCCCACGCAGGTACTCCTACCTTGTCCCGCCCGACCTCCACGACCTCGAGCGCGGGGAGGCCGTCCTCGTGCCGTTCGGCAAGGGCGGTCGACAGGCGATCGGCGTCATCCTCGGGCCGGGCGTTGCGCCCGTATCGTCGACCGCGGAGCTGCGACCCATTGCCGCCCGGATCCGGTCCGACGGACCGCTGCTGCCACCGTTGGCCCTCACCTTCGCCTCGCTCCTGGCCGACCGCTATCTCGCGCCCCTTGCCACGGTCATCCGGGCCATGCTCCCGCCGGGGATGCTCGAGCGCCTCGAGCTGGTCGCGGAGGTGACCCCCGCGGGCGAGGCGCGGCTGTCGCTGCCGGACCCGGACCTGCCGGCGGTGGAGCTCGATCTCCTCGACGAGCTGGCCGGTCGGGCGCGGCCGGTCCGCGACCTCGCGACGCCCGAGGGCCGGGCGGCGCTGCTCCGGCGGTTGCGCGCGCTCGCGGCAGACGGCCTCGTGGAGCTCACGTGGACGCTCCTCGGGGCGGCGCTCGGGCCGCGCTACGAACGCCGCCTGTGGCTCACCGACGCCGGGATCTCTGCCGCGCGGGCGATCGGGGCGGGGGCGAAGGTCCCGGGACGACCCCTCGGGCCGCACCAGCGTGACGCGCTCGCAGAGCTGGCCGCGCCGTCCGGCCCGGCCACGCCCGACCTGGCTGAACCGGATGGCGTGCCCGCCGCCCTCCTCGCCGATCGCCACGGCGCCTCGTCCATCGCCGGCCTCGTCCGGCGCGGCCTTGTCAGGGCGGAGGTCCGGGAGCGTCCGCGGCGGCCGCTAACGAACCGGCCCGTCGGCGTGCGCGGTGCCCGGCCCGTGGGCTCGGCGTTCAGCGCCGACCAGGAGGCGGCGCTCGCGATCGTGCTCGGCGCCATCGAACGTCGCGATCCCACGCCGATCCTGCTTGACGGGGTGACCGGCGGCGGCAAGACGGCAATCTACGTGGAGGCGATCGCGGCGTCGCTCGCGGCCGGCCGTCCGGCGCTGCTGCTCGTGCCGGAGATCGCCCTCGCGACGCCCATCGTGGACCGCCTCCGCGCCGACCTGCCCGTCCGGATCGCCGTGCTCCACTCCGCCCTGGGCGAGGGTGAGCGTGGTGACGAGTGGCGACGGATCCGGGCGGGCGACGTGGACCTCGTGGTGGGGACGAGGACGGCCCTCCTCGCGCCCATCGGCGACGTCGGCGTCATCGTCGTCGACGAGGAGCACGAGGCTGCGTACAAGAGCGACCGGACCCCGCGCTTCCAGGCACGCGATGCGGCGGTCGAGCTCGGCCGGCTCGCGGGTGCGGCGGTCGTCCTGGGCAGCGCCACCCCGTCGGTCGAGAGCATGGGCCATGCACGCTCGGGCCGCTACCGTCGCTCGGTGCTGCCGGTGCGCGCGGCCGGCACCGAGCCGATCGTGACGGCGGTCGACATGCGCGCCGAGCTCGCCGCGGGCAACCGCGGCCTGTTCTCGGACGCGCTCGGGGCCGCGCTCGGAGCGCTCGACACGGAGCGCGGGGACCGGGCGATCCTCGTGCTCAACCGGCGCGGGACGGCGTCCGTGGTGGTGTGCCGCGATTGCGGGACGGTCCAGGCCTGTCCGGACTGCGACCGGCCGCTCGTCTACCACCAGGCGGGGACGACGCTGCGCTGCCACCACTGCGGGCGCGCGTGGCCCCCGGCTGTCCGCTGCCCGTCGTGTGCCTCGCCGCGGATCCGCTATCTCGGCGGCGGGACCGAGCGGGTCGAGCGAGAGGTGCGTGACCGCTTCCCCCAGCTCCGCGTCGGCCGCCTCGACCGCGATGTCGTCGAGCGCAAGGGCGCTGCGGACCGCGTCCTGGACGCGTTCGCCGCCGGCCGCCTCGATGTCCTCGTGGGGACGAGCCTCGTCGCGAAGGGGCTCGACGTGCCCGAGGTGACGCTGGTGGGTGTTGTATCGGCCGACATCGCGCTCAACCTGCCCGATGAGCGAGCGTCGGAGCGCACCTACCAGCTGCTTGCCCAGGCCGTGGGTCGGGCCGGCCGCGGCGACCTGCCGGGGATCGCGTTCATCCAGACCTATCGCCCGGACCATCGTGCGATCCGTGCGGTCGTGGACGGCGAGGCCGCCGCCTTCTACGACGAGGAGCTCGAGCTCCGCGAGCGCTTCGGCTCGCCGCCCTTCGGTCGGCTCGTCAAGCTCACGGTGGGCCTCGCCGACCGTGAGGCCGCGGAGCAGGAGGCGACAGCCATGGCCGAGCGGTTGCGCGAGCGCGCGAGCGACCTCGGGCTGGCCGTCCAGGTCGTCGGGCCGGCGCCCGCATACGTCGCCCGCCGCGCGGAACGGTGGCGGTACAACGTGGTGCTCCGTGGCGCGGACCCGGTAGCGCTCCTCGACCCGCCACCCGGTTCGCCCTGGTCGGTCGACGTGGACCCGGAGTCGCTGCTCTAGGAGTGCCGGTCACCATGCGCTCTGGCCCGTTCCTTTCGCTCGCGCGACAGGCAAGCGCGGCCTGGTGGCACGCGCACGAATCGGCAACGGGGCGACAATGGGGGTGATCGCAACGCCGTCCGCACACGCTGCCACGAGGAGGCACCACCATGACCGACCAGGATCCCACCCAGACCCCGCCGCCCGCAGACGGGTTCACCGGGGAGCCCACCGCAGACGAGCCCACGGCCGCCGCCCAGGGCGGTAGCGAGGGCTCCACGAACGCCCGCGCGCGAGAGTGGCTGTCCCAGCTCGAGGCGATGATCCAGGACATCGCGACGCAGGCGGCACCCGTCGCCCGCCAGGTGGCCGCGAAGGCCGCCGAGCTGACCGCCGTCGCTGCCGTCAAGGCGGGGCCGCTCGCCCACAAGGCCGCCGAGGTCACGACCGACGCCGGCCACAAGCTCGCCGAGCGGGCGCAGAGCCTCGCGTCCGAGCTCCGCGGAGAGGCGCCCAGCGCGCCTGCCGAGGACGTGGCGTGGGACGATGCCCCCGGCGCCGCCTCCGATGCACCGATGCCCGAGGCGACGACCGGGGACGCGACCTCGAGCACGGACGGGACCACGCCCGGCGGGTCCATCTAGGCGTCAGGCCCGCGGCCGTCGGCGGCCGCCGCCAGCGCACCGACGACCGCCCGTCCCCGCGTGGGGCCGGGCGGTTGTTGCGTATACTCCGCGACCATGAGCGTTCGACCCATCGTCCTCCTCGGCGACCCGCGGCTCCGCCTCCGCGGCGAGACCGTGGACAGCTTCGGCAAGCCCCTCCACGAGCTCCTCGACGACCTGACGGACTCGATGCGCCACGCGCCGGGCGTCGGCCTCGCGGCGCCCCAGCTCGGTGAGCCGCTGCGGGCCTGCGTGATCCAGGTCGAGAACCACCTGTACGAACTCGTGAATCCCGAGATCGTCCGCTCGACGGGCGACGATCGAGATCTCGAGGGCTGCCTGTCCATCCCGGGTTACGTCGCCTACGTCACTCGCCACGAGAAGGTCTGGGTCGTCGCCCAGAACCGCGTCGGCAAGCGGATCAAGGTCGCAGGCTCCGGGCTCCTCGGGAGAGCGCTCCAGCACGAGCTGGACCACCTCCAGGGCAAGCTCTACATCGACTATCTCGACTCGATGGAGGAGCTGATCCCGGTCGGCCGGCTCGAGGACGAGGACGAGGACACGCAGGAGACCCTGCGAACCCTCGCGTGAGGCCGCAGCCGCCCGACGATGGGCGGATCCGGACCGTCTTCCTGGGCTCAGGGACGTTCGCCGTTCCCGCCCTGCGAACGCTCGCCGCGCACCCGCGGATCCGCCTCGTGGGTGTCGTTTCCGTCGCGCCGAAGCGGGTCGGTCGAAGGCAGGTGTGGACGACCACCCCGGTCGACGCGGCGGCCCGGGCGCTCGACGTCGGGCCGGTCCTGACGCCTCCACGGCTCCGGGCGCAGGCGGCGATCGACGCCATCCTCGCCCTCCGCCCGTCGCTCGCCGTGCTCGCCGATTACGGCCAGATCGTCCCGCCACCGCTCCTTGACCTGGCGCATGGCGCGCTCAACCTCCACCCGTCGCTCCTGCCCCGGTTCCGTGGCGCGTCACCGATCCCCGCGACGATCATGTCGGGGGACCCGGAGACCGCGGTGACGCTGATGCGCATGGACGCCGGCCTCGACACGGGGCCGATCGTGGCCCAGGAGCGCGTTGCGCTCGACGGGACCGAGGCGGCGCCCGCGCTCGAGGCGCGGCTGGCGACGCTGGGCGCCGAGCTGCTCGGCAGGAGCATCCCGGGCTGGCTCGACGGGCTGCTCAGCGCCGTGCCGCAAGGGGCCGATGGCGTGCTGCTGACCCGGCCCCTCCGGCGCGAGGACGGGCGGCTGGACCACAACCGGCCGGCCACCGAGCTCGAACGCCAGGTGCGTGCCTATCTCCCCTGGCCGGGCTCGTTCCTCGAGCTCGACGGGGAGCGGATCGTGGTGGGTTCGGCATCCGTGGTGTCGTCGGAGGCTGGCGACGTGCCGGGGGGCATCGTCCTCGCGGGTCGCCTGCCGGCCCTCGCGACCCTTCACGGCCGCCTGGTGCTCGGGTCCGTCACGCCGGCCGGAAAGCGCCCGATGTCCGGCGACGACTGGCTCCGTGGCCGCCGCCACCCGATCGGCTGAGGCCGGCTTCGGCGGAACGCGGGACCCGTGCGAGAATCACCCCTGATGACCGACCAGCAGCCGGTCGTGGTCCCGTTCAGGGGACTGCGTCCAGCACCCTCCGCCTCCCGTCCGCGCGACGGGCGTCCGGGCATCGCCGGCCTCACGGCCGACGAGCTCGCCGCCTGGTTCACCGAGCGCGGCCAGCCCGCGTTTCGGGCCCGCCAGGCGATGGACGCCGCGTGGGGGACGAAGCACGGGTCGTTCGCCGACATCACCACGCTGCCCGCGGCCACGAAGGTCGAGCTCGAAGCGGCGTTCCGCTTCGACACCGTCGCCGACAGCGAGGTCAGGCTCGCGGACGGCGCGCTCACCGAGAAGGCGCTCCACCGGCTGTCGGACGGGCTGCTCATCGAGAGCGTGCTGATGCACTATCCGGCCCGTGGAGACAGCCGCGAGCGCCACACGCTGTGCATCTCGTCGCAGGCCGGGTGCGCGGTTGGCTGCCCGTTCTGCGCCACCGGGGAGCTGGGGATGGAGCGCGACCTCGAGACGGCGGAGATCGTCGACCAGGTCCGGAACGCCGCCCGTCGCCTGTCGATGGCCGGCAAGCACCTGACCAACGTCGTGTACATGGGGATGGGGGAGCCGCTGCTCAACCTCGACCGGGTCCTCGAGTCGATCGCCGCCCTCAACGACCCGAAGCGCTTCGGGCTCGGCGCGCGCCATATCACCGTCTCGACGTCCGGCGTCGTGCCCGGCATCCGCCGGCTCACCGCCCTCGGGCCGCAGTTCACGCTCGCGGTCAGCCTCCACGCCGCGCGCAACAGCCTGCGCGACGTCCTCGTGCCGTTGAACCGTCGATGGCCCGTGGAGGAGGTGGTCGAGGCCGCCCGCGAGCACGCGCGGACGACCGGTCGCCGGGTGACCTACGAGGTCACGATGATCGACGGCATCAACGACACGGCCGTCGACGCCGACGCCCTCGCGGAGCTCCTCCGTGGCGAGCACGCCCATGTCAACCTGATCCCGATGAACCCCGTGGCGCACACTCCCTGGACCGGGACACCGATCCCCAGGGTCGAGCAGTTCGCCGCGCGGCTCCGGGAGGCCGGGATCGCGACGACCATCCGCTTCAATCGCGGGACCGAGATCGGGGCCGCATGCGGGCAGCTCGCAGCGGAGCACGCCGGGCAGCCGACGCCGATCGTCGTCCAGCGCCGCCGCGAGCGGCTGGTCACGGAGAGCGCCGCAGCCCTGCGCGGCGAGCGGAGCACGGAGCCCGTGCCGGCCGGGGTGGGGGAGGGCTGAGCGTGTCGGGCATCGTCGCCGGCTCGCGCCGGCCCGCGGGCGTGCTGATCGCCGCCTCGATCCTCGACAGCGACCTCGCCGCCCTGGGGGACGAGATCCGGCGGGCCGAGGCCGCGGGTGCCGACCGGATCCATCTCGACGTCATGGACGGCCACTTCGTGCCCAACATCACCTTCGGCTGGAAGACGATCGCGGCCGTGCGGCGGGTCACGACGCTCCCGTTCGACGCCCACCTGATGATCAGCGAGCCCGGTCGCTGGACCGACGCGTTCCTCGATGCCGGGTGCGACTCGATCACGTTCCACGTCGAGGTCGGGGCGTCCCAGGTCCGCACCTCGCTGGAGCGCATCCGCGGGGCTGGCCGGTCGGCGGGCCTGTCGGTCAAGCCGGGGACGCCCCTCACGACGCTCGACGACTACCGGGACCTCATCGATATCGTCCTCGTGATGACCGTCGAGCCCGGCTTCGGCGGCCAGGCGTTCATGGCCGACGTCGCGGACACGAAGCTCGCGGCCGCCCGCGCCTGGCTCGACCCCGCGGGCGCGAACGAGGTCCACGTGGACGGTGGCGGTCGGGCGGAGACCGCCGGGATCATCGGCCGCGGCGGGACTGACGTCATCGTCGCGGGGTCGGCGCTCTATCGCGCCGCGGACATGGCCGCCGAGGTGGAGCGCATCCGGTCGATCGCCGCCGCCTCGCGCGCCGCCACGCTCGCGCGCTGAGCGGTGCGCGCCCTCCTGCAGCGGGTGTCGCGCGCTGCGGTCCGCGTGGACGGGCACGAGGTGGGAGCGATCGGCACCGGCCTGCTTGTGCTCCTCGGCGTCGGGCATCGCGACGACGAGGCGACGGCCGATGCGCTCGCGCGCCGGATCTGCGAGCTGCGCATCTTCGAGGACGACGCGGGCCTGACGAACCGGTCCCTGCTCGACGTCGGCGGGGAGGCCCTGGTGGTCAGCCAGTTCACGCTCTACGCGGACACGCGGCGCGGGCGACGGCCGGGCTTCGCGGACGCTGCCGAGCCGGACATCGCCCGCCGCCTGTGGCTCCGGGTCATCGACGCCATCGGGGCACAGGGCGTCCCGGTCGGCCAGGGCGAGTTCGGGGCAGCGATGGACGTGGAGCTCGTCAACGACGGCCCGTTCACGATCTGGCTGGACACCGCGGACCGCGCGTGACGCCGACCACTCGCGTCACGGCGACCCCGACGCTGCCGATCCCCGGACACAGCGAAGCCGGTCGCAGGATACGACCGGCTGGGTGACGCGGGCCCGGACGACGGGCTAGCGGGCGCTCTTGGTCAGGGTGCGACGGCAGCGCGTGCAGGCAAGCACCTTCTCGGTGCCACCGTTCTTCGCGGGCAGCGTCGTGACCTGGAGGTTCGGCTGGTAGCGGCGGTGCGCGCGGACGCGGTTCATCCCCGAAGACTGGGGGTTGAACCCGCCCATCGACACCTTGCCGCAGATTGCGCAGCTGCGAGCCATGGTCTGGTTGGATCCTCGGAACGGACGGAAACGGGCACGCGTCGGACGGGTCCAGCGCGAACGGGGTGGTATCGTAGCACAGCCTTCCGGCAGCCCCGCCGGTGCCTGCCGCGGCCCGCCCGAGCCGGACCCGCGCCCTCGAGGAGGACGTCGCCCGCGTGACCGCTGATCCCACCCACGGCCGTTCGCTCGTCTCCCGCCGTGCCATCAGAGACCTCGTCCGCAGCGCGACGCTGTCGGTCTATGGCGTCTCCGGGTTTGCCGGAGGTGGACCGGTCGGTCGGTTCCTGGAGCGCCTCGGGCTCGCCCATCCGGGCCTCCACCTGGTGGTGGCAGACACGCTCATCGTGGACCTTCAGCTGACTGTCGCGTACGGGCTGCCGATCGCCGAGGTGGCGCGCCAGGTCGAGGCGGCGGTCCGGTACACGCTGCGCAACTCGCTTGACCTCGAACCGGAGCGCATTTCGATCCGCATCGGTCGGCTGCGTCACGAGCACGGGATCGCGCCCACGCCCGACACGTCAGGCAACGGGGAGCCCCGATCGTCGGACCTCGCGGGTAGCGGCACGGACGTCGCCTGATGCCCCGTCGATCCTGCGACGGCGCGGGCTTCCTGGCGGCGTTTAGGAGCGCCGTGGCGGCGCTCGAGGCGAACGTCGACGAGATCAACAGCCTCAACGTCTTCCCAGTCCCGGACGGTGACACCGGCACCAACATGCTCGCGACGGTACGGGCCGCGCTCGAGGAGGCGGACAAGGCGGGTTCGGGCGCGGACGCCGACGCCGACCGGGTCGCGCACGCGGCGAGCTTCGGCGCGCTCATGGGCGCGCGCGGCAACTCCGGGGTGATCACGAGCCAGATCCTCGCCGGGATCGCCCAGGGCCTCGCCGGGAAGAAGCGGTTCAATGGCCTGGACCTCGCGCACGCCCTCGACGCCGGCACGAAGACCGCCTACAAGGCCGTGGCGAAGCCCGTCGAGGGCACGATCCTCACGGTCATCCGCGAGGCTTCGGCGGCCGCGATCGCCGCCGCGGAGCGGGACAACAACGTCGAGTCGGTCCTCGCCGCCACGGTCGACGCCGCCGAGCGGGCCGTCGCGAAGACGCCCTCGCTCCTCCCGATCCTGCGCGAGGCGCATGTCGTGGACTCCGGTGGCCAGGGCCTGTTCCGCCTGTTCCAGGGAGCGCTCGAGGCGGCCAGGGGCCGGCCGGTCAGCCCCGACGCGACCGCCCCGGCGTCGGCGCCAGGCGGCTTCACGCCCGCCGTCACGGATGCCCGGCGCCCTGATACGGGGCACGCGCCGTCCGCGGGCGCCGAGGCCGGCGAGTTCGGGTACGAGACCGTCTACCTGCTCCGGTCGCGCCCCGGCCATCCACTCGACATCCCGGTGATCCAGGACTACCTCGAGTCGATCGGTGACTCCGTCCTCGTCGCGGGCGACGAGACCATGGCGAAGATCCACGTCCACAACGTCCGACCCGACGCCGTGATCTCGTATGGACTCTCGATCGGCACGCTGTCGCGGATCACCATCGAGAACCTCGACAACCAGGCACACGACGTGCGCGAAGCGAAGGCCACGGCGTTCCTCGAGGAGGGTGGCGCCGGGTCGCAGGCCGTCGCCGTGGCGATCTCCGCAGCCGCCCGCTCGCGCGCCGCGAATGGCACCGGCAGCCCCGCCACCAGGCTCCCATTGGGGATCGTGGCGGTCGTGCCATCGGATGGGCTCGCCGCGTTGTTCGACGAGCTCGCCGCGGGCTACAAGGAGTTCGTCGCCATCCGGATCGTGCGCGGCGGCCAGAGCGCCAACCCGTCCACCGGCGAGCTGCTCCAGGCGGTCGCCGCCACTCCGGCCGACGAGCTGCTGATCCTGCCCAACAACCCGAACGTCATCCTCGCCGCCCGCCAGGTCGCCGAGATGTCGGACCGCCCGATCCACATCGTCCCGACGCGGAACTGTGCGGAAGGGTTCGCGTCGCTCCTGGGCCTCGACCCGTCGGACCCGATTGCGGAGAACGTCCAGGCGATGACCGATGCCAGCCGGGATGCCCAGACGATGCAGGTCACCGAGGCGGTGCGGGATGCGACGGTCAGCGGGCGCAAGGTGAAGAAGGGCCAGACGATCGCCCTCGACCCGGACGACGGGCTCCTCGCCGTCCACAATGACCCCCACAAGGCGGTGCTCGCGGCGCTGGGCAAGCTCGAGGCGGGCTTCGGCCTGATCACGATCTATTACGGCGAGGACGCGACGCTCGACGACGCCGAGACCCTGTCCCGGAAGATCCGGGAGGCGGCCCCGGGGCTCGAGGAGGTGTCGGTGCTGCACGGCGGGCAACCGCACTACCGGTACCTGATCTCCGCGGAGTGAGCGACGTCGGGAGGCGGCGCACCGGGGGGCCGGCGAAGGGCAGTCGCGCGCTGCGCCCGAAGGTGGCCGCACCGGTCCCGACGGACCCGGTCGAGCTCCTCGACCAGCCGCTGGGGCTCTCGGGTCTCGCCGCGGCCAACGTCCTGCGCCGGTCCGGGCACCGCCTCGGCGTCGACACGCTGCGGGACCTCCTGTTCCATCTCCCGCGGCGCTATGACGACCTGCGCGAGATGCGCCGTCTCGGCGATCTCCATGCGGCGCCCGACGGTGCGGTCGTGTCGGCGACCGTGCGGGTGACGGACATCCGCGTCCAACCGGCGTATCGCAGGCGGGTCCAGATCACGACGGCATTCCTCGCCGACGACTCGGGGACCGCGGAGGCAACGTGGTTCGGCCGCCGGTTCATCGAGCGGCGGCTCCGGCCGGGCGACGAGGTCATCATCTCGGGCAAGGTGAAGAAGCGCGGGTTCGGGGTGGTGTTCGACGCCCCGGAGTTCCAGCGGGCCGATGCGGTGTCGCTCCTCCATGTCGGACGGATCGTGCCCGTCTACCGCCTGACCGCGGGGCTGACCGCGGGGCGCCTGCGCCAGGCGATGCGCGAGGCGCTGGACAAGGCAGGCTTCGCCTACCCCGAGTACCTGCCGGCCGGGATCCGCGCGGAGGAGGGGCTGCCGTCCATCCCCGAGGCGCTCGAGCACGCCCACTACCCGACCTCGTTCGAGGCACGCGACGCGGCGCTCCGCCGCCTCGCGTTCGACGAGCTGCTTGCGCTGCAGCTGGGCATGGTGTCGCGTCGGCGGGCACGCGGGCGGGCGCACACGGCGCCGGTACCGGCCTCGGACGCCGTCGATCGCCGGATCCGGTCGGCCCTCGAGGCCTCGCTTGCCCGCAAGCTTGGCCACGAGGCCGCGCTGACCTCGGACCAGGCGACGGCGCTGGACGAGATCCGGGGCGACCTCGCCCGCCCGATCCCGATGCTCCGCCTCATCCAGGGCGACGTCGGCTCGGGCAAGACGGCCGTCGCGGCGTGGGCACTGGCCGCGGCGGCGCTCGAGGGTCGCCAGGCGGCGCTCCTGGCCCCGACGGACCTCCTCGCCCGGCAGCACGCGGTGACGCTCGCCGAACTCGTCGAGGACCTCGTGCTGCCGGTCACGCTCCTCACGGGCTCGTTGTCCGGCGAAGGGCGGCGCAACGCGCTCGAGGCGATCGCGACCGGCCAGGCGGCGATCGTCATCGGGACGCATGCGCTCTTCCAGGACGCGGTCTCGTTCGCGGACCTGGCGCTCGCGGTCGTGGACGAGCAGCACCGGTTCGGCGTGGAGCAGCGCGGCGCACTCGAGGCGAAGGCGACCCGCGGCTCGCCACACGTCCTGCTCATGACCGCGACGCCGATCCCGCGGACGCTGGGCCAGGTCCTGTACGCGGACCTCGACGTGTCGACGCTCCGGTCAGCGCCCGCTGGCCGGGTCCCGATCCGGACCGGCATCCGTCGGCCAGCCGAGCTAAACGGCACCTGGGACAAGGTGCGCGAGGAGGCGGCCGCGGGTCGATCCACGTTCGTGGTCGTGCCCCGGATCGGGCCCGCCGGGGCGAAGCCCATGGCGGCCGAGGAGGGCACGGGCAGCGACGACCCGGACGCCGGCTTCTTCGGCGACGATGACCTGCCCGACGAGGACGTGGAGACCGCGTGGGCCGCCGCGGCCGAGGCCGAGTTCGCACGGCTGACTGGACTCCTGGCGCCCCTCCGGGTGGGCCTCGTCCACGGGCGCCTCAAGCCTGTCGACCGCGACGCCGAGATGGCCCGCTTCCGGGACGGCGACCTCGACGTGCTCGTCGGCACGACCGTCATCGAGGTCGGCGTCGACGTCGCGAACGCGACGGTGATGATCGTCGAGGGCGCGGAGCGGTTCGGGCTGGCGCAGCTCCACCAGCTCCGTGGCCGGGTGGGCCGCGGGACACAGGCAAGCTTCTGCGTCCTCGTGAGCGAGGCCGCAGAGGGCACGACGGAGCACGAGCGGCTCAAGGCTGTCGCCGCCACGACGGACGGCTTCGCCCTCGCAGAGCGTGACTTCGAGCTGCGCCGGGAAGGTGACGTCCTGGGCCTTGCGCAGAGTGGCCTGCCACGGCTGCGGGTCGCGACGCTGGCGAACCCCGCCCACCGGGAGCTCGCAGCCGTCGCCCGTGCCCATGCCGAGACGCTCGTCGGCGAGCAGGGGGAGCCGCCCGAGGAGCCGCCGTCCCTGCGCCGCGAGCTCGAGGGCGGCTGGCTGCGGCGCGTCTACGCCGGCGACCCGGCGAGCGCGGCGTAGGCAGACGCAAACCGATGGCCGACGCCGGGCGCGTGATCGCGGGCAGCGCGAAGGGGATCCGCCTCGCGGCGCCCGGCGACGGCACGCGGCCGCTCGCGGACCGGGTGAAGCAGACGCTGTTCGCCATGCTCGAACCGGAGCTCCGGGACGCGGTCGTGGTCGACCTGTTTGCCGGCAGCGGCGCCGGGGCTATCGAGGCGCTCTCGCGCGGGGCGTCCCGAGCGGTCCTCGTTGAGAAGGACGCGGGCGCCTGCCGGGTCATCAAGGACAACCTCCGGCGCACCCGCCTCGAGGACCGCGCCCAGGTCATCCGCCGGGACGTGACGAGCTGGTTGATCGAGCCCGCGGGCGCCGCCGCCGATGCCCCGTTCGACGTTGTCCTCGTGGACCCGCCGTATGCCGACACCGCGGGGCTCGGGCGGGCCCTGGAGCTCGTCGGGACCCACGTGCGCGAGGGCGGCATCGTCGTCGCCAAGCACTTCTGGCGCGACGCGCCGCCGGCACAGGTCGGGCTGCTAGCATCGGAACGCGAGCGGCGCTTCGGCGAGACGGCGCTCACGTTCTACCGGCGGCGTTCGGAGCAGGAGGCGGGCACGGCGTGAGGATCGCGGTCTACCCTGGCTCGTTCGACCCCATCACGAACGGCCACCTCGATGTCGTGCGCCGTGCCGCCCGCGTTTTCGACCGGGTCATCGTGGCGGTGCTTGCGAACCCCCGCAAGACCCCGCTGCTCTCGGCCGACGCACGCGTAGGGGTCATCCGCGCGGCCCTCGACGCGGACCCCGATCTTGCCAGCGGCGTGGACGTCCGGACGTTCGACGGGCTGACGGTCACCTTCTGCCGCGCGACGGGCGCGGGCTTCCTGGTGCGCGGGCTGCGGGCGATCGCCGACTTCGAGACCGAGCTCCAGCTCGCGCACAACAACCACCAGCTCGCGCCGGAGGTTGACACCGTCTTCTTCATGACGAGCCTCCAGCACAGCTACGTGAGCTCGAGCCTCGTGAAGGAGATCGCGCAGTTCGGGGGCGATGTGTCGTCCATGCTCCCGCCGGCGGCCCTCGTGGCGCTTGAGGAGGCGCTGCCGCGCCGGTAGGAGCCGGCCGTCGCGTGCCATAATCGACGCACCGCCCCGCCGGGGCTCCGCGTGCACGGGAGGCCGTCCGCTGGACATCATCTTCTTGGTGGAGCGCCTCGAGTCGCTGATCGCGAACGGGAAGCCACTGCCGCTGACGCGCAACGCCATCATCGACCGCGAGGCCGCCCTCAACCTCATCGACGAGCTGCGCGTCGCCGTGCCCGAGGAGGTGCGCGCCGCCAAGCGGATCAACCAGGAGGGCGAGCGGATCATCGACAAGGCCCAGGAGGAGGCGGAGCGCGTCGTGGCGCGTGCCCAGGAGCAGGCTGCCTTCCTCATCGAGGAGCGCGGGCTGACCGAGGCGGCCGCGGCGGACAGTCGCCGGATCATCGCCCTGGCCCAGGACGAGGCGGACGAGGTCCGGCGTGGCGCCGACGAATATGCTGCGGGCGTGCTCTCGGGTCTCGAGGCGGACGTCACCCGCACGCTCGCGTCCATCGAGCGCGGGATCTCGATGCTCGGCGAGCGCCAGGCCGCGTACGCGCCCCAGCCCGTCGACGACGGCCATGCCCCGGAGGCAGGCGTTGGCCACGAGGATCAGGAGGAGGGAGCCTCGCCCGCCGGGCGTCGATGACGGCCCGGGATCCCCAGGCGCCCTATCCGGTCGACACCAACGGCGACCCGCTGACATTCGCGATGTCGGGGCTGATGGCGGAGCCACCCGGGACGCAGCGCGAGTACGAGATCCGCGATGTCGCGGTGGACCCGGGCGAGGGCCTCGTCGCGACCTCGCCGATCAACGGCCGGATGAGGCTCACGCGCACCAACCGCGGGCTCATCGTGGACGCGCGGATCACCACCACCCTCGCCGGAGAGTGCGCGCGCTGCCTGCGACCCGTCCTGACCGCGATCGATGCGCGCATCGACGAGGAGGTCCTGCCGACGATCGACCTTGCCAGCGGGCAGGCCGTGGCGCTCGAGGAGGGCGGCGACCCGGAGGCACCGCGGCTCACCGACCACCACGAGCTGGAGCTGCGCCCGCTCGTCGCGGAGGCGATCAGCCTCCAGGAACCGATCGCGCCACTGTGCGAGCCTGACTGCCCCGGCCTGTGCCCCGAGTGCGGGGAGCGGATGGAGCCCGGCCATGCGCATGGCGAGGCGCCGATCGACCCCCGGCTGGAGGCCTTGCGGGCCTTCCGGGTCGACGCAGACGCCGAGACCGGGTAGACTCTCCGCTCGGCCCCAGGTCACGCTGCGGCGCGTTTGCGCGCCCGCGAGCCCGGGCGGGCCACTGAACAACCGACCGCCCCGCGGGCCACGCCCGCGTCCGCAAACAAGGAGCAACAGACCGACATGGGTGTGCCGAAGCGAAAGGTCGCTCACGCGCGGCAGATGGACCGGCGGAGCCACCACGCCCTCACCCTTCCGACGCTCGTCGAGTGCCCGCATTGCCACGAGCCGAAGCTGCACTACCGGGTCTGCCCGGCCTGTGGCTGGTACAACGGTCGCCAGGCCGTGGAGCTCAAGCCGGCTGGCGGTGCGTCGGCGGGCGAGGAGTCCGCGTAACCCCTTCGTGAGCCACCCCGAGGATCCGGCACCCGCCCCTGCCGAGGACGTCACGTCCCGGTCGTCCGGTGGCGGGGTCCGCATCGCCGTCGACGCGATGGGCGGGGACCACGGCGCCTCCGAGGTCGTCCCGGGCGCCATCGCCTATGCGCAGGGCCGGCCCGACGACACGGTCATCCTCGTCGGCGATACCGCCGTCATCGAGCGCCTGGCGCCTGAGCGTCCGCCGAACGTGCGCATCGTCCACGCGTCGCAGGTGATCGGGATGCACGAGCACCCGGCGATGGCCCTGCGCGAGAAGAAGGACGCGACAATCCTCGTCGCCATGGACCTCGTGCGCCGGGGCGACGCCGACGCGGTCGTCACGGCCGGCCACACCGGTGCCGGGATGGCTGCGGCGGTCCTGCGCCTCGGCCGCCTCAAGGGCGTCGATCGTCCCGGCCTCGCAGTCCAGATCCCCAGCGGTGGCCGCCCGTTCGTGCTCCTCGACATCGGGGCCAACCCGGACTCGACGTCCCAGAACCTCGCCCAGTTCGCACGGATGGGCGCCATCTTCTCGGAGCGCGTGCTCGGCGTGGACCGGCCGCGGGTCGCGCTGCTCTCGATCGGGGAGGAGAAGGGCAAGGGCGACGCCCGGATCGTCGGCGCGAGCGAGCTCCTGGACGGCACTGACCTCAACTTCATCGGCAACGTCGAGGGCAAGGACCTCACCCGCCAGATGGCCGACGTCGTCGTGTGCGACGCGGTCCTGGGCAACGTGGTGATCAAGTTCTTCGAGGGGCTGTCGGGCTACATCTTCGACCTGTGGCGCGAGGAGTTCAGGGGCTCCCTGCGTGGCCGGCTCGCGTATCTCCTGATGCGCCCGAGCATTGCGCGGATCCGCCACGTGTTCGACTACGAGGTGGTCGGCGGGTCGCCGCTCCTCGGGGTCCGGGGGGCCGTGATCATCACCCACGGGCGTGCGAAGCGGCGGATGATCGAGCACGCGGTCCGGGTTGGCGCGACGACGGCCCGGGAGCGGGTGCCCGAGCGGATCGCGGAGGCGCTTGCAGCTGAGGCGGCCGCGGTCCGGGCGCGTGCGGACGACGAGCACGCATCCGCCAACGCCAACATCGAGCCGCCTGACTCCGACGACGGTCCGGACGAGGCGTCGTGATGCCCGCCCTGAGCGTCGGCCCGCGCGTGATCAGAGACACCGTGCGCCTTGCCGCGCTCGAGGTTCCGGGTGTGCTCCGCGTGGGTCGTGGCGGTCCCGCATGGCGTGACGCGCTGGGTGGCAACCCCGTGCGGGTGCGTGTCCGCGACGGACGCGTCCACGTGACCGTCTGGCTCGTCGCTCGTCCCCGCCAACGGCTCATCCCACTAACCGCGCAGGTCCGTGCCGCGGTCGGCGGCGCTGTCGAGCGCCTGCTGGGCCTGGAGCTGGGCGGCGTCACCGTGCTGGTCGATGGCGTCGGGGCCTGACGCCCCCCGGACGCGGCGGGGGAGCGGCGGCGAGGAGCACGTCAGGAGCCGCCGTGCCTCGCGCCGGCTCGCGCTCGCGTCCGTGTTCGAGGCGGAGTTCGGGCAGCGGACCGCCGACGCGATCCTCGAGCGCCACCTGGCCATGGAGGGCGACCCGGAGACCGCCGCGCATGCCCGCGAGCTGGTTGCGGGGGTGGTCCGCTACCGGGACGCGCTGGACACGCAGATCGAGACGGCGGCACCCCAATACCCCGTCGTCCAGCTGGCGCGGATGGACCGCGCGCTGCTCCGTTGCGCCCTGTTCGAAGTGCTACACTCCCCGGCGACGCCGGCCCGGGTGGCAATCGCCGAATGGGTCGAGCTCGCACGGACCTACTCCGGTGATCCGATGCGTCGGCTCATGAACGGCGTGCTCGGGCGGCTAGCCCGCGACCAGAGCGCAACCCGATAGCACACCCGCACCAGGAGGGCGTCAGTGGCCAGCACCTACGACCGGCTGCAGAAGATCGTCATCGAGCAGCTGGGGGTCGACGAGGCCGAGGTCAACCCCGAGGCGTCGTTCGTCGATGATCTGAACGCTGACTCGCTTGACCTCGTCGAGCTCATCATGAGCCTCGAGGAGGAGTTCGGGACCGAGATCTCCGACGAGGACGCCGAGAAGATCCGGACCGTGCAGGACGCTGTCGACTACATCGACGAGCACTCGTCCTAGCCGCCTCGTCCGGGGGCCCGATGCACCCGGCCGAGGCGCTGACGGAGCGGCTCGAGCTCCCGATCCGGGATCGCGACCTGCTCGAACAGGCGCTGGTCCACAGCAGTTGGCTGCACGAGCATCCTGACGCTGCCCGGGGTCACAACGAGCGGCTGGAGTTCCTCGGCGATGCGGTGGTGAACCTCGCCATCTCCGAGGCGCTCTACCGGCGTCATCCGACCGACGACGAGGGCGTCCTGTCGGCGCGCCGCGCGGCGATCGTCAGCACGCCCGGGCTGGCCCGTCTCGCAGCGCGCCTCGAGCTCGGGTCCTTCCTGCTGCTGGGCGAGGGCGAGGCCCAGCGCGGCGGCCGGGTGCGCCCGTCCCTCCTCGCGTCGGCGTTCGAGGCGCTCGTCGGCGCGATCTACCTCGACCTCGGCTGGGACGTCGCGCGGGACTGGATCCACCGGCGCGCCGAACAGGAGATCTCGGCCGACCTGGGCATGACCACGCTCAAGAGCCCCAAGAGCCGGCTCCAGGAACACACCCAGCGCACGACCGGCGACCGACCCGTCTACCACCTGCTCGAAGCGGTCGGGCCCGACCACGAGAAGCAGTTCCGGATCGAGGTCCTCGTGGACGGGCGCGTCCTCGGCACGGGCGACGGCCTGTCGCGCAGGATCGCCGAGACATCGGCCGCCGCCGAGGCGCTCGACGTGCTCAGGGCGGAGCGCGTCGCGGCCCGCGCGGCCCGCGGGCTCGCCCCACTCGACCCTGGGGCCGAGGCGGCTGCCGGGAGTGGCGCAGGCACGGAGACCTCCGGGCACCATCCCGAGGCCACCCCCGACACGCCCGCGTCGTGAGCGCGCCCGCCCGGCTGCTGGGCCTCCGGGTCCAGGGCTTCAAGTCCTTCGCCGAGCGGACCCTCGTCGAGTTCGGGCCGGGCATCAGCGCGATCGTCGGGCCCAATGGGTCGGGCAAGTCGAACCTCGCGGATGCGCTTCGCTGGGCGCTCGGGGAGCAGGGCCGGTCGCTCCGCATCCGCAAGAGCGAGGACGTCATCTGGGCGGGCTCCGAGAAGCGAGGCGCCCAGGGGATGGCGGATGTCACCCTCGTCCTCGACAACGCCGATGCGCTGCTGCCCGTCGAGTACAGCGTCGTGGAGCTCGGGCGGCGGCTCTACCGGAGCGGCGAGAACGACTACCTGCTCAACAGGCAGCGGGTCAGGCTCCGGGACCTCGTCGACCTCCTCGACTCCGCGAATCTCGCCGACAACGCGTTCCTGTTCATCGGGCAGGGAATGGTCGACCAGGCGCTCGCGCTGCGGCCCGAGGAGCGGCGGCCGCTGTTCGAGGAGGTCGCCGGCGTCCGTCGCCACGAGCGTCGCCGCCGCAAGGCGGAGGAGCAACTGACCGAGGCCGAGGCGAACCTCTCGCGGGCCGAGGACATCCTCGCCGAGCTGCGGCCGCAGGCCCGCCGCCTGGGGCAGCTCGCCGAGCAGCAGGCGACCCGCCTCACCGCCGGCGAGGAGCTGGCGGCTGCCCTCATCGCCGCGGCGCACGGACGCTGGCACGAAGCGGCCGCACGTGCCGCGGACGCGGAACGACGGCGGGACGCGCTGCGGGTCGAGACGGCCCGGGCGCTCGAGGCGCTGGAGGCGGCGGAGTCCTCGGTCGCGGCGATCGCCGGGTCGATGGCTGCCCGGGCGGAGCTGGAACGGGAGCGGCGGATCGCGCACGAGGCCGCCCGGGCGGCGCTGACCGCTCTCGGGCTACGCGAGGCGCGGGCAGCGGGCGAGATCGGGGCGGCCGCCCGCGATCGTGAGCGGATCGCCACCGAGCGCGCCGCCGCGGAGGCGGACCTCGCGACGCACCGGCGCATCCTCGCGGAGGCGATCCCTGAACGTGACCTCGAGCTGGAAGCGGCGCTGGGCGATGCGGACCGGGCGCTGGCCGAGGCGCTCGCGGAGCTCGGGTCCCTGCGCGCCGCGTCGCGCGCCCGAGGCGACGAGCTCACTGCGCTCCGACGGGCCGAGTCTGCGCGCGCCGCCGAGGCCGAGACCGCGCGCCGTCGGGCCGCGGAGACGACTCGCCGCGCCGCTGACGAACGGGCGAAGGCAGCCGAATCGGAGGCCCGCCGGGGCCGTCTCGACGAAACGCTCGCCGGCGCACGCGAGACCCTGGCGGCGAGTGCCTTGACCGAGGCCGCGGCCGTCGCTGCGCGCGAGGCCGCCCGGGGCATCGCGGACGCGGCCGAGGGAACCCGCCGCGCGGTCGCCGAACGGGCCGCCCGGGCGGGGTCGATGCTCGCGGGGGCGCGCGGCCGCCTGGACCAGCTCGAGCGGCGCCTCGGCGAGGAAGAGGAGCGCGGGATCGCGCGGGCCGCCCGGCGCATCGGCGGGAAGCGCGTCGACGAGGACCTGGGCATCGAGCCCGCGCTGCGTTCGGCCGTGGAAGCGGCACTTGGCGAGCTCGCCCGTGCCTACGTCGTGGAGGGCGGCGGCGCCGCGTCGCTTGCCGGTGAGCGCGGCCACGTGATCGTCCGCGAACGGATCGGTGCTGCCGACCGGGTGCCCGGCGGCGGGACTGCCGGCGAGCTGCGACGCCTCGAGGATGCGCTGGCCGCGGCCGGCGGCGGGCGCCTGGTGGATGCGGTCCGCCGCGACCCGAACGGTGCGGTCCGTGCCCTCCTGACCCGGGCCGTGTGGGCCCCCGACCTCGAGGCGGCGCTCGGCTTGCAGGCGCTCCTGCCACTCGGTTGGCTCGCCGTGACCCGCGACGGGTCGGCGGTAGTGGACGCGTTCTCGGTCCGGATGGGTCGGGGCGACTCGCCGCTCGAGCGTCGAGCGGAAGCCGACAGGCTGGCACGCGAGGTGGAGGCGCTCCAGGCCGATGCGGACGTCGCCGAGGCCGAGACGACGAGCGCCGCGACCGCCGCGACCGCATCGCGGGGCGACCTTGAACGGACGCGGGCGGCGGAGTCGGCCGCGGTGTCTGCGCGGCGACGGGCGGAGGATGTCGAACGGGCCGCGGGCCGGGAGCTCGAGGCCGGGGCACGCGAGGCGGCCTGGCACGAGGCGCAGGCGGAGCGGCTGGCGTCGGATGTACAGCGGGCAACAGCCGCGCTGGCTGTCCTCGAGGCACGACCGGGCGAGACAGGGTCACCGGTGGAGGGCACCGCCGCAGAGATGGCTGCGCTCGGTGCCTGGGAGACGCGCGTCGGGGAGCTGCGGACGCGCCGGGACGGCCTGGCAGGCGACGTCGCCGCCGGGGAGCGCACCCGCCGCGACGCGGAGGGCCGCCGGGCGCGCGCCGAGGCCGCGGTCGCCCTCGCCCAGGGCCGGATCGGGAACGCCGACCGGGACGTCGCGGTGCTCGCCGACCGGGAGCGTGCCGCGGGCGATGAGCGCGACGAGGTGGCGGGCGAGCTCGCCGCAGCGTCGGCGCGCGAGACGTCGGCTCGCGACGCCCTGGAGACGCTCCTTGCCGACGACCGTGCCGAGCGAGCGGGTCTTGCCGAGTCGGAGCGCGCCGCGACAGGGGCGCGCGAGCGCCTGCGGACCGCCGACGACCGGGCGCGGTCCTCCGATGTCGGCGCGATGGAGGCCCGGCTCAACCTCGACTCGCTCCGCGAGCAGCTCCTGGTGGAGCTCGCGGGCCTGGGCGAGGTCGGCTTGCGCCACCTGACGGCCGCGGCCGGGATCGACCCGGACGAGGGGCGTGGAGTGACCGATCCGGTCGGCGGCCCCACGGATGATGGCCCGGGCGATGCGGCCAGGCTGGGTGCCACCGCCGATGTCGACGATGACGAGGTCCCGTCCGGCGACGAGCGGTCGAACGAGGGCGCCCGCGAGGGCGTCCTGCTGGAGGCGGCGCTCGAGATCCTCGCCCCACGCTGGGCGGACGCCGCGCCGGACGGCGAGCTCCCATCGCCTGGACGTCTCGCGGTGCTCCGCCGCCGGTTCCACGAGCTCGGCGCCGCCAACCCGTTCGCGGTGGACGAGTACCGTGCCGTCCGCGACCGGCTGGAGACGCTCGACGCCCAGGATCGCGACCTGCGCGACGCGATCGGCAAGACACGCCAGCTCATCGCGGACCTCGACGAGCTGATCGCCACCCAGTTCCGCACGACGTTCGCCCAGCTGGAGGTCGCGTTCGACGCCCGGTTCCAGCAGCTCTTCGGCGGCGGCTTCGCCAAGCTGTCCCTGACCGATCCCGCCGACTTGTCATCGACGGGCATCGAGATCACCGCCCGCCCGCCGGGCAAGAAGCCACAGGCGCTCAACATGCTCTCGGGCGGGGAGCGGACCCTCACGGCCGTCGCCCTCCTGTTCGCGATGCTCGAAGTGCGCCCGGCGCCGTTCTGCGTGCTTGACGAGGTCGATGCCGCCCTCGACGAGGCAAACGTGGGACGCTTCACCGATGCGCTCCGCGCGCTCACCTCGAACACGCAGTTCATCGTCATCACCCACAACCGCGGCACGATCGAGGCCGCCGACGCGCTCTACGGGGTCACGGTCGGCGACGACTCGGTCAGCCGCGTGATCAGCCTCCGCCTCGACGAGGCGCAGGCCATCGCCGACACCCGCCAGTCCGAGGTCCGCGCGGTCCTCGCCGGCGGGGCCGGCTGACCGGGAGGTCCCGTGCGCTTCTTTCGTCGCGGCCCGTCTGGGCAGCAGGACCCCGACCAGCCGCCGGATTCCGTCGACGCCGACCTCCCGCCCCCCAGCGAGGACGAAGGTGGCCCGCTCGAGGATGTCATCGGCGACGAGTGGCAGGCAACCGACCAGGCTGAACCGTCCGCCATCGAGACCCCCGCGCCCGAGCCGGTCGTCGCGCCCCAGCAGCCCGCTGGGCCCGAGCCCTCGCCCGTGGCGGAGCCGCCGGTCCAGTGGGCCTGGGGCGTGGACTGGAGCCCCGAGAAGGCCGACGAGGCCCGCCGCGAGCGTGAGCAGCAGCAGCTCGAGGCCGGTCTCGAGAAGTCCCGCACCGGGTTCGGGGCGCGGCTGCGCGGTGCCTTCGGCAGTGGCGACACGGCGGACTGGGACGATGTCGAGGAGATCCTGATCACGGGCGACGTCGGCGCGTCTCTGGCGATGGACATCGTCGAGCGAGCCCGCAAGCGCCGCAATGTCAGCCCGGAGATCGCCGTCCGCGAGGAGCTCGCCGCCCTGCTCGCCCCCCGTGACGCCGGACACTGGGAGCCCACGCCGGCCGTCGAGGGTGGCCCGGCGATCGTCCTCGTCGTGGGCGTCAACGGCACGGGCAAGACCACGACCATCGGCAAGCTCGCCGCCCGCGAACGGGCGAATGGGCGCCGGGTGCTGCTCGCCGCCGCGGACACCTTCCGCGCGGCCGCGATCGACCAGCTGCGGATCTGGGCACAGCGCACCGAGAGCGAGATCATCGCCCACGCCCCCAACGCCGACCCCGCTGCGGTCGTGTTCGACGCCCTGGACGCCGCGATCGCGCGCCACGCCGACCTGATCATCGCGGACACGGCGGGGCGGCTGCACACGAAGGCGAACCTGATGGACGAGCTGTCGAAGGTCCGTCGGGTCATCGACAAGCGCCTCCCGGGCGCCCGTGTCGAGACGTTCTTCGTCCTTGACGCGACGACCGGGCAGAACGGCCTCGCGCAGGCCAAGGCGTTCCACGAGGCGGTCGGCCTGACCGGGGTGGTCCTCACGAAGCTCGATTCGACCGCGAAGGGCGGGATCGTGTTCGCGATCGAGAAGGAGCTCGGCGTGCCCGTCCGGTTCGTCGGGGTGGGGGAGAAGGCCGGGGATCTCCTGCCCTTCGACCCAGCGTCCTTCGTCGCGGCCCTGTTCGACTAGCCCGCAGGCGACCCGGTCGGCTCGCGGGGCTCGATGCGGCGGAGATGCCGGACGGGCGAGAACCAGATCGCGGCGGCCCCGAGCAATGCGCCGATCGGTGCGAGGAACGCGGCACCGCGCAGCCCGATCACCTCCGCGAGCACGCCGCCGAGGATCGTCGCGGCGAGCTGGGCCAGCACCATCGCCACCCGCACCGTCGCGTTGACGCGCCCCAGCTGGCGATCACCGACGCGGGCTTGGCGTACCGAGATCTCGGTCACGTCGAAGGCCGTCACCGCCGTGTCGCCGATCAGCTGCTGCCCGAGGAGCAGGGCGATGGCGACCGCCGGCATCCCGACCGGCGCCAGGGGGATGAGCAGGTTGCCGACCGCGGCGAAGAGCATCGACGCGAACACGACGTTGCCGAGCCCGAAGCGCGCCGTCGCGCGCGCCGCGAGGAGCGCTCCCAGGAGCGACCCGAACCCACCCAGCGCCGCGATGACGCCGATCACCGCCGGGCCCAGGCGCAGCTCCTGGGTGACGAACAGGAGCCATGTCGCACCGAAGATGCCCCACATCGCCGCGAGGCCCATCGTGCCCCCGGCGAGGCCGCGCAGCACCGGGTCGTGGATCACGAGACGCAGCCCCTCGGCGATCTCGTGCATCACGGGCTCCCGGTCTGCCACGGGCGGTGGCGGCGGCTCGGCACGGCGGATCGTCCCGAGCAGCGCGGCCGACACGATGAACGAGCCCGCGTCGATGAGGATCGCGATCGGGGCAGTCAGCAGGTTGACGAGGAACCCCGCCACGCCGAACGCCGCGAACTCCACGGCGGAGCTGGTCGCTGCGAGCGCGCCGTTCGCCCGGACCAGCTCGGAGCGCGGGACGATCGTCGGCAGGTATGCCCTGTCGGCGACATCGAAGAACGTCGTCAGGATCGCGGCGAGCGATGCGACGGCGAACACCTGGGCGAGTGTCAGCCAGCCCCCGACCGCCGCCAGGGGGACGGATCCCAGCAGCGCCGCACGCCCGATGTCCGCCCAGATCAGCACCGGCCGCCGCCGCAGGCGATCGACCCAGGCGCCGGCGACGAACCCCACGAGGAGGGCGGCGACCAGCTCCAGCGAGCGCAGTACGGCGACCTCGATCGGGCCTGCCTTGAGCGTGAGGATCGCGACGAACGGCAGTGCGATGCGGGTCACGAACGACCCGAACACCGAGATGGTCGCGGCCGCCCAGACGCGGACGAATGCGCCGTTGCGCCACAGGCTGGCCGTCGGCGTCACGTCGCGGGTCGGCGGGACGGGATCGAGCAGGGGATCGGTCACCGCGCGAAGGGTACCGGGCGACAGTCCAAGGCACGTGGGCTACACTCGACGCTCCCCGGTGTCGCCAGAACCCGCGCACCACCCGCCCGGCACCGCCGTCGCGGCCTGATCCAACCGACAGCCAAAGGGTCCCCATCCCCGCATGTTCGACAGCCTGAGCGATCGCCTCCGCAAGACCCTGGCCGGGTTGACCGGTCGTGGTCGTGTGACCGAGGCCGACGTCGACGCGGCGATGCGCGAGGTCCGTCTCGCCCTGCTCGAGGCCGACGTCAACTTCAAGGTCGTCAAGGACTTCGTCGCCCGCGTGCGCGAGCGCGCCATCGGCGCCGACGTCCTCGAGAGCCTGACCGCGGGCCAGCAGGTCGTGAAGATCGTCAACGACGAGCTCACGGAGCTGCTCTCCGCAGGCGATCGTACGTTCCGGCTCGTCGGCAGTCCCGCCGTCGTCGCGCTCGTCGGCCTCCAGGGCTCGGGCAAGACGACGTCCGCGGCGAAGCTCGCGAAGCACATCGTCAAGCTGGGTCGCCAGCCACTCCTGGTTGCCGCGGACCCCTACCGCCCCGCGGCGGCCGACCAGCTCGAGACGCTCGCGAAGAGCATCAACGTCGCTATCTATCGGGCACCCGTGGGGACGCCGACCGTCGACATCGCGCGCCAGGGCATCGAGCACGCGAAGCGCATCGGGCGCGACGTGGTGATCATCGACACGGCCGGTCGGCTCACGATCGACGACGCGCTGATGGACGAGATCCGGGTGGTCAGTGACGCGACGAAGCCCGTCGAGACGCTGCTCGTCGTGGACGCGATGACCGGCCAGGAGGCCGTCACCGTCGCCCAGGGGTTCGCGGCTGCGCTGAGGGTCACGGGCCTCGTCCTCACGAAGATCGACGGCGACGCCCGCGGCGGGGCCGCCCTCTCGATCGGCGCCGTCACCGGGATCCCGGTCAAGTTCCTGGGCACCGGCGAGAAGACGGACGCGCTCGAGGTGTTCCACCCGGACCGCCTCGCCGGCCGGATCCTCGGCATGGGCGACGTCATGACCCTCGTCGAGCGGGCTCAGGACGCGTTCGACGAGAAGCAGACGGCCAAGCTCGAGGAATCGGTCCGCAAGGGCTCGTTCACGCTCGAGGACATGCTGTCGTCCATGCGCCAGATGCAGAAGATGGGCCCGATGGGCCAGCTGATGGGGATGATCCCCGGCATGGGCGGCATGGCCAAGCAGGCGCAGGACGCCGTCGATCGCGGCGACCTCAAGCGCGTGGAGGCGATCATCCTCTCGATGACGCCGCGCGAGCGCCGCGAGCCAGGTGTCCTCAACGCCTCGCGCCGCCGGCGCATCGCCAACGGCTCGGGGACGACGCTGCCCGAGGTCAATCGCCTCGTCAAGCAGTTCGGCGAGATGCAGAAGATGATGAAGCAGCTCTCAGGCTCCGGCGGCAAGCGTGCCGCGATGGGCCAGCTGCTCGGACGCCGATAAGGCGGGGGAACATGACCATGACAGACCAGGATCACACCCAGCGCTTCGAGACGCCGTCGGCGCCACCGCAGCCGCCCGACCCTGTCGAGGCCGCATCCGGCGCACCCGGGACGCCATCGCCCGCAGACACGCCGCCAACACCGTCCGCCTTCGCGGATCCGGAGGCCGTGCCGACGACACCCGTGGCTCCGGTCACGGCGGCCGGACCCGCTCGCGGGAGCCGCAGCCGCGTCCGCTGGCTCGCCGCGCTCGTCGTCACTGTCGTCGTCGTGGGTCTCGCCGCGGGCGCAACGCTCCTGCTCACCAGCGACTCCGGCGACCCTGCGGTCCTCGCCTACGCCCCGAAGGACAGCCTCGTCTACAGCGAGCTTCGCCTCGATCTGCCGGGCAGCCAGCAGGCCCAGCTCGCGAAGCTCATGACGGCGTTCCCGGGCTTCGACGACCAGGCCGCGTTTCCGACCAAGCTCAACGAGGCGCTGGACCAGATCCTGGGCAAGGCGACCAATGGCACGCAGTCCTGGGCGACGGACATCGACCCGTGGTTCGGGCGCCAGGTCTCGGTCAGCGTCGGTCCGTTCCCGGCTACCGCAGCGGCTGCCGCCAGTGCCCACGGCCTGGTGTTGCTGAGCGTCAAGGATGCCCCGAAGGCCGAGGGATGGGCCGCGGCACTCGTCACCCGCGAAGGCGCGACGACGACCACCGAGTCCTACAACGGCGTCACGATCACCTCGGTCACGCCGAAGGACGGCGCGCCGGCCGGGATGGCGGACGTCCACACGGCGTACGCGGTCATCGGACCCGTCCTCGCGCTGGGCGATGTCGCCTCGGTCAAGGCGGCGATCGACACCAAGGGCACCGCCGGCCTGAACACGGTCGCGCAGTTCAAGACCGCCGAGGCCTCGGTCTCGGGCGATCGGCTGGGCTTCGGGTACGTGGACGCCAAGGGCCTCAGTGCGGCCGCGAAGGACCTCGCAGGTGGTGCCGCATCGGCGATGCCCAGCCTGCCCGCGGCGTTCAGCGACCTCGCGCCTGCCTGGACCGTCGGGGCGATCCGCGCCCAGGACGGCGGCTTCGTCATCGATACCCGCAACCCGCACGTTGCCAAGCTCGGCCCGGCCACCACCGCCGAGACGACGCTCGCGTCGATCCTGCCGCCGACCACGGTCGCGCTCGCGGAGGGCCACGACGTCGGCGCGGCGCTGACCCGCATCAAGGACCTCGCCGCCACGGACCCGGAGCTCGCGAAGAGCGTCAAGGACCTCGAGAGCTCGCTCCGGATCGTCGGCGGCTGGGACGCCATCACCGGCTGGATGGGCGAGGCCGGGATCGCAGTCACGCGCGACGGTGACACGATCGGCGGCGGGATCGTCGTCGTGCCGACGGATCGCGCGGCCGCCGAGCGCCTCCTGACCCAGCTCCGCGGGTTCATCGAGCTCGCGGGCGGCACGTCCGGCCTCAAGGTCACCGACGAGGCCTACGCGGACGCGACGATCACCGTCGTGGACCTCGGCAACCTCGGCGACCTGGCGGGTGCGGCAACGGGCGGCGCCGTCGAGGCGCCGGCCAACCTCCAGATCTCGTACACCGTGACCGACCAGGCGGTCGTGATCGGCTATGGGACCGGGTTCACGAAGGCCGTGCTTGACGCTCGCACCGGTGATTCGCTCGCGAAGAGCGACCGCTTCGCTGCCGCGCTCAAGCAGGCGGGTTCCAGGCATGCCTCGTTGTTCTGGGTCGATGTCGCCGGGATCCGCAGTCACATCGAAGGGATGATCCCGGCCGCCGACAAGGCCGATTACGAGGCGAACGCCAAGCCGTACCTCGACGCCTTCGACTCCATCATCGGGTCCTACGTGCCCGGCGAGGAGCTCGACCGGGGTACCGTCATCATCCACGTCACCGGCAGCTAGCCACCACACAGCCCACACGCATGACCGGGTCCGCCCAAGGACCCGGCCGATGGAGGAGCACCGCACCCCATGGCCGTCCGCATCCGCCTGACTCGAGTCGGCGCGCACAAGCAGCCGTCATACCGGCTGGTCGTCGCCGACAGCCGTTCCGCCCGGGACGGCCGCGCTCTCGACACCATCGGTCATTACAACCCCCGGACCGATCCCATCGACGTCCACATCGACGAGGAGAAGGCCCGCGACTGGCTCGCCAAGGGCGCCCAGCCGTCCGACACCGTCAAGCGCCTGTTCAAGAACGCCGGCATCACGCCGGGCGCGAAGTAGGCCGCGGATGGCAGCCGCCGAACTGGTCGAATACGTCGCCAAGTCGCTCGTCGATGATCCCGAGGCCGTGACGGTCGAGATCGTCAACGGCGAGGACGGAACCATCATCGAGCTGCACGTGGCCGAGGCCGACATGGGCAAGGTCATCGGGCGCAACGGGTCGGTCGCGAAGGCGCTCCGGACGCTGCTCAAGGTGACCTCCGCCCGCTCGGGCGAGCCGGTCAGCCTCGAGATCGTCTGAGCAGGCCCGGCCCTGGCTCCCGCCGAGCGCCCGCGCAGCGACGCCGCGCCTGACGCCACGCCCGACGCGCCCGCGCGCCTCACGGTCGGGCTCGTGCGCGGCCTCCGCGGCCTGCGCGGGCACGTCCGCATCGAGCTCCTCACGGATCGTCCCGAGGAGCGCTTCACCGTGGGCGCCGTCCTGTACCCGGAAGGGTCGGCGCGCGGCCTGACCATCGATGAGGCCTCCGCCGTCGCGGACGGACCCGGCTGGTGGATCCGCTTCCGGGAGTACCCGAACCGGGACGCCGCGGAAGAGCTTCGCGACGTCTACCTGGAGATCGAGCCGCCCGCCGAGACCCGCGAGCCCGGGACCTGGTTGTGGCACGAGCTGCAGGGCATCGAGGTCCGCGGCTCGAACGGCGAGCAGCTCGGCCGGGTGGCCGAGATCTATCGGGCAGGCGGCGCCGAGGTGTTCGTCGTGCGCGGCCCGCGCGGGGAGCTGGACGTGCCCGGCGTCAAGGGCATCGTGCTCGACCTGGCACCCGAGCGCGGCGAGATGATCGTGGATATGGAGGCGCTCGCGCTCGACGCTCGCCCGGTGGAGGACGACTACGTCCGCCCGCGCGACCGGCGCCCTCCGAACCCGAAGCAGCCCAAGGCGCCGAAGCCGAAGCCCGCGCCGGTCGCGAAGGCCCCGGTCGCGCCGCCTGCGGTCGACATCGGCGAGATCCCCGGCACGGGCTGGGACACACCGCGCCCGGCTCGGCGCAAGCCAAAGGCGAAGCAGAAGCCGAAGGGGCCGCCGACGCTCGAGGCAGGGATGGCGCACGCGCCGGAGGCCGCGCCGGCGCCCGCGCCCGAGGCTGCGCCGGCAACCGCGCCGGAGCCGCCGGCCGACACCGACTGACGGGCAGGCCGATGCCGCTCGAGATCGACGTCCTCACGCTGTTCCCGCCGATGGTCGAGGGACCGCTGGGCGCGAGCATCCCCGCGCGCATTCTCGAGCGCGGGCTGGCGACCGTGCGGGTGCACGACCTCCGCGCGTGGGGCCTCGGCCGGCATCGGGCGGTCGATGACTCCACGTACGGCGGCGGGGCGGGCATGGTCCTGCGTCCGGAGCCCGTGGCCGCGGCCCTCGCGGCGCTCCGCCGGCCGGACTCGGTCGTCATCCTCCTCGACCCGGCGGGCGGGGTCTTCCGCCAGGCCGTTGCGCACGAGCTCGCCGGGACCTCCCACCTCGTGTTCCTGTGCCCGCGCTATGAGGGCGTCGACGAGCGCATCCGCTCGATGGTGGACCGTGAGCTGTCGATCGGGGACTACGTCCTCACGGGCGGCGAGCTCGGGGCGCTCGTGATCATCGACGCGGTGATTCGGCTGCTCCCCGGGGCGATCGACGAGGCGTCCACCACCGAGGAGTCATTCGCGGCGGGGCTCCTGGAATACCCGCAGTACACCCGCCCTGCCGAGTTCGATGGCGTGTCGGTGCCGCCGGTGCTCGTCTCCGGCCACCACGAGCAGGTCCGCAAGTGGCGGCTGAAGGAGTCCCTCCGCCGAACGCTCGAGCGGCGCCCGGACCTCCTCGAGGGCCGTGCCTTCTCGAAGGACGAGGCGAAGGCGATGGCCCAGCTCCGCGAGGAGATCGACGCCGGACCGGCCCGCGACGACGACGGGGACGCCTGACACCGCACGCCTGCCGTGCTATCCTCCGCCGTCGGCCGCGCCGTTGTTTCGGCTCGCCGTCCCGGAACCTGCACCACTCGCAGCCGCGGCTGCCGCCGACACGAACGACAAGGACCCACCACCGTGAACGTGCTCAACGAGATCGTCCAGGACCAGCTCCGCACCGACCTCCCGGTCATCACGCCCGGCGACACCGTCAAGGTCGCGGCGAAGGTCGTCGAGGGGACCCGCGAGCGAGTCCAGATCTTCGAGGGTCTCGTGATGCGGATGCGCAACAGCGGGATCGCGTCGACGATCACCGTCCGCCGGATCGCCTCGGGCGTCGGGGTGGAGCGCACGTTCAAGCTCCACAGTCCGCGCATCGAGCGTATCGAGGTCATCCGTCACGGCCAGGTCCGCCGCGCGAAGCTGTACTTCCTGCGCAACCGCGTGGGCAAGGCAGCGACGACGCTCCGCGAGCGCCGCTAGCCTGCTCGCCGGTCACGCCGGCGCCGCCGCTCGAACGCCCGACCCCGGCCCGTGCCGGGGTCGCTTCATGTCCGGGCCGGTCAGAGGTCCACGGTGCCCGAAACCACGGTCACGCACCGGCCGCCCACGAGGATCGTGCCGTCGGGGTCCTGCGTCACCGAGGTGAAGACGTCGACCTGGGCGAACGGACGCTGCATCGCCGCCAGTCTGGCACGGCTCGGGAAAGCCGCCGGCACGCGGCCCGCGCTACGCTACGGCCCGATGGCCCCGATCGTCCCGACCCTCCGCTGGGAGCGCCCCCTGTGGCGAGGCGGCGCGTTGCGGATCGCGGGCGTCGACGAGGTCGGCGTCGCGCCGACGAGTGGCGCGGTCGTCGCCGCGGCCGTGATCATGCCGCCCAACTGCCATCGGATCGAGGGCGTACGCGACTCCAAGACGATGAGCGCGCTCCAGCGCGAGCGGCTCGCCCCCGTCATCCGCCGGCGCGCGATCGCGGTGGGGATCGGGGCAGCCTCCGTGGCGGACATCGACCGGCTGAACATCTACCACGCGACCCACCTGGCGATGCGCCGCGCGATCGCGCGGCTGGGGGGCCACGACCATGTCCTCGTGGACGGCCTCCGGATCGCGGAGTTCGATGTGCAGGTCGGTCCGTACACGGCGATCGTCGACGGGGACGCGCGCGTGTACTCGATCGCCTGCGCGTCGGTGGTCGCGAAGGTCGTCCGCGACCGGATGATGGCGAAGCTGGCGGTCCGCTACCCGGCCTACGGCTGGGAGCACAACCAGGGCTATGCAACCAGGGAGCACCGCGACGCGATCCGCGCACACGGCCTCACGCCCCATCACCGCAGCTCGTGGCAGGCGATCCAGGTGCTGCTGGCCGGGGACCAGCTCTCGCTGTTCGATGCGCCGGCTGGCGCCGTACCGGTGGGCCTGCCGGAGGACGTCGTCGCGGTCATGGCGGACGATGCCGATGCCTTCGCTGCCGAGCTGGGCGACGAGGCGTTCGCGACAATCGGCTAGGGCTTGGGCCCCAGCCCGCCCCGGTGCTGCCCGTGGCGCCCGGTGCCGGACCGCTGCCAGCGGGCTGCGGCCCGGCGTGGAGCCCGGATGCGATAAGCCGCGGGTAAGCGATGCAGGCCATGCTGCAGGGTATGGAGCGGGTCACGAGCACGGAGGCCCAACGGATCGGGGATGCGGGCGAGCGGCTCGTCGCGCGGCGACTCGAGTCCGCGGGCTGGACGATCCTCGGGCGTAACGTGCGCGTCGGCCGGGACGAGCTGGACCTCGTCGCCGTCGACCCCGGCCCGCCGCGCATGCTCGTCGTCCTCGAGGTGCGGCGCCGCAACCGACGCGACTTCGGGCTTGCGGAGGAGACGCTCGACCATCGAAAGCGGGTCGCGCTCCGGCGCGCGATCGGCGGGCTGATGGAGCGGGGCCATCTGCCGGACGGGCGTGCCCTGCCGGCGCTGCCGCTGCGGATCGACCTCGTCGCGCTCGACGTGGACGGCAACGGGCGGCCCTCGCTGCGACATCACCGCGCGATCGCCCCATGACCGTGTGCGGACGCCGGCGCCGAACGACGCCCGGCGCCCGGCCGGACCGTCCGCAGCACGGCCCGGGAACGCACGGCGGACGCGGACGACAGGCCCGCCGGGACCCCCGTGCTACACTCCCGGCCGCCGCGGAACGGTCCGCGGTGCATGCACGCCCGCGTCGGCAGATGGCCGGCACGGAGCACACACGCTGGTCCGTTCCGGTGCGGGACGGTGTCGGCGGTCCCGAGGCCCGAAGCGGCACGGACCGGCGGCTCCCGCGGGGGATCAGCGGAGGAACCAACCGCAGGAGGTCACGCAGTGCCCACGGCATCGATGCGCCAGCTGCTCGAGGCAGGCGTCCACTTCGGACACCAGACTCGCCGCTGGAATCCCAAGATGAAGCCGTTCATCTTCGCGGAGCGCAACGGGATCCACATCATCGACCTGGCCCAGACCGTCAAGCGCCTGGACCTCGCCCTCGAGTTCGTCACCGAGACCGTCGCCCGCGGCGACAGCATCCTCTTCGTCGGAACGAAGAAGCAGGCGCAGGAGCCGGTGATGCAGGAGGCGATCCGCGCCGGCCAGCCGTACGTCACCAAGCGCTGGCTGGGCGGCATGATGACGAACTTCGTCACCATCAAGAAGCGCATCGGCCTGCTCGACCAGCTCGAGGCCCGGCAGCTCGCAGGCGACTTCGACCGCCTGGCGAAGAAGGAGGCCGCGGGGCTGACCGAGGAGCTCAACAAGCTCCAGGCAACGCTCGGCGGCATCCGCAAGATGAAGCGTCAGCCGGGCGCCATGTTCATCGTGGACCCGCACCGCGAGCGGATCGCCGTGACCGAGGCGAACAAGCTCGAGATCCCGGTCGTCGGCACGGGTGACACCAACGTCGACCCGGACGAGCTCGATTACATCATCCCGGCCAACGACGACGCGATCCGCTCGATCCGGCTGCTCTGCCAGCTGGTCGCCGACGCGGCGATCGAAGGCCAGCGCCTGCGCGCGGCCCGCACGTCGGAGCCCGAGGCCCAGGAGGTCCAGGCCATCGAGGAGCCGGAGTTCGACGAGGCCGCAGCCGCGGACCTGGTCGCCCAGCTCGCGGCCGGCGGCACCCTCTCGTTCGAACCCGAGAGCGAGGACGACGACCTCCTGCCCGGCGCCCCCAAGGCGGCCGAGCCCCCCGTGGTCACGGTCGCACCGACCGAATGATGCAAGCTCGGGCGTTCGGCACCGCCGATCGCCCGGCATCCCGGAGCCGACCGCGCCCGGCGAGCGGCTCGCAACCTTGAACCCCTGCGCGCGCTTACGGGCTCGCGCCGCACCGACAACAGGAGCACCATCCAGATGGAGATCACGGCTGCAGCCGTCAAGGACCTGCGCGAGCGTACCGGTGCGGGCTTCATGGACTGCAAGCGCGCGCTCGAGGAGGCCGGTGGCGACCTCGACAAGGCCGTCCTCGCGCTGCGTGAGAAGGGCCTCGCCGCAGCGGCGAAGAAGGCCGGCCGCGACGCCCGCGAGGGACTCGTGAGCAGCTACATCCATGCCGGCGGCCGCCTCGGTGTCCTGATCGAGGTCAACTGCGAGACGGACTTCGTCGCGCGGACAGACGAGTTCCAGAAGCTTGTTCGCGACCTCGCGATGCAGGTTGCGGGCCTCGCCCCGACCTATGTCGACATCGAGAACATCCCGTCCGACATCCTCGAGGCGAGGAAGGCCACCCTCCTGGCCGACGAGGCGACCAAGGCGAAGCCCGAGGCCGTGCGCGAGAAGATCATCGAGGGCCAGCTGAAGAAGTGGTATCGCGAGGTCTGTCTCCTCGAGCAGCCGTTCCGCGACGAGGAGCGCAGCGTCCGCGACCTCGTTACCGAGAAGATCTCGACGATCGGTGAGAACATCCGGGTGCGGCGGTTCATCCGCTTTGCGCTCGGGGAGGAGATGTGACGGACGCAGGTCGCGAGCGCGCCGGCGGCACGGGGCCCGAGACGGCCCCGGCCGGTGGCGCCCGCTACCGCCGGATCCTCCTCAAGCTGTCCGGCGAGGCACTCCTCGGTGATCGCCCGTACGGCGTGGATCCGGCCGTCTGCGCGTTCATCGCCCGGCAGGTCAAGGAGGTCCGCGACACCGGTGTCGAGATCGGCATCGTGGTCGGCGGCGGGAACATCTTCCGGGGCATGGCCGCGGCGGCCCGGGGGATGGACCGCGCAACCGGCGACTACATCGGCATGCTCGCAACGGTCATGAACGGCCTCGCGCTCCAGGACGCCATCGAGCGTGCCGGGATGCCGGTCCGGGTCATGAGCGCGATCGCGATGAACGAGATCGCGGAGCCGTACATCCGCCGGCGCGCCGTGCGCCACCTCGAGAAGGGCCGCGTGACGATCTTCGTCGCGGGCACGGGCAACCCGTACTTCACCACCGACACGGCCGCTGCCCTGCGAGCGGTCGAGGTCGGTGCCGAGGTCCTGCTCAAGGCCACCAAGGTCGACGGCGTCTACGACGCGGACCCGATGACGGTTCCGACAGCGACGCGGTACGAGACCCTGGGCTACCAGGACCTGCTGCGCGACCAGCTCAAGGTCCTCGACGCGGCGGCGGTCTCCCTGTGCATGGAGAACGACCTGCCGATCGTGGTCTTCGACCTCAACGCCCCAGACAACATCCGGAGGGTGGCCGCCGGCGAACGCGTCGGGACCCTCATCTCCGCCCAGACCGGAGGTGTCAGCGCATGACGACAGAGATCCTCGCCGGGGCGGAGCGCAAGATGCTTCGCGCCATCGAAGCCATGGAGCGCGACTTCGGGGGGCTGCGGACCGGCCGCGCGTCGACGTCCATCGTCGAGCGTCTCACCGTTGACTACTACGGCACCCAGACGCCGCTCAACCAGCTCGCCTCGATCAGCGTTCCCGAGGCGCACCAGATCGTGATCCAGCCGTGGGACCGCGGCGTCCTGTCCGCTATCGAGAAGGCGATCCTCAAGAGCGACATCGGCCTCACGCCGAACGTCGACGGGACCGTCGTGCGCCTGAACATCCCGCCGCTCACCGAGGAGCGTCGCAAGGAGATCGTCAAGAGCGTCCACAGGCGGATGGAAGAAGCACGGGTCGAGATCCGCAACAACCGCCGCGAGGCGAACGACGCCATCAAGAAGGAGGAGCGGGACGGGACGGTCGGGACGGACGAGTCCCGGCGCTTCCTCGACCAGCTGCAGAAGATCACGGACCGGGTGGTCGGCGACGTCGACCGGATCGGTGCCGCGAAGGAGCTGGAGGTCCTCGAGGTCTAGTGGCCCAGGCGCCGCTCGATCGCTCGCTCGCACGGCCGACCGACGCGCCGCCGCTCGCCCACGAACCCGCGGGCGATGCCGGGGCGGCGGAGTTCGACGCAACCCCCGCGCAGGCGCCGCTCCTCCCGCACGAGGAGCTCCCGCGGCACGTCGCGATCATCATGGACGGGAACCGACGCTGGGCCCGTGCCCGGGGCAAGGCAGACTTCGAGGGCCATGCCGCGGGCGTCGAGGCGATCCGCGGGCTCCTCCAGCATGCCGTCCGACGCGGCGTCCCCGTGCTGACGCTGTACGCGTTCAGCCGTGAGAACTGGGCCCGCTCGGACGACGAGGTTGCGGGGCTGTTCGAGCTCCTCGGCCAGGCGATCCGCGACGAGACTGACGAGCTGCGCGCCCAGGGCGTCCGCGTCCGCCTCCTCGGCCGGCTCCAGGAGCTGCCCGACGAGACCCGAAGCTCGATCACCGATGCGCTGGACCAGACCGCCGAGGGCAGTCGGCTGCAGCTCAACATCGCCTGGAACTACGCGGGCCGGACCGAGATCGTCGATGCCGTCCGCCGCGTCATCGAGTCGGGTGCCGCCCCGGGCGACGTCGACGAGCGCATGATCAGCGACGCCCTGTACACCACCGGCCTGCCGGACCCGGACCTCGTGATCCGGACGGGCGGGGAGCAGCGGATCAGCAACTTCCTCATCTGGCAGTCCGCCTACGCGGAGCTCGTGTTCGATGAGTGCCTGTGGCCGGACTTCGGGCCGGACGCCTTCGACAGCGCGCTCCTCGAATTCGCGCAGCGCACCCGACGCTTCGGCCGCTAGGGGATCGGGCCGGTGCTCCGCACGCGTGCGCTCTCCGCGCTCGTCCTCGTCCCGCCGCTCCTCCTCGCGCTCGCCATCGGCGTGCCCGCCCTCGCCGTCGTGCTCGCGATCGTCGCGGCCCTCGGCGGCTGGGAGGTCTTCCGGCTGCTGAAGGGGGCGGGCTACCCGTCGCTCCCGCTGTTCGGGTCGGCGCTCGCCGTCGCACTCGTCCTCGAGGCCGCGTGGCGCCCCGCCGGTGACAAGGGCATCCTCCTCGTGGCGGTGGGGATCGTGCTCGCGGGCGTCGGTGCCTTCGGGCGCAGCGACCCACGCGACGGGCTCGTCGCATGGGTGGCCACGGTGTTCGGGGCGGTGTACGTCGGGCTCATCGGCTTCGTCCTCCAGGTGGCCTCGACGGCACCCGGCGTGCCGGCGGGCGCGGCCCTCGCGCCGATCGGACCAGAACGCGGCTGGGTCCTGCTGCTCGTCCTCGGCGTCTGGAGCTTCGACACCGGCGCCTACCTCGTCGGCCGGCAGATCGGCCGTCACAAGTTCCTGACCCACATCTCGCCGTCCAAGTCGGTCGAGGGAGTGATCGGCGGCCTCGTCGCGACGACGGCCATCACCGCACTCCTCCTCGGGGGCCTCGGCCAGGCGCCAGCCGGCGCGCTCGTGCTCGGTCCGCTGCTGGGGCTGGCCGCGCAGGCAGGCGACCTCGCCGAGTCGATGCTCAAGCGCGCGGCCGGCGCGAAGGACTCCGGGACGCTGATCCCGGGCCACGGCGGCATCCTCGACCGCATTGACTCCTTCCTGTTCGCCGGCCCCGTGGTCGCGCTGTATGTCCTCGCGCTCGCCGGCTGAGCCGCGGCGCCTCGGCGTCGCGCTCCTGGGCTCCACCGGCAGCATCGGCGTGCAGACCATCGACGTGCTGGTCGCGCACCCAGACCGGTTCCGCGTCGTCGCGCTCGCGACCGGGTCACATGCCGTCGAGCTCTCGGCCCAGGCCGCCCGCCTCCGGCCGGCGGTCGTCGCGCTGGCCGACGAACGGCGCACCCTCGACCTCCCCGCGGGCACCACGCGTATCGCCGGCGGGGACGCTCTCGAGACGATCGCGACCCGCGACGACGTCGATCTCGTCGTCATCGCCACCGGCGGGGTCGTGTCGCTGCGACCAGTGCTCGCCGCGCTGGGCGCGGGCAAGATCGTCGCGACCGCCAACAAGGAGACGCTCGTTGCCGGCGGCCACCTCGTGATGGCCGAGGCCCGTCGCCTCGCCGGGGCTCGCGCGGCCGGCGACCCGCTGGCGACGCCGCTCGCGTGGCTGCGGCCGATCGATTCCGAGCACTCGGCCATCTGGCAGTGCCTGGTCGGCGAGCCCATGGCGGGTGTCGCGCGGCTCGTGCTCACGGCGTCTGGTGGCCCATTCCTCGACGCGTCGGCGGCGGACCTCGCCAGCGTGACCCGCGAGCAGGCGTTGCGGCATCCGACATGGACGATGGGCGCCAAGATCACGATCGACTCGGCGACGCTCGCGAACAAGGGCCTGGAGGTCATCGAGGCACACTGGCTGTACGATGTTGGCTACGACGCGATCGACGTGGTCGTCCATCCCCAGAGCGTCGTGCACTCCGCCGTCCTGTTCGTCGACGGCTCGCTGAAAGCCCAGCTGGGCACCCCGGACATGCGTCTCCCCATCCAGTACGCCCTCACCCACCCGGAGCGACTTCCGTCGCCGACGGTGCCGCCCAACCTCGTGGCCACCGCGCGCCTCGACTTCCGTGCGCCCGACGAGACGCGATTCCCGGCGCTGCGAATCGCCCGGGACGCGGGACGGACGGGCTCCCGGGCCGCGGCAGCGCTGATCGCCGCCGACGAGGTCGCCGTCTCGCGGTTCCTCGATGGGACCCTGGACTTCCCGGGGATCCCGCGTCTCCTGGAGGCGGCGGTGCGCCGTTTCGGCGAGGGCGCCGACCAGGCCCCCGATGTCGCCACGCTGGTGGCGCTCGACCTCGAGGTGCGCGCCGCGTTCGCCACCGGTCCCGTGGAGGGTGTTGCATGACGGGCCTCGTCCAGAGCCTGATCACGGTTGTCCTGTTCGTCGTGATCCTCGGCGTCCTCGTGCTCGTGCACGAGCTCGGCCACTTCGTGACCGCGCGCCTCGCGAGAGTCCGTGTCCTGGAGTTCGGCATCGGCTTCCCGCCGCGTGCCCGGATCCTCGCCCGCGGCAGGCCCCCGGCCTATGACGCCGGTCGCCCGCCCCGCCCCGACCCGGCTCTCCCGCCGGGTGTGGAGCCTGGGTCGCCCGAGGCCGAGGACTTCCTGGTGCTCGCCCGCGCCCGCGACGAGGACGCCGGGAGCACGCTGTACACGCTCAACTGGCTCCCGATCGGCGGCTTCGTCAAGCTCGACGGCGAGGATGGCGACGATGGCGCCGATCCGCACTCGTTCGCCAACGCGCACCTGCTCGTGAAGCTCGTGATCCTGCTGGCGGGCGTGACGATGAACCTGCTGCTCTCGCTGGCGATCTTCACGGGGATCGCCCTCAACGGGGAGCCGGGCCTCGGGCTCGTCATACGAGAGGTCGTCGGTGGATCGCCGGCGGAGACGGCCGGTCTCCAGGCCGGCGACGCGCTCGTGTCCGTGGACGGGGTCCAGCAGTCGGTGTTCGACCAGCCCGACGAGGCGATCCTCAAGCTCCGTGCCCTCGCCGGCCAGACCGTGACCCTCGGGATCCTCGGCGGTGATGGCACGACGCGGGACGTGACGGTGACGCTCCGCGTGCCCAGCACCCCGAGCCAGGGCGCGCTCGGGGTCTCGTTCGGGAGCGGCATCCCCGTCGGCACCGTGTCCTACAGTCCCGCCGCGGCGATCGGCGTCGGCGTCACGCGTACGACAGATGCGTTCGGGATGATCCTCGGCGGGCTGGGCGACCTCGGCCGCTCGATCGTCACCAGCCCGACGACCGCGCCGCCGGCCTCGGGTCCCGTCGGGATTGCCGTCGAGCTGGGCAACATCCTGTGGGGCCTCGGCCCGCTGTACGTGCTGTACATGGCGGGCCTCCTCTCGGCAAACCTCGCGCTCGTCAACATCCTGCCGTTCCCGCCGCTGGACGGTGGCCGGATGTTCGTGATCCTGCTCAAGGCGATCCCGCGCTACGGGCGCCGGATCTCGCTCCGTGCGGAGCAGGCGACGTATGCCGTGGGCTTCGTTGCCCTGTTCACGTTCCTCATCTGGATCACCGTGTTCGATGTCGCGCGCCAGGTCGGAGGCGGCCAGTGACCTCGCCCGACCAGCTCCGACCGGTCCGCCGGCCGACGGTCTCTGTCGACGTCGGCGGCGTGCTCGTCGGATCCGCGCACCCGGTCGTCGTCCAGTCGATGACGAACACCGACACCGCGGACCCGGACGGCACCGCCATCCAGGTGGCGCGACTGGCCCACGCGGGCTCGCAGCTCGTGCGCGTGACGGTCAACACCGGTGAGGCCGCCGCAGCCGTGCCGGAGATGGTGCGCAAGGTCCGCGACCTTGGCGTGGACGTGCCGGTCATCGGCGACTTCCATTACAACGGGCACCAGCTCCTTGTCGAGTACCCGGCGATGGCCGCCGCGCTGGACAAGTACCGGATCAACCCGGGCAACGTCGGGACGAAGCGCCATGACGAGCACTTCGCGACGATCGTCCGGGCGGCAATCGACAACGGCAAGCCGGTCCGGATCGGCGTCAACTGGGGATCGCTGGACCAGCAGCTGCTCACCGACATGATGGAGGCCAACGCGAAGCTCACCGAGCCGCGCGACGCGCGGGACGTGATGATCGACGCGATGGTCGAGAGCGCCATGCGGTCCGCCGAGCTCGCGGAGGAGACGGGCCTCGGCCACGACCGGATCATCCTGTCGGCCAAGGTGTCGGGTGTCCGGGACCTCGTCGACACGTATCGGCGCCTTGCGCCCCGCTCGGACTACCCGCTGCACCTTGGCCTGACCGAGGCCGGCATGGGCATGAAGGGGATCGTCGCCTCCACGGCGGGCCTGTCGCTCCTCCTCAACGAGGGGATCGGGGACACGATCCGCGTCTCGCTGACCCCGGAGCCCGGCGCCGGCCGCGAGCTCGAGGTGGAGGTCGCCCAGCAGGTCCTCCAGTCGATGGGCCTGCGCTCGTTCCTGCCCCAGGTGTCCGCCTGCCCGGGCTGCGGCCGCACAACGTCCACCTTCTTCCAGGAGATGGCGCAGCAGATCACCGAGCACATCAAGCGCCGGATGCCCGAGTGGGCAGCGACGCACCATGGCGTCGAGGAGATGAACGTGGCCGTCATGGGCTGCGTCGTCAACGGCCCGGGTGAGTCCAAGCACGCGGACATCGGGATCAGCCTGCCGGGCACGTTCGAGGCCCCGGTCGCGCCCGTGTTCGTCGACGGCAGGCTCGACCGGACGCTGCGCGGTGACCACATCGTCGCGGAGTTCATCGACCTCCTGGAGACCTACGTCGACCGGCGCTACGGCGCCGCGGTCACGCCCGCCGCCCGCTGACGGGTCCACCCCGAGGGGGCTCCGGAGCGCCTTTCGCCGGGGGTCCACGGGCCCGGGTGTATGATTTGCGCCAATTACGAAGGGCCGCCTCGGAACGTGGGTGACCAACCCACGTTTCTTTGTGTCCGGCGGCACCCTGCCGTCATCGAGCCAGTCAGCAGGAGGCGCATGATGAGTCGTGACTTCGTCGGTGCGCTCCTCCAGCTCAACGCCGAGAAGCAGGTGTCGCGCGAGGCGCTCGTCCGCGCCCTCGAGGAAGGCATTCAGGCCGCCTATCGGCGGGTTGCCAGCGAGGAGGACATCTTCGTCCGCGTCGAGCCTGACAGCGGCCGGATCGATGTCTATCGCGGGCGCTATGTCGTCGACGAGATCGAGGATCCGATGGTCGAGGTGACCGTCGAGGAAGCGCGCCAGACCAAGCCGGACGCCCGGGCGGGCGATGTCATCGAGCTCGAGCAGCTCGATGGCGAGAAGTACGGCCGGATCGGCGCCCAGACGGCAAAGCAGATCATCCTGCAGCGGATCCGCGAGGTCGAACGCGACCAGGTCTTCGACCAGTTCGCGAGCCGCGAAGGCGAGCTCATCACGGGCGGCGTGAGCCGCGTGGAGCCGCGCGCCATCATCCTCGACGTCGGCAAGGGCGTCGAGGCCATCCTCGCGACCAGCGAGCAGAGCCCGCTCGAGCACTACCGCATCGGCCAGCCCGTCAAGGCCTTCGTCCTGGAGGTCCGACGGTCCGCGCGTGGCCCCCAGATCCTCGTGTCGCGCACCCACAAGGGCTTCCTGCGCCGCCTGTTCGAGCTCGAGGTGCCCGAGATTCACGCTGGCACCGTCGAGATCAAGGCGATCGCGCGCGAGGCCGGCAGCCGCTCCAAGGTGGCCGTCGCGTCGCGCCAGGAGGGGCTCGATCCCGTGGGCGCCACGGTGGGCCAGCGCGGCGCGCGGGTCCAGGCGGTCGTCGCGGAGCTCGCCGGCGAGAAGATCGACGTGATCCCGTGGAACGAGGACGCATCCGTGTTCGTCGCGAACGGGCTGTCGCCTGCCCAGGTGATCGGCGTCACGATCGACGAGGAGCACCGGATCGCGAACGTGACCGTGCCCGAACGGATGCTGTCGCTGGCCATCGGCCGAGAGGGGCAGAACGCACGCCTCGCCGCCCGCCTGACCGGCTGGCGCATCGATATCCGCAGCGACGTCGCCGTTGCCGAGGCCGCGGTCCGCGCCGCGGAGGCGCCTGCCGAGGACGCAGAGCCGGCCGCCACGACGGTGCCGACCGATGACGCTGCCGTCCCCGCCGGGACGATCGCTCAGGGCACTGCCGAGGACGTACCGGCCGAGGCCGTCGCCGACGCCCCCGTGAAGAAGGCGCGCAAGAAGGCCGTTACTGAGGCCCCCGCCGGGACGGCCGCGGACGCGGAGGAATCGGCCGAGACGGCCGCCGACGTCCCCGTGAAGAAGGCCCGCAAGAAGGCTGTCGCCGAAGCTCCCGCCGAGACTGCCGCCGACACCGAAGCCCTGGCAGCGGACGCTGGCGCCCCGGCGCCGACGAAGAGCCGCAAGAAGGCGCCCGAGGAGGTGTCGACGTAGGCCCCGCGGCGGCCGGTCGATCCCGGCCTGCTCCGCCGCGCCGGCTGCCGACCCGCAGCTGCGTTGCCTGCCGCACCTCCCGCCCCAAGCGGGAGCTTGTGCGTGTCGTCCGCACGCCGGGCGGTACGATCATCCTCGACCCCACCGGGAGGGCCGCAGGTCGCGGCGCCTATCTCTGCCGCGATGCCGACTGCTGGTCGGCGGCGGAGAAGCGGCGGGCCATCGAGCACGTGCTCGGCGGCACGCTCCCGGACGACCTCGCGGCGCAGCTCGCCGCCGGGCCCGATGCACTCGGGTCCGCCACAACCGATAACGGACCCAGCGGCGCCCCGTCCTCCCCGGACGAGCGTGCGCCGGCACGAACTGACACTGACGAAGGAGGAACGCATGGCCAGGAGTAGGAGCGGCACCCGCGGCCGACGCGGACCTCGCAAGCCGCCGCGTCGCGCGGGGTTCACGCCCGGCGCCGTCACCCTGATCGATCCGAGCGAGCGTGGCGCGATCGACCTCCCGGGCACGATCACGGTCAAGGAGCTGGGCGAGCTGCTCGGCACCTCGTCCGCGGACATCATCCGGGAGCTCATCAAGAGCGGCATCTTCGCGACCATCAACCAGCTGATCGACCGCGACACGGCCGCGCTCGTCGCGGAGGAGCTGGGCTACGAGGTGGCCGAGGCCGACGCGTCCGCCGCCGCCGACGAGGACGAGGAGGGCTCCGGCCCGCCCGCCGAGGCCGCCAAGGAGGTCCTGTTCGAGGAGGACGCCGAGGAGGACCTGGTCGCGCGCGCCCCGATCGTGACCGTCATGGGTCATGTCGATCACGGCAAGACAAGCCTCCTCGACGCCATCCGCACGACCACGGTCGCGGCGGGGGAGCGGGGCGGCATCACCCAGCACATCGGCGCGTCCGAGGTCACGACGAAGGACGGCAAGCGCCTCGTCTTCCTCGACACCCCGGGCCACGAGGCGTTCACCTCGATGCGTGCTCGCGGCGCCCGCGTCACCGACATCGCGGTGATCGTGGTCGCGGCGGACGATGGGGTCATGCCCCAGACGCTCGAGGCGATCAGCCACGCGAAGGCGGCCAAGGTGCCGCTCGTGATCGCGATGAACAAGATCGACAAGCCGGACGCGAACCCGGACCGGGTGCGCACCGAGCTCGCCGAGGCTGGCGTCGTCGTCGAGGACTTCGGCGGCGATGTGCCGCTCGTCCCGGTGTCGGCGAAGACCCGCGTCGGGCTCGCCGAGCTGCTCGAGATCATCCTGCTGGTCGCGGACCTGCAGGAGCTCAAGGCGAACCCGAAGCGCAGCGCCGTCGGCACGGTCGTCGAGGCGCAGATGGACAAGGGCCGAGGCGCGATCGCCACGCTCCTCGTCCAGACGGGCACCCTCCACGTCGGCGATATCGCCGTGGTGGGCAACACCTTCGGCAAGATCAAGGCGCTCGAGAACGCCGCGGGCAAGCGGATCAAGGAGGCCGGTCCGGCCACCGCGGTCGTCATCCTCGGCCTCGCCGACGTCCCGGAGGCCGGCGACATCCTTCGCGTCGTGGCCGACGAGAAGACGGCCCGCAACCTCGTCGAGACCCGCAAGATCGAGCAGGCGGCCCGCGAGGGCGTCGGCGCCGGTCGGGCGACGCTGGAGGACCTGTACCGCCAGATGCAGGCGGGCCAGGCCAAGGAGCTCCGGATCATCCTCAAGACGGATGTGTCGGGCTCGCTGGGTGCCATCACCCGCGCGCTTGGCCAGCTGGACTCGGACGAGACGAAGATCAACGTCCTGCTCGAGGCCGCGGGCGACATCACCGACAACGACATCATGCTCGCGACGGCGTCCAACGCGATCGTCGTCGGGTTCAACACCGGGATCACGGACACGGCCCGCCGGGCCGCGGAGTCGGAGGGCGTCGACGTGCGCCTGTACGACATCATCTACAAGCTCACCGACGACATCGACGCGGCGCTCAAGGGCCTCCTGGAGCCCGAGATGGTCGAGGTCATCGAAGGTCGTGCAGAGGTGCGCCAGATCTTCCGGGTCGGCAAGAGCACCGTCATCGCCGGCTGCTTCGTCACCGACGGGCGGATCGTCCGGACCGGCGGTGCTCGCGTCTGGCGCAGCGGCAAGATCGTCGCCACGGACAAGATCGACTCTCTCCGGCGCTTCCGGGACGACGCGCGCGAGGTCGCCCAGAACCTCGAGTGCGGCATCGGCCTGGCGGGGTACAACGACCTCGCCGAGGGCGACATCATCGAGTGCTTCACGCAGCAGGCCCGCAGCCGGATTGCCGGCTAGGGCCACGCCCAGGAGGCACTGGCGATGAGCCAGCGGACCGAACGCGTCGATGAGCTCCTGCGCCAGGAGATCGGCCTGCTCCTCACGAGGGAGCTGGCCGATCCGCGCATCGGGTTCGTGACGATCACCGACGTCGAAACGGCGCCGGATCTCCGGCACGCCAAGGTGTGGGTGAGCGTCATCGGCGGCGGGACGGACCGCAAGGATGCGCTGCGCGCGCTCCAGAACTCGATGGGCTTCGTCCGCCACGAGCTGGGGCGCACCCTTCGGATCAAGCGGATCCCGGAGCTCCACGTCTTCCTTGACGACTCGGCGGAGCGCGGGACGCGCGTCCTCCACCTCCTCCAGGAGTTGGAGGACGGCGCCGAGCCCCTGGCGATCGAGCCATTCAACGAGTCGCTGCCGACGCCCGTTCGCCGGCTGCCGCACGAGGGCGACGCCGAGGAGCCCGCGCCGGGGACGCCGGCCGCACCCGGAGCCGACCCGGTGCCCACGCCGAAACCGAAGAGCGGGAACCGGCCGGGCAGCCGCCCGTCGACCCGGCGCGGACCCGGCGGCCCGCGTGCCGGTCGGGGTGCCCACCCGAAGAGCCAGCGCCGCGGCCCGAAGACCAGCCGCGGATGACCGCCTCCGTCGATCTCGCATCGCTCGCGCGCGACGCAGTCCCGCCGCGCGTGCTCGCACGCCTCACAGGGGCGCGCAACGCGCTCGTGGTGAGCCACGAGAACCCGGACGCGGACACCCTGGGGGCCACGCTTGGCGTGTGCATGGTGCTCGAGGCCGTAGGGGCGCGGGCGACCGCGGTCTCGACTGACCCGATCCCGCCCCTGTATGCATTTCTCGCGGGCATGGACCGGTTCCGGACGGACCCCGATCCCGCCGAGGCGTATGACCTGCTGGTCCTGTGCGACTGCGGCTCGGCCGATCGGGTGGGTGCCGTCGCCCAGCGCCATCCCGGGCTGTTCACGAGCCTGCCGCGGGTGATCATCGACCATCACGCGTCCAACGCCGAGCGCGGCGAGGCCGACTGGATCGAGCCTGGCTCCGCGGCAACGTGCGAGATGGTGGCCCTCCTCGCGGCGCGCCTCGGGATCCCGCTCGACGGGGGTGACGGGATGCTCGCCGCGGGACTGATGGCCGGCATCGTCATGGACACGGCGACCTTCGCCCACCCGAACGCCACGCCCCGGACGCTGGCGGTGTCGGCGGCGCTTGTCGATGCGGGCGCGCCGCTGTCCGACATCTCGCGCCGGCTGTACCGCACCAAGCCCGATGCACAGCTCCGGCTGTTCGGCCGCGTCCTCGACCGCCTGGAGACGTCACCGGACCACCGGGTGATCTGGTCGACGCTCCGGGCCGACGACCTCGCCACCACGGGCGCGATCGCCGCCCACTCGGAGGGGATCATCGACCTGCTGGCGCAGTCGGAGACCGCCGAGGTGGCGATGATCCTCAAGGAGCAGGAGGACGGCACGACGCGTCTCTCCGTGCGGACCAGGCCGGGAGGCGTGGACGCGACCGTTCTCACCGGGGCGTTCGGGGGAGGAGGCCACGCCCGCGCGGCGGGTGCATCCGTGCCGCTGCCCCTGCCCGAGGCCATCGAGCGCATCCGCGAGGTGGCGGAGCGGCTGGCCGCCGAGGTCCGGCGATGAGGCGCGGGGACCGGAGCGGCGGCCTCGACGGCGTCCTGATCGTTGCCAAGCCGTCCGGCCCGACCTCGCACGACGTCGTCGGCCTCGTGCGGCGCCTATCCTCCACGCGGCGGGTCGGCCACGGCGGCACGCTCGACCCGTTCGCCGCGGGCGTGCTGCCGGTGTTCCTCGGCCGGGCGACGCGGCTCGTGGAGTACCACCTCGGGGCGACGAAGCGCTACCGCGCGACGATCTGCTTCGGAGAGACATCCACCACGGACGACATCGATGGTGCACGGACCACCGTCGTCGGGCCGCTCATCACCCGCGAGGCCGTGGAGGCCGGGATGGCCGCGCTCACCGGCCCGATCCGCCAGGTGCCGCCGGACTACAGCGCCGTCCAGATCGAGGGGCGCCGTGCATACCAGATGGCGCGCGCGGGCCAGCCTGTTGAGCTCGCGCCGCGCGACGTCGTCATCCACGAGTTCACGCTGCTCGAATGGGACGCCGGCGACCCGCTGCGACCGGTCGCGGTGACCGAGGTGAGCTGCTCCGCCGGGACGTACATCCGGGCGCTCGCGCGGGATCTCGGCGTGGCCCTCGGCAGCGGTGCCTACCTGGGCGCGCTCGTCCGGACCGCGTCCGGCGGGTTCAGCCTCGAGGATGCGGTCGATTTCGAGGCGCTCCGCGACGGTGCGGCCGGCGGCCCGGACGGCTTCGCGGCCCTGCTGCGCCCGATCGACGCCGGGCTGGAGGATCTCCCGCATGCGGCGATCACGACGGACGAGATCCGGCGCCTCGGCGAGGGGCTGATCACTGCCCCGAAGACGCCGCTCGTGCTGCGCGATGCCCCCCTCGTGCTCGCCGTGGGCCCGGATGGCCGCGTCGTGGCTGTCTGCAAGGCCGTTGCCGGTGCGCTCCACCCGAACAAGGTGCTTGCGGATCGCCCGTCGGTGCAGGGACGCCCGGTCGCGGCCCGCGCCGCGGTCATCGACGAGACCTGAGGATGGAGACGGCCCGCGGCCTCGACGACCTCGCGCCGTCGGAGCGGCCGGTGTTCGTCGTCGTGGGCGTCTTCGACGGGCTCCACCTCGGGCACGCATACCTCCTCGAGCACCTCGTCCGCGAGGCGACCGCCCGGGACGCCCGTCCGATGGTCATCACGTTCGACCACCATCCCGACGAGGTCCTCACGGGCTTCGCGCCGCCGCTCCTGTGCGACCCGGAGGATCGGCTTGCGATGCTCGACGCTGCGGGCGTAGCCGCAACCGTCGTCGTCATGTTCGACCAGCGGCTTCGCGAGACGGCGTATGGCGCGTTCGTGGCCGACATTGCGGCCCGGGCGCCCGTCAACGGGTTCCTGATGACCCCGGACGCGGCCTTCGGCTACCAGCGCGCCGGAACGCCGGCAACGCTCGCTGCCCTGGGGGCCGAGCGCGGCTACGACGTGGTAGTCGTGCCCCCATTCGAGCTCGATGGTCGGCCCGTCCGGAGCACCGACGTCAGGACGGCGATCGCCGGGGGCGACCTCGCGCTCGCCGCCAGGCTCCTCGGACGGCCCCACGCGGTGGTCGGCGTGGCGGAGGCGGTGGGGCAGGGGAGCGTCGTGCACTTTGCGCTCCCCGTGGCGCTGCCGCCCGATGGCACGTACGAGGTCGACGTCGAGTCGGGTGGCGTGACGATCCCGGCCACGGCGCACCTCGCCGGCGGCGAGCTCGCCCTGGACACCGGCCCCCGGCTGGCCCGTGTCCGGGTCTCCTTCGGGGTCTAGCGAGCGTCCGGACGCTGGATGAGGCGCGGGAGCTGAGGCGCGCTGCGGCGACCCCCAGCCGGGGGAGCGTTTGCCCGATCCCGGGGCGGGCTGGTATTCTCGGCCGGTCGAAGTACAAGGTAATAAGTCACGCCATCGTTCGTGTCGGAGGATCGAGTGCCGCTCGCGCGGGAGAAGAAGCAAGAGGTCATCACGGAGTACGCCGTCAAAGACGGCGACACCGGCTCGCCCGAGGTCCAGATCGCGCTCCTGACAGAGCGGATCCGGGACCTGACCGAGCACCTCCGCCGCTTCCCGAAGGACAACCATTCGCGCCGCGGCCTCCTCAAGCTCGTGGGTCAGCGCCGTCGCCTTCTCGCCTACCTGGTGAAGAAGGACGCAACACGCTACCGGGCCGTCATCGGCTCGCTCGGACTCCGCCGCTAGGCTCGCCGCATACGGGACCCCGGGTGATCACCCGGGGTCTTGCGCATCCGGCACCTGGCAGGGCCCCGGCTCCACCCGCCGCAGGTCGCTCCACCCTCACGACCAAGGAGGTCGTTCACACGTGCCCAATCCCACTACGCTCGAGATCGAGTTCGGCGGTCGTACGCTCACCCTGGAGACCGGCAGGCTTGCCGGCAACGCAGGCGGCGCCGTCACCGTTCGCTACGGCGACTCGATGGTCCTCGGGACCGCCAACCGGTCCGACCCGCGGCCCGGTCTCGACTTCTTCCCGCTCACCGTCGACTTCGAGGAGCGGATGTACGCGGCCGGCAAGATCCCCGGCGGCTTCATCAAGCGCGAAGGTCGCGCGTCGGAGGCCGCCACGCTCGCCGCGCGCCTGACCGACCGCCCGATCCGCCCGTTGTTCCCCGAGGGGTACAAGGACGACATCCAGCTCGTCATCACGACGCTGTCCACGGACCAGGAGAACGAGCTCGACGTCCTGGGCACGATTGCCGCGTCGGCCGCGCTCACCATCAGCGAGATCCCGTTCCAGGGTCCCATCGGCGCCGTCCGCGTCGGCCGGATTGACGGCGAGTTCATCCTGAACCCGCTGTACTCCCAGCTCGCCGAGTCGGAGCTCGACCTCATCGTTTCCGGCACCCGCGACGCGATCATGATGGTCGAGGCCGGCGTCAAGATCCTCCCCGAGGACGTGATGGCGGACGCGATCATGTTCGCCCACCGCTCGCTGGGGCCGATCATCGACATCCAGGAGCAGCTCCGGGCCGCGGTGGGCAAGGCCAAGCGCCTGCCGTACCTCGAGCCGCTGACCGACTCCGTCCTGACCTTCGCGGAGCTCGCGGCCAAGGGCGGCGAGTTCGTCGTCGTCGACGTCGAGACCACCGGCACGGATCCCAGGATGGCCGACCTCGTCGAGGTCGCCGCGGTCCGCGTCAAGGGTGGCAAGATCACCGACCGCTGGTCGACCTTCGTCAACCCGGGTCGGCCGATCGTCGGCAACCAGATGCACGGCATCACCGACAAGGACGTCAAGGGCGCCCCGACCCCGGCCGAGGCCGCCCGCAAGGCGCTCGACTTCGTCGGCAACGCGCTCCTCGTCGGCCACTCGGTGGGCTTCGACATCGGCTTCCTCGAGGCGGCCCTCGGCGACGGCACCCGGATCGCCCAGGGCACCTACCTCGACACGCTGGTGATCGCCCGCGAGGGCTACCCGGACCTCGAGAACTACAAGCTCGGGACGCTCGCGAAGTTCTTCGGCATCGAGCTCGCCGAGAGCCATCGCGCGCTGCCCGACGCCGAGGCGACCGCGAACCTGCTGACCTGGTTCGGCAAGGACCTGCCGGGCCGGATCGACGCGCTCAAGGACGGCATCGCGACCGCGGTCCGCGCCACGCGCACCGACAAGGCCGAGTCCGAGCGCCTCCTCGAGGCTGCCCGTCGGCAGGCCCGCTTCAGCAAGAGCCTGTTCGGGCTCGTGCAGAAGAAGACCGTCCGCAAGCTCGTCCTCGACGAGGGCGTCCGCATGGACGGCCGTGCCACCGACGAGATCCGCACGATCTCGGTCGAGGTCGGCCTGCTCCCGCGTGCGCACGGCTCCGGCCTGTTCACCCGCGGCCAGACGCAGGCGCTGACCGTCGCCACGCTCGGACCGTCCTCGCACGTCCAGCGGATCGACACGATCAGCCCGGAGACCGAGAAGCGGTACCTCCACCACTACAACTTCCCGCCCTACAGCACCGGTGAGAACAAGCCGATGCGTGGCCCGTCGCGGCGCGACATCGGCCACGGCAACCTCGCCGCCCGGGCGCTCCTCCCGGTCCTCCCGACCCACGATGAGTTCCCGTACGTCATCCGCCTCGTGTCCGAGGTCGTGGCCGGCAACGGCTCGACGTCGATGGCCTCGACGTGCGGCTCGACCCTCGCCCTGATGGACGCGGGCGTGCCGATCAAGGCGCCGGTCGCCGGGGCTGCGATGGGCCTCGTACTCGACGGCGACAGCGGCAACTTCGTGGTGCTGACCGACATCCTCGGCAAGGAGGACTCGATCGGCGACATGGACTTCAAGGTCACCGGGACCACCCAGGGCATCACCGCCCTGCAGATGGACATCAAGGTCAAGGGCATCAACGAGCGGGTCATCCGCGAGGGCCTCAAGCAGGCGCTCGCCGCCCGCCTGTTCATCCTCGACAAGATGACCGCGGTCATGCCGTCGGCGCGGACCGAGATGTCGGACTTCGCCCCCCGGATCACGACGATCAAGATCAACCCCGAGAAGATCCGCGAGATCATCGGCAAGGGTGGATCGATGATCCGCAAGATCCAGGAGGAGACCGGCACCGAGATCAACGTCGAGGATGACGGCACGGTCGAGATTGCGGCCGTCTCCGGCGACAACGCCCGCAAGGCGCAGAACTGGATCGAGAGCCTCACCCGTGAGGTCGAGATCGGCTCCCTGTACCTGGGCACGGTGACCCGGCTGATGACCTTCGGGGCGTTCGTCGAGATCCTGCCGGGCAAGGAGGGCCTCGTCCGGATCGGCGAGCTCGCCGACCACCACGTGCCGTCCGTCGAGGACGTCGTGTCGGTGGGCGACGAGGTCATGGTGGTGGTCACCGAGATCGACCGCCAGGGCCGTGTCAACCTGTCCCGCAAGGCGGCGATGCAGCGCCACCTCGCCAAGTAACCCTGTTCACGCAGACGCCCCCGGGAGCTCGGCTCCCGGGGGCGTTTCTTCCTCAGGCGGGCTGTCGAAAGCGGGTCGCCCTCGTGCGGACGACCGCTACTCGAGCATCTCCAGGCCACAAGCATCATGCGCTGCCTGGCTCGGATTCCTGATCGCGTCGCCCGGCGTCCAGGGGCCGGTCGTCCAGGTCCGCTTGAACTCCTCCAGCGGTGGTGGCTGCGGCACAGTGAAGCCGAGATCCATGAGGCACAGGCGCTCCTTCGTCCAACGCTCGTACGTCGCGCTGATCTCGTCGTCCGTCAGTCCCTGGTAGGGATCGAAGACGCTGCGACATCGGAGCGCGGCCGCCGCGCTCGCCCTGAAGCCATCGGCCGGCGTCTCCCAGGTGAAGTAGGTGGGTGTCTCCCACGAGTAGCCGTACTTCTCGTTTGACCTCGACGTGCCTTCGTGGAAGGCCGTCGCGATGAACCCGGCATCGTGGAGGCACGTGTCGACCGGTCGCACCCTGCTTGCCGGCACCTTCACGGTAGGACCAAGCTCGACGGTCGGCCCGAGATCCTCCATGACCGAGCAAGCGCCTACCAGGAGCGCTGACACCAGGAGCATGGTGAACGCCCTGCGTGACATCCCGTCTCACCCCCATGCGCGGCACCTTGAGTCCCTACGGTGGGCAGGGGATCCGGTCGCCGTCAAGGGCCCTTGGACGCCGATCCGTCCACGGGCTCGAGACCGCCGCGTTGCGGTGATCCCGCCAGCCAGGCGCCAGCCGGGCTCGGGCGTGGAAACGCCCCGGGTGATCGCGATCGCTCCGGGGTGCTGATCGGATCGCCGTTCGTGCTCGTGACCGCGGCGGGCTCGCCGCTCGCGCTGCTCACGACGCCGCCGACGATGGGCCTCATCGGGCAGCAACCGCTGATCGGGTTCCGGACCTGCCGGAGCACCAAGTGGGTCGAGGAGCAGCTGCGCGCCGCCGGCACCGAGCCGGACTTCGTGTTCCGCTCCGGGTCGCGCTGATGTGGCACCGGGACCGCTATCGCTGCCCGGCGTCGCGGGCGTTCGTCGACATCCCGCTCGACGTCTGCGCCGGTCTCGCGGCGGACCTCGTGGCGCTGTCGCGAGCCGTCGTCGGGGCGGAGTAGGGCATTCGCCCGAGGGGGAGCGGCCGGGGCCCGCTGGTATACTCCGCCGAAGCCCGACAACCCGTAGCCAGAAGGTCGGACCGTGCCTGAATCCCTCCCGAACTCCCTCGTCGTCGCCATCGTCGGTGCCACGGGCGCCGTCGGCCGGACGATGATCCAGATCCTGCTCGAGAAGCAGCTGCCGATCACCGAGCTACGGCTCCTTGCCTCGGAGCGGTCGGTCGGCCGGACCGTCAGCGTCGCCGGCCGGGACTACACGGTGGGCCTGGCGACGCCCGAGGCGTTCGAAGGCGTGGACATCGCGCTGTTCAGCGCCGGTGGCGGCACCTCGAAGACGCTCGCTCCCGAGGCGGCGAAGCGCGGTTGTGCGGTCATCGACAACTCCAGCGCATGGCGGATGGACCCGGACGTGCCGCTCGTCGTGAGCCAGGTCAATCCGGACGACCTGGCGTGGCACGAGGGCATCATCGCGAACCCCAACTGCTCCACGATGCAGCTCATGCCGCCGCTGATGGCCCTGCGTGACGCCGTGGGCATCGAGCGGGTCATCGTCGACACTTACCAGAGCGTCGCGGGCACCGGTCACAAGGCGATCCTGGAGCTCGAGGAGCAGATCAGGGCGCACGCGGAGGGTCGGCCGAAGGTCGCCACCGTCTATCCCCACCCGATCGCATTCAACGCGCTGCCCCACATCGACGTGTTCCTGGACAACGGGTACACGAAGGAGGAATGGAAGGTCGTCACGGAGAGCCGGAAGATCCTCCACCTGCCCGAGCTGCGCGTGAGCTGCACCGCCGTCCGGGTGCCGGTCTTCGTGAGCCATTCGGAAGCCGTCCACGTCGAGACGCGCGACCCGGTCACCCCTGACGAGGCCCGGGCGCTATTCGCGCAGGTCCCGGGTGTCGTCGTCCAGGACGACCCGTCGGCGAACCTCTACCCGCTGGCCACCGAGGCGACCGGCACCGATGAGGTCTACGTCGGCCGGGTGCGCCAGGACCCGTCCATCGAGGGCAACCGCGGCCTCGCGTTCTGGGTCGTCAGCGACAACCTCCGCAAGGGTGCCGCGTCCAATGCGGTGGAGATCGCGGAGGTCCTCGTCCGGCGTGGCTGGGTCCGCAGGGCGAGCGAGCGCCAGCCGGTTGGAGCGGCCGGGGGACGACCCGCGTGATGCGTGACGAGCGCGAGGCGGCGCTCGAGGCGATCGCGGGCGAGGTCCGGGAGTGCACGCGCTGCCGACTCCACGAAGGCCGGACCAGGGCCGTGCCCGGCGAGGGCGACGCCGACACGGAGGTCGTGTTCGTGGGCGAGGGGCCGGGAATGAACGAGGATCGCGACGGCCGCCCGTTCGTGGGCCGCGCCGGGGGGATGCTCGTGCGGCTCCTGGCGAGCGTTGGCTGGCAGCGCGACGACGTGTTCATCACGAACGTCGTGAAGTGTCGCCCGCCGGACAATCGGGACCCGCAGCCGGACGAGATCGCCGCCTGCGCGCCGTACCTGCGGCGCCAGCTGGCCGTGCTGGATCCGGCGGTGGTCGTCACGCTGGGCCGCTACTCGATGGGTGCGTTCATCCCGGGCGCGCGGATCGGTCAGGCACACGGCACCATCCACCCGGTCGACCCCGAGACCGGCGCTGCGAACGCGCTCGTGTTCGCCATGTACCATCCCGCCGCTGCGCTACGGTCGCCGGGCGTCGAACGGGACAGCTTCACGGACATGGCCAACGTGCCATCCGTGCTGCTGCGCGCGCGGGAGCTGCGGGCCGCGACGGCCGGAACACGACGCGCAGCGGACGGACGCACGGGCGGTGCATCCGCAGGCCCCGCGGACGCGACAATGGCATCCGGCACGGACGCCGCGCAGACGGCCGCCAGATCCGCACCGATCACCGCTCCGGCACCCGTCTCCGAACCGGCCATCGCCGCCGCCGAACTGGCGGCGGACGATGCCTCCCAGCTCACCCTCTTCTGACAGTCGCTACATGGACACCCGACACGATGGCTGACCCCAACACGCCGCTCCGAATCATCCCGCTGGGCGGGGTGGGGGAGATCGGCAAGAACATGTACGTCTTCGAGTACGGCGATGACATCGTCGTGATCGACTGCGGGCTCATGTTCCCCGACGAGGAGATGTTCGGCATCGACCTCGTGATCCCCGATGTCACCTTCCTCAAGGAGAACCGCGCCAAGGTGCGCGCGTTCCTCATCACCCACGCCCACGAGGACCACGTCGGCGCGCTGCCGTACGTCCTGCCGGAGTTCCCGGGCGTGCCTGTCTACGCGAGCACGCTCGCGCGGGGCCTCCTGGGCAACAAGATCAAGGAGCACAAGCTCCACAACAACCCGCTGATCGCCATGGAGCCCGGCGACGAGCTGCAGATCGGACCGTTCACGGCGATGCCGTTCCGGATCGGCCACTCGATCCCGGACGCCATGGGCATCGCGCTGCGGACGCCCGTCGGGACCGTCGTCCACACCGGCGACTTCAAGTTCGACCACACCCCGGTCGATGGCAAGCTGTCCGACTTCCACATCCTCGCCCGCCTCGGCGAGGAGGGCGTGATCTGCCTCCTCTCGGACTCGACGCGCGCGGAGAACCCGGGCTACACCCCGTCCGAGCGGATCGTCGGCGAGGCGTTCCGCGAGATCATGGAACCGCTCGATGGCCGCGTGATCGTCGCGACCTTCGCCAGCAACATCGCCCGCATCCAGCAGGTCCTCGACGCCGCGGCCGACATGGGCCGCAAGGTGGCGGTCATCGGCCGCTCGATGGAGCAGAACTTCCGGATCGCGACCGATCTCGGGTATCTGAAGTACCTACCGTCGAACATCGTCGCCAAGGACAAGATCAAGGACATCGCGGCGAACAAGCTGGTCATCGCGACGACCGGCGCCCAGGGCGAGCCGATGGCAGGCCTCGCGCGGATGGCCAACAACGATCACCGCTTCGTGGAGATCCAGCCGGGCGACACCGTGATCGTCTCCGCGAGCCCGATCCCGGGCAACGAGGAGTACGTCGCGCGCACGATCGACAACCTGTTCAAGGCCGGCGCGAACGTCTTCTACCACACGATCAAGCGAGCCCACGTCTCCGGCCATGCCAGCCAGGAGGAGCTCAAGCTCATGCTCGGGCTCACGAAGCCCAAGTACTTCATCCCGATGCACGGTGAGTTCCGGATGCTCGTCCAGCATGGGCGCCTGGCGATCGAGACCGGCGTCGACCCGGGCAACGTGTTCATCATCGAGAACGGCACCCCGATCGAGTTCCTCGCCGACGGCAGCGCCCGGCGCGGCCAGCCCGTGACCGCAGGCTACGTCTTCGTCGACGGGCTCTCGGTCGGCGAGGTAGGCGATGTCGTCCTGCGCGACCGGCGCGCGCTCGCCAACGACGGCATGTTCATGATCGTCGTCCAGGTCGACAAGCAGACCGGCCGGATCGTCGGCAACCCCGAGATCATCACCCGCGGCTTCGTCCACGGCAACGAGGACGACCCAATGCTCGTGGAGGCGGTCCGGCGTCTCCGACAGGCCGTGGAGCGGCCGGGAGGCGACCGCATCAGCGAGGTCGCCCTGCTCAAGGTCCAGATCAAGGACAGCGTCTCGCGCTTCCTGTACGAGCAGACGAAGCGCCGGCCGATGGTCTTCCCGGTCGTGGTCGAGGTCTAGGCCGGATGGCGACGCGCCGGCGGTCCACCACCCGGTCGAGCGGCCCCGCGACGGGCGCGCGTCGACCGCGTGCGGCCGCGCGCAAGACCGGCCGCGGGCTGTCCATGCCCAAGCTCTCGCTGGGGCTGTCGCCGGCCGTCGTGCGGTCGTTGGTGGGGATCGTCCTGCTGGCGCTCGGCGCGATCACCATGATCGCCCTGGTGCTCCCGGGGCAGGGGGCGCTGACCGACTGGTGGCGCAACCTCGCGGTGCCATTCTTCGGGACGGGTCGCTGGCTCCTGCCGCCGGTGCTGCTCATCTCGGGCTGGTATCTCGAGTGGGGGCCGGGCAAGGAGCTCGGCGCACCGTGGGGCCGGACGCTCCTGGGAATCGGGCTCGCGTATGCCGGGATCCTCGGCGCCTACCAGGTCACGACCGAGCGCGGCGGCGGCCACATCGGCCGGTTCCTCGCAGACCTCCTGCAGCCGGCGCTGACCACGCCGGGCGCGTTCGTCGTGCTCATCGGGCTCGCGATCGCCGGGCTGCTCATCGCGCTCGACATGCCGCTGCGCGCGCTGCTCTCGCCCGCGACACGTGGCGCGAAGGCCGCCGCAGCCACGCTCCAGGACCGGACCACGAAGCCCGCCGAGGTGGTTGCGCCCAAGGGCCGCCCGGGCGAGCCGCTCACGACCGGGGCCGGACCCGTGCCCGCCGAGGGCCGCCGGGGCCGCGCGCCCCGCGGCGCCGTGTCCGAGATCCCCGGGCAGACCGGCGCGTGGGGCGACGCCACGGACGCGCTCGCTCCGCCGCAACACACGCAGATGCCGACGTCGGCGACGATCGCGCCGCTCCGCTCGGCCGCAGCCGTCGGCGCCGCCTCCCTGGAGCCCGGGCGCACGCTCGATCGATTCCGCGACGACGTCACGGACGGTGCAGATTCGCCGAAGACCCGCGACGCGAAGGCCTGGATCCTGCCGCCCAATGACCTCCTCGAGGCGGGCGAGAACCCGACCCCGGCCGCCGGCGCTTCCGCGGACGCCGTCCACGTCTGGAACGAGGCCAGGATCGTCGAGAAGCTCAAGAGCTTCGACATCGGGGCGCGCATCACGGGACGCAACGCGGGCCCGGTGGTGACCCAGTACGAGGTGACACCCGACGTCCACATCAAGCTCAGCCGGATCGAGGCGCTGCAGGACGACCTGTCGATGGCCCTGGCGGCCCGCAGCATCCGCATCGAGGCACCGATCCCGGGCAAGAGCGCCGTGGGCATCGAGGTCCCCAACAAGGAGTTCAACGTCGTCGCGCTGCGGCGGATCCTCGACGAGGTGGACTTCGCCGGCTCCGGCTCCCGGCTGACGTTCGCGCTTGGCCGCGACGTCGCCGGCAAGGCGATGGCCGTGGACCTCGCGCGCATGCCGCACCTGCTGATTGCCGGCGCCACGGGCTCGGGCAAGAGCGTCATGGTCAATGCCCTGATCACGAGCCTCCTGTGCAACGCGACGCCAACCGACGTGCGGATGATCCTGATGGACCTCAAGCGCGTGGAGCTCGCGGGGTACAACGGCCTGCCCCACCTCCTCGTTCCGGTGATCACCGAGCCCGAGCGCGCAAAGTCCGCGCTCAAGTGGGCCGTGGGCGAGATGGAGAACCGCTACCGGCGGTTCGCCGGTGCCGCTGCGCGCAACATCAAGGCGTTCAACGAGTCCCGCGTCGACCCCGCGGATCAGCTGCCGTACATCGTGATCGTCATCGACGAGCTCGCCGACCTGATGATGCGCGAGGGCAAGAACGTCGAGGATCCGATCGTCAGGCTTGCCCAGAAGGCCCGCGCGACCGGCATCCACATGGTCCTCGCGACACAGCGTCCGTCCGTCAACGTCGTGACGGGCCTGATCAAGGCGAACTTTCCCAGCCGGATCGCGTTCGCGATGGCGAGCCAGATCGACAGCCGGACGATCCTCGACTCGCCGGGCGCGGAGGACCTGATCGGGCGCGGCGACATGCTCTACCAGCCGTCCGACCTGCCGCGCCCGATGCGCCTCCAGGGCGTGTTCGTCTCGGACCCCGAGATTGCGAAGGTCACCGAACACTGGCGCGACCAGATCGAGGACCCCCACTACGATCTCTCGATCATCCTGTCCGATGAGGACTCGACCGGCAACATCGACGAGCATCCGGACGAGGAGGCTGACCGCCTGCTCCCTGATGCCATCAACGCCGTGCGGGAGTACGATCGCGCTTCAGCGTCGCTGCTGCAGCGGCGGCTCAAGATCGGTTACGCCCGGGCGGCGCGGATCATCGACCAGCTCGAGGCGCGGGGGTACATCGGCTCGTTCGACGGCTCGAGCGCCCGCGTTGTCCTGCGCCGCGACGATGGGCCGGCCCCGGGAGATGGCGAGGACCAGGGATGACCACGCGGGACGAGGTGCGACGGGGTCGCGCCGCCGCGCGTGGCGAGGCCCGTGACGCGGACCGCAGCTACAACGCGGCCGACGCCGGCCCGACGCTGCCGGAGCGCCTGCTGGAGGCCCGCGAACAGAAGGGCGTCGACCTGTATCGCGCCGAGCGGGACACGAAGATCCGCGCGCGCTACCTGGGAGCCCTCGAGACCGGCGAGTATGACGAGCTGCCGGGCGCGGTCTACACGAAGGGCTTCCTGCGCAACTACGCGCTGTACCTGGGCCTCGACCCGGAGGACGTGATCCGCCAGTGGCGGCGCGAGCGCGGCGACACGTACGTCCCGGCGGAGCCCGTCCTGTCTGTCCCCCGGCCCCTCGAGGCACCCCGCCAGGGCCTGACGTTCTCGCCGGTCATCGTCATCGCGGCGCTGCTCACGATCCTCATCGCCGTGTTCGCGGTCTACATCGGCGTCCAGCTGGTGCGCTTCGCCAAGCCGCCGACGATCTCGGTCACCTCGCCCTCGACCGCGGTCACCGAGGTCAGCGAGGACACGACCACGTACACGCTCAAGGGCACGTCGATCGCCGGTGCGACGATCACCATCGCCGAGGCCGGGCGGGAGCAGCCGTACCGCATCTCCGCCGACACGGACGGCCGCTGGTCGGCCGACGTCGACCTCCGGCGCGGGCGCAACGAGTTCGACATCAGCGCGGTCGACCCGGAGACCGGCAAACCGTCGGAGAACACCGAGAAGGTGTTCATCACGGTGCCGTTCCTCGTCATCGAGGCGCCCACGCTCAACGTGGATTCCCCGGCGGAAGGGGCGCAGTTCGAGAACGGCGCAATCCCGGTGAAGGGCTCCACCACCAACGCGAAGACGGTCGCCGTATCCGCGGCCTACACGGGTCCCGTGGTCGGGCAGCCGACCGCGGCCTCGCCTGGTGCGACGCCTCCGGGCGTCGGCCCCGTGACTGTGACCGTGGCGGCGGACGGCACGTTCGAGACGCCGCTCGACCTGTCCACCGGCAAGTGGACCATCACCCTGACCGCGACCTCCGCTGAGGGCAAGGCGGTCACGCTCACGCGCAACGTGGCGATCAGCTACAAGGGCGTGAACCTCGTCGTGGAGATCAAGGGTGGCCGGGCGTGGCTGAAGGTCTGGGTCGACGGCAAGGTGTCCAAGGTCACGGGATCCGCAGGCACTGTCTACAACCCGGGGAAGGTCCTCACGTTCACGGCGAAGCAGTCGATCGAGGTCCGCACCGGCAAGTCCAGCGCGACCTACTTCACGCTCAATGGCGAGGACGTCGGGCGGCTCTCGAACAAGGGCAACCCGGAGACATGGCTGTTCCAGCCGCCCAACGACCCGGTCAAGACCAACCGCAACTGACGTGGCAGACCCGCTCGTCGAGCTTGCCGAGCGCCTCCAGGCGCGGTGCATCGCCCTCGGGCTGACGGTTGCCACCGCGGAATCGTGCACGGGCGGCCTCGTCGCCCACCTGCTCACCGAGGTCCCGGGCTCGTCCGCGTACGTGCGTGGCGGGATCGTGGCGTATGCCGACGAGGTCAAGCGCGCCCAGCTGGGGGTCCCGGCGGACGTCCTCGCGGCGCACGGCGCGGTCTCGGCGCAGGTCGCGGTCGCGATGGCCGAGGGCGTCCGCGACCGGCTCGAGACGGACCTCGGCGTCTCGGTCACAGGGGTCGCGGGACCGGACGGCGGCAGTGAGTCGAAACCCGTCGGGCTCGTGTACGTGGCGGTTGCCGGTCTCGGTGCGCCGCTGGTGCGCCGGTTCCTGTGGAGCGGCGACCGGTCCGCGAACAAGCGCGACAGCGCCGCGGCCGCGATCGAGCTGCTGCTCGCGCGCGTCGCCGACACTCCGCACCGGGGTGACGCATGACCGCCCGGGGCGCTGCGGCGATCGGCGCCGGCCTCGCGGCCGCCCGCGACGCCCGCCCGATCAGGCCCGGGGAGCGAATCCACGTCGTCGGAGCGGCCGGCGCCGGCGCATCCGCGGCCGCCCTGCTCGCGGCCTGGGCCGGGGCCGATGTCTCGGGCTGTGATCCGGGTGGCGCGAGCCCCTACACACCGGCGCTCGAGGCGGTCGGCGTCGAGGTCGCCGACCACCACGACGCGACGCACGTGACGTCACCGCCGCTCCCGGCCCGGCTCGCCGTGACGAAGGCACTCACGGCCGTCGACCCTGACAACCCGGAGCTCGTCGCCGCGCGCGACGCCGGGATCCCGCTCGAGGCATGGCAGCAGGTCGTCGCCGACGCCGCCGCGGGGCGGATCCTCGTGGCGGTCGCCGGGACGCATGGCAAGAGCACCTCGTCGGGCTGGCTCGTCCACTTGCTCACCGCGGGTGGCGCGGACCCGGGCGCCTTCGTGGGTGCGCTGCTGCCGGCGGACCTCACGGGCATCGACGTCCCGGCGACGGCGCGGCGCGGCGCGGCGGCGCCCTCGACGCCGTTCGTCGTGGAGGCGGACGAGTACGCGGGCAACTTCGACGCCTATCGGCCGTCCGTTGCGATCCTGACGTCCGCCGAGTGGGATCACCCGGACGTGTTTGCGGATCGGGCGGCCGTCATCGCGGCATTCGAGGCCTGGATCCGGCGCGCGGCCGGCGTCGACGGGCCGCGCGGCGCCGGGAACCCGCCGGTCCTCGTCGCCAACGTCGCCGATGAGGGTGTGGCGGAGCTGGTGATGCGCCTTGGGGACTGGCCGGGACGGGTCGTCGCGACGGCCCTCGTCGATGTCGCGCCCCAGCGGATGGGTAGCTATGCCCGGGGGATCGCGGACCGGTTCGGGTCCGCGGCCGGGCCTGCGCAGCCGCTGCTCGGCCGGATCACGGCGGCGGACCCCGATGCGACGACGCTCGAGATCGCCGGGCTGGACGCGCTAGCGGGGCCGGTCGGGATCCGCCTGCCGACCGCGGGCCGCCACAACGCGGCGAACGCCCTCGGCGTCGCCGGGGCCGCGGCCGCAGTGGGCCTGGACGCCACGGCCATCACGCGCGGTCTCGCGGGGTTCCGCGGCGTCGGTCGGCGACTCGAGCGCAAGGGCGAGGCCCGCGGCGTCGTGGTCTACGACGACTACGGTCACCACCCGACGGCGATCCGCGAGACGCTCGTCGCGGTCCGCCAGCGCGAGCCCGGGCGCCGGATCTGGGCGGTCTACGAGCCGCTCACGTATCACCGGACGGCGGCGCTCCTCGACGCGTTCGCCGACGCGCTCGCCGCCGCGGACGCCGTCGTGATCGCGGACATCTGGGCCGGCCGCGACCCGGATACGACGATCGCCTCCGCCCGCGGCCTCGCGGACGCAGTCGCACGCCGGGCGCCCAGGATCCCGGTCGCCGCGCCCGGGAGCGTCGAGGCGACCGCGCGCTGGCTCGCGGGCGAGGTTCGTGCGGGTGACGCCGTGCTGGTCATGGGCGGTGGCCGGTCGTACCGCATCGGCGAGCTGCTTCTCGAGCACCTGGAGACCGGATGAGCCTCACCTACGCAGACGCGCACGACCTCCTCGACGCGTACCGGCGGGCCCGCGTCACCTACGACGGGGACGCCTTCGTGGCGCTCTTCAGCGACGCTGCCGAGGTCGCGCTCGATCCATTCACGCCGCCGCTCGCCGGGCACAACGCCCTGCGGGCATACTTGCTCGAGGCGGCCGAGGCCGAGCGCTACGTGGACCTGGCGATCGAACGCCACTGGGTCTCCGCCGCGACGGTGCTGGCCGCGTGGCAGGCCAGCTGGAACCGTGTCTCGGACGAGGCGAAGGTCCGGCAGGCCGGGTTCCTCTCCGGCGAGGTGGGGGAGGACGGGCGCATCGAGCGCCTGAAGCTGTGGCCGGTGACCCGCGAGTCCCTCGCGGGTCGGGAAGGAGCGTGAGGTGGCGGGCGAGGTATCGTTCGACGTCGTCTCGGACTTTGACGAGATGGAGCTGCGCAACGCACTGGACCAGGTCCGGCGGGAGGTCCAGCAGCGCTACGACTTCAAGGGCGCCCACGTGGATCTCGCCCAGGAGAAGGACAAGATCGTCCTCGTGACCGATTCGGACATGCGCGCAAAGGCGCTCAAGGACCTGATCGAGTCCAAGGCGATCCGGCGCAACCTGTCGCTCAAGATCTTCCAGTGGGGCGACGTCGCGCCAGCCGGCGGGAACAAGGTCCGCCAGGAGATCGGGCTCCAGCGAGGCCTGCCGGAGGACATGGCGCGCAAGCTCGTGAAGCAGATCCGCGACGAGTTCCCCAAGGTCCAGCCACGCATCCAGGGTGATGCGATCCGGGTCGCCGGCAAGAGCAAGGACGAGCTGCAGCGCGTGATCGTGTGGCTCCGCGGGCTGGACGAGACGGTGCCCCTCCAGACCGAGAACTACCGGTAGCCTGCCACCGGGCCTGAGTCCCGCATATCCCGGCCGCGGACGGACCGCCGTCCCCGCCGGCTCCAGGAGGTCGCGATGCAGCCCCACCTCGACGAGCCGCTCGAGCCGCTTGACGGCACCCGGGTCCAGTCCGACGACGCTGCCGCGGAGGCCGAGGGCGCCGCGCTCGCCGCCGAGGCCCTGGCGGCCGAGGAGCGTGCGGCGGACCATGCCGCCGACGACGAGCCCGAAACCGACGGCGAGTCGACGGCCGGGGCGCCCCCGCACCACGCATCGGCCGGGGAGGACGCAGCCCACTCGCCGCTCGAGGCTGCGGTCGAATCAAGCCCCGAGCCACCGGCACCGGAAACGGTCGCGGAGCTCGTGGCGGCGACCCTGCGTGCGGCCGGTGTGCGGCTTGCGTTCACCGTGCCAGGCGAGAGCTTCCTGCCCGTGCTCGATGCGCTTGCGGCCGCCGGGATCCGCATCGTGGCCACGCGGCACGAGGGCGCGGCGGCGTTCGCGGCGGAGGCCTACGGGCAGCTTACCGGTCGGCCGGCGGCGTGCCTTGGAACGCGGATCGTCGGCGCGGCGAACCTCGCCATCGGGATCCACACGGCGACCGCGGACTCCACGCCGATGTTCGTGCTCGTCGGCCAGGTGGACCGCCGCCTTCGCGGCCGCGAGGCCTTCCAGGAGGTCGACCTCGTCGGGACGATCGGGGCACTGGCGAAATGGGCGGGCGAGATCGACGACCCGGCCACCGCCGCGGCCACGCTCGAGGCCGCCGTCCGTGCGACCGTCGAGGGCCGGCCAGGCCCCGCGCTGATCAGCCTCCCCGAGGACGTCCTCGACCAGCCGATCCCGGAGGGCACGCGTGCCCCGGTCGTCAGGTCGCACCCGGAGGTCCCCAACGCGGCGGACGTCCGTGCGGTGCTCCACTTCCTCGCCGCCGCCGAGCGCCCGGTGATCCTCGCCGGCGCGGGCGTGCTCCGGGCGCGCTGCTCGAACGACCTGGTCCGGTTCGCGGAACAGCTCCACGTGCCGGTGATCGCGTCGTGGCGGCGGGGCGACGTCATCCCCAACGACCACGTGCTGTACCTCGGCATGGCGGGCTTCGGCAGCCCATCGACGGTGCGCGATCGGCTCGTTGCCGCGGACGCAATCCTCGTCCTCGGCAGCCGGCTCAACGAGCCGACGACGTCGGAGTACCGGATCCCGGCGATGGGCCAGCGCTGGATGCACGTGGACCTCGAGCCGCGCACAGGTTCCGTGGGCTTCGCCGAGCCGCCGGAACGGGCGATCCGCGCGGACGCGCGCGCGTTCCTCCGGGCGGCCAACGCGCGCCTCAAGGAGGCCGTGCTCGTCGCCGGGCCCGTCGCTGCCAGGGACACTGCCAACGCCGCCGATCGTGCAGCGTGGGAGGCTGCTTCGGCGGTCGACGGTGGCGACTGGGACGGGCCGGGCGTGCATCCCGGGAAGATCATCGCGGACCTCCGGCGGCTCCTACCCGACGACGCGATCCTCACGACCGATGCCGGCGCGTTTGGCGGCTGGGCCGCGCGTGGCTTCCGGTTCCGGCGCCCCGGGACGTTCCTCGGGCCAACGTCCGGGGCGATGGGCTACGGCTTTCCCGCCGCGCTCGCCGCGGCGCTCGTCCACCGCGAGCGACGGGTCGTCGCGCTGCTTGGGGACGGCGGCATGGGCATGACGCTCGCGGAGGTCGAGACGGCCGTGCGCGAGGGAGCCCACGTCGTCGCGATCGTGTTCGACAACGAGTGCTACGGCATGATCCGGGACCACCAGGTCCGGCAGGGGAGCACGGCACTGCCCGGGACGGACCTCGGGCCGCTGGACTTCGCGGCGGCGGCCCGGGCGTGCGGCGCGCGCGGCGTACGGGTCGAGACAGACGCCGCGTTCGAAGGCGCGCTGCGGACGGCCCTCGCGGCGTCCGGGCCCACGGTCATCCAGCTCGTCCTCGATCGCGGCTGGGTCAACGTGGACCGGCCCGCGACGACCGCGTGACGAGCGCGTGAGGCCCACGCTGCACCTCGTCCCGGAGGCGACGTGGCTCACCCGCGACCCGTCGGCGCCCTACACGCCGGCCATGTACGCGGTCGACGGGTTCATCCATTGCACCGATGGCGACGACGCGATGGTGAAGACCGCGAACCGCTTCTACCGGAGCGATCCGCGGCCGTTCCTCGCCCTGACGGTGGATCTCGATGCAACCACGAGCCCATGGCGCATCGACGACCCGGGCACCCCCTACCCGCACGTCTACGGCCCGATCGATCCCGCCGCGGTCGTGGCGGTGCGCCGGTTCGTCCGTGATGCGAACGGGACGTTCACGGAGATCGTCGCCCGCTGACGCTCAGCTGTCGCGCGACGCCGGTGCCGGCTCCGCGGTCGGCGGCGTTGGCCTCAGTACCCCGCGCGGGAGCAGCAGCCAGCCGCTGACGCCCGCTGCGATGGTGCACGCCACGGCGACCGCGAACGCCGGCCCCGACCCGAGGCCCACCAGCGAGCCGCCGAGCGCTGCCCCGATCGGGTAGCCGAGGAAGTTGAGCGACATCGACACGGCGAACGCGCGACCCAGCCAGGCCGGGTCCGTCCTGCGCTGGCGGAGCGTGAACAGGGCGACGTCCATCGGGCCGTTGAGGAACCCCTGGACGGCCATCACGCCGATGATGACCGGGAGGGTGGGGGAGACGATCATCGACGCCGCCGCAATGGCCATCCCGAACATCGGCCACACCAGGAGCGAGTGCTCGCGGCCCTTCGTCCGCATCCGCCCCGCCAGGAGGGCCCCCACGCCGCCCGTGACCCCCGAGACGGCGAACACGATCCCCACCACGGCCTCGCCCTGGCCCAGCCTGCCCAGGATCAGCACCGGCAGGACGATGGTGACGATGCCCCAGCCGAGGTTGAGGAGGGTCATCGAGAGGCCGAGCGCACGCAGCGTCGGGTTGCCCAGGGTGTAGCGGAGCCCCTGCCAGGCGTCGACGAGCAGTCGCCCGGTGGACGAGCTGGCGAGCGGCGGCTCGCGGACACCGAGGAACACGACCGCCGAGACGCCGTACAGCGCGGCGATGAGCAGTAGCGTCTGGGGGCCACCAGCGACCTGCACGAGCAGCCCCGCCGCCGGTGGGCCGATGAGGGTCGCGACGACGTAGCCGTTGGAATCCACGGCGTTGACGCGCTCCCAGAGCCGCTTGGGGACGATGACCGGGAACAGCGTCCGCAGCCCGACCGCGCTCAGCGGGTTCGTGAGTCCGGTGATCGCCGCGATGACGACGAGCGCCGGGGCGCTGAGCGAGTTCGTGAGCGCGAGCGCGGCGACGAGGATCAGCGACCCGGCGGCGACCAGCTGGTCGACGATGATCAGCCGCGTCCGCCCATGGCGATCGAGAAGCGCGCCAGCGATCGGGCTCATGAGCAGCCCGGGCGCGACGCTCGCGAAGGTGACGAGCCCGGCCAGGGCCGGCGATTCGAACCGGTCCAGCGCGAACAGGATGATCGCGACGCCGAGCATGCTGTTGCCGATCCGGCTCAGCGCCATGCCCGCGATGATCCGGCCGAGGGTCGGGATCTCGAGGAGCGCGCGATAGGACGGGGCGGGTTCGGATCGCTGCATCGCCCTCGACGCTACCAGACCACCGGGCCTGGGACGACCGTACCTAGAACCCGGCGACGGAGACCCACACCTCGCACTGCGTCGAACAGCGGAGCGTGATCTTCTTGATCGGGATCGCAACCGCCAGCGGCACGACGACGTCTCCACTGCCGCCGGAGGCGCCGAACAGGGTGAGCCGGTCGTCCCCATTGAGCGAGAACGTGACGCCGTTCGCGCCGTCGGGGTTGGCGACATCGTTGAGCACAATCAGGGTTGCGTTGATCGTCCCGCCGAGATCGAGTGTGCTGGTCGAATTGTCACCCGCCGTGATGAAGTCGGTCTTGAACTTGGTCGCCAGGGCGGGACCTGCCGGGGTCGAAGCCGTCTTGAGGTTGCCCGTCCCGTCGAAGGTCAGCTTGCCTGTCGCGCCGTCGATGTTCGCGAGGTGGGTGCCATCTGTCGTGCCCAGGCTGACCGTCCCGCTGACTGCCTGGGTCGCCGGGAGATTGGTGACGTTCACGTTCTGGTTCGCCGGGAAGTTGCCGACGTTCACCGACCCGCTGATCGTCCCGCTGATCGGGATGGGGTTCGAGGCGGTGTTGACAATCACGACCTGCTGGAACGGCGTGATGGCCCCGCTCGCCGTACCGACGCCCGCGCCGACGAGGGCGAGGGCGAGTCCGATGACGACGCCGCCCCGCAGGCCACGGGGACGCTGAACCCCAAACCGGGCTGCCGCTCGTTCCATGAGCAATGACTCCCTCAGCGCGCGGGTGCGCCTCCCGGAGGGTCGGTCTCGCCACTGGCCCAGCGCAACGGTCGAGGCGACCGCGTGTGGGACGCTGCGCTGGTGGGAGCCCCACGACTCCCTGCCTCCCTCTCGTGATCGGATCATGAGGAGTCGCCCCAGTGCTCGCAAGCCCCAATGACCGATCGAAGCGAGGGGATGGGTGACATCCGCGGTCGGGCGACGTGTCAGGTGCTCGCCGGTGGCGACCGGTCCGCGGACCCAGCCGATCGTCCTGGATCGCACTTCACCGTGGCCCTGGAGCTGTACCGCCCGCCCCCACGCCCGAGCCCACGGAGCGAGGTCAGGCGTCTCGACGATTTCTCTTTCGTGCGGACGTCTGACCAGGCAAAGCCTTCCGACCGATCGAGTCGGTGATCTGCTTGAAGACCTTGCCCATCCCAGGGCGCATCAGGTCGCGCCGCTCGGCGTCCGCATCGGCGTCGCGGCGGCGGATCCGGGCGGCCTCGCGTGCGTCCAGGTGCTCGTCCATGACGGAGATGGTTGTCCGTCGGACGCGGCTGCGTCAACCGGCGACACGCGCAGCCTGCGCGGGGGTAGCATCCAGCCGTCGGGGAGCGTGGAGGAGGGAACATGCGCACAATGTCGGTCGTCGCCGCGGTGGTCCTAGCGTTGGTCGTGGCGGCATGCGGGGACAGCGTGCCCACGCCGGCGTCCGCGTCGCCCGTCCCCTCCCGCGAGGTCACTGGCCCAAGCCCGTCGCCCGACGCCAGTCCGCCCGGCGCCACGTCGAACCCGGGGCCCTCGCCCGCCGCGGTCGACGTCGCGAATGCGTTCATCGCAAAGGTGACCGCCAGTGGCTTCGCTGCGACGGTCGAGCTGGAGGGCGCGACGACCGTCGGCAGCGCCACCTCGACGTCCGTAGGTACCCTGGTCATCAGCGGCCGCGACTCGAGGCTCACCCAGACGACGACGGCCGGCACGACGCAGACCACGACCGGTCGGATCATCGCCAGCAGCATCCGCTACGCCGCCACCAACGGCCTGTGGTTCGCGACCGGCACCCCCGGTCCCACCGATCTCGCAGCCGTGATCCGCAGCATCGACGCGGGCGTCACCGACATCCGCCTCGAGCCGAAGAACGGCCAGGCGCTCCACCACCTCTCGGTGACGCCGCCCGCGGCCCTCGCAGCATCGCTCGGCCTCGTCGGCGACGCGTTCACGACGGTCAGCACGACCGCCGACGTGTGGGCCGAGGAGGACGGCACGCCTGTCTTCGCCGAGTTCGTGGCAACGTACAGCCAGGCGGTCAAGGGCAAGGCTGTGACGGCGTCGAAGACGCTCGCGCTCCGCTTCATGGACGTGGGCACCGCGACGACGATCTCGGCGCCCTCGCCCGTGTGGAAGTGGAACATCTCGAGCCGCTACCGGTACCGCATGGCCTATCCCGTGGACTGGCAGTTCGAGAAAGGGACGAAGAAGTACGCCGACGGCTATTACGGCTTCGATGGCACCGAGCTGTTCGCGTCGCGCAACAAGAACGGCGGCTTCTCGCTCAACCAGATCTCGGCTGGCCTCACCCGGTACCTGCCCCAGATCACCGGCATCAAGAGTCTCAAGATCACCTCGAACCGGCCAGGCAGGCTCGGCGCCATGAAGGCGCGCAAGATCGAGTTCAACTACACGCTGAAGGGCAAGCACTACTGGACGATCTCGTACCTCGCCGTCAAGGGCGCGTACTTCTACCTGACCAGCTACGAGACGACGAAGAAGACGACCAAGGCGGACCGCGGCATGGCGGCGCTCTTCGCCCGCTCGTTCAGCGCCCGCTGAGGCTCGTCAACGGTTGCGCCTCCCGCGTCCCTCGTCGGGCATCCTGAGCACCGTGCCCGAGCCCTTCAGCGACGATGCTGGTTCCGTGGCACCCGGCGCGGCCGGAGGGCGCGTGTCGGCAGCGCCGACGACAGCATCGCCGGCGGCATCAGGCCCCGTCCTTGCCGCGCTGTTCCTCGTCGCCCTGGCGCTTCGGCCGCAGATCTCGGCCATCGGACCGCTGGTGCCCGGGATCATCGACGAGTTCGGGGCGTCCCATGCGTTCGTCGGCCTGCTCACGGCGATCCCGGTCCTGTGCATGGGCCTGTTCGCGCTCGTCGGCCCGTCGATCGCAGGCTGGTTCGGGACCCGCGGCGGGGTGGCGCTGAGCGTGGCGGTCCTCGTGGCGTCGGGGCTCCTTCGGGCGTTCGCCCCCGGTGCCGAGCTCGTGCTCCTCGCGACGTTCGGGGTGGGGCTCGGGACTGCCCTCGTGGGCCCTATCCTCCCGATGTTCGTGCGCGACCGGATGCCGGAGCGGATGGTCGGCGGGACGTCGTCGTATGCCGGGGGGACGATCGTCGGGGCCGCGCTCGGCGCCGCACTGGCCGTGCCGCTGGCTGGGGCGTTCGGCGGCTGGCGGGGATCGCTGCTGGCGATGTCGGCGGCCTCGGCGCTGTGCATCGTCGCGTGGCTGGTCGCCGTCCACCCGCGGGCCCATGCCGCACATCGCCGGCCGCGGAGCCTCGAGCTCCCGAGGCTCCCGGTGCGGCGGCCGATCGTGTGGGCGATCGGCCTGCTGTTCGGGCTGCAGTCGTGGCTGTACTACGGCACGACGGCCTGGCTCGCGAGCATCTACATCGAGCGCGGCTGGGACGCCGGATCGGCCGCAGTGCTGCTGTCGGTGGTCAGCCTCGCGAGCCTGGGCGCGATTGTCGTGGCGCCGGCAGGCGCGCGACGGGGGATCTCGCGCCGAACGATGCTCACGACCGCGGCCGTGTCGTCGACGGTCGGACTCGCGGGCGTCGCGCTGCTGCCGGCTCCGGCGCTCGTGTGGGCGATCTTCCTCGGGGCGGGCCTCGGGATGACATTCACGCTCCTGCTCACCCTGCCCACGGACCTCAGCCACGATCCGCGCGAGGTGGGTGGTGCGGCTGCCCAGATGCTCCTGGTCGGGTACCTCCTTGCGTCGGTCGCGCCGTTCGCCCTCGGGGCCGCGCGCGATGCGACCGGCGATTTCGGGGCCAGCGTGTGGCTCCTCGTCGGGATCGGGATCGCGATGGTCCCGCTCTCGTGGAGCCTGCACCCGAGCCGCCTGGGCCGGCACGTCCATGGGGGCGCCGGCGCCGCCTGACCTCCTCGCCGGCGCGCTCGCGCACCACCAGCGGTGCGACCGGACACCACCTGTGGTCCCATCGGACGCCCCACGGGTGGCGGACCGCGGCCCGGAAGCCTACGATCACCCGACCCGACGACCACCGCCCGCACCCGGAGACCCAATGCGTTCGAGCCGCGCCCGTGCACCCAGGACCGTCGTCCTCGGTCTCATTGTCCTCGGCCTGATCGGCGCCCAGGCGGGCGTCGCAGGTGCAGTCGTCACGACGACCCTCGTGCCCATCGGGTCCGACTACCAGCCCGACACCCTGCAGCTGTTCGCGGCCCAGGCCGCCGCGCGCGACACCAACGGCCAGGTCCACATCCTCGTGCTCCCGATCACGTACTCGCTGGACGCGTTCTCGACGACCAAGACCGAGCGCAAGAAGAACCTCACGCTCGCTGCCAACCGGCGGGGCCAGGTCGAGACGGCGTGCAACGTGGTCAAGGGTGCCGGCCAGACGTGCCGGGTGGACCTCGAGCCGGTCCTCATCCGGGCCGATGCGCTGGACGTCGGGAACTTCCCGGACTTCGAACCCGACCTGGACGGCATGTACGTCCTGGGTGGCGACCAGACGGTCGCGATGAACGTGGTCCACGACACGCCGCTCGAGGCAGCAATGACCGCGGCGTTCGGCAACGGGGCGGCGTTCGGCGGCAACAGCGCGGGCGACGCGGTCCAGTCCGTGGACATGATCAACGGCTACACCGGGAGCAACGGCCCGGCAGAGTCGATGCGCCAGGGTGCGGTCGAGCTGTGCACCCCGGATCCCGGGAGCACCTGCGTGCGCGGTCTCCCGTTCGGCCTCACGGACGTCATCACGGACCAGCACGTGTTCGAGTTCGGGCGAACCGGTCGTTCGCTCAACATCGCGCTCCAGGCGGGCAAGCCTGTCCTGGGCATGGATGCCGCGACCGGCGGGGTCGTGACCAACAAGGCGACGCTGCGCGACGTGACGGGTGACACGCTCGGGTACGTCATCGACCCGCTCACGTATGCCGCGACCGCCGTCTGGGCGGGACCCACGAGCACGCTCGCCGCACGCAGGGTCGCCATCCAGCTCATCCCGCCGGGCTCGAACGGCTACGACCTCGTCCTGCATCGACCTGTGCACGGCGCGGCTTCTGTTGCGGCGCCGTCGATCACCGGCCGCACGTACCCGGCGTTCACGACGCCGGCGGGCGCCGGCACGCTATACCTCGCCGGCGGGATCGTCGGCAACCCGGGCGGAATCGTCGGTGACGCGTTCGTCGCGGATGCCGGCGGGTCAGGTGCGCGGATCGTCGTGCTCGCGACGGGCTATGCGAAGAGCGGCATGGCCGCCGCGGACGCGAAGGCCATCGCGACTGCGCTTGCGCCGGACGTCGCCTCCGTTCGGTCATTCGTGCTCGACGCGCGGACAAAGGCATCCGACGTCATCGCCGCGGTCAACGCCGCGACCGGCATCGTCCTGACCGCACCGGACCGCGCCCGTGTGCTGGGCGGCTTCGCCACCCAGCCAGCCGTCATGGACGCCCTCTCGGCGCGCTGGACGAGGGGTGCCGTCACGGTCCTCGCGGACAACGCGGCCGCGGCGGCCCTCGGGACGACCTTCGTCGCCACCGCGATCTCTGCCGACGTCGAGGTCAGCGCACCGCTGGACATCCTCGGGGTGCCGTACGCGACGGGTCGCGGCTGGGTAACCAACCTCGACATCGAGCCCCGGCTGCTCCCCGATCAGGCCTGGCCCCAGCTCTTCCGCCTCGCCTCACAGACGCCGTCCACGCCGGCGGCGGGCGTGGACGTCGGGACCGCGATCCGGATCGCCGGCGGGTCCGCCACGGCCATCGGGGATAGCGCGGTCGTCGTGCTCGACGCCTCCCGCGCGACCTTCGGGTTGGGCACGAACGGCGCGCTCCAGGCCGACTGGCTGCTCCTCGACAGCTTCGTCAACGGGCAGGCCGTCGCGCCCTGACCGTTCGGTCAGTCGCCGCGCGTCGCGATCACGGAGAACGAGAGCGGCACGCGCCCCCGTTCTTCGGGTCGCACGTCGCGGTGGCCGGCCCACCAGTCGACCGGGTGCTCGGTCACCCGCTCGAGGCGCAGGCCGGCGCCGAGGAGCGCCGTGATGATCTCGCCCAGCGTCCAGGCGCGGGCGAACTTGAGCTGCTGGTCGTCCTCGGGGACGCTCAGGTGGTCGATGTACTCGGGTGCCCAGCCGCGTGACGCCTCGGGCCCGCCGAAGTAGTCGTAGTCCGTGACGAGCCATGACCCGTCCTCGTCCGCATCGAACAGCCACTCGGCCGGGTGCCCGTCGAAGATCACGAGCCGCCCGTCGGGCGCCAGGAGCCGCCGCAACACGGCCGCCCAGCGGTCCAGGTCCTGGAGCCAGATGATCGCGCCCCGACCGGTGTACAGGAGGTCCGCGGTCCCGTCGAGGTCGTGCGGGACCTCGAGGACGTCCGCCTCGACCCAGGTGGCCGGGGCCCCGGTCGCCGCCGTCAGCCGGGCCGCGAGGGCGAGCATCCGGGGGCTGAAGTCCACGCCGACAACCTCGTCCGCACCGAGGTTCCAGAGCGAGAGCGTGTCGCGCCCGCCGGCGCACTGCAGGTGGATCGCACGCCGGCACCGCCCATGGAGGTCGCCGATAAGGTCGTGCTCCACCGGGAAGAGGTTCGAGCCGCCGCGGCGGATGAGCGCCACCGCCTCGTCGAACCAGCCCTCGTAGCGCTCCGACGCCTCGTCCCAGGCGGCGCGGTTCGCGGCGTGCATCCCCGCCACGTCCGCGGCCTCCCCGGGTGTCGCCGGCCGGACGTTCGACGTGGTCCCATCGTCGTCCGCGGCGGTCGCCTTGTCGGCGGTGGCATCGCGGTCAATCGTGTCGTCGTCGGGCGGATCGTCGTGAGCGGCAGGCATCGTCGCCCGAGTCTACGCGGCCCGTGCCCTCGATCGGCCCGGATGCCTCGCGAGACCCCGGGGAGGATCAGCAAGGCCGTCGTCCTCCAGGGACGACGGCCTGACCGTCACGAGGGGCCGGGCGCAGACTCCGACCCCGTGGGTGCAGGCGACCCCGGGCTCAGGCCCAGGACCGCCGAGCTCTGCCCGCCCTGGTCTCCGATGAGATATTCCCCGCGCGGGGTCTCGTCGCGGTGTTGGAGGCGTCGCGCGATGCGTCATCGCTCGCGGGCCGCCGGCGTGACTCCTGCCGGTTGTGCCGCAAGCCGCGCCCTGAGGCCGTCTGCATCGCCATGTCCACCATCCTCCCGGGACGTCCTCCGCGCGCGGAGGGGGAGTGAATGCCTTGAGTATCGCCCCGGAGCGCAAGCCCCCCAAGCGTGGCACGCGCGGTTGCAACAGATCTGCAAGGTGGCTCACGGCCTGAACGACGTCGCGACGGCCCCGCGGAACGGCCCCCCGGCCGCCGACGCGCTACTGCAGCGCGAGCCTGAGGATGCTCGAGTTCGTGCCGCCCGCGGAGTCCTTCGCCTTGACGGTCAACCCGAGCGTGCCGGGCGTTGCCGTGGTCCGGGGCGTGATCTTCGCCGTCCAGGTCGTGGAGCTCGCCTTCGTCATGGTCACGGTCCGCGCCGTCAGCCCGGGTTCCTTCACGACGACCACGGGCGCGGTCGAGAGAGCCTCCGAGGTGGTCGCGGTGAGCGTGAAGGTTGTGCCCCGGACCGTCGTGGCGACCGAGGCCCGGAGCTGGAACGCATCGGCGAAGACGCTCACGGCCTGCGAGGCCGCCTGCGTCCCGTTCGTCGCATGGACGACGATGCGGTATGCGCCGCGCGGGGCGAACGTGCCGTCGGCCAGCTTCCCGTTCCAGTTCCATGCGGAGAGGCCGACCGGCATCGCCCGGTCCGTGTACCCGGTCCGCACGACGTCGCCCGCGGCGTTCCGGACATCGACGGTCACGGCGGCCGGGGAGCGAAGCGTGTACGTGAGCTGGGTCTTCGTGGCGAGGGCGTCGCCATCCTGGGGGAAGAAGCGGACCGGTGTCCGAGCGATGGACGCGAGGGCCGCGTAGACGTCCACGGTCGTCGAGGCAGGATCGCCCGTGTTGCCGGCCGGGTCGGTCGGCGTGAGGGTGATGCTGTAGGTGCCGTCCGTGACGGCCTTGCCCGCGGCCGTGCGCCCGTCCCACGACAGCTGGTGCTCGCCAGCCGCCACGGGCGCGCTGAGGGTGCGCACGACCGTGCCGTCCGCCGCCGCCACCACGCCCGTGACGGTCGCGGGCTCGGAGACCGTGTAGGCGATCGCCAGCGTCTCGGTCCTGCCGTCGGCGTTGGGGGTGACGGTGAGTGGCGCCGCGCCATCGGCGGCGGCCGGGATCTCGACGACGGGCGGGGTCGTGTCGATGACGAGCTCGACGGTGACTGCGGTGCGATTGCCGGCGAGGTCGCGGGCGGCGATCGTGACCGAGTGGGCGCCATCGCCCTTGACGACGATGGACGGCCCCGACAGCGTGGTGACGGGTCCGCCATCGACGCTCGTGCTCTTCGGCCCGACCCCCGAGGTGGCGTCGCTGAAGGAGGGCGTGATCGTGACGGGTCCGCGCCAGGTGCCAGGCGTGTCACCCGCGTCGCCCGCGAACGCCGGCGTGATGATCGGGCCTCTCGTATCGATCTTGAAGGTGACCTTCTTCCACCCCTCGCGGACGCCGGACTTGTCGATCGCTCGATACTCGAACGATCGGGTGCCGTTCGCCGTCACGCGCGCGACGTCGACGTACGTCTTCGCGGTCCCGCCGTCCATGCGCCAGTAGACCGCCCGGACGCCGGACAGGCTGTCCTTGGCGACAAGCGTGACGTCGACCGGGCTCGTGATCCACCCATTGCTGCCGGTCGTGTAGTCGGGCGTCGCCGTGGTGACCGGCGGCGTGCCGTCGACCGTGAACGTACCCGTCCGGTAGATCCGTCCGTTGCCCCAGGCGTCGCGTCCGGCGAAGGCCCACGTGTAGGTCCCGTCATGGACGACGGCGCCGGACGGATCGCGGAGATCCCACCCAAACCGGGTGACGGTGTCGACCAGCTGCCCCGTCCTGACGGTCGTCCCGGCGCTGTTCTTGACGACGTATGTTGCCGTGACGCGCTCTGAGAAGCGCTGGGCGAGCACGAGCTCGTCGTTGACGCCATCGCCGTTGGGGGAGAGCCAGGCCGGGCTGGTATCGAACGTCAGCAGCGCGACGTCGGCGCTGTCGCGGGGCGCGAGGCCGGTTGCCCGCACGAAGCCGGATGTCGTGGCGCCAAGGACCGTCACGGCGAGAATCCGCGTGCCGTCCGCGGCGGGCGCCGCCTCGCCGGTGACGCGCAGGCGGCTCGCGACTGGCAGGATCGTGCCGGCGGTGGACGTCGGGTCGGCGGCCGCGTCGGCCGAGCCGAACAGCGGGACGCCGCTGCCTGCGGTGACCTCGGCTGCGCCCGGGACGACGAAGTCCGGTGGGTGCGTGCCGGTGTCGACGGGCAAGGTCCCGGTGACGCGGGAGGCGGTCATCGACAGGTCGCCCACGAGCGAGCGGTAGAACCCGGACGGGTTGCCGCTGTCGGGATCCATCTCGTACTCGAGGCCGGGCGTGCGCTGCGAGGCGTACGGGCCCTGGAGATGGCCGTGCCACGTTGGCGCGCTGCGGAAGATCGTCTCCATCGACCGGTTGGTCGTGAACAGCTGGCGGATCGTGCTCACGACCGGGTGGGCAGGATGGCCCTCGGCGAACACGGCGCGCGCGCCCGCTCCGATGAACCCCGCGCCGTAGTTGTCGACCCGCTCTCGCGCCTGCGCGAACGTGCCCTGGTCGAAGCCCGGCTCGGTGTTCCCGGACGCGTAGCACAGGTGGTAGAGGAGCACCACCGCGTTCGGCGCCAGGCGGATGGACCCCCGGATGTAGTCCTCGCCGTAGTAGACGGTCTTCGTGGAGTCCGCGCCCGTCGACGGGTCGAGGCCCAGGCCGTCCTTCGTCTGCGTCTGGAACGGGGCGTAGATGCTCGGCCAGCCGTTCCCGTGACCCAGGTAGACGAACACGCTCGCTCCCTGTGCCGCCGCCCTGACCTTCGACCATGTCGCGCCGGGCGTGAAGATCTTCACGACGTTGCTCGTGTACTTCCGAGCCTCGGTGACGATCTCGTTCGCGTCGTCCTTGTAGTGCGCGGTGTGATCACCGACCGGGCCAACGACGACGACGACCTTCGCGGACGATGCCGCGAGCGCGGGCGTGACGGGCATGCCGACCGCAAGGAGCAGGGCGGTCAGGGTGGCGAGAACGGCGCGATGCAACGGGTTGGCTCCTGCCAGCGGGGGCGGGGATGGGCCGATGCCCTGATCCTCGCCGTCTCCGGGCGCCACGGACACGGCTGGAAGGTCCCAGACCCACCCGGTCCCATCGTCCCGCCTCCCAACCGCATGAGGGCCCCGGGCAGCCTCTCGACGCCTGGGCCGTTCGTGGCCCACCATGGGGGGGCATGACCCGCCTCCGTGTGCGCTCCGGCGCCGACATCCACCTTGCCGACGCGTTCGAGGCGCCGGGCTGCCCCCTGTGCCGCGAGCGGGCGAGGACCACGAGGAGCTACCTCGAGTCGATCCTGTCCGAGAGCGTCAACGACGTCGGGTTCCGCCAGGCGCTGGACGCGGCGCGCGGGTTCTGTGGCAGGCACTCCCGCGCGATCCTGGACGCGGACCGGCTCCGCGCCGGCACGCTCGGGGCCTCGATCCTGTTGCGGGCCACGCTCGTGGCCCGGTTGCGCGACGTCGAGGCGACCGCCAACGCCCGCGGCCGGTCGAGGTCGCGCCGGTCGGACGAGGCCCGTCGACCGCCTGCGTGCCCGGCCTGCGACCGCGTGCACCGCGCCGACGACGCCTCGGTGGAGACGGTCGTCCGCCTCTCGGAGGACGACGCGTGGTCCGCGGCGGTGGGGGAGGCGCCGTTCTGCCTCGACCACGTGGTGGCGCTCATGGACCACCGCCCGCCTCCCGCATGGTGGCCCGCGATCGAGGCTCGCCAGGTCGAGCGGCTGCGCCAGCTGCGCGACCGGCTCGAGCGGTTTGCCCATGCCTCAGCGCACGACCGGCGCCATCTCCAGACCGACGACCAGCGTGCGTCCGTCGACGAGGTGGCGGACCTCCTGGCCGGCCCCAGCCGGGACGGTTGAGGGGCCACGAGCGCAACCGCGACCGCTAGCCGCCCGACACCGCGGGGATCACGTGCACTGCCGCGCCGGGCGGCACCGGGGTCTCGAGCGAGGCGAGGTCGCCATTCACGAACAGGTTGAGGTGTCGCCGGATGGACGGCCCGGCATCGAGGACGCGGTTCGCAAGCCCCGGGACGCGGTCGTCGAGGTCGCGCAGGACGTCGAGCACGGTCGCGCCACGTGCCTCCATGCGCCGTTCGGCGCCCGGGAACAGCGCCACAAGCGATCGCGGCAGGTGGACGACCGCCGCCCCGCGCCCGTCAGTCAAGGACCAGGGTCTCCACGCTCCAGATCGGCGGGAGGTTGTCCGCGATCCGGCTCCAGCTCAGGCCCTCGTCGGCGGACCCGTAGAGCTGGCCCGTGCTCGTCCCGAAGTACACCCCGACCGGGTCGAGCCGGTCCACCGCCATCGCCTCGCGCAGCACGCCCACGAACGCGTCGTGCTGCGGCAGCCCGTCGCCCGACCGGATCCACGTCTCACCGCCGTCGTGTGTGCGCCAGACCGCGGCGGCCCTGTCGGGCATGAGGCGACCGGCGTCGGGCTCGGTCAGGGGAATGTTCCACACGGTCATCGGGTCGCGGGGGTGCGCCGCCATGACGAACCCGAACTGCGAGGGCAGCCCCGGCGTGATCTCGTCCCACGACGCGCCGCCGTTGGTGGACCGGTAGACGCCACAGTGGTTCTGCTGGTACAGGCGCTCCCCGCCGTCGGCCGCTAGGACCAGCTTGTGCACGCACTGGCCGAACTCCGGGTAGCGGTTCTCCGGGTAGAAGTCGGCCCGGACGCCCTTGTTGCGCGTCTCCCAGGTGGTGCCCCCGTCGCGTGTCTCGAACACGCCCACCGCGGAGATCCCGACCCACATCCGGCCCGCCTCGGTGGGGTGGGGGACGATCGTGTGGAGGATCAGCCCACCTGCGCCCGGCTGCCATTCGGGCCGGCTTGGATGCGCGCGGAGTCCCTCGACGTGCGTCCAGGTCGCGCCCTGGTCGGTGCTCCGGAACAGGCCGGCTGGCTGCACCCCGGCGTAGATCCCGTCGGGCCCTGCGGTCACGTTCCAGACCGCGGGGATCTTCGGGCCGTCGTCGCCGTACGTGAGGCCTTCGCTCGAGTGCGTCCACGTCTCGCCCAGGTCCTCGCTGCGCCAGACCGCGGCGCCGTACCACGGGCTGCCGGCACCAGCGAGCAGCGCGTTCGTGCCCGGCTCCACGGAGATGTCGTGGACCGGCCAGCCGTCGCACAGGGGGCCGCGGATGGCCCAGTCCCGGCGGGTGGGATCGGCCTCGAGGATGAAGGCGCCTTTCGAGGTGCCGACGAGGAGGACGCAGCGCTCAGCCATGACGGTCTCCGGGGCTCTGGGGACGGAGGTTGTTCCGGCCAGCCTACCGCGGCCGACCGCGCGAGGTTCACTCGGACACGGGCGGCTTACGCCGGCTCAGCGCCGCCACCCCGTGTTCAGTGGGCGTGCGGCGACATCCCGTGCATGCGGGCGATGAGCTCATGGACCATCGGGACGGCCATCTCGGGATGCTCATCGAGGAGAACCCGGAACTCCCACGCCGGGAGGAGGATGCACATCAGCTCCCCGTCGGCGATCACCGACGCCGTGCGGGCGTGCTGCTCGATCAACCCGATCTCGCCGAAGAACGCCCCGGGCCCCAGGGTCACGGAGACGCCGCCCGCGACGCGTTCGACGCGCGCCCGCCCGCTGACGATGAGGAACAGGTTCAGGGCGCTGTCGCCCTCGCGGACCACCACGTCACCCGGCGCGTATGTGCGGCGCTTCGCCCCGCGCAGGACGCGTTCACGATCCTTCTCCTTGAGCACGGCAAGGAGCGGGATGCCCGCGGCGTCGGCTGAGCTCATCGGTCCTCCAGGAGCGGGTGCGCCCGGACACGGCCGGCGCGGTCGAGGCATGTGTCGCCGCGGAGCATCCCAGACGGCGGTCCCACGTGCAACTTGACCGCCGGGTCGCGGCGCCCGGGGCTCCCGGGTTCCGTTGGGGGCTCGCGAGATCGCCGCGGCTGGGCGCAGGGTGCGGGCGTTCAACTACAGTTGCGCTCGACGCGGCCAGCCCTGGCGCGCACCCGTCAGGAGGAGCGGCCGTGGAGTCGACGGCAGCACGCCGTAGCGCGACCAGCCTCTCGCCGACGTTCGTCCTCGCGCTGGTCGCTCTCGGCGCCGCGATCAACGTCGTGGGCGGGTATGCCGCGACCCTCACCGGGCTGCCCCTGTTCCTGGACATGATCGGCACCTGCATCGTGGCCCTGCTGCTCGGGCCGTGGTTGGGCGCGGCCGCCGCCGTCCTGACGAGCTTCGCGCTTGTCCTCGTCAGTGGGCCGGGCAACATCCCGTTCGCCGTCGTGGGGGTCGCGGCGGCGCTGGTCTGGGGCTACGGCGTGCGGCAGCTGCGGATGGGCCGGACGCCCGCGCGGTACTTCGTCCTGAACCTCGCGGTCGTGCTTGTTGTTGCGGTCACGGCGACGCCGATCGTCCTGTGGCTGTTCGGCGGCGCCACCGGCCATCCGTCGGACGTCATCACGGCCGCGTTCTCGCGCCTGGGCCCTTGGGGCGCGGTGTTCGCGGACAACCTCCTGGTGAACACGGTCGACAAGGTCGTCACGGGCTACCTCGCCCTCAGCGTGGTGCAGGCGCTGCCCGCGCGCCTCGCCCAGGGGGCGACGCTGCCGGGCGGGCCTGGGAACCATTGGGTCGTGGTCGCTGCCACCGGCCTCGTGGCGGGCGTGGTGCTCCTCGTCGCGCTGCTCGCCCTGCGCGCCGTCGGCGCCTGACGGGGTCGACGGGCGTGCCCGCCCTGATCACGCTCCTGGACGTCACCGTCCGCTGGCCGGCCGAACCCGGGCTGCCGGCCCGGACGGCCCTCAAGCGGGTCTCCCTTGAAGTCGCCGCGGGCGAGCTCGTCGGGGTCGTGGGAGCGGCGGGCTCCGGCGGGGCCACGCTCGTGCGCGCCCTCAACGGCGTCGTGCCCCAGTTGATTCCCGCCGAGGTCACCGGGCGGCTCGAGGTCTGCGGGCTGGATGCGGTTCGCACGCCCGTCGCCGAGATGGCGCGCGTCGTGTCGCTCGTGACCGATGACCCGGAGGCGCAGATGACGCAGCTGACCGTCGACGCCGAGGTCGCCTTCGGGCTCGAGAACCAGGGGCTGCCCCTCGACGAGATGCGGGCCCGGGTCGCCGAGGTGCTCGCCCTCGTGGGGCTCGATGCACTGGCGGCGCGGAACCCGCTGACGCTCTCCGGCGGCGAGCAGCAGCGCCTCGTCGTGGCCTGCGCCATCGCATCGAGACCGCGTGTCCTCGCGCTGGACGAGCCGACGGCGAACCTCGACGGCCCGGCCGGCCGCCGGGTGCTCGAGCTCGCCCGCGGGCTTGCCTCGGGGCCGGATGGCGTCGCCGTCGTCATCGCGTCGCACAACGTGGACCTCCTGGCCGAGTACGCGGACCGGATCGTCTGGCTGAGAGATGGGCGGATGGTCCTCGACGGGGACCCATCGGCCGTCTTCACGGCGATGGCGCACGAGCGAGCGCAGGAGCGGGTGAACCCCGGCCCACCCGCAGCGACGCCCGCGGTCACCGAGCTGTGCGCCCGCCTCGATCCGGGCTCGCAGGCACTCCCGGTGACGGTGGCCGGGACGGTCGAGTGGCTGGCGGGGCGAGGATGAGCACCGCCAACCCCGACCCGGCGCTGGTGTCGCTTGACGATGTCACCTATGCCTACGCCGGCAGTGCCAGCGCCGCACTCGCCGGGGTCTCGCTCGAGGGTCCGGCGGGCCAGGTCACGGCCATCGTCGGGGCGACCGGGAGCGGAAAGTCGACGCTGGGCCGACTCATCGTGGGCCTCCTGCGTCCGACGGCAGGGCACGTCCGGGTGGCTGGGGTCGATCCCGCCCGTCGTCGCCCCGGTTCCGATGGCGCGCGGGTGGGACTCGTGTTCCAGAATCCCAACCATCAGCTCCTCGCCCGCTCGATCCGGGCAGAGCTCGCCCTCGGCCCGGCGGCGCTCGGTTGGGGTGCGGACGCCGTGCGGGGGCGGGTTGACGCCGTCGCGACACGTCTCGCGCTTGCTGGCGTCCTCGACGCACATCCGTATCGCGTGCCCGTGCCGGTCCGCAAGCGGGTGGCGATCGGCGCAATCCTGGCGATGTGCCCGGACGTGATCGTCCTCGACGAGCCGACCGCGGGCCAGGACCGCGCGGACGCCGACTCGATCGCCGCACTCATCCGCGAGGAGGCTCGCCGGGGCGCTGCCGTCATCGTCATCACCCACGACCTGCGGTTCGCGCTCGAGGTCGCTGAGTCGGGCCTCGTGCTGCACGAGGGACGAGCGCTCGTCCACGGTCCGGTGCGCCGGGTGCTCGCGGACCAGGCGACCCTGGATGCCGCGGGCCTCGAGGCCCCGCCGCTCGCCGCGCTCGCCCTCCGGCTGGGCCTCGCGGTGCCCGCAGGCGCGGGCGCGATCGAGGAGCTGGAACAGACGATCCGCGGCCGACCCGACCGATCCGGCCCACCCGGCACCCGGGGGCGAGCCGGGCGGGTGCCCGGCGACCACGGGATGGCCGGATCCGGTGGCGCGCCGTGAATGGCCTGACGCTCGACGCTGCCGGCGGGACGTCGTGGCTGCACCGGATGAGCCCGATCCCGAAGCTCGCCTGGATGCTCGCGGGCGTCCTGTTCGCCTTCGCGACGTTCGACTGGCGGCCGCTGCTCGTCGTGTCGGCCGCGACCATCCTCGTGGCAGTGAGCGCGGGAATCGGCCGCCGCCTCGGGTGGACGTTGCTCGCCTTCGCGCCGCTCGCGGCGTCCATCCTCCTCATCCAGGCCACGGCGACGTGGCGGTGCGCCCCCGGGTGCCAGCCCGTCGCCGCCGTCGGGCCGATCGCGATCTACGCGGAGGGGCTCGTGCACGGGATCTCCCTTGTCGCCCGCGTGCTCACGATGGAGGCGGTCGCGTTCACGGTGCTGCTCACGATCCACCCGTCCGACCTGTTCGCCGCGCTCGAGCGGCTGCAGCTGCCGCGCTCGCTGTCGCTCGCGGCGTCGATGACGCTCCAGCTGGTGCCGATCCTCCAGCGCGAGCTCAGGATCGTGCTCGCCGCGCAGCGGGTCCGGGGGCTGCGGACGTACGGGCCGACGTCACTGGCTCGGGGCCTGGTTCCGGTCATCGTCGCCAGCGTCGAGCGCGTGGAGCAGGTGGCGATCAGCCTCGAATCGCGCGGCTTCGGCGGACGCACGTCGCGGACGTCGTTTCGCGGGGTGGCGTATACGCGTAGCGATGGCTGGCTGGCGATCGCCGGGCTCGTGGCCGGCGGCGCGGGGATCGTCGCAGGCATCGCCTGGTGGGGACCGGTCGCCGCCGGACCGTCCGACGTGTCGGCCGCGCTCGCGATCGCGATCGTGATGAGCGCGTCGGTCGTGTTCGCGACCGTCATCCTCCGTGCCCTGTGGCTTGCAGCCCGTGCCTGAGCCCCCGGACCCGGGCGTGGTCGTGCAGACTGCAGGCGTGCGCAGCGAACCTCGGCCCGGGGGTCCCGTGCCCGAACCCGGCATCCTCGTCGTCGGCAGCACGATGATCGACCTCATCGCGTACGCGGACGTCCTGCCCGACGCCGGCCAGACGGTCGTCGGGACGGGGTTCGCGATGGGGTTTGGTGGCAAGGGGGCGAACCAGGCCGTCGCCGCGGCCCGTCTCGGGGCAACGGTCGCGATGGTCAACACGCTGGGCGATGACGCGTACGGCGAGCAGACGCTCGCGAACTTCGCGGCGCAGGGCGTCGATGCCCGGTTCGTGCGTCGCGTGCCCGGCTCGTCGGGCGTCGCGCCGATCTGGGTGGACGCGGCTGGCATGAACCGGATCATCTGCGTCCCGGGCACGAACCTGGACCTGCCGGTCGAGCTCGCGCTCGAAGCGCTCGTCGCCGTCCACCCGGCCGTCGTCGTCGCGCAGTTCGAGACGCCGCAGGCCGTGACAGTCGCCGCATTCACGGCCGCGAGGGCGATGGGTGCCCTGACGGTCCTCAACCCTGCACCCGCCGCACCGATCGAGGATGCGCTGCTCGGGGTCACGGACTGGCTCGTGCCCAACGAGCACGAGTTCGCGCTCCTCGGCGGCGGGGCGTTGGCGGGTGACGTCGCCGCGGAGGACGCGGCGCTCGAGGCGTTCGCGACACGGCCGGCGTGTCGCTCGTCGTGACGCTCGGCGGGCGTGGTGCGGCGGTCGTCGTGCGTGGCTCGCCGATCACTCGGGTCAGCGCACCCGCGGTGCGCGCGGTCGATACCACGGGTGCCGGCGATGCCTTTGTCGGCGCGTTCGCGGTCGGCCTCGCGCGTGGTGCCGCGCCCGTCGACGCCGCACGGCTCGCGTGCGCGTTCGCCGCCGACAGCGTGACCCGCGGCGGTACCCAGTCCTCGTTCGCGGCACGCACGGACGCAGCGGCCATGCTCGCGGCCGTGCTCGGCTGACGACACGGCGCCCGCGCTTCGCTACGATCGCGGTCCCGCGGCCCCGCCGCGCCGACCAGGGAGCGACCGGCCCATGCCCACCCGCCCGAAGCAGCCCAAGGCGCCCGCTCCGCCGAAGCCATGGCGTCGCGGGGATGGCCGCTACCGGTCCGCGGATGACCGCTTCACGATCGAGGCTGGCGGCGCGGGCCGCTGGTTCCTGACCGACGCCGAGTCGCTCGACGAGCTGGGACTGGCGCGGACGCTTGGTCCCTACGACACGCTGGACGACACGAAGGCTGCGGCCGCGGACCTGCGGGAACGGGCGGCGGCGGCATCGCCACTCGCGGCCCGGATCGCCGCGGCCAAGGACCGCCCGCCGGTCCCGACGACGTCGGCCGGGTCCTCGGCGCCGGCACGGCCCCGCACGCTGGTGCGCGTGCCGCGCGCAGCGGCGAAGGACGCACCCGAGCCTCAGCCCGAGACGGCGCCCGAGCCGGGCCCGACGCCCCGGACCTGGCTCGACGAGCTCGCGGACGAGGACGCGCGCGCGGCCACGAGAGCACGACGCCAGGTCGATCTGCTGGTGGCGCTCGGCGTCGAGGACGCTGCGTCCGTCGTGCGGCGTGACGTCCTCGGGCGGCAGCCGGCAGTGGCGGGCCGCCTGCTCGCGACGACCATCGCGGCAGCGCTTCGCCAGGTCCTGGACCCCGTCGCGCTCAAAGCGGACGCGCGGCGGTCGATTCCCGGGGAGATGCGCACGCTCGCCGGCACCGGGCGCACTGCCGATGCCGATGGGAACGGTGATATCGACGCCCGGCGAGACGCGCTCGCCGCCTACGCGGCGTTCGTGGCGGCCCGAGTCCTCGCGGCCACGCTCGACGTCGTCTCGAGCGAGGACCGGGCACCTGGTGCCGGCCGTGACCTCCCGGGCTGGCGCCTGGTTGAGCGACCCACGGCCGCTGAGGGCGACGCAGGGACCACGGCGCGCCGCCTCATCGTCACGCCGGAGGACGTCGCGGGCGGCTGAGCCGGCCCTCAGGCGGTGACGGTCTCGGCGTTCCCCAGGGCGGCCTCGATCAGCGCCTCGCGCCGACGGTGGAGCGACCACTCGAGACCGGCGGGGTACCAGTGGGGGCGCAGCTGGCGCAGGATCGCGGGGTGGAGCGTCCCGAGCTCGTGCCGGGCGAGATCGCGAGCCACCTCCAGCGTCGGCGGATCGTAGACCCGCTCGCCGCCACGGAAGATCGGCACCAGCACCTCCTGGTGGGTCCACGACGCGTCGATCGTCATCCGGTGATGCGAGTCCGCCGGGTCGACGATCACCCGTGACCCGTCGAGCTCCGACAAGCCATCCCAGATCATGTCGGCGCGCGCCGTTCCGTCCGCATCGTAGAAGCGCCGTACGCCGAGCATGCCCGGGACGGTGATCTTCGCCGTGTCGGAGCTCACCTTGACCGGCGTCCGCCAGTCTGCCCCGTCGCGGATCGCCGTCAGCTTGTAGACGCCGCCGAGCGCCGGCTGGTCGAAGCACGTCACGAGCTTCGTCCCGACGCCCCAGACGTCGATCCGCGCCCCCTGCGCCTGGAGCGACTCGATGGTCTCCGGGTCGAGGTCGTTGGACGCCACGATCTGGGCGTCCTCGAACCCCGCCGCGTCGAGCATCTCCCGGGCGCGCGTGGACAGGTACGCGAGGTCACCCGAGTCGAGCCGGATCCCGGCGAACCGCTGGCCTCGGTCGCGCATCCGGCGCCCCGTCGCGATCGCGCTGGCGACGCCCTCGATCGAGTCGTACGTGTCCACGAGGAGCACCGCATTGCCGGGCATGACGTCGGCCCAGGCGTCGAACGCCTCCTGCTCGCTCGCGAAGGACAGCACCCACGAGTGTGCGTGCGTGCCGCGAACGGGGATCCCGAACAGGCGGCCAGCGAGCACGTTCGAGGTCGCCGAGCAGCCCCCGAGGTACGCCGAGCGAGACGCGGTGAGGCCTCCGTCCGGGCCTTGCGCCCGCCGCAGCCCGAACTCCAGGACCGGGGCGCCACCCGCGGCGAGCATGACGTGCGCGGCCTTGGTCGCGGCCAGTGTGGGGAAGTTCACGAGGTTGAGCAGCGCCGACTCGAGCAGCTGCGCCTGAATGAGCGGTCCGGTGACCCGGACGAGCGGCTCGTGGGGGAAGACGACGGTCCCCTCGGGCACGGCGTCGATGTCCACCTGCATCCGGAGGTCGCCGAGGTAGTCGAGGAACGCGGGCTCGAACAGCGGGTGGTCGTCGTTCCCGGTGAGCCCCTTGAGATGGGCGAGCTCCGGGGGCGTGAAGCGGTAGCGGTCGACGAAGGCGATGACGCCCTCGAGCCCGGCCGCGATCGTGAACCCGCCGCCGAACGGCGCCTCGCGAAAGCTGAGCGTGAAGATCGCGTGGTCCCCGGTTCGCCCGAGCTTCCAGAAGCCCGCCGCCATCGTGAGCTCGTACAGGTCTGTCATCGACGCGGGCGGCACCGGGTAGCCGGTTGCCGGGTAGCCGTTCGCGGCGCTCTCGGTCATTGGTGGCGGTCTCCTTGCACACGCACATCGTTGCGCACCCCGGCCGTTCCTGTGAAGCGCGAGCGCGTGCGACTGTCATCGGTGCCCCGCGTGGCATGATCGGACGATGGAACCCCAGCCGCCTGCCGTCCCGTCCGGACCGCGCGACATGGCGGCGCGGGTGCGAGCCGTCAGCGGGGTTCCGTGGCGCCGGCTGCTGGGCTATCTGCGACCGCACACCGCCCCGTTCTCGATCGCGATCCTCGGCCTGCTCGTCGGGTCCGGCCTCGGCCTCGCGGTCCCACTCGTCGTCGCGGGCCTCGTGTCGTCGGTGGTGGCCGGGGGCGATGGCGCTGGCCTCGACCGGCTGATCCTGGGGCTCGTCGTCCTGTTCCTCGCCCAGTCGCTGGGCGGCCTCGTCCAGTCGTATCTCCTGGGCGTGGTGGGGGAACGGATCGTGGCCCGGATGCGTGGCCAGCTGTTCGGCCGCCTCGTGACCCTCTCGCTGGACTTCCATGGCCGCAGCCGCGTCGGCGAGCTGGTCTCGCGCCTTTCAAGCGACGTCACGCTGGTCCGGACGATGCTCACCCAGACGACAACATCGCTGCTTTCGTCGCTCATCGGGCTCATCGGATCCGTGATCATCCTGTTCACCCTCAGCCCGACGCTGCTCCTCGTCGCGCTGCTCCTGGCCCCGGCCCTGATCGCCGTGGCGATCATCTTCGGGCGGCCGCTCCAGCGCGTCGCGACGCAGGTCCAGGACGCGATCGCGCACAGCACCGCGACCGCCGAGGAGGCGCTGTCCGGGATCCGCGTCGTCAAGAGCTACGTCCGCGAGGACTACGAGGAGCGTCGCTATGCCGGCGACCTCGGGAGCGTCGTCGCCAGCGGCTCGCGCCTCGCGCTGTGGCGGGCGCTGTTCGGAGCCCTGATGGGGTTCCTGGGCTTCGGGGCGATCGCCGTGTTGCTCTGGTACACCGGCCACGAGGTCATCGCCGGCCGTCTCTCGGTAGGCACGCTGACCGGGTTCCTGCTGTACGGCGTGACGATCGGCGGCAGCCTCGCGACCATCGCGGGCCTGTACGGTCAGCTGCGGGAAGGAACGGGCGCCGTGCAGCGCGTGTTCGAGATCATCGACACCAAGCCCACGGTCGTCGATGCGCCGGGGGCTGCCGTCCTGGGGCCCGTCGCGGGCCGAATCGAGCTCGACGGCGTCACCTTCGCGTACGATCCCGACCGGCCGGTGCTCCGCGACCTGTCGCTCGACATCCCGCCCGGGCAGGTGCTGGCGCTCGTCGGGCCGTCCGGGTCCGGCAAGACCACGCTCGCGGCACTCATCCCCCGCCTGTGGGACGTGACCCGCGGTGCCGTCCGCGTCGATGGGGTGGACGTCCGCGACGTGACGACGGCCAGCCTCCGGGCGCAGATCGGCCTCGTGCCCCAGGAGGCGACCCTGTTCGGGGGCACGGTCGGCGAGAACATCCGGTACGGCAGGCTCGAGGCCACGGACGCCGAGGTGGAGGCCGCCGCGCGTGCGGCGAACGCACACGACTTTATCACCGCGCTCGCCGCGGGCTACGACACGCCGGTGGGGGACCGGGGCCAGCGGCTCTCGGGCGGGCAGCGCCAGCGGATCGCCATCGCCCGGGCGATCCTCAAGGACCCGCCCATCCTGCTCCTCGACGAGGCGACGAGCGCCCTCGACAACGAATCGGAGCGGCTCGTCCAGGAGGCGCTCGAGCGCCTGATGGAGGGTCGGACGACGGTCATCATCGCGCACCGGCTGTCGACGATCCGTGCGGCGCACCGGATCGCCGTGCTGGACGACGGCTGGCTCGTCGAGCTGGGGACGCACGAGGAGCTGCTCGCGAGCGACCGCCTGTATGCCCGCCTGTGGCGGCTGCAGTTCACGGAGGCAACGGCAGACGCGCTCGCCGCGGCGGGCGACGTCGCGGTCTGATGCCGGCAGGCCCGGGGGTCAGGCTCAGCCGAACCAGGTACGTGTCTCGTCCTCGGTGACCGCGGGCATCGTGAGGACGGACTTGATCGCCTCGGGGGGCATCATCGTCCGACGCGCGACGAGTGCCGCGATTCGTTCGGGGTCCTGGTTGCATCGGCGGAGCGCGGCGCGATCCAGGCGGGGCCAGAGCGCGAGCGCGCGACGCTCCAGGTGTCCGGCGCTCGATCGAATCGGATCCATGGGAGCTCCTTTGCTACCTGTTGGCATCCTGCGCGCACTTCGTCTGCACCGTCAACCCCCGTGCGGCCCCAACCTGTGGACGGGACCGGCGGCGCGTCGACGTGGCCGCGCGGCGCGTCGTCACGTTTGACCGCACCGGCTGCCGGGGACACGCTTGGCGGGTGCGATCGCATCGGTTCCCTGCGCTCCTCCTCGTCGTCGTGCTGGCGGGCATCGGCGCATGCGCGCCGAGCCCCGAGAGTGGACGCTCGCCGACGGGGCCGTCCGGTGCCGTCGGGACGCCGGGCGTGACCCAGGCGCCGCCGGCGCCCGGACACGAGCTGTACGGTTTCGTACCGTACTGGGAGATGGACGACGGCATCGCGGCCCACCTCGAGGCGACGCCGCTTACGACCCTCGCCCTGTTCAGCGTGACCCACACGAGCAAGGGCGCGATCGCCGCGACGCCCCAGGGTTACCGTCGGATCACCGGCAGTCCCGGCAGCCGCGTGATCCGCGAGGCACACGATCGGGGCACCCGTGTCGAGATCGTGTTCAGCAGCTTCGGCGCGACCCGCAACAAGCGCCTGTTCGAGCGCACGGAGCTCCAGGATGCCGTCACGGTGTCGCTCGTGGCCCTGGTTGCGGACACCGGCGTCGACGGCATCAACGTGGATGTCGAGGCGCTCGACCCAACCCTCGTGCCTGCCTACGGCGCGTGGGTCGGCCGCCTCCGCGACGCGATCCGGGCCGCCGACCCGGCGCACAAGGTGTCCGTCTCGACGGGTGCGGGACCACTCGGGGCAGCGATGGCGGTTGCGGCCGCGGATGCCGGCGCGGACCGGATCTTCCTGATGGGCTATGACTACCGGGTCGGTGGATCCGCGCCCGGCGCGAGCGCGCCACTGGACCGTTCCGACGGCGGCGCTCGGAGCCTGCGCTGGTCGCTGGACCTGTACGCCGCCCTGGGGGTCCCGCCCGGACGACTCATCCTCGGGCTGCCCCTGTACGGCATGACCTGGCCCGTCGCTGGCCCGGTGATCGGGGCGCCGGAGACCGGACGCGGGGAGGCGTGGATCCCACGCCGGCACCTGGACCTGCTGCAGGACGCGTCGGTCGTGCCGTTGCTGGACGAGATCGAGCAGGTCGAGGTGTACCTCGTCGCGTCCGACGAAACGACGGGCCCGCCGACGTCCGGCGAACCGTCCAGTGGGCCGCCCGGTGGGTCGCCCGCGGCGTCGACGCGCGAGCGGACCTGGACGGCCGTGTACGTGGACTCGCCGGCGACGTTGGCGCCCAAGCTCACGCTCGCGAACGAGCGGGGACTCGCAGGTGCCGGGTTCTGGGCCATCGGCTACGAGCGGGGCCTGCCGGGCTACCGGGAGCTGATGGGGCGATTCGTTGCCGGCGAGTCCTTGCCGTAGAGCTGGGCAAGGCCCGGGGGGATTGACAGGCGGGCGTTGATGGTGTTCTATAGCCGCATCCTTCTATAACGTATGAGTTATGTAAACATGGCAGCACAGTTGGATGCGGTCTTCGGTGCCCTGGCGGATCCCACCCGGCGGGCGATCCTCGCGCGACTCGCGCACGGCGACCTGTCGGTGGGCGAGCTGTGCGAGCCGTTCGCGATGTCGCAGCCGGCCGTCTCGCGGCACCTCAAGGTGCTGGAGGGCGCCGGGCTGATCACGCGATCGCGTCGGGCGACGACACGCCTCAGCCATCTGGAGGCGGAGCCGCTCAAGGGCGCATCGGACTGGCTGGCACCCTATCGCGAGTTCTGGGAGGAGAGCTACGGACGGCTCGACGACCTCCTCGCCTCGCTGCAGGCCGAACAGTCGGGGACCGTCCCGGCACCCACCCAGGAAGGACGCGTCCCATGACCACGAGCACCACGGCCCAGCTCGCCCTCGTCGCCGAGCCCGGCCTCCCGTTCATCGACACGGAGCGGATCCTCGACGCGCCGCGCGAGCTCGTCTTCCGCTGCTTCACGGACCCGGAGCTGCTGCGCCAGTGGCTGGGACCGAAGCGCTACGAGATGCGCATCGACGAGTACGACGTCCGGGCCGGCGGGTCATGGCGCTACGTCCACGTAGCCGACGATGGCGCGGAGTACGGGTTCCATGGTGTCTTCCACGGCGAACCGACGATCGACGGCATGCTCCAGACGTTCGAGTTCGAGGGTGCGCCGGGACACGTCGCGCTCGACCGCCTCACCCTGGAGGACCTGGGCGACGGCCGGACACGGGCCAGGACCCACTCGGCCTACCAGTCCATCGAGGCCCGGGACGCGATGGTCTCGAACGGCATGGAGCACGGCATGGCCGAGGGCTACGAACGGATGGACGAGATCCTTGCCCGGCTTCGGGCCAGTTGAGCGCGACGCAGCGCAATCGAGGAGACGGGTGATGGACTTCAAGCTCGAGGTCGTGGTGATGCCGGTCAGCGACGTGGACCGCGCCAAGGCGTTCTACGCGGACGTGCTGGGCTTCAATGTTGACGTCGACCAGGTGTTGTCCGAGACGATGCGCGTCATCCAGCTCACCCCGCCCGGGAGCGGCTGCTCCGTAACCCTCGGCAAGGGCATGTCCGCGATGGCGCCCGGGACCCTCAAGGGCCTCCAGCTGTGCGTCGCGGACATCGAGGCAGCACACGCCATGCTCGTGTCGCGTGGCGCGCCCGTGACCCCAATCCGCCACCACGATGGCACCGGGTTCGTGGACGGCAAGGGCGACACGTGGAACTCGTTCTGCTTCTTCGATGACCCCGATGGGAACAGCTGGGCGATCCAGGAGAGCCCGACGATGCGCGCGGCCGCCGGCCTCGCCTAGTCAGGCCCGCGGGTCGTGCAGGCCGAGCTCCCGGGTGAGCTCCCGGGTCACGGCCCACGCGCCACGATCCTGGTTGCACAGGACGACGATCGTCGTCGCCGCGGCGAGATGGTGCGCGAGCACGCACGAGACACCCGGGTCGGAGCCGCCGTGGCCGATGATCGTCGTCACCCCGTCCAGGACGGCCAGCTCGCGCCCGTACCCGTACGCCTCGGCGGCGCCGTCGACCGGGGCATGGGGCGTGGTCATCGCCTCGAGCGTCCCCGGACCCACCAGCCGCCCGCCGAGGAGTGCATCCACGAGCGCCACGAGGTCGGCCGCGGTCGTGAGCATCCCGCCGTCGGGCATGCCCATCGCGGTCACGCTGAACACGTTCGTCCGTCGCCGGTCTACGGGTCCATCGTCGGTCAGGTAGCCGACCGCCAGCCGGGCGGGATCCGTGTCCATCGCCTCGACGGCCGTATCGCCCATGCCGGCAGGCTCGAGCACCTCGCGGGCGACGACGTCGATCCACGACTGGCCGGTCACGGCCTCGAGCACCAGGCCTGCGAGCAGGAAGTTCGCGTCGGTGTACACGTAGCGTTCGCCCGGGGCGCGGACGGAGGGCAGCGTCGCGAACAGGGGCAGCATGTCGGCGGGGGACCGCACGTGGTACGTCGGGATCCGGTCCCATGCGGCCGTGAACGACGACCACGTCGTGTCGCTGTCGTCGTGGTAGTCCGCGAGCCCCGAGGTGTGCGACAGCAGGTGGTGGAGCGTGTGCGCGGGCGTCAGCGCCGTGGGCTGGTGGGCCGCGGGCAGCACCTCGATCAGCGGCTGGTGGAGGTCCAGCTCGCCGCGCTCGACCAGCCTCAGGGCCGCGATGGCCACCGCCATCTTCGTGATCGACGCGACGGCGAACCGCGTGTTCAATCCCACCGGCACGCCGTGCGCCCGGGACGCGAGCCCCGCGGCGTGCTCGACCAGGCGCTTGCCGTCCCGGGTGACGAGCGCCACGCCGCTGAAGTCGCCGATCGCCGAGCGGGCATCGAGCCAGCCGGCGACCCTCGCCGCATCCACGGTCACGCCGCCGACCCAACGAGCCCTGCGATGAGGGCGATGAGCGGCGGCCCCGCCTGGAGCAGCGACGCCCGTGCGAAGCGGCGGCTGGTCGCGAACAGGACGATGCCGGCGCCGGCCATCGACGCGCAGGCAAACAGCACGATGGCGCGTCCGGCATCACGCTGGCCGCCGGCGACCAGGACCAGGCCCACGACGATGCCGATGGCGAGGAACAGGTTGTAGAAGCCCTGGTTGAAGGCCATTGGCCGGACGGCCGCGACCTGCTCGGGAGTCTCGAGGCCGAACCGGGCCGCGATCGGTGGCCGGTCGAACCAGAAGCTCTCCATGACGAAGAACAGGACGTGGACGAGTGCCGCCACGAGCGCGGTGACGATGGCAACGGGGTGCATCCCGGCATTGTCGCGGTCGATGCAAGCCCGGGTCGCGCGGCGGCGCCGGCGCATCCGGCCCGGCGTCGAGCAGCACGCCGGTTCGCGCGCCGAGGTCGGCCGGCGTAAGGCGGCGTCAGGCGGGCGGTCCGCCGCGTATGCCCGCGTCGGCCGGCGTCGGGCGGCGGGGCGGTGCCATCGTCGAGGTGCCAGGATCGAGGCGCCCGAACGAGCGCGCCGCGACGACGACGAGGACCGCACCCGCCACCGACAGCACGGCCGTGCCCGCCATCGCGACGCCGAGGCCCGGCCCAACCGAGATGATGCCCATCAGCGGGGGATAGACCGTGGATCCGGCCACGCCCGCTGTTGCGAGGATGCTCGTGACCGCGTCCTTGCGCCCCGGGATCCGCCCACCCAGGAGGATGATCCCGGCGTAGATCGGCCCGAAGGCGAACCCGACAACCGTGAACATGGCGATCGACAGCTCGATGGTCGGTGCGGCCACGGCGACGACGGTCGCGGCAGCAGCGAGCATGAAGCCGCCGATGGCGAGGGTCTCGGGAGGCCAGGCCACGCCGAACCGGGCGACGAGCAGCCGGCTCACCGCCAGCGCCGCCCAGAACAGCGTCAAGGCACCTGCGGCAAGGCCGAGGTCGGCCTCGGCCAGGAACCGGACGAGCCAGCTCGAGACGCCGACCTCGGAGGCAACGTACAGGCCGATCGCCACCGCTGCCGCCACGAGCGTCAGGCTCGGTCGGAGGCGCGCGGGCGGCAGAGCGCCGGCTCGCGGCCGGGCGTCCATCGGCGCGACCAGGAGGATTCCGCCCGCGATCAGCCACGGGACGGCACTGGCGGCCGCGAGGGCTGGCCAGGGGATGCCGGCCCCGATCGTGCCTGCGATGGCGATCGGGGCGAGCGCGGCCCCGAGGCCGTAGCAGAAGTGCAGGAGGTTGACTGCCCGACCCTGCATCGGCCCCACGAATGCGTACAGGAACAGGCCCTGGACGCCGACCTCGATAATCCCGCTGCCCAGGCCGCGCAGGGCCGTTGACGCGAGGAAGGCGGGCCACGAGCCGGCCAGCATGCCGATGAGGCCGACGCCGACCGTTGCCACCCCACCGATGAGGACCGGGCGCCGGCCGACCTTCGCCACCGCCCAGCCGGCAAGGAGGCAGCCAGCGGTGAACGTAATAGCGTTGAGCAGGAACGCGGTGCCCAGGTCGGCGTCCGTGACCAGCAGGTCGCGCTCGATGTCCCGGATCAGCGACGGTACGAGCAACCCGGTCCAGCCCAGCATCACGAATGCGCCCAGACCGCCCGCGGCGACGAGGAGCTGTCCGGATCGATCGGTGCGCACGTGAACCCCTGCGGCGGCCCGCGATCGCGACGGCCGCGACGGGCGAGGAAGAATCCCACCGTAGCACCGGTGGCCGGTCCGGGAGCCGTCAGACGGAGCTCCGGCGCTCCCAGACGAAGACGTCGCCGCACGCGCACTGGTACGTCCAGCGTTCGACACGGGGCTCGCCCAGGTGCGCAGCCACCTCGGGGGTGCGATCGCGCTCGGCGCGCAACGTCCCGTTCGCATGCCGGTGCTGGACCACCGGGAACCGTTGTGGGTCGGTCGACATGTCCACGAGCCAGTCGGTCATGCATGCTCCTGCGTGTTATAGAACGGGCGTTCTATCATACGCCCGAGACCCCCGGTCGCCCCAGGTGCGTCGCCCGCGCCGGTGCCTGTCGCGCGCCTCCGCCCCGCGTCCGTTCAGCCACCCACGGCCCGATCCCGCGTCCGTTCAGCCACCCACGGCCCGATCCCGCGTCCGTTCAGCCACCCACGGCCCGATCCCGCGTCCGTTCAGCCACGGTCGGTGTCCGCTGCATGGTCACCACGTGGACACGGGTGGCGTAGGGCCGGTGCGCGCCGCCCTCGGCCCCGGGGCTTGTTGGGTGGGCGCCCGGTGCATGGTCGCGCTGAGGGCGACACGGTCGATTGGGTGCTCGGCGGGGTCGGGCGCGGATGCCTCTGGGCGTGCTTGCGCGATGGCCTGCGCGTGTGGCGCCCACGCAGCGGACCCGCACGATGCGAGCATTGCTGGTGGGCGACGGGAGGTCTCGACCGCGCGCGTGAGGCCTCGGCCGGGCGCGTGTTGCCCGGCGGTCGCCGTGGCCCGGTGACGAACCCCTGATGCCGGGGCGCATCGACCGATCGACGGTGCCGACGGCCGGGTCAGTCTGCGGGCATCGGCTCCGATGCGATCCAGCGGCCGCCCACGCCCGGCCGGAGGATCCGATGCCGCCCCGTCGCGAGGTCCCACTCGGTGCGCCCGAACCGCGTCTGGTCATCGCCGGCGAGGATCAGCACGTACGCCGGCACCCCCCGCCCCAGGACGTGGCCGTGGTCGTGGATGTCACCGGGCGGGGTCAGCGTGACGACCTCGCCGGGCGAAACCTCGAGCGCCTCCTCGACGACCGGCACGGCGTTGGCGATCCCAGGCCGACGGTATCGCCGGTGGGTCTCGAGCCCCGTCACGGGCGCGAGCGCGACCCAGGTCCCATGATCGTGGATCGCGCCCATCTGCCCGTCCAGCCGGTGGGCGAGCGCCAGCCGAGGTCCGCGCTCCGGTGCGTGCAACCGCAGGAGCCCGCTCGTCTCGCCGAGCCGGGCGATCCACGGGTCGAGGTACGCCCGCCTCCGCGCGAAGTCCAGCAGCGCGTCGCCGATCGCGGCCATGTCCGGCACCTCGAGCGCTGCCGGCGCGGCGATCCGCTCGAGCAGCTCTCGGACCGGCGCATCGAGCGTCGAGCCCGGCATCTCAGTGCGTGCCACGGGCTCAGTACGTGCCATCGGCCAGTCGCTCCCCGGCCTCGACCCGCACCGTCAGCCGGTTCTCCGCCGGCGTCAGCGGGCACGAGAAGCGCGGGTCGTAGACGCACGACGGGTGGTATGCGAGGTTGAAGTCCAGGGTCCAGGTGCCGTCTTCCTCCGGCTCGACGTCGAGGTAGCGACCCGCGCCGTACGACTCCGTGCCCGTCGTCGCGTCCAGGAACGGGACGAACAGCGACTCGAGCTCCTCGCCGCTCGCGCCCGCGATCGCACCGCCGCTCGCACCCGCACCCGCACCCCCGCTCGCACCCGCACCGCCGCTCGCACCCGCACCGCCGCTCGCGCTCGCACCGGCACCGCCGCTCGCGCTCGCAAGGCGATATGCCGTCAACGCCTGGGCCGCGCCCCCGAGCTCGAACCGGAAGATGCCAGCGCGCTCGGCGGGTCGGAGCCGCCCGTCCGTCGTGGGAATCTCGAAGCGCATGGGCTCGTCCCCGGTGTACGGCTCGAGGATCAGCTCGTCAGCGATGAATACCTCGTTCACCGGGAAGTACGGGATGCCGGCGAACGTGGTCCGCTCGGTCGCGGGAACCGGACTACCAGCGCCACCCTTGAAGTAGGCGTCCTTGTCGGCGCGGAACTGCTCGATCGCGTCGGCATACGAGAGGGTGTGGTGATGCTCGGCGTGCTCGGTCATGGGGGCTCCTCGGGGACGGGGGAGTGAGGTGATCGGGAATGTCAGGCGACCGGCTCCAGGACGAAGACGGGGATCTCGCGCTCCGTCTTGACCTGGTACTTCGCGTAGTCGGGCCACGTTTCGATGGCTCGAGCCCACCACGCGGCCTTCTCGTCGCCGGTGACCTCGCGGGCGAGGTAGTCGCGCTTCACGGCGCCGTCCTGGAGCTCGACCCGGGGATCGGCCGAGAGGTTGAAGTACCAGACGGGATGCCTGGGGGCGCCACCGAGGGAGGCGACGACCGCGTACACGCCCTCATGCTCGACGCGCATCAGCGCGGTCTTGCGCAGCTTTCCCGTCCGCGCACCTACCGACGTGAGGACGATGACGGGCCGCCCGCGGAGCGTCGCCGCCTCCGTGCCGTCCGAGGCCTCGTAGCGCTCGGCCTGCTTGCGGGCCCACCCGGCAGTGGACGGCTCGTACGTTCCGGTCAGCGGCATGGCGTAACCCTACCGCGTCCGGGGGCGTGCGCACTCGGTCTTGCGGCCGGTCCGAATGGCGCCCGCGGGCATCGGGCGATCACCCCAATTCGGCGCTACGCTGGCGGCCGACGCACAGCAGGAGACGGGCATGGATTTCGAGCGCAGGACGACGGTCTGGGTTGGCCCCGACGAGGCATTCGAGTTCTTCGCGGATCCCGCCAACCTGCCGCTCTACGTGCCGAACGTGAAGCTGGAGGAGGCGATCGCCGTCGACGGCGACCCGGACGCCGCACCCGACGCGGAGGCCGGCAGCACCGGCCCCCAGGCGCGGTTCCTGCCCGATCGCGGCAACCACCGGGTCGAGTGGGGCCTGCCCGGGGACACGTACGGCGGCTCGATCGAGATCCGCCAGGGTACGCCGTCCAGCTCCGACCTCACGATCCGTCTCCACACCGGTGACGATGTCGATGCCGACCAGGTACGCCAGATGCTTGAGCAGGTCGCCCGGACGCTCGGACGCCTGCTCTCGGGCCGCTGACCTGGCCTGAGCCGCTACCAATGACCACGACGATCGCGTCCGAGCGGCCGGACACGCCCGATGCCGAGGCGCTCGTCCAGGAGCTCGAGGAACACCTCGCCGCGCGCTACCCGGCCGAGAGCCGTCACGGGTTCAGCGTCTCGCGACTCATCGACCAGGGCGTGGACTTCTTCGTCCTGCGGTCCGGCGGGCGCCCGGCGGGCTGCGGCGGCATCCTGTTCGTCACCGAGGAGGGCGAGGCATATGGGGAGATCAAGCGCATGTACGTGCGCGACGAGTTCCGCGGCAGCGGCTACGGCCGGCGGATCCTCGCCCACCTCGCGGAGCACGCGCGTAGCCGCAGGATCACGCTCCTGCGCCTCGAGACGGGGATCGACCAGCGCGAGGCGATCGGCCTGTACGAGGCGGTGGGGTTCCGCCGTTGCCCGCCGTTCGGGCCATATCGCGACGACGAGTTGAGCCCGTGCTACGAGCTCCGCCTCGACGACCCGGGCGCCAACACGATCCTGGTCACCGCGGACTGACGCCTGCGAGGCCCTACGGGGTCTTCGCCGAGCCCTTGGCCTTTGCGGTCTTCGGCTTCTTCGGGGTCTTCGCCTTCTTGTCCATGGGCGTCTCCTCGTCGTGTCGTCGCTGTTGTGCGCACGCCCATCATGCACCCGGTTTCAAGGGCGTGGACACCCGTTTCGAGAGCCCTGACGCTAGCGATGCCGGGAACGCCGCCGCTGGGCGCGGTTGGGGCCGTGCCGGGCGGGGACCGGGGTCGGCCGCGAACCCGTCGCGGGCCTGGGCGGGCCGCTGCGCTTCACGGGTGACGCGGCCGCCGCAATGCCGGCTCGTTCGCGTGCGATCGCCTGTGCCTGGCACGGATCGCAGCGGCTGAACCACGGCGCTGCGTCGCCACCGCAGTCGACACAGCGGCCGACCTTGGTCCCTTCGATGACATCGGGAACGAGCTCGATGACCCGGGCCGACGCCGCGGCCTCGAGCGAATCAGCCTCGGCGCTGGTGATGCCGCCGACGCCCGGGTGGCGACGGGTGAACCAGCGCAGCGACGCCGCCTGCGAGCTCAGGCCCTCGGCGATCTCGATGGGCGCGCTGCGGATGCCCCCGATGTCGACGAGATCCTCGAGCGAGTCGTCGGCGAGCAGCGCGTCCGCGAACCGGGCGAGCAGGCCCGCGCTGCCCTCCGGATCGACGGGCGCGACCGCGAGCGACCACGCGTCGTCGGCCGAAAGCCGGCGCAGCCGTTGCGAGCCGACGACCAGGAGGCGGTCGCGGAGCGGCGCCACGGACGACGTCCTGAGCCAGCCCGCGTCCTTGACCGCGGCCTGCGCGGCCCGTGCCCACAGGTCCAGCGCGGCCGCCCAGCGATGGTGGGGCACGGCCGCGAAGTCGGCCCGCGCCGGGCCCAGCTGGGCGCGCGTGAGTCGCCGGTACGCAGGCACGTCGAAGGCTGGCCCGACTCCTGCCGTTGGCGCGAGCCCGCGCTCCACGACCCGCCCGTCCGGTCGGAGCCAGTCGAGCCCGCTCAGCCAGCCGACCGCCCCGTCCTCGAGCATGCCGTAGCGACCCGCACGGCCGGCGATCTGGGCCACCTCCCAGGGCAGCAGGTCCCGCCGCTCCGTTCCGTCGAACTTCGTCGTTTCGGCGAAGATCACCGCGCGGCAGGGCAGGTTGACGCCGTGCCCCAGCACGTCCGTGGACACGAGGACCTCCGTCTCGCCGGCGATGAACCGGCGGATCTGGTCACGGCGTGCCGCGACCGGCATCGCGCCGTACAGGACCCCGACCTGGCCGCCGCGGGCCCCGTGGATCCGCGATGCGAGCGCGATGACCGCTGCGCGCGAGAACGCGACGACCACGGAAGCGGCCTCGAGCGCCGCGATGTCCACCGCACCGACGACGGCCAGCGGCCCGGTCATCCGCTCCGTCCACACGACCTCGAGCCGGTCGCCGAACGCGGCTGCGAGCAGCGGCTCCGCGTCCGGGGAGCCCGCGAGGTACAGCTCGTCGGCGCCCGAGTGCCACAGGACGCTCGTCCACGCCGAGCCGCGCTCCGGATCCGCGGCCCAGTGCACCTCGTCCAGGACGACGACGCCGCGACGCCGGGGCGAGAGCATCTCGACCGTGCAGGCGATGACCGGCGCGTGCTCGTTGATGCGCTCCTCGCCCGTGACCAGCCCCACCTGGCCCGCCCCAAGCCGGGCCGCCAGCCGCTCGTAGGCCTCGTTGGCGAGCATGCGCAGGGGCGCCGCGTAGGCGCCGGACCCGGCGGCGATCAGCGCGTCCAGCCCGGCGTGCGTCTTGCCCGAGTTCGCAGGCCCGAGATGGGCGACGACGCGCGGCGGGATCCGCCGCTCGGGGAGCGCGACGGCGTCGAGAGGCTGTTCCGCGCCGCGTCGGCCGCGCTTCGGAGGCTTGTGGTCGGTCGGCCGCAACGGTCTGCCCGGACGGACGGTGTGCGTTGGCCGCGGGCGGCCGGCGGGCTTGCGCATGGGGCACGAGGATCACACGGGTGGGGGAACGGCGCCACGATGGTCGCCGATCAGGCCGGGCGACCACCCGGGGTGCGCCGTCTGGCCCTGTCGCGGACGGCGCCCCACGCACGATGGTCGTTGACGGCGCATCCCGCGCCATCCAGGTGGTGAGGCGATGACGAGCGAGCTGACACGGGTCCACGGCCGCCATGAGGCGGGATCGGCATCCGCGCGGGCGATCTCCGACGTGGAGGCGCACGCGGCCCGCAACTACCAGCCGCTGCCGGTCGTGCTGGCACGCGGCGATGGCGCATGGGTCGAGGATGTCGAGGGCGCCCGCTACCTGGACCTGCTCGCGGGGTACAGCTCGCTCAACTTCGGGCATCGCCATCCCCGGCTCGTGGCGGTGGCCGAGCGGCAGTTGGGTCGCCTGACGCTGACCAGCCGCGCGTTCCACAACGACCTCCTCGGAACCTTCGCGGCGGAGCTCGCCGCGCTGTGCGGGATGGACGCGATCCTGCCCATGAACACCGGGGCAGAGGCCGTCGAGACGGCGCTAAAGATGGCCCGCAAGTGGGGCTACGAGCGCAAGGGCGTCCCGGAAGGCCGCGCGCGGATCATCACGATGGCAGGCAACTTCCACGGGCGCACGATCTCGATCGTCTCGTTCTCCGATGACCCGTCGGCGCGTGACGGGTTCGGCCCCTTCACCCCCGGGTTTGTGACCGTGCCCTATGGCGATGCGGCGGCGCTCGAGGCGGCGATCGACGAGGATACGGTGGCGGTCCTGCTGGAGCCGATCCAGGGCGAGGCCGGCGTCGTGATCCCGCCCGACGGGTTCCTGCGTGCCGTCCGGCGGCTGTGCACGCAGCACGACGTGCTGATGCTCGCGGACGAGATCCAGTCGGGCCTCGGCCGGACCGGGACGACCTTCGCCTGCGATCACGAGGGTGTCGTTCCCGACGCCTACATCCTGGGCAAGGCGCTGGGTGGCGGCATCCTGCCGGTGTCCGCGGTGGTGGCCCGGTCCGACGTGATGGGCGTCTTCCAGCCGGGCCAGCACGGCAGCACCTTCGGTGGCAACCCGCTCGCGTGCGCCGTCGGGCTCGAGGTCGTGCGGATGCTCGCGACGGGCGAGTACCAGGCACGCGCGCTGGAGCTCGGCGCCGTGCTCCGCGATCGGCTCGACGCGCTGCCCGCCGGCCGCGTGTCCGCGGTGCGCTCGCGCGGCCTGTGGGCGGGAATCGACGTCGTCGGGCGCAGTGGGCGCGACGTGTGCGAGGGACTGATGCGCCGGGGCGTGCTCGCCAAGGACACGCACGGGTCGACGATCCGCCTCGCACCGCCCATCGTCATCGGGCGCGACGACCTCGAGTGGGCGGTGGACAGGCTTGCGGAGGAGCTCGCGGGTTGAGGCAGCGCCGCCGGGTCTAGGATGGCCCGATGCGGATCCTCCGGCTCGTCCTGCTCGCGCTGTCGCTCCCGGCCGGCCTCGCCGGGTTCGTGCTGGGAGGCAAGCTCGTCGCGCTGGTCTCGCTGCCCGACTGGCTGTACGGCATCGTGGCCCTGTTCGTCCCGCTCCTGATCGGCGGTCTGTTCATGGTGCCGTTCATCGTGCTGTTCTTCGACAACATGGCGAAGCGGGACCTCGCCGCGCACCGTGCCAGCGAGGAGGCGAAGGCCGACGCCGCCAGTGCGCTCGCCGCAAACGGCACAGGCCCGAAGGCCGCGAACGCGAAGGCGGCCGGCCCCAGGGGACGATCGCCCCGCGCCTGACCGGGCGACTTGCGAGAGACCTGCGAGGAGAACGGCCCCCGCTGCCAATGGCACGGGCATGCGTGCGCGCGATGCTTGGCCCGACGACGCAGGTCGCGTCACCCGGGGAGCGACATCGACATGGAAGAGCACGGGGACCTCACGCGCGACGTGACGATCGACACGACGGGGCCGACGTCGAACGACGTCCAGCCTGCCGCGGCGGGAATCGGACCCGACACGGAGCCCGACCTGAGGTCCGACCCCGAGCTCGAAGCACCGGGCGCCGGCGACGACTCGACGACATTCCAGACCACCAGCCCGCGGTTTGACACGGACTTCGGCAACGGCAGCCCGACCGACTCGCCGCGCTGACCCGTGAGCCCACTACCCGAAGGAGCGACCTCCGATGGCCACCATCACCGCTGAAGCACGCACGTTCACGACCAGCGTCGACATCCCCGTCACCGCTCGCCGCAAGGTGATCGCGATCCTGAACCAGCACCTTGCGGACGCGTTCGACCTGTCCGGCCAGGTCAAGCAGGCCCACTGGAACGTCAAGGGCCCTGACTTCTGGCAGCTGCACAAGCTGTTTGACGAGACGGCGGGCGAGGTCACCGACTGGGTCGACCAGCTGGCCGAGCGCGTCACGGCCCTGGGCGGGTATGCGACCGGCACGGTCCGCATGGCCGCGGCTGCGTCGACGCTGCCGGAGTTCCCGACGGACATCACGGACAGCATGGACTACGTCCGGGCCGTCGCCGCTCGCCTCGCGGCATTCACGAACTCGGCGCGGGGCGCGATCGACGGGACGGACAAGCTCGGCGACGCCAACACGGCGGACCTGTTCACCGAGATCAGCCGCTGCGCGGACAAGTACCTGTACTTCCTCGAGGCGCACCTCCAGGACGAGCGCTCGCGGTAGGAGCGCATCCTGCGCGCGTCTCCCGGACCACGAGCTGGAGGCCCGCTGGCGCGCATCACGGACCGGTAGCGCGCGCCGTACGATGGCTGCGATGGCTCGCCCGACGTACCCGGCCGCCCCGACCGCCGACCAGGTCGACGTCTTCCACGGCATCTCGATCGCCGATCCGTACCGTCCGCTCGAGGACACGGACGCCCCGGCGTCGCGGACGTGGATCGCGGCGCAGAACGCGCTTACGGGCGGCGTGCTGGCCGCGAACCCCCGGCGCGAGGCGATCCGCTCGCGGCTCGCCGAGCTCTGGAACGTGCCGCGCTCCGGGACCCCGTGGCGGCGCGGCGCGCGCTGGTTCCAGCTTCGCAACTCCGGGCTGCAGGACCAGGACGTCCTGTGGACCGCCGGTGATTCGACGGGGGAGGGGAGGGTCCTCCTCGACCCGAACGGGCTCAGCGCCGCCGGCACGACGGCCCTCGCGGAGGCGGTCGTGTCGCCCAGCGGCGAGCTCGTCGCCTGCGCAACCAGCGACGCGGGATCCGACTGGCGGACATGGACGGTCAGGCGCGTCGCTACCGGCGAGCTGCTGCCCGACCGGATCGCCTGGTGCAAGTTCACGACGGTTGCGTGGGTCGACGACGATGGTGGCTTCTTCTACGAGCGCTACCCGGAGCCGCCGCCGGAGGCGACGCACGAGGCGCCCAATCTCGACCCCGAGATCCGCTTCCACCGCCTCGGGACCGACGCGGCCTCCGATCCGCTGATCTTCTCGACGCCCCACGAGCCCGAGTGGGCCTTCGACCCGGCGATGTCCGAGGACGGGCGTCACCTCGTTGTGACCGTGCTGCGGGGCACGGATCCCGTCACCCGGATCTACGTCGCCGACCTCGCCAATGGTCCGGAAGAAGCGGCGGTCCGGCCCCTGCTCGACGCCGCCGACGCACGCCACCTCCACTTGGCGACGATCGACGGGACGATCTACCTCCACACGAACCTCGGGGCGCCGCTGGGGCGGGTGATCTCCGTGGCTGTCGACGACCCGACGAACATCCGGGAGGTCGTCGCCGAGTGCAACGACGTCCTGGAGGACGTCCACCTCGTGGGCGGCCGGATCGCCGTCGCGTACCTCCATCACGCGCACAGCCGGCTGGAGATCCACGAGCTCGACGGGTCGCACGTCGCCGACGTCCCGCTCCCGGGGATCGGCTCGATCGTCGACATGGCGGGCCGCACCGGGGACGACGAGCTGTTCCTCGCATACGCGTCGTTCCAGGCGCCGGCATCGATCATCGCCGTGCGGATGGCGGACGCCTCGGTCCGTGACGCGGGCGTCCGACGGCTGCCGTGGAACCCGGCCGACTTCGTCACGGAGCACCGGTTCGTCGTGTCTGCGGACGGCACGCGGGTGCCCCTGTTCCTCACCCGGCGACGCGACGTGACCCCGACAGGCGAGGTGCCGACGCTGCTCTACGGGTACGGCGGGTTCCAGATCCCCGTCGGGCCGGGCTTCCGGGCCGAGTGGCTGGCGTGGATGGAGCGCGGCGGGCTCCTCGCCGTCGCGTCGCTGCGCGGTGGCAGCGAGTACGGGAAGGCCTGGCACGACGATGGCCGCCTGGCCAACAAGCAGCACGTGTTCGACGACTTCGCGGCGTGCCTGCGCTGGCTTGCCGGCTCCGGGTGGACGCGCGCGGGCCGGATCGGGATCAGCGGCCGATCGAATGGCGGGCTGCTGGTGGGGGCCCTGCTCACCCAGCATCCCGAGTTGTTCGGGGCAGCCGTGCCGGAGGTCGGCGTGATGGACATGCTGCGGTTCCATCGCTTCACGGTGGGCTGGGGCTGGACCAGCGACTACGGCTGCCCGGATGACCCCGACGAGTTCCGATGGCTCCACGCGTACTCGCCGCTGCACAACATCCGGGAGGGCGTCGCCTACCCACCGACCCTCGTGACCACGGGCGACCACGACGACCGGGTCGTGCCCGGCCACTCGTTCAAGTTCGTGGCGGCGCTCCAGGCCGCGCAGCGCGGTGACGCGCCCGTCCTCATCCGGATCGACACCGATGCCGGTCACGGTGTTGGCAAGCCGGTGCACAAGCAGATCGACGAGCGCGCCGACGTCCTTGCATTCCTCGAGCTTGCGCTCGAGGGGTAGGGACCGCCCCGCACGGCCCGACGGGTCAGCTCCATCGCCTGCAGCCGATAGCCGCTCGCCACGTCATGGGTCGCAGTCGAAACATGGTGACCCGCGTTGCCGTGGGAGGATCTGCCCGATGAGACGATCCCGTTCCGCGTTGGCAGGAGGAAAGCCCATGGTCAAGCTCACTGAGGCCTACAGCGGGTTCGCCGCGCCGGACATGGAGGCGGCCCGCCGGTTCTACGGCGACGTCCTGGGGCTCGACGTCAACGACGAGCACGGGATGCTGGGGATCGCGATCGGCGGCGGCAAGCGCGTCCTCGTGTATCCCAAGCCGGACTTCACGCCCGCCACGTACACGATCCTCAACTTCCCGGTGGACGACGTCGACGCGGCGGTCGATGAGCTGGTCGCGGCCGGCGTGACCTTCGAGCACTACGACTTCGGGAACTTCGGGACCGACGCGAAGGGAATCATGCGTGGGAAGGGCCCGACGATCGCGTGGTTCAAGGATCCGGCCGGCAACATCCTGTCCGTCCTGTCCCGGGACCCCGGACCGGCGACTGACGGCGCCGCATGACCATCGATGCCAACACCGATGCCAACAAGGCGCTCGTGCGCCGCGTCATCGACGAGGTCTTCCTGGGCGGCAACGACGACGCGGTGGACGAGCTGCTGGCCGATGACTTCCAGGCCCACACCTGGGGCCCGATGGAGCCCGGGCGGGACGGCATCCGCGCGGCGATCAAACGGGTTGCCGCCGGCCTGTCCGGGGCCACGATGGTGGTGGAGGACCTCATCGCGGAAGGGGACCGTGTTGCCGTGCGCCTCATGGCGAGCGCGACCCAGACCGGGCCGTTCATGGGAATGCCGCCGAGCGGCAAGCGCTACGAGATCGGCGAGATCCACATCTTCCGGATCCGTGGCGGCCAGGTGGCGGAGCACTGGCACGAGGCGGACCTCCTCGGGATCATGCGCCAGCTGGGCGCGATGCCGTCGCCCTCAGGCGCCGCGTAAGAGTCAGTCGCCGTCGCTGACAGGTCGGGCCGCCGGGCGCAAGACTCGGGGCTGGGAACTCGGCGGGCCACCGGACCCTCCTCCGCGCCCTCTCCGCCGGAGGCACCCTTCATGGGTCGATCGATCCCTGGCCTTCAGCTCGCCGCTCGCTTCACCAGCTCGCCGATCCGTGCCTCGTCGGCGGCGGTCAGCTTGGCCAGGGCGAAGGCCGTCGGCCACACGGACCCGTCATCGAGGTTTGCCGAGTCGCTGAAGCCGAACGTCGCATACCGCGTCTTGAACTTCTCGGCGGCCTGGAAGAAGCAGACGACCTTGCCGTCCCTGGCGTAGGCGGGCATCCCGTACCAGAGCTTCGGTGACAGGCCGGGTGCGCTCGCCTCGATGAGGGCGTGCAGCCGCTCGCCGATGACGCGATCCGGTTCCGGCATCCCGGCGATCTTCGCGAGCACCTCGCGTTCCCCGTCCGCCCGGTCCGCACGCGAGCGGGTGGCCGCCTTGAGCTCCTTGGCGCGCTCCTTCATGGCGCCCTTCTCCTCATCGCTGAACCCCGTCGCGGGCTTCGCTGTGTTCTTCATTCCACGTGACCTCTCTGCGAGCAATGTTGTCCCCGGGCTGACCGCAAGTGTGGCGCTGTCGCGGTCTGCTCCGCTGACCACAGACCCACCGAACGCTTACAGACTCGGACCAGGCAGTGAGGGCGGGCGGGCGACGCGGATCCGCGTCGCCGCGAGGGTCCCGAGGATTGAGCCGAGGATCCCGGCCAGCCACAGGCCGCCGTTGAGCAGGGCCTCCTGGTCGGGCGGGATGCCGGTGTCGAAGTGGACGATCCCGACGTAGAACCAGGCCGCCAGGGCAACGAAGTAGCACGCGCCGATGACGGAGATGAACGCCGACCCTCGGGCGACCCACCGGATGGTTCGGCCCGCGGACTTCCTGGCACGCGCCGAGGCCATGAAGGTGAGCATGAACAGCCACGACGCGAGGACCGTGCCGGCGACCCCCAGCCACAGCGCGGTCCAGATTGTGCCGTTGTCCATGACGGACTCCGACTCGTCGGGCCCGGGGATCGGGGCCGCGGTCTCCACGGGGAGCACGCCATCGGGCAGCGTCACGGTGAGTGGGCTGGCGCATTCGGCACCATCGACAACGAGGTCGATCGTCCAGGCCCCACGGTCTGCCGCCCCGAACACGAGGACTGCGTGCCACGTGGACCCGACCGTCGCCGCATCGATGGCCCGCTTGTCGCGGTTGTCGACACGGACGACGGTGAGGCCCACGGGCTCCGTTGTCGTCCTGCTGCCCGAGAGCTCGAGGGCTTCGCCGGCACGGACGGTCGACGCGGGGAAATCGCATCCGGGGAGCGAGGGCTCCGGATACGTGGACGCGACGGTGGATACGGGCGCCGCGAGCGACAACGCGATGCAACCGGCAGCAACAAGCACCATCCGCGCACCCGACAGCAGGGACCGGACCCCAGCCTGGCGGATCATGCCCCGACCAGCGCGTCGGCGCGGCTGCCCGTCATCGCGAGCAGGGCGAGCCCGGCGACCGCGAGGATCATCGCGCTGGCACCGGCGATCCCCATGCCCGTCGCGAGGACCACGAACAGGGAGAAATCCACCGCACCGTTCACAAACAGGCTCGTGAAGATCATCCCGGTGGCCACGGTGATGACAATGCCGGCGAGGAACAGGGCACCCAGACGACGCGCCCGACCCGGCGTGAGCAGGAGCGACACGAGCGTCAGGGGCATGCCGATCACAATGCCGAGCCCGCCGACCAGGAACGCGATCACGAACGGTCCGCTCTCCAGGGGGTCGTAGGTCATCGTGGCGGCGATCAGGTTCGATGCGGTCAGCGCAAGCAGCCCGATCGAGACTGCGACGAGGCCGACCCGAACGGCCCGTCCACGCAGGGGCAGCGGCCCCCCAATGCCGATGATGCCCGCCCCGAGGCCGCCCAGGGCAATCGCGCCGAGCATGACGAGGCTTCCGATCGACAGAGCTCCGCCGGTCGTGCCAGCCCCGAACGTGCCCCCGACAAGCGCGATCGCGGTTGAGGCCGCAAACAGCAGGCAGCTCGCGATGAGGAGTCCGCCGCCGATGGTTCCGAGACGCATGACCGTTCCCTCCGGGAGCGTGACGGGCGCCACTGGGGACGCCTCGGACCAGACCATGGACGGTCCCCACTGCGCCGAGACTGCGGCGGGACTGCGGCGTCATCGACCACGCCGTCAATGCACCAGCGACTGGATTCACCGGACCTCACGCACGGGCACGTCGCCAATCCCGGGGTTGGACACGCGACCGTGCGGCGGGGGGCGCTCAACCAGGCAGCGGTGCATCGCCCGGTCAGCGGGTGGAGACTGAGCCGCCGTCCTCGCAGGTCGTCGCTAGCGGGTGGGGCGACCGCGGCCCCGTCTGCCCGGCGCAGCGGCGTCGAAGTACTGGATGAGCTCGTGGGCGGCGAGCTCGATCTCCTTGTGCCTGAACGTCGTCGCCCGGAACTGGCACGCCAGAAGCCCGCTCCGGTGGACCCGACGCAGATCGCCGAACAGATCATCCGCGGGCGAGCGGTGGTGCGTCACGTCATGCGCGCCGACCGATGCGCGCACGTGCCAGTTCAAGCGCGCTGCACTGGGGCCTCGAGGATCTCCCGGAGCAACGCGGCAAACCCGTCGGGATCGCCCGCCTGCCCGTACTCGCCCCCGAGGAAGCCGCCATGGTCGCCTGGGAACGACACGGCCGAGATCCCGAGCCGGTCCGCCGCCGCGAGCCCGCCGCGACAGGCAAGCTCGCCCGCTGACCCGACCCCGACACCGATCACGATCCGCGTCGGCGCGGCGGCGAGCGCCCCGAAGTCGGGCTCGTAGTGCGTGCTCGAGATCATGTTCTGGAACAGCAGGGGATCGTCGCGCGTGCCGTCGTCGGCTGTCGGCAGCCCGAACACCGCCGGGTCCGGCGTCGGCGCGACGGCATCCTCGAGGGTGAACGGCCCGCGCTGGCTCGCGATGCCGATGAAGCGCGCCATGCCCGCGCCGAACCCGTCCTGCTGGTACGCGTCGGCGACCCCACGTGCAGCCGCCAGGGCGCCCTCTCGATCCGGGAGGAGCGCCGCGAGCGGCGGCTCGTGCGCCACGAGCGTGCGCACGTCGCCCGGGTGCGCCGCGACGAGGGCCAACGCATTCACGGCGCCGCCGCTGCTGGCGAACAGGTCGACCGGCCCCCGGCCGATCGCCTCGATGACCCGGTGGAGGTCGTCGGCGTGCTGCTCGGGCGTCGACGGTGCCGTCGGGTCGTCCTTCGTGCTGCGCTCCACGCCGCGCGGGTCGTAGGTCGCGACCGTCCGGTCCGGGAAGTGACTCGCGAGCGTGGCGAACCCGCCGGCTCCCATCGGCGACCCGATGAGGAGGAGCACGGGCTCGGTGGTGGCGGCTTCGCGGAGGTCGTACGCCAGGGTGGCACCGGGTGCGGTCAGGGTGCGGGTCATCGGCGTGGTCGTCGAGGTCACGCGCCGGCGCCTTCCCGGAGGATGGCATCGATCTGGCCCACGGCCTCGGTGATGCCCTGCTCCATGCCCATCGAAAGCACCTGCTGCATCGCCTCGGCGCTGGGGAAGCGGCTCTCGATGGACATCCGCGTGCGCCCGGCGTCGATGGGCTCGATGGTGACCCGGCCCTCGTTGCGCGGGAGGTCGTCGTTGGGCGTCCCGTCGTCGTGCGCGAACCCGTCCTGGAAGACGAGTCGTCGGGGCGGATCGACCTCGACGACGTCCCAGTAGCCGTGCGGCTGGTCACCGGTCGGGCCGGTCATGTGGTACTCGACGCGACTGCCGGGGGCGAGGTCGTGGCGGGTGAACGTCGCAGGATACGTGGGCGGGCCCCACCAGCGCTCGATCTGGCGCGGGTCGGCCCACAGCTGCCACACGCGGTCCGGCGTGGCCTCGAACTCGGCGGTGAGGGTCATTGTCAGCGTCTGGAGGTCCTTGTGGACAGCGGTCACGGTCATGCGCGGGTCTCCTTGCTGCTGGCGATGAGGTCGGTCATCCGGTCGATGCGGCCGCGCCACAGGGACTCGTACTCGTCGAGCAGGCCGCGTGCCATGCGCAGCGCCTCGATGTCCGTCTGAACCACCTTGCGGCGCCCGTTGCGGCGCTTGGTCACAAGACCGGCTCGCTCGAGCACGGCGACGTGCTTCTGGACGGCGGCGAAGCTCATCGGATAGTGGCCTGCCAGCTCGGCGATGCCCTCGTGGCCGCTCAGCGCCCGGAGCACGATGTCGCGCCGGGTGGCATCCGCGAGGGCAGCGAAGACGAGATCGGGCTGGAAGTCTGCGTCCATTCATACAACCATACGGTTGTATAAGGTGGGTGTCAAGCCGACTCCCGACGGGGGCTTTCCGGCATCGGTCCATCGAACGGACCGTATCGGCTGGGCATCACCGCCCGAAACCAGGACCGGCCGCTCGACACGCTTGAGCTGTGATCGCCGCCGCCCTGACAACCGGCGCCGGTCCGTCGGGCGGCCCGTAGACAGCGCCCTTGTGTCCTGGGTCCACCGGGCGGACCGATGTCGGCCCCGGAGGCCACCGGCCCGGTTACGGTCCACGTGGCGGACCGATGTCTGCGTTCGCGCCGATCGACCCGGTTACGGTCCACGTGGCGGACCGATGTCTGCGTTTGCGCACGTCCGACGCTGCCGACGCAGCGCACTCGGGGCCGGGGAGGACGGCCTGGCCGGAGCGGCAGAGGAGGGGAGGACCGGCGGCCGCGGGCAGGGCTCCGGGCCCGCGGTTGCGCGCGGCAAGGGCCGACCCGCGAGCGACATCGCGAGCCTGGGGAACATGTGCGTCGCCCGCCCGCGGGACGGCGCCCGAGCCAGGACGGCCGACCGCGTTTCGAGCAGCGATCAGCTTCTCCGTCGGTTCTCCGTCGGCGGCATCTCGCCGCGCAGCAGGTCCATCAGGAGGCCGTCGGTCCAGCGCCCTGAGTGGGCATCCCACTCGTACTGGCGCAGGATCCCGACCCGGCGGAAGCCGACCTTCTCGTAGACGTGGATCGCTCGAGCGTTGGCAGCGTTCGGGTCGATCACGATCCGGTGGTGGCCGCGATCATCGAACAGGTGCGTCGCGAGAAGCCGGATCGCCTCACCGCCGAGCCCCCGACCATGGGCGTCCGGGTGGAGGACGATGTCGATGCCACCATGCCGGTACATCGGGTCGGTCTCCTCGTGGCCCTGGATCAGCCCGACGACGCGTCCGTCCAGCTCGACCAGCCACACATCGACGTCCGGGTCACGGTTCTCGACCAGGTCTCGGGTCTCGTCCGCCTCGGGCGTCGGCCACCAGCGGGCCACCTCGGGCGACTCGAACACCCGTCGCAGCGCGACCTCGTCGCCGGGGCGGCCCGGGCGGAGCGTCACGCGGGGGCCGGCGAGGACAGGGAGCGGTCGGTTCACCATGCCGAAATTGTGCACGGTCACGTCACTGGGCCGCGAGCGACGCCGGCTGAATCCGGCATTGGTCCGGCCGATGGACCGTATCGGCCTGTTGGCAGTGCGCTCGTGACGACTGCCTGCCATGCACGCACGGGCTCGGCTGCCGCCGCCCACGGCAGCCGGCGCTCGTCCATCAGGTGGCCCGTAGACCGATGGCTCCTGACCACGGTCTTCGGGGCGGACCGAAGACACGTCGATGCCGTCGTGGCACCGGATGTGGTCCACGTGGCGGAGTGATGAGCATCGCCGCAACCCTCCGCGTCGATACGGTCCGCACGACGGACCGCGGGCCCGCGCCGGGCCCGAACAGTTCGCGGTCGCGTCGGCCACGGCCCTAGACTTCGCCCATGAAGAAGATCGGATTCCTCTCGTTCGGACACTGGTCGGATTCGCCGTTCTCCCAGGTGCGCTCGGCGTCAGACGCGCTGATCCAGTCGATCGAGCTCGCAGAGGCTGTCGAGGACCTGGGTGCGGACGGCGCCTACTTCCGGGTCCACCACTTCGCCCAGCAGCTGGCGTCGCCGTTCCCGCTCCTGGCCGCGATCGGGGCCCGAACGAAACGCATCGAGATCGGGACGGCCGTGATCGACATGCGCTATGAGAACCCCCTCTACATGGTCGAGGACGCGGGTGCGGCCGACCTGATCTCCGGCGGCCGCCTCCAGCTCGGGATCAGCCGGGGCTCGCCGGAGCAGGCCATCGATGGCTTCCGCCACTTCGGCTACGCGCCGCCCGAGGGCATGACCGACGCCGACATGGCGCGCGACCACACCGAGGCGTTCCTGCACGGACTCGCAGGCGTTGGGTTCGCCCAGCCGAACCCCTCACCGATGTTCCCCAACCCACCCGGCCTGCTTCGTCCCGAGCCGCACTCGCCCGGCCTGCGGGAGCGGATCTGGTGGGGCGCCGGAACCCGCGCGACCGCCGAATGGACCGGCCACCAGGGCATGAACCTGATGTCGTCCACGCTCCTGACCGAGGACGCCGGTGTGCCCTTCCACGAGCTCCAGGCAGAGCAGATCCGCGTGTTCCGCGATGCGTGGCAGGCCGCAGGGCATGAGCGCGAGCCACGGGTATCGGTGAGTCGCAGCATCTTCGCGCTCGTCGACGATCGGGACCGCGCCTACTTCGGTCGTGGCAACCAGGAATCGGATCAGGTCGGCTACATCGATGCGCAGACCAAGGCGATCTTCGGGCGCTCATACGCCGCGGAGCCCGACGTGCTCGTCCGCGAGCTCGCCAAGGACACCGCCATCCAGGCCGCGGATTCGTTGCTGCTGACCGTCCCGAACCAGCTCGGCGTCGAGTACAACGCCCACGCGATCGAAAGCATCCTCACGTTCGTGGCCCCGGAGCTGGGCTGGCGCTGAGCCGCTCCCGGGTACCCGTCGTCGTCCGCAACCTCCAACGTGACCGGCATCTGCAACGCAATGACGGGCCGCCGTGCCCCCGGCGGACGGTCGATGATGATCAATTGGAAGTCACCGTTGAAGAGGGACCGCCATGGACGTCGACGCCATTCATGACCGCGCAACCGCTTTCTGCGAGGCGCTCGACTCCGGCGACGTTGAGCGCGCAGCCGCGTATATGAGCCCCGAGTTGCGCCACAACCTCGGCGAGGTGGTGGCCCTGCTGCCGCTGCCGACGAACGAGTCGACGGTCGAGTCCATCGAGCGGACCGGATCGGGCTACGACGTGGTGCTCCGCCTGATGGGCGAGACCGATGAGGTGGAGCTGCAGACGCGCTGGAAGGACCGCGACGGTGAGCTGACGCTCGTCGAGGCCAGCCACCTGAGCCGGAAGGTCCTGGAGGCCGCCGTGGCAGAGGACGCGGCGGGGGAGCCCGAGGCCATCCCGACCTGACAATTCGGGCGGGGGATCGTCGTTGTGCTGGACCGGTGGGCACGGAACAGCGAGCGAATGGAAGTCAGGCGAGGCCGATGCCGGTGCACGATCGCGGGGCGGCTCGACGTCTGACTGCCGCACTGCGGGTTGACTGAAGCAGCGAGACGCTACATGCACCACCGATTGGGATCGCCAAGGGCCGTGCACGAGAACGTCAACAATCTCCGGTTTAGACGTGCGGGCGTGCGGTGGGCACTGACTCAACCAGTCAGCGGTGCATGGCCCGGGGTTCAGGCGTCCCTCGTGGTAGCGTGGCTGCTCGGCGACGCGGCGCGGATCCGGCGCCTGTATTCGGTCACGCAGGCGGAGCGGGGGCGTCGCCTCGAGGGCGAGCGTGACGAGCGCACCGAACGCGCCATCCCCGAGGAACGGGAGCGGATCGCCTGGTCAACGGCATCGCCCTTCGCCAGTGTTGCCGTGCGCAAGTCGACGCCCCCAACGGTGATCGAGGCCATGCAGCAGCGACTGGGACCGAAGCCGGGCGTGCGCAGGCACGTCGCCAATCCCCGGTTTGGCCGCGCAGTCGTGCGACGGCAAGAGCTCGCTCAGTCAGCGGCGCATCGCCGGGTGAGCGAGGTGGGGGACTGGACGGGCCCTGCATCGCCTCCGGCGGTAGCCCCACCAACTGCGTCATCGCCGCGTCCCGGCTGGCGCTAAGCCCGGATCCACCGAACATCCCCACCTGACGGCCCGAGTGGGCCCATTCGCAGGGTTCGACGGGTGAGCGACGACCCGCGGAGGTCCCGATAGGGTCGATGAGGCGCCGACGGTGGGCCAGAGAGCCCTGATCCGA
>JBBRRZ010000004.1:0-173401 GCA_038245845.1 Candidatus Limnocylindrales bacterium
CCGCGGGGCTCCTGTCAGCCCCAGTAGGGCCCACCGTCTGCGCAGCGGAGCGCCTCGGCCCTGTCGGGCCCGGTCAGGTGAGCCCATCGACCCTCGCGCTCGGCACGCGCACGGGATTTCGAACGCAGCCACCTAGGGAGAAGCCAACGTCGCCGCGTCCCGTGTGAACCCCACGACACCCGGGACCGGTACGGGAGGCGTGAGACCCTTCCGCTTCCTCGCCGACCCCGGCGACGTCACCGACGGCCCGTCGCTGCGCGAGGCCGCCCGCAGGGCCGAGTCCATCGGCTACCACGTGCTGATCTACCCGGACCACGTGGTGGTGCCGTTCGGGTTCGTGCCGGTCCTCTCGACCATCGCCGCCGCCACGGAGCGCCTGCGTGTCGCTCCGTTCGTGGCCAACAACGACCTGCGCCACCCGCCGCTGCTCGCCCAGGACCTGGCGACGCTCGACGTCCTGAGCGGCGGCCGCGTCGAGGTCGCGATCGGCGCCGGCTGGAACAGGCCCGAGTACGAGGCGCTCGGGCTCCCGTTCGATCCCGTGGGGACCCGGGTCGACCGGCTGACAGAGGCCGTCGCCATCATCAAGGGCTGCTTCGCCGATGGGCCGTTCACGTTCACGGGCGTGCACTACACCGTCACGGCACACGATGGCCTACCGAAGCCAACGCCGGAGCCGCATCCGCCCCTGTTCATCGGCGGTGGCGGGCGGCGGGTGCTGTCGCTCGCAGGCCGCGAAGCGGACATCGTCGGACTTGCACCGCGCACGCTCCCACACCCCGGTCCGGACGTCGTCCGCTCCGATCCGCGCTCGATCACGATCGCTGCCACGGAGGAGACGCTTGCGTGGCTGCGCGAGGCCGCCGGCGACCGGTTCGCGGACCTCGAGCTCAACACGTACCCGACGGGCACGGCCCCGATGCTCACCGACCACGCGCGCGCGGCCGCGGCCGACGTCCTCGACGGCATCCGCGCCCGCACCGGTGTGGAGGTCACGGTGCGCGCCGTCGTCCAAGGGCGCACCATGGGGCTCGCCACGGCCGCGATGGCGGGGGAATCGATCGCGGGTATCGAGGGAGAGGCATACGAGTGGACGTCCAGATCACGGGGCAGCGCATCTTCGCGCTCGGGGAGCGGATCCCGGTGGACGAGATCCGGCAGAAGGCGATGGACCGGCGGACGACTGCGTTCGGCGGCGGCATCGGCGGGCTGCTCCAGCGTCCGAAGCCGGACGACGTGGTCCTCCTCGCGAGCCAGCGGCGCGTCGAGCCGTTCTGGCATGTCTCGTGCCAGGCTCGGTACGTCTACGACCGGACGCGCGACTACTCGATCGCGGCGAGCGCACAGGACGTTCAGGGCGTCACGATCGGGGAGCAGGAGCTCGCGGTCGGGGTCGGCAAGAGCGGTCGCGTGTTCTCGCTGTCGGTGGTGGAGCACTGCCGCGAGGAGTTCGTGGACGAGCTCTGGGTCGAGGGAGTCAGTGGCACCCCGATGACCGACGGATCCGCGATCATCGGCGGGGGCGGGGCGGAGGTCGCCGAGCCGGCGGCACTCGCCGCGGACGCGACCGTCGTGGTTGCGCCCGAGCAGCGGGCTTCGTCCGTCGTCCGCCAGCTGCTCGCGAAGATGCTCCGCCCGCTCCAGGCGGACGTCGTGACGGAGGAGGCCCTCCACATCGAGCGCCTGGAGCTGTTCTACCGGCCGATCTGGGCGTTCGAGTTCCACTGGACGACGAAAGACAAGCGGGGGGTCGTCGAGGTGGACGGCCTGACGGGGCAGTCGAGCCAGGCGACGTCGCTCGTGACGCAGCTGACGCGTGCGGTGACCCGCGAGGCGCTGTTCGACATCGGGGCGGACACGATCGGGCTGCTGGTCCCCGGCGGGAGCATCGCGGTCAAGGTCGCGCGGGTGGCGCTCGACAAGTCGTACTGACGCGCTGCGGCGGGTGGCCCGGACACGCGACGTTGGCCCGAGGGTCACGCCGAACCCGTCAGGCATCATGACGACGTGACCTCCACGTCCCCGGCCGCGCCCACGGCCCCGGCGCGTACCGCCGACCTCTTCCGCCCCGGCCTCCGCGGCCTGACGCTGGGCCTCGTCTCGACGATCACCCTCGTCGCGCTCGAGTCGCTCGCCATCGGGACGGTGATGCCCATCGTCGCGCGCGAGCTCGGCGACCTCCAGCTCTACGGCTGGGTGTACACGGCGTTCTTCCTCGGCAACCTGCTGGGGATCGTCCTCGCCGGCGGCGCACTGGACCGGATGCCACTCCATCGGCCGTTTGCCGTGGGGCTGGTGCTGTTTGGCGCGGGGCTCCTCATCGGCGGCCTCGCGCCATCGATGCCCGTCCTCGTGCTGGCGCGGTTCATCCAGGGCCTCGGTGGCGGCGCCGTGGCCCCGACCGCATACGTGGCGATCGGGCGGGTGCTCCCCCAGAACCTCCAGCCGCGGATGTTCGCGATGATGTCCACGGCATGGGTCGTCCCGGGGATCATCGGCCCGTCGGTCGCCGCGGTCATCGGCCAGGCCGCGAGCTGGCGCTGGGTGTTCCTGGGCCTCATCCCGCTGCTCCTCGTCGCGGGTGGTGTCGCGGTCACCGCGCTCCGGCGGATCGACGCCCCATCGCCACCGGAGGAGCACGCGGCCGCCGCATCGACGCTCCGGCGGCTGCCGAACGCGCTGCTCGCGGTTGGCGGGGCCGGCATCCTCGTCGCGGGGCTGACCGCCCAGGACCTGCTGTACGTCCTCGGTGGCACCGCCATCGGCGCGGCGCTGCTCCTGCCCGCGTACCGCAACCTCACGCCGCGGGGCACGCTGCTGCTGGCGATCGGCGTCCCGGCCGCGGTGCTCCTGCGCGGGGTGATGACGTTCGCCTTCTTCTCGGGCGACGCCTACCTTCCGCTGCTGCTCCAGACCTGGCGCGGGACGCCGGCGACGCTGACCGGGCTGGTGTTCACGGCGACGACCATCGCCTGGACTGCCGGGACGTGGTTCCAGGCCCGGCAGATCGACCGTTGGGGACCCCGCCGGTTCACGGCGCTGGGCTTCGGGTGCATCGCCGCGGGCGCCCTGCTGACGATCCCCGTTGTCCTCCAGACCGTGCCGCCCGAGATCACCATCGTCACCTGGATCCTGCCCGGCGTGGGCATGGGCTTCATGTATTCCGCGGTCACCCTCGTCGTGCTCCAGCGGTCCTCGCGCGCGGAGCAGGGCTCGGCATCGTCGGCGCTCCAGCTGTCCGACATCCTGGGCACGGCCCTGGGCACGGGGGTCGCGGGTGCGATCACGGCCGCCGGCGAGCGCGCCGGCGGCGACGGCCTGGGCATCGCCCTGGCGATCGTCTTCGGCGTGTCGCTCGTGACGGCCCTGCTGGGCATGCTCGGGGCACGCCGCATCGGGGCCATTCCGCACGCGGAGGGCGCACGAACGGCTGCGGTAGACTAGCGCCCCGGCATCGCCCGCTGCCCAGGGCGCGGCCCAGGTTCGCGCCATCACCGGAGGTTCTCGAACTCCATGTCCGCCGAGACGCTTCGCGCGAAGATCCGCGAGATCCCCGACTTCCCGAAGCCCGGCATCCTGTTCTACGACATCACGACGCTCCTCAAGGACCCTGCGTCCTACAAGGAAGCGATCGACCTGATGCTCGAGCCCTACCGGGGTGAGCACATCGACATTGTCGTGGGCATGGAGTCCCGGGGCTTCATCTTCTCCGCACCGATGGCCTACCAGCTCGACACCGGCCTCGTGCCCGTCCGCAAGCTGGGCAAGCTGCCGGCCGAGACGCTGACCGTCGAGTACGCGCTCGAGTACGGCTCCAACACCCTCGAGATCCACCGCGATGCGATCGCGCCCGGTCAGCGCGTCCTGATCGTGGACGACCTCCTGGCCACGGGCGGCACGGTGCGCGGCACGATCGAGCTTGTCGAGCGGCTGAAGGGCGAGGTCGTGGGCCTGGCGTTCCTCGTGGAGCTGGACTTCCTCAAGGGTCGCGACCGCCTCGAAGGTCGCAAGGTCACGAGCGTCATCCAGTACTGACGGCGACGCGCCAGCGACGCGCGCCCGGTCGTACCGACGTCCCCCGATGACCGACCGCCCCGTCCAGCCACCCGACCCGGCCCGACGCCGGTTCTTCCGCCAGTTCGCGGGCGACGTGGTGTCGTCTGTGGGCTCGGTGATGGGCGCGGCTCAGCTCCTCCAGCAACAGTCCGCGGAGGCCGCGCGGGACCTCCTCGGGGGCGAGGCGTCGAGCGCCGCCGGCGCCGGGACCGGCACCTCGACGGCACGGCCCGAGGTCGATGCGTCGACTGCCGGCTACCGTGCGCCCTTCCGCTGGGACGGAGACGTGTGCTGGCTCGTGGACCAGCGCCGCCTGCCGGACGTCCTGGCCGATCTCGAGGTGCGTGGCGCGGCGGATGCCGTCACGGCGATGAACGACGGGGCAGTGACCGGCGGCGCGTTCCTGGCGCAACTCGCGGCGGTGACGCTGGCGCTCGTCGCGGGCCGATCGCGGACGTCCCGTGCCTTCGCCCGACGGGCGACGATCCGCGGTGCGGCGAGCGCGCTGCGCACGACCCGGCCTGCGTCTGCCGCGCTGTGCCAGGCGATCGACCGGATCCTCGCGCTGCTCGACACCTTCGACAACGAGTCGACCGGCGAGGCCGTGGAGGCCGCGATCCGGGCCGAGGCGGAGGCGATCATCGCGGAGGCATCTGCCGATCATGGGGTGCTCGTCGGCCACGCGGTGTCGGTGCTGCCCGGCGCACCGGACGAGCCGCTCAACCTCCTCACCGCGGGGAACACCGGCGCGATGGGCGGCGGCCAGTTCGGGACGGCGCTGAGCGCGATCCTCACGGCGCACCACGCCGGTCGACCGCTGCACGTGCTGGTCGCCGAGACACGCCCGGGCCTCGAGGGTGCCCGCGTCGCGACCTGGGAGCTGGCGCAGGCGGGCGTGCCCCACGCGCTCGTGACCGATGCCGCGGGCCCGGGCTGCATCGGCGCGGGCGAGGTGGACGCGGTCCTGGTGACCGCCGAGCGCGTCGCCGCCAACGGGGACGTCGTCGCCGTCAGCGGGACCTACCCGCTGGCCCTCGCCGCGAGCGCGGCCGGGATCCCGTTCCTCGTGCTCGTCGCGACCAGCGCGCTCGATCTCGCCACGCCGAGCGGCGCCGATGCCGTGGTCGAAAATGGCCGACCGGGCTCCGTGCTCACCGCAGCCGGGACGCGCATCGCGCCCGAGGGCACCACGATCCGGAACCCGCGCCAGGACCGCACCCCCGCATCGCTTGTCACGGCGATCGTCACCGAGGAGGGCGTCGCGCGCGCGCCGTTCGCAGCGGACCTCGCCGCCCACGCCACGCGCGCCGATGCCCGCCGTGCGGCATCGCCCGGGTTCGCCGCGCTCCTTGCCGCACGCGGCGCCACCTGATGGCGAGCGTGGCGGTCGGCCAGCGGACCGGGATCGTCGCCCGCACGACCACGGACCGGGCGCTCCTGCGCGGCTTCCTGGAGCAGGACCGGCTCCTCGCCGCGTACGCCATCTGCGACCTCGAGGACCGCGAGTTCGCCCGCACCCGCTGGGGGATCGCGACCCTGGGCACGGACATCGTTGCCGTGGCGATGGAGTACGGCGGGCTGACGCCCCAGCCGATGTTCGTCCTCGGTGCCGCCGAAGGGATCGATGCGATCCTCCGGAATGTCGTGAAGCCGCGGGCCGCGTACCTCGCGGGCAAGGCGGAATCCCTTCTGGCCGTGGCCCAGTCGTATCGCGTCGAGGCCGGCCCGCCGATGATCCGGATGTGGGTGGACCGCACGCGGTTCCAGGCCACGCCGGCCCAGGTGGAGCGGCTGCTCCCGGTGGAGGTCGGCGAGCTCAACCGCCTGTACCAGCTGGGCTTCGGCGCGTGGCTCCCGCCGAGCGCCGTCGCGGAGGGCGTGTACTTCGGCATCCGCGTCAACGGGCGGCTCGTGGCCGCGGCGGGCACCCACGTGATCTCGCGCCAGGCGCGGCTCGCGGTCGTGGGCAACGTGCTCACACGCTCGGAGCACCGTGGGCGGGGGTACGCGAAGGCGGTCACCTCCGCGGTGACGGCGGAGCTCCTCCGGTACTGTGATGAGGTTGTGCTCAACGTCCGGTCGGACAACCCGTCCGCGATCCAGGCTTACACGCGCCTGGGGTACGTGGAGCACGCACGGTTCGAGGAGCGCCTCGTCCGACGCATCGCGTCCCCGTGGGCGGACCTGACCGCCCCGATCCGCAGACTCTTCGCCCGGGGCGCGGACCACCCGTCCGCTGCTCCCGCACCCGCCATCGACCAGGCCCATCCGATCGAACTGCCGTCGCCCGACGGCCCCGCCGAGGAACGCTAGATGACCGACGCCGCTCCCCAGGTCCCGCATGACGTGACGGATCTCTCGCTCGCCGCGGAGGGCGTCCGTCGGATCGAGTGGGCAGAGCGCGAGATGCCCGTCCTGCGGCTCATCCGTGAGCGCTTCGAGCGCGAGCAGCCGCTGCGCGGGATCCGGATCGGCGCCTGCCTCCACGTCACCACCGAGACCGCGAACCTGATGCGGACGCTCAAGGCCGGTGGCGCGGACGTCCACCTCGCCGCGTCGAACCCCCTCTCGACCCAGGACTGGACCGCGGCCGCGCTCGTCGCCGAGTACGGGATCGCCACCTACGCCCGGCGCGGCGAGGACAACGACACCTACTACAGCCACCTCCGGACGGTCGCTGACACCCACCCGCAGATCACGATGGACGACGGCTGCGACCTCGTGTCGCTGCTCCACAAGGAGCGTCGCGACCAGCTCGGCGAGATCATGGCGGGCACCGAGGAGACGACGACGGGTGTCATCCGCCTGCGCGCGATGGCCGCTGACGGGGCGTTGACGTTCCCGGTCGTCGCGGTCAACGAGGCCGAGACGAAGCACCTGTTCGACAACCGGTACGGCACCGGCCAGTCCACGATCGACGGGATCCTGCGCGCGACGAACGTGCTGATCGCGGGGCGCAACGTCGTGATCGCCGGGTACGGCTGGGTGGGCCGCGGGATCGCGTCGCGGATGAGCGGCCATGGCGCGCACGTCGCGATCGTGGAGGTCAACCCCGTCCGCGCCCTCGAGGCGCTGATGGACGGGTACCGGGTCATGGCGGTCGGGGAGGCCGCCGGCTGGGGCGAGCTGTTCGTCACCGCCACGGGCAACATCAATGTCTTCCGGCGTGAGCACTTCGCGTCCATGCGGGACGGCGCGATCATGGCCAACTCCGGCCACTTCGACGCGGAGCTGGACCTCCCGGCGCTGCGCGAGATGGCCGAGGGACACGTCCGCGACGTGCGCCCCAACGTCCAGGAGTACGACCTCGGCGGCAAGAGGCTCAACCTCATCGCCGAGGGGCGGCTCGTCAACCTTGGGGCGGCCGAGGGCCATCCCGCTGCGGTCATGGACATGAGCTTCGCGAACCAGGCGCTGTGCGCGGAGTACGTCGCCATGCACCACTCGGAGCTGGAGCCGAAGGTCTACGTGGTCCCAGAGGCGATCGATGCCGAGGTGGCGCGCCTCAAGCTCGCCGCGATGGGCGTCACCCTCGACGCGATGACCGCGGAGCAGCTCGAGTACGTCTCCTCCTGGCAGCACGGCACCTAGGCGCCGCGCATGGGACAGCACCGACAGGGGGAGGGCGCGTGACGGATGCTGAGGCCGCGAACGCGGCGGACATCACGGCGCCAGGCGACGACCCGGGACCGCCGCGGAGGGACGGTGCCACGGCCGACGCCGCCCCGACGGTCGTGCCGTACGGCAGCTGGGCCTCACCGATCGAGATCGGCCTCCTGACAGGTGGGGTCGTCGGGCTCGCGGAGCCGCGCCTCGACGGCGACGACATCTACTGGATGGAGTCCCGCGCGGCCGAGGGCGGTCGGCGCACGCTGCTTCGTCGCTCGCTCGACGGCGCCACGCGTGAGCTCACGCCGTTGCCGTTCAAGGTCGGCAACCGCGTCCACGAGTACGGCGGCGGGTCGTATGTCGTCGGCGATGGTCGGGTCGTGGCGTCGTCCACGGCGGACGGTCGCCTGTGGCGGATCGATCCGGACGGCCTCTCGGAGCCCGTGGCGATCACGCCCGACGGCCCGTACCGCTACGCCGACATGCGCTTCCACCCGCGCGCCGAGCGGCTGTATGCGGTACGCGAGACGCACGACGTCGAGCGCGACCGGGACCCGGCGCTCGTCGTCAACGAGATTGTGGTCATCGCGCTCGACGGCACCGACGGCCCCGGCCGCGCGCTGTGCATCGGGCCGGACTTCGTCGCCGCCCCACGGCCCTCGCCGGACGGACGCCGGCTGGCGTGGCTCGAGTGGGATCACCCGGACATGCCCTGGGACTCGGTCCGGCTCCGCGTCGCCGATGTCACTGACGACGGGACGATGGCGAACCCCCGGACGCTCGCGGGCGGGACCGGCATCTCGATCGTCCAGCCCGCGTGGCGAGCGGACGGCGTCCTCTTCTTCGTCTCCGACGAGACCGGGTGGTGGAACCTGTACGCGTTCGATGGCCCGGACGGGATCGCCGGTGAAGCCCGCAACCTCGCCCCGATGGACGCCGAGCTGGGCGATCCCGCGTGGGTCTTCGGGCGCTCGTCGTACGGGTTCCTGGACGACGGCTCGATCCTCGCGGTCGCACGCGCGGACGGGGCCGACGCGTTCCTGCGCATCACCCCCGCGGGCGAGGTGGTGCGGCTGGACACGCCGTTCTCCGAGGTGGAAGGCCTCCAGGTGGCAGGGTCGATGGTCGTGGCGGTGGCGTCCGGCCCGCAGACGAGCCCGCTGGTGGTGCGGCTGGACGGCGTGACCGGCGACGTCCGGGGCGTCATCGCTCGCTCGACCTCGCTTGCCCTGCCGCCGGGCGTCCTGCCTGTCGCGGAGTCGATCACCTTCCCCACGGGCGACGGAGCGATCGCGCGCGCCCTGTACTTCCCGCCGACGAACGACGCGTTCCGCGGGCCGGACGGGTCCTTGCCGCCGCTCATCGTGGAGTCCCATGGCGGCCCGACGTCGAGCGCATCCTCCGCACTGTCGCTGGATCGGGCGTTCTTCACGTCGCGCGGGATCGCCTTCGTGGACGTCGACTACCGCGGGTCGTCCGGCTACGGGCGCCCGTACCGCGACGCGCTGCGCGGGTCGTGGGGCATCGCCGACGTGGAGGACTGCATCGCGGCAGCGCAGTTCCTCGTTGCCCGCGGGTCCGTCGATCCGGCACGGCTCGTGATCCGCGGTGGCAGTGCCGGCGGCTACACGACGCTCGCCGCGCTGACGTTCCGGCCCGAGGTCTTCGCCGCCGGCATCAGCCATTTCGGCATCGCTGACCTGGAGCTGATCCACGTCGACGGTCACAAGTTCGAGTCACGCTACGACGAGGGCCTCCTCGCCCCGTGGACGGACGAAGGCCGCAAGGTCTTCCGGGAGCGCTCGCCGATCCACTTCCTGGACCGGGTCCGTGCGCCGATGCTGATCTTCCAGGGCCTGGATGACAGGGTCGTTCCGGCCTCGCAGCTCGACGCGATGGAGGCCGCCTTCGGGCCGCGCGGGATCCCGTACGTCGCGCTGCGCTTCGAGGGCGAGGGTCACGGCTTCCGCAAGGCCGAGTCGAAGCGGGCCACCTACGAGGCCGAGCTCGCGTTCCTCGGCAGCGTGTTCGGGTTCGAGCCCGCTGATGACGTGCCGCAGCTCGAGATCCCGGGTCTCGACGCGTTCCGGTCCGCAACCGTGTCGGCGGGCGCCGCTACCGGCTGAGCCGCGGGCTACGCGGCTGGCCACCGGCGCGAGGACCGGGCTGGGCCGAGGCCGGTGGTACAGTCGCGGGGCCCGCCACATTCGTCCGGCCAGGTTCGTTCGCCACCGCAGTCCCGCCCGGGGAGCCCCATGAGCATCGTCGACGCCGACCACTACCTGTTCACCTCCGAGTCGGTCACCGAAGGCCACCCGGACAAGATGTGCGACCAGATCTCGGACGCCATCCTCGACGCCATCCTGCGCGAGGACCCGCAGGCGCGCGTCGCCTGCGAGACGGCGACGACGACCGGCCTCGTGATCGTGCTGGGGGAGATCTCCACCTCGACGTACGTGGACTTCCAGACCGTCGTCCGGGAGACCGTGCGCGACATCGGCTACACGAAGGCGGAGTACGGGTTCGACTACCTCACGTGCGGGACGCTCGTCAGCGTCAAGGAGCAATCGGGCGACATCGCGATGGGCGTCGACGCGGCGCTCGAGGTGCGGGCTGACGCCGCGCCGGCCCGTGAGCTCGGGGCCGGCGACCAGGGGATGATGTTCGGGTACGCGTGCCGCGAGACGCCCGAGCTGATGCCGCTGCCGATCGCCCTTGCCCACCGGATGGCGCGCCGCCTGGCCGAGGTCCGCAAGTCCGGCCAGCTGCCGTACCTGCGCCCGGACGGCAAGACGCAGGTCACCGTGGAGTACGAGCGTGGTGTCCCGAAGCGGGTGCGGACGGTCGTGGTGTCGTCACAGCACGACCCGGACGCCCGTGCGGAGCGCATCCGATCCGACATCGTGAACGCCGTGATCCTGCCGGTGATCCCGGAGGAGCTCCGCCCGGTGGACCCGGTGATGCACGTCAACCCGACCGGTCGGTTCGTGACCGGCGGCCCGATGGGCGATGCCGGCCTGACCGGTCGCAAGATCATCGTCGATTCGTATGGCGGCATGGCGCGCCACGGCGGCGGTGCCTTCTCGGGCAAGGACCCGACGAAGGTGGACCGCTCGGCGGCCTACGCGGCACGCTGGGTGGCGAAGAACGTCGTGGCGGCGGGTCTCGCGGACCGCTTCGAGCTGGAGGTCGCGTACGGGATCGGCATCGCGCGCCCGATCTCGCTCTCGATCGAGACCTTCGGGACCGGCAAGATCGACGACACGAAGATCCAGGCGCTTGTCGAGCGGCATTTCGACCTGCGGCCCGCGTCGATCATCGACGCGCTGGACCTGCGCCGGCCGATCTACCGCCAGACCGCCGCGTATGGCCACTTCGGCCGCACGGACCTCGACCTGCCGTGGGAGCGCACCGACAAGGCCGAGGCCCTGGCCGCGGACGCGGGCCTGCCGATGCCGGTGCTCGCCGAGGCGTAATCTGCCGCTCGCCGCGGGTCCGCCGCGTCAGTCGTCGCTCTTGTTGTGCGGCACCACTGGTATCACCGCCCCGTCGCCCGAATCGCGCCGGCGTGTCGCCTGCCAGGCGACGCAACCGGGCACTGATCGAGCGCAGTTCGACCCAGGGCACGCTCCAGCGGCACAGGCGACACGACGGCGGGTGTCGCCACAGCGTCGACCAGACAGGGCGGCGCCCCGCGGCCGCGTGCGCGCCCGGCGACGCCCCGCGGCCGCGTACGCGCCCGCCCCTACGTCTCCGCGATCATCCCTGCCATGCCGCCCGTGGAGCCGCCGGAGCGGCGGGCGTTACGGGCGAGGGCGAGCTGGCCGATCGCCAGCATCGCGAGCGTGAGCGCCAGCATCATCGTCGCGACCGCGTTGGTCTCCGGCGTCACCCCGCGCTTCACCTGGCCGAAGATGAAGATCGGCAGCGTGGACGAGCCCGGGCCCGACACGAACGACGTGATGACGTAATCGTCGAACGAGAACGTGAACGCGAGCAGGAACCCGGCCACGATCGCCGGCAGGAGCTGCGGGAACGTGATCTGGCGGAACGTTCGCCACGGCGTCGCGTACAGATCGAAGGACGCCTCGACCATGGTCCGGTCCATGCCCGACAGCCGTGCCCTGACCAGCAGCAGCACGATGCTGATGTTGAACAGCATGTGGGCCGCGATGATCGTCGGGATCCCCAGCTGCAGCTTGAGCCCGGTGGCGCCGTTGATGAACGAGAACGACGACGCGAACAGCACCAGCGTCGAGAGGGCGATGACGATCTCGGGGACGATGATCGAGATGTAGGTCAGGGCGTCGAAGCCCAGCCGCGTCCGCCGACCGACCCGCTGCAGCCCGAGCGCCGCCATGGTCCCGAACGCGGTGGCGAAGATCGCGTTCGGCAGGGCGACCGAGAAGCTGTTGGCGAGCGCGGACTGGACCACCTCGTCGCCCAGCGCGATGCCGTACCACTGGAGCGAGAAGCCGGTCCAGATCGTCGCCAGCTTGTTCGCGTTGAAGCTGAACAGGACGACAACGACGATCGGCAGGTACAGGAATGCGTAGACGATCGACGTGTGGGCGCGGAGCCAGAACTCCACGACGCCGTTCCAGCGGTCGACGCCGGCCTTCGTGCCGCGGCGGCCGGTCGCGGGGACGGCGACGGGGATCGCCGGGGCGCTCATCGGTCGGCCCTCACAGGACGCTGACCTCGCGGCCCTGCCGGCCGCGGTTCACGAACCAGACGTAGAACGAGATCGTGATCAGCATGACCACGATGAGCAGGACCGCCATCGCGGACCCGAACGGCCAGTTGCGCGTCTGGATGAACGCGTCGACGAGCGCGTTGCCGATGAGGAACGTCCGCCCGTAGCCCAGGATCTGGGGGATGACGTACTCGCCCATCATCGGGATGAACACGAGGATCGACCCCGTGATAAGGCCGGGCAGGGCGATCGGCAGCGTGATCTGGCGGAAGGTTGCCCAGCGCGCCGCGCCAAGGTCCTTGGACGCCTCGACCAGCGTGCGATCCATGCGCTCCAGCGTCACGTACAGCGGGAACACCATGAGCGGCAGGTAGCCGTACACGAGCCCGAGCAGCACCGCGAGTGGCGTGCCCAGGATCCGGAAGTCAGGGTCCCCGATGATCGTGCCGATGAACCCGCCGAGGTTCTCCCGGCCGAGCACGATCAGCCACGAGTACGTCCGGATGAGGAAGCTCGTCCAGAACGGGATCACGAGCAGCAGGATGAACATCCCCTTGTGCTCGCGGGCCCGGGTCGCGATGAAGTACGCGAGCGGCAGCCCGACGAGCAGGCACCCGATCGTGCCCGCCACCGCCATCCAGAGCGAGGTGAAGAACGGTTGCATCCGCTCCGGCTGCGTCAGCAGCCGGACGTAGTTGTCGAGCGAGAACCCGGGCTGGTAGCCGCCGTTGGGCGCCCTGGTCCCGAAGCTGAAGACCGTGACGATGACGAGCGGCGCCACGAGCATGACGATGTACCACAGGCCCGCAGGGGCCACGAGCACGGTCGTGAGGAGCGCGGACCTGCCGCGCCCTCCCGTGCCCGGGGCCTTGGGGGTCGGTGCCGTCGTTGCCATGTCAGGCGCCGCTCATCGAGGCTGGTCGGGGATCGGCGTCAGGCGCCGATCTTCGACTTGAACTCCTGCCAGATGTCGATCCGCTGCTGGTTGCCCGACGTGTCGACGGCGCCTTCGAGGTTCGCCATCGCCGCCTCGGGCGGGAAGAACACCGGGTCGGTCAGGATCGCCGGGTCGATGTACTTCTTCGCGGCGTCGTTGGGCGTGCCGTAGCCGTTGAAGTTCGTCTCCTCGGCCTGGTTCTCCGGGTCCTCGATGAAGTTGAACCAGGCGTAGGTGGCGTTGGGGTTCGGCGCGTCCTTGAGCATCACCCAGGTGTCGAGCCAGAACAGCGTGCCATCGGTGGGAACGCTGTACATGATGTCAGCGGTCTTGGGATCGGCGCGCATGGCGACCATCGGGCCCGTCCAGCCGAGGCACAGGACCGCTTCCTCGCTGGCCAGCTTGACCTGGTACGTGTCGGAGTCCAGGGCCAGGATGTGCGGGGCGAGGGCGAGGAGGATCTCGCGCGATGCGTCAAGATCCTCCTTGTCGATCGAGTTGATCGACTTGCCGAGCATCTTGAGCGGCATGACGAAGACGTCGCCCATCGAGTCCACGAACACGGCCTTGCCTGAGTACTTCCCGACGATGAGGTCGTTGAACTCCTTCCATGTCGTGACCGGCTCCTTGACGACCTTGCTCCGGTAGAGGATGCCGGTCGTGCCGAAGTCCTTCGGCATGAGCCACTCGTTGTTGGGGTCCCAGGGCCGGCTGAGGAACGCCGGGTCCATGGTCTTGGCGTTCGGAATCCGGGACCAGTCCAGCTTCTGGATGTAGCCGCCCTCGACGAGCGCCGGCACGTACTCCGCCGTGGGACAGGTGAAGTCGTAGCCCGTTGCGCCCGCCTGGAGCTTGGCCAGCAGCTCCTCGTTGTTCGCGAACGTGTCGTACTGGAACTTCTCGACGCCGAACTTGGCCTTGAACGCGTCCATGTTCTTGGGGCTGACGTAATCCGACCAGTTGTACATGAACAGCTGCTTCTCGACGTCACCCGCGGGCGGGAACGAGGTGTCACCACCGGCCGCCGTGCTGGCACTGGCATCGCCCCCGGGCGTGGCGCTGGCACCGCCCCCGGGCGTGGCGCTGGCACCGCCGCCGGGCGTGCTGCAGGCAGCGAGCGCCGCCCCGGCCCCGAGCAGGCCCGCCGCCGCCATGAAGCTGCGTCGGGGGACCTTGTGCTCCGCCGCGCGGCGCAGGATGTCGTCCAGGTTCTCCGCCATGGTTCCTCCTCCAGGGTGCGAGCGGGACGACCGCGACCGGCCGGCCTCCAGGGAGCTCGTCAGGCGACGAGGATCAGGTTCGCCGAGTCCTCCCACCGGATGTGCACGGGGTCGCCCGGGCCGATGCCCAGGACGGCCGCCGCGCCGGTGGCGTTCTGGCGTCGCGCGACGACTTCGCCCGCGACATCGGTGGTGATCCGGAACTCCGTCTGGTCGCCGAGATACGTGCCCTGGTGGACCCGCCCCTCGATGCTCGTCCAGCCGGCCCCCACCAGATCGCCGTGTCCGGCAGGGTCGACGCGCAGGCGCTCGGGTCGCACGGCGACCACCACCTCCGTGCCGGCGATCGGCCGTGCGTCGGGATCCGTGACCACCCCCGTGAGGCGGAGTCCCGTCTGGGTCTCCACGACGCCCCGGCCGGTCGCAACGTCGTGCTCGACGAGCCGGCCAGCAATCGGGTTGGAGACGCCGATGAAGTTGGCCACGAAGCGGTTGACCGGTCGCTCGTAGAGCTCGGTCGGCTGGCCCTGCTGCTGGATGCGCCCATGCTGCATCACGACGATGACGTCGCTCATCGTCAGCGCCTCCTCCTGGTCGTGGGTCACGTACACGAACGTGATCCCGACCTCCCGCTGGAGCTGCTTGAGCTCGAGCTGCATCTCCTTGCGCAGCTTGAGGTCCAGCGCGCCGAGTGGCTCGTCCAGCAGGAGGACCGTCGGGTGGTTGATGAGCGCGCGGGCAAGCGCGACGCGCTGCTGCTGCCCGCCCGAGAGCTCCCAGGTGCGGCGGCCCTCGTAGCCCGCCAGCCGGACGAGCTCCAGCGCCTCGCCGACCCGGTGCCCCTCGTCGTGCTTGCTGATGCCCTTCTGACGCAGCCCGTAGCCCACGTTCTGCGCAACCGTCATGTGCGGGAACAGGGCGTAGTGCTGGAAGACGGTGTTGACGTGACGGCGATACGGCGGCACGCCCGCGACCGGTTCCCCGGCGAGGTAGATCTCGCCCGATGTGGGCTGCTCGAAGCCCGCGATCATGCGCAGGGTGGTCGTCTTGCCGCAGCCGGACGGCCCGAGGAACGAGTAGAAGGAGCCCCTCGCAACCAGCAGGTCCATGTTGTCGACCGCGACGACGTCGCCGAACCGCTTCGTTACGCCGCTGATGTGGACGTCCGGGACGTCGAGCCCCGCGGCGTGCGCCTGCGCGTGATCCCGAAGGCCGTCCGGGGTGATAGCCGGGCCGGCTATCTCGTGGTCGTGCCCGTGATCGTGGTGATGCGCTCCCGACCCGGTCTCCGGCGTTGCCGACGTGGTCAAATGGGCATCCTCGGCTCCCTTGGCGGGGCGTTCCCTGTCCCGCGGTTCGCGGATCGTACGAACCCCTGCCCTGCGCGTCAACGCGCGTTTCGGTTTGGGGACGAGCGAATCTCGCACCCGCCAGGTTGCGGTGCGGCGTGATTCGCCTGCCGACGGCAGCGGTCGCGCATATCGGGTGCCCGATGCCCGTGGTGAAGCAGCCCGTGATCGCCCGAGGTCCAGCCCGTGATCGCCCCGAAGCTGCGGCGTTAGCGATCCGTTAGCGACCCTGTCCACGATGCAATCAATCCGATCGCACAGGCGACCGGAGACACCCACCAGGACAGGAACCCCGATCAGGAAGGAACGGAACCCCGATGATGACGACGAAGCGCCTCCTCCGGCTGGCTCTCCTTGCCGGCACCAGCATCCTCATGCTCGCCATGAGCGTGGCCCCGGTCGCCGCCGGCGGCAGGTTCCCCTGAGCGATCCTGGTCCGGACCCGCGGCCGTCCGGACTCCCTCCTGCGCCAAGCCGGTCCCGATCAGCTCCTCAAGGAGCTGATCGGGACTCGTCGCGAGGCCCGCACGCCAGGCGGCCTCGAAGGCATCCTCGCCCAGCGCGTCGCGTGCCCCGGGCGCAAGGGCGTCCACCTCTGGGCCTTGCCCGGGAGCTGCGCCCGCGTCGCGGACCGACCTCGCCACGGCGACCATCCGGACCGCCGTCCCATGGTCGCCGCGGAGGGCGTTGATCCGGCCCATCATCTCGAGGATCGGCGGCAGCTCACGCATCGCGCCCGCGCGGAGGACGGCGACGAGGCTCTCGCGTCCGCACGCCTCCGCCTCCTCGAGCCGTCCCTGCTCGGTGAGGATCTCGGCGAGTGTCGTGAGGATCGACGCGAGGTTCGCGTCGTCATGGAGCGTCCGGACCATGGTGATCGACTCACGGGCCACGGCCTCCGCCTGATCGAGGTTCCCCATCTCCATGTGGATCATGCCGAGGTTGCCCAGCGTTGCGGCGAGGCTAGCCCGGCTGCCCGAGCGGCGAAGCACGTCCACGTTTGCCTGGAGGAGCAGCAAGCCCACCGCCAGATCCCCTCGCTGGACTGCGACGTGTGCGAGCTCATGACGGGCGTCGCGGGCGAGCCTTGGATCGCCCGCAGCCTCGGCGACCGAGAGTGCGCGCGTGGCGGCGGCCCCTGCGGCGTCGAGGTCCCCAAGGTCGGCCGCAGTCATCGCCACCACCCGCAGGGCGTCGGCGAGACCGTGCTGGTCACCGACGATCTCCCATGCCTCGACAGAGGCCATCGCATACCCGAGCGCGGCCCGACCATCGCCCTGCGTGCTCGACAGCGCCGCGCGATGGCGCAGCAGCCGGGCGCGGTCCGCGGGCGTGCCGCCGCTGGTGCGGTCGAGCGCGGTCGCGATCCAGCCCAGCCCCTCCCGGTAGCGCGAGTCCCTGACCCAGTACGGGGCGCTGGCAGCGGCCAGGGCGACGAAGGCCGTGTCATCGCCCGAGGACTCGAGCCAGGCCAAGGCTGCGACGAAGTTGTCATGCTCCTCGCGCAGCTCGAGGATGAGCTCGGTCTCGTCCGGCTCACCGATCGACGATTCCAGCCGGGCCGCCAGCTCCGTCATGTACTGGCCGTGCCGTGCCTGGACCTCGCGGTCGGCGCCGTGCTCCAGGCGGTCCAGCGCAAACCGCCTGATCGTGTCCAGGAGGGCGAACCGGGGCTCGCCCGATTGGCCGTCGCGACGGCGTATGAGGCTGTGGCGAAGCAGGCCCTCCAGGAGGTTGAGCGCGTCGTCGCCGGGCTCCGCACACACTGCCTCGAACGCCTGGAGCGTGAAGCCGCCCGCGAACACCGCGGCCGGCACGAAGACGCGCCGCTCGGTGTCGGTCAGCAGGTCGACGCTCCAGGTGATCGCCGCCTCGAGGCTGCGCTGCCGGCCCGGGAGGTCGCGTCGCTCCGAGCGCAGAACGTCCAGGCTGTGCTCGACGCGGACGAGGATCGCGGCGGGTGAGAGGAGCCGGACGCGAGCGGCGGCGAGCTCGATGGCGAGCGGCAAGCCATCCAGCCGCTCGCACAGCCGTCCGACATCGGCGAGGCCGGCGGGTCCGGGATCGAACGAGGGATCGACCGCGCGGGCTCGCTCGAGGAACAGGGCGACGGCGTCGGACGGGACGCCTGCGCCATTCCCTCCGGTAGCCAGCGGCGGCAGCGGGTGCTCGCGCTCGGCGCGGATCTGGAGTGGCGTTCGGCTCGTCGCCAGGATGCGCAGAGCCGGCGAGGCCGCGAGCAGCTCGGCGAGGGGCCCCGCGATCTCCGGGACCTGCTCCAGGTTGTCGAGGACCAACAGCAGGGCGCCAGTCGTCCGGTCGCGGAGGGAGGCCAGGAGGTCGTCTTCCGCGACCTCGGGCAGGCCGAGCGCAGACCCGATCGTGGACAGCGCGGCTGCGGGGGTCGTCGCGCCCTCCAGGTCCACGAACCACGCGCCACCATCGACGTCGTCGGCCAGTGCCCAGGCAATCTCGAGGGCGAGGCGCGTCTTCCCGATGCCGCCGGGGCCGGTCAGCGTGAGGAGCCGCGTCGGGCCTGCGAGCTGCCGCTTCGCCGAGGCCAGCTCCGCCGACCGCCCGACCAATGCCGATGGTGGCATCGGGAGGTTACCCGCGCGCGTGCCGCCTGGTGGCCCTGCGTTGAGCGAGGGATCCTGCCGCAGGACCGCCATCTCGAGCGCCTGCAGCTCTGGCCCGGGGTCGATACCCAGGCCCTCGTCCAGGGCGATCCGTGCCTCCTGATATGCGGCGAGCGCGTCCGCCTGTCGCCCGGCGCGGTAGAGCGCGAGCATGCGCAGCGCGTGCAGCCGCTCGCGATACGGGTGTCCCGCGACCAGCGTCTCCAGCTCCGGGACGACGAGGGCCGCGTCGTCCACCTCCAGGTCCGCGCCGATCCTTGCCTCGAGCGCGCTCATCCGCAGTTCCTCGAGGCGGTTGGCCTCCACCTCCACGAATGCCTCGTCGGCGAGGTCGGTGAGGAACGAACCGCGGACGAGGTCAAGCGCGTCGCGGAGACGTCGGGCGGCCGCCCGCGGTGGCGCCCCGGTCGCGTGGGCTACGAGCTCCGCGAAGCGGTCCACGTCCACGGCGCCGGCCTCGGTCCGGAGCAGGTATCCCGGAGAGCGGGTCTCGATGGCGTCCTGGCCGAGGAGGCCGCGGAGCTTCGAGACATGGCCCTGGAGCGCGGTCGCGGCCGTAGCCGGCGGGTCCTCGCCCCACACGAGGTCGATGAGGCGGTCCGACGAGACGACCGCGTTGCGGTTGATGAGGAGTACCGCGAGGACGGCACGTTGCCGCGCACCACCGAAGGCGATGGTCCGACCGCCGATCGTTGCCGCGATCGGTCCCAGGATCCAGTACTCGACCCGCATCCACGGAGCCTAGCGTCGGGTGCGCCCGCCGTCACCGCGTTTGGGCGGTGTTAGGCACTCATTAGCGGCTCCACGGATGGTGCGCATGTCGCCGGTCGCACACAGCGAGCGGGACGAAGGAGGGTCCGATGAACTTCACCGTAACGGCCACTCGCCCGGCCATCCATCGAATCCACGGCGCCGCCATCCGGGTGGGGTCCATGCTCGCCGCGATTGGTCTCGTTGCAAGCCTCGCGACCGCGTCAGCACCGACCGCTGCGGCAACCGTCTTCAACGCCAACGGGTCGGGCACGGAGATCGTCTTCTGCGATGCGGTGATGCACTCGATCGAGGTCGATACGACGGTCACGATGGCCTTCGCGGGCGCCGTCTCATACCCGGGGCAGCTGACTGCCGTCCGGATCCAGTACTACGCCTACGTGACGGGCAAGTGGTACAGCAAGGGCTGGCGACAGGGCTACGCCTTCCCGAACTACTTCGCCACCGAGACCTTCAACGCGCTGCCGGGGGGCCGCTACCTCGTGTATATCGACTTCGGCTGGTGGAACGGGTCCGCCTGGTCCTACCGCTCGGAGTACGCGCCGGTGTACCAGCAGGTGGGCTGGGGCCGCAGCTCCACCTGCTACCTCTGAACCCTTCGCGATCCCGCGGCGCCTACATCGCACTGGCCCCCCGGCTGGTGCGATGTTGGCGTCTCGATCAGACGTCCTGACGAGCACGCTGTCGCCCCTACAATCGGGTGATGTATGTCGTGATCCTGGCCGGGGGTGGTGGGACGAGGCTGCGCCCCCTGAGCACGGCAGCGCTGCCCAAGCCGTTCCTGCCGCTGCTCGACACCGGGGAGACGCTGCTCCAGCGAACCGTCGCCCGGCTTCGCGGGTTGGGGCCTGGCGAGGCGGACGTCTGTGTCGTCGCCGCGGCGGGCTACGCGTGGCTCGTGGAGGCGCAGGTGCCGGGTGTGGCGGTGATCGTCGAGCCCGAGGCACGGAACACGGCGGCGGCCATCGCGCTCGCAACCGTCGCGATCGATCGTGATGAGGATGACGTGATGGTCGTCCTGCCCGCGGATCACCGGATCGCGCCCGCCGACGAGCCCCTGTTCCGCGACGTGCTCCGCGATGCAGCGGCGGGCCTCGCATCGCACCCCTTCGACATCGACCTGCCCCTCGTGACCCTGGGGATCCAGGCGGAGTACGCCGCCACGCAGTACGGCTATCTCGTGCCCGAGCTGCCCGGCGCCGTGGTAGACGGGCTCCAGGCGTACCGGCTCCAGGCGTTCCGCGAGAAGCCGCCGCAGGCGGACGCGGACGTGCTGTGGCAGACGCCGGGCGTCGCGTGGAACGCGGGCATGTTCCTGTGGCGCCGGCGCGCGATCCGGGCTGCACTCCGGACCCACGCCCCGGACGTCCTCGCGGCGGTCGAGCAGGGCCAGGCGGCTGGTGACCTCGCCGCGGCGTATACGACGATCAACCCCCGGTCCATCGACTACGCAGTGATGGAGCCCGCCGCTGTCGCGGGAGCGGTCGTGATGGGCACGATGCACGTCGACTGGACAGACATCGGGAGCTGGTCCGCGCTGCTCGCCGTCCTCGGCGCGCCGGGGATCGAGGCGTCGGTCATCGAGCCGGGCCAGCCGGCGAAGACCGAGCCCGGGGACCTCATCGTCGTGCGCGAGGCCGCGGGCCTGGTCGTGCGCGAGGCGGCGGGCAGTACGATGACCTCGGAGCGGCCGATCGCGCTTCTCCACCGGGCCGGTGTCGCGTTGCCGATCGTGCAGGCCCTGCTCGATCGGTGTGCTGCAGCGGAGGCGCGTGCGTGACCAACCTGGCGGAGGCGCCCACCCCAACCCGGATCGTGTTCGGGACCGACGGCTGGCGGGCGCGCGTCGCCGAGGACTACACGTTCGAGAATGTCCGCCGCTGTGCGGATGGCGTCGCGCGCTACGTGGTCGGGCGGGGGGAGCAGGCGAAGGGCGTCGTCCTCGCCTACGACCGCCGGTTCGCGTCGGAGCACTTCGCCCGGGCCACTGCGGAGGTGCTGCTCGCGCACGACATCCCCGTCGCGATCAGCCGCACCGCCGTTCCGACCCAGATGAGCTCCTTCGAGGTGGTCCAGCGGGGCGCGGCCGCGGGCATCGTCATCACCGCCTCCCACAACCCGTGGACCGACAACGGGTTCAAGGTCAAGGCCCCGACCGGCGCCGCCGCCGGCGCGGACATCCTGTCGGTCGTCGAGGCCGGGATCACCGCGAACGCCGGCACTGCGATCGAACGCCGCCCGTTCGACGACGCAGAGGCCGCCGGGCTCGTCGAGTGGTACGACCCGTTCGACGGCTACGAGCAGTTCCTCCGCCGCACCATCGACGTCGACGCGCTCAAGGCGGCGGACATGTCCATCCTCGTTGAGCCGCTCTACGGCGCGGGGTCCTCCTGGATCCCGCGGCTGCTGTCCGGCGGCCGGATCCGCGTCACCGAGATCCACAACGAGCGCAACCCGTACTTCGGTGGCGTCAACCCGGAGCCGATCCGGCCGCACATCGATGCGGCGCTCACAATGCTCGCCGCGGGTGGCTTCGACCTCGGCCTGATGCTGGACGGGGACGCAGATCGCGCAGGCGCGGCCGACGAGCGCGGCACGTTCCTGCACCAGCTCGAGGTCACGGGGCTGCTGATGTACTACCTCGCCGAGCATCGCGGGCTGCGCGAGCCGGTCGTCGTGAGCGTCAACAACACCTCGACGGCGGCGACGCTCGGACGGCACTACGGGATCGAGACCTACGAGGTCCCGGTGGGGTTCAAGTTCATCGGGCCCAGGATGATCGAGACCGGGGCGATGCTGGGGGCCGAGGAGTCGGGTGGGTTCGGGTTCGGGATGCATCTCCCGGAGCGGGACGGGATCTACGCGGACCTGATGCTGCTCGACCTGTTCCTGCGCGAGCGGGCACGCGGCAACTGGCCGGTCTCGCGCGCGGTGGAAGTGTTCCACGAGATCGCCGGCCCGTCCTTCTATCGCCGCATCGACGTCCACGTCGAGCGGGCGGAGTACGACGGGGTCAAGCAGCGGCTGCTGGTCGGCCTCGCAGCTGCACCGCCATCCGCCCTCGCGGGCGAGGCCGTGGCCCGGACCCAGGTGCTGGACACGGGCGACGGCTTCAAGTGGTTCCTGGCCGACGGCTCGTGGCTGCTCGTCCGGACCAGTGGCACCGAGCCGCTCGTGCGCGTCTACACCGAGGCGACGAGCCCGGAGCTCCGCGACGAGCTGGTCGTCACCGGCGAGCGACTGGTGCGCGGCGGATGACCGACGCGGCAACCGGCTGGCGCGTCCCGAAGCCCGCATAGCCGGCGGGTTGGCGCAAGCAAGACGGTCCGTTTCCGGGGGCTGACCTCCGGGTCGCGGGGGTGTAGGCTTGACGAAGCGACCGCTATCACCGGTCCAGTGGGTCCGACCGGACGGCGGCCCTCGCGGACGCCCGTCGCGGGGCGACTGGAGGTTGATCGGCGATGCACTCCTCTCTCATCGGCAAGGTCGAGAAGGCGAATCGCTACGCTCGAGAGCTTGATCGGATCTCGATCGAGCGAGTCGCCCTGACGTTTCGCGGTGACAACGACACCCACCACGTCAGCCTCGAAGCCGGCCAGTGGCACTGCACGTGTCACTACTTCGAGAGTTGGGGTTCGTGTGTGCATCTCCTCGCGCTGCAGAAGATCTTCGGCGTGATGCTGCCCGAGGAGGCACAGGTCTCCATCTTCAATGCGACGGCGGCCGGCGCCATCGCCTGAGACCGGCCGGCCCGCATTGCCGGCACCGAGCCTGGACGTACCCGGCGCCGCGCCAGCGGCGCCGGTTCCATGTCCGGTGGCATGCGGGTCAGGGCGGTCCAGGGTCGATTTCTCACGGCGCCACCTGCACCCGCCAGAACCACGAGCCGTGGTTCCCACCGCCGAACGATGCCTGCACGCGGAGGCTCCAGACGCCGGCTCGTGCGGGTGTCAGCAGGATGATCGGGTCCGTGGTGCCATCGCCGGCCGGGACAGGATCGCCTGCTTCGCCGGCCCGGACCGGCGCCCACGCGGCCTCCCACCGGTCGAACGGGCGAGCCGGAACGAACGTGACCACCAGCGGCGTACCGGGCGCGACGTCCTGGCCTCGCGATGGCACGATCAACGGGGCATCGGACGTCAGGCCGTCCCAGGTGAACGTTCCCAGTGCACCGAGCACGTCGGCGTCTGCTCCAGGTACACCGCCGAGGCCCGCTTCGGGCGGGCCCGGGACCTCGGTCGGTGATGGCGTGGCGGTCCTCGCGACGGTGGGAACCGGGGTCGGGTTGGGCGTTGCGGACGGAACGTCGGGGGTCGGCGTCGACGACGCTGTCGTCGTGGATGGGGCCGCCTGGAGGCCGCCGCTGCCGCAGCCCGCGGCCAGGCTGACGAGCCCCACGACGATTACGACTCGTACCGCCCGGACGATCCGGAGTGCGGAGGGCTTGGGGGGCAGGAGCTGCATCAGCGAGACCTCCCGGGACTTCACTTCGTGGGACCTCCGGAGACAAGCGGGCAGGTGCCGGTGCACGCAGCCGTGATGGTGATCGGCACCGCCGACGACCAGGTGCTGAGGGCGCCCTCGGACGATGGCTTGCGGAACAGGGCGCGATAGTCGACCGAGGAACGGACGGCGGTCGTCCCCGTGTACGTCCCGGATGCGGATGTTCCGCCCATCGTGAGGACGTCCGCCCAGCCGGATGACGTCCGCTGCTGGAGGACGACGACGCGTCCGGACATCGGGTTGCCCGCCAGCCGCCCGGCCCCGTCACTCTTGAGGACTGCCGTGAACGTGACCATCGACCCCGTCACGACGGACGCCGCCGACCCGGTCATGGTCAGGTCCGTGGGGACGCCCATGCAGGTGCTGTACAGCGTTGACCACGTCGCGACGTCGTACTGTTGCTGGAGCGTCGCCACGTCGCAGCGTGCGAAGACATGTGCGTTCCAGCCGGCCTTCGCCTTCGTTCGCGAATACGTCTGGACGACCGAATCCCCGAAGTCGCTGTTGTCACTGAAGTTGTCGTGGTGGTCGAGGACCATCACGTGGCCCAGCTCATCGAGCGCCACGTTCTCGATCTCGTAGCAGCCGTCGGGTGAGCTCGAGAGCTCGCACCACTTGAGCGTGCCCCAGTCGAAGCGATGGTTGTTCTCGCGGAACCAGACCCCGAACCAGTCCGGCGGGGTGCGCCGCAGGCAGGCAAGCCCGTTGATGCCGCAGGGGACGTCTGCGCCGTAGTAGACGAGGTTGGTTGCCGCGGAGTCGAACGCGAACGACGGCGCCTTCGACTTGCGCGACGCCGTCGCGTCGTCCGCGGCCTCGTTGAACGCCGTGCGCATCGCGGCCGGTGGCGTTCCTGCCGCGGCCCAGCGGTACTCGAGCGCGGCGTTGAGCGGGTACAGCCCGCCCATGAGGATGGGGTCAGGACCGTGTGCCCCGACGGGCAGCACGACGAGCAGCGTGAGCACCAGGCTGATGCCCGGCACGACGAGGCGCCTCATCGCGTCACCCCCACGATCGCCCGTGCCGCATCCGCCTGGCGACCGATCGCTGTCGTACCGATGCCGTCGACCCGCGCGTCTGGCGCAAGCAGCACGGCGTCATCGGCATGAGCGACGCCGGCCCGTGCCCCTGATCCGTCGGGCATCGGGACGAGCCCAGCTGCAGCATCGATCCGCCGCCGATCACCGGTGCTCGCATCCATCGACCCGAGCCGCCCCGTCGCATCCTCGAAGACGATCCGACCGCCGGCCATCGCCGCGCGCCCGGCCGCCTGAGCGAGCATCCGCTGACCTCCGCGTGCGTCGAATCGCAGGAGCGCGCATGGCAGACCGGGGCACACCGCGTACGCGATCACCGCGTCCTCAGCCACGCCGATCACGGGCCCGGTCCGCCCGATCTCGACCGACCGGCCGGATCCAGCTTCCATGATCCGCGTCCGGCACGCGAGCTCCCCGCACGACGTCGCGGCGAGGCGGCCATCGAGCGCCCAGCGGAGCTCGGTGCTGAACGTGCGGCCATACGCCCGGTCGAACGAGATCCCCGCCAGCAGGCGGACGGCGCGCCCGCCACCGACCGGCCGTCGCCACACCCCGAGGTCGGAGCGGGTCACGCGGTCGACCCGGTGCTCCACGATCGCCGATGCATCCGGCGCCAGCAGCGCCGAACGCACGACCGATGCCTCGTTGCCGATCGCCGTCGCGCATCCACGGGTCGCGTCCACGAGCGAGAGCCGCGAGCGGACCCCGTCGTCCGCCCCGACGAGGACCGTCGTGCCGACCGGGCCCGTCGCGAAGGACTCCGCGGGCAGGTCCGTCGCCCAACCCACGCCTCCGATCACGCCGAACGCCAGCCGCTGGCCCGTGAGCGAGCCCGTGCCGTCGAGGATTGCCTCCAGCCGGTACCAGCCGATCCCATCGCCAATCCCCTTCCCGGGCGGACCCGAGGCTGGACACGGTGGCAGCGGGCCCGGCGGATCGGCCGCGAGGATTGCCAGCGGACGCGGCATCACGCCCGCGCCCATGAGGGCCAGGGCCGCGATCGGGACGACGCCTCGAATCCAACGCATCGGCTCCATGTGAGAGACCTCCTCCGGCGGGGAACAGTGCTGGCGGGAGGAGGGCGAGGTCGTCATGGTGCCGCGCGCCACTTACCGGGGACTTACCGGTCTCGCCGGGGGTAACCGGAGGCCACGGTCGACGATCGACTGCGGCGCGCCTGCCTGCAGGTCGGCGTCAAGCTGGTCGGCTGAGCCCCGCCCGGTGATACGCTCCGGGTGCAATCGGGGTCGTCCGAGATCCCTTCAGATGTGACGCGGTTGGTCGCGAAGCCGGTGTGAGTCCGGCACAGTCCCGCTACGGTGACCGCCCCTCGGGGGCGGAAGTCCGGTCGCCGACCTGCCGTGCCGCTCGAGCCTTCGAGAGAAAGGTCAGGCGTACCCGTGCGATCCACCGCCTGACCCCTGCTTCGTCCCCGAAGCCAGGGGTCATCGTCTTTTCCCCCCGATTCCGGAGTATCCGTGGACGCACGTTCTCGCACCGCGCACCGTCGCGGCCCTGTTCCTGCCCTGGCCATCCTGACAGTGCTCATCGCCGCGCTCGTCGCTGCGTGCGCCGGCCCTGGGGCGACGCCGACCCCCTCGCCCGCCACGCCTGCCCCGACTGTCGCCGTGACCGCGACCCCGGCCCCCACGCCGACCGCGACGCCCGTCGCCCTGTTCCCGCTCACGATCACCGACGACGAGGGCACGCCGGTCACGATCCCCGCCGAGCCGACGAAGATCGTCTCGCTCACACCAGCCGCAACCGAGACGCTGTTCGAGCTGGGCCTGGGCGACCGCATCGTCGGCAAGGTCGAGGACTTCAGCGTCTATCCGCCCGATGCCGCGGCCATTCCCGATGTCGCCAAGTTCGGCTCAGTCGACGTCGAGAAGATCGTCGGGCTGGGGACGGAGCTCGTGATCGCCGGCGGCTCGAACTTCAACCCGCCCGACGCCATCGTCAAGCTCCGCTCCCTCGGGGTCCCGACGGTCGTGATCTTCGCGCCCGATCTCGAGACCGCGCTCAAGGACATCGGCCTCATCGGCCAGGCCACGGGCGCGACCCCGCAGGCCACCGCGATCACTGATTCGATCAGCCGGGCGTTCGACGATGTGAAGGCCGCCACCGCGGACCTGCCGAAGCCGCGCGTGTTCTACGAGCTCGACGCTTCGAGCGGGTACTTCGGCCCGGCGCCGGACTACTTCGGCACCGAAATGATCCGGACCGCGGGCGGCGACCCGCTCACGAGCGGCACCGATGGGGTCTACCAGATCGAGGCCGAGAAGATCGTCGCGTTCGATCCGGAGGTGATCCTTCTCGGTGACGCGGCATACGGCGTCACGCCTGACCAGGTCGCCGCCCGACCCGGCTGGAAGACGCTTGCCGCGGTCAAGGACAACGCGGTCAGGCCCATCGACGACGTCATCGTCACCCGGCCGGGCCCGCGCCTGGCCCTCGGGATCCGGGCGCTGGCGCTCGCGATCCACCCGGATCTCGTCCTGCCGTCCGCCGCACCCTGAATTGCGATGACGACGACCCCCGTTCCCGCCGGCGCCCCCGGGCGTCTCGCCGCCGGCCTCCGGGTCGGCCGGCTGGGCCGTGCCTGGTGGCTGGCGATCGCGGGGGTCGTGTCGCTCTTCGTGGTGCTCATCGCCGGGATCGTCCTTGGCTCGGTTGACCTCGCGCCCACGACGACCGTGGCGATCCTCGCGAAGCGGCTCCTGGGGCTGGACCTGGGCATGACCTGGCCGGCCACCTCCGAGGCGATCGTCATGGACCTGCGACTGCCGCGGGTCCTCACGGCGATGGTCGTCGGGACGGGCCTGGCCGTGGCCGGGGCCACGTTCCAGGGCCTGTTGCGCAACCCGCTCGCCGATCCGTACGTGCTGGGCACGGCGTCCGGGGCTGCCCTCGGCGCGGCAATCGCCGTGCTGATCCCGGTCCGGGCGCTCGTCCTGGAGTTCGGGCTGCTCCACGGCCTGGCGTTCATCGGGGCGTTGGGCTCAGTGACGGTCGTCTACCGGCTGTCGCGCACGAGCCCGCTCGCGCCGCTGACCTCGCTCCTGCTCACGGGCTACGCCGTCGGGAGCCTCCTTGCCGCGGGCCTCGCGATGGCGATGTACCTCTCGGGCACCGGGCTGCGCCAGATCTTCTCCTACCTGCTCGGCGGGTTCGACGGCACGTCCTGGATCCGCCTCGCCGTCGCGGCGCCGCTGATCATCGGCGGCAGCCTCGCGATCCTCCTCCGGGCACGGGCGCTCAACGGCTTCCTCCTGGGCGAGGAGGCAGCGGCCCACCTTGGCGTCGACGTCCGGCGCGAGCGGGCGATCCTGCTGTCCCTTGCATCGCTCGTCACGGCGGCGGGCGTCGCGATCGCCGGGCTCATCGGCTTCGTCGGGCTCGTCGTTCCGCACCTTGTCCGGCTGCTCGTGGGCCCCAACGCCCGGTTGGTGCTGCCGATCTCGGCGCTGTTCGGGGCGTCGCTCCTGGCGGCCGCGGACGTCCTGGCGCGGATGCTCGGCGGCGTGCCAGTGGGGGTCGTGACCGCGGTCATCGGCGCCCCGTTCTTCCTCCTGCTGCTCCGCCGCGCCCGCACGGGGTACGAGCTGTGAGCGGCCCGGTCCTGCACGCGGACGGCGTGACGGTCGAGGTCCGGACCCGCGCGATCCTGCGTGACGTGTCGCTGTCGCTCGCGGCCGGGGAGCGGGTGGCGCTCGTCGGGCCCAACGGCGCCGGCAAGTCGACGCTCCTCCGGGTGCTCGCAGGGACGCTCCGACCGACGGCCGGCCGCGTGCACCTTGGTGGCGTTCCGATTGCCGGGCTTGATCGTTCGGAGATCGCACGCCGCCTCGCGGTCGTTCCGCAGCAGACGGCTCTCCCGTTCGCGATGCGCGTCGAGGAGGTCGTCGCCCTGGGTCGTCTGCCGCACGAGGTGGGGCTGCGCGGCACGCGGCCGTCGGATCGCGCGGCGGTAGCGGCGGCGATCGAGCGTGTCGGCGTCGGGCATCTCATGGGTCGTGACGCGCGCGAGCTGTCGCTGGGTGAACGGCAGCTGGTGCTGCTGGCGCTCGCCGTTGCCCAGGACGCGCCCGTGCTCCTCCTCGACGAGCCGACCGTCCACCTCGACCTCCGCCACCAGGTGGAGGCGATGGAGCTGCTGCGAGACCTCAACGAGCGCGACGGGACGGCGCTCGTCGCGGTCCTCCATGACCTGGGGCTGGCCGCGCACTTCTTCCCGCGATTGGTGGTGATCGAGCACGGACGGGTGGTCGCCGACGGGACGCCCGCGGAGGTGCTCACCGACGCCATGATCCGCGACGTGTTCGGAGTGGAGCCCGCGCTCGTGCGGCTGGCGGCCTCGGCCACGCGTCCCTGAGCGCCGGCCCACTGCGGGCCGGGTCGGCTGCCAGTACCCCGGCGGGCGTGCCTCGCGCCCGCGTGCTTGCCTGATTCTCCTCGCTGCCCTTGCCGCCGGATGCGCGGGTGGGCCGCCAGCCGGATCGGCCACGCCGGTCTCGACGGACGTGCCGCGTGTCACCAACGAGATGGGAGGCCCCGGCGCGAGCGGCAGAGCAACGCCGGCCGATGAGCCCACGCTCACCGATGAGCCGTCCGGGGTCGCACTCACGCCCGATCCCTCGCCGCCGCCGCCGACTGCCCCGGGCGCCCCGGCCTCGTCGCCCACGCCCGCGGACATCGCCGCCGCGTGCTCCGGGTCCACCGCAAATCGCGAGTTCTACGTCAGCGTCGCGCTGGCCGTCGAGTGGCCGGTCCTGTGCGCGGTGCGCCCGAAGGGCTGGTTCGTCGCCACCGGCTCCTACCGTCTCGCGGGCGGCGGCAAGCTCGCCATCAGCTATACGGGTCCGAACGGCGTCAGCCTGTCGCTCGCGGAGGGGGCGTTCTGTGCGGACGCAACGGCCTGTGTCCCGGCCGGTACCGGCGCGGGATCCGCTGCCCTCGGCCCGCTCGGTGGGACGCTCGTGCGGCTGCAGGGCGGCGCGTTCGCGGTGGTCGCGGCGCGCGGCGCGAACCTGAGCTGGCTCCTCGTCGCGGACGGCCTCGATGAAACCATGACCCGCGCCCTTGCGGCGGCCCTCACCGAGGTCGCCGACTAGGCCTCCGCGGCGCACGAGGACGGATCGTCGCGCGGTCGTCGCCGGTCGGCCGCCAGCTCGTTGCCCGAAGCCGCATCATGGACCGATGCGAATCGATGACTTCGAGCTCGAGCGGTTCTTCGCCCGCCACGAGTTCGCCGTGCGCCACCTCCTGTGTGCCTCCGACGTCCAGGGCTGGCCGATGACGGACCTCCTCGCGCTTGCCGATCCGGAGACGCGAGCCCTATGGGACGGTCTGACGCTCGGCTACACGGAGGCCCCCGGTCACCCGCTCCTGCGTGCCGAGATCGCGAGCCTGTACGACACCATCACCCCCGACGAGGTGCTGGTGTTCAATGGCGCCGAGGAGGCGATCTTCATCGCCGCGAACGTGCTCCTGGGACCTGGCGACCACGCGATCGTGGTGTGGCCGGCGTACCAGAGCCTGCACGAGGTGGCGCGCGCGACCGGGGCCGACGTGACGCTCCACGTGGTCCACCCGAGCGAGGGCTGGGCCATCGATCCTGCGCGGCTCCGCGCACAGGTCCGCCCGAACACGAGGCTGATCGTGGTGAACGCGCCTCACAACCCGACGGGCATGCTGCCCGACGCGGCGACGGCACGGGCGGTCGCGGATATCGCGGCGGAGGCGGGCGCGACGCTCCTCTCGGACGAGGTCTACCGGTTCCTCGAGATCGATCCCGCGGACCGGATCCCTGCGGGCGCGGACGTCGGGCGCCACGGGGCCAGCGTCGGCGTGCTGTCGAAATCGTTCGCCCTCGCCGGTCTCCGGATCGGTTGGCTCGCAACGCACGACGCGACCCTGCTCGACGCCGCCGCGCGGTTCAAGGACTACACGACGATCTGCGCCTCGGCACCCGCGGAGATCCTCGGCCTGATCGCGCTCCGGGCACGTGACCGGGTCCTCGCGCAGTCGCACGCGCTCACGACCGCCAATCTCGCCCTGCTCGACGGGTTCTTCGACCGCCAGGCCGAGATCTTCGAGTGGGTCCGGCCGCGTGGCGGGTCGATCGGCTTCCCTGTGCTGCGGTCGCCGGTCCCAATCGAGCGCTTCACGAACGACCTGCTCGCCGCCGAGGGAGTCCTGCTCGCGCCGGGCTCGATCTTCGGGCACCCGGGCAACCACTTCCGCCTCGGGTTCGGCCGGATGGACCTGCCCGAAGCGCTGGCGCGGCTCGAGGCCTTCGCCGTGCGGACGCTGGGATAGGGGGCGCATGGACAGCTTGGTCTTCTTCATCCACACGCCGCGCGACGACTTCGCCGCGACGATGACCGATGCCGAGGAGGAGGTCTGGGGTCGCCATGGGCCGCGCATCCAGCGGCTGCCGGTGGAGGGTTCGATCGTCCTCGTCAGGCCGACGATGGGTCCTCTCAACACCCGTATCTGTGTCTTCGAGCTCCCGACGAGGCCGCCGCGACCGCGTTCAGGAACGGCGATCCGGGTCATCGCGGAGGGGTTGGCGCGCGCCGAGCTGTGGCCGATGCGGGTCTCGCTCCTCCGTGGTCGCGACGAGTCCCGCATCCGCGAGTCGCTCGCGCGCCGCTGAAGCCGGCGGCAGGGCGCCGTGCTTCTACCGCACCACCCGATGGCGTTCTCGCCCCAGCGTGCGCTCGCCGCACCAGATCCCGTATGCGCGCCGTGATCGGCCGGATCTGAGCGTCCAGCGCACCGTTCTGCGAGCCGTTCTTTGGCTCGTGCGCCTGCCGCACGCAGCGAGGACCGAGGCGCCTCACGGATCATGAGATCTGGGCCACACGCCCGGCGGGGCCTTGGGTCGGCGGACGCGCCTGTTCGCACACCCGGGTGCACCCCCACCTGGACCGACTGGCCCGCGACCCGGCGACGTCCGGCCCCCGCGCCGCGCGCCCTCCGGCCCACCGGCGAGGTCGGCCGGGGAGCGATGCTGCCGACGTGACCACATCGCGTCTCGTGTCCACGCGCGCCCCCCGCGGCCCGCGCGCCTCTGGCAGGCGCGGCGGCCCGCGCACACCCCGCGCCCGGCTCGCGCTTGCGATTGGCGCCGTCGTGCTGCTCGCGGCGTCCGTCACGGCGTGCGGGGACGCGCCGATTGCCCCCGAACCCACCGCCGTCACCGGCGCAGGCGACGGTGTCATCGAGGATCGGACGACAGGCGACGTCGAGCGCATCAGCGTTGCCGCCGACATCGACGTCGTCATCCGGACCGGCCAGTCCCCGTCGGTCATGCTCGAGGGTCAGGCGAACGTTCTTCCAACCGTCCACACCGAGACCCGCGATGGCCAGCTCATCGTCAACGTCCCGTCGCCCGGGTTCGTGTCGACCCACCGGGTGGTCCTCACGGTCGTCGTCCCGGCCGTAGCCGCCGTGACTCTGTCGGGCGATGCCCGCGGCACGGTCGAGCTCTCGACGCCGGTGCTCCGGATCGACCTGTCCGGTCGCGCCGCGCTCGGGGGCACCGGCCACGTTGACGCGCTTACGCTCGTTGCGTCAAGCGACGCCCGCCTGGACTTCAGCGCCGTGACGACGACGACCGCGGTCGTGACGATGTCGGGCGGCGCTGCCGCGACCGTCGATGTCTCGGGCTCCCTCAGCGGCGAGGCGAGTGGCGGCGCGACGCTGACAGTCGTCCACCCGCCGGCGATCCTCAACGTCGCGACGACGAGTGGCGCCTCCGTGCAGGGAGCGTCGCCCTCGCCCCAGTGAACGCCCGGGTCACGGACCCGGGACGGACGGACGGACTGCCGGCTCAGGGGACCCGAGGCACCTCGGGCAGGCGCGCGAAGGCGTCGATGAAGCGACCCATCATCCTGGTTGCCGCCACGAGGTCGTCGATGCGGATGTTCTCGTCTGGCGCGTGGGCCCGGCAGTCCGCACGACCTGCCCCGAGCGTCGTCGCGGGCACGCGGTACTGCGCGCAGACCTGGTGCATCGGGACGGTACCCGCGAACGAGACACCGATCGTCGCGTCCATCCGGGCGACCTCGGAGGAGACTGCCGCGGCCGCCTGCACCAGCGGGTGACCGGGCGGGGTCCACCACGCGGGCTCGCCCTCATGGACGATCATCTCGATATCCGAGAAGCCATGGCCGTCGAGGTGCCGTCGCAGCACGTCGACGATCGCCTGAGGCTCCTGGTCGGGGATGATCCGGATGTCCAGCCGGGCATGGGCTTCGGCCGGGGTCACCGTCTTGAGCGTCGCCTCGGTCTGGCCGGACCACAGCCCCTGCAGGTTGAGCGTCGTCGAGAAGGTGAGCGCGTGCATCGCCTCGGTCCCGTCGATGCCGCCGTTGAAGCGCTGGATCGCCCAGTCCTCGCGGATGTCCTCGAGCGCCGAGACGTCCTGGGCCGCGACGACGGCCAGCTGCTCCGCCGTGGGTGGCCGGGCGCCCGCGTCCAGCCCGTCAACGGTCGGCCGCAGCTCGTCGTCCCACATCGTGGCGAGGGCCTTGATCATCCGCTGGCCCGCGTTGGGCAGCACGACCGAGAGGCTCGAGTGCGCGTCGTGGGCCATCGTCCGCGCGACGAGCTCGACGACGACGATGCCCTTGCCACCGCCCTGGATGGTCGGTCGGCCGGCCAGGTCCAGCTCCCCGCCCTCGATCAGCGCCGCGTCGGCGTCCCGCAGGTGCGGGCGGAGGTCGAGGAGCGCGTTGAGCGCGCTGCTACCGGTCTCCTCCTGGCCCTCGACGAGGTGGCGCACGCGGCAGGGCAGGGCGCCGAAGACCTCGGTCCACGCTTCGAGCGCCCAGATGCGGGGCAGGAGCTCGCCCTTGTTGTCGGTCGCGCCGCGGGCGTAGATGCGGTCGTTGCGGATCGCGGGGTTGTACGGCGGGTAGGTCCACAGGTCCAGCGGGGCGGCGGGCTGCACGTCGTAGTGGCCCACCGAGCTCAGGGTCCGCGGTCCGTCCCCCAGTTCGCCGACGACGAGCGGCGGCACGCCGTCGAGCTCCAGCACCTCGACGGTGCACCCGGCTCGCAGGAGCCGGTTGGCGGTCCAGTCGGCGGCGGCCCGCAGGTTGACCACGTCGCCGCCCTCGGACGGGATGCGGCAGAAGTCGATGAGCTCCTCGATCCACTCCTCGAGGTGATCGTCGATGACGGCGTCGAAGCGCGCGAAGTCAGTCACAGGTTGTCCCCGGTGCCCGAATGATCTGCAGTGGTCGGCGACCGGCCGGTCGCGATGGCTTCGGCGGGGGCGCGGCCGCCCGCCCGTGCGAGTGTGGGTGATCGATCAGGCGCGCTTGCGGTCGAGGTCCAGAAACGGGAGCTCCACGACCGTCGCCCCGACCTTGCCACGACGGCCCTCGACCGTCCACTCGACGTGGAGCTTCGAGCCGGTTCGGTCGTAGCGCGGCGGCACGGACGCGAGGGCGATGCCCTGCTTGAGGATCGGGCTCCAGCCGTGGGAGGTGGCCTTGCCGACCTGCTTCGAGCCGTCGAGGACGGGGACCGGCGAGCGGTCGACGGTGGGTGAGATGGCGGGCGGGAGGCCCTGCTCGTCGTACAGGCGCTCGATGTCGTACCAGTCCAGCTGGAGCCCGACGAGGCGGCGTGCCGGGCCGCCCGCGGCCTGCTCGGCCTCGAGCGCGCGCTTGCCCACGTAGTCGCCCTTGTCGAACCTCACGAGCTTGCCCAGGCCGACCTCGAACGGGCTGTAGTTCTGCTCCGGGTTCATGGCATGGCGCGCCGAGGTGTAGTCGACCTCGAGGAGGATCAGCCCGGCCTCGAGGCGGGTGAGGTCGAGTGCGACCATCCCCGCGGGCCGGATCGCGTACGCCTTCCCGACATCGAACAGGACGTCCCACACGGCCTCCGCGGCCGCCGCCGGGATCCACAGCTCGTAGCCGAGGTCACCGGTGTAGCCGGTCCGGCTGACATCGATGCGGGTGCCGGCGATCGTCGCCTCACGGCGGCGGAAGTAGCGCAGGTCCGCGAAGTCCTCACCGGTCGCTGCCTCGAGGACTGCGCGGCTCAACGGGCCCTGGAGCGCGAGTGCCGCGACCTCCTCGGTCACATCCTCGATCGTCACGTCGAGGCCCGCCGCGTTCTGCGTGAGCCAGCGGTACTGGGGGTCGGCGGCCGTCCAGCGGAGCTCCTGGTCGCCGACGCGGTGGATGGTCCCGTCGTCGATGACCTTGCCGTGCTCGTCGCACCAGGGCGTGTAGTAGACCTGCCCGACCTTGAGCTTCGTCGCGTCGCGGGTGATCACGCGGTCCGCGAGCGCGATCACGTCCGGTCCGGTCAGCCGGTACTTGTACAGCGGGCTGACGTCGATGACTGCAGCGGCCTCGCGGATCGCGTTGTACTCGATGTCGTGGAAGTCCGCGTACACCGACGAGGCGTAGAAGCCCGCCCACTCCCGCCACTGCATCTTCCGGTTGAGGGGCGCAGTCCGGGGATGGAACGCGGTGCCGACGCTCACGTGGGTCCTCCTGCTGGTGACCCGATGAGTATGCATGAGTCGTATGCAGACTGGATGGCCGGAGCCGGGGCGGCGGTACTCCTTGCCCGCGGTGTGCCGTTCGTTGGCCAAGGCGGCATCGGTGCGCGCGGCACCCCGCGGTCCGCCGCTCGGCTCGCCGTTCCTTCCCCGACCCGACGCGGCACGGCTGGCCCGCCGACCGTACGCGGCACGACCGGGCGACGCGGATGGCCGCGCTCGCCGCGCCTCGCCGGCTCCGTTCCTGCGAGGATGCGCGCATGACGCAGACGACGAACCCGTTCCTCGGTCACGAGCACCGCCGGCCCGATGTCGACCGCACCGAGGCCGCGCGCCTGCTGCTCGCGGCGTTCGGGCGGAAGGGCCTCACGCAGGAGCTCGGGAGCCACCAGGATCGCAACTACCTCGTCCAGGGCGACGACGGGCGCCGGTTCGTGTTCAAGGTCACCCGCCACGGGCTCACCCGAGGAGCGCTCGAGGCCGAGAACGCCGCGATGCAGCGCGTGGCCACCGCGGGGCTGCCACTCGAGGTCCCGGTTCCGCAGCCGGCGCCCGACGGCTCGCTGATCGTCGCCGGGACGACGAGCGCCGGCGTCACCCACGATCTGCGCCTCCTGACGTTCGTGGAGGGCATGCCGCTCGACGAGGCCGGGTACCTGGCCCCAGCGGTCCTGCGGGCGCACGGCGCGCTGGCAGGGTCGGTCGCGCTTGCCCTCGCGGGCTTCGACCACCCGGCGCTCGATCGGGCGCTCCAGTGGGACCTCCGGTATGCGGACGACGTGGTCGAGGCGCTCGCGCCGTTCGCGTCGACGCCGGCCCGTCGCCGGCTCCTCGAATCGTCGATGGCGGCGGCCATGACGTCGATCGAGGCGCTGGCGACGCAGCTGCGGATCGGTGTCGTGCACCAGGATGTGACGGAGGCGAACACGGTCACCCGGCCCGACGCCGCCGGCCGACCCATGCCGATGGGCGTCATCGACTTCGGGGACGTCTCCCGGACGTGGATCGCGGGTGACCTCGCGGTGGTGATCGCAGCGGACGTGATCCACGACCTCGGTCGGCCGCTCCAGGTCGCCCGCGAGATCGCGCGTGGGTACGGCTCGGCGTTCGCCCTGACCGAGGCGGAGCTCGCGGCGACCTGGCCGCTCGTCGTCGCACGTGCCGCATCTGTCGCGATCAGCGGCGACCAGCAGGCGAGCCTCGAACCCGGGAACGAGTACGTGAACGCCGTCCGGGACGAGGAGTGGGCTGCGCTCGAGGCGGTGGTCGCAGTCCCGTTCGCCCTGGCGACGGAAGTGCTCCGCGAGGCGGCCGGGCTGCCGCCAACGGAGCGGCCGATGGTCAAGCTCGCCACCGCACCCCTTCTGGCCGGGCTCGATCGGCTGGACGGGCTCGCCGCGCCCGACGCCCGCGTGGCGCTCGACCTGTCGACGACGTCCCCGGACCTCGGCGGCCCGGCGATCGGCGATCCGTCGGCGGCGTATGCGCTGGTGGCACGCGCCGTGGCGGCCGGCGGCGATCGGGCGCTAGGGCGCTGGGGCGAGGCGCGCCTTGTCGACGTGGTGCTCGACTCGCTCGACGAGGCAGCGAGCGTCCACCTCGGCGTTGACGTGTTCGCCGAGCCTGGCACGGTCGTCCTGGCGCCGGTCGGCGGACGCGTCCGGCGGCGCGCAGCGGGGATCGTGATCGGTGGTGTCTTCGACCTCGTCCTCGACGGGATCGAGCCGTCCGTCGGGGAGGGCAGCGACGTCGCAGCGGGCGACCCGGTCGGCGTCGTCACGGAGGCTGGTCCCGATGGGCTTCCCCCGCATGTCCACGTGCAGCGGGTCGCGGAGCCCGGCCTCGAGGCTCCGCGGCGCGCGGTCCCGTCGCTCGCAGGCTCGTGGCTTCGGCTGTGCCCGGATCCGTCGTCGGTCCTGGGCCTCGCGCCGGGCCTCGCCGGCGCACCCGACGACGACGCGCCCGCGCTCCTCGCCCGACGCGACGCGGTGCTCGCGGGCGTCCAGGTCCACTACTTCGAGACCCCGCCCCGCATCGAACGCGGATGGCGCCACCACCTCGTTGAGACCCGCGGGCGCGCATGGGTCGACATCGTCAACAACGTCGCGGTGCTGGGCCACAGCCACCCAGCGGTCGAGGCCGCCGTCTCGCGCCAGCTGCGGCTCCTCAACACGAATTCGCGCTTCCTGTACGAGCCGATGGTGGCCTTCGCCGAGGCCCTCGCGGCGCGGTTCCCGGCGCCGCTGGACACGGTCTTCCTCGTCAACACGGGCTCGGAGGCGAACGAGCTGGCGCTCCGCCTCGCGCGCACGGTCACCGGCGGCGAGGACGTCCTGGCCGTCCGCGGCGCCTATCATGGCTGGACCGGCGCGACCGACGCGATCACCACATCGGTGCTCGACAACCCGAGGGCGCTCGAGACCCGGCCGGCGTGGGTACACCCGGTGGAGGCACCGAACACGTTCCGGGGCCTGCACCGCGGGCCGGACGCCGCGACGCGTTATGCCGACGACGTGCGGGCAGTCGTGGCCCGGCTGGGGGGCGCGGATCGCCGCCCGGCCGCGTTCATCGCGGAGGCGCTGTACGGGAACGCGGGTGGCCTCGTCCTGCCGGACGGCTACCTGCGCGAGGTGTACGCGGACGTCCGCGCGGCGGGCGGCCTGGCCATCGCCGACGAGGCCCAGGTCGGCTACGGGCGCCTTGGCGCGTACCAGTGGGCGTTCGAGCAGCAGGCGGTCGTCCCGGACATCGTCACGGTCGCGAAGGCCGCCGGCAACGGCATGGCCGTCGGCGCAGTGATCACGACCCGTGCGATCGCGGATGCGTTCGGCGCCGAGGGGTCGTTCTTCTCCTCCATCGGTGGATCGCCGGTTGCGTGTGCGGCCGGTGTGGCCGTCCTGGAGACGATCGACCGGGAGGGGCTGCAGGCGAACGCCCGCGACGTCGGCGCGCACCTGCGCGAGGGGCTCGAGCACGTCACCGCGGGGCACCCGCTCCTCGGGGCGGTCCACGGCATGGGGCTGTACCTGGGCGTCGAGCTCGTGCGTGACCAGGAGACGCTGGAGCCCGCCGCGGACGAGGCGCTCGCGATCTGCGAGCGGATGCTGGACCTCGGCGTCATCGTCCAGCCGACGGGTGACGGCAACAACGTCCTCAAGGTCAAGCCGCCGCTGTGCCTCACCCGCGCGAGCGCGGACGTGGTCCTCGCGGCGCTCGAGGTCGCGCTCCGTGGCTGGTAGCCCGCCTGCGCTCAGCGCGTCCCTCCGGCCGGCCGCGCCGCGCCCCACCCGCTAGACTGCATGCGAACTATGCAGGCTGAATAGCGGCCCGGCGCTCGACCCGTCCCGGTCGAGACCCGGTCGCTCCCGTCCCGACTGGAGGGTGGCGTGGCGCAGCGCTACGACGCGGTGATCATCGGCGGAGGCCACAACGGGCTCATCTCCGCCGCATACCTGGCGCGCGCCGGGCTCAAGACCCTGGTCCTCGAGCGGCGCTATGTCCTCGGCGGGGCTGCGGTCACCGAGGAGATCGTCCCGGGCTTCCGCTTCTCCGTCGCGAGCTACGTCGTCAGCCTCCTGCGGCCGGAGATCATCCGGGACCTCAACCTGCCGAAGTACGGCCTCGACATCCTCCCGCTCGACGGCACGTTCACGCCCCTCCGACCCGGCGAGGGTGCGCCCGGCGGCGACTACCTGTGGCGCGTCAATGACCATGGCCGGACCGTCCGCGAGCTCCGCCGCTGGTCGAAGACCGACGCCGAGGCGTACGAGGAGTACGGCCAGCTCATGGTGGAGATGGCCCGCTTCATCAAGCCGATCCTCGGGATCGTGCCCCCGGACCCCACGGACAACGACCCGCGGCCGCTGATGCCGCTCGCGGGCCTCGCCCGCCGGTTCCAGCAGCTTCCCGAGCGCCAGCAGGCGGTGTTCGTCCAGCTGATGACGATGTCGGCGGCGGACTTCCTCGACCAATGGTTCGAGACGATCCCGCTCAAGGCAACGATGTCCGCGTCCGGGATCATCGGCACCTACCAGGGCATCCGCAGCCCGGGGACGGCGTACGTCCTGCTCCACCACTACATGGGCGAGATCGACGGTGCGTTCCGCGCGTGGGGCATCCCGAAGGGCGGCACGGGCGGCGTGTCGTACTCGATCGCGCGCGCCGCGCAGGCACTCGGCGCCGAGATCCGGACCGAGGCGCCGGTGGCCCGGATCGTCGTCAAGGGCGGTAGGGCGTCCGGCGTCGTCCTCGAGAACGGGGAGGAGATCGAGGCGACGCACGTGCTCTCGTCCGCGGACGCGAAGGTGACCTTCCTCGACCTCCTGGAGCCCGGCTCCCTCGACGCCGAGTTCGAGCAGGAGGTCCGCCGCTTCAAGTTCCGCGGCAGCTCGGGCAAGGTCAACCTCGCGGTTGACCGGCTGCCGGACTTCACCTGCCTGCCGGGTGTGGGCGAGCACCTCCGGGGCGCGATCTCCTTCTCCCCGACGATGGTCGAGATGGAGCAGGCGTACGACGAGGCGAAGTACGGCCACTGGAGCTCGCGGCCCTACATGGACATGATCATCCCGACCCTGGTCGACCCCCAGATGGCGCCCCCAGGCAAGCACGTGATCTCGTGCTTCGTCCAGTACGCGCCGTACAAGCTGGCGCCAGGGCTTGGCACCTGGGACGACAACCGTGAGGCGTTCGGGGACGCGGTCATCGACCGGATCGCGGAGTTCGCGCCGAACATCAGGGACATCATCATCGGCCGCCAGGTGCTCACGCCACTCGACATCGAGCGGACGATGGGCCTCACCGAGGGCAACATCTTCCAGGGTGAGCTCAGCCTCGAGCAGCTGTTCTTCAACCGCCCGGTCCCGGGCTACGCGAGGTTCAGGACGCCCGTCGCGAACCTGTGGCTGTCGGGCTCGTCCACCCACCCGGGTGGCGGCCTCATGGGTGCCAACGGGCGGCTCGCGGCGCTCGAGGTCCTCAAGTCCGTCGGGCGGAAGGTGGCCTGACGATGACGACGATGAACACCTACGACGCGATCGTCATCGGTGCCGGTCACAACGGCCTGACGGCTGCCGCGTACATGGCCCGCGCGGGCCTGCGGATCCTCGTGCTCGAGGCGCGTGACCGCGTCGGCGGTGCGACCGTGACCGAGGAGCTGGCGCCGGGCGTCCGCGTCCCGTCGCTCGCGCATACGGTCGGCCGGCTGCGGCCGTCCATCGCCCGGGAGCTGGAGCTCGCCCGGCACGGCCTCTCGCTCGTCGCCCCGGAGGTGCGTGTCTTCGCGCCCCAGGAGGACGGCCGCGCGGTGACGATGTGGAGGGACCTCGGCCGGACCGTGGACGCGTTGCGCGCCTGGTCGGACGACGACGCCACCTCGTACGTGGAGTTCGACCGGAGCGTCCGGACGCTGTCGCGGTTCCTCGCGGACCTCGGCGACGAGGCGCCGCCCGAGATCAAGGCGCCGGGCTTCGGGGACGCCCTGCTGGGGCTCCGGCTCGGGCGGGCGTTCCGCGGCCTGGGCAAGCTCGACGGGCGGACCATCCTGCGGGTCCTCGCGATGGCCGCCGCGGACTACGTCGCCGAGTCGTTCACGACAGAGGCGATCCGCGGGACCCTCGCCTGGCGCGGCGTCCGCTATACCGCGATGGGTCCGTGGTCCGCGGGCACGACCCAGGTGCTGCTGTCCGATTCCGCGGGCAACGACGGCGGGGCTGCGGGTGAGACAGTGTTCGCGAAGGGCGGTCCCTCCGCGCTGGCCGATGCGCTCGCCGCCTCGGCGCTCGCCGCAGGCGCCGAGATCCGGACCGGCGCCCGGGTCGCGCACGTGTCCACCGTTGACGGGGCCGTGACCGGCGTCGTCCTCCAGTCGGGGGAGGAGATCACGTCCACCCGGGTGGTCTCGGGGCTCGATCCGAAGCAGCTGCTCACGACGCTCGTCGATCCGGTGACCGTGGGGCCGTCGATGCGCTGGCGCGCCGGGAACATCCGGACGCACGGCTCCGTGGCGAAGATCAACCTCGTCCTCGACGGGTTGCCCGACTTCCCGTCGGCGGGCGGCGACCCGCGCGTCCTCCGTGGCCGGATCCAGGTCAACACGACGTCCATCGACGCCATGGAGCACGCGTTCGACGCATCGAAGTACGGGCGCATCTCGGACGCACCGGTCCTCGAGGTGACGATCCCGTCGCTCGTGGACCCGTCGCTCGTCGCCGGGGCACCCGAGGGCACCCAGGTCGTGAGCGTGCTCATGCAGTGGATGCCGAAGGCGCCGGCAGACGGCGATTGGGCGTCGCAGCGGGACGCGATCGGCGACCTGGCCGTGCGGACGCTGGAGACGGTCGCGCCCGGGCTGGGCTCGCGGGTCACGGCGAGACAGGTGCTGACGCCGGCTGATCTCGAGTCCGAGTACGGCCTCACCGGCGGCCATCCGCTCCACGCCGAGCCCGGCCTCGACTCATTCTTCCTGTGGCGGCCGCTCCTCGGCTGGGCGCGCTACCGGATGCCCGTCGCCGGGCTGTACCTCGCAGGCTCCGGCGCGCACCCGGGCGGCGGCGTCACGGGCGCACCGGGGCGCAACGCGGCCGCCGAGGTGATCGCGGACCGGCGCAAGCGCCGCTAGTTCGGGTCTCTCGCACGGGCGCCCTCCGGGAGGCCGCCGGCCGCGTGCGTCAGCCCTTCGGACCGCCGCCGAGCAGGTCGCCGATATCGCCGATGCCACCCGTGGCCGGGGTCGTGCCGCCCTGGCCGCCGCCCTGGCCGCCGCCCATCCCGCCGAGGCCGCCCATCAGCCCGCCGAGGATCGAGCCGATGTCGATGCCGCCGGAGGCGCCGCCGGCCGGGACCTTCCCGTTGGGCGTCAGCGCGTTGATGATCATCGGCAGGAAGGACGCGAGCATCGGGAGGAGCGCCTCGATCGAGAGCCCCGTCTGGCCCGACAGCTGCTGGACGGTGTCCGGCCCGAGCGCCTGGCCCAGCTGGTGGGGATCGACGGGCTGGTTCGGCCCGGTCCCGACCCACGAATCGACGGTCTCGCCCAGGCCCGCGTTGCGCAGCTGGCCGATCAGGCCCTCGAGCCCGCCCTCGCCACCCATGAGCCCGCCGAGCGCGCCCGCGAGGTCGCCCGTGCCGCCGGCGGCCGTACCGCTGCCGCTCGCCGTCGTGCCGCCACCGCCGAGCGAGCCGAGCAGCTTGCCGAGGTCGTCCATGGGGAGCTCCTTCGATGCGCCGCCACGCCGTGCGGTCTCGGCCCATCTTCGCCGATCACGCCTCTGTGCGGGCACGCGTGTGGCGCCACAGTCCGTGAATTCGGCATTCCGCCCCCGTCCGTGCAGGAATTGCGGACTGGCACGCCACGAAGGCAGCACACCGGCGCGAAACGACGAAGTCGCGGACTCAGGGTCCACGGGAACGGCTCGCCAGGGGCCGAAGTGTCGATGTGGTGGACTGAGAGTCAACACGCCCCGATGGGCATCGACGCCCGCCCGGGCTCAGCGACGCTCGATCGTCGTCTCTTCCGCGATTCGCGCCTGCTCGATCCCCGGCGCCGACGGGGGAACGTCCGCGTCCAGCGCCGCCTCGACAGATGGCGCATCCAGGGACCAGTCCCACTCCTGGAGCTGGCGCATCAGGCGTCGCCCGGTCAGGTCCAGGTGGATCGGCGTCACCGAGATCCGGCGGTTGACGACCGCGTTGAAGTCCGTCCCCGGGATGCTGATCCCCGACGGCGGCGGCCCGCCGATCCAGTAGTAGGGAATGCCCCGCGGGTCCACCCGCGCGATCAGCTCGTCCTGGTAGATCCGGCGGCCGACGCGCGTGAGCTCGATGCCCTCGCACTGTTCGATCGGTACGCCCGGCACGTTGACCGAGATCAGCTCGCCGCGCTTGAGCCCGTGCTCCAGGATGTTGCGGGCGACGATCGCCGAGGCCACTGCGGCAAGCGCGAAGTCCACCTCCTCGACGTACTCCTGCGAGACCGCGAACGCGGGGCAGTTGTTGATCACCGCCTCCATCGCCGCCGAGACGGTTCCCGAGTACGTGATGTCGTCGCCCAGGTTCGCCCCGTAGTTGATCCCGGACGCGACGAGGTCGAAGCGTTCCTCGAAGAAGCCGAGGAACGCGAGGCTCACGCAATCGGTGGGGGAGCCGTCGATCGAATAGCCCATCGATCCATCGGCCAGCGTCCGCTCCCGGACCCGCAACGGGCGCATCAGCGTCTTCTGGTGCCCCACCGCAGACTGGTTCGTGTCCGGCGCGACCACCGTCACCTCGCCGATCGGTTCGAGCGCCCGCTTGAGCGCGAGGAGGCCGCGCGACTCGATGCCGTCATCGTTGGTGACGAGGATCCGGGGCCGGGACGTCCAGTCGCCCAGCGGCCGCCCGATCCGCTTGAGGGCCCGCCGCGCACCCCGCGGGCCGGCAACCGGCTCGCCACGCTCCTTGTCCAGGTCGCGCCGCTCGGTCCGGGCGCGCTCGCGGGTCATCTCGGGTTGCTGGGCGTTCGCCTGGTGCGGGCCCGGCGCTTCGGGATGGTTGCCGGGAGCCTCGGGGTCGTGGTTCATCCGACGCGTGCGCTCATCGCTCGCCCTCGCCACCGAGCGCGGCTGGCGGCGCGGCGGGCGGTGCGGCGGGACGCTCGATCGCCTCGGGCTGGTCGGTCGCACCCGCGGTCGCCGCTCCCTCGATCGCGGCGGCGATCGGCGTGCCCCTCGGCAGGGCGACGCCGTCGACATCGGCGTCCACGCCCGGCACCGGTTCACGTGGCCGACGCACGCTCCGCCCCTCGCGGGCCGACAGCCGCTGCGCCGCCCGGTCAGCGACGGTCCCGTTCTCGCGTGAGCGACCGAACCAGTGGAAGAAGAACGCCGACAGGACCGCGGCGATCGGGATCCCGAAGATGGCCCCGGCGACGCCGGCGATCTTGGAGCCGATGACGACCGATGCGAGGACGACGATCGGGTGGATCCCCACCGCGCCCGACATGAGCCGCGGCTGGAGCACGTTCATCGTCACGAACCAGCCGATGCCCATGATGATCAGCACCGGGATGATCGCGGCCGGCTGGAACAGGAGCGCGACCGCGACGGGCGGCGCCCACGAGATGAACGGGCCGAAGAACGGGATCGCGTGGAGCAGGCCTGCTGCGACCGTCGTCACCGCCGCGTACTCCAGGCCGAACACGATGTTCACCGCGGCGGTGATCAGGCCCATCGTCAGGCCCATGATCGCCTGGCCGCGGATGAAGCCGCCGAACGAGCGCGAGACGCTCGTCTGCAGGAGACGCGCCTCGGTCACGAACCCCGGCGGCACCAGCCGGTACAGGAACGCGACGATGGCCTCGCGGTCCACCGCGATGTAGATCGAGAGGATGACCAGGATCAGGATGTTGCCGAAGACGCCGACGCTCGCCACCGCCAGCGACTGGAGCGGCCCCACGAGCTCCAGCGCCCAGGTCTGGAGGTTCGCCACGATGACCGGCGCCTGCCCCACGAGGTCCACCGCGAACCCGAGGCCAGCCAGCCGGACCTGGATCTCGGACAGGAGGTTGCGCAGGTTGTCCTCGAACCGCGGCGCATCCTGGATGAACTGCCCGATCGAGCTCGCGAGGCTCGCGGATGCCTGGATGAGCACCGCGAGGAGCACGAACACGATGGCGAAGTACACGATGATCACGGCCCCCGCCTGCGGGAGCCGCGGCAGCAGCCGCGAGACGAGGTTGATCAGCGGCAGCAGCGCGAACGACAGCAGCCACGACAGGAAGAACAGCAGCAGGATGTCGCCAAACGCGTAGAACACGTTGGCGAGGTCGGCGATGACGATGAACGCCAGCGCGACGACCGCGAGGATGAGGACGGTGTCGAGGAGTCGACGCTGTCGGTCAGTCAGCTCGATGGGCATGACGGAAGCCTACGTCAGCGGAGGCCCATCTTCTCGCGGACTTCGGCCATCGTTGTCGTCGCCTTTTCCCGGAGGCGGTCCGCGCCGGCCTCGAGGATCCCGTCCACCTCGGCCGGGTTCGCCATGAGCTCCGCGTAGCGTTCGCGGGCGCCGGCATAGTGGGCCGTGATCCGCGCCGCGAGGAGCTTCTTCGTGTCGACGCAGCCGGTGCGCGCCGTGCGCTCGCCGTCCTGAATCTCCTCCCAGTCCTCGCCGAAGAAGCGGTGGAGCTGGCAGACGTTGCAGACCTCGGGCCGACCGGGGTCCGTGCGCAGGATCCGCTTCGTGTCGGTCACCATCGACATCACCTGTCGCCGGACCACCTCTGGCTCGGCGAGGACCTCGATCGTGTTGCCCAAGGACTTCGACATCTTCTTCACGCCGTCCGTGCCCAGGACAACCGGGGCCTCGGTGTACACCGCCGCGGGCTCCGGGAAGGTCTCGCCGTAGCGGTGGTTGAAGGCGCGCACGATCTCGCGCGACAGCTCCAGGTGGGCCGCCTGGTCCTTGCCCACGGGGACGAGGCTCGCCTTGTAGATGACGATGTCGGCCGCCTGGAGGACGGGGTAGGTCAGCAGCCCGTGGTTGATGTCATCGGGCTGGTTCTGCTTCTTCTCCTTGTACGTCGGCGTCCGCTCCAGCCAGCTCACCGGCGTGACCGTCGCCAGGAGCCACATCAGCTCCGTGTGCTCGGGCCGGTGGCTCTGGACGAACAGCGTGCAACGGTCCGGGTCCAGCCCGAGCGCGAGCAGGCTGGCGGCCATCTCGCGGGTCCGCTGGCGCATCGCGACCGGGTCATGGGTGCTGGTCAGCGCGTGGTAGTCGACGATGCAGTAGATCGCCTCGTACTCGTACTGGAGCATCACGTAGTTGCGGATCGCGCCCAGGTCGTTGCCCAGGTGGACGATGCCCGACGGCTGGATCCCGGAGAAGATCCGGGGGCGCTGCACGGGCGCGGCCAGCGGGGCGGGCAGGGGGGCGATCTCGACGCTCATTGGCGGCGAGTGTAGCGGAGCGCGTCGGGGCTCCGAGCGGCGCAGCGTGGCGTCGGTCTGTCGACTGCGTACTACCTCGTGGTCGAACGCACGACTTCGCGGGGCACATGGGCCACATGCAATAGACCGGCCGGGCCATACGCACTGGGACTCGCGACCAGCGATCTGCGAAGATCCGCGAGCGACGGGCCGGCGCTCCGAGGGGACGTCTCCGCCACGGAGCTCTTTGGAGCGCCCAGATGGCAGCCCGTGCCGTGCATCGCGTCCGGTTCCTGTCGCTCTGCGCGATCGCGGTGCTGTGCATTCAAGCCACCTACGTCGCGCCTGTTGCCGCGGCTTCGCCGTTCGTCACCAACCAGAGCACGGCCATTGGAACTGGGAGGAGAGCGGACGGCGGCGCCGTCAAGGTCACGCCAGCGCCGATTCGCATGGAGCCGACAGCGGTGGCCGGCGAGTCCGACGAGCCGCTTGTGACCCAGAGTTCTCCGAGCGTCGCCCGTCCGCCCAAGGCCCGGACTGAGCTCCAGTCCAAGCGCACGGAGAAGTCTCTGACCTACGCCAATCCGGATGGGTCCTACACGCTCGTCGTGAGTACCGGCCGGCTGAACTTCAAGGACGCGTCCGGCACGTGGCAGCCGATCAACCTGGCACTGGTCGACGACGCCGTCGGGGCATTCAGCTTGCGCGGCTCGGCAAACGATGTGACGACTCGCTTCGGGACAGTGAACGCGGAGGCTGGCCTGGCCCAGATTGCCGTTGGCGCCGACGTCCTCACAATTCGCGCGATCGGGTATGGCCAGGGGAGCGCGATCCCAGCGGGGCAGTCGGTGCTCGGGTCCTCCCCGACCGACATCGCGCCCGACGTGGCCACGCCGGCCCCGTCGGCGAGCCCGGATACGGGCACGGCGCAAGGCACCATCGCTGCCACGCCAAGCCCTGCCCCATCCCCCGAGGCAACGGCCGCTGCATCCCCATCGCTCCCGAGCCTTGAGCCTGCCCCCACGCCGAAGGACACGCCATCAGCGGTCGTCACGCCCAGCCCAACCTCGTCGCCACTCCCCGTGCCAGCAAATACCCCTTTGCCGTCGCCGGCGCTGGCGCCAGGTTCCAAGGTTGCGGCACCCGGCCAAGGCCACAACGCCACCGTGTGGGCGCAGCCCCTGGATTCCGGGCTCGAGTTCGGGGCGACATTCCCCGATTCGAAGTCCGCGACCGCGATCGATTTTGCCCTTGATGTCCCTCCGGGCGACGTGGCGCGTTTGGACGGATCCGCCGTGGTCGTCGAGCAGTACACGCTCGATGGATCGGGCTCGCCGACGGTTGTGTTTGTGGGCCGCGTATCGACACCGGTGCTGTACGAGGGCGGCGGGGTCGACGGGGCCGTGCCGATCGTGGATCGCACCGTCACCAGCCTGACCGATCAGGGCAACGGGAAGTACGTCATTCGCTACGAACTCGACGCCGACTGGTTCCACGACCCTGAACGCGTCTTCCCGATCGTGCTCGATCCGACGATTTGCCTGCGGGCAGGTGGCGGTACAGGTTGCACCACCGGCGACACGCACTACGCCAACACGTACATCGGTCAGGGACAGCCGACGACCTACCCGACCACGCCGTCCACGCTTCGTGCAGGGCTCGACGCGATCGGATCCCCTGACGCCGCATGGGGCACGCTGCGCTCGCTCGTCTCCTTCGATCTCAAGGACTTCGTGAACCTCACCGACGCGCAGCAGGTCAGTGCGGCCACGTTGACGCTTCGCGAGGACAACAATCGGCACGGTACGACCAACGCCGGCGTTTACGCCTACCTGCTCTCGAAGGGATTTACCAACACCACGACCTGGAACGACATCAATGCCAAGACCGTTGCGGGATATGGGGGCGTCAAGGTCAATGCGTGTGCCGCCACCACGACGGATTGTGACCTCGCGATTGATGTCACCGACATCCTGGCCGCCAACCTGTCGAAGAACCCTGCCTCCTGGAAGGGCGGCTGGGGCTTCATGATCCAGGCATACAGCGAGTCGACGTGGGATGAGATCGACTTCTACACTGGCCAGGACGCGACCGTTTCGAATCGCCCTCGACTGTCGATTACGTATGTGACGCCCGCCGTCGCGCTCGACTTCGATTCGTCACTCGGGCCGACGTACAGCCCCTCGACGATGGCGCCATCCGTGCCCACCGTGCTCCCGATCGTTGTCTCGAACAAGGCCGCGACGACGATCGACAAGTGCACAAGCACAAGCGATCTGGACTGCTATCAGCTCGGGTATCGATGGTTCAACGGCAAAGGCCGCCTGGTCTCGAGCACCTCCTTTGGCGCGATGAACCTCATCGCCGACATCGCCGCCGGAGCCATAACTCCGACACCGCTCGCACTTGCCATTACGCCCCCCGCGTCGATCGGGCAGTACACGCTCCGGCTCGACCTCGTGCATCGGATCGGGGGCTCCGCAGGGACGCTGGTGTGGGCGTCCGACTTTGCTGACCCCTCCAAGTACTACGCGCGGAACAAGAAGGTCCTCGCGTCGGACGGGACGCGGTGGACGGGCATCAGCCTCATCGAGCGCGACGAGTTCACCATCACAGTCGGCTCCGGCGACATTGCTGCCGATCCGCACAGCGCCGCAGGCATGAGCATCGATCTCGCGACCCGCAACCTCGCCTACACCGCGTCCACGGGTCTCGGATTCGGCGATCTCGTCCCGATCGGTCTCGACTATGCCTACAGCAGCGCTGACGCCACCAACTGCACGGGCTATCTGGGGATCCTTGGCGCGTGCGGATGGTCAACCTCCTGGGATGAACGGGTCACCGGGGGGCCAAACCAAACGGGCTACGACTACATCTACCAGACCACGGCGGGGGCACGGTATGTCGCCGACACCGACGCCGACGGCCAGCTCGTGTCAGGGGCGCCCGTCCTCCTCGAGCGGCCACGCGTGACGATCGCCGACGAGACAAAGCCGGCGGGCAGCGGGATCACGCAGATCGACCCAACAAGTCCGTTCGAGGCGTTCTCGGGTTCGCTGATCAGCCGGGCACCGTCGAATGCAAGCACGGGACTGGGCGCACCGAGTACGACCAGCCCCGTTGGCCTGAACACGTATTCGCAGGTGCGGTTCGCGATGCGGACGGACTCGGCAACGAGCACCGGGCTATGCATCAAGATTCACAACGTCAGCGATGCCTCGCTCGCCGACCCGCGATTCACCGACAGCTGGTTCTGCTACACCGCGGGATCGCCGTGGAATCCCGGCTCGTTCGAGAACATCGACCTCGGCGGCAGCATCGTTGGCGCATGGACGTTCTATAGCCGGAACCTGTGGAACGACGTTCGCAACAACGGCACGTTCGGCGGCCCCCTCGACGAGTATCAGGTGATCGCCATGCAGATTCAGAGTGCTGGGGCGGTATCTGGCTCAACCTACATCGACGCACTGCGGCTCGAGCCCGTTGATTCCTCGATCGTCTATTGGAATGGGACCACGATCAACAAGAGTCCGACGACCCTATGGACAGCGGGCGGCGGGCTCACAGCCGAGTCCGATGACGCGCCCTACACCGGCGAGAAGAGCCTCAAGGTCACCGCGGCATCGTATGGTTCCTCGCCACTGTGCAATACCACTGGGAGCGCCTGCTGGGGGACGTCCGCGGGAGGCCTGTGGTCGTATGCCTTCAGCTCATGGTCCTGGAAGAAGGTCGGCGGCCAGCTGGCGGCCATCACGATGTGGTTCAACGACGAGACGGCCGGCGTGACCGGTGGTGCGATCACCTACTACGCAGGACCCGTTGCACCGGCCGGGGTACCCGTCTGCCCCGGGACCTCGACCCCCTGCGTGGTGCAGGTCAGCCCGACGGTTCCGACCACGTGGACCAAGGTCACTCGCAATATCCTCGAGGACGCGCGGCAGATCCTTGGCATGTACACCGACGCGCCCAGCGAGACGCGGGCGGCGGGTCCCAACGACGTCCGCCTCGTGGGATACCGGATCACCGGAGGCGATGGCAATTTCCTACTCCTCGGGGGCTTCCGCTTCGGTGGGCTGCCCGACGTGGCACGACAGACGCGCACGGGGACGGCTGACGAGTACGCCCAGCCGGATGTCGCAGGGGAGGCGGTCCAGACATATGACTTCCGCGCGACGTACGCCGACGGGACTGTCCACTACTTCAACGATGCCGGCCTGCTCGCACGCATCGTTGATCTCGACGGGAACACGCTTTCGGTCGATTGGACGATCGACCCGACCAAGAGCGGTCAGGCGGCATACACCCTCGACCGGATCCGTGCGGCATCCGATGGGCTGAGCCTCTCCACGGGCACCGCCAACCGAGAGTTGGTGATGGCCAAGAGCGTTGCGGGTGGCGCGACCGTCTACCGCTTCGACGAGAACCTCGGTTCGACGACCTCGGACGCGTCGGGGCGAGCCGCGACCTTCAGAGTGTCGACGACGACGTCGGATCTCGTCTCGGTCGCGCCCGCTCGGCTTACCGACCAGACCTGCACCGCGGCGCCAAGCGGCTGCTTCAGCTACATATATGACGCAGCGTCTCCAGCCCATCGGCTTGTTGAAGTCCGCGACCCGCGGTACGACCCAGGTGCAACCCCGGCTGTGCTGTACGCAACGGGGATCACCTGGGCGCAGCTCGCCGGCGATTCGGTCGTGCGCCCGACGCAGATCACGGACAAGGCTGCGGGCAATGCCGTCCTGCTCAATGTGGTCGCCTGGGATCACAACCAGGACGGTTCGCCGCTCTACCGGCGGCCGCTCTATCAGGATGCGACGGCCATGGCAGCGGGCAATGTCGCGATCCATGAGGAACTGTCACCCGACGGCGCCGTCCGCGCGACCTACGCGCCGCAGGCGTGCTCTGGCACCTGTTCGACGCTCACGGCCCCCGGGGGCCTCACGTCTGACGCCGCCCATCCCGACCAGGGCCTCGATCACCTTCGGGTGTCCGCCGTGGAATTCGACGGCATCGCGCACGTCAGCAAGACCACCACCTATCGGTGCAACCAGGCCCCCGCCGCAGGGTCGGGGTGCACAGGAGCAGCGGACCTGCTGTCCGTGACCCGCCAGGGTTCCAACGCGGGCGCGACGGTCGACAGCGTCGCGAACCCTCTCGCGGGCGGCGGGCCTGCCTGGACGCAGACCGCCGACCAGTACTTCGCGAGCATGCGCGATTCTGGCGGCACGAATCCTGACCTGTACCGCACCGAGATGACGTACGACGGGTATGGGGAGCCGATCGAGACTCGTACCCTCGCCACGAATCAGGGCGCGAACAGTGGCGTCGCAGCGGTGTCAGGGGCAACGGCGCCCATGGCGCTCTATTCGCTGAACGGCAATCCGAACGACGCGGTCGGCGGTGTCACGGGCTCACCGTCCGGGATCACGTATGCCGCGGGAGCGCTCCGGTTCAGCGCTGACCAGGCCGCCGTCTTCAATGGCTCGGCCACGTTGACCGCGGCGATTCCATCCCAGACGGCTGGCTACGGCCTCGAGGCCTGGGTCAAGGTGACGGCGGCCGGGGTGACCGGCAAAGGCATCCTTGGCCGCTTTCTCTCGAATTCCGGCGCCATGGTCCTCATCGACTCCAACGGCTACTTCGCACTCGCCCACAACGCGGCCCGCGTCGTGACAGCGGTGAAGCCCGAGCCCAATCGCTGGTATTACGTGGCTGCCACCTGGGATGGGGCCACCGGCAAGGTGTACGTCGACGGCCGGCTCGCCGCGTCTGGCGCGGTAACGGGCGCCACGGGTACCGGTGGCGCCACCTTCGAGTTCGGCGCGTATGGCAACGCCGCGACCGGAACGAAGCTGTCGGGCTCCATCGATGAGGCGGCGATCTACAGCTCTGCGCCAACCGCCTCGGATATCCGGAACCGGTTCAATGCGGCTCGAGCCGTCGCGGAGATCGCGACGAGGACGGCGATCGACCGTGCCGGCCATCGCGTCGGTAGCATCGATTCCTCCCTCGTGAACGGTGACTTTGAGGGTGGGCTCACCGGCTGGAAGGCCGCAACGGGAAGCCCGTCGGTGTACGCGGCAGCGTCGTCGAGCGATGCCAACGTTCACGTCGAGAGCGGCGCACCGGCGCCGTCCTGGGTCTCGATCGCCCTGCCGACTGGCGCGGCGATTCGCCAGGATGCCCAGCTCGTCCCCGGCCAGACGGTCCGGTTCCAGGCGTGGCACAAGTCGGCGGGCAGCGCGAGCTGGACCGTGTCCTGGTTCAACGGGACCACGTGGTCTTCGACCTGGAACGGCACGTCGGTGACCGGGACGTCCACTGCGGCGGGCTGGACCGGCGAAGCCTGGGACCTGACGCTGCCCATGCGGTCCGATGGCCGGATCCGCATCGACCTCGCCGGAGCCGGCGCAGGGACGACCTATGTCGATGACGTCGTGCTCGTCACGGCATGGGCGCGAACCGGGTACAACCAGCTTGGCCTCGCGACGACCAGCGCAACGCTGCCAATTGGATCTATCGGCGGGGTGGGGTCGCTTCCGGTTGTCACGACCTCGACGGCGTACACCCCATCGTCGGTCGCGCCCGCAATCTATCCGACCACGGTCATCGCCAACGATGTCGCGACGCCGGGTGGGGATCCGGCCAACGATGCCACGACGTCCATGACGTATGACGCGTGGGGCCGACGGCTGGTCACCATCGACCCGGATGGCATCGTCTCCGCCACGCCCACGTACGGCGCCAACCAGACCGACGTGACGAGCGTCACTGATGCCCTCAATCACACGACGTCGTACACGTACGACCTGGCTGGCCGCGTCCTGACCGAGTCGACTCCGCTCGGCCTCGTGACCCGGAGCACGTACGACCAGGCGGGTCGACGGGTGATGCTGGCGGCGCCCGACGGCACAAAGTCGGCAACCATCTTCAATGCCTACGGCGAGCAGACCGCGGTCATAGCGAACAACGGGGACGGAACCGGTTCAGGCGCGTCCGGCGTGGACGACGTGGCGAGCCGGTTTGCCTACGACGCGATGGGCCGCCAGACGAAGATCGAACTCGATTGCGGCGATGTGGCAGGCAGCTGCACCGCGAACGGGGGCATCGACGCCACGACCTCGACGGCACTGGACCTCACTGGGGCAGCGGTCGCGACGACGACCTACCCGGGGTCCGGTGGCACGGGAACCCCACGTTCCACCACCGAGTACTTCGAGACCTTCACCTACACGCCCAGCGGGTCGCCGGCAACGACCCTCACGCGCCTCACTCCGAGCGGCGTCAGGAATGCGATTGCGCCCGCGGCGAGCCCCGCGCCCCAATGCCCCGGTACCGGCAGCACCTTCTGTTCGAGTGCCAGCCTCACCAAGGCGCTCAACGGGATCTCGGTCCCGGGGATCGACTTCAATGGCCAGACGCTGGTCACGGTCGATGCCTATGGGAACATCTCGCGGACGTGGCACGACGTGCAGGGCCGGACGGTCCGCACGATCGCAACCTACGACGACGGCGACCCCGCCACTGGTGCAGCCGATCGCGACCTCGTGAGCGACACCCAATACTCCCTGGCAGGGCTCGTGGTCCAGGCGACCGATGCGTCGAACCGATCCCTCGTGTCGAGCTACGACGCGCTCGGGCGCGTCACGAAGGTGACGCGTGTGGATCGCGCGGGTGTTGACACCCTCGCGAGTCGGACCATCTACACGTCGGCTGGCCGGGTTGATCGCGAATCCGGCGATGACGCGCCGACCAAGCTTGACGGTGCGCGGACCTGGTCAAAGTCGGTCTATGACGCCCTCGGCCGCCTCGCGTACACGTTGCTCCACTATGACGCGACGGGCAGTCCCGGCTATGCAATCGATCCATTCGAGGACGGGGACACCGTCGGCTGGGCGCCCGCGGGGACGGGCGCGAGTGTCGCATCCGATGCCACCGTCGCCAGATCCGGCACCCGAGCGCTCAAGGTGACGCCGGGCAGTTCGGGGACCGGCACGACTTGGACGTTGTCGGGGACCTTCCTTGCCGGCACGTCGTACTCCGCGTCGGCACAGGTCTTCGTACCGTCCGGCTCCACGATCACGGGCACGTTCGGCGGCGGCACGCCGGTCACGGTGGCCGCCGCCGGATGGCAGCCGCTCGTGGCGACCCTCGTCGTGGGGGGCACCAACGTGACGAATCCCGTGTTCACCATCACGTCCAGTCTGGCCTCCACGCCGTTCTGGGTGGATGACGCGCAGGCGTGGATGACAGCTGACCCAACCGTGAACCTGCCGACCGGGCTCGTCGCCCGAGACGCCGACGGCCGGGTGACGGCATCGATCATGGTCCCGGGCGTTCCCGGCGATCCTGCGATGGTCACTACGACCGGCTACAACGCCGTCGGGCAGCCGGTCATCGTCTCGGTGAACAGTGCACATCTCTATGGCGGCACAATCCTCGCTGAGTCGAGCCTCACCCACTACTGGCCGCTTGACGAGGCATCGGGCTCGGTGCTCGACGCCAAGGGCACGTTGCCTCTGGCCTCCGTGTCAGCGGCCGTCCGTGGTCGAGCCGGGCTGGTCGATGAGGGCCGGACGGCCACCGGTTTCGCCGGGTCTGCGTCCTACGTGCTCAACGACACCGCCGCTGCGTCAACCGCGACCGACAACTTCAGCCTCGAGGCGTGGATCCAGGCCGACGCGCTGCCGGCGGCCGGGCAGCTGGCGATCGCTGCCTACAACGGCAATGATCTGGGCGGATGGGGCATCGGCATCGACGCCACGGGCGCCATCGTCGCGCTCTACGGCGGGCGCGCCACCCTCGCGACCACCGCGGTGATCACCACGGGCACTCTGCATCACCTCGTCCTCGTCCGATCGGGTGGCGTGGCGAAGATCTATGTGGACGGCACGGCGTACACGCCATCCAACTCGACGACCGCACCGATCGCTCCGACCGCGCATGTCACGATCGGCGGGGAGATCGCGGACACTCGGGACTTCGCGGGAACCGTCGACGAGGTCGCGGTCTACAGCGCTGCACTCAGCGCCACCCAGGTGAGCAGCCACTTCGCGATCGGTCACCGGACGGATGCCAGCTCGAACCTGACCTCCCGGACGAGCTACGATCCACTCGGACGCGCAACCGACGCATCGGACGCACGGACGATCCGCACCCATGCGGTCTTCGACCGCCTTGGCCGGCAGATCGACACCTACGCAAACTACCGCTCGGGAACGCCGATTGACGGGACGAGCGATGACAGCGACGTGCGCAGTCGCTATGCCTATGACGCGCTCGGAGAGCTCGTTGCCTATTGCCCGGCCAGGGCCGTGGCCAGCGCTGATGCCTGCGACCCGACGAGCACCAACACCACTAGCAATCAGTACAAGAGCGCGTGGCACTACGGCTTCGACGCGATGGGCCGGCCGACCACCACTGTCCCCCCGGTCCCGGCGGGGTCTGCGACCCCACTCGCCACATCGGAAACCGTCTACGAGGCTGGCGGTCGCGTCGCCAAGACCTGCGCCTACCCCGCGGCGTTGTCATGCGCGGGCACGACGGCGACCCGAACCCAGACACCGACATACGACGCGCTCGGCCGCGTGCTCACCATGACGACGACCGACAACGGCACGACGGTGCCCGCACTGACCAGGACCTCGACCTACAACACCGACGGATCCCCAGCGTCGCTGAGTCGGGGTGGCGACACCGTCACCTTTGGCTACGACGACGCGGGTCGTCAGGTCTCGACGTCTCGGGGCGGCAATGTGCTGACCGGGGTCGAGTACGACGTTGATGGCACGATCCTGCGGAGGGTCGACCACTACCTCGACGGCGCCACGACGGCCACGACGGGTTTTACCTACGACTGGGCGCGTCGCGAGATCACGGCGTCAAACAGTGCCTTCGCGAGCAATGCGGCAACCGCAGCGTATCGACTTGACGGCCTGCTCGCGGCCCGAACGTACCCGACGAGCCCGACCGAGGCGCTTTCGCTCGCGTACGACGCGGCAAAGCGGCCGCTGACGATCACCCGCGCCAACGGCGACACGATCACCCGGACCTATGACCGGGCGGGCAACACCGCCTCCGAAGCCCGCGTCCTGGCGGGGATCTCCGGCAATGCGGGCAGCGGGACGCAGACCTTCACCTACGACTCGCTCAACCGGCTCACCGGCTCCAGCGGCCTCTCTACCAGCAAGTCGTACCAATACGACCTCGATGGCAATCGGACGGTCAAGGTCGAGGGTGCCACGACGACGAGCTACACGTACGACCGCACCGATCAACTGCTGGGCCAGAGCACCGGCAGCCTGTCCTTTGTCTACGACGCATTCGGCAACATGACCTCGAAGGCCGAGACGCTGCTGACCGTCACCAGCTTCGCCTATGACGCGGCCAACCGGCTGACGACGATCACGCCCGCCGCAGGCGCCGGCACGACGGCCACGTTCACCTTCGACGCCCTCGACCGGATCCGCACTCGAACATTGGGCACGGGCCCGGCCGAGAGCTACGGCTACCTGGGCGCGACGGACACCGCGATCGAGGTCTCGAGCGTCACCGGTGGCGTGACCACTGCGACCCGCAGCCTGCTCGATCTCGATGGCTCACGGCTGGCGCTCAAGACCGGCAGCACGGTGTCGTGGACGCTGTTCGACGAGCTGGGCTCGCTCATCGGCCTCGAGAGCGCCTCGCGAGCCGTGACCGATGCCCGCCGCTATGACTGCTACGGCGAGACGATCGCCTCGGTGGCGCCGACGACCGACCCGTGGCGCTTCCGGGGCAGCCTCGACGTCAGCCCGACCACGGATCCCCTGTATGCGATGGGCGCGCGCCTCTATGCCCCCTCGGTGGGCACCTTCACCCAGCTCGACACGTTCGCAGGCTCGGCACAGCACCCGGCCTCGATGAACCGCTTCCTGTACGCCGAAGGCAACCCCGCCACGTTCATCGACCCCACCGGGCACATGGTCTCGCAGAACCAGCTCTGTGGCCGGTACGCGGACTTCTGCGGCGACAACAGCACCCCGGCGACCAGGCAGCACCCGGACACGAGCAAGCCTGCCAACGGCGGTGGCTGCGGGACGAGCTGCGGGGGGAGCACGTCCGGGGGCAGTGTCGATCCGTCGTGGACGAGCGCCAAGCCTAAGGGCGCGGGGGCTCCCGCCTACATCGATCCGGATGTCTTTGCATCGAGCATGGAGTGGAACCAACTTCTCGATCAGACATCCTATCGGTGCTCTGCCGGCGCCATGCCCGATGAGTCGGCATGTGACCTGCTGGACGCACTTCACGACTTCCAACATGACCAGGAGACGGCGTTCTGCGCGACACACAACGAGCTGTGTCGCGCCCGACGCGACGAGACCGTGTTGCTTGCCGCCGGCGGCGTCGAGGCAATCGGCACGGTGATCGCATTCGTAGATCTCGTCCCAGGTGATGAGGTCGCGATGCTCACGGCCGATGGCGCCACGGCCAGTCGACTCGGTGAGGTGCAAGCAGAGATCGCGGCTGCTTCGAGTACGATGACGAGGTCCTCTGCCATTCAGTCAGACCTCGCTATCGCGGAGTCGCACCTATTGAACGAAACCGACGACGGGCTGATCTATGGTCCCAATGCTGCTATGCTTTCCTCGATCCGAACGGCAATTCAGGATGGGCGTCCTCTAAGTCAATTTGAACGAACCTTCCTCGACCACGAGCTGCTAGAGTCTTCATTGATGTCGGAGAGCGGCATGACACTGGAAGACGCACACCGCCTCGTCCTGCAGGTATATAAGCCGGGAACGAACTACTCCCCGACGATCATGGAGGCATTCCCTGACCATTTCAACAACTTGGAGAGGGCAAATGTCAACCTCCCAACCCGATAGAGTCACGCAACTGCTAGTCAACGGGTGGCGAGTTGGCATCGGCCGCGACGATGGTGGGTTCATCCTGGAGGCGTCGTCGCGCGACCGGAGCGTCCACGCGGCAAATCCCGTGCTCGAAGCTATTGGCGCGGCTGGCTTTGAGGTAGAAGTCCTGCATCTCATGTCGGGACGGCAGGCGCACGCATTGGTGGCGATCGAATATGAGCCGGCAGCAGATGCGGAACTGAAGATCGATCTTCCATTGGACATGGTGCACCCTCCGGGCGGGCCGGTTACGTTGGACGGTCTCCGTCATCGTGGGCCGCTCAATCGACCTTTGCTTCCGTTGCTACCATCTTCAATGGCCGATGCTTTTGTTGCCGCCGTGGCCGATCAGCGGCGCCGCATGCCTCCGGCAGGTGTCTTGGTGCTGGCTGGAGCTGGAATAGACGAGGGCTCCTCAGCGTGGGCGTTCAAGGCAGTGGGCCAAGTCGTCCGTGTTGTTGTGGACTGCATCGCCTCCATGGCAGACGATGGCGCCCGAGACGCCGCAGTGCGCGACCTAGTGAATCAGTGGCCAACAACACTCTCCGGTTGACGCACGTAAGCTCCATAGGGGCGGTACCGGAGCTTCGCGTATGAGGCCGCCGACCGTCTCTGACTCCGTTCGTACGCAATCGCACAGGTCCTCTTGTCGCGGATGTCCTGGTGCATCGCGAGCTACAACGAGGCGAGGCGAGGCGCGCGTAGCTTCGGCGCGCGTAGCTTCGGCGCGCGTAGCTTCGGCGAGCGCAATCTTCGTCGTTCTGGGACTGTTCGGTGTGGGTCGTGCGGACAAGCCCGTTTCACTGTTCACGCCGACCATGCACAACAACACGAGAACCGTCGCCGATGGTTGGATCCACGTCGGAACTTACACGGTGCCGCGATGGGACTGATCGATGAACTTCGGAGCATGACCCCAGCCGAAATGGCATTGCTTGAGAAGTTGCTGAGTGTCGACTTTCCTGGGCGGGACGAACTGCACGCTCAGATCCAGTCGGCCGTCGTGTCGAAGATCGATGAGGACGGGAGCCTCGCGATTGCCGTCTCGCCGGACATTGCTGCTCCGGTAGACAGGCGTATTCCCGTGGAAGGTGAGGTTGAGGACGTCGATGGAGTCATGATTCACGTTCTGCTGCACGTCCTCGATGGTCGCGCGACGGAATTGGAGATCTTTCGCGAAGATCCGAAGCGCGTGATCATGCCCATCGACGCTGACATTCTTCGCGTCGTGCTCTTCTAGGCTCGGGATAGCGCAACCTCATGCTATGAAGTGGGCTGTGCTGGGTTTGATGGAGGCTCCAGGCTGCCCCCAGTTCCGGGGGGTCGAGTACTTGGAGATCAGGCCACCGACTGGGCTGATGTCGCGTCTGAACTCGATGGGGCTACGCCTGCAAAGCGCGGAGTGGTGACGTTCATTGCGGACGCATCGTGTTCGGTAGAGGACGTGTTCGGGCAATGGCTAGGAAGCTGACATGCTCTGGCTGAGCGCTTTGGTTGCCTTTGCATTGCTCGTGCTTGCCTACGTCCCATATGCCCGAGCCATGCGGCGTTACCTGCGGGCGACGGCGGAGGCCGGAGACCCTCGCGCCGAGGATCAGCGAATCGCGCCATCGTTTGGGCTTGGCTCTGAAGTCGGCCTCCTCCGAGTGCTCCGTGCCCGGACCTCGCTGACATGGACGTACAGCGACGATGCCAATCTTGAATCGCTGCGTCGGTCGGTCGTTCGACGGCAATTGCTGTTCTACGCCTCGTTCCCAGTTTGCATGGTTCTCGGCACTGTGATCGCGCTCCTCATCGGCGCTCTCGTGAAGCGCCTTCCGTCCAACGCAATTCCGACCGTCGATGTCGGGACGGTCTGGGGGGTTGCATTCGTCGCACTCATGATCCTGGCCTGCGTCAGAGAATTCGCCCGCCGCGCCCTCATAAGAGGCGCCATGTTTCTCGCCGCCGCAGTCATTGGGGTGGCAGCGCTCCTCATCCTGGTTTCCAACGCAGGCTAGTTCGCCAAAATGAGACGCGATTGCCTGCCGCCTCGTGGAGTCATGAGGCATGCTCCCGTGTTGACAAGCGAGCCTCCAGGTGACGTGAGGATCTGACGGGCTATCGAGCTTCGATTGAGCGCAGGAACGCGTCGGCCTCTGCAACGGCAGCCTGCTGCAGTGTCCCGGCCACACCCAGCTCGATCGACGAACTGGCGAAAACGTAGATCCGGATCCGGAACACGTTCGAGGCTGTGGCGAGCACGGCTTCGATGCCCGGGGCAGGGCCGTCCTTCAGGATCCGCTGGCCGAGCACCGTCGCCCCGAGGTTCTTCGCCTCACCCGCGACGCCAGCTGCAGCGAGCTTCAACGCGCCCTGTTGCTGCACGTAGCCCGCCGGAAGGGCGAGGTCGACAACCGTGTAGGCAGCCCCCGACGGACCGGTTGCCCGCACGACCGTCTGATCCAGGTCGCCGAGGCCAGTGGTCTTGACCGTCCCGCTGGTGACGGTTGGCGCACCGGGGATCCTCAGTCGGAAGGGGACAGAGACGAGAGTGACGTCGTGCAGATCGGGCGCCTCGGACGGTGCGTCGGTGCCGTCTGCCGGCGGTGGCATGGTCGAGCCCGGGACAAGCTCGAAGTCCGGCAATGGCCGACCGGCGCCGGTGTCCGAGAACGTGTATGTCGCGCTGCCTTCGGCGGCCGGCGGATCGGAAGGCGTCGCGCCCGAGATGGTCAGCGAGTACACGGCGGAGGTCGGAATGCCCGTGTCCGAGACGACGACCTCGACGCGGTCCGTCCCGGTCTGGGTCTTCTGGGCAACCTCGGGCGGATACAGGCTCAGCCCAGCGGCTACCCGGAGCCGGTGGCCGCCGGCAGCATCACGACCCAGGTCCTCGATGACGAGTGCGTGGCTGAACGAGAACATCCCGTCGCCAAACAGGCGGGCCATCTCGTCGGTGGCATCACCGATGCTCCATCCCTTCGCGTCGAGGCTGAAGAGGTGGCCACCAACCACGCCCGTGCCGAACGGGGTGACCGATCCGTCGAACGTTTCCGTTCCCGCCTGGAGCACATCCGACCCGAGTCGCGCGGCGTCGAAGTCATAGCGGATCACGTGCGCATCGACGTGATACTCGGCGCTGATCGTCGCCCGCATCGATGGTTTGGGCGTTCTCGCGAACGTCAGGAACGCGTTGATGACGGCCTCGGGCGTCGCGTCGGCGGGCAGCATCGGCGAGGCCGACTCGGCGGGAGCAGGCGTGGGGGCAGCCGCCGTGCCGAGCGTTGGGGATGGGGTGGCCGCAGGCGTGGTCGCCGTTGGTGCTGCTGGTGACGGCCCCGTCGTACCGCACGCGGCCACGAGCAGGGCCGCAAGGAGTGTCGCCGCGATCCGGAGTTGCACGTCCATCACCCCTTGGCGCGCGGCTCTCGAATGCCGACGGATCCTGCCCGCGCGTCCTCCTCGACAGTATCGCGCGACCGGGACCAAGTGGCGGCGACCGTTAGCGCAGGAGCGCGCGAGCCCGACCCGGCAGCCGATACGGGAGATCTGACGGATGCTCGGAGGAAAGTACGGGTTCGATGTCAACGACTGAACCTCTTGCGGTCGAGACGCTGAGGATCCTCCGGCTCCGCAGCGAGTCGGGCCTGCGGGTTCAGCTCGCCATCCCGCCGCGGGTCACTCCACGTCAGGTCCTCAGCGGATCGGTCTCCCCGCCGCTCAAGGGAACGGTCCTTGAATCCGGAGGGCACGGCGATCTCGTCGGGACCTACTGGGGAACGTTGTACCTGGTATCCGAGCGCTTCGTCGCCGCGCTCGAAGGCAACCACATCACCGGCTGGCGTGTGGCTCCCGTCGTCATTGATGGGAGGCCGCCCGCGGCAGCGCTGTCGCTGCTCGTCATCACCGGCACAAGTGGCCCGATCCTCCGACCGGCCGCCGCACGGGCGCCTGACCACTCACGATTCGGCTTCTACCTGGACGGAGGCACGTGGGATGGGAGCGATCTCTTCCTGCCTCAGCACTCACGGGGGATTCACATCACGGCATCGGCTGCCAACCGGCTTGGGCAGATGCGCCTTCGGAACGTGGAGATCGTCCCGGCGGGGCTGCCCGACACCGTTCGGCCATGGGTCGGAAGCGAGCCGATCGCCGCGATCGTGGTCGCGGTCGGGTTCGTTGGCCGTGGACCGACACGCTTCCACGACTCCGAAGAGGGCTGACGCGAGTTCGACCTAGCGGACCACGCTGATCCCGGCTGCGTTCGCGGCTTGTTCGACGAGGTCCAGCCCGGGCGGTGAGCCCAGGGCGATCGGGCCCGAGATTGCCAGCAGATCCGTTTCGGGCACCCGATCTCCGAACAGCACGAGCGCCTGAGCCGTGTCGTCCTGTCGACTCGTCCACAGGAGGCCGCCAGGCTGCGCCGGACAGTCGTGCAGGGCGGCGGCCCATCGAACAGTCGAGGTGTACGTGAGGGGTCCACCGTCGATCAGATCCCGGCGACGGACGCCGACCCGCCGGAGCCCTGCGCCCGCAAGCTGTGCCACGTGGATCTCGCGCTGAGCGACGAGCGCCGAGAGCACGTACTCGGCCAACCGCGAGATGAGGATCCGCTTGGCGATACCGCGGTACGGGACGTCGTGGAAGATGGACTCGGAGAACGCCCCCGCAATCGACGATGACGCGTACAGCGTCGGCACGACGACGGGCGGGGCTCCGGCGAGGAGCGGGGCGAACCGACTCTGACCGCCCAGGCCCGGATTGAACTCGCTGGATCCGCGGCGCGCCGCATGGACCCGGAACAGGACCGTCCCCGCCGGGACGCTGGTCATCAGCGGATCAAGGTCCTCTGGCGCCGGCGGCAACCCAAGGACCATTCGATCAGAACTCGGGCGCGCTCAGCTCGGCCCGTGCGGCGGCCACGAGGGCATCGGGATCGCTGTCAAGCAGCTCCAGTGGACGCCTGGAGCCCGGCAGGAATGCCGACGGCGTGGCGAACCACAGGGCGATCTCCCAACCCGACGGGCGATCCCCGAAGGCCTCGAGGATCCGGGCGACGGCAGGACGGGGCGCTCCGTCGGCAAACTGGAAGGCCGGGTACAGGAGTTCGCCACTCCACGGGACGGCGAAGATCCGGCGCTCCGACCGCCACCGGCTTGCGAGCGCCGAGCTGTTCTTCGCCCTGGAGCCGGCGACCTGTGCCACCTCTGCGCCGGTCAGCGCCCCGACCTCGGCGAGGAATGCCGTCCGGAGGTCTGCATTCCGGAGCGCCTGGGCGACCGATGCCGGGCGGGGCAGGTCAAGGCGGCCACGAAGCGACTCGACAAGTCGCTCGAATGCGCCAGGGTCGCCGGCTCCGGCAGGAGGACGGGCCCTGGGCCCCGCGTCGGCTCCAACGGTGCCGTCCGTTGCCTCCCGCAGTGGGTCTGATTCCCGCTCCAGGCGCTCCACGACGGCAAGGAAGCCGTCGCCCTGCCCGCCCGAAGTGAGATGCATGACAGGACGCAGATCACTCATGATGCTCACATCCTGCCACCGCAGCAGCCTGGAGTCAACGGCTCGTCGTGCGCCCGCCTGCTGACGACGCGCATTGTCGACAACGGCTCGATACCATCGGCGGGCACAGCCGCACCCCCATCGGAGCCCGTCCACCCATGAGCATCCAGCCCCTGCGCGTCGGCGTGATCGGCGCCGGCACCGTCGGCCGCGAGGTCGTCCGCGCGTTCCTCGAGCGGTCGTCGCGTCTCGTGCCGTCGGATGGGGCACCGCTCGTGCTCGTCGCGGTCGCGGAGAAGTTCACCGAGCGAGCGATCGCGAACGGGATTCCCGAGGCGCTGCTGACCGATGCGCCGGCGCACCTCGTGGTGAGCGGCGACGTGGACATCGTGGTGGAGACGATGGGCGGCGCGGAGCCTGCGCACACGCTCGTCGCAGCGGCGCTCCAGGCGGGCAAGAGCGTGGTGACGGCGAACAAGCACATCGTCGCCCACTACGGACCGGAGCTCGAGCGGCTGGCCCGCGAGGCCGGCGCCCCGTTCCGCTTCGAGGCGGCGGTGGGCGGCGGGATCCCGCTCCTGGGGCCGATCGCGCAGGACCTGGCGGCCAACCGGATCACCCGCGTGCGCGGGATCGTCAACGGCACGACGAACTACATGCTGACCGCGATGACGCGCGAGGGCCGCGCCTATGCCGAGGTGCTGGCCGAGGCCCAGGCGAAGGGCTACGCCGAAGCCGATCCGACGGCGGACGTCGAGGGGCTCGATGCGCTCAACAAGCTGGTGATCCTCGCCCGGCTGGCGTTCGGGGCGTGGATCGACCCATCCGCGGTGTCCAACCGGCCGGGCACGACGACGGGTGCCCCGGGCCTGCCCGGGATCACCGGCGTGACCGCCGAGGACGTGGCCGCGCTCGCCGCCGAGGGTCGCGTGCTCCGGCTCATCGCCACCACCCGGCTCGCGGAGGATGGGGCGATCGAGGCGTCCGTGGTGCCGACGGCCGTCCCCGCAGACTCGCCGTTCGGACGCTGCGACGGGGTGCTCAACCGGGTCGAGGTCGACGGGCTGCCCGTGGGTCGGGTCGCCTTCGAGGGGCCCGGGGCCGGCGGTCCGGCCGCCGCGGCCGCGGTCCTCTCCGACCTCGTGTCGATCGCGCGCGGCCTGGGCTCCACGTGGGCGGGCTCGCCCGCCGCGACCGAGCGCTCGTCGATCGCCGTCCGGCCCGTGTCCGGCGAGTGCGTGGCCGCCCCGTCCGGCGCGTGCTACCCGGTTGGGGACTGACCGCCGGTGACGGTGCCGTCCGCCGCCCGCCCGCGCCTCGTCGAGCGCTACCGCGAGTTCCTCCCCGTGTCGGCCTCGACGCCCGTCGTGTCGCTCGGCGAGGGGGCGACGCCGCTCGTCCACGCGCGGCGGCTGGGCGAGTCGATCGGGCTGCGCAACCTCCACCTCAAGGTCGAGGGCCAGAACCCCACGGGCTCGTTCAAGGACCGCGGGATGGTGATGGCCGTGGCGAAGGCGCTGGAGGACGGGGCGCGAAGCGTGATCTGCGCCTCGACGGGGAACACGTCCGCATCGGCGGCGGCATACGCGGCGGCCGCGGGCCTCGAGTGCGTCGTCGTGCTGCCGGCGGGCAAGATCGCGGTGGGCAAGCTCCTGCAGGCGCTGATGTTCGGGGCGAAGGTGGTCTCGATCGACGGCAACTTCGACGAGGCGCTGCGGGTGGTGAGTGCGCTCGCGGAGCAGGACGAGCACCCGATCACGCTCGTCAACTCGGTCAACCCGTACCGCCTCGAGGGGCAGAAGACGGCGGCATTCGAGGTCGTGGACGACCTGGGGCGGGCGCCCGACGTGCTCGCGATCCCGGTCGGCAACGCCGGCAACATCAGCGCGTACTGGCGGGGCTTCCGCGAGTATCGCGACGCCGGACGGGCGACGTCCGTGCCGCAGATGTGGGGCTTCCAGGCGGCGGGTGCGGCGCCGCTCGTGCTGGGTCACCCGGTCGACCACCCGGAGACGATCGCGACCGCGATCCGCATCGGCAACCCGGCGTCGTGGACGCTGGCGACGGACGCGCGCGACGACTCCGGGGGCCGGATCGAGGCCGTCAGCGACGAGGAGATCCTCGCGGCGCACCGGGAGCTCGCGAGGCTCGAGGGCGTGTTCTGCGAGCCGTCGTCCGCGGCGTCCGCGGCCGGCGTGATGCGGGCGGCCCGCGCGGGCCTGCTGGACCCGGACGCGCTCGTCGTGGCGGTGCTCACGGGGAACGGCCTCAAGGACCCGACGACCGCGGAGGCGGGCCTCGACGTGACAGTGCTCGAGGCCGACGCGACGGCGCTCGGGGTGTCGCGGGCGCTCGGCTGGTCGCTGGGATGACGGCGCAGCGGTCCGGTCACGACGAGCGGTATGCGGCCCTCGTCGGGCGGCGGCTGACGGTCGTCGTCCCGGCGTCGTCGGCGAACCTCGGTGCCGGGTATGACTGCCTGGGCCTCGCGCTCGACCTCGTGAACCGGGTCACCGTCGAGGCGGTGGACGGGGACGGGGCGATCGAGCTCGTCGTGCGTGGCGAGGGGGCGGGCGACCTCGTGCCGTCGCGCTCGAACCGGTTCGTGGCGGGCCTCGAGGCGGCGCTCGCCGTGGAGCTGGGGCCCGTGCCCGCGTCGCTCGGCTGGCGGATCGAGATGGACAACGGGATCCCGCTCTCGCGCGGCCTCGGGTCGTCCGCGGCGGCGACGGTCGGGGGCGTGGTGCTGGGCGACGCGCTGGCGTGCGCCGTGGGTGCCGCACCCGTGAGCGATGCGCAGCTGCTCCAGATCGCGACGACGATCGAGTCCCACCCGGACAACGCGGCGGCCGTGCTGCTGGGCGGGTTCGTCGTGTCGGCCCACCTCGCGGACCGGGTGGAGGCGATCCGGTTCGACGCCCCCGCGGGGCTCCAGTGCGTGCTGTTCATCCCGGACCGCCGGCTCGCGACCGAGGACATGCGCCGCGTCCTGCCGGCCGAGGTGCCGCTGCGCCACGCGGTCGAGAACCTGGGGCGGGTGGCGATCGGTGTCGCCGGTATCGCGGCCGGCCGGTTCGAGCTGCTCGCGGACCTCACGATCGACCGGCTCCACGAGCCGTATCGGAGCGTGCCCTACCCGGAGCTGCCACGACTGACGATGGCGGCGCGCGAGGCGGGGGCGCTGGGCGCGTGCCTGTCGGGCGCGGGGTCCACGGTGCTCGCGTTCGTGGCCCCGGGCGCGGACCCGGCTCCGATCGAGGCGGCGCTGGCCGCGGAGGCGGCGGCGTGCGGATTCGACGGGCGGGTGCACGTGGTGGCGCCGCGGAACCACGGGCCGGAGATCGTCCGGGACTGAGGTTGGCTATCGTCCGTCGGCGTGCGGGCTCGGTGGACGTTTACTCGCCAGGGACTCGGACCCTCGGCGGCACGAGGCCCGGGGCGACGAACGGGTCGGGCTCCGGCTCGCCGGCAACCACGCGCAGCGGGATCACGCCGGCCCACGTCGGCCAGGTCTCGTCGCCGGGATCGTCGTGGTTCTCCTCGGCGCGGACCTTCGCGGATGCCTCGGTGAGGTCCATCCACAGGAGGGTCGTCGCCTTGCGCTCCTTCGGCGTCATCGGCCGCAGCCCGGCCCAGCGACCGGGGTACAGGCCCTCGATGAACGCCTCCAGCGTCGCGTCCACCTCATCTGCGTCCGACACGAGGTTCGCCGTCCCGAGCACCATCGCCGAGCGGAAGTTCACCGAATGGTTGAACCCCGAGCGCGCCAGGACGTACCCGTCGAGCAGCGTCACGGTGACGCACACCGGCCGCCGGACGGTCGCCCGGAGCATTCGGCTCGCGCTGGACCCGTGCCAGTAGAGGCGGTCGCCCACGCGCCAGGCGATCGTCGGCGTCGCGTATGGCTGCCCGTCGTCGCCCGTCCAGCCGACGTGGGCGATCACGCCGGCGTCGAGGACCGCGTCCAACGACGCGCGGTCGTACCGGCCCCGCTTCGGCAGGCGCCGGACGCGGGTCCGATCGCTCGGTGGCCGGGCGGCGGCGGTGTCGTCCGCGGTCGTCGCCTCGTCCGCGTATTCGACCTCGTCCCCGCTCACCGGCGGTAGACGACCCAGAACACGACGCCTGCGGCCGGGGGCGCATACCCGTAGCCGGGCGCGACCGGGGCGGGCATCGAGGTCGGCACGGCGCCGATGGTGCCGATCCGCCAGCCGTCGGGTGCGCGTCGGGCGGCGTCCGCGGCGACCCAGTCCCAGAGCGCGTCGCCCATCGTGGTGTCGGCCGTGACCAGCAGCTGGTCGTCGCCGATCAGTCGTTCCTTCATGACCCCTCCTTGGGTGGGATTGCTGCGGCCAGCGTACGCGCCGCGGGGCGGGGGCGGGTCCCGGAATCGAACCGCGCCGACGGATGGGCGCCGGCGCGGAGGAGCGTGGTGGGCGGGGCAGGCGTCAGCTGCAGCCGCCGCTCCAGTGGTCGACGACGGTCTCGAAGTCGGACTGGCGCCAGACGACCTGGATCGAGCATCGCTCGTCGCCGGCTCTCGTCTTCGTGTGGGACACCTGCTGGACCGTGTAGCTGCCGTCGGCACCCATGCTGAACTTGTCCAGCGACACGACGACGCTCTCGCCGACCTGGACGCCGTCCTGGTACGCGACCGTGCGGAAGCGCTCGGTGACGACGACCGAGCTCCGGCCGGCGTTGTCCACGTACCGGGCCTTGCCCGAGATGTCGAAGCAGTACTGGATCACGACGTCATCGAAACACCACGACGCGGCGAGGTCCTGGGTCGACGCGGCGCCGTTCGAGGACGCGGCGCCGTCCGGGGACGCGGCGAGGGCCGACGAGGCGCCGGCGAGGGTGATCGCGGCGATGGCGAAGATGGGCGTGAGGATCCGGGCGATGTGGCGCATTCGGCGGTGCACCAGCGATGCGGTAGCGGTCAGCGACGGCGGGCGACGAAGATGAGCTCGGGGCTGCCGGGGGACGCCGGGCTCCGATCCCAGTCTCCATGGACCGTCTGGACCGTGAAGCCGGCCCGGTCGAGTGTCGACTCGACCTCGTCCCGCTCGCGGAAGCGCAGGGTGCTCCGTGACACCAGCTCGCTGCCGTCCGTGGCGAACACGCTGTGCGCGTCGAACGTGACTCGCTCGTGCGTGGCGTCGACGAGCTGCACCCACGAGTCGAAGCTCGAGCCGTCCTGCAGGCGGAACGTGCCGAAGCTGGCCTCCCTCGTCCAGCCGCGCCACGTTTCGGCCGCCGGGTTTCGCGTCTCGAAGGCGAGGTGGTCTCCCCGCCGCACGACTCGGCTGACCTGGGCCAGCAGGCCGTCCCAATTGGCCTCCTCGACGAAGACCTGCGCGACATGCCCCGTCATGACAACCAGGTCTGCCGAGGCTGGGGACAGGGCCGAGGCCTCGCCGTGAACCCACGCCACCGTCTCGCTGCCTGGCCGGCTCTGGGCGATCGACAGCATGGCCGCGGCTGGGTCGACGCCGGTCACCGTGCACCCGGCGGCGGCGAGGTCGCAGGCGAGCACTCCCGTGCCGCACCCGACGTCGCTGACACGGCGCGCGCCGAGCTCGTGTGCCAGCGCAACGTAGAAGTCGACGTCGTCTCGACCCGAGTTCTCCGCATCGTAGGTCGCGGCCAGCCGGGGGTCGGCGTAGCCAAGGTCGGGAGTCACAGGGGCTTCATCACCCCAGGATTGTCGTCGATCATCCACCGTGGCGGGCTCCAGCGGCAGGTTCGTTCGCCGTGGCCAGTCCGCGGTTGTCCGGGTTGACGCGCGCCCCCACACTGCTCGCGATGGATGGTCTTGGGCGGTCGGTCGGTGACGGGATCACGGGGCTCGTGGGCGGTGCGCTGGCCGGGATCGGCGCGGCGCTGTCCGGGATCGTCGACTCGCTGGGTCGGGCGCTGCCGCAGGGCGCGCTGCCGGTGATCGGGGCGGCGTTCGTGATCCTGGTGGTGATCGCGCTGCTTCGGCGGTAGCCCTGGTTCCGGGTCAGCGCTCGGCGGCTTCGGCCTCGGTGTCGTCCGAGCGGCGGGTCCCGCCCTGCGCGGTCGGCGTCCACGAGCGGTCGGCGTAGCGGAGCTGGCGCTGGATGAGGTCGTCGGAGAGGCGCTCCGCGTCGGCTCGAATGAGCTCGCGCTCGCGTGCCTCCTCGTCGAGCGGGCTATCGTCGGCCGCCGCATCGGCGGGGATCTCCGCGGCCGCGTCGGGCGGCGGCCCACCGAGGAGCCGGCGCAGGAAGCCCACCCGTCAGCCGCCCGTCGTGTGGTCGCGGATGAAGTCGAGCGTCCGGGCCCACGCCTGGGCGGACTGGTCAGCGAACTCGTCGGCCTTGCGATCGAAGAACGAGTGGGGCGCGCCCTCGTACACGACGATCTCGTCGTCGCGTCCGGCCGACCGAAGCGCCGCGGCCCAGGCCTCGCGAACCTCGGCGGTGATGCCCTGGTCCGCGCCGCCGACGATCGACAGCAGGGGAGCATCGAGTGTGTCCACGACATCGGCGGGCGCCGGGGTGTCGTTGCGCGCGGGCCCGGTGGGCCAGCCGTAGAAGGCGACGACGCCCGCGAGGTCGAGGCCGAAGCCTGCGCTGAGCAAGGCCAGTCGGCCGCCCATGCAGAACCCGGTCGTGAACAGGCTCGTCGAGGGTGTCGTGGCGCGCAGATGGGTCGCGGCGGCAGCCGTGTCCGCCCGAAGGGTGGCGAAGGTGGTCCGGGCGACGTGGGGGCCGAATTCGAAGCCCTCGCCGCGGTCGCCGATGCCGGCGGTTCGGGCGAAGTAGTCGATGGCGATGGCGTCCACGCCGTGCTCCGCGAAGCGCAGCGCGAGCTCCCGGTAGTAGCCGTGGAGGCCGCGGACGTCGGGAAGGATGACGATCCCGGCACCCGTTGGCTCGGCCGCGTGCGCCTCATAGGCGGCAAACCGGGTGCCATCGGCGGCGACGAGGACGAGCTCCTGCGCGTCGAGCGCACCACCGGTGATCTCCGGGATGGGCGGGTGCGAGTCATGGTCGAAGCACATGCAGCGGTCTCCTGGGACGCGGGCGCGGTCGTCGTTCCGGGACAAGTGTGCGTGAAGTGGCGCGCTTCATGCTGGGGTCATGGACTTCGGGCGGGCGGGACGAGCGGTTCGGGCGCTGCGAGTCCGCCGTGGCTGGCGCCAGGCGGATGTCGCGGAGCGGGCGGAGATCGGCCGTTCGGTCGTCGGGCGGATCGAGCGCGGCGAGGTGGCGGGTCTTTCGCTGGACGACCTGGCGTCGGTCGCCCTCGCGCTGGGCGCCACCATTGACCTCCAGGTCCGATGGCAGGGCGAGGCGCTGGACCGGTTGCTCGACGAAGGGCATGCGCGGCTGGTCGAGGCTGTGGTGCGGGAGCTGGCGGCGCTCGGCTGGGACGTGGCGGTGGAGGTGTCGTTTGCCGGCGGCGGCGAACGGGGATCGATCGACGTGCTGGCGTTCCACCCCGCGGAGCGCGCGCTGGTCGTGATCGAGGTCAAGTCCGTCACGCCGGACATGCAGTCGATGCTCATGGGGCTGGACCGAAAGGGCCGGATCGGGGCGACCCTTGCCCGCGACCGTGGCTGGGACGCACGCGTCGTGGCGCGGGTGCTGGTGCTGTGGGACACGCGAACGAATCGACGGCGGCTGGAGCGGGTCGCGTCGACGATCGCGGTTGCCCTGCCGGGCGGCACGCGCGAGGTCCGGCGATGGCTCGCGGATCCGGCAGGGGCGTCGGTCTCCGGCGTGTGGTTCGTGCCCCATGTCCAGGGGCTGGACGGGACGGGGATCCGCCGACGGCGTGTGCGGGTCCCCGAGGGCGCCGACGGGACGTCCGGTCCGGCGCCTGCGAGTGCGGCGCTTGCCCCGGCTGGTTCGCCCGGACCGCCCGCTCGCCGTCCGGATCCCCCACGCGGAGGGTAGTCGGGCGCTCATCGGCCGTGCCTTCGCGTCAGATGTCCAAGGGGTGGCCCGTATCTGGCGTTCCGTCACGCTCGTTGCGGCCCGACGCGGTGGCCCACGCACGAAGCCGACGTCCGCGACCCGAGATCGCCCAGTCGAATCCGGCGCAAGTGCACCCCATGGACGCTAGTCAAGACCTGTTCGCCTACGGGCCACCAGGTGGACCGCTGTCAGGTCCGCGGGCACCGATGGCGGGTTACGGTCCACCAGCTGGACCGTTGCCGGTTGCAGCCCAGGTTGGCGCCGATACGGTCCAAGGGTTGGACATCTGCCGGAAGCCGGGCGAGGGCGGGGTCCCGGCCGAGGGCGGGGTCCCGGGCAAGGGCGAGCACCCGGGCAAGGGCGACAAGCGAGCACGCGGGCGAGGGCGAGGACCCGGCCGAGGGCGGGTCCCGGGCAAGGGCGAGCACCCGGGCAAGGGCGACAAGCGAGGACCCGGCCGAGGGCGGGGTCCCGGGCGAGGGCGAGGACCTGGCCGAGGGCGGGGTCCCGGGCAAGGGCGAGCACCCGGGCAAGGGCGGGCGAGGCCCCGGCCGAGGGCGAGGCCCCGGGCGAGGGCGAGGACCCGGGAGCCGGGCGGGAGGCCGGCGAGGCGGCGAACTCGAGGCCGAGGGCGGCCGGCCGCCCGAGCCTGCTCCGCTAGAATGCCGCCCATGCCCAACCCGCTCGTCGTGATGAAGTTCGGCGGTTCGTCGGTGGCGGGCGCGGAGCGCATCAAGCGGGTCGCGCGCCGCATCGCCCGCGAGCGCACGCGGGGGAGCGACCTCGTCGTCGTCGTGTCCGCGATGGGCGACACCACCGACGAGCTCCTCTCGCTCGCCGCCGCCATCACCGACGACCCCGATCCCCGTGAGCTCGACGTCCTTCTCGCCACCGGCGAGCACCAGAGCGCGACGCTGGTGTCGATGGCCCTCCAGGCGATGGGCGTCGCCGCGATCAGCCTCACCGGCCCCCAGGCCGGCATCACCACCGATGGGCGCTACGGCAAGGCGCGAATTGCGGGCATCGATCCGCGCCGTGTCCGCCGCGAGATCGCCGCGGGCAAGGTCGTCATCGTCGCGGGCTTCCAGGGGATGAGCGTCACGCCGCTCGACGCGATGGACAACTCGCCCACGGCGAGCGACGTCCACGGCGCGGAGATCACGACGCTCGGGCGTGGCGGTTCCGACACGACCGCCGTCGCACTCGCCGCCCAGCTCATGGCGGACCGCTGCCAGATCTTCACCGACGTGAAGGGCATCTACACCGCCGACCCCCGCATCGCGACCGACGCCCGCCAGCTGTCCGTCATCGGCTACGAGGAGATGATGGAGCTCGCAAACCAGGGCGCCCAGGTGATGCAGGTCCGGGCCGTGGAGCTCGGCTGGGTCAACGACGTCGTCATCGAGGTCCTCAGCTCGTTCGAGGACGCCCCCGGCACGCAGATCAGGGAGGACCCGCTCGTGGAGCAGCGGAACAAGGTCCGGGGCCTCGCCCATGACCGCAACGTCGCCAAGATCACGCTCGTCGGCGTCCCGGACCAGCCAGGTCTTGCGCGCAGCGTCTTCGGACCGCTGGCGGACGCCGGCATCAACGTCGACATGATCGTCCAGAACGTGGGCCACGGCGGCTCCACGGACCTGTCGTTCACGATCCCGCGCGTCGAGCTCGCGAAGGCGAAGCGCATGCTCGAGCCGATGATCCGAGACCTCGGCTTCCGGGACCTCACGACCGACTCGAGCGTCGCGAAGATCTCGATCGTCGGGGCGGGTATCCAGAACGCCCCGGGCTACGCCGCCAGGATGTTCGGGACGCTGGCGGACGCCGGCATCAACATCGAGATGATCTCCACGTCCGAGATCCGGATCACCACGATCATCGCCGAGGACCGCGTGGAGGAGGCCGTCCGTGCACTCCATGCAACCTTCGAGCTCGAGCAGCCCGAGAGCATCGAGGCCGCCGGCGCGACGGCTGGCTGAGCGCGTGGCGGAGGCACCGGCTACGACCACGTTCGGGCGCGTCGAACGGTTCGCGAGCATCGGCTCGACGAACGACGTCGTCCGCGGCTGGCTCGCGAGTGGCGAGCCCGAGATCTGCCTGGCCGTGGCCGGTGAGCAGACGGCGGGCCGCGGCCGGCACGGTCGTACATGGACGGCACCGCCCGGGGCGGCACTCCTCAGCTCGCTCGGCTTCCGGCCGACGTGGCTCACCGCCGACCGCGCGTGGCGGCTTCCCGCGACCGTCGCGCTGGCGATGTGCGACGCGGCCGAGGACGTGGCGGGGCTCCCGGTCGGCGCGGTGCGTCTCAAGTGGCCAAACGATCTCGTGATCGAGACGGGCGGTCCGCGGGCGCTCCTCGTCGGTGAGCTCTCGGCCGAGGGTGCGGCGGCGCGGCTGGCGGGTCCGCTCGGGCTGCGCAAGCTCGCCGGCGTCCTGGGCGAGACCGAGGGCCTCGGGACCGATGATCCGCGAGTTGTCGTGGGAATCGGGATCAACGCCGGCTGGCCGGTGGCCGAGTTTCCGCCTGAGCTTGCGGACACGATGACCAGCCTCCACCACGCGTCCGCAGGCCGCCCGATCGACCTCGAAACCCTGCTTGCCGCGTTCATGGCGGGTGTCGAGGCACGGGTCGCGGCGCTCCGCACGGGGTACTTCGACCTGGGCGGCTGGGCCGAGCGCCAGGCGACGACCGGTCGACGCATCACCCTCGACGGGGATGGTGGGGCGGCGGCCGAGCCCGTGACTGCACTCGGGGTCGATGCCGCGACCGGCGCGCTCGTGATCGAGGACTCCGCCACGCTCTCGGGTGAGCGGCTCGTGCACGCGGGCGAGGTCGCCCGCGTGCGGCTCGCCCCGGAGCGGGTGTAACACCATGGCCGGGCCGGTGTTTGGTAGACGAGCGCGACCGGAGGAGGCGTCGGTCGTCGTGCTCGATCGCGACCGCGCCAGCGTGGAGGCGGCCCGCCGCGACCCGTCCCGGTTCGACGCCCTGTATCGGAAGTACCTCGCCCAGGTGTACGCGTTCGCGCTCTACGAGCTCGGTGACCACCACGCCGCGGAAGACGCGACGGAAAAGGTGTTCCTGCGCGCGCTTGCCGCCCTGCCCCGCTTCCGCGATCTCGCCCGCCCGCAGGACGGCCCCGAGGCGTCCACGTTCCGCGTGTGGCTGTTCCGGATCGCCCGCAACGTCGTCGCGAACGAGCGTCGCGCCAATCGTCGCCGGCCCACGGCCTCGCTCGATGTCGTGCTCGGCGCCGGCCTCGCGATCCCGGACACGACCGATGTCGAGGCCGAGGCTGTCACCCGCGACGAGGCGACCGCGGCCCTCCGCGCGCTGCGGGCACTCCCCGATGACCGGCGTCGCGCGCTCGTGCTGCGCTTCGTCGACGAGATGAGCACCGCCGAGATCGCCGCCATCCTCGACCGCTCAGAGGGCGCCGTGCGTGTCCTCATCCACCGCGCGCTGGGCAGCGTCGCGAAGGAGCTGGGCCGGGACCGGGGCGACTCGACGGACCGCACGAGTTGATGCTCGAGCACGAGGTCGAGGCGCTCGTCGCGGATCGGTACCTCGATGCGCTGCTGGCCGCCGTCGAGCGTCATGCGCTCGATGCCCCAGCCGACGTCGGCCTGGACCCTCACCTCCGCGAGGCGGCTCGGGCCCTCCGGCGGTCGCTTGTCCGCGTCCACCCCTCGTTCCGGTTCGAGGAACGGCTCGCCGGCCGCCTCGCCGGGCTCGCCGCGGCCCAGTCCACGCCCGCGCTCGCCTCGGCAAGTCGCGGCAGGCTCATCGAGTTCCCGGCCGCGCCCGCAAGCCTCGACGCCGACCCGCTCCTCGGCGCGATCCTCCGGGGCGACCTCGACCCCACCGACGCGGACGCAATCGAGCGCGCCGCCCGAGCGCCGGGTGCCCGCCGTCCGCTCATCGTGGGCGGCGCGATCACGTCCGCGGCTCTCTCCATCGTCGGCGTGGCGTACGTCGCCTGGCGCGCCTCCCGACCCGCCGCGTCCGCCGCGATCGGCATCCCCGGAGGGCTCGCCTGATGCCGATGAAGTTCCCCACCTTCCGGTCCCGTCGCGAGGGCCCCACGGCCGAGCAGATGTGGACTCGCTGCCCGTCCTGCCAGGAGCAGCTGTTCAACAAGCAGCTCGAGAAGGCCATGCAGGTCTGCCCCACCTGCGGCCACCACTTTCGGCTCCCGGCGGCCGTCCGCCTGGCACAGCTGCTCGACGAGGGCACCTTCGAGGAACGTGATCCCGGGCTCGTGTCGGTGGATCCCCTGGGCTTCGTCGACCAGAAGGCGTACCCGGACCGGATCGCGGCCGCGCAGCTGGCGACCGGGCTCCGCGACGCGGCCATCTGGGGCGTCGGGAAGATCGAGGGCCAGCGGATCGCGATCCTCGTGATGGACTTCGGGTTCATGGGCGGCTCGATGGGCGCCGTCGTGGGCGAGAAGGTCGCGCGAGCCGCGGAGGGCGCTCTCGCGGAGCGCATCCCGCTGGTGATCGTGTCCGCGTCCGGCGGGGCCCGGATGCAGGAGGGCACGTTCGCGCTCATGCAGCTCGCGAAGACCATGGGCGCCGTGGAGCGGCTGCGGGCCGCCGGCGTCCCGTACCTGTCCGTGATGACCGACCCCACGACCGGTGGGACGTTCGCAAGCTATGCCGCGATGGGCGACGTCAACTTCGCCGAGCCAAACGCGCTGATCGGGTTTGCCGGTGCACGGGTCGGCGCGGGCACGATCGGCCAGGAGCTGCCGCCGGGCTTCCAGCGCGCCGAGTTCCTGTTCCGCCACGGCTTCGTCGATCGTGTCGTCCAGCGCGCCGACCTGCGCCGGGAGATCGCGCACATCCTCCGCTTCCTCGCTCCGAGCCGGGAGGCCGTCCGTGGTTGACCGCATCCGCAACCGCAATCGCGAGGCCCGCGACGGCGACGCCGCCACGGACGAGGCGGCCACGCCGCCGCCCGCCGACGCGAAAGCGGCGAACTGGGCACGCGTCCAGCTGGCTCGCAATCTCCGGCGGCCCCGGATCCTCGAGTTCCTCGCGGTCATGGCCGACGAGTTCATCGAGCTCCACGGCGACCGCGTCTTCGGCGATGACGAGGCGGTCGTGGCGGGCTTTGCGCGGATCGGCGACTATCGGGTCGCCGTCGTCGGCCAGCAGAAGGGCGCGGACACCGAGGAGAACGTCCGCCGCAGCTTCGGGATGCCCCACCCCGAGGGCTATCGCAAGGCGATGCGGATCATGGAGCTTGCCGAGCGCTCCGGCCTGCCGATCGTGACCTTCGTGGACGTCCCGGGCGCCCACCCGGGCCCCGAGTCGGAGGAGCGCGGGATCGCCGAGGCCATCGCCCGCTCCGTGGGCCTCATGACCCGTTTGCGCACGCCGATCGTCACGGTGATCACGGGCGAGGGCGGCTCCGGCGGCGCCCTGGCGATCGCCGTCGGGGATGTCATCCTCGCGCTGGAGAACGCGGTTTACTCGGTCATCTCCCCGGAGGGTTGTGCAAGCATCCTGTGGCGCACGACCGACGAGGCGGCCACGGCCGCCCTCGCGATGAAGATGAGCGCCGGGGACCAGCACGCGCTGGGGATCATCGACGAGGTCATCCCCGAACCCGGCGAGGGAGCCCACGCCGATCCGGCGGAGACCGGCCGGCGCCTGAAGATCGCGATCGTGCGTGAGCTGGACCGGCTGACGGCCATCCCGCTCGATTCGCTGGTCGAGCAGCGCTATCGCCGGTACCGTTCGCTCGGCGCGTACTCCGAGCTCGCCGGCCCGGCGCCCGCGCCCCCCATCCCGCCCCGTCCGGGCCTTGCGGACCGCCTGCGCGGGCTGCTCGAAGCCGGACAGCGGGCGATCCCCGCGCCGCTCCCGGTGGGGCGCCGCGATGAGCCACCCGCGCGCGAGGACGTCTAGCCAATGCCCGACCAGCACCAGCCCGGCGAACGCACGACCGCCCAGCGGCGGGCGGATCACGCCGGCCTCGCACGCCTGTCCGACACGCTGGTCCCCGCGCTCGTCGCGAAGCTGACGGGGAGTGGGCTCGGCGAGCTCGAGGTCCGGGAGGGCGACTGGAAGATCCGTGTCCGCCGCCCGCTCGGGAGCGGGTCGTCGGCCGCGGCCGGTGCCACGCGGCGCAGCGAGCGCCCGCGGATGGGCAGCCACGCGTACGCCGAGGGCCGCGCGACCTCCGCGGGGTCGCGCGCGCAGCCCGGCGTGCCCGAGGGCCCCGCCGACAACCGTCGCGCGGTCGCCACATCGCCCGCGGTCGGCGTCTTCCGGCCCGGCCTCGCGATCGGCGCCAGCGTCCACGCAGGCGACCGGATCGCGATCGTGGACCTCCTGGGCATCCCCCAGGACGTCAGCGCGCCGATCGACGGGACGCTGGTGGAGATCTTCGTCCAGGCGGGCGAGGCCGTGGAATACGGTGAGGAGATCGGTGCGATCGAGGCGCCCGCCGCGGCCGCGACCGCCAGCGGCGACGACGTGGCCGGCGCGACCGCCGTCGGGGAGGCCTGAGCTTGGTCGGCCGCGTCCTCATCGCCAACCGCGGCGAGATCGCCCTGCGCGTCCTCCGTGCATGCCGGACGCTGGGCATCGAGGCCGTCGTCGCGTACAGCGAGGCCGACCGCGAATCGCTCGCGCCGATGCTCGCCGACGAGGCGATCTGCATCGGCCCCGCGGACGCGCGACGCTCGTACCTCTCGGCGCCCGCGCTCATCTCGGCCGCCATCGTGACCGGCTGCGACTCGATCCACCCGGGCTACGGCTTCCTGTCCGAGGACGACGCGTTCGCCGACGCCGTCCGCGCCCACGACCTGACGTTCATCGGCCCGCCCGCGAACGTCCTCGAGCGGTTCGCGTCCAAGGAGGAGACCCGCCGGCTGCTCGCCGCCCACGGCCTGCCGACGATCCCCGGATCGGGGCTTCTCCTGGACGAGGCGCAGGCCCTCGAGGAGGCGGCGCGTGTCGGCTACCCGGTGCTCGTCAAGCCCTCCGCCGGTGGCGGCGGCAAGGGCATGCGCATGGTCCGTTCCGCACGCGAGCTGGCGGCCATCCTCCCGATCTGCCGCTCCGAGGCGCGCGCAGCGTTCGGCGACGACAGCCTGTACCTCGAGCGCTGGCTCCAGGACAACCGCCACGTCGAGGTGCAGGTCGCGGTGGACCGCTTCGGTCATGGCGTGCACATGTGGGAGCGCGACTGCTCCGTCCAGCGGCGGCACCAGAAGATCCTCGAGGAGTCGCCGTCCCCGGCGATGACCGCCGCGGGCCGCCGCGAGCTGGCCGAGCGTGCCATCAAGGCCGTCGTCGCGGCGGGCTACGAGAACGTCGGCACGCTGGAGTTCCTCGTCGACGGCGAGGGCAACGCCTACTTCATCGAGATCAACTGCCGGATCCAGGTTGAGCACCCGGTGACCGAGATGCTGACCGGGATCGACCTCGTGGCAACCCAGATCCGGATCGCATCCGGCGAACCGCTCGGCTTCACCCAGGCGGATATCGCCCAGCGCGGCCACGCGATCGAGTTCCGCATCAACGCGGAGGACCCTGAGCACGACTTCCGGCCCGGCACGGGCACGATCGAGCGGTTCAACGCGCCGGGTGGGCCGGGTGTCCGGTTCGACTCGCACGCGTACGCCGGCTACGAGGTGCCACCGTTCTACGACTCGCTGCTCGGCAAGCTCGTCGTGTGGGCCCCCACCCGCGAGGCGGCAATCGCCCGAGGCCGCGCGGCCCTCAACGAGATGGTGATCGAGGGCGTCGTCACGAACGTCCAGATCCACCGTGCGCTCCTGACCTCGGAGCCATTCCTCGAAGGCAAGTTCACGACCAACCTCCTGGACCGCATCGGCAGCGCCGCGTTCCTCGCCGGCGCCGAACGGGCATGACGCGCGTCGTCCCGCCGCCTCGCGGGCTCGCGTACCCGATCGCGCGGGCCACGCCGTGCACCCCTGCACACACCGCCACACCGCGCGCCAGCGCCGTGCGGCACACTCCCCTCGACCCCGCCTGGAGCCGCCCATGACCGACACCATCACCGACGCCGATCCGATGACCGCTGCCGCGGACGCCGTCCCGTCCCTCGCGGCGCCGTTCTCCGTGTCGGACATCGAGCGCCTGATCCCGCACCGCTGGCCGTTCCTCCTCGTCGACCGGATCGTGGAGTACGAGCCGGCCGAAAAGCGGATCGTGGGCATCAAGGCCGTCACCGCGACCGAGTGGTTCTTCCAGGGCCACTTCCCGGGCCTGCCGGTCATGCCGGGCGTCATCCAGATCGAGGCGCTCGCCCAGACGATGGCCTGCTACGTGGCGACGCAGCCGGGCTTCGGGGACCGGATCGGGCTGTTCGCGGGCATCGACGAGGTGCGCTTCAAGCGCGTCGTCGTGCCGGGCGACACCCTCCGCCTCGAGATCACGATGGAGAAGCTAGGCTCCCGCTTCGGCAAGGGCCGGGGGGTGGCCAGCGTCAACGGCGAGATCGCGTGCGAGGGCCTGCTGTCGTTCGTCATCCCGCCCGCCGGGATGCTCAAGTGACGCGGATCGCCGTCCTCTCGGACATCCACGGCAACCTCCTCGCGCTCCAGGCCGTCGCGGCCGAGATCCGGCGCGCGAAGCCGGACGCCGTGCTCGTCGCAGGTGACCTCGTGATGAACGGGCCGGACCCGAACGGCACCGTCGACGCGCTCCGTGTCCTCGAGGGCGAAGGTGCGCTGATCGTGTCGGGCAACACCGACATCGCGGTCGGCGACTTCGACTACGGGTCTGCGTTCCCGCACTACCAGGACGGGATCCCGGAGACCATCACGGAGGCGGCCGAGTGGGCGCACGACGAGCTGGGCGACGACCAGCTCGAATGGCTGCGCCGCCTGCCCGCGGAGCGCCGGATCCGGACGGCCGATGACACGCTGGTCCTCGTCGTCCATGGCTCGCCCGGGTCCCAGACCCGCGGCTTCGACCAGGCCCTCGACGCGAACATCATCTTCGAGCGGGCCGCCGCGACCGACGCCCGGGTCATCTGCGTCGGCCACACGCACCTGCCCGAGGTGCGGGACCTGGGCTTCAAGATCATCGTCAACGGCGGCTCGGCGGGCTACGTGTTCGACGGCGACCCGACCGCGTCGTGGGCGATGATCGATGTCCACGAGGGCATCGTCACGGCCGAGATCCGGCGGACGGAGTACGACGTCCTCGCCGTCGCAAACGCGATCTCCGCGCGCGGCCTGCCGGGTGACGTCTATCGCGCCGCCACCGTGCGGACGGGGAAGCTGGTCAGATGACCTGGAGCTGGCCGGAGCGGCCGCGGCGCGTCGTGGTGACCGGGATGGGCACCGTGAACGCGCTCGGCCAGGACGTGGCATCCACGTGGGACGGCCTCGTCTCCGGGCGCTCCGGCATCGCGACGATCACGCTCTTCGACCCGTCCCGCGTATCGACCAAGATGGCCGCCGAGGTCAAGTCCTTCGACCCGTCGCACGTCCTTGACCGCAAGGAGATCCGCCGGACCGACCGCTACATCCAGTTCGCGCTCGTGTGCACGCGCCAGGCGCTCACGCAGGCTGGCCTCCCCGGGCGGCTGGAGGATGACCTCGCCTCGCGGACCGGCGTCATCGTTGGTTCGGGGCTGGGCGGCGTGTCCACGCTGTTCGACAACGTGCTCCTCATGGGCGAGCGGGGCCCCGACCGCATCTCCCCGTTCTTCGTGCCGATGGGCATCGCGAACGTGGGCGCGGGGCAGGTCGCGATCGCGACCGGGGCGATCGGGCCGAACTTCGCGACGGTGTCCGCCTGCGCGACCGGCGGCCATGCGCTGGGCGAGGCCTGGGAGACGATCCGCCGTGGCGATGCCGACATGATGATCGCAGGCGGCGTGGAGGCGGGCATCCACGAGGCGACGATCGGGGGCTTCGCGTCGATGAAGGCCCTCTCGACGCGGAACGACGACCCGGAGGGCGCGTCGCGCCCATTCGATGCCAACCGCGACGGCTTCGTCGTGGGCGAGGGCGGCGCAATCCTGATCCTCGAGGCGCTCGACGTCGCCGAGGCGCGCGGCGCGACGCCGCTCGCCGAGCTCGTGGGCTACGGCGCCACGGCCGACGCCTCGCACATCACCCTGCCGGCCCCGGGCGGGATCGGCGCGGTCCGCGCGGCGCGCCGCGCGCTCGAGAAGGCCGGGCTCCGGCCCGAGGACGTGGACCACGTCAACGCCCACGCGACGTCCACGGCCGAGGGCGACAAGGCGGAGCTCATGGCGATCCGGACGATCTTCGGTGACCATGCCCCGAAGGTGTCCGTGACCGCGAACAAGTCGATGATCGGCCACACCCTGGGCGCAGCCGGGGCGATCGAGGCGATCGCCTCGATCCTGGCGATCCGCGAGGGCTGCGTCCCGCCCACGATCAACCTGCACACCCCCGATCCGCTGGGCGCCGGCCTGGACCTGACGCCGAACACGGCCACCCGTCGACCCGTCCGCGTCGCCATCTCGAACTCCTTCGGGTTCGGCGGCCAGAACACGGCGCTCGCATTCCAGCGGTGGGACGGATGACGGAGCACGACACGCCCCGGGAGGAGGAACAGATGTCCGACACCGGCCTCGTGGAGGAGCGCAGGCTCGTGGAGCCCGTTGCGGTGGGCCCGGGCGATCCGGCGGTCAACGGTGCCGGGCGCCCGCACGACCAGGCGCAGGCGGACGCGGTGGCCGTGGACGGCGCCGCGGGCGCCGAGGGTGGTGGCGCGCTGCCTGCCCCGGTGATCAGCGGTCCGGACGCCTCGCTCCTCGCGCTCGTCGATCGCCTGACAGCGGTCCTGGACCGGGGTGACCTGGGCGAGCTCGAGGTAAGCTCCGGGGGCACGACGATCATCCTCCGGTCACCGTCCGCGATCGAGCGGCCCGTGGTGATCGCCCCCGCGCCGATCGCGGAGGCGTCCGCCGTCGACGGTGCGCCCGCGCCCGGGCCTGCGCCCGCGGCCGGGGCCGCAGGGTCGGCGCCCGCGCCCGCCGCGAGCAGGCCCTCGGTCATGGCGCCGCTCACCGGGATCTACTACGGCGCGCCGTCCCCGGGCGCGACGCCCTACGTCGCCGTCGGCGATCACGTGTCGGTCGGCCAGATCATCGGCCTCATCGAGGCGATGAAGCTGTTCAACGAGATCAAGAGCGACCTCGCCGGTCGCGTCGTGCGCATCTGCCATGACAGCGGCGCACTGGTGAAGGCGAAGCAGCCGCTCATCGAGGTCGAGCCCGCATGACCCTGCCCACGTTGCACTCCGTCCAGCTCACCGGTTGGGGCCGCTACGCCCCGGCACAGGTCCTGACCAACGCGGACCTCGAACGGATCGTCGACACCTCCGACGAGTGGATCGTGTCGCGGACCGGGATCCGGGAGCGGCGCGTCGCGGCGGCCCACGAGACCACGGCATCGATGGGCGCCGTCGCGGCCCTGCGCGCCATCCACACTGCGGGCCTGGAGCCCGACGACATCGACATCATCATCCTCGCCACCCTGACGCCCGACTACTGGATGCCGTCCACGGCGGCGCTGGTCAAGGAGGCGATCGGCAACACGAAGGCCTTCGCGTTCGACGTGATGGCAGCCTGCTCGGGCTTCGTGTACGGCTATTCGACCGCGAGCGCGTACATCGCCGCTGGCCTCGCCAGGCACGTGCTCGTCATTGGCGCGGAGCTCCTCACGCGCTTCCTCGACTACTCCGACCGGAGCACGTGCATCCTGTTCGGCGACGGAGCGGGCGCGGTGGTCCTGTCCGCGAGCGACGAGCCCGGCCCGACCGTCGGTATCGAGCTCACGACCGAGCCCCAGGGCGCCTACATGATCTGGCTGCCCGCCGGCGGGTCCAAGAGCCCGCCCTCGCCCGCGACGATCGCACGCGGCGAGCACAAGATCCGGATGGAGGGCAAGGAGACCTACCGCTTCGCCACCCGGACCCTCGCCTCCACGGCGCTCGCCGCGGTCGCCAAGGCCGGCTGGACCCAGGACGAGGTGGACCTCATCGTCCCGCACCAGGCCAACATCCGGATCATCGAGGCCGTGGCCAAGGGCCTCAACCTCCCGATGGACCGGCTCTACGTGAACCTCGACCGGTACGGCAACACGTCGGCCGCGTCGGTGCCCATCGCGCTCGCGGAAGCGGTCAACGAGGGCCGGGTCGCGGTCGGGGACAAGATCGTGTTCGTCGCGTTCGGGGCGGGCTTCACGTCCGGCGCAGTGGCCATGGAGTGGACCGCGGACCCGGCCCGCGGCCGCTCGGCCGACGCCGCGGTCCGGGCCGAGGACGTCACGGTCCGTGCCCCGCTCGACTGGGATTCGGTGGACCCGATCCCGCCGGCACTGGCCGAGGTGCTCGCGCGCCCGCTGCCCGTGGAGCTCGACCTGTCCGATGTCGTGCCGGGCGAGCCCGGGCGCGTCCACCAGCCCGTCCGCTGAGGGCGGCGACCGACCACCGGCGGGGCGCTACCCCGTCACCCAGCCCGTGCCCCGGGCGCCAGGAGGGACGCAGCGCATGATCGACCTGAGCGGCAAGACCGCGCTCGTGACCGGTGGTTCCCGCGGCATCGGCCGGGCCATCGTCCTGCGGCTCGCCCGCCAGGGTGCGGACGTCGCCTTCAGTTATCGCGGCAACCAGGGCGCGGCCGAGGCGACCGTCGCCGCGATCGAGGCACTCGGGCGACAGGCGCTGGCGATCCAGGCGGATGCCCGCAGCTTCGAGGCCGCGGACGCGCTCGTGAAGCAGGTGCTCGGGGCGTTCGGGAAGATCGACATCCTCGTGAACAACGCTGGCGTGACCCGTGACGACCTGATCATGCGCATGTCGCCCGAGATGTGGTCCGAGGTCATCGACACGAACCTGTCGGGAGCCTTCTATGCGCTCAAGGCCGTCACGCGCCCGATGCTCAAGGCGCGCCGCGGCCGGGTGATCAACATCACCAGCGTGTCCGGCCAGGCCGGCCAGATGGGCCAGGCGAACTACAGCTCAGCCAAGGCCGGCCTCATCGGGCTGACCAAGGCCGCAGCCCGGGAGCTTGCGTCGCGGGGCATCACGGTCAACGCCGTCGCCCCGGGCTTCGTCCTCACCGAGCTCACGCAGGACCTCCCCGAGGCGCTCCAGGCGCAGATCACGGAGCGCACGCCGCTCGGTCGGTTCGGAACCCCGGAGGAGATCGCGGACGCCGTCGCGTTCCTCGCCAGCGATGAGGCCGCGTACATCACGGGCCAGGTCCTGGCCGTGGACGGCGGCCTGGTGATGATGTAGCCGTGCCGTTCATCGTCGAGGCCACCGCCATCCCCGAGGTCCGCATCGTGCGGCCGCGCGTCTTCGCCGACGAGCGGGGCTGGTTCACCGAGCTGTTCCAGGCCGAGGCGTTCGCGGAGCTCGGGCTGCCGACCGCATTCGTGCAGGTCAACCAGTCGCGGTCGACGCGCGGCGTGGTTCGCGGCCTGCACTTCCAGTGGGACCCGCCGCAGGGCAAGCTCATGCGCGTGGTCCGCGGCCGGGCGTTCCTCGTCGCGGTCGACGTCCGGCCCGGGTCGCCCACGCTGGGCCGCTCGGTGACCGTGGAGGCGGACGCAGATGAGCCGCTCCTGCTCTGGGCGCCGGCGACGTTCGCCCGCGGGTTCGCTGCACTCTCGGACGTGGCTGACATCGAGTACTTCTGCACCGCGGGATACAACCCCGCGAGCGAGTCCGGGATCCGGTTCGACGACCCGGACATCGGCATCAGCTGGCCGGTCGAGGACCCCCGCCTGTCCCCCAGGGATGCGGCGGCAGACAGCCTCGCGGACTGGCTCAGCCGACCGGAATCGGCCGCCTTCCGGTACCGCGCGCCGGGCTGACCTAAGGGGGTCCGGGCGTGCCCGGTACATTCGATTGGTGCCCGCCGACACCCGGTCGTGCCAGCATCCGCAGGTGCAGCCACTGACAATGCAACTCGGCCGGACCCTACGGCGTGGCGGACCCGTCACCCAGGCGCGGCTGCACGCGATCGCGTTCCTTGGCGGCGTGCTCATCCTCCTCCTGGGCGTGGCCGGGTGGGCGTTCGCCGGCGGGCCGGCGTCCATCGAGGACGTCGTCTTCGTCCTCGATCTCACGGTCGGTGGCACCCTCCTGTGCACGGGGTCACTTGTGGGACGAGCCCGGTCGTCCGAGGCCCGCCGCAACGCGCAGCTCGAGGTCCTCCAGCACGCGGCCCGCCGGATGAGCACCAGCCTGACCAGCGAGGACGTCGGCCGGGCGGTGGTCGAGGAGACGCGCCGGGTCATCGACTACCACAACGCCCGGGTCTACCTTCTCGAGCCGCCGGACGAGCTCGTACCGGTGGCCTTCGAGGGGCGCGTCGGGGCCTACGAGAAGGTCGACCTCGACATCCTGCGGACCCGCGTCGGCGAGGGGTTCACGGGCTGGGTTGCCAAGCATGGCCGCGCGATCCGCGTAGATAACGCCAACGGCGACCCACGGGGCATGACGATCCCGGGCACGGACGAGGTCGACGAGTCGATGCTCGTTGTCCCGATGCAGCACGACGACCGCCTGGTCGGCGTGATCACACTCTCGAAGCTGGGGCTCGACCAGTTCGACGACGACGACCTCCGCCTGTTCACGATCCTTGCCGACCAGGCCGCGACGGCCTTCTCCGGGGCGCACCACCTCGTCGAGGCGCGGCGCCTCGCCGCCGAGCTGCGTCAGCTCCTGGACATGAACAGCGCGCTTTCGAGGTCGCTCAACCCGGTCGAGGTCGCGAACCTCATGGCCGAGCACCTGGCCCGTGCCGTCGGCGCCGACCAGGCCCAGATCAGCGACTGGAACCGCGCCGAGGGGAGGCTCCGGACGCTGGGCTGCCATCCGCCCGAGCTGCGAGCGACGGTCGACGACTTCTATCCGCTGCAGGGCTTCCCGGCCACCTGCCGCGTCCTCGAGGACGGGGTCATCGCCGTGATCGATGTCGCCGACCCGGACGCGGACGCCGCCGAGGTGGAGCTGCTCGTCGCCGACGAGATGCAGGGGCTGGTGATGCTGCCGCTGATCGCGAAGGGCGAGGCCATCGGCCTCGTCGAGCTGCGCTCGCGCGTTCGACCGACGAGCGACGCCGGCCAGATCACGATCGCCCGCACGATGGCCCACGAGGGTGCGATGGCGCTCGAGAACGCGCGCATGTACGAGACGGCGCGCAACCTGGCAGACCGCGACCCGCTCACCGGGTTCTTCAACCACCGGTACCTTCACGAGCGCCTGTCCGAAGAGGTGCTCCGTGCGGTCCGGACACGACGCCCGCTGAGCGTCGTGATGCTGGACCTCGACGACTTCAAGGTCGTCAACGACACCTACGGCCACGTGTACGGCGACAAGGTCCTGGTCCACGTCGCGGGGCGCATCCGGGCGACCCTTCGCGCCTCGGATGTCGCAGCCCGATACGGCGGCGACGAGTTCGCGCTGATCCTGCCCGAGACGGGCCGCGAGGACGCGGAGGCCGTCGCCGCGCGGATCCTCGCGGACTTCGAGGCGTCGCCGTTCTCTGCCGACGGCCGGCTGCCGTTCACCATCGGCGCCTCGATCGGCGTCGCGTCGCACCCCCGCGACGGGCGGTCCGCCACCGACCTCATCGCGGTCGCGGATGGCGGCCTGTACGCCGCGAAGGACGGTGGCGGCAACCGCGTCGCCGCCGCACACGCCGAGCCGAGGGACGTGAGCGGCGAGTGGCGGGGCTCGATCGGCGAACCGCTCGCCGCGCCCGCGGTGCCCGCACCCACGGCCGTGGGCGGCGGCACGCCGGCCACGCCATTCAACGCCGAAGGCTTGACCGACACCACCGGGGCAGGACGTCCGGTGGTCCGGCGGCGCGAGGCTCGTGAGCACGGCGTGTCGATCGTGGCCGCTCCGGTGCGGTCGGGAGAGGCCTGACCCCGTACGGAAGTACCAGGACCCTCGGCGCCATCCGTACGGGTCCCCGCCCTTGCCGGGGCGCCTGCGTGGTCCCATCCTTGCGTTCCAGGGTGAGGAACCGAGTGACGTCCATTGGCGACCTCCGGGAACGCATCGACGTGCGGGCCCTGACTCGAAGACCCTTCGTCCTCCTGTTCGTGGCCCTCGGCTCGATCGAGCTGCTCCGCCTGGTATTCGATCCCCGACCGCTCGACGTGCTCGTCCTCCTGCTGGTCGCCCTCGTTGGAGTCGCGGCGATCCACGAACGCGAGGTCATCGTGGGTGCCGAGGGTTCCCGGCGGAGCGAGGCCGAGTCCTTCGCGCGCATCCTCCGCGGCCTCGCGCGCTCCGTCTCGCCGGACGCCATCGTCGATGCGATCGTCGAGGAGCTGGGAGTCGCGACCGGCGCCGACCATGTCGCCGTCGTCCGGCGCCGGCCCGAAGCCCGCTCGCTCGAGGCGCTGCTCTCCCCGACCCGGCCCGGCGCGCCCACGTCCCGCACGACCCTTCCCCTCGCCGAGCTGGACGATCCGGCCGAGGACGAGGCAATGTCCACGCTGGCGATGTCGGCGGCCCGCGGCCGCCGCATGACCGCCATCCCGATCGAGCCCGATCCCGACGGCGACCCGCAGCTGGTGCCGCTGGGGATCGTCGCCGACCGGCTGGGCCGCGGGTCGTCCGCACGCGACGGGCTTGCCCTGGGCGCGACCGGCGGCGGCGCGACCGTCGCGACGATGCCGTCGCGTGTTCGCTCCCGTCACGCGACGCCCGCCCGCGACGGCGCGGAGCAGCGGATCGCCGACCGGATTGCCGATCGGCTGCGCGCGGCCTACGGGCTCTCGAACGTCGTCGCCGCCCCGCTCCGCGTGAACGGGCGCGTGGAGGGCGCGATCGTCCTGTCCCGGCGAACGCGGCTTCCGTGGCCCGGGGCCGCGCAGCGGATCCTGGAGGCGGCGGCCGTGGAGGCGTCCGCGGCGCTCGCCCGGCTGTACTCGCTGCGCGATGCCGAGGCGCGAGCGACGACCGACGCGCTCACGGGACTTCCGAATCGCCGCTACTTCGACGAGTACCTCGGGCTGCTGGCGAAGCGCCGCCGCGCCGAGGACCGGGTCGGCGCGCTGATGATCGACATCGACCGGTTCAAGAAGCTCAACGACACCTTCGGGCATGCGGTGGGCGACCACGTGCTGCGGGAGGTGGCCCAGGCCATCGCGGGGGCGGTCCGGGAGGACGACGTGCCGGCGCGCTTCGGGGGCGAGGAGTTCGCCGTCCTGCTCAAGAATCCGGGCCCTGAGATCGCGATCGAGGTGGGCGAGCGCGTCCGGCGTGCCGTCAACTCGCTTGACCTGCGCAAGCTGGGCGTGCCCGGGGTGTCGGTCTCCGTGGGCGTGTCCGTGGCGTCGTCACCCGACCAGCCGCTCGAGGACGTCATCGACGAGGCCGACAAGGCGCTCTACCGCGCGAAGCGAGGCGGCCGCGACCGGGTCGTCGCCGCGTAAGGCCGCCACCCGCGCCCGCGAGCGATCCGACGGCCGCGGCCGCCGGGAGGCCAGGGTTGCGACCCGCGCGCTACCCTCCGCCCATGCCCACACCCGACGACCAGGTGGACCCGCCGTCCGCCGTTCCTCCCTTCGACGATGCGCCGCCGCGCGACGATGAGGAGTCCGAGGACGCCGGGCCGCCGCGCACGGTCACGAACGGGGACCTCGCCCGAATCTTCCACGAGATCGGCGACATCCTCGAGGTCAAGGGCGAGCTCGTGTTCAAGACCGTCGCCTACCACCGGGCCGCCGACGCGATCGCGCGCGCCGCGTTCGACGTCGCCGCAACGTATGCGGGGGGCGAGAAGCGCCCGATCCCGGGTGTCGGCGCGGCGATCGCGGACAAGATCACGGAGCTCGCGACCACGGGCCGGATGGCGTTCCATGACCGACTTCGAGCGGAGATCCCGGCAACGCTCGTGGACCTCCTGCAGATCCCCGGGGTCGGCCCGAAGACAGTCAGGGTCGTCTGGGAGAGCGCGGGGATCGCGGATCTCGAGGGGCTCCGCCAGGCGGCCGAGGAAGGTCGACTCCGCACGATCAAGGGCATCTCCGCCGGCACCGAGCAGCGGATCATCGAGGGCATCGCCCAGCTTGCGTCACGACCCCGGCGCCAGCTCATCCACCGTGCCCAGGCGCTGAGCGACGACCTTGTCGCGCAGCTTGCGCCGGCCCCCGGTGTGCGGCGCATCGTCCAGGCAGGCAGTCTCCGGCGCCGGCGCGAGACCGTCGGCGACCTCGACCTCCTCGTCGAGACCGACGCGCCCGACGCGGTGATCGCGCGGTTCACCGGTCTCGGTGCGGTCGAGAAGGTCCTCGGCGCGGGCCACGCGAAGGCAGCTGTCACGCTCCAGCGGGGCCCGCAGGTGGACCTGATGGTGATGCCCCCGGGCGAGGCAGGTACGTACCTCATCCACTTCACCGGCTCGGCCGACCACAACATCCGGCTGCGCGGCATCGCGCGCGATCGCGGCTGGAGCCTGAGCGAGAAGGGCTTCCTGCGCATTGATGCGGAGGGCCAGCCGCTGACGGGCGATGGTGCCGAGCTCCGCACGTTCGAGGACGAGGCCGGAGCCTACGGGTTCCTCGACCTCCCGTTCATCGAGCCCGAGCTGCGCGAGGATCGCGGCGAGATCGAGGCCGCCCGCGAGGGCAGGCTCCCACGACTGATCACCCGGGCGGACCTCCGCGGCGACCTCCACAGCCACAGCGACTGGAGCGACGGCGTCCACTCCATCGAGGCGATGGCCGACGCCGCCCGGAGCCTCGGCTACGCGTACCAGGTGCTCACGGACCACAGCCAGAGCCTGGGCATCGCCCACGGGCTCACCCCGGACCGCGTGGAGCAGGAGCGCGAGATCATCGCTGCGCTCAACGCCCGGTTCATGGCGCAAGAGGCCCGGGGCGAGCTGCCGGAGGGCGCCAACCCGGGTGGCTTCCGCTTCCTCCACGGCTGCGAGCTTGAGGTGCGGGCCGACGGGAACCTCGACTACGAGGACGACCTCCTCGCCCGCTTCGACCTCGTCGTGGCATCCGTCCACGTCGCCCGTCGGCAGTCCCGGGCCGACCTCACCCGGCGGACCCTCAACGCCATTCACTCCCCGCACGTGGACGTCATCGCACACCCGTCGGGCCGCATGATCCAGGGCCGTGACGACCTCGACCTCGACTGGGACGCCGTGTTCGAGGCGGCCGCGGCCACCGGTACCGCGCTCGAGATGAACGGCTCGCCGCATCGCCTGGACCTTTCGCCGGAGCGCGCGCGTCGCGCGGTCGAGGCCGGCTGCATCCTCTCGATCGACTCCGACGCCCACCGGACCGAGGAGCTCCAGTACGTCCGCTGGGGCGTCGAGCAGGCCCGACGGGCGTGGGTCGAGGCGCGCGACGTCCTGAACACGCGCCCCACCGACGAGCTCCTCGCGTGGGTTGCCGCCAAGCCGTCGCGCGTGTAGACCCGCACCGCGCCCGACCCGCGACGTACGATCCCCGTGATGGCCGTCCGCACCGCCGCCCCCGTCCTTGCGCGCCGCGAGCTTGTCCTCGTCGCGTGCCTGCTCGTCGGGATGACGCGCCTCGTCGAGCGCCCCGATGCGTTCCTCATCGCCGGGCTGCTACCCGTCGTCATGCTGCTCGCGGGCACCGGCGTCCTCGGGTCCGAGGAGGCCGGCCGTCCCTACGAGGCGCTACTCGTCCCGTCGGTGCTCACGGGCGGCGCTGCGGCCGCGATCCATCTCGTCCCGCCCGGCCTTGGCCTCGTGCCGGCGATGGTCGCGTTCGCGATCCTCCTCGACCGGATCCTCGTGCTCGAGATCCGCCTGATCGGCCAGCTGGCCGGCGTATCGGAGGCGGACCGGTCGCGGATCCTGCTCGCGGCGGTCGTGACCGCGTTCGTCGCGTTCACGGGCATCGCGGCGCTCGTGCCCGGTGGCCTCGCGGAAACCGGTGGGACCGCGTCGGGCGGCACCCCGCTGAGCGGCGGCTGGCTCGTCGTGCTGGCGCTCGACGACGCGCTGATCGCCCTCCTCCTGGGCTACCGCGTCGCGGTCTTCCGGTATGGGACGGCGTCCGATGCGGCGCGGTCCGCGCTGACCTACGCGATCGTGGTCGCGGTGGCCGCGGGCGCCACCCGGGCGATGGACATCCCGCAGCTCGTCGGACCGGCGGTGCTGACCCTCGTCTTCTACCTCTGGGACGCACTGCACGGGACGGCCCCCGCGCGACGGCGCGAGCCGCGCTTCCTGTGGGAGGCGGCCCTGCTCGCCATCCTCGGGGTCGTCGTGGTTGCCTGGAACCTCCAGCTCGCGGGCTGATCCGGCCAGCCCCGGAGGTGAACGCGGGCCACCATCGAGGGGCCGCCGGGCGGGGCTGGCAACCCTGCCCCGTTTGACGATCCATCGGCCGAGTGCTACAAAACGATGCCCCATAGGCCGCGGTCGCGCTTGCCTGCGCGCCGCCGAGCCTCCGAAAGGATGACCGCTCCGTGACCTTCCCCCAGATCGACGCCGCCGCCCAGACACCCGCGGGCCAGACGCGCCTCAAGCGCCAGCTCGCCGAGCAGGCAGTCGCCCTCGCGACCGCCGCCAACTGGATCGACGCGGCCGAGACGAACCGGCGGCTCCTGGAGCTGGGCGCCGACTCGGAGTCCGAGAACCGCCTCGCGAAGGCACTCTGGGAGATGGGCGAGCTGGGCGCTGCCCGCGAGCACTACCAGAAGGCGCTTGCCCTCGACCCCACGAACCGAATCGCCGAGCGCAACATCGACCGGCTGAAGGTGCTGCTCGTCGAGGCGGGCGAGAAGACCGTCGCGGCCAAGCCCGGCTCGAAGTCCCCGGTGAGCATCTTCGTCGAGGAGACCGGCAAGACGGGCTTCGCGCACCTCACGAACCTCGCTCGCCCCGCGGAGCTCGCCCAGGTCAACCCGGGCGACGCCGTGGAGCTGGTCCCGGAGGGCAACCGGCTCATCGCGAACAGCAACGGCCACCGGATCGGCATCGTCGAGCCGCGCGTCGCTGCCCGCCTGCTCAAGCTCATGGCCGACGGCAACAAGTACATCGCCGCCGTCACCTCGCTGGGTGACCGGGATGTCCGACTGATCATCCGCGAGGTCGTCCAGGACCCGCGCAACTACGGCAAGGTCTCGTTCCCGACCGCCGCCAAGTCCACAGACCTTCGGCCGTACACGAAGGGGACGCTCGTCCGGGAGGACGAGGAGCTCGAGGAGGATCTCGAGGACGACGTCGAGGACGAGGAGATCGAGAACCTCGACCGCGTCCTGCCCCCCGAGGAGACGACGGACGAGGCGTTCGTCGAGGAGAACGACGAGCTCGAGGACCAGTAACCCCATCGCGCGGCTGCCTGCTGGTCGCGCACACGGGCAGATCCGCGCCCGGCGACCCTGACCGCGAGCCGCGTCTGCGACAATCCGCCGATATGGCGGGCCGTGCGCTCCTCCTCCGAGCCGAACCCGGGTTCAGCCTCCCGGCGTTCGAGCGATTCGCGCCGCCACCGCCACCGGCCCTCGTCGCCGCGCGGCTGGAGGCGTCGTCGCTGCCGGGCGAGATCGTCCTTGACCTCTTCGGCCGTGGCGGCTGGGTCGCGCGCGCGGCCATCGACGCCCAGCGCAAGGGCGTCAGCCTCGAGTCCACGCCCCTCGACCGACTGCTCGCGGAGATCGTGCTGCGCCCGCCGGACCTGCGCCATCTCGACGCCGCCGTCCAGGCCCTGGCCGCGTCGGCGCGTCGCGAATCGAGCCTCAAGACGTCCATCACCGACCGCTTCGCCAGCCGCTGCGCCACCTGCGACCGGCCGGTGATCCTCGACGAGGTGACCTGGTCCGCCGAGCCGCATGACGAGCCTGGATCGGCCGCCGGCCCGCGACCTACCCGCAAGCACTACCGGTGCGCGGTCTGCCGCGATCAGCTCGGCGGCGGCGAGCAGCGCCAGGCGCCGCTCGACCCGTCCGACGTGGCGCGCGCGCTCGACCCAGAGGGCTCCGAGGTCCGGGTCCACCTCCTCGACCGCTTCCCGACGCTCGATGGTGGCGAGGACCTGGCGCTGGAGCTCCTCGACCTGCACACCCCGCGCCAGCTGTCCGCGCTGGCGGCGATCCTCGAACGGGTCGAGGGCGACCTGCGCGCCGCCCCGATCGAGGCCGCGCTGCGCCTTGCCCTCCTGCACGCGCTCGCCCCGGCGAGCCGCCTCGCGACCTCGCCCGGACGTCTCGCGCCGCTCAGGATCGCCGCGGGACACGTGAAGGTCCCGGGTGGGGCGAGCTGGCGTGAGCGAAACCCATGGCTCGCGTTCGAGGACGGCGTGCGCCTCGTCCGCGGGTTTGTGCAGCGGCTCGAGAGCGGCGCGTGGGGGCCCGTCCCTGCCCGTCTCGGGGAGGACCTTCGCAGCCTGGTCGAGGGGTCCGCGACCGCGGTCCTCAAGCAGGGGACGCCGGCAGCGATCGGCGCGCTCGAGATCGAGGGGCAGTACCTCGAACGCTCGGGGATGCGCCCGAGGATTCGTCTCGTCCTCGGCATGCCGCCGCTCCGCCCGGTCGCCGAGCGGCTGTCGTGGGCGTACCACGGGACGGCCTGGGTCCTCGGTCGGGACGCCGCCTCGACGCTCCCCCTGGAGCCGCTGTTCGGGCCGACCTTCCGGCCCTCGTGGGGCTGGCAGGCCACGGCAATCACGCGCAGCCTGCGGAGCGTGGAGCCCGCGCTCGCGAGAGATGCGCGGGTCGTGTTCATGCTCGAAGGCGACGGCCCGGAGAGCCTCGTCGCGACGGTCCTCGGCGGGGTGACTGCGGGGTATCGCCTCGCCGGGGCGCGCCTGCCCGAGGCCGGGCGTGACACGGGCGGCGTCGTGGAGCTCGTTCCCCCTGGGTCTGGCGCGGTGCCGGGCGGACCGCGGACTCGTGCGAACGTCGCGCTCACGCCGGTCCCGGGTGGCGCCGGGGACCCCGACCTCGCGCCAGCCGGGCGCCTGTTCGCCCCGCCCGAGCGGATCGTGAACGCCCCGTTCTCCGCGGTCGACGCCGCGCGCGCGGTCGTCGACGCCGCCGCGGACGTCCTCAAGCTGCGCGGTGAGCCCGTGAGCTTCCAGGGGCTGCTCGGCGAGATCCTCGTGGGCCTCGACCGGGCAGGACACCTCCGCCGGCTCGTGCGACCGCCGGCTGCGCCGGATACAGGGCCCGAGGGGTCGGCCGCCGCGCCCCAGCGTCAGGCCGCCTCGGCGTCCCCGCCCGTCCCGCCCGCTGACCATGTCGACCGGCTGCTCACGTTGATCGCGGATGCGCTCGCCGGCGCCGACGGCCGTCGCCTGGCGAAGGTCGGCGACGACCGCTGGTGGCTGGGCGACCGGGCCGACCGGGATGCCGCCGCCGTGCCGCTGGCGGATCGCGTGGAGTGGGCCGTCTACAGCCTGCTCTCGACGGCCGGCCCGCTGTCCGAGGCGCAGTTCATGGAACGGATCGCGGGCCTGTTCACGGGTCCGGATCTCCCGGACGAGGCGCTCGTCCGTGCCTGCCTCGACAGCTACCGGAGCATCTCCAGCACGCCTGACCGGCTCGTCACGACGGACGACCTGGTCCGTCGCAGCCAGGAGCACGGGGACCTCATCGCGCGGCTCGTGGCCCTCGGCCATCGCCTCGGGTTCTCGTGCTGGATCGGCGCCCGCCAGCAGCCCCGGCGGATGGACGGGGTGCCCCTGGCGGAGCTGCTCGACGACCGCGAGCTCGCCGGCCCGCCGTACCTCGGCCGGATCCGCGCGGAGGACCTCGAGGAGGTCGACGTCATCTGGTACGTCCGCGGGCGGGCCGCATTCCTGTGGGAGATCGAGTGGACGGCGATGCTCGGCGAGACCGTGCTCCGGCGCCACGCGCGGATCCCGGTGGACGACCGGCTCGTGCGGTTCCTCGTCGTGCTCCCGGAGCGGGCCGAGCTCGTGCGCCACAAGCTCGAGCGCTCGCCGCTCCTGCGCGCCGAGGTGGAGCAGGGGAGCTGGCACATCCTCAAGGCCAACCACCTCCGCGACTGGGCGGCGCGCGACGCGGTGGAGCTGGCGGACATGGAGGCGCTCCTGGGGCTCGACCCGGCCGTCGAGCGGACGGGCGACCAGCTGTCGCTGTTCACCGGCTGAGCCATCCGCCGTCCGGCGCCGTCCGGCGCCGTCCGGCGGCAACGTGCCCTGAGCGCCCGCCCGTCGCGATACCCTGTTGGGGAGTCCTCCGCCATCCGAGTGCACCTGGGAGCGCCGGTGAGCGGCCAACCTGCTGCCCGTACCGGGGGTGTCAACGCGTGACCGACTCCAGCCGCCAGTCCACGCCCATCGACCGCATCGCCGACGCGTTCTGGGACGAGACTCTCCGCCAGTCGCCGACGAGCGCGACGGCCTACGGCGACCACCGCTACGACGACCGGCTGGAGGACCCGACGGCGGTGGGTCGAGCGGAGGTCCGTGATGCGGCGGAGCGCGCGTGGGCCGACGCCCGGGCGATCCCCGAGGACGGCCTCGCGACCGAGGATTGGATCACCCGCGACATCCTGCGCGTGATCGCCGAGCTCGCGGTGGAGGCCGACGACCTCACGGTCCACGAGATCCGCGCCGTCGATCAGATCAACGGCCCCCAGACCCTGCTCCAGCAGCTCACCGTCTTCCAGCGGGCAGACACGCCGGAGCGGCTCGAGGCGTGGCTCACGCGGCTGCGCGCGTACGGCCCGTACATGGACGCCAATATCGAGATCCTCCACGAGGGGCGTGCGTCTGGCCGGACGGCGGCACGGATCGTGGCCGAGCGGACCATCGACCAGCTCAAGCGGCTGCTCTCGACGCCGGCCGGGGAGGCCGCAATCACGACGATGTCCGAGGTCGCGTCCGACGCGGACCGGGAGGCTGTGCGAGCGGTCGTCGAGGAGGTCGTCAACCCCGCAAACCGCCGCTACCTCGAGGCCGTCGGCGGAGAGTACCTCGCGGCGACCCGCGAGCAGCCGGGCCTCGTGTCGGCGCCCGGCGGGGAGGCGCTGTACCGGTACTTCATCCGGCGCTGGACGACGCTGGACCTCGAGCCGGTCGACGTCCACCAGGTGGGCATGGACGAGCTGGCAGCGATCGACGAGGAGCGGCGCGCGCTTGCCGGTGCCCACGGCTTCGGCGACGACGTCGACGGCTACCGGCGCGCCTCGGGCGCGGATCCGGTCAACCAGGCCGCAACGAATGAGGCGCTCGTCGCGCGGGCGAACGAGGACATCGTGCGGGCTGCTGCGGCTGCACCGAGGATGTTCGGGCGGCTCCCGCGGAGCGGCTGCGAGGTGCGCCCGGTCGAGCCGTACAAGGAGATGGATGCGCCGTTCGCGTACTACTACCCGCCGGCCCCGGACGGCTCGCGAGGCGGCATCTACTACGTCAACACGTACGACCTGCCCAGCCGCACGTTCTCCAAGCTGGCCTCGACGACCTACCACGAGGCGATCCCGGGCCACCACTTCCAGCTCGCCCTCGAGACCGAGCACCCAAGCCTCAACGTGTTCCGCAGGCTCGGAGCGCGGATGATCGGCGGGGCATACATCGAAGGCTGGGGCCTGTATGCGGAGCGGCTGGCAGACGAGCTCGGCCTGTACCGCAACGACGACGAGCGGCTCGGGATGCTCGACGCCCAGGCATGGCGCGCGTCGCGGCTGATCGTTGATTCCGGGATGCACGGGCTGGGCTGGTCGCGCCAGCAGTCCATCGACTGGCTGCTCCGGACCGGTCTGTCCGACACCGATGCGGTCATCGAGACGGATCGCTACATCAACTGGCCGGGCCAGGCGCTCTCGTACATGACCGGGATGCGCGAGATCCGCCGGCTGCGCGCCGAGCTCCAGGCTCGCGACGGCTCCCGCTTCGACCTCAGGTCGTTCCACGACGAGCTCATCGGCCACGGCTCGCTGCCGCTTGTGACGCTCGCCGACCAGCTGCCCGGCTGGGTGCGCCCGAGCGCCTGACCGACGTCGCCGTCGAGCGACCCCAGCCGCGTCCTGCTCGGCCCTAGCTGTCGAACCCGATGCCGAGGACGTCCATCGCGCGCAGGAACAGGCCGCGGCGGCCCTCGTTCGCGTCGGCGGCGATCACGGCGCGGCGCATCACCTCGACGGCGGGCGTCCGGATGGGCTCGGTCGGGATGGGGAACGGCAGTGAGCGCACGAAGCGGAGGTCCAGGAGCGGCGAATCCGGCCGCAGGACCTGGTCGCGCAGGATCCCTGCCGCCCAGCGCGTCGCCCCGACGCCGAGGCCCGTGTACCCGAGTGCGTAGTGCACCCGGCCGCCAAGCGTCTCGCCGAAGGTCACGCTGAAGCGAGTCGAGGTGTCGATCGCCCCGCCCCAGCGATGCGTGAACCCGATCCCGTCGAGCTGGGGAAACGTGTCGCCGAAGTGGCGCTCGAGCGTGTCGAAGGTCGCCGGCCGTGTGTCGTACGCGGGTCGCACGGCGTTGCCCGGGTGGTAGATCGCGTCGTAGCCGCCCCACAGGATCCGGTCATCGGCGGACCGACGGAAGTAGTGGAACTGGTTGCCCGCGTCGGACATGCCCTCCCGGCCGCGCCAGCCGATCGCGTCGCGCTGCGCCTCGGTGAGCGGCTCGGTCATGAGGACGTAGTCATAGACCGGAACGAAGGTCGTGGCCAGCCGCCGCAGCCAGGCGCTGTACGCGGACGTGCCCATGAGCACATGGTCGGCCGCCACGACCCCGCCGCCCGCGATCTGGACGTCGACGCCACCCGCCCGCCTGCGCAGGCGCTCGACCCGGCTGCCCTCGGCGATCCGCGCACCACGCCGCTCGGCCGCGGCGGCCAGGCCCCACGCCAGCTTCGCCGGGTTGAGCATCACGCAGCGCTCCGGGCCCGCGCGGACCGCCGCCAGCCAGCGCGCCGAGTGAACCTCGTCCCGGATCGCCTGTCGGTCGAGGAAGTCGAGCTCGATGCCGTGGCTGCCGCCGAGCTCCACGTACTCGCGCAACCCGTCGACCTGCCACGGCTCGGTCGCCACGTCGAGCGTCCCCGTCTCCTCGAGCTCGGCGTCGATGCCCTCCGCGCGGACGAAGGCCACGAGCTCCCGCAGGTTGCGCTGCCCCTCGGCCTCGAGCACCTCGATCTCGTCGGGAAAGTGGAGCAGGCCGTTGTGCAGCCCATGGGTCAGCGACGCGGCGCAGAACCCGCCGTTCCGACCGCTGGCGCCGTGGCCCACCCGCTCCGCCTCGACGACGACGACCCGCAGCGCCGGATCCGTCTCGAGCAGCGAGATCGCCGTCCACAGGCCGGTGAACCCGCCACCGATGACGGCGACATCGGCCTCGACCCGGCCTCGGACAGGCACACGGACCGGACCCGGGTCGCCGCTCGAGACCCAGAACGATCCGCCGGCCGGGAGCGCTGTCGGTGTAACCATCAGGTCGCCAATGTACGCGGATCTGCCACGCAGTGGCGAGTCCGACTGCGTGATTCGCACAACGGGTCGCGCTTGATGACGATATTCGTGTTGACGCGTCCGGAGGCCATATGGCACGATCGGACGAAACTGTTGCATAGCCCGCAACGCTCGTCCCGGAATACGGGTCACGTCGCGTGCGCCCCCGCCGCCGCCCGCAGCCGGTCGACGCCGCCCCGCCCGGGGCAGGGGGTCACAAGCCCGGAGGCACCATGACCGCCGAACCCGCCTCACGCCCCACCACCTCACTCTCGCGCGTGCAGCAGCTCGCGATGTACCGGCGTGCGCTCAAGACGCTGCCGGGTGGCACGGATTCGAACTTCCGCGCCTGGGGCGAGGACACGGTGTACGTGGACCGGGGCAAGGGTGGCCGGGTCTGGGACCTTGACGGCAACGAGTACATCGACCTGCGCATGGGCTACGGGCCCGTGATCCTGGGCCACGGGGACGACCGCGTCGACGACTACGTGAACGAGCGGATGCGCCGGGGCGTCAGCTTCTCGCTCACGAGCGAGGACGAGGTTGTGGCGATGGAGCTCGTCAAAGAGCTCAACCCCTGGGTCACGAAGGCGCGGATGACCGTCTCGGGCACCGAGGCGACGATGCACGCGATGCGCATCGCCCGTGCCTACACGGGCCGCGACAAGATCGTGAAGTTCGAGGGCCAGTACCACGGCGTCCACGACTACGCGTTGATCAGCGTCGCGCCCGACAACATGGCCGACCTCGGTGACGAGGACAACCCCGTCGGGCTGGCCTGGGGCCGCGGAATCCCGAGCGACGTCGCCAAGACGATCGTGCCCGCGCGCTACAACAACATCGGCGCCCTCCGCCGCCTGTTCGAGCGCCAGGGAAACGAGATCGCGGCGATCATCGTGGAGCCCGTGCTCGGCAACGCCCAGGGGATCCTCCCCAAGCCCGGCTTCCACCAGGCGATGCGCGCCCTCACCGAGGAGTTCGGGATCCTGCTGATCTTCGATGAGGTCAAGACGGGATTCCGGTTCGCGAAGGGTGGGGCCGCGGAGTTCTTCGGGATCACCCCGGACCTCGCGACGTACGCCAAGGCGATGGGCAACGGCTACCCGGCTGCGGCCTTCGGTGGACGCGAGGACGTCATGTCCGTCCTGCCCGACAAGGTCAGCCACGGAGGCACCTACGCCGGCAACCGGGTCGCGGCCGCCGCCGCCGTGAAGACCCTCCAGATCATCCGCGACACGGACGCGCTGGCGACCATCCACGCCACGGGCGAGACGGTCCAGACCGGCATCCGCCAGCTGCTCGATGCGAAGGGTCTCGCCTACCACATCACCGGCCATCCCTCGATGTTCGGCGTGATGTTCACGGACGTCGTGGCCAGCGAGTACCGGGACTGGGCGAACACCGACCACCAGCTGTACGACGCCATCGCGATCGGCATGCACGCCCGCGGCGCCATGCCGGAGCCCGACTCCCGCGAGCCGTGGTTCATCTGCGAGGCGCACGCCGAGGGCGACATCGTGGACCGGGTCCTGACGATCTTCGGCGACTCGCTCGACGCGGCACTCGAGGCGCGCGCCCGTGGCGAGATCGGTCCGGCAGCCCACTGACGCGCGCGGAGACGAACCGATGACGCTCGACGGGAATGCCGTCCGGTCCGTCGATCGGGCGGCGGCCCTGTTGCTGGCCCTCGGGGAGAGCCACGGCGAGGCCGGCGTGACCGAGCTCGCACGGCGGCTCGGCCTGCACAAGTCCACCGCGTCCCGCCTGCTCGCGACGCTCGAGAAGCGGGGCCTTGTGGAGCAGGACGAGGAGAGCGGCAAGTACCGCCTCGGCCTCGTCGTGATCCGCCTGGCCAACCGCGCGGAGCGCACGCTGGACCTGCGCTCGATCGCGATGCCGGAGCTCGAGCGCCTCGCGCGGGCGACGCATGAGACCACCGGCCTCGGCGTGCTGGACGGGGACCAGCTGCTCACGGTCGCCCAGGCCGACGGGCCGAACCTCGTCGCGATGGGGGACTGGTCCGGCCGCTTCGTGCCGCTGCATTCGGTGGCCGGGGGCAAGGTCCTGCTGGCCTCGCTCCCGGAGCGGGAGATCCTGCGCCTCGTCCGGCGCGGTCTGGACCGGTTCACGGAGCGGTCGATCACCACGCTCGAGCCGCTGCTCGAGGAGCTCGCCCGGGTCCGCCGGCGCAAGTACGCGACGGCGTTCGGCGAGTACGACGCCGGTCTCAACGCGATCGCGGCGCCGGTCCACGACGCGCGTGGCCAGGTGATCGCCGCGGTGGACGTGTGGGGTCCGGCGTTCCGGGTCACGCCGCGCCGGATCCCGGAGCTCGCGCAGCAGGTCCAGGAGGCCGCGGGCGCGATCTCGGTCCGGCTCGGGGGCACGCCCGCCTGAGCTCGCACGCCCGCCTGAGCTCGCACGCGCGCCTCGACTGCGCTCACCCGCCCCGTGCGTCATCTCGACTAGGCTGAGGACATGACCATTCCGGCCGGCGTCGAGGCGCGTCTCCTCGCCCTGCTCCAGGACTCCGTCCTGCCGATCCTCCTGATCATTGTCATCGCGGCGCTTGTCCTCCGGCTCGCCAGCGTCTCCGTGCGCAGCGTTGTCAAGGCGCTCCTGGACCGCGAGACGACCGAGGGCACGGCCCAGGAGCTGTCCGCGGTCGAGGTCCGGAAGCGCATGGACACGCTGGAGCAGCTCGGGACCAACGTGATCCGCGTGTTCGTCACGCTGATCGCCCTGGTCATGATCCTGGGCGAGCTGAACCTCGACATCGGGCCGGCGGTCGCGGGCCTCGGGGTCGTCGGCATCGCGGTGGGCTTCGGCACCCAGAGCATCGTCCGGGACTACTTCACGGGCGCCTTGATCCTCATCGAGAACCAGTTCAGCAAGGGCGACGTCGTCTCGATCGCCGGTGTCTCCGGCACGGTGGAGGACTTCAGCCTCCGGCGCACGACCCTGCGCGACCTCGACGGCGTCGTCCATACGGTGCCCAACGGCGAGATCAAGGTGGCCTCGAACCGGACGCGCGTCTGGGCGCGCATCAACCAGGACGTCACGGTGGCCTACGGGACCGACATCGAGAAGGCGACGCGCGTGGTGGACGATGTCGGCACCGCGATGGCCGCCGACCCGGAATGGCGCCGCCGCGTGCTCGAGCCGCCGCACGTGGAGCGGATCGAGGCACTTGCAGAGTACGGGATCACGCTCAAGGTCCTGGGCCGCGTCCGGGCGACCGAGCAGTGGGCCGCGGGCGGCGAGCTGCGCAAGCGGCTCCTCGCCGCGTTCGCCACCTACGGCATCGAGATCCCGCGGCCCCAGCGGGTCGTGCTGGCCCGTGACCCGGGGATCGACCCGTTCGCCGGTGATGGCGACACACCCGCGGGCCCCACGCAGGACGACCTCTCCGCCGGGGTCGACTGAGCGCGCCCGAGACCGGACAACAGCGGACTGTCGGCTCGGCGCACCCGGACCAATCGCCGTGGAGCGCCGGGCGTGCCCGCGTATCATGGGCCGACCCAGGGAGTTTGTTCGGAGGGACCCGTGAGCGAGCCCCAGGCCCACGCCGGGCCGGAGATCGAGAACCTCTTCGCCGAGACGCGGACCTTCCCGCCGGACCCGGCCTTTGTCGCCCAGGCGAACGCCACGGTCGCCCTGTACGACGAGGCAAACGCGGACTACGTCGGGTTCTGGGCCAGGCAGGCCCGCGAGCGCGTCTCCTGGTTCACGCCGTTCGAGCACACCCTCGAGTGGAACCTCCCGGACGCGAAGTGGTTCACCGGCGGGGAGCTCAACGTCGCCTACAACTGCGTCGACCGCCACGTCGAGCGCGGGCTGGGTGACAAGGTCGCCTACCACTGGATCGGCGAGCCCGGGGACACCCGCACGCTCACGTTCGCGGACCTCATGCGCGAGAGCTCGAAGGCGGCCAACGCGCTCCTCGAGCTGGGGGTTCGCAAGGGTGACCGGGTCGCGATCTACATGCCGATGATCCCCGAGCTGCCGATCGCGATGCTCGCCTGCGCCCGCATCGGCGCGCCGCACACGGTCGTCTTCGGCGGGTTCTCCGCGGAGGCGCTGTCGGGGCGCATCAATGACTGCGGTGCCAAGGTGCTGATCACCGCGGATGGTGGCTGGCGGCGGGGCAAGAAGGTCGGCCTCAAGCACCACGCGGACGAAGCGGTCGCGGACGCGCCCACGATCGAGCACATGATCGTCGTGGACCGCTTCGGCGACGGCGCACACATGGTCCCGCGCCGCGACCACTGGTGGCACGACATCGTGGATCGCCAGAGCGACGTCTGTGCGCCGGTCCCCGTCGACAGCGAGCACATGCTCTACCTCCTCTACACGTCGGGTACCACCGCGAAGCCCAAGGGCATCCTGCACACGTCGGCGGGCTATCTCCTCGGTGCTGCGTTCACGCACTGGGCGGTCTTCGACATCAAGCCCGACGACGTGTACTGGTGCGCCGCGGACATCGGCTGGGTGACCGGCCACTCCTACATCGTCTATGGGCCGCTTGCGAACGCGACCACCGGGATCCTCTACGAAGGCGCCCCCGACGCACCCACGTGGGACCGCTGGTGGCAGATCGTCGAGGACTACAAGGTCTCCATCCTGTACTGCGCACCGACGGCGATCCGTGCCTTCATGAAGCAGGGCGAGGAGATCCCGCGCTCCCACGACCTCTCGACGCTGCGCCTCCTCGGGTCCGTTGGCGAGCCGATCAACCCCGAGGCCTGGCGCTGGTACCGGGATGTCATCGGCGGCGACAGGGCGCCCGTCGTCGATACCTGGTGGCAGACCGAGACCGGCCAGATCCTCATCTCCCCGCTGCCCGGGGTCACCACGACCAAGCCCGGCTCCGCGACCTTCGCGCTGCCGGGGATCGAGGCGGACGTCGTGGATGCCGACGGGGCGTCGGTGCCGTTCGGCGGTGGCGGGTACCTGGTGCTCAAGCGGCCGTGGCCAGGGATGCTGCGGGGGATCTACGGGGATCCTGAGCGGTACCGGCAGACGTACTGGTCCAGGTTCCCGGGGATGTACTTCGCCGGCGACGGCGCGAAGCGCGACGAGCAGGGCTACCTGTGGCTCCTCGGGCGCGTCGATGACGTGATGAACATCGCGGGCCACCGCATCTCCACCACCGAGGTCGAATCCGCGATCGTGGACCATCGATCGGTCGCGGAGGCGGCGGTCGTCGGCAAGACGGACTCGATCAGCGGCCAGGCGATCTTCGCCTTCGTCATCCTCAAGTCCGGCCAGGAGCCGAGCGATTCGCTCGCGGTCCAGCTGCGCGAGCACGTGGCCTATGTCATCGGCCCGATCGCGCGCCCGAAGTTCCTGATGTTCGTTCCCGACCTGCCCAAGACCCGATCGGGCAAGATCATGCGCCGCCTGCTCCGGGATATCGCCGAGGGGCGCGTCCTGGGCGATACGACTACGCTTGCGGATGCCAACGTGGTCGACACGATCCGCTCGAACACGGGCAAGGCCGAGGAGGATTGACCGCGTGCCGTTCGGCTTCCTGAAGCGCAACAAGCCCGGGCGTACCGCGTCCGGAACCGGCGCGCCCGGGGCCGGCGGGACCACGAATACCGGCGGCGGCTCGGCCTCGTCGGGCACGGGAGAGGGCTCCCGCCTGCACGCCGGCACGGTCCGGGGCGTGCCCTTCACGGCGCTCACCGAGGACTGGCGGCTGCGTGGGCGGATGCAGATTGCCGGCCGCCTCTCCGACGCGCTCAACAAGCGTGAGGCCATCGCGATCAGCGACGTGCACTGGGGCCCGCCGGACGGCGCCGGAGTGCTGGACCCCGCGCCCGGGCTCAAGAGCGTGGACCCGTACGACCTGATCCTCGTCACCGCCGGCGAGGACTCGCTGCCGCCACTCACCGAGACCGAGCGCGCCGCCCTCAAGGTCCACAAGGTGGCCTACGACGTGGCCCTCGAGGTACCGCCGTTCCGGGTGGTGGGGACCGTGTTCCTCCATCCGGGCTCCGAGCCCGATCGACTGCTGGACCGCTCGTCCGAGATGTTCGTCCCGATCGCCGACGCCGTGGCGCGCCTGGGCGAGGTGGAGGTCAGCGACCCGGAGGTCGAGGTGATCCTCGTCAACCGCTTCTACCTCCGCGGCGTCGAGCAGGTGGACAAGCGCACGGGGGCCCCGCACCTGAAGCTCCCGGGTGCGCCGATGGGCGGCATCTCCTGGCAGGACCGGACCCGCTAAGTCGCTCAACGGTCGCCGGGCCAGCCCGCAGCGAAGCGTCGGCGCGGTCACCTGTGGGGCATGGACGCATCACGCCCGCCGTTGGGCCGGCGGGCGTGACACGTTGGGCAAACGAATGTGGCGGGCGGATGCCCGCGGAATGAGCGACGGATAGGCGGCCGGGCCGCGGTAGGTCAGGCGCGCGCGCCGACCGTACGGCCGAACAGGCGGAGCGACCCACGGGCTGCCTCGGCGTGCGGGCTCTCGATCCCGAGGAGCCGGTCGGCGAGGACCACGAAGTCCTGGGTGACCTTCTCCCGGGCACCGATCTCGAACAGCGTCCGGCCCTCGTTGTTGGCCTTGACGAGGAGCATGCCGCCGGAGCGGATCTGCGCGTAGCAGGGGAGCCCCACGGACTTCTCGATGTCGGCGACCGCGATCCCGGACGCGGCCCGGTTGACGATGAGTGAGAGCTTGTCGAGCATGCCGAGGTCGCGAGCCACGTCCCGCAGCTGCGTGAGGGCCCGGATCGCCGGCAGGTCCGGGGTGACCGGCACGAGGATCCGATCGCTCTTCTCGAGCATTGCCCGGTTGAGCGGGCTGTAGGACGGGTGGGCGTCGATGACGACGAAGTCCACGTTGCGGCGGGCGACGGCGATCGCGCCCGCGACACGCTGCGGCTCGAGCAGGTCGGTCGCCATCGGGCTTGACGTGAGCGGCAGCACCTTGAGACCCGATGAGTGGAGCGACGCCATCTGGTCGAACGTCAGGACCGGCCCGCCGTCGATCTCGTCGCGCCAGGCGTCGACGACCGTGCCGACCCCCTCCATGCCGAGCGATGTCGGCACGTGGCCCGTGACGGTGTCCGCGTCGATGAGCAGGACCCGCTGGCCCTTGCTGACGAGCGCGGCGGCGAGGTTCGTGGAGACCATCGTCTTGCCGACGCCGCCCTTGGGGTTGAACACCGCGATCACCTTGCCGCGATTGCCCCAGTCGGCGTGGTCGATCGCACCCTGCAGCACCGGCCCCGAGCCGTCGTCGACGGCCGCCGAGCGGATGCACATCGCCTCGACCCGCCAGCGGATCGACTCGGCGGAGTAGGGGCGGGTCAGGTACTCGTCGTCCTGGTGGCCGGCCGCGGAGATGTCCAGCGTCTCAAGCGATGCAGGATCCACGACGAGCAGCGCCGGGATGTTCCGCCCGGCCTCGTGCAGGACGATCCACGCGTCGCTGCCGGTCTCCGGATCATTCTCGGAGTCGATGACCGCGACGACGATGTCGCTTCGGCTTGCGAGGATATCGTTCAGCTCGCGCGGCGTCCGCACGAAGATCGGATCGAAGCCGCCTTCGTGGAGCTCGGCGCCAACCGGGGTCGCCTCGGTTGCGGGAAGGAGGATCGCGACTGCGGGACGGATAGCCATGCGATTAGCCCTCGGCCTCAGGATCGCGGGCGGTCACGTTGACGACGCCGTCGCCGCTGCTCGTGACGCGGGCTGCGAAGCCGGGCATGGTCGGGATGGCATCGCGGAACGACAGGTCCGCGCGATGGGTCAGGTTGAACACGAACTCGCCTTCAGGGCCGGAGGCCACGGCGACGTTCTGCACGCCGGCGATCCGGCCGAGATGGCGCTTGAAGCTCGCGATGCTCGCGACCGACACGAGGCCCGACACGACGACCTCCGTCGTCCGTGCCTCGTCGCCGACGGCGCCTTCGCCGTGACCGGGCAGGAGGCTCGCAAGACGATCCTGGAAGGACTCGGTCTGGTAGCCGCCGGCATCCACGCGGGCGCTCATCGCCGCCTGGGCCTCGGGGTCATAGTCGTCGTCGGAGCCGGCCCGGCCCACGAGCAGCCCCGCGGCGGTCTCCGCGACGTCGGCGGCGGCCTCGGCCTGGTCCGCGGACTCCGCGGCTGCCTCGGCGGCCACGACGGCCTCGGCGGCGGCTTCGAGAGCGGCCATGATCGCGCCCCGGTCGACGGGGTCCCCGCCCTCCGCGCCGTCGGTCGGGAAGCCCTCGGGGGTCTCGCCTGCGGCCCAGCGCGGGATCGCGCCAGCGGCCTCGTCGATGCCGGTCTTCGCGCCCATCCAGGCGTTGGTCTCGTGGTTCCAGACGGGGTCACCGACGGCTACGACCCCCGCGTTGGCGACCGGTGCGCCCCCCGGGTCGAGCGCGGTCCCGGCGGTGGCCTCCGCGGCCATGACGGCCGCGACGACGGTCCCGGCGGTCGCCTCGGGCGCGGTCGGCGCCTCGACGACGGGCGCGGTCGGCGCCTCGACGACGGGCGCGGTCGGCGCCTCGACGACGGGCTCGGCGATGGCCTCCGCGGCCGGCCCGTCAAGCCACGGCTCGACGATCGACTCCGCGGCTGGTGACTCCTGGAGCGTGATGTCGAGATCGCCGAGATCGGCCCACGCCTCGAACGAAGGCGCCTCGGGCATCTCCTCGGCCATCGTGGCGAGGCGGGCCGGGTCCTGCTCGTGGCTCAGTCGCTCGAGGTAGGCGGCCATCGCGGTCTCGAACCGCCCGACCTCGCCCTTGACCTCCTCGACGCGGCGCTCGACCGCCGCGGCATGGCCTGCGAGCTCCCCCTCGAGGGTCTCCTTGCGCGCGCTGATCCGCGTCTCGGTCTCCTCGCGGACTCGCGCGATCTCGGCCTTTGACCACTCCCGGATGGATGCGACGTCCTCGTCGGACTGGTGCTTGAGCGCGCTGGCGCCGTCGGTCGAGCTCGCGCGGATCGCATCGACGACCTGCGTGAGGTCGGTCTCGGCCTGCGCGAGCGCGGCGATGCGGGCGGACTCCGCCGTCGCGCGGATCGCGGCGGTGAGGTCGACCATGAGCTTGGACGGCTTCCTCGGGGCGGCCGCAGGCGCCGCTGCGACGGCGTGATCCATCTCGACCATCGGTGCGGGCTCCTCGGGTGCGGAGAGAGGGGACTCGGTCCGGGCGATGGGCCGCTGGGCTGTCTGGGCGACACCCAGGGCGGCGTTGAAGTCGGACTTTGGCCAGGCCGGGTCGGCCGGGGCATGGCTCGCCTCGGGGGTCTCGGCGATCGCCACACCGGGGACCTCGGACGTGGCCTCGTCGTGCGAGCGGTCAGAATTCCACGGGAGCCGGAAGCCGGAGCGCGTGTCGGTCGACGCCATGGGCTGGAGATTCCTCGATGCAGGGAGAGCGAGCTGCGGGGTATTGCCTGCACAGTAGGCGGCGCGGTGGGCTGTGGTGGAGTCGCTAGAGGTACCGGTGGGGCGTTCCGGTGGTACGGTCGGGTGGGGCCGGTGCGCGTGCGCATCGGGCGGTCCGACTACCATGGGCCGATGGATCCGCACGCGCCGACTACCGCGACCACCCCCGCCGATGACCTGCCGGGCGATCCGCGGGATGGCCTGCTCACGACCTTCGACGGCCGACCGGGCCTGCCGGACCGGTTCGGGCGTGCGCTGCGCGACCTGCGGATCTCGGTCACCGACCGTTGCAACTTCCGCTGTCCGTACTGCATGCCGGCTGAGGTCTTCGGGCGCGACTTCGCGTTCCTGCCCAAGGAGATGGTCCTCTCGTTCGAGGAGATTGCGCGGCTGGCGGCGATCTTCGTCGAGCTCGGGGTGGGCAAGCTGCGGATCACCGGGGGCGAGCCGCTGGTACGGCGGGACCTGCCAGTGCTGATCGAGCACCTCGCCGCGCTGCGGACGCCCGAGGGCGAGCCCGTTGACCTGACGCTCACCACGAACGGCTCCGCGCTCCGGGCACTGGCGGCGCCGCTTGCCAGAGCGGGCCTGCAGCGGATCACGGTGTCCCTCGACTCGCTCGACGACGAGGTCTTCGGGACGATGAACGGCGTCGACTTCCCGGTCGCGAAGGTGCTCGACGGGATCGCCGCGGCACGGGCCGCCGGCCTGGCGCCGATCAAGGTCAACACGGTCGTGCGACGCGGGATGAACGAGCCGTCCGTGCTGCCGCTGGCCCGCTGGGCCCGGGACGAGGGGCTGATCCTCCGGTTCATCGAGTACATGGACGTCGGGCACTCCAACGGCTGGCGGCTGGACGATGTCGTCCCGGCGGAGGAGATCCTCGCGCTGATCGATGCGGCGATGCCGCTGGAGCCGGTGGCGGCGCAATACCGCGGCGAGGTCGCCGGGCGCTACGCCTACCGCGACGGCTCGGGCGAGCTGGGCGTGATCGCGTCCGTCACCCGTCCGTTCTGCGGCGACTGCACCCGCGCACGGCTGTCCGCCGAGGGCCACCTGTACACGTGCCTGTTCGCCGTCTCGGGCGTGGACCTCAAGACGCCGCTGCGGGCCGGCGAGTCCGACGCGGAGCTGGCCGACCGCATCCGCGCGGTCTGGGGCGTGCGCGCCGACCGCTACTCGGAGCTCCGGAGCGCGGCGACGGAGAAGCTGCCGAAGGTGGAGATGTTCGCCCTCGGGGGATAGTCCCGCGGCTCGGCGGGCCTGGCGTTCCCGGCGCCCGACGCGGCGTCCTCCCGGCGGTCGCCTGGCGCAGCCCGACCCAGTGCGCGCCCGTGCCCGGCCCGATGTGCGTCGGGCGCACGGCCCGCGCCGGCGCGGCGTCGCCCGGCCTGACCCAACTCGCGCCCGTGTCCGGCCCGCGCCGGCGCGGCGTCGCCCGGCCTGACCCAACTCGCGCCCGTGTCCGGCCCGATGTGCGTCGGGCGCACGACTGGAAGAAGCCTTCGTCCGTTTGTGAGGCAGGCGCACGAACCACCTGCCCTCGACCCCGATCCGCGCGATCTCGTGCGCACCACGCACCATTCCGCGAGGTCTCCTTCAGGTCGCTCGGCAGCCGCACCGAGGCACCCGGTAAGGCCGCGATGAGGCACGCCCGGCAGAGTGTGCCGATGGCTACTGTCGAACGACCTGGTCCCACGGCCCGCAGACAGGGGCGCCGGGCGATCGAGGACCTCGTCGACGATCTCCGCAGAACCCGGGTCGCCAACGGCTTGAGCCAGGACGCCGTCGCGGGCGCGGCAGGCATGTCGCGCCATCAACTGGGCAGGCTGGAGCGCGGCTCGGTGGCGCAGGTGCCATTCGAGACCGTGGCCACGATCGCCGGCGTGCTCGGCCTCGTGGCGCGCATCAGCACGTATCCGGTGGGCGATCCGCTCCGCGACCACGTCCAGGTCCGGCTCCTCGAGGCGTTCCGGGCGGGGATCCACCCGGCACTCGGCTGGAGGACGGAGGTCCCCCTGCCCATCATTGGCGACCGGCGCGCGTGGGACGCTGTGGTCACCGCGCACGATGGCAGGACTGGCATCGAGGGCATCAGCCGGTTCGGGGTTGTCGATGCAACGCTCCGCCGCATCCAACTCAAGGCGCGCGACGACCCGCGGATCGTTCGCATCGTGCTTGTTGTGCTGGACACGACCCGGAACCGGCAGGCCCTGGCGCGGCGCATCGGCCTCGTTCGTGCCGACTTCCCGCTCGCAACGCACGAGATCCTCCGTGCGCTCCGGTCGGGCGTGACCCCGTCCGAGAACGGGATCGTGCTCCTGCGGGTGCCCCGCGATGCGGAACGGCCCCGCGATGCCGAACGGCCCCGCGATGCCGAACGGCCCCGCGATGCCGAACGGCCCCGCGATGCCGAACGGCCCCGCGATGCGGAACGGCCCCGCGATGCGGAACGGCCCCGCGATGCCGAACGGCCCCGCGATGCGGAACGGCCCCGCGATGCGGAACGGCCCCGCGATGCGGAACGGCCCCGCGATGCCGAACGGCCCCGCGATGCGGAACGGCCCCGCGATGCGGAACGGCCCCGCGATGCCGAACGGCCCCGCGATGCGGAACGGCCCCGCGATGCCGGTCGTCCACAGCATGTCCACATCGGGGGAAAAGTGGTGGACGGACAGGCCGGCAATCGGCCGAAGTTCGTGGATAAGCCCGTTGGACGCCGGACCCCAGACCCGTAACGTAGTCCTTGCCCGAGGGGCCACACGGAAGGACCGGAGCGGAGGCGATTGTCTCAAACCTGCTCCCCCCGGTCGGCTGCGATCACCTCAATGCCATGCCGGCGTCGGACTCGCGATCACATCAAGGGTCCGCGCTCCCAGGCCGCTCTGGACGCTTCGTGACCAGTCGGAGGTCGCCCGCAAGGGTGGACGCGGCCGGGCGCCCGGCGGGACGTGACTGGCATCCCGGTGTCAGTACTCCCGGCGGGCGTCGAAGTTTAACCGCGCGGAACCAATCGGCTCGCGGCTATCCTCTGGCGATGAGCACCGACTTCGATCCGGCGCGCCCGATCTCACCGTCCGATCCGATCTCTCCTGCCGCTCAGCCCGCCCGGCTCGCCGCCCTCGTCGAGGCCGTTCGTGCCCGCACGGACCTCGTGCCGCGCGTCGGCCTCGTCCTCGGGTCCGGCCTCGGAAGCCTCGCCGACGACCTCGAATCGCCGGTGCCGATCCCGTTCGCGGACCTTCCCGGCTGGCCCGTCGCGACGGCCCCCGGGCACGCTGGCCGCCTGCTCCTGGGGACGATCGCCGGCGTCCCAGTCGCGGCACTCCAGGGCCGCTTCCACCTCTACGAGGGCAACGACCCGGGCCTCGTCGTCCAGCCGGTCCTCCTGTTCAGGCGACTCGGCGCAGACACGGTCATCCTCACGAACGCGGCGGGCGGCGTGAACCCGGCCTATGGCCCCGGGACCCTGATGGTGATCAACGACCATCTCAACCTCACCGGGCGTACGCCCCTCCTGGGCCCGAATGCCGACGAGCTCGGCCCGAGGTTCCCGGACCTTACCGACGTCTGGGCGCGACGCCTGCGGGCGCGCCTCCATGCTGCCGCGGAGGCCGAGGGGATCCGCCTCGAGGAGGGCATCTACGCCGGGCTCCTCGGGCCCTCGTACGAGACGCCGGCTGAGGTCAGGATGCTCCGCGCGCTGGGTGCCGACGCCGTCGGGATGTCGACTGTGCTCGAGGCGGTCGCAGCGCGCTGGATCGGGCTCGAGGTGTGCGGCGTCTCGTTGGTGACGAACGCCGGGGCCGGGTACAGCGGCCAGCCGCTGAGCCACGAGGAGGTGCTGGAGGCCGGCGCCTCGGCGGGGCCCAGCCTCGCGCGGGTGCTTCGCCGCCTCATCGCGGACCTGCCGCCGGCAGCGGTGCCGGCGACCTAGCGTCCGCATGCCGCGTTGTGCGCGGCCTTGTCCGGGGGCCAGCCGAGAACGAACACGCCCACGAACGGCAGCACGGGCTCGCGCACCCCGAGAACGACGTTCCCGGGATCGCCGAGACGCTGGCGATGGCCGCTGCGATGACGAAGGCGACGACGCCGATGGACGTGATGGTCTTGCTCGACTTCGTTGCCGGTGCTGGCTCGCGAAGGCGGTGACTTATCAGGCGTCGAGCCGGCGCCTCGGCGCGTCGGCGGGACGGCGGTCGATGGTCGGGTCGGTGCCGGGCGAGGCGCAGACAAAGTAGCGCAGCAGCAGCCGCGAGTCGTTGATGACACGGTGCGGCCGCCCGGGCAGGACGCGGATCCCCTTGAGCGGCTCCAGCGTCTCCTCCACGTCGCCCACCTGGATCGTTCCCCGACCTTCGAACACGACGATGGCGTGCTCGGACCCCGGGTGCACATGCCAGGAATCGGCAGCGCCGGGCTGCATCTCCATCTCGGTCACGGTGAACGTCACGGAGCCGAAGTCGCCGGGCTCCACGAGGAACCTGCGCCGGATCCCGGCTGCCTCGGTCACGCGGGCCTCGCCGCCGCGCCGGACCGGCTCTCTATCCTCGTGCCAGCGCCGGAGCATCTCGCCCAGGCGCCGGCCGGCCCCCTCGGCGTCTACAGCCGCGAGGAGCGCGAGCGCATCGGTAGGCCCCTCGTTGCGGACCATGTGCAGCTCCGACGGCGCCTCGTACAGCACGTCGCCCGCACGCACGACCGCCCGCCGGGCCAGCTCCTCGCCGTGCTCGAACACCAGCTCGCCGCCCGCGAGGTACACGATGGTCTCCACGCCGTCGCGGTTTGGCCCGATCTCGACGCCCGGGGCGATCCGGTTGAACTCGAGGCGGATCGTCACGGAGTGCCCACCATCCCGGTCACGCCCCGGGCCGTCACGTGACCGGCAGGTCGCGACCCGCCGCGCGCGCGGCATCGCGCTTCTGGGCCCACGCCGAGAGGACGTTGTCCTTGTGCGGCCGGATGGGGCAGTGCTCGTCCCGGTTGTTGAACTCGTCGCAGTAGCCCAGGGGGACGCACTTGGGCGCCAGGAACGAGCCGAGGAACGGAGACACCCCGAAGATCTCGTGGCGGATCAGCTGGAACAGCCGCCGGATCTCCCACTGCGCCATCGTGCACAGGCGCAGCCCCGACATGTGGATGAGCGCCCGGAGGTTGACCGTCATGACGAGGTTCGTCCGCGTGGCATTGGGGAACACGAAGCGCGCGTCCTCGCCCGGGACGCCGGCCTGGAGCAGCTCCCCGTACAGCCCCAGCGCCCCGTCGACCTGCTCCTCGTAGCGGGTCCGCAGGTCCGGGTTGCCCTCCGCGATCGTCGCCGGGAGCATCGTCGCCGCGCCCTTGAACTTCACGTAGCGCTGGCTCTGCTGGTCGAACGCGACGCCGGCCCGGTGCCGCACGAGCTGGTGCGACAGCGTGCGCGACACGCCCGACAGCGCAAACGTGAACACGATGTGCTCGATCGTGGAGCCATGCCCGGACTCGATGACGTTCGAGATCAGGCGTTGCATCGACGCCGGCGCGACCTCCCCGTCACGCGCACGCCGGAAGATCTCCTGCGGGTCCAGCTCCGAGTAGCAGGTCCGGCATGCCGTGTACACGAGCGGCACGTAGAACCGGTCCACGATCTCCTTGTCCGGGAACAGGAGGGTGGCCTTCATGCCGAGCTCGTGCCGGCCCGGGTTCTTCGGGATCGAGGTCTTCGTGCGCTGGGGAGCGGGCGCCTCTGCCATGGGCGAAGTCTACCGGCGGCAGCCCGTGGGCGATATCCCCAAGGACGGGTCGCGGGCCGGATGACGCACACTGGGCGCCATGCCCGTCCGCTACGCCGTGCTGCTCCGCGGGATCAACGTCGGTGGCCACAACCGCGTCCCGATGTCGGAGCTCCGCGCCATCCTCGAGGCTCGCGGCTACGGGCGGATCGAGACCTGGATCGCCAGTGGCAACGTGGCCCTCGACGCGGACACGACCGACGCCGACGGCCTCGTCGCGGACGTCGCGGCGGCGATCCTCGAGCGTTTCGCGCTCTCCATCGCGGTCGTCGCACGGACGCACGACGAGCTGCGCGACGCGATCGAGCGCATGCCATTCGCCGATCACCTTGACGAGCCGGACAAGGTCCTCCTCGGCTTCGCCCAGGCGACGATCCCCGCGGGTCGCCTGCGCGCCCGCGATGGCTCGGTCGACCGGCTCGAGGTCATCGGCCGCCACGTCTACATGTTCTGCCCCAACGGGCTCGGCCAGTCGAAGCTGCCCGACCTGGACCGGGGGGCGGGAATGCCCGTGACCGTGCGCAACTGGCGGACGGCGCAGCGCCTGCTCGCGATGACCGCGCCGCGCCTGCTCGCGATGACCGCGCCGCGCTGAGGGTCAGGCCGCCACGACTTCGAGGCGCTGCCGGTCCACGTCCCGGAACCAGGTCCAGTACAGCCCGGTGGCGATCGAGTAGAGCATGATGATCGTGATGAAGTTCACGGTGTAGCCGCCGTCGAACCCGAGCACGGCCTGGAGCACGGCGTAGAACGTCCCGCCGATCACCCAGCCGATCTGCCACAGGACGCTCATCGCCGCCGACAGCGTCGCGCGCTCGGCAGGTGTCACCTGCTCCATCGCGAAGGCATTGAAGATCGGGTTTCCGGCGTTCATCAGCGAGTTCCGCACGGCCATCGCGAGGATCACGCTCCACAGCACCGGCGAGAAGCCCAGCACCACGAGGAACGGGATGCTGGCGCCCTGGACGATGACGACCGACGTGATCTGCCCGAACCGCCGTGCGAGACGAGGCTGGAGGAGGATCGCGACGACCGTGCCGAGCGACGTGACAGCGAACACAGCGTTGAGCTGGGTGAGGTCCAACCCGAACTTTCGCTGGATGTACAGGTTGAGGAACGGGATCACCTGCCCCGCACCGACGGAGATGAGGAATCCCGGCACGACCAGCTTCATGAAGCGAGCCTGGTCCCGGACGGTGATGCCCATCCGTGCGCCCGATCGACGCGGGTCGGGCGGGAAGGCGGCCGGCTCGCCGAGGCTCCTGAGCCGCGGGGTGACCACCGTGCGCGGCCGGTCGTCGGTGAGCAGCGCGACCGACGCGAGCGCGGCCAGCAGGAGCACGAACATGATCACGAGGATCACCCGGTAGACGCCCGCGCCCTGGAGGCCGATGGCGCCCGCGATCAGCCCGGCGACGACGCCCCCGAGGACCGCGGCGACGACGTTCGTGATGTTCTGGATCGCGAACTGGATCGCGAACAGCTCATTCCGATGCTCGGGCTCGCTGTGCTCCGTGAGGTACGGCGAGACCACGACCTGGATGGCCTGGTTCGAGGCCGACCAGAGCGCGGCAGACACGATGATCAGCGGCAGCGCCTCCGACGCGATGAGGCCGACGATCGCTGCCAGGGCGCCTGCGATCCCGAATGCGTAGATGGACCGCCGCCCGAACCGGTCCGAGGCGGACGACGCGGGGAATGCGACGAGCGCCCCCGCGACCGACGCGATCGTCGACACCAGCCCGATGGTTGCCGTATCGAACCCGAGCGCGGACAGGTACAGGTTGAAGTCGATCCAGTAGAGGCTCAACGCCGCCCCGAAAAGGAGCGTCGTGAGGAGGATCAGGCGCGCGTCACGGTGGAAGCGGCCGAGTGCCCGGAACGCGACCAGCCCGATGCGGCCTCCGCCCGTCACGCCTCGTCGAGGACGTCGCGCAGGTCGTCCAGGTAGCCGGACCAGTAGCGCTCATGGTCATCGCGGGCGGACCCGTCGAGGCCCGCGTCATTCCAGCCGTCATGCACGAGATGGATCCGGGACCCGCCCAGGTGCGGCTCCACGTTCCACGCGACGCGGGTGATCTCGCCGGGCTCCCCGCCCGACCAGGCCCACGTGTGCGCGAAGGACCGGCCGGGCTCCACCGCCAGGACCTCGCCGGACACCACGGACCCGTCGCCGAAGTCCAGGCGGTAGGCATCCCCGACGGCACCCAGCCGCGAGGCATCGGTGAACCACAGCGCAATGCGCTCGGGCTCGGTCAGCGTCCTCCACACGAGCTCGGGGTCGGCGCCCGTCACGAGGACGAGATCGATGGGCGCAACCCGCACCCCGTCCGTCACGATCGCCTCCCGATCAGTCGTGGTCGCGCTCGAACCCGGCGTCACACACGGGCTCGGCGATCAGGCGGATCGCGCTCGCCGGAACGACGTCCCAGCCACGATCGGTCATCTTCATGCGGCCCATCCTACGCCCGAGTCGGCGGATCGACGGACCCGTCCGACGGCGCCGCGGTTCCCGACCCCGCGAGGCGCACTGCCACCCCGGCCTCGGCGCACGCCTCGGCCCACGTCAGCGCCCCGAGGGCGTACCGGACGCCGGTCTCCATGGGCAGCAGCGCGCCCTCGTCGCGGAACCGCGCGAGATCCTCGGGCGACAGCTCGCGGGCGGCATTGGGGCGTGCCAAGACCTCGAACAGGTCCTCGACCACCGCACCGAGCCGCGCGCCCGACGACGCCTGGAGACGACGGGACAGGCCCTGCAGCCGGGCACCGCCGGCCATGTCGCCGCGGGTGACGGCGACCGCGGCGAGGTCGTCGATGAGCAGGGTCATGCCCGCGACGTCCCCCGCCTCATCGAACACCCGGAGGCCCTCGTCGAACCGGCGCCGCGCGTCGTCAACTTGCCCCAACTTCAGCCGCGCCGAGCCCAGCTGGTGCAGCGCCCAGGCCTCCTGCGTCCGGTCGCCGACGCGCCGGTAGAGCATCCTCGCCTCGTCGAGTGCCAACACCGCATCCTCGTTCTCGGACGCGAAGTAGTGCTGGAGGCCGATCCCCCACAGGACGTCCGCCGTGCCCCGGTCGTTGCCCAGGCCGCGGTACAGGCCCAGAGCCTCCTGCAGCGCCTCGGTGGCCCTGACCCGCGCCACGGGATCGTTGAGCGCGCCCATCGTGAAGCAGAAGCTCAGGTTGTACAGCGCATTGGCGATCTCGCGTGCGTCGCCAAGCTCACGCCAGGTCGCGAGGGCGATGTCGTAGTCCGGCTGGGCACCGGCGAAGTCACCGTGCCAGTAGATGATCCCGCCAAGGATCTCGTGGGCGCGCGCCCGCAGCGCCGGCGGCTGCGCCGGGAACCACGGCCGGCCGATGATCCGGGTCACGCGCAGCCTCGCCTCTACCAGGTGGCCACGCTTCTGCCAGAACCGCCAGATCGCGATCGCGATCTCGAGTTCCAGGGTCCCGTCGCCGCGCTCGTCCGCCCAGTCGATCGCAGCACGCAGGTTGGCGTGGTCGAGCGAGAGCCGATCGAGCGCGACCCGCTGCCTGACGCCCGCGAGCTCGGCCTCCAGCCGCTGCGCAAGGCCGAGGAAGGCACGCGCGTGGCCGTCGCGCACCGCGGGCCGTGCGCCCGACGCCTCAAGCTGCTCGGCGGCGAACTCCCGGATGGGCTCGAGGAACGAGAACCGCGTCTCGCCGTCCGCGTCCCCGCTCTGGAGCAGGCTCTGGTCCACGAGGGCCGCCAGCCCGCCGAGCGGTTCGATACCCAGGTCCGCCGATGAGCCCGCGACGGCCTCGGCGCAGGCCACGTCGAACCCGCCGCTGAACACCGACATGCGCTCGAACAGGCGCTTCGTCGGGGCGTCGAGCAGGTCGTAGCTCCATGCGATCGCCCCGCGCAGGGAGCGCTGCCGCTCCGGCGCGTCGGCGGCGCCCCCGCCGGGCAGGTCCATGCGCCCCTCGAGGCGCTCGTGGATCGCCGCCGGGGTGAGGAACCGGATGCGCGCGGCCGCGAGCTCGATCGCCAGTGGGACGCCGCCCAGGTGGGCCACGATCGCCGCCACGTCGTCGGCATTGGCGGCGGTCACGGCGAAGCCCGGGCGGACGGCGCCCGCGCGGGCGATGAACAGGCGCACGCCCTCGAAGCCCATCAGGGACTCGGGGTCGCGGCGGCGCAGCGCGGCGGGCAACCGTTCCAGCTCGTACGGGCCGACCTTGTCGAGGTCGACGGGGGACGGGAGGCCGGCGACGGGGTACTCCTGCTCGCCCGTCAGCCGGAGCGGCGAGCGGCTGGTCGCCACCGCCTGGAGCTGCGGCAGGCGGCGCAGCAGCTCCGCGATGCCGGCTCCCGCCTCGATCCCGAGGTGCTCCATGTTGTCGAGCACGAGCAGGACGCGCTTCCCCTCGAGCTCGCCCGCGATCACGTCGATGCGGGTACGGTTCGTGTCCTCGCCGATGCCGATGGCCGCGGCGATGGACGCCGGAACAAGCGCCGCATCGGTGATCGTCGCAAGGGCCACGAACCAGATGCCGTCCGGGAACTGCTCGGCGACCGACGCCGCGAGCTGCAGGGCGAGCCGCGACTTCCCGGTCCCGCCCGGCCCGGTGAGCGTGACCAGCCGCGACCCGACGAGCAGCTCCCGCAGGTCGTCCAGCTCTCGCTCCCGGCCGACGAACGCGGTGAGCTGGACCGGCAGGTTGTTGGGCCGCGCGTCAAGCGACCGGATCGGCGGGAAGTCGGCGCCCAGGCCCTCGATCACCAGCTGCTCGATCCGCTCCGGGTGGAGGTCCTTGAGCCGGTGCCCACCGAGCGAGCGGAGCGTCACGCCCGGTGGGAGCGCCCCCAGCGCACGGTCCGCGGCCGACTCGGAGAGAAGGACCTGCCCGCCGTGCGCGGCCGACGCAACGCGGGCCGCCCGGTGGACGTCGTGGCCGACGTAGCTCCCGTCCGCGTCCAGCTCGCCCGTGCCCCAGTGGATGCCCGCGCGGACCCGGATGACGCCGTTCGCCGGCCACCGCTCCGCGGCCAGGGCCCGCTGGGCTTCGACGACCATGGCCACCGCGTCGTCGAGGTCGGGAAAGACGACGAAGAACGAGTCACCCTCGGTACCGACCTCGTGGCCGCGATGGGCCGCGAGGGCAGCACGGACGAGCGCGCGGTGCCGCTGCAGGAGGGGACGCCACGCCGCCGTGCCAAGGGCGTCAACGAGCCGGGTCGAGCCCTCGATGTCGGTGAACACGAAGGCGATCTCGCCCGTGGGGCGTTCCGGCATGGACATGGGGGACGCGGCGACGCTCCTAGGTCCGGTGGTCGGTCGTGACCTCGCGCAGGCGGGCGGCGACGACCCTGAGCACTGCCAGCGCCACGCCCGGCTCTTCCCGAAGCACGCGTTCGAAGTCCCACGTGGCGAGGGCGAGGCACGTCGTCGGCACCTCGGCCACCACATGCGCCACGCGCGGGCCGCCGTCGAGGACGGACAGCTCGCCGAAGAACTCGCCCGGCCCGAGGTGGGCGACCGCCGTCCCGTCGCGCACCACTCGGACGCGCCCCGCGACGACGATGAAGAAGCCCGTCCCGATCTCGCCCTGCCGCGCGATCACGCGCTCGGCCGGAAACTCGACCTCGATCGCCGCCCCGGCGACGGCCCCGAGGTCGTCCGAGCCCAGCCCCCGGAAGAGCGGGCACGCGCCGATCAGCTGCGCGCGCGCGTCCGCCGTCAGGGTCATGCGTCCTCCTGGGTGCCGTTGGGGGCGCCATCGTGCGCCGCCCGGGCCGTCCTCGTCAATCGAACGGCGTGCGCCCGGGGAGTGCGCCGCGGGCCATGGTGTGCAAGGATGCGGCCCTGCGGCCCGCTGGGGTCGCACCGTGGACTTCCAGGAGGACAGGCGTGGCCACGCGCGAGGAGATCGCCGACATTCTCGCGGGGTTTGCCCTGTTCGGCGACCTGCAGACTCCCCAGCTGCTGGGTGTCGCGGGTGCGCTCGAGGAGGTGTTCTTCCCCGAGGGCGACCGGATCCTCCGCCAGGGCCTCACGGCGACCGGCTTCTACGTGATCCTCGAGGGCACCGCTGACGTCACCATCGACGGGGTCAAGCGCAGCACGCTGCATCGCGGCGACTTCTTCGGCGAGGTGTCGATCATCCTGGGCGAGCCGCCGACGGCCGACATCGTCGCGGTGACGCCGATGCGCTGTCTCGCAATGTCGGGCCCGGCCGTCGAGCCGTTCCTGCTGAGCTATCCGCGCGTCATGTTCCGGATGCTGCAGGCGCAGGCACGGCGGCTGCGGAACGCCAACCGCTGGCGGAGCTAGGCACATGGCGGATCCGGCGTCCGATCCCCGTCCGTTCCCGCCGGGCGAGTACCCGGTCATCGTCATCGGCTCAGGGCCTGGCGGCCTGCAGCTGAGCTACGGCCTGCACCATTACGGCGTGGAGCACGCAGTGCTGTCGGCGGACCCCGCCGCGGGCGGGATGTTCCGCAAGTGGCCGTTCTTCCAGCGCCTGCTGTCCTGGACGAAGCCATACGCGCCGGCCGCGCGCACCGCCCGCGAGTACCAGCGGTTCGACTGGAACAGCCTCGTGACCTTCGAGCCCGAGCTGCGCTCCATGCAGGCCGAGTTCATGGACGGGTCCTCGTACTTCCCGTCGCGGCCCGAGATGCAGGCCAGCCTCGAGGCGTTCTCGGAGCGCGCGGGGATCGCGGTCCGCTACGGCTGCCGCTGGGAGTCGACGGCGAAGGAGGACGGACCCGACGGGACGACCTTCGTGCTCCAGACGACCGACGGCGAGTACCGGGCGAAGCTGCTGGTCCTCGCGGTCGGCGTGGCCCAGCCGTGGAGCCCCTCGCCGCCAGGCATCGAGCACGTCCGTCACTACGCCGACACCCACGACGCCGAGTGGTACGCGGGCAAGCGCGTGTTCATCATCGGCAAGCAGAACTCGGGCTTCGAGCTCGCCTCGGGCCTCGCCGCCTGGGCATCCACGATCACCGTCTGCTCCCCGTCGCCCGCGAAGACGTCGATCGAGAAGCGTTCGCTCGCCGGGGTACGTGCGCGATATGTCCAGCCGTTCGAGGATGCGTACCTCGGCCTCGGCGTGAAGCTGCTCGACGCGTCGATCGCCGGCATCGAGCGCGTGGGCGACGCCTTGCGCGTCGACATCAAGCGCTCGGACACGGGCGAGCCGATCAGCGTCGAGGCCGACGAAGTGATCTCGGCGACCGGGTTCACGTGCCCGCTCCTGGATCTGCCCGCGCTCGGCGTCACGACGTTCGGCCAGGCGCAGCTGCCCGCCGTCACGCCGCTGTGGGAGAGCGCGTCGGTGCCCGGGATCTTCTTCGCCGGAACGATCAGCCAAGCCTCACCGGGCCTCAAGAAGCACGGCATCCCGGGCAACTCGGGCGCGGTCCACGGGCACCGCTACAACAGCCTGATCCTCGCCCGCCATCTCGCGGAGACGCGCTTCGGCGTCGCGATCGAGCGGCCGGTCGTGGCGCGGGACGACATCGTCCCGTTCCTCCTCCGTGAAGCGACCAACGCGCCCGAGCTGTGGCACCAGAAGGCGTACCTCTCGCGAGTGCTGTCACTGGGCGAGGATGGCGCCTTCCACGACGAGGGGATACTGCCCGTCGTGCACGCGCTGGACGGCATGACGGCCGACGTCATCGTGATGACCGTCGAGGCCGACGGGACGGGCGCGATCTACCCCGTGGTGTACCTGCGCCGCAATGGCCGTCTGTCCGAGGTGGCGCTGCCGGCGAACCCGCTGCTGGACTTCGAGACGCCCGCCCACCAGGATGGCCTGCGCGCCGCGATCGCCGACGTGATGCAGGGGGTCGTCGCGGCCTGACGCGGGTCGGGTCCGGCCAGGCGGCCTCGGTCGGGTCCAGCCATGGGGCGCCATTCCGGCCGCCGGTGTCGCGCGAATGACATCCAGCGTGTTAGGCGAATAGGGCTACTTACCTACTGGTTAGCCCTTGCCGACTAATATCGGTTCCGCTAGTCTCCCGCGGATGACTGATCTGTCCACCGGAACGGTGCTGTTCGGTGACGTGGTGGACTCGCGGCGCGATCCGGGCTCGTCGGCCTGGCTGCGCTCGTTGCGGGTCGACCTCGACGCGGCATACCCCCGCGGCCAGCGGCTTGCGGGGTTCGGCTTCACGCAGGGCGACGAGGTCCAGGGGCTCCTCGCGACTGGCGTCGATCCCTTCCGCGCGATCGTGCGCACGGCGTTGTTGCCGGACGCCCGGACGCTCCGTTGGGCGATCGTCGCCGGACCCATCGAGCCGGGCAGCGGCCCCGCCACGGAACGGACAGGCCCGGCATTCAGGGCGGCCCGCGAGGCGCTGGCGCGGGCAAAGTCGGGCAGGATCGCGCTGGTCGCGATCAGCGGCGATCCTGAGGCGGACTCGCTGCTGGGCGACCTCGCCCCGCTCCTCGGCTCCCTGCTCGCCGACCTGACGGCGCGCCAGCGCGAGATCGCGCACCTCATCCTCGTCGACGAGCTGCGCCGCGCCGAGGCCGCAGAGCGGCTGCACGTCTCCCGCGCAACCGTGTCGGTCATCGCCGACCGGGGCCGCATCCGCCACCTCGGCGGCCTCGCTCGAGCCCTCGCCACTGTGTTCCTCGAGGGCGCGGCGCGCGCGCAGGGCGATGAGTCGCGGGCTGGCGCTGGGAGCGCGGCATGATGCCCGATACGGTCCTCGTCATCGTCTGGCTCGTGTTCGCCCATCTCGTCGCGGACTTCGTCCTCCAGAACGACTGGATCGCGATCAACAAGGGCAGCGGTACGCGCGAGGGCCACCGGGCGCTGCTGACGCATGGGCTCCACGTGTCGCTGTGCCTGCTGCCGGCCGTGTTCGCGTTCGGGGCCCCCGGCGTCGTCTATATGTTCGTCGTGGCCGCCTCGCACATGCTCGTCGACCGCTGGAAGGTCAAGGCGACTAGGCGCGCCGATATCCAGGCGCAGGCGCAGGCGCAGGCGCGCATGGACCGGACGGGCCAGGTCCCGAGCTCCGGGCTGGGCGGCGCGTGGACCCCATGGCCGGGGATGCTGTTCATCGCAGACCAGGCGCTCCACATGACGTTCGCAATCGTCGGCTGGCTGGTGATCCTCCAGGGCGCGCCGCTCATCGCGCCGTGGGTTGACTTCGTCAACCTGGTCCTGCGGGGCTGGGACCGCCACACCGTCCATGCGACCGTCCTCACGCTCATCGTGGCGATCTCACTGTTCCTCGTGAACACACGGGGCGCGTACTACTTCGTCCTTGCGCTCGTCTCGCCGCGGGAGCTCAACCCCATGGCCATCAAGGCCGAGGCGCCGACCGCGCCGGTCGTCGCCGTTCCGGCCCCAGCGGTGTCCGCGACGGCGATGGCAACGGCGACTGGCGCCGAGTCCGCCGAGGCAACGGCAGGCGGATCCGCGTCCACGGGCGCCCAGTCACTCGCACCGATGCCGGCCGTCCCCAGCGGCGCGCCCGCGCGGATCGGCGCAACGATCGGGGCGTTCGAGCGCCTGCTCATCGTGGCGTTCGTGCTGACGGGCGCAGAGGCGGCGGTCGGGTTCGTCATCGCCGCCAAGACGATCGCCCGGTTCAAGCAGCTCGACGACCGCGGCTTCGCCGAGTACTACCTGCTGGGCACGCTCGCGAGCGTCGCCGTCGCCCTCGCATCAGCTCTCCTCGCGAGGGCGGCGCTCGCGTCGCTGTAACGCCCGCCGGTCACACGAGGTTGCGCGGGATCGACTCGTGCCACTCCCGGGCGAAGAAGGGCTCGCCGTCAAGCCGGACGTCGAGTGCCACGCGGACATCGAAGGCCCCAGCGTCCGACGCGATCTCCCCGCGGGCGTGGATGTCCACGTCTGCGCCGTCGACCGACCAGCGGTAGACGACATCACTGTCGAGTCGGGCGTGCGCCGGGTCCGCGTCGGAGGCTGTGAGCACCAGGCGCTCCGAGCTGTACAGTCGCGAGCCGTCCTCGCCGATGGCGGCCCCCCCGTCGGCGATCGTGACGGACACCGTCCCGCGGATGACGTCCTCCTCGATCCGCCACTGGGGCGGGTCCTCCTCGTTCCCACCGACCTCGCGCACGCCGGCGGCCTCGAGCCGGAACGGGGGCACGGCCAGGGTGGCGACGGACGATGGCAGGACGGGCAGGATCAGGCGCGAGTCCGCCGTCGGCCCGCGGTGGACCCGGAGCTCGCCCGGGAGCGGCGATGGCCACAGGACGGGCCAGCAGCTGCTGAGGACCGTCAGGCGGATGCGGTTGCCGGGCGTGAAGCGGTAGCCCGTGGTGCGCAGCGGGATCCGGACCTCCTCGGTCGCGCGGTGGCGCGTGGGCATCGGCGCGGGGTCGACGTCCGACAGGCGGTGGGTCAGGTTGAGGACGCCGGTGGCCACCAGCGACGACGTGCCGTCGGGCGCGACCTCCGACAGGCGCACGACGCAGGTGGCGACGGGCATCGTCGCCGTGAGGTGGAGGACGACCTCCGGGACGCCGATCACGGCGACCGGCTCCTCGAGCGGCGCGCTCGTCCAGGTGAGGCCACGTCGCTCATCGGGGCGCAGGTCGCGCGCCAGGCCGTTCGGGTGCCAGCCCGCGCCCCATGACAGCGCCCCCGACGTGCCGACCGTCGCGCGGTGGGGGATCGCGTCGACGCCCGTTGCCGCCGCGCCCGCGTGGCCCTCGTCGAGGAGCACGCCGTCGCCAAGCCGCATGACGAGCGGCGCTGTCCCGGTGACCGGGAACGCGTCCGCCGCTCGCCACCGACCGGGCCACGCAGCAGGGAACGGCTCCGGGTCGGCGTACTCGTGCTCGAACCAGACGAGGGCGGGCTCGGCCTCCCAGCCGTTCTCGATGCCCTTGAGGTAGCGATCGAAGAACCGGACGAGCTCGTGCAGCCAGTCGAGGTTCGGGCCCGGGTAGGCGTCGTCCGGGAATGAATGCACCCAGTTCCCGACCAGCGTCCGGATGGGCACGTTCGTGCAGCGCGCCTGCATCCGCAGGGCAGGGTCCACGTAGCCATCGCACCAGCCGGCGACCTGGAAGACCGCGCAGTCGAGCGCCGTGTAGTCCGGCGCGAGCGAGCCCCGACGCCAGTACGGGCCGTCGGTCTGCTCGCGGATCCACGCCATGAGCCACGGCGGTGTGCGCTCGAGTCGCTCACGCCACTCGTCCCGCCAGCCCGCACCGCGGAACGCGGGGAGCGGCGGCATCGCGTTCATGCCCAGCTGGCTGACCGCGTACTGGCTCTTGTCGCTCGCCGTGACGCAGCCGCCGCGGATGTGGACGTCGTCCCGGTAGCGGTCGTCCGTGGCGTACATCGGGAGGATCGCGCGCAGGTGCGGCGGTCGCAGCTTGGCGACCTGGATCGACGTGAAGCCGCCGTACGAGATGCCCCACATGCCGACGCTGCCGGTGCACCACGGCTGGGCCGCCAGCCACTCGACGGCGTCGTACCCGTCGCGCGTCTCGTCCTCGGTGTACTCGTCGAGCGCCACGCCGGGCGAGGACCCCGTCCCGCGGACGTCCAGGCGGCAGAGCGCGAAGCCGCGCGCCGCCAGCCACTCCCCACGCGCGACATCCGCGTTCCGGCGCCAGTTGTCCTTGCCGTACGGGATCATCTCGAGGATCGCCGGGAAGCGTTCGTCGGGCGCACCGGCCCGGGGCACCGGGAGCCACAGGTTCGCCGACAGCTCCAGGCCGTCGCGGACCGGGACCCGGACGTCCCAGCGGACCTCGACGCCGTGGCCCGGGTGACTGGCGTCGAGGGTGCGGTCCCGGGGCTGCATCACCCGAGTCTAGGGCGCGCCGCGGTCCTCGCCGGGTACCGTTGCGCCATGACGTCACCCGAGCCGCAGCCGTCCAGCCCGTCCGCCGAGTCGGTGCAGGTGGGACCGTGGCGCCGCCGGAACCGGCGTACCGCGTACGAGAACCCGTGGATCCAGGTGTTCCACGACGAGGTCGATCGCCCGGACGGCAGCCCCGGGATCTACGGTGTCGTCCACTTCCGGACCCGGGCGGTGGGCGTGGTCGCGGTGGACGGGCTGGGGCGACTGCTACTCGTCGGCCAGCACCGGTACTCGCTCGACGAGTACAGCTGGGAGATCCCGGAGGGCGGGGTGGACGAGGGCGAGTCGCTGGAGGCCGGGGCACGCCGCGAGCTCCGCGAGGAGACCGGCGTGGACGCGACCGCCTGGACGCAGCTGTGCCGGATCACGGTGTCCAACTCCGTCACCGACGAGCGGGGCGCCGTGTTTCTCGCGGAGGGCCTCACTGCGGGTGCCGCCGCACCGGAGGCGACCGAGGACCTCGCCACGCGCTGGGCGACGCTGGACGAGATCGAGGCCGAGATCGCCCGTGGCGACATCCACGACATCATCACGATCGCCGGCGTTGGGGCGTACGCGGCGCGGCTCCCGCACACCGCCCGCTGAGCACCGGGCCCCGAAGATGGGCCACCGGGCCTTGCAGCGCAGGGATACGATGGCCGCATGAACGACAGGACACCCGCCTACTGGCCAGTACGGATCAGGCTCGCCGTCGGCGTCATCGTCACGGCGCTCGTCGTCCTCATCGCTCCCTCGGCCATCATGCCGGAGCGGCACGGGTACACGGGCTACGCGGATGTGCTCGGTCTGCCCTCGCCCGTCGTGCTTGGCGCACTCGGGCTCGCGATGGCGGTGTTCGGCCTCGTCTGGATGCTCCGCATCTTCCAGGGATCGCGCGACGAGCCTCTTGCCTGGCGGTACCGGGACCGCTGAACGGTCGGCTCGGGAACGGCGGGAGCAGACGGCCTGATCGTGCAGGGTGCCGGGACACGTAGCATGGGCGGACACCCGTCCCGCTGACCGAGGGCATCCCCGTGTCCACCCCCGACCTCGAGTCCCCGAACCGCATGGCCCGCAGCGCCTTCGAGGCGTCCCTGCCGCGTGCGGCCTACGTCGACCAGGCCTTCCTCGAGCGCGAGCGCGAGGGCATCTGGTGGGCCGAGTGGGTCGTCGTCGGGCGCGAGGAACAGCTGCGCGAGGCGGGCGACTTCCTGAGTGCGGACGTCGCCGGCGAGCGAGTCATCGTCGTTCGCGACAAGTCGGGTGCGCTGCACGCCCACTACGACGTCTGCCGCCACCGGGGCTCGCGCCTCACGGCCGCGGACCAGCGCGAGGACCCGGCGACGTGCCTCACGCCGGGACCATCGGGCCGCTTCAAGGGCGTCATCCGCTGCCCCTACCACTCGTGGTGCTACGAGCTCGACGGCGCCGTTCGCAACGCCCCCTACCTTGGCGAGGCGGAGCACTTCGACCCCGACACCTTCGGCCTGTACCCGGTCGCCCTGGACACGTGGGGCGGCTGGATCTTCGTCAACTGCTCGCCGGAACGCGTCACCGCGGGCCACACGCTGGCGACGCAGCTGGGCGAGATCGCGGTGCGAATCGCACGCTACCCGCTGGCGGACCTGCGCACGGCACGCCGGATCGTGTACGACGTGCGGGCGAACTGGAAGGTCATCGTCGAGAACTACAACGAGTGCTACCACTGTGCGGGCGTGCACCCGGAGCTGTGCCGGATCGTGCCCGCGTTCCGCGAGCGCGGCGGGTCCAACCTCGACTGGGACAACGGCGTCCCCCAGGCCGAGGGGACATTCACGTTCACGTTGTCCGGGGTCACCGATCGCGAGCCATTTCCCGGCCTCGACGAGCATGAGCGCGTCAGGCACAAGGGCGAGCTTGTCTACCCCAACCTGATGCTCAGCCTGTCGGCCGACCACGCGGCGGTGTTCATGCTCCTGCCCAAGGGCCCCGATCGGACCCTGGTGGTGGTGGACTTCCTGTTCCACCCGGACGAGATGGCGAAGCCGACGTTCGACCCGTTGGACGCCGTGGACTTCTGGGACCTCGTCAACCGCCAGGACTGGACGGTCTGCGAGGGCGTCCAGGACGGGATGACGTCGCGCCGCTTCCAGTTCGGCTGGTTCGCGCCGATGGAGGACATGAGCCTCGACATCCGGCGCTACCTCGCGGACCGGCTCGGCGCCGACGCGATCGCCATCCCGAGCGGTGGCGGGGCGGGATCGTGAAGCGGGACTGGGATGTCATCGTCGTCGGCCTCGGGGCGCTGGGCTCCGCGTCGGCGTACTGGCTCGCGCGCCGGTCGGGGCTGCGGGTCCTCGCACTCGAGCAGTTCGAGATCGGGCACTCGTCCGGCGCCTCGCAGGACGTCAGCCGGATCATCCGCCTGTCCTATCACCGCCGGGACTATGTGCGCCTGGCGAAGCGTGCGTACGCGACCTGGGACGAGGTGGAGCGGGCGAGCGGAACGCAGGTCGTGTTCCGGACCGGCGGCCTGGACGTCGGGCCGCGCGAGAAGGACCAGGGCGTGGAGATCGACCTCGACGCCTACGCGGCCGCGATGACCGCCGAGCAGGTCCCGTTCGAGGTTCTCGACGCCGCCGAGGTCATGCGCCGCTTCCCGGCCTGGCGACTGGGCGACGAGCACATGGGCCTGTTTCAGCCCGACGCCGGCCTCGCGGACCCGAGCCGGGGCAACGTCGCCCACCGCGAGCTCGCCGCGGCGCATGGCGCCACGCTCCGGGCGCACGCGCCCGTCGCGCGGATCGAGGACACCGCGGGCGAGGTCGGCGTGATCCTGGAGGACGGACAGCAGCTCACCGCGGGTGCCGTCATCCTCGCGACCGACTCCTGGTCCAACGACCTGCTGGAGCCGCTGGGCACCCGGCTGCCGCTCACGATCACCCAGGAGCAGGTCAGCTGGTTCACGCCCCGCGTCGACCCGGCGCTGTTCTCCCCCGAGCGCTTCCCCGTCTGGATCTGGATGCACGAGCCGTCGTTCTACGGCTTCCCGACCCACGGCCATCCAGGCCCGAAGATCGGGCAGGATGTCGGCGGCCGCGAGGTGACCAACGCCACCCGCACCTTCGACCGGGACGAGGACGCGCACGCCAGGGTGATGACGTTCCTCGAAGCGCACCTGCCGGGCATGGCGGTCGAGCCGTTCCTCACGAAGACGTGCCTGTACACGCTGACGCCGGACCGTGACTTCGTGGTCGATGCGATCCCCGGCCACCCCGCCATCCACGTGCTGCTCGGGTCCGCCCACGCGTACAAGTTCGCGAGCGTGCTCGGCCGGGTCATGGCGGAGCGGATCGTCGATGGCACGTCCCAGTCGGAGCCCGAGCTCGCCAATTTCCGGATCGACCGCCCGATCCTCCGCGAGGCGGCGCCTCCGACGTCGTTCATCCAGTGATGGCAGCAGACGCCTGACGGAACCTGTCCCGGCCCGCGGGCCGTAATCCATGGCAGTTGCGGGGTCGGGGCGCCTGTGCCACGCTCCGGCCACATTGCCGCGCCGGGTTCCGGCGTGGGTGACCGTCCGGGAGGAGGACGGTCGTCCGAGGACTTCGAGGAGGAGACCCCGATGCCCCACTCCCGGCGCCGCACCGGCGCGCGATCCGTCGCCGCGCTGCTGTTCGCGCTCTCGTTCCTGCTCCCGGCGGCCGTGCCCGCCGTCGCGGCCGACCCGGTCGTGCTGCGGGTGGGGACGACCCAGGACCTCGACGCCACGAACCCGTTCAACACCTACCTCGTCGTCGGGTACGAGGCGTTCCAGCTCACCTACAACCTGCTCGTCGAGTTCGACAAGGACGCACACGCGGGACCCGGCTTCGCCGACACGTGGGAGCGTGCCGCGGACCGCGTGACGTTCCATGTCCGTGACGGCATGAAATGGTCCGACGGCACGCCCGCGACCTCGAAGGACGTCTGCTTCAGCTGGGGCCTCGCGCTCGCCGCGATCAAGGACGAGGCGTCCGTCGGGGCGGGCTACCTCGACCCGAACGTCAAGGACGCGGGCGTGACCAAGGTCGAGTGCCCTGACGCGAGCACCGTGATCGCCTACACGAAGGACCAGTCCGACCGCATCTACCAGGTCTACGTCCCCATCCTGCCCGAGCACATCTACGGCAAGGACAACTACACGAAGATCGCCGAGGAGAAGTTCGACGCGCCGCTCGTCGGCACGGGCCCGTACACCCTCGTCGAGTGGAAGACCGGCCAGTTCGCCCGCTTTGTCCGGAACCCCGAGTACTGGGGCCAGCAGGGCTTCGCGGACGAGGTCGTCCTCCAGTTCTTCAAGACCTCGGACACGATGCTCCAGGCGCTCAAGTCGGGCGAGCTTGACTACGCCCACACCCTCAACCCTGACCAGTTCAAGCTGCTCCAGGCCGATCCTGCGTTTACGGCCGTCGCGGGCAAGGCGAACGGCTGGACGCAGCTCGCGTTCAACACCTACGGCACGGGCACCGGCAAGACGATCGACGGCGGCGGCCCGTCCACCAAGGCGCTCCTCGACCAGAAGTTCCGCGATGCGCTGGGCTACGCGGTGGACAAGAACGCCCTCGTGACGAGGGTCCTCGGCGGCTTCGGCGACGTGGGTACGACGATGGTGCCGCCGGTCCTCGGCGACTGGCACGTGGAGCCCGATACCGCGCGCACCTTCGATATCGAGCTCGCGAAGCAGAAGCTCGACGCGGCGGGGTACCCGCTCGACGCGAGCGGCAAGCGGCTCGACAAGGAAGGCAAGGCGATCAACCTGCGCCTGTACTACCCGAGCACCGACGACAACTACGCGAAGTCCGCCGACTTCGTGAAGATCTGGTATGGCCAGCTGGGCATCGGGGTCACGACACAGGCCTACGACTCGGCGACCCTCGGCAGCATCGTGCTCCCCAGCGACGGCAAGGCCAAGTACGACATCGAGCTCTGGGGCTGGGCCGGCAACCCGGACCCGAACGCGTTGCTCCAGATCTTCCGCTGCGACGCGATCGACAACACGTCTGATTCGCAGTACTGCAACCCGGAGTTCGACTCCCTGTATGACAAGCAGCTCACCGAGTCGGGTGACGCGCGGCACGCAACCCTGGCGCAGATGCAGAACCTGATCTACAACGAGGCGCCGTACGACATCCTGTACTACGACGCCAACCTGGACGTGTACCGCAACGACCGCTTCGCGGGCTGGCAGAACATGCCCGACAACGGGACGCCGCTGTTCACCTACGGGATGCTCGACTACACGCTGCTCACGGATGCGACCGCCGTGCCGTCGCCCACGCCCGAGGCGCCCTCGGCGTCCGCGGACGCGGGCAGCTCGCCGTCGACGGTCCCGGCAACGCCGGCGCCGTCCGCAGGTGGCGGGTCGTCAACGGGCAGCAGCTCCAGCCTGCCGCTTCTCCTGGCACTCGCCGTGGTCGTCGTGGTCGTGGTCGCCGGGCTGGTCCTGAGCCGGCGTCGGAAGTCGGGGACCGGAAACGACGACGAGTAGCGGGCGGTAGTCCGACCGTGATGTGCCATCGGGTGCCGGCCGCCGAGCGGCGGCCGGCACCCACGCTCGCCCGGGCCGCCCCGTGAGCAGCCGCTACATCCTGGGCAAGGTCGCCCAGGCGATCGTCACGATCGTGGCGATCGTGGTGCTCAACTTCGTCCTGTTCCGGATGATGCCGGGCTCGCCGGACCGGGCGATCAAGAACCCCAACCTGACGGCCCAGCAGGTTGCGGCGGCCCGCATCCGCTGGGGCCTGGACAAGCCGCTCATTCCCGACCAGCTCATCGCGTACATCGGGTCGACGCTGTCGGGGGATCTCGGCTACTCGATCAAGTACCGCGGCCAGCCGGTGACCGAGGTCGTCGGCGAGTCCGTGGGGCCGACGCTGCTGCTCATCGGCCTCGGCGAGTTCGTGGCGATCGTGATCGGGCTGACCCTCGGCGCATTCTCGGGCTGGAACCGCGGCGGAGCGGTCGACCGGATCGGCAACGGCGCGAGCCTGATCCTGTACTCGATGCCCTACTTCGTCATCGGCATGCCGCTGATCATCATCTTCGCCGCGGGCCTGGGCTGGTTCCCGACCTCGGGGATGTCGACGCCGGGCGGCCCGACCGACCCGCTGTCGCAGCTCCTGGATCTCGGCCGCCACCTCGTCCTGCCGCTGACCGCCGTCTCGCTGGGCCTCGTTGGCGCGTACTCGATCCTGATGCGCTCCTCGATCATCGAGACGCGCTCCGAGGACTACGTGACCACGGCGCGGGCGAAGGGACTCGCCGATTCGCGCATCCTCCGCCACCACGCCTTCCCCAACGCGATGCTCCCGATGGTCACGCTGATCGCGATCAACCTCGGCTATGTCATCGCGGGCGCGATCACCGCCGAGATCGTGTTCAACTGGCCGGGCCTCGGCACGCTCACGGTCCAGGCGCTGGACGCCCGAGACTACCCCGTGCTCCAGGGCGTGTTCCTGCTGATCGCGGTGTCGGTCGTGCTCGCGAACTTCGTCGCCGACCTGGTCTACGGGATCCTCGACCCGCGGGTGCGCGCGTGACCGTTTCGGGCGCGGCGGCGGGCATTGGCGCCGGGCGCGGCTCCGTGGGGCGGGTCCGGAACTTCTCGGGCAGGTTCCTCGCCCGCGGCGACGGCGTCGTCGGCCTCGTGATCCTGCTCCTGTTCTCGGCGCTCGCGCTCGCCCCCGACCTGTTCGTCGGGCCGCTGGAGAACGTGACCACGGCCACCGGCCTGCCGCTCCAGGCGCCCGACCTGACCCATCTCTTCGGCACCGACGAGCTGGGCCGGGACATCCTCAACCTGACTGTCCACGGCGCGCGCATCTCGATGACGATCGGGCTCATGGCGACCCTGATCACGATCGTCCTGGGCGCCGTCGTCGGGATCGTGTCCGGGTTCGCCGGGGGCACGCCGGACGCGCTGCTGATGCGCCTGTCCGACTTCTTCCTCGTGCTGCCGACGGTGGTCCTCGCGATCATCCTCGCGCCGGTCGTCCTGGACGTCATCGGCGCGAACGCGGAGTTCCTCGGGATCCGCGCCACGCTGCTCGTCATCGTGATCGTCATCGGCCTCACGAGCTGGGCCACGACGGCGCGCGTCATCCGCTCCCAGGTGCTCTCGCTCAAGGAGCGGATGTTCGTGGACCGGTCGCGGGTCATCGGGTCCGGCCCGCTGTGGATCATGCGCCGGCACATCCTGCCCAACGTCATCAACCTCATCGTGGCGCAGGCCGTGCTGACGTTCGCCACGGCTGTGTTCACGGAGACGACGCTCGCGTTCATCGGGCTCGGTGATCCGTCCGCACCCTCGTGGGGCCAGGTCCTCAACGCGGCGCAGAGCGCGGGCGCGCCGGGGCTCGGCGCCTGGTGGTACATCGCCCCGCCCGCCGTCTGCGTCGTGCTGGTGGTGCTCTCGTTCACGCTCGTCGGGAACGCGCTCGACGACGTCCTCAACCCCAAGTCGGGGGCTCGCCGGTGAGCACGTTGCGCGACGACGCATCGATCCAGGCCACCGAGATCCGCGGCCGCCGCCAGTGGCCGCTGCCCAGGCAGGCCGACCCGAAGGCGCCGTTGCTGGTCGTGGAGGACCTGGCGGTCCGGTTCCGGATGCCCACGGGCAGCGTCAAGGCGGTTGACGGCGTGAGCTTCCGGCTCGACGACGGCGAGGCGCTGGGCATCGCCGGCGAGTCCGGCTGTGGCAAGACGACGACCGCGCTGTCGCTGGTCCGGCTGCTCCCGGCGAACGGGCGGATCAAGGGCGGCAAGGTGGAGCTGTTCGGCATCGACCTCGTGCCCAAGACGGAACGCCAGCTGGCGCGCTACCGGTGGCGCGAGATCGCCATCGTGTTCCAGGGCGCGATGAACGCGCTCAACCCGGTCCAGCGGATCCGGGACCAGATCGCCGAGCCGATCGAGGTGCGCCTGGGCCAGTCGCGCGAATCGTCGCGCACGCGCGCCGGAGAGCTGCTGGAGCTCGTGGGCATCCCGCGCCAGCGCGGCGACGCCTACCCCCACGAGCTCTCGGGCGGCATGCGCCAGCGGGCGATGATCGCGATGGCGCTCTCGTGCGACCCGGCGATCGTCATCGGCGACGAGCCGACGACCGCCCTCGACGTCATGGTCCAGGCGCAGATCCTGCAGCTGCTCGAGCGGCTCCGGCGGGACCTCGGGCTGTCGCTGATGCTCATCACCCACGACCTGTCCGTGATCGCCGAGACGTGCGACCGGGCGATGATCATGTACGCCGGAAAGGTCGCAGAGGAGGGGCCGGTTTCGCGGCTGTTCACCGCCCCCCGCCACCCGTATACGCAGAAGCTCCTGTCATCGTTCCCCAACATCCACGCGGACCGCCGGACGCTCGACGTCATCCCGGGCGCGCCGCCGGACCTGCGCAACCCGCCGCCGGGGTGTCGGTTCGCGCCCCGCTGCGCGTACGCCATGGACGTCTGCCGCGAGGTCGTGCCGCCCGAGGTGCGGTTCGCGGATGGCGTCCGCGTCGCGTGCCACCTGTACCCGACCCCCGACAGCGAGCCGCTCGTGCGTGCCTCGTCGCCGACCGCGCCCCTGGTCGTCGGCCGGCCGGCCGACCCCGCCCACGAGCCGGCGCCCGGCGTTGTCGCTCCCGACATCGCGGGACCGGCGGCGTGAGCGAGGATCCACGGCGTGCTGTGACGACCGCCGGGCACGACATCCACGACGCCCATGCGCATCACGACGTGCCGGCCGCGCACGAACACGCCCCACACGAGGATGCCCTCCCGGCCGTGCCACAGGTCCCGCTCGGCGGGGAGCTGCTGCGTCTTGATGGCCTGGAGGTCCACTTTCCGATCCGCGGCGGGCTCCTGGACATCCTCACCCGACGCAAGCGTGGCGTCGTCCGCGCCGTCGACGGCATCGACCTCAGCATTCGCCGGGGTGAGATTCTCGCGCTCGTCGGCGAGTCCGGGTCGGGCAAGACCACCACGGGCCGCGTCGTCGTCAAGCTCACCCACCAGACCGCCGGCACCGTCACGTTCGACGGCGCCGACGTCTCCGCCCTGTGGGGCGTGTCCCGCCTGCGCTCATACCGCCGGCGGGTCCAGATGATCTTCCAGGACCCGTACGAGACGCTGAACCCGAAGCACTCGATCGGGGACTTCGTCGCGGAGCCGCTGATCGTGAACCGCATCGGGTCGCGCCACGAGCGCCAGGAGCGGGTGCTGGCGGCGCTCGAGGCCGCGGGGCTCCGGCCGGCGGCCGACTTCGCGGGCCGCTACCCGCACGAGCTCTCGGGCGGTCAGCGCCAGCGCGTCGTCATCGCCGGTGCCCTCGTGATGAACCCCGAGCTCGTCGTCGCCGACGAGCCCGTCTCGATGCTCGATGTCTCGATCCGCACCGAGCTCCTCCGCCTGATGCTCGATCTTCGACGGGAGCACGGGCTCACGTACCTGTTCATCACCCACGACCTGTCGCTGGCGTGGGTGCTCGCGGACCGGATTGCCGTGATGTACCTGGGCAAGATCATGGAGATCGGCCCGGCCGAGGTCGTCATCCGCACGCCGCGCAACCCGTACACCCAGGCCCTGGTGTCGGTGAGCCCCTCCCCGGACCCGCCGGCGGCCGGCGAGCGCGCACGGCGCACGATCCTCGTCGGCGAGACGCCTGACGCCGCCCATGTGCCGACGGGCTGTCGGTTCCATCCGCGCTGCCCCCTCGCGTTCGACCGGTGCAAGGTCGAGGAGCCGCCGCTGTTCGACGTCGGCGAAGGACACCACGCCGCGTGCTGGCTGGCCGAGGCGGGCCCGCGCGACCTGCCGATCATCGACGCAGTGCGTGTGTCCGAGGACGTCGAGGCGTCGGGCGCCTGATTGGCGCGCCGATGGGGAGGCGAGGATCAGGCCGCCGCGGCGAGCTCGCTGCGCGCCTGGTCAGGAGCGAGCTCGAGGCGGACGGTGCAGACCGGGCAGTCCAGGGCCGCGGCATCCTGGTCGAACGGCGCGGGCGCGTCGCACAGCGGGCAGTCAACGAACAGCATCTGGTGGGCCTCCGGGCGGGTGAAGCTTGTGCTGGTGGCGATCACATCCCGCATGCTCGGCCGACGGCGTGCCACCTAGGCTGTCACAACGCGCGGCGCGATTCCGCCATGGGGTCGAGAATCGGAGGATGACCGGCAACCCAGCCATCGAGACCCGGGCGCTCCACAAGGCGTACGGGCGGACGATCGCCCTCGAGGCGCTCGACATCCGCGTCGAACCGGGCGAGGTCTTCGGCTTTCTCGGCCCCAACGGCGCGGGCAAGACGACCGCGGTCAAGCTCCTCCTCGGGCTGACCCGCCCGACGGCCGGGGAGGGGACCGTCCTTGGGCGACCGCTCGGTGACCTCGGGGCCCGCCGGCGCATCGGCTACCTCCCGGAGCTGTTCCGCTACCAGGCGTGGCTGACCGCCCGCGAGGTGCTCGAGCTGCACGCCCGCCTCGCGGGCATCGAGCGTGCCCGGCGGGGCCTGGAGATCGAGCGGGTCCTCGCGCTCGTGGGACTCACGGACCGCGCCGACGACCGGACCGGGGGCTTCTCGAAGGGCATGCTGCAGCGGCTGGGCATCGGCGCAGCGCTCCTCGGTGACCCGGCGCTCGTGATCCTCGACGAGCCGACCTCGGCCCTCGACCCCGTCGGCCGCGACGACGTCCGGGCGATCATCCGCGCGGCGCAGGAGCGAGGCTCGGCGGTGCTTCTCAACTCGCACCTGCTCGGCGAGGTGGAGCGGCTGTGTGACCGCGTGGCCATCGTCAACAAGGGTCGGGTGGTTGCCGCGGGAGCCCTGGCGACGCTCCTCGGCCAGGCGACGGTCCGCCTGAGGGTGACGGATCTCCCCGACGACCTCGGGTCGCTCGGCACCTTCGGCGAGGTCACCCTCGAGGAGGATTGGCTCGTCGTCCGTCCGATCGACCCCGAGCGCATCCCCGAGCTCGTGGCGACGCTCGTCAGGCTGGGGGCGCGTGTCCATGCCGTGGACCCCGGCCGGCGCTCGCTCGAGGACCTGTTCCTCGGCCTCGTCCGGGACGGCGAGACCGCCGCGACGGGCGGGCCGGCTTCCACGACGCCCGACGCGAGCCGGCGATGAGCCCGCAGCTCGTGCTCGTGATCGCCGGGCTGACCGTGCGAGAGATCGTCCGGCGCCGGATCCTGTGGGTCCTTCTCGGGCTCTCGGTGGCAAGCGTGGTGCTCGTTGGCTGGGGCACGGAGCGCCTGGTCACGCTCGCCCGCGCGGACGGAATCGAGGAGCTCCAGGTCCGGATCGGCGTCTCGCAGGTCCTGATCCTGATCGCCTTCATGTTCAGCTTCGTGCTCGCGATGTCGGCCGCGTTCCTCGCGGCGCCGGCCATCGCGTCGGACGTGGAGACGGGTACCGTCCACGCGATGCTGGCACGGCCGCTGCGGCGCGCGGAGCTCGTCGTGGGCCGCTGGCTGGGCCTGTCCGTGATCGTGGCCGCGTACGCCATCCTGTCCGGCCTGCTCGCCGTCGCCGTCGTCGCCCTCGTGAGCGGCCATGTCCCGCCGCAGCCGTTCGTCGCGGCCGCGTTCCTCGCCTTCCAGGCCGTGGCCGTCCTCACGCTGGCGCTCGCGCTCGGGACGCGCCTGCCATCGATCGCCGCGGGCGCAGTGACCGTCGTCCTGTTCGGGCTGGGGTGGTTCGCGGGCGTCCTGGGCAACATCGCGATCGCGTTCGATGCCACGGCCCTCGCCCGGGCCGCCGAGTGGCTCCGGGTCGTGCTGCCCACGGACGGCCTGTGGCGCGGGGTCATCTTCGGCCTCGAGCCGCCAGCCGTGCTGCTGCTCGCCGCCGGGCGCAGCACCCAGGCGATGGCCGCGAACCCGTTCTACGCAGGCGAGCCGCCGCCGCTCGCGTTCGTCGCCTGGAGCGTCGTGTGGGTGTTGCTGGTCCTCTGCGCGGGCATCGCTCTGTTCCGCCGCCGCGAGCTCTGACGCGCATCCCGCGCGACGCGCGGATCGATCGCCCCGACAGGTGCTACGGGAAGGGCAGCGGCCGGGTGTCGAAGAGGGTGCCGCGCAGCGGGTTCGTCCCGGCCGGCAGGTGGGCGTTGTAGACCGCGCGGAAGACTTCGACGGACACGGTCTTCGAGCCCGCTGACCCGTAGAGGGTCACGCGATAGAGGCGGCCGGAGACGCCGCGCCGGGTGAGGTCCAGCTTCGTGAGGTCGCCGACGTTCGTGCGCGCGTCGGCCTTGAACGTGGCGGACAGCTGGGCCCTGGTCAGCGACGACGTCGACCACGCGTAATACGGGGCGGCCGTGTCGTACGCCGTGCCGTCCGGGCGCCGGTCCGGGATGCCACGCAGGTAGCTCATCGGCGTCCCGACGGAGCCCGTAGAGGAGACGAACACGTACTCGTTGTTCTCGGTCGACCCACCACCCGTGGAGAAGAAGAACGCGTTCACGACGCTGGTGCCGTACTTGAGGATCTTGCCGGGGCTCGCCGCGAGCAGCGTGTTCGTCGTCGACCGCTCGGCTTCGACACCCCGGTATACCTGCGAGCGAGTGTCGTCGTAGACGTCAAAGGACCCGGAGCCCGCGTGGAGGCGGCGGTATGCGTACGACCGTGCGGCGACTGCCTGGGCCCGCAGCGCCTCGGTCGGCCAGCTCGAGGGCATCTCCACCGGGACGACGCCCCGCAGGTAGGTATCGAGCGCGAGCGCGTTGACGACGGTCGCGGAGCTCGCGCCGAGGATCACTCGCAGCGTCCCGCGATAGGTGTCGTACGAGGACGGCTTCGAGTCGAGCTGGAGGCGGGTGCTCGTCGTGGTGCCGCGGAAGGTCGTCGAGCCCGAGACGGTGCCCCCGTACAGGAGCGTCGTGCCGTCCGTGCCGTACACGCGGAGCCGCCAGGCGGTCGTGGACACGCCATCGACGCTCGTCGTGGTCCGCCACAGCTTCGCGACCGCGTCCTTCGGGAACGTCGTCGCCACGCCGTCGATCGTCCAGTCGGTCAGCCGGCCGTGGATCACGAGCGGGGCGGACGAGACGGCGTTGAAGCCCGCAAGGACGAGGACCCGGACCAGGGTCGCCGAGCTGACCGTCGCGGACGTGGTGCCCTTGAAATACGCCGCAAGGATCTGCGATGCCGTCTGGCCGGCGAGGGCCCGACCGCGGGCACCGTACTGGTTGAGGCCCACACCGTGCCCGTAGCCGCGTCCGTAGAAGCGGATGGTGGACCCGATGGTCGTCGCGCTCGTGGGCCAAGTCGTCGTGGGCCATGCGCCCGTCGGAACGGGGGTGGCCGAAGGCGAGGGCGACGGCGAGGGCGACGGCGAAGGCGAGGGCGAGGGCGAGGGCGAGGGCGACGGGGAGGGTGACGGCGAGGGTGACGGCGAGGGCGAAGGTGACGGCGAGGGGTTCGGGCTGCCCGACGGCGTCGCGCTTGGAACGGTCGACGGGCTCGCCGACGCCGACGGGTCCACGGTGGTCGATGCCAACGCCGAAGTGGACGCGTCGACCTGGGTGCCGGCGAGCGGGTCGACGGCCAGCGCCGGCACGGCGAGCGCGGCGACGATGCCCGCGCCGAGAAGGATCGAGGCGATCCAGCGGGCGGGCCGGTCGGGTCCGGGCATGGGACGCACGGGTCTGGCGATGGGCATGCTCCGCACGGTAGAGGTGCGGCGCTGCACCGGCCATGGCCCGCAGGGACCATCGCGCTGACACCGCAGGTACCAAGGATGCCCCATGGGGCGGTAGTGTCGTCACGTGATTCGTGTATTTCTCGGGCACGGCGCGTCCGGCACCGCGGCGTCGATGGCGCCCTGGGTGGACGGGCTGCGCGCGCGCGGGATCGAGGCCCATGCCCTGGAACTGCCAAAGCGCAAGGCGGAAGACGCTGTCGCGGCGTACGAGGCGCAGGTCCCCGACGAGCCCGGCAGCGTGATCGGCGGCCACTCGTATGGCGGTCGTGTCGCGTCCCTGGCCGTGGCCGGGGTCCGCGTGGCGGGCGCGAGGGAGCGCGCGCACCCGTACGCCGGGCTGGTCTGCCTCTCGTACCCGCTCCACCGGCCGGGCGGCCCGGAGACGGCCGCCGTGCGGATCGCCCACTGGCCCGCAATCCGGGTGCCGGCGCTCATGCTCTCGGGCCGGTCCGACCCGTTCGCCCAGATCGAGCTGCTCGAGGCCGCGATGCCGTCGATGCGCCTCGGTCGGCTGGTGACCTACCCGAAGCTCGGCCACACCCTGAAGCCCGTGATGGGCGACGCGCTTGACCGGGTGGCGGCGTTCCTCGCCGAGCTTGACGCGGGGGAGCTCGGCTGACCCGCGGCTAGCGGAACAGTCTCCGGCGCTTCCTGGGCGGCGGTCCGTCGTCGCTCCGCGGGCGGAGTCGCTCGAGGAGGGTCGTGATCTCGTCGCGATACGGGGCGCCCTCGCGTCGCGGCTGGAGCCAGGCGAGATGGCCGGGATCGATGCGGGCGACCTCGCCCGGCGACCAGCCGATGTGGCGCCCGAACGGCAGCACCCGCCATGCGCTGCTCGGCACCCGGCTCGTGCGAGACGTCCGGATGGTGCCGCCGCGCGAGGGTCCGGAATGCAAGAGCGATCTCGTCTGCCGTCGCCGACGCCGCCACGCCGAGGAGCTGGTACGGGTCGCGTTGGCGGTCATCGGCGTGGACAGGGTGGCTGGCGCGTGGTGGGTGTCCCCCCCGGACGAGTCACCTGGTGATGGTAGGTGGCAGATAAGCCGCGACGTCCATGATGGAGCGCATGAACGCACACACAACCCCGGGCGCCGCGGACCCGCGCGAGCGATGTGCCTGGGGCGACGGCCCGGACCCGTCCTACCGCGCCTATCACGACACCGAGTGGGGTGTCCCCGTCCGTGACGAGCGCCACCTGTACGAGCTGCTCGTGCTCGAAGGTGCCCAGGCCGGCCTCTCGTGGGCGACGATCCTCCACAAGCGGGACGGCTACCGGCGCGCCTTCGCGGGCTTCGACGTCGCGGCCGTCGCGGCGTTCGATGAGGCCGACATGGCACGGCTGCTCGCCGACCCGGGCATCGTGCGCAACCGAGCGAAGGTCGCGGCGGCGATCGGGAACGCCCAGGCGACGCTCGCCCTCTACGACGCGGGCACCACGCTCGTGGACCACCTCTGGTCGTTCGTGGACGGCACGCCCGTGCGGAACGGATGGTCCGGGCCGGGGACGATCCCGTCCGAGACCCCGGTCTCCGTGGCGATGAGCAAGGACCTTCGGCAACGTGGCTTCAGGTTTGTCGGGCCGACGATCTGCTACGCCCTGATGCAGTCGGCCGGTCTCGTCAACGATCACCTCACCGGATGCTTCCGCTACCGGGAGGTGCAGGCGTCAGCGTGAGGCGCGCCAGGCGTCCCGAAGCCGCATCCTGCTGCCCACCTGGAGGACCGCTCCGGAGTAGACGCGGGCACCCACGACGAACAGCAGCCAGATCGTCGCCACCGTGAGCGCGATGCTCAGGAGGATCTCCCACGGCTCGATTGCGCCGAGCGCGACGCGCAGGGGGACGACCATCGGGGCGGCGGGCGGGATGAACGTCATCACCCGGGCGAGGATCCCGGACGGGTCCTGCTGGACGACGACGATCGAGAGGATGTAGGCCGTCGTTGCCGTGAGCGTGACTGGCATGGACGCCGTCGACGCCTCCTCGGCGCGCGATGCCAGCGATCCGAGGAAGCCCATCGTCGTGGAGTACAGGGCGAAGCCCAGGATGAACCACACCAGCAGCTGGACGACCGCGCCGAGCGTCGTCTCGGGCAGGGCGAGCCGCCCACCGATCTGCGCAACGCCGAGCCCCACGGCCACGAGGATCACGAGCTGGGCGAGGGCCAGCAGCCCGATGCCCAGGACCTTGCCCATCAGGAGGTCGCGCGGCCGCACGGTCGAGAGGACAACCTCCACGACGCGGCTCTGCTTCTCCTCGACGACGCCCGTCAGGACCCACGAGCCGTACGAGAAGATGCCGATGAACATGAGGATGATCCCTGCATTCGCGAACAGGCTCGCCGTGGCGTCCTCGGCCGTCTGCGGCTGGAGCGCGTCGACCACCGGGGTCGCGATCGCGTTCTCGCCGGTCCGGAGGCCGACGACCGCCTGGTCGACGACTGCCCGGAGCGGTGCGCTGGCATCCGTCACGACGATGAGCTCGCCGGGCGCGGACAGGTCCGCGGGCACCTCGAGCGCGGCATCGATCGAGCCGGCGTGGAGGGCGGCCTCCGCGTCGGCGCGAGTGGGCACGGACGAGAGCACGAGCTGCTGGGTGCCCGCGGCTGCCGCGGCCGTGAGCGCCTGCTCCAGGCCGGCGGGCGGGGTCCCGACGAGCGCGAGGCGAGTCGTCAACGTCTGACCGAGGATGAGCGTGGGGACGATGAACCCGACGAGCATCAGGACGATCGTGAACACGAGCGAGAGCAGGTAGCCGCGGCTCCGACCGCGCTCGATGATCTCGCGACCCGCGACGAGGCGGATCGCGCGGATGCGGCTGACGCGCCTCATGCGCGTGCCTCCTCTCGGACCGGCTGCGAGGCCGTGACCGCCTCCATGAACAGCTCGGACAGCTTCGGTGGCTCGTAGCTGAAGCGCCGGACCTCGCCCGCGTCGCGCGCGGCCGTGAGCAGTGCGCCGAGATCCACCGAGTCTTCGACGAGCAGCTTGACGCGGTCGCCGTCCCGCTCGAGGACCGTGTGGGTGTTCCGGCCGTCGAGCCAGGCGCCCCCCGAGCCCGCAACCTCGACGTCGAGGTGCCGCCGACCCGAGCTCGCCTTGAGGTCCTCGATCGCCCCCTCCGCCACGACCCGGCCGCGGCTGATGATCACGACGTCCTCGCAGACCTCCTCCACGAGGTCCAGCTGGTGCGACGAGAACACCACGCCAACCCCGGCCGCGGCACGCTCACGAAGGATCTCGGCCATCGTGGCGATACCGATCGGGTCCAGGCCGGAGAATGGCTCGTCGAGGACGAGCAGCTCCGGGTCGTGGACGAGCGCTGTCGCCAGCTGGACCCGCTGCTGGTTGCCGTGCGAGAGGTCCTCGAGCTTGGACTTCGCCCGGTCCGCGAGCCCGAAGCGCTCAAGCCACAATCCGGCGGCCGCTCGCGCCTCGCGGCCCGTCAGCCCGTGATGCTGGCCGAAGTACGAGAGCTGCTCCGCGATCCGCATCCGCGGGTAGAGGCCGCGCTGCTCGGGCATGTAGCCGAAGCGCAGGCGCGTGACGGCGTCGATCGGCTGGCCGTCCCAGCGTGTGTCGCCGCTGTCCGGCGTGGCGAGCCCGAAGACGCAGCGCATCGTCGTGGTCTTGCCCGCGCCGTTCGGTCCAAGGAAGCCGACGAGCCGACCCCGCTTTGCGCTGAACGACGCGCCGTCGAGCGCCGTCACGGCCCCGTAGCGCTTGGTGAGGTTGCGGATCTCGAGCATCGTGTCCCCGTGTGGTTCCAGCCACGCATCCTAGCGGAGCCGGGCCATGCACCAACGATCCGCGGGCCGGACGCGAAGGTGCCCGGGCCCGTCGCCCGACAAGCGTCGCGCGACGGATGACGGACGCGCCCAACGAGGGCGGCCGTCTGGATTCATCCCGCCGTGAACCCCGCTCGTCCGGGCCCTCGCGGACCACGCAGCCCTGGCGATGGCCAACGCCCGACTGATCGAGGAGCTCGCCCGGTTTCGCGAGGCGCTCGAGCGCCGGGTGACCGTCGAGCGCTCGCTGGGGCAAGCTCGACCTCACGTCGCGCACGCAGGCCGCCCTGTGGGCCGTCGAGCACAAGCGCTCGGAGTCGCCGAACGCTTGACCCAGCGTGGCATCGCTCCGCGCCGGGGCGCTAGCTGATCTCGAGCACCGCGTACCGGATCTCACCGCCCGGTGTCACGATCGTCACCGCGTCACCGACCTTGCGGCCCATGAGCGCCGCGCCGACCGGGGAGGCGCTCGAGATCCGGCCCTCGCGCGAGTTCGCCTCGGCGGACGAGACCACCTGCCACGAGACCTCGTCGCCGTCGACCTCCACGCGGACGTGCGAGCCAAGCTCCACGACCGCGCCGCGTTCCGTCGGGGCGACGACGACCGCGATCTTGAGCTTCGCCTCGATCTGCTTGATCCGGCCCTCCAGGAACCCCTGCTCCTCGCGCGCGGCGTGGTACTCGGCGTTCTCCTTGAGGTCGCCGTGCTCGCGCGCCGTCGCGATGCGCTTGATGACGTCCGGCCGCTGGGCGACGAGCTCGGCGACCTCCGCCTCCATCCGGGTAAGGCCCTCGGGCGAGAGGTAGACGGGCACGTGCACCTTGCGCGGCGAGCCCTGGGCGGCAAACGCGGCCGCCGACGCGATCCGCCCGGTGCCCCGCCCGGGTGCGGGCCGCCGCCCGCGCTTCGCCTCGTCGGTGGCGCCATCGGCCTCCGCGGGCGGGAGGTGCACGATGCGCGAGACCCCCTTCACGGCCGGTGCCTTGACCTCCGGCAGCTGGGGGTTCGTGATCCCGGTTGGCTTGCGCTTGCCATCCGGCGTTCGGAGCACCGCCCATGGCATCACGACCGCCGGGTCGGGCAGCGCTGCGCGTTCGGCGGCGGGCACGCCCTCGGCGAACGCCGCGAGCAGCGCGTCCTCGTACTCCTCGGGCGCGTCCGTCGCGGCCCACCACAGCTTGAGGTCGGGCATCGCGCGCAGGAAGTGCAGCCAGTACCCGGACGACGCGGGCTTCCGGTCGCCCGGCACGGTCTTCGCGATCGACGCGACCCGACCCGCGACGGACCCGGGCGATGATCCGATGAACAGCACGGGCTGCGAGGGCAGCCAGAACGCGTTGAGGCGGGCCTGGAGATCCTTCGAGACCGGCCGCGTGGCGTCGAGGCGGAGGTCGGGGACGCGCTCCAGCCACTTGCCGATGCGCGACAGGTCCAGGTTGGCCGACGGCATGGCTGCGGACAGCTCGAACACGAACACCCCCGGTGCGCCATGGCGGATGGGGCGCCCCCACTGGACGGGGCCATCGGCCATGAGGCCGACCTCGCGGAGGAGCGTTGCGGCGCTACGGTCGTCGGGCATAAGCGGTTCACACGTCCATTCGGAATGGGGGGGCTGGCGTCGTCCGTGCGACGCATGTCGTCGCAGTCACCCTCGGGGTATCGTCTCACCATCATGCCGAACCTACCGGGCGAGCGCACTCGCGCCTCGCGTGATCCGCGTGCGCGCCCCAGGAGCGCGGGGTCGTCGCGCCCGGGTTCCTCGTCGACGGGATCGCGGCGGCCCCCGTCGGGGAGCGGTGCCGTGGGCGCATTGAAGACGCCGGCTGGGGTCGGCATCGCAGCGGTCGCGCTCATCGCCGTCGTCCTCGCGATCACGGGCGTGTTCGGCACCGTAAACCACAGCCCTGACAGCGTCGCCGCCGCAGGGGCCACGCAGCTCCCGAGCGAGTCGCCCGTCGCATCGTCGTCGGCCGTCGCCGTGATCTCCACGCCGCCCGCAGCCTCGAGCGGGCCCTCCGCGCCGCCATCCGCGACGCCCGGCGCATCACCGTCGGCGTCGCCCGCGCCATCGCCTTCCCCGTCCATCGACCCGCTGGCCGGCGTGCCCAGCACGCGCCTCCAGAAGGCGCTCGACGCGTTCCGGCGCAAGACCGGGATCCCGGGCATCTCGGTCGCGATCGTCTGGGACGACGGCCGGGCGTGGGCCGGCGCGAGTGGCAAGGCCGACGTCGCATCCGACACGCCGATGACCACCGGCACGGCCTTCGCGTTCGCATCCGTCTCGAAGACGTTCACGGCGGCCGTCGTCCAGCAGCTGGTCGCCGAGGGCAAGGTCCGCCTCGACCAGCCGGCCGTGGACCTGCTCCCGGAGTTTCCGCTCGACCCCCGGATCACGGTGCGTATGCTCCTCGACCACCGCAGCAGCCTCCCCGACTTCTTCTCGAACCCGAAGATCGACAAGGCGCTCCAGCGGAACAAGGACGCCACGTGGACGGCGCAGCAGGCGTGGAAGTTCGTCCCCAGGTGGCGCCCCACGCCGGGCACCGTGTACGACTACTCCAACACGAACTACATGCTCCTGGGCGAGCTCGTGCACAACGTGACGGGCAACACGCTCGCGGTCGAGGTTCGCGACCGCATCTTCGACCCGCTGCAGCTCAACACGGCCTGGTACCAGGTCGCCGAGGCGCCACGCGCGAAGCTGGCGACCGGGTATCGGCTGACGCGCTACGCGAGCGGCACGCGCGTCGTCCCCGTCGCGCATCCCAGCACCGTGATGCCGTTCCGGTCCGTGGTGTCGGCGGCAGGCGGCGCGGGCTCGATCGCCGGCAGCGCAATGGACGCAGCTCGCTGGATGGAGGCCTACGGCTCAGGCCTGATCCAGGGCCCGAGGCTGTACCGCGAGATGATCGCCGACGCCAGGTACACCAAGGCGATGCATGCGACCGTCACGTACGGGCTGGGCGTCCAGCTGATCAGGATCGAGGGCCAGAAGACGCTCGGCCACTCGGGCCGCTATCTCGGGTTCCAGAACACGGTGCGCTATCTCACGGGACCCGGGATCTCGATCGCGATCCTGACGAACCAGAACACGTACGACCCGGCGGTGCTGATGCACACGCTGGTCAAGGTCGTCGCGCCCGTAAGGTAGGGAGCGGGCGGGCGAGCGAGCCTACGCGACGCCCGAGCGCCGGCGGCTTCCGCTCGACGAGGCGCTGCTACGGCTGCGACTGCCGCCGGCCGAGGACCCACTGGCACCACGCGGCGCTCGAAGCGGCTGCGCGTCGCGCTGGCGGGGCGTGAAGCCCTCTGCGACCTCCCATGGGATCGCCCGCTGGAGCAGCCGCTGGACGCCACGCAGCAGGTCCGCCTCGTCGATCGTGACGAGGCTGACCGCATTGCCCGTCGCGCCTGCGCGGCCCGTGCGACCCACGCGATGGACGTAGTCCTCGGGGTTCCACGGCAGCTCGAAGTTGACGACGTGCGGCAGGGCATCGATGTCGAGGCCGCGGGCGGCGACGTCGGTCGCGACGAGCACCCGGATCTCGCCCGCCTTGAACGCCTCGAGGGCCTTCGTCCGATCGGACTGCGCGCGGTCCGAGTGGATCGCCGTAGCGGCGACGCCATGCCGGTCCAGCCACGAGGCGAGCCGGGAGGCCGCGAGCTTCGTCCGCGTGAACACGAGCACCTGGTCCCAGTCACCCTCGACGATGAGGTGCGCGAGGAGCTCTTCCTTGCGTTCGCGATCGACCGGGTAGACCAGCTGGCTGACGGTCTCGGCGGCCGTTCCATGGCGTGAGACCTCGACGGTCTCGGGGTTGTTGAGGATCGAGCCCGCGAGGCGCTTGATGTCATCCGAGAAGGTCGCCGAGAACAGGAGCGTCTGCTTGCGGCTCGTCAGCAGGTCGAGAACCCTGCGGATGTCGGGCATGAAGCCCATGTCCAGCATCCGGTCCGCCTCATCGAGGACGAGGATCTCTGCCTGGCCGAGGTTGGCGGCCTTCTGGCCGACGAGATCAAGGAGGCGGCCCGGCGTGGCGACGAGGATCTCGACACCCGCGAGCAGCTCCTTGATCTGGGGGTCGAGGGGGACGCCGCCATAGACGACCGCGGCGCGCAGGGGGACGTTGCGGCTGTACGTCTTGACGGCGTCGGCGACCTGGACGGCGAGCTCGCGGGTCGGCGTCAGGACGAGGCAGCGCACCGGGTGGCGGGCCGGCGAGAATGACGTGTTGGCGTAGGGTGCCAGCCGGTCGAGGATCGGCAACGTGAACGCGGCGGTCTTGCCGGTGCCGGTCTGCGCGGCGGCGAGGACGTCCCGCCCCTGGAGCACCAACGGGATCGCCCGCGCCTGGACGGGCGTCGGATCCGTGTAGCCCTCCTCCACGACGGTCTTGAGGAGGACGGGCGAGAGCCCCAGCTCTTCGAAGGTCAAGTTGTTCTGGTTCTCCGTGTCCGGCCGACATGGGCTCGGCCGCCTGGGCGATTCGTGTGTGGTGGTCCGGCGGGGCGCCTCGCGTCTGCGGCATGGGCTGCGAAGGCGGCGGCATCCACCGGACGCGCCGAGCATACCCGACAATGCCCCCATGAGCGCACAGGGCACGCGCGCGACAGATATGGCGAGACGCGCTGGCATCGAGTACGCGGTGCATGAATATGCGCACGATGCCCGGGCCGCGCTCACCGAGGGTGGCCGAGGCTATGCACTCGAGGCCGTCGAGGCGCTGGGGATCGAGCCATCGCGGGTGTTCAAGACGATCGTCATCGCCGTCGATGGCGGGCGCCTGGGCATCGCGGTCGTGCCCGCCGACACGGAGGTCAACCTGAAGCTCGTCGCCGATGCGCTCGGCGGACGCAAGGCCGCGGTCGCACCGCCCGCCGACGCCGAGAAGGCCACGGGCTACGTGCTCGGTGGCATCAGCCCGCTCGGGACCCGGCGGCCGTTGCCGACCGTCGTCGATGAGAGCGCCGCGTCATGGCCCACGATCCACGTGTCGGCCGGGCGTCGCGGCCTCGAGATTGAGCTCGCAGGTGCCGACCTCGTGCGGCTTGTGGGCGGGCTGTTCGCACCGGTTGCGCGGCGCGCCTGACCGGCATGCGGGTCAGGCGGCTTGCAGGCGCGGCCGCCGCGAATTGTCCCGGCTGGCGCCCGGCCGAGGTCGATGGCGCTAGCCGCCGATCTCGGCCCGCTCCGTGAACAGCGACGAGACCACGAGCGCGACGATCAGCCACACCGCGACCACGACGATCGCAGTGTTCGGGTCCAGCTGCGTGACGAGGTTGCCCCCGCCCCCGCCCCCGCCCCCGCCCCCGCCGAAGGAGCCGCCGGTGGACGCGGTGACCGCTCCCGAGGCCGAGAAGGGGAACCACTGGAGCACATCGGGCAGGAAGAACCCGGCGATCCCCTCGGCGAAGTACAGGCCCACCCCCGCCGCGATCCCCGCGAGCTGGCTCCGGGCAACGGTCGCGATCGCATAGCCGAAGGCCGCGTTCATCGCCAGCGCGAGGCCTGCCCGCCCGAACAGCTCGGGCAGTCGCCTGAGTCCGTCGGCATCGCTCATCCCGGTCAGCGGGACGTCCAGGACCAGCGCCCCGAGCACCGATCCCACGACCCCCACGAGGAACGCCAGCACGAGCCCGATCCACACGAACACCGCCACGGACGCGAAGTTGAGCAGTGCATAGCGCGCCCGGCTCTCGCCACGCGCGACCGCGGACTTGAGCGTTCCCCATGCCCACTCGGAGCCGCCGATCGCGGCGCCGTAGGTGACCGCCAGCAACCCGCCGATACCCAGGATGAGCGAGACGATCAGCTCGTATGCCCCCGGGAACGTCACGAACAAGCGGGCGGCGATGCCTGCCTGTGGGTCGGCCGACGCGCGGCTCGAGGCGATCACGGCGAAGTAGATCAGCGCCAGGAGCACGATCAGCAGCACGAACGTCACCCAGGACGCCGGCCGGCGGATGAGCTTGCGCAGGTTCGCGCGCAGGAGCCTCATGCCTTCCACCCGGTCGTCGGTGCCGCTGCAGCCAGACGCCCGTCCTCGCCGACCTCCGGCCGTGACCCCGTGAGCTCGAGGAACAGCGCCTCGAGGTTCGTGCCTGCCTCGACGCGCGAGGCGTAGATCCCGGCCGTCGCCAGTGCCCGGTTGAGTTCCCCGGCGTTCGCCGGGTCGAAGCGGACCGACAGCCAGCCCGGATCGACCCCCGTGGTCTCCGGCGTGACCGCTCCCTCGCCGGCCGCGGCCGCCAGCACCGTCGCGGCGCCGGCGACCTCGTCCGGCGTCACCCGGATGCGGATCGAGCCCTCCTCGCGCAGCAGCGCCTCGACCGGACCCTCCCGGACGAGCTTGCCGTGCGCGATGATCCCGACGACGTCGACCAGCTGCTGGACCTCCGACAGGATGTGCGACGAGACGAACACGGTCTTGCCGGCCGCGGCGAGCGAGCGCAGCGTGTCGCGCATCCCGACGATCCCTGCGGGGTCAAGGCCGTTCGCAGGCTCGTCCAGCAGGAGGAGCTTCGGATCGGACAGGAGCGACGCCGCGATTCCCAACCGCTGCTTCATCCCCAGCGAGTAGCCCGAGACCTTGTCGCCTGCGCGATCGCGCAGGTTCACCAGCGTGAGCAGCTCGTCGATCCGCGAGGCCGTCACCGGCGCCCCGGCTGCCGCCAGCGCGCGAAGGTTCTCGCGGCCCGACAGGAACGGGTAGAAGGCGGGCGACTCGATGAGGGCGCCGACGTCGAACAGCCGCCGCCGCTCGCCGCGACCGAACGGCCGTCCGAGCAGCTCCACCGACCCGCTGTCCGCCCGAACCAGGCCGGTGAGGATCCGCATCGTCGTGGTCTTGCCCGCGCCGTTCGGGCCGAGGAAGCCATAGACGACGCCCTGCGGGACGTGCAGGTCCAGCCCGTCGAGCGCCACCCGAGGCCCGTAGCGCTTGGCCAGCCCCTGTGTCGCGAGGGCCACTCCCGTCCCGTTTGTCACGTCGCCTCCATACCCTTCCGGGCGCGCTCGCGGTCCCCGCCGTGGCGCGCGTCATGCGGATGCAACGATACCGCCCAGTCGCGTTGTGCCATTCGGCAGGTGGCCCGCTCCGGGTCGTGTCTGGCATACTCCGCCGCGACCCCCAGGTCGCCACCCGATCCCAGACAGGCCACGAAAACCGAAGAGCCGTCACTCCCGGCAGGCACCCTGTCGCTCCCTTCGGGTGGTTCGCCACCCGGCACGCCGGATCGCCCCCAGGCGGTCCACCCTGGTACGTATCGCGCAGACTCGTGCCCGTCCGCCCCGACCACCCGCCTTCGACGGCTCACCAGTCCCACCGTCGCCCCGCCTCATGCGTGGCGTTCCGGCAGAAGGGAGGCACGACTGTTGCCCGATCACACACAAGGCACCCAGCGGGTGTCGTCCAGGAAGATCCGATCGCTGCTGATCCCGATCTTCGCCGCTCTCGTCATCGTGACCGGCATGACCGCCGTGGCCCCGGAGGCCCAGGCATCGACCCGCAAGGTCGTCATCGTCGTCGGTCCAGTCGGTTCCGCGACGTCCAACTACCGCGATAACGCCCGTCTGCTCGCCTCACAGGCTCGGAGCTACGGTGCCGCGGTGACGGAGATCTACAGCCCCTACGCCACCTGGGCCAAGGTCTCCAGGGCGGCCGCCGGGGCCAACCTCCTCATCTACCTCGGGCACGGCAACGGCTGGCCGAGCCCATACGCGCCGTTCGAGAGCACGTCGAAGGACGGCATGGGCCTGAACTCGTCGTCGGCCAACGGGAACTCCAACGTCAAGTACTACGGCGAGTACTACATGGCACGGCTGGGCCTCGCCAGGCACGCTGTCGTGGTGCTCAACCGCCTCTGCTACGCGTCCGGCAACTCGGAGTGGGGCAGCACCAACCCGACCAGGTCGACGGCGGTCAAGCGGGCGGACAACTACGGGACGGGCTTCATCCGCGGGGGCGCCCAGGCGGTCTTCGCGAGCGGCATCACCAGCGTCAGCTACGTGCTCAGGGGCCTCTTCCGTGGCTCGTCGACGATGACGATGGCGTCCCTCTTCTGGACCGACGCCAACCGCACGCGGTCGTACTCGTTCAGCTTCAACTCCACCCGGATCACCGGCGTGTCGGCGAAGATGGACCCGTATGCCGCCAACCGCTACTACCGGTCAGTGATCGGGCGGTTGGGGACGACGGTCGGCGACTGGCGGGCCGGCACCTAGCCGGGTTCCGCACTTCGGCGACAGACATGCAACGACGCCGGCCACGTGGCCGGCGTCGTTCGATTCCGGTGAGCGACGGGGACGGGGAGCGCCTCAGGCGGGAGTCGCCGCCTCTTCCCGAGATCGCGCACCGAGGCGTTCGGGCGCGCCGCGGAACAGGAGCGCCGCGACGACCGCTGCCAGGAACACGACGCCCGCCCCGAGGAAGAACACGTTGCGGATGCCGATGACGTCGGCGAGGATCCCTGCGGCCGCCATCGAGCCGATCGTCGCCGTCTGGATCACCGCGTTGAGCGCACCCGCGACGCGGCCACGCGTCTCGTCGGCGGTCGCCTGCTGGACGATCGTCATGGTGGTCGCCTGGACGGGCATCACGAACCAGCCAACGGCGAACATCACGAGCAGCAGGGCCCACGGCCCGGGCGCGACGGCGAGCAGGGCAACGCATACGGCGAGGCCGGCAATGCCGCCGACGAACAGACGGGGGACGCTGACCCGGGCAGCGAGCCCGGTGAGCAGGCCGCCCGCGAGGATCATCGAGAGGGTCTGCGCACCCTCCAGCGGCCCGGCCCAGGCGGTGCTGGCGCCGAGCTCCCGGACGAGGAACGGGATGAACAGGACGTTGATCGCCCCGATGCCGAGCATCGTCACTGACACGCCCGTGAGGGCGGCGATGAGGGGCCGGGACCCGGCGATGACGCGGAGCCCGTCGACGACCGCGCCGCCAATGCCCCTGGCCTTCGCCCCCGCGGCCGCGGCCGCGCTCGGCATGCCCGTCCCGCGGGCCACCCCGAGCACGAGGATCACGGAGACGAGGAACGTCGCCCCGTCGATGAGGAGAACCGGCGTCGCGCTGCCGGCGATCGCTGCGACGACACCCGTGATCGCCGCACCGAGGACGCTCGCGATCATCCGCGTCGCCTGGCTCAGCGAGTTCGCGGCCATGAGCCCGTTTGCCGGGACGACCCGCGGGATCATCGCGGAACGCGCGGGCGAGAAGAACGTTCCGATCACCGCCTGGAAGCACGCGAGGGCGAACAGCGCCGGCAGCGCATCGGCGCGGGCAACGAGGATCATCGTCACGACGACGACCGCGCGCAGCGCATCCGAGACGATCATGATCCGGCGGCGGTCATGGCGATCCGCGTAGGCCCCGGCGAACAGGCCGATCGTGACCGGCGGCAGCGCGACGAGGATCGACATGAGCGCAATCGCTGCCGTGGACCCCGTGAGGTCGAGGACGAGCAGGAACAGCGCGAGGTAGGTCATCCCGTCGCCGAGGTCGGAGATCGCCTGGGCGGCGTAGAGGCGACGGAAGTCGGGGATCTTCAGCAGGTCGCGCACGCCCGTGGACGGCGCGGCAGGGACGTCAGTCATCGGAAGGCTCCATGTCGGGTGTGGTGTCGGTGGGCGGCATGGGGTAGAGCGCGATGACCAGGCCGTAGGCCAGGTCATCGTCGGTGGAGGGGTCGTTGCCGAACTCGTCGGACAGCGCCTGCAGGCGCTCGCGAAGCTCGGCGGCGCGGGCCGGGGTGAGGCGGGTGAGGCCGCGCGAGAGCATCAGGCGGCGACCGGCCGGGGCGTCGGCGCCGGTCTCGATGGCCCCGAGGCGGATCGCGAGCTCCACCTCGGTGCGCGCGGTGTCGAAGACGGCGGTGAGCGTCTGGTGGAGGACGGCGAGGCCATCCTCGGAGTCGCCCGCGAACAGCGTGCGATCGAGCTGGAACGAGTGGGCGACGACGTTGTAGCGCGTCTCGATGATCCCGGACACGACCCGTCGCTCGACGGGCCGGACCAGGTCCTGGGCGAGCAGCAGCTCGACGTGGTGGTAGAGGCGGGTCTGCGGCAGGTCGAGCGCCGCCGCGAGCTCCTTGACGGACCACGCCGGGGACCGACGCTGGACCATAACCTCCAGGATGCGCATCCGGGTGGCGTCCGAGATCGCCCGGAGGGTCTCGACGTCGCGGATGTACCGCACGTCCTCCGGCTCGAAGTCGGGGTGCAGGTCCTGGTCCGTCGGTTCGGTGGGGCTCAACGTTTAGGCTCCGATAAGCATTCAGCAATTTCTGAACGTTATGATGCACGCTGAATACCCGCTGTCAACCCCTGATCTTGCGGTTGTACGTCAGGATCGGCTGGGGAACGCCTGGTTGCATTGCCCTGGAACGGGTCGTCGCCTCGCCCGCCAGGAGGCCGGGTCGCCTCGCCCTAATCCGCCCACGAGACGTGCCAAGCCCGCCACAACGCCGTCGGGTCCGAGGTCGGATCACCGTGGACGAGGACCAGGTCCGCGGGACCGCCTTCGCGGATGACGCCGGCATCTGGCTCACCCAGGAGCTCTCCCCCACGCCACGTCGCAGCCCCGAGGGCCTCCCAGGGCTGGAGCCCCGCCTCCACGAGCTGCTCCACCTCCCACGCCAGCTGGTTCGCGCGCGTCGAGCCGCCCCCGTGGTCGGTGCCCGTGGCGATCGACACGCCTGCCGCGTACGCGAGGGCCACGGACGCCATCGCCGTCTCGCGTCGGGCCTCCACCCTCGTCCGCCCCTCCTCGGAGGCGAACCTCGGGAGCGTTGTCGTCTGCCCGAACGTCCGCCACGAGGCGAGCACGCACAGCGTCGACACGAGGCGCACGCCGTTCGCGGCCATGATTCGCGCCGTGTCCGCGTCGAGCTCGAAGCCGTGCTCGAGGGCATCGACGGCGGCCTCCGCTCCAGCCCTGGCGCCCGCGACGTAGCCGCTGTGTGCGGTGACCTGGGCGCCACGAGCATGCACGGCGTCGACGACGCGCCGCACCTCGTCCGAGGTCCACGGGCTCACGCCGGGGTCCGGGCCGTCCAGGTAGAGCTTGATGAAGTCCGCGCCGTCGTCGAGCTGGCCCATGGCGGCCGCGAGCAGCTCGTCACCGTCCCTCGCCTCGACGGACTTCCCGGGCATCGAGTCCGCGTACATGATCCAGGTCCCGGCGGCGCGCACGTACGGGGCATCCGTCCGGGCCAGCCACGCATCCCGGACGCCGAGCCCGAGGGCGGGGAGCCGGGCCCCATCCTCGTCGAACAGCGGCACGGAGCCCACGTCGCGCGCCCAGCGGACGCCGGCCCGGGTGAGGAGCCTGCGGTTCGCCTCCGCATACCGACGCTGGTCGTCGGGCGGGTCACCCAACCGGTCGATCCAGTGCGCGCCACCGGGCAGCGTGACGTGGCTGTGGGCGTCGACGAGCCCGGGGACGATCGTGGAGCCGGATGCGTCGACGATCTCGGTCGACGCGCCTGGGAGCTCACCCTCGTCGTCCGACGGGCGGATCCATGAGATGTGGCCACGCTCTACCAGCACGGACACGCCAAGCTGGAGCCGGTCTGACCGGCCATCGGCGAGCGCGCCGTCGCGGTAGAGGCGTGAGGCGTGCGGGCGTGCGGTCTCGGTCATGCACGCAGTGTGCGCGCTGGTGCCCCGCGCCCGCTCGGGGTCAGCGGTCGGCGGCGCCTTCGTGGATCCGCTCGCTCTGCGGGAACAGCTCGCCGTCCGTGCCGACGTCGGCAGTCATCGGATCGATCACGTGCTCGTCGGAGGCGGGAGGGTCGGTGATGTCCGCGGCCAGGGTGCCGGGGAACGCGTCCATGACGGGGACGAGGGGCGGCGGCGTGAACGGCGGGACGTGGGTCGTGATGGCGTCCTCGATGGATGCGATCAGGTGCTCGTCGCGGGGTGTCGCCATCCCGCGCTCGCGGGCCATCTCTCGGGCCTTGTCGCCTGCCGCCGCGGCCCGCTCACGGACCGTCCGGCCCAGGTCGCGTGCGCGCGCCTGCAGCGCTGACCGACGTCGCTCGCCACGCTCCGGATCGAGCAGGAACGCTCCGGCGATGCCCGCCGCCACGCCTGTCGCCAGGCCGACGCCGACGAACGCGGTCCGTGCCCGGGTCCAGCCACGGAGATAGGCCCGGTCGTAGCGGTCCCGGTCGGTGGACGGCAGGCTCCGCTCCAGCGTCTCCACGAGGCTCGTCAGGCGATCCGAGGGCAGGTCCGTGCGGATCCGCTGGACGACGTCGTCGATGCGCCCATCGAGGTGGAGGTCGCGGCCCGCCCGTGCAGCGGCGCCACCCACGCGGGCTGCGGCCACGCTGGCCGCCGAGGAGACGCTGTCGAACGCGCTACCGGCGGAGGCGGCGAGGTCGCGCGTCGTGTGCGCGGCGTCCCTGGAGGCACCGTCGATGTCATCGCGGGCATGGTCCGCGGTGCGCTCCACGCCCTTGGCGATGTCGTCGGCGGCCTTCGCCACCGCTTCGAGGACCTGCTCGACCGCGTCGGCGGCATCGTGCCCGAAGGCCGGCAGGTCGTGGCGCAGGTCCTTTGCGACCCGCGAGAGATTGGCGGTCCGGATGGTCCGGACAAGGGGATCGATGAACAGCACGGGGACTCCCTCCGTCGGTATGTGCGTTCCACCATGCCCCACCCGGCATTCCGCCGCGGACACCGCGACCCGGCGCGGGGTGACGGGTTCGTTGCAGCCCGGGGAAGTGACGCGTTTGCCAGCGCCGAAACGCACCTCTCGTGAGCGCCAGCTCGCTCATGCATCCCTGACCAGGGCGTCGGTCGGTCGTGCGGGAGCCCGTCGTGTAACCCGACTTTCACGACGTCGGCGTGCGAAGCGACTCGGAGGATCAGTCGCTGGTGCATGGCCAGCGAAGGCCAGCGGACCGCGGTCCGCTCCGCGGCGCGGTCCGCGCATCGATCGGCGCATCGATCGGCTCATCGATCCGCGCATCGATCCGCGCATCGATCGGCGCATCGATCGGCGCATTCACCGCCGACTGAGACGCGGCGAGGTTGTGCGGGACCGCGTCGTGAAACCCGACCTCCACGACGTCGGTGTGCGTAGCGACCCGGAGGATCAGTCGCTGGTGCATGGCCAGCAGCGGCCAGAGGCGGTCCGCGGGGCAGCGTGGGCGGCGGGAGCCAGTGGCGGGTAGCGCCGGACGGCCGGCCAGCGCGGCCAGCGGCGGCCAGCGGCGGTCCGCGGGGCAGCGCGGGGCAGCGCGGGCGGCGGGAGGACGGTGGGCCACACGGCGGGAACCGTACGGAGCCACGTGTCGGTGGTTCGCGGCCGCGACCCTCTCGACGAGGTGCCGGAGGCGCCGGGCCCGCGCCTCGCTGCCGACGACGCGCGCGCATTCGGTGCCGACTTCGGCGACGACACCCGGGAGAGCGGCGGCGATCCGCGTCCCCAAGCCGGACCCAGTGGCGCCCCGACCTCGCTGCGGATCGAGGTCCGCGACGGCGGCCGCCAGGTCGTCAACCTTCGTCTGCCGATCGCCGTTGGTCGTTTCGCGCTCGATCGAGTCCCCGGGCTCTCGGGCGACCAGGTCGACCGCGTTCGCGAGGCGATGAACACCGGCCTCGCGGCCCCGTCCTCGTCGTGGACGACGGCGGCAGCGGGGTCCGGATCGTCCTCGAGTAGGCTTCGCTGAGCCGCCCTGCCGGCTAGTGGAGCGGCACCTGCTCGAGCACGGCACCGCCCGCATCGACGATCGCGATGCGGATCGGCTGGGAGCCGGTCGGCAGTGCCACGACGTAGAACAGGGCAGTTGGCGCGACAGCGCCCCCTGCCGCCAGCGTCCCACCCGTCGAGGTCCCATCCGCGAGCGTAACGATGACGTTGGTCGCGGTCGACAAGCCGGTCCCGCCGTACACCACGACTCCCTCGTCGCCGCTGCTCACGCCCGGTCCCAGGAGCGCCGTGATATCGCCTCCACAGCTGCTGCCGCCGCTGCGGGTGGTCGCGACCTCGATGCAGAACAGGGAGTCGCTCGTGCGGTAGATCCAGGCGCGGTAAGGACCCGTGGGCCCGTTGCCGCCGCCGATGCCGACGATCGGATCGAGCGCGGTCGCCGTGGAGGGTCGGTCGGGGAGGTGCTGGAACACCTGGGCCACGGCGCCGCAGCCCGCGACAGCGAAGGCCACCACGAGCGCCACCGCGGCCATCCGCGGCCCGGTGCCGTCGTGGAGATCCCGACCTCGCGGGCGTCGCGTCCCCTCAGGCATGGCCTCATGGTAGCGGTGCGCGGGTTCCGCCGGGCGACAAGGTTCAGGCGGCGGCAGGCGCCGTCCAGTAGGCCTCGGTCCGCACGGCGTCGTCCGGAACGCCGAGCGCGGCGAGGCTCGCGGTCGCGCCGCAGACGAGGCCCGGGCTGCCACACACGAAGGCGACGAGGTCGCCGGGGTCCGCAGCGGCGGAGCCGAGGACGGCCGGCAGCAGCGCGTCGAGCCGCCCGGTCGTGCCGCGCCACGCGGCGTTCGCCGGATCCGCCGGCCGCGAGACGACGGGCACGTACCGGATGCGACCGGCGAACGCGAGCGAGCTCAGACGGTCGAGATAGGCGAGGTCCGCCTCGTTGGAGGCACCGTGGAGGATGATCGGGCGCCGTCGGATCGCGCCGTCCGGCGTCCCGCACAGCCGCGTCTCGAGCATCGAGACCAGCGGCGCGATCCCGGTCCCCGTGGCGATGAACAGGCGCCGCCGGGGATCGCCGTGGTCGTCGATGAACAGCCCCTTCGGCGGGCCGAGCCGGACTCGATCGCCTGGCCCGAGCGTCCACAGCCGCGGGGTCAGCGCGCCGTCGGGCACCAGCCGGACGAGGAACTCGAGCGCCTCATCCTCACCCAGTGGCGATGCCGTGGAGTAGGGGCGAAGGAGCGGCCCCTCGTCCACCGGCACGCCCAGCGCCAGGTACTGCCCGGGCTCGAACGCCGGGACGCCGGCGTCGGGCCGGACCCGCAGCCGCACGACCGTGGGCGAGATGTCGAGGCGCTCGACGATGGTCGCGTTTGGCGTGGCGGCCGCGCCATGGCCGGCGGCACCAGGGCCTCCGGGACGGACCGCGGGCCGCTGCGGCACTCGCCGCCCAAACGCAGGGATCGTGGGACGGTCCATGTCAGGCCGCCTCGACCAGCTCGTCAACGACGGTCCGCGCCGCGTCGGGATCCGAGAACCACGTGGCGTCGACCCAGGCGAAGTCCGCCCACGCGGCGGGGAGGCGCCCCTCGGGGAGGATCGCGTCGTTCGGGCAGGCGGCCTCGCACGCGCCGCACTCGATGCAGCCCTGCGGGTCGATGTACAGCTTGCGATCGACCGACAGGTCACCCCAGATGCAGTCGACAGGGCAGACGGCGACGCATGCCTGGTCGGTGTGGTCGACGCATGGAGCGGCGATGACGTAGGCCATGGTTCAGGCTCCCGGATGGTGCCGCCCGGGGGTTTGGGCGACCATGCCCCGATCGTCGGTGACGATGGCTGTCGGTCTCGTGTGCGGCGGATGTGGGCTTGCCCACGCGTCGTCACGCCGTTGGACGCGTCTCCGGGGGAAACCTGACGCTGAACAGCGCACCGCCCGTCGCCGGCGACGTCGCACCGATCGACCCGCCATGCGCCTCGACGATCCGGCGCGCGATCGCAAGTCCCAGGCCCGTGCCCCCGGTGCCGTGGCGCGTCGTGCCAGCAAGCCTGGTGAACGGCGCGAAGATGCGTTCGCGCTCCGCCTCAGGGATCCCGGGCCCTTCGTCGGCGACATCCACCCGCACCCCATCGGCCGCGCCTGCGACCCGCACCGTCACCGCGCCGCCGGACGGCGAGTGGTCGATGGCGTTGTCGAGCAGGATGAGCAGCAGCTGGACGAGCCGCGGCCGGTCAGCGGCGGCTATCACCGGCGCGTCGGGCACGTCCAGGACGAGCCGCACGTCACGCTCGGCCGCGAGTGCCGAGGCGCCCCGGACGGTGTCGGCCGCGGCCGCCGCGACATCGACGGGCGCGAGCACCACGGCGAGCCTGGTCTCGTCCCATGCGGCAAGCTGCAGCAGGTCGCCCACGAGGCCCGCCAGGCGGTCCGCCTCGCCAATGATGTCGCCCAGGAGGTCGCGGCCGCCCTCGCCGACGAGCCCCTCGCGCTCGAGGACCTCGGCGTTGGCACGGATCAGGGCAGCGGGCGTCCGGAGCTCGTGCGAGGCGTCGGCGACGAAGCGGCGCTGCGCCTCGAACCCCTCCCGGATCGGCACGAGCGCGCGCCCGGTCACGAGCAGCGTGATGAGGGCTGCGGCCATGAGGCCCAGCCCGCCGACGACGAGGATCGTGATCATCAGGCTCCGCGACTGCTCCTCGTGCAGCGTGAGGACGAACGCGCCCTGGACGTAGCCCTGGATCGCGCCGTCCACGACGAGGGCCGTCGTGCGCACGCGCACGGACGTCCCGTTGCTGTCCAGGGTCCGGACCTCGCTCCCCGCGCCGGCCGCGGTCAGCGCGTCGAGACTCGGGAGGCCCGTGAGCCGGACGCCGGAGCGGTTCTGGAGGACGCCGCCGCTGGGATCGAGCACCAGGACCACCGTGTCGGCGGCGGCTGGCCGCTGCTCATCGGCCTCGTGGCCTTCCGCGGCCGTCGGCAGCTCGCCGTTGAGGAGCGTGACCTGGGCGTCGACCGCCGCCTCGAGCGCCCGGTCGACATCCGCGTCGAGCGTTCGCAGCCCGACGATCGCCGTCGCCGCGCCGATCCCGACGACGAGCAGCGTGAGCAGGACCAGCGTGACGACGAACAGGCGCCCGCGCGTCCGTCGCAGGAGCCGGTCCGTGCGACCGAGGGCCATCCCGGTCAGTCCGCCGTCCGCAGCGAGTAGCCGACGCCGCGGACGGTCCGCAGCCGCCCTGCCCGGTCCAGCTCCCCGAGCTTGCGCCGCAGGTACGAGACGTACAGGTCGACGACGTTCGAGTACACGTCGGGCTCCGCGCCCCACACGCCGTCGAGGATCTGCTGGCGGGTCACCACCTGCCCGGCGTGCCGGATGAGATACCCGAGGAGGGCGAACTCGCGCGCGGAGAGGTCCACGGTCCGGTCGCCGACCTGGGCGACGTGGCGCAGCTCGTCGAGGACGACGTCGCCCGCCGACAGGTGGCCGTCAACCGCAGGCGCCGGGCGGCGGCCGAGGGCCCGGATCCGGGCGAGCAGCTCCGAGAAGGCGAACGGCTTGGCGAGGTAGTCGTCCGCGCCGGCGTCGAGCCCGGCGACCCGGTCGTCCACCGAGCCCAGCGCCGTAAGCATGAGGACCGGCGTCGCGAGGCCCTTCGCGCGGAGGAGCCGGAGGACGGTCACCCCGTCGATGTCGGGCAGCATGCGGTCAAGGACGATGACGTCGTGGGCCGCGGACTCGGCGAGCGCCACGGCACTCAGCCCGTCCGGCGCGATGTCCACGACGTGGCGTTCGGCCACGAGAACGCGCTTGATCAGCGCCGCCATCTTCGGTTCGTCTTCGACGACAAGGACATGCATCGTGCCGGACTGTAGGCCCCAGCAGCGCCCCGGTCGAGGGCGAACGGCCCTGTCTGTGCAACTTCTCATCCGGGCCTCAGGGGTCCGGCGGCCCGTGCTCCCGAGCATGACGGCATCGCCACTCATCACCGGGAGTACCAGCTCATGGTCCAGCGCATCGCCCTCCTTGCCGCATCGCTCACCGCTGCTCTCGTGCTGGCCGCGGGGCTCGCGCTGGCCGGCCTTGCCCCGGGCATCCCCGTCCCGGCCGCCGCCGACCAGCCCGTTGCCACGACGGCCGATGCGGGGTCGCCCGCCCCAGCCATCCAGGTCGACACGATCTATGTCACCCCCACCGGCGCCCCTGTCGAGGTCACCGTCCACAAGGTCGTCACCGCCGCGCGTCAGGGCGACGACGGCGAGCAGGGCGAGAACGACTGAGATGGCCGCCCCGATCCGACCCGACCGGACGCCGCGCGCGATGCCGCCGTCTCCCCCGACCGCGCGGCCGTCCGTGCCCCCGCCGGGCACCCGACGAGCCAGGCCCGACCCCAACCCGTTGCGCCTGCTGATCGGCGTCGGCGGCCTGGCGGGCGCCTCCGCCCTCCTCACGGCGCTGCTGCCGTCGGTCACGCCGGCGCAGGCGAGTGCCGTCCAGGCGCCGCTCACCGCCGATGCCGGTGCGCCCGCGCCGTCGGTCGTCCATGTGACCCGCTACGTCGTGCTCAAGCCCGGCCAGACCGCCCCGCCGAACGCCCCGGTCGTCGTCCAGCCGACGCCCACGCCCCGGGTTCGCGTGGTCGTGACGACACGCCAGTCGGGGAAGCCGTGACAACGATGACGGCGCCCGTGCCCGCACCCGCACCCGCACAGGCACCCGCACCGGCGCTCGTGCCGGCATCACCGGCCGCGCCCGGTGTCGTCGCGTCGCGACGGCTCGTCGGGGGCCGCGTGTCCATTGTCCTCCGGGGTGACGGCGATGCGGCTGATCTCGACCGCCTGGCCGGACATGCCCTGGACCGGTTCGCGGCGTGGGCGTCGCGGCTGACCCGGTTCGACGCGGCGTCCGAGCTCTCGCGCCTCAACACTGCGCCAGCGGGCCGCGTCGCCATCGGACCCACGCTGACGGCCGTGCTCGACTGGGCGCGCCTCGCGGAGGGCCTGACCGACGGCCTCGTCGACGTGTCGATGCTCGTGGAACGCCTTGCGGCCGAGGAAGGCGACGCACCTGGCGCGCACGGCGCTCGCGGCGCAGCCGACGCGACTCCAGCCGAGCGCGGCACGCCCGCAGGACGACGCTGGGGCCTGACTCGCGGCGCGCGTGGCGCGTTCGTGAGCCGGCCCGCCGGGGTCCGGTTCGACCTCGACGGGGTCGCCAAAGGCTGGCTCGCAGACCGCGCGCTGGCGCTCCTGCCCGGCCGCGCGGCGATCGTGGACGGTGACGGCGACATCGCCGGCCGCGTCCTCCCGGGCGGCACGTGGGACCTCGGCATCGCGGACCCGCGCGACGCGAGCTCCAGGCTCGCCGTCGTTCGCGTCCACCCAGGCGCCCTCGGCCGGCCGGACGTCGCCCAGGCGTTCGGGCTCGCCACGTCCGGGACGTCCGTCCACCGCTGGCGGCACGGGACGGCCGAGGCGCACCACCTCCTGGACCCCCGGACCCGTTGGCCCGCCGTCACGGACGTCGTGCAGGCGACGGTCCTCGCGTCAAGCGCACGCCTCGCCGAGGCGTTCGCGAAGGTCGCCATCGTCGCGGGTTCGGCGGAAGCCTTCGACCGACTCGACCGGCCCGGCGTGGCGGGCGTCCTCCTCCTCACGGACCGCGGACAGGTCCTCGCAACAGCGGAGATGGCCACATGGCTGGTGTGATGTACCGCGGGTTCAGCGCCCGCACCGAGCTCGTTCGCTGGGGTCTCGCCGCGGTCGCGATCGGCATCGTCGTCGGGGCCAGCGTGCCTGCGGCGATCGCCGGGCTCATGACGGTCCTCGAGGCAAACCGCGCCGCCCTGCCGTGGTTGTTCGAGCGCCTGTTCGCGTTCCTCGCCTATGGCGCGATGGCCGGCAGCATGATCTACGGGCTCCTGATGTCCACGAAGATCCTCGATGCCATCGCGCACCGGCCGATCAGCTTCGCCCTCCACCAGGACCTGGCGGCCATCGGCGTTGGCCTCGCCGGGATCCACGGGATCCTCCTCGGGCTTGACCGGAGCGTGCCGTTCTCGCTCGCCCAGATCGTCGTCCCGGGTCTCTCGCCGCATGCGCCGATCGCCGTGGCGTTCGGGCAGGTCGGGCTGTACCTCGCGGTCGTCGTCGTCGCGAGCTTCTATCTCCGGCGCCGGATCGGCCAGAAGGCGTGGCGGGCGCTCCACTACCTGACGTTCCTGTCGTTCGTCGGCGTCACGGTGCACGGCATCGCGTCCGGGACCGACAGCGGCCAGGCCTGGGCGCAGGGCCTGTACATCGCGAGCGCCGCGATCGTCGCGTTCCTCATGGCCTACCGGATCGCGCTCTCGGTGGCGGGTCGACGCGCTGCCCCCGCCGACGCTCGAGTCGCCCGACCCGCGCCGGCGGCCCTGCCGCAGCCGCTGGCCGTCCCCGCGCTCGACGTGGGCGCGATCGCCGGTCCTTCGGTGCGCGACGGTCGCCCGGCGCGGGAGCGCCAGCGGCTGTCCGAGGGCCGCTAGGCCGGACGGCTCGCCTGGCCGTGGATCCCGGGCTGGCGACGCCAGCGCACGCCGAACCGGATCGTGTCGAGCGGCGCCGATCCGGCCTCGCCCGCGAGGTCGACGATCGGGAGCCGCACGCGGTCCATGGGCGCCAGGGCAAGCGTCTGTCCGTGCACGACAGCCCGTCCATCGGACCCGAAGGTGATCCCCAGCACCGCCCGGTAGCGTGCTGCGACCCGGTCCGGGTCCGCCACCGGGATGGTGACGCCCGTCAGCCGCACCGTCCCGCCCGCGGGGTGACGGAACTCCGCACGCGCTTCGCGGGCCTCCGTGCCCCACTCGGCACCCACCAGCTCGTGCTCGATGAGGAACGGACATTCCTCGGGACCAAGCGGCGGGAAGGCCGTGATCCAGCGCACCACCTCGCCATCGGGGCGGACCCTGGAGCCCGAGACTGCCGCGCCGATCGGCGACCCGACGTCGCGCAGTCGGCCAACCTCGGCGGCGACGTCATCGCTTGCCAGCGCGTACGTCGCCAGGCCCTCGGTACCCGCGTCCAGCAGCGCCAGCGCCGCCTGCCCCACCGCGAACGTGTCCGTCGACTCGACCATTCGCCGATTGAACACGCCGATGAGCTCGAGGTACGCGTCACCGAGGAACGCGAGCCGGTTGAACGTGCCGCCGCGCTCGTGCCGCCCGCCGCCCGTGACCGCGATCCCGAGGTCCGCCTCCATCGTGGCCGCAGCGGCGTCCGGGTCGTTGACGGCGATGACGAGATGGTCGACTCCGAGCAGCATGGCGCCCGTCAGCCCAGGCCCGCGAGTCCGAGCCGGTCCACCGCCACCCGGCCGCCCTTGATCACGATCGCCGGCTCCTCGAGCGCGGTCACGTCCGCCAGCGGGTCCCCCTCGACGGCGACGAGGTCCGCGAAGCGGCCCGGCCGCAGCGTCCCGACCCGGTGATCCCAGCCCATGCACTCGGCGGCCGTGATCGTCGCTGCGCGGATCGCCTGGAGCGGCGTCATCCCGTAGCGCACGTACGCGTCGAACTGCTTGCCGACGAGCGCGTGCGGGTAGACGCCGCTGTCCGAGCCGTATGTGATCCGGACGCCCAGCTCGATGGCCTTCTGGAAGGAGTGGATCCCGGTCTCCATCGTGTCCCGCAGCTTGCGCATCGTCTCCGCCGGCCAGCGCTCCTCGTCGCCATGGGCCAGCGCCCAGTCGCCGTCGTACAGGTCGACGGAGAAGAAGGTGCCGCTGTCCGCGAGCATGGCGACGGTGTCGTCGTCGAGGAGCGAGCCGTGCTCCACGGACCGGACGCCCGCGCGCATCGCACGACGCGCGCCCTCGGACCCGTGCGCGTGGACGGCGACGAACGCGCCGTAGTGCGCCGCCTCCTCGACCGCGGCCCGGACCTCGTCCTCGGACAGCTCGGGCGCGCCCGGGACGCCGCCCCGCGTGAGGACCGCGCCGGTGCCGATGCACTTGATGAGATCCGCCCCGCCGATGAGCAGCCGCCGGACGCGCTCGCGGACCTCGGCGGGCGTGGTGACGACGCCGAAGCGCAGGTCGGCGGGGAGCGTGATGTCGTGCGCGAGGCCCACGACATCGCCGCCGCCCCAGGGCGCCGTGATGAATGCACCGGCGCACTGCATCCGCGGTCCCTCGAGCTCGCCCGCGTTGATCGTGTCGCGCAGTGCGCAGTCGATGAACGCGCGGAACGTGCCCAGGTCGCGCACGGTCGTGAAGCCCGCCTCGACCGTGACCCGCGCGTTGCGGACACTGAGGAACGCATCCTGGGCGCCGCTCGTCGTGGTCCCCGGGACACCCGCAGTCTGCACCTCGCCGACGAGGTGGCTGTGGGTGTCGATGAAGCCCGGGAGCGCGGTGAGGCGGGGGAGGTCGATGACCCGGGCGTCGGCGGGTGCGCCGTCGCCGGGCTGTGCGACCGCCACGATCCGGCCGTCCCGCACGTGGATCGTCCGCGGCCCCTCGACCTCGCCGGTCTCGACGTCCAGCAGTCGCCCGACGCGGATTGCCAGCGGCTCGGTCGTGTCGAGGTACGGGGCGGATCCGGGCAGGGGCATCGATCGATGGTAGACCCCGGCGGTTCGCGCCGGGTGCCGCGGCGCATACCATGCATGCATGAGCCTTCCCGTCCCGCCCGACCATCTCCCGTTCACCGGCGACGCCGATGCCGACGCGCTCCTGGCGCGCGATCCGCTGGCGCTCCTGATCGGCTTCGCGCTCGACCAGCAGGTCACCGTACAGAAGGCGTTCGCGGGCCCGCTCGAGCTGCAGCGACGTATCGGGTCCCTCGACGCCTCCACGATCGCGACGCTGGACCCCGAGGCGCTCGACGCCGCGTTCCGAACCCCGCCGGCCCTCCACCGGTTCCCGGGCAACATGGCGAAGCGCGTGCGCGACCTGTGCGCGGCGATCGCCGACACCTATGGCGGTGATGCGTCACGGGTGTGGATGGAGGCGACCGACGCACGGGACCTCCATCGGCGGCTGATCGCCCTGCCGGGGATCGGGGAGATGAAGGCCGGAACGATCATCTCGCTCCTGGGCAAGCGGTTCGAGGTCACGCCCGCTGGCTGGCAAGCCCTCGTCCCGGCACTCCCGACGCTCGGCGACGTGGACTCGGCCGAGGCGTTGGCCGAATACCAGGCGGGCAAGCGGGCCCGCAAGGCCGAGGCCCGGGCCGCGGCCGGAGAGGGCTGAGCGTGGACCAGCTGCAGGTCCTCGCCGTCCTCGCGACGATCGCGGGAGTCCTGATGGCGATCGCGCCGATCCTCCAGGTCCGGCGGATGCTGCGCACCCGGTCGAGCAACGACGTCTCGCTGCTCTACCTCTCGATGCTGTGCGGCGGGTTCATCGCGTGGCTGGCGTACGGCTGGGCGCTCGCGAACCCCGCGATGATCATCTCGAACACGGCGTCGCTCGTGTTCATGGTCATCACCATCGGCGTGGCGCTGACGTTCCGGCGAGGTGGGGCGAAGCGTGCCGCCGCCGGTTCCGCGGCGATGGCGCCGGACTCGTCCGAGCCCGCAGGTGGGCAGCACGCGTCCGACTCCTGACGGACGACGCGCGGACGCCGCCCCCGGATGGGACCGGGAACGGCGTCGTGGCGGCAGGATCGGTGAGTGGCGTGGCGGGCCGGTATGCCCGCCTGTGCGATCAGCCGGCGAGCGGCGAGCCGGTCTCGAGCAGCGTCTTGAGGCCCGCGATGATGAACGGCCAGCCGGCCGCCACGTCCGCGATGCGGGTCGTGGTGCCGGGCACCGTCTCGTGGATCACGGTCAGCTTCGCGACGCCCTCGCCGGCGGGTTCGATCTCGAACGTGACCTGGGAGGGAGCCTCGTCGGGCGTCGAGGCCCAGGGGCTCCTGTAGGACACGACGAGCCGCTTCGGCGGGTCGGCGGCCAGGACGTCGCCCGCGATCGCGAGCTTGTCGTCGGGGGTCCGCAGCTCGTACGGCGATCCGACCGCCCAATCGGAGTGGATCGAGCTGCCGTACCAGTAGCGGGTGGTGAACTCGGACTCGGTGAGGGCGCGCCAGATGGCGTCCGGCGTCGCGCGGATGAAGGTGGCGAAGACGTGCTGCGGCGGGGCAGCGGTCTCGATCGACATGGCAGGGGTCTCCAGTGTGGTTCGAAGGTCGTCCAGGAGGTCGGCGGCGCGGATGCGGTAGCGATCGAGCCACCGGTCGTGGACGCGGCGGATCGGCACGGGATTGAGGTAGTGGTGGCGTTCGCGCCCGACCTTGCGACTGGTCACCAGACCGGCCGCGTCGAGGACACGCAGGTGCTTCATGACGCCGAACCGCGTCATCCCCGGAAGGGCTGCCTCAAGGTCTCCCAGCGTCTGGCCATCACGCTCGAAGAGCCGATCGAGCAGCGTGCGCCGGCTGCTGTCAGCCAGCGCCCGGAACACCTCGTCGTCCATGCCGCGACAATACGTGACCATCTAGTCACCTGTCAAGCAGTCAGGATGTCCTTGTGCGTCAAGGACGGTTGGTAAGTCCCACCCCATCTGTGCCATAGAACCTGTCGCAGCGGTGCGGCACGCTCGTAGACGATGGACACGCCAGGCGCGGGCAGCGGCAGGACGGGACGACCAAGGGCCGTGATCCCGAACCGTCCGACGGTGTGCTCGAAGGGGCACAAGGGCAGCATCACGCTGTGGGGCCGGCGCGACTGGACGAGCGCACCGTTCCGTCGCCAGCGGTTCCACTGCGTCCCGGCTGACGGCTCGACCTCGCACACCTTCTCGCTCGGTCGTCGCCGCGCGAGCGACGCCCACGGCGCGGGCGAGGAGTGCCTGACCTGCGACGTGAAGCCGGGCGTCGCCCAGGGTCCGATCTCACCGCCGGACCACCTCCACACGGCGGTCGAGATCGCGCGCCTGCTCCAACTCGTCGCGGAGGGGACATCGCTGCGGCGGGCCAGCCGCACGATCCGGCTCGAAGCACACCGCTACGTGGAGGATGCCCACGGGTTCCGGCACACGAGCCGCCAGCACACGCTCGCCGCCCGCTACCTCGACCTGTTCGGCACGGCGATCGACAAGCAGCTCGCGCCGACCCGGTGCCCCCGGATCCTGATCCTGGACTCCAAGCCGCTCAACCTGCGGGCCTACGGCGCGGACGACCTCGACCCGGCGTGGAACCGCGAGGAGCGCGGCGGCGCGGTCCTGATCGCGGTCGGCGGCGACGACCCCAGGCAGGCGATGATGCCCTGGCGGATCGGACTCGCCCCCGACGAGACCGGGCGCTCATGGATCGACTTCCTCGACGAGATCGACCCGGACGGCCCAGGACCCGAGTGGGTGGTCGCGGACGGCGCGGGCGCGATCGCCAACGCGGTCGCGCGGCGATGGCCCAACGCCAACTTCTACTCGTGCGAGTTCCACCTGCGCCGGCTCATCAAGGAGAGCGCCCGCAACGACGGCATCGACCCCGAGCACGCCGGCCACGCTGACCTGTTCCGCAAGGCCCAGTGGTCGAACCACGACTGGGACGCCCTGCGCGCCTTCGCCGTCGGCAGGCAGGCGGTCGCGCTGGACGGCTGGTGCCAGGCGAACGACGCGCTGGTCCGCCAGCAGGTCGCCCTCCACCGCCAGTTCTTCGGGTTCCCCCGCAGCAACGCCGCCGCCGAGCGGATCCTCGACTGGATCGACGCGAAGTTCGGGCGTCGTCGGCGCTACTCGCTCCGCAACGCCGGGCGGCTCCAACTCGTGCTCGCGCTCGTGCGTACCCACCACGCGGGGCAGGCCGATCTCGCCACCTTCGGCGGCATCGTGAAGGCGACGATGCGCGACCTGCGGCCCGACCAGCACTTCGCCTGGACCGCCAGGCACGACCCGCGTGGGCCGCTGTGCTCGATCGGCCAGCTCATCGTCGACGCCCACGACCGCGCGGTGAAGGGCAAGGCCACCTACGATGCGGCGGCGAAGGCGCGCTCCGTCATCGCCAACGTCGCGGCGCTCAACCAGTCCCTCGCCGAGATCGGCCTGCCCCCGATGGAGGCCACCGTCGCGCCGGGCCGCAAGACCGCCTCGATCAAGGTCAAGGGGGTGCCACTGACCGCCTTTCGCCTGGTCCTGCGAGACTGGGACGAGGCCGCCAACGACCGTAAGCCGGAGTCGCTCACCGCCGGCTCGGGCTACAAGGCGCACTGGAAGTGCCACCGCTGCGGCCACACCTGGGACGCCCCGGTCGCGCAGCGGACGGTCCGCCAGACGCGCTGCCAGCGGTGCTCGACCGAGCGCGCGGACGGCCTGAACGCGCTCGCATCCGTCCGGCCCGACCTCGTTCGCGAGTGGGACACCACCGCGAACGTGCCGCTCCGCCCGGACAAGATCAAGGCGACCTACGACAAGACCGTGCGCTGGACCTGCCCGGACGACCCCGAGCACCTGCCCTACCGGATGTCGCCCTTCACGCGGGCGAAGGTGCCGGTCGGCTGCCCGCTGTGCCGCCGGAAGGCGAAGGCGCAGGAGCGGCGCGCCGCCTGATCGTCAGTCGCAGATGTGCTTGCCGGACGGCAGCGCATGATCGCAGAAGTTCATCCACTCTCCCTCCGGTTCGAGCCACCACCCCCGCGCGTCGCGGCGGATCACCAGGCGCATCTGCGTGCGTGCTGTCGCGTCACCGGCCCCGCCCACGATGGTCGCGAAGACGTGGATCTCGCGGGCGCTCTCCGCCCCGTCGGGCACGGTGATAGTCACTCCGGCTCCGGGTCGGCTTGTCCGAAGATGGTTGCCTGCTTCGCTCCAGGAGCAGCCAATGGGTCGATGGCGGCACGGCCAGTTGGCGGCGGCAACTGCCCGAGGACGCGTGAAGGGGGCATGAGCGGCGGTTGTCGCCGCTCATGCCCCTATGTTCGGTGGGAGTTCAGAACACCTTGGGGCTGATCAAGGCGCGAGACATGTTGAAGATGGTGTGGTCGGAGCTGAGGTCATCCCAGCACCACGTCGTCCTCTCAGGACCGGCGGTCCATCGGAACCCGTCGCTCGTCGCGTTCGAGCACACCTTGTCGCCCTTCTGGACGCCGGCTCGGGTGTACCAGATGCACACCTGGATGATCCGCTTGTCGACGAAGACGTTGCCGGCGGCCTTGGCCTTGCCGTCGAAGCGGACCTCCAACGTCTCGGTGCTGATGGCATAGCTTGAGCCCCAGGTCGCCTGCGGCGTCACGCCGCCATGCTTGGGGCCGGTCTCCGGCCAGTCGAAGACGATCTCGCCCGCTCCGCGCGTAATCTCGACCTGCTGGACGTCGACCACAAGGCCCGTCGCCCGGGCCGTATTCGCGTCCGTCGATCACGACGGTTCCGCCCTTGGCACTCGCTGTCGCGTCCGAAGGCGAGGCAGCAAGGACCGGCGTCGCACCGAGCACCATGACGACCGCGAAGGCGGACACGAAGAAGCGACCGATCTGTCGCATAGGTGGGTTCCTCCCAAGACACTGCGAACGGCGGCGACACATGCCACCATCCCCGCGACTCTACGCCCGCCCGCCCTGGACGGACACGGGCCATCGGCACCCGCGGCTTGGTCCCCTTCGGCACGCACTGCCACCCATCGTGGTGGCTCGGACGATGGCCGATGATCGACGGCGGCGGGGCTTCACGGAGCCGGGGTGACGACCACTTCGGGACCGGTCAGCATCTCCCGCGTGACGACCAGCGTGCCGCCGGTGCACCCCGGACGCTCCAGGGTGGCGACACGCCGCCCGGAGGCCATGACGAAGTAGGAGCCATCAGGATCGCACTGCGACCCCGCCGGCTCCGAGTTGTAGATCCCTCCATCCGCGAGGGTCGTCTGCAGGATCGCCTCCCCCTTGGCGCTCAGGCTGAACACACTGACGGCGACGCCCGACTTGTTCTCGACCGTGACAAGCGGGGGATTGCCAGGGGGGCGGCCCGGACCGCATGCGGCAATCGACGCGACCACGGCGCACACGAGCAGGACAGAGCGTCCGACCGACCGAAGTCGACGGCGCGTGACCACGACCTTGCTCTGCATCCTGCTCACGACGACCCCCTCATGCGCTCGGTTGGATCCGATCATGGCTGGCACGACGGCTCTTCACGAATCCGACGCGGGACCGGGATCCCTTGCACTCCATCATTCGCTACTTCAGCGATGCAAGCAAGCCGCTGTCCGAATGCCCGCCGCGAGGAACGGGTCGAGTTGGCCAACCAGCGCCTCGAGGCTCGTGAAGCGATCCGGCGCTCCGGGCAGCGAGCCGATGCCGAAGTCCGTCCAGTCCGTCGCGTCCGCGAAGGCGTTGGGGAACGGTGCCTCGGTCGCACGCACGACGCCTGGCTCGACCAGGGAGCAGCCGATCACCAGGACGGCCAGCAGCATCAGGATCCTAACGGCTCCCCTTCACGGTCGGATGCTACGTCGTCCGGGCGAGCCGGTGCAGGCAGCCCGACTCCTGGGGACTTACCAACCGTCCTTGACGCACATGGAGGATGTCTTGAGGCAAAGGCGATTGGAAAATCGCAGTTCGTCGACGCTCAGGCGTAGCCGCGGCCGCCGGCGCCGAGTCAGGCATCCCCGCGAGGTCAATAATGCTCGAAGGTTGGGTGGCTTAGCCCAGGACCGAGGTGTAGTGGAGGCTTCAGTGCCCTTCCCGGCGCCGATCGCACAGATCGACCAAGAGCAAGAGCGCGTCGGACGCCCCTTTCCTCCGGGACTGCGGGAGCGCCTTCTGGCTTCGAACGGCGGCTCTTTGTTCGTCGGTGAGGAGGAATGGACACTGTTCCCAGTGTGGGATCCCACCACGAAGCGGAGCGCCGGGCGGTCGTCCGGGCACATCGCCCGTGAGACCTCTGCCTTGTACGAGGGGTTGGCGGGCATCCTGGTGCCAGGCCTGGTCGCCGTGGCTGAAAACCGCTCCGGCGACTATTTGATGATCGACCGCTCGTCGCGTCCCCTGATTTGGCGCCACGAGACCAATGCCCTTGAGCAAGTCGATGTCGACTGGAGGCGCGATCGACCATTGGCGAAGCGATCCTCGCCGCGCGCCGAAGCGATCGCCCGCGTGGCCTCCGCTCTCGTTTCGATGAGCACTCGACCGAAGGCGGCGGTCGTGATCGAAGCGCCTGAGACGGGCATCTACGTGCAGTTCGAGTCAAGCCCGGAGGGCGTCGTGGGCGAAGCGGTCGGCGCGAGCAACCTCTCGAGGTTGTCGGCGTACCACATGGGATCGGCCATGCAATTGAAGTTGCCGGGGCTCGGTTGGTGGCCGCCCATGGATCCGGCCCGCGATCACGGCAACTGGACCCGCGTTTGGTCGTCCTCTGAGTGGGATCCGGCCTCCGCTGCACGCCTTGTCGTGCGCACGTTCACCGAGGTCTATGGCCTCGAACCATGGGCACTCGCCGTGAGCCTCGGTCGCGAATGAGAGCCCTGATCGGACATGGCACAGCAGGTGCCTCAGCGACGCAGGCAAGGGCAGGCGACTCCCGTCGAAGCCGGTCGAAGTCCTACCCACCGCCTGACGTTACTCATGGGCAGGCCGGCTGGGCACTCCTGGGCCGGGCATCGCGAACGTGTCGCGAGAGGGCAGGCGCTCGTTCCACCATCCGACGATCTGGGCGTACTTGTCGAGCGGCACTAGGGCTTTGTTCGCCGGATCGGTCGGGCTGCCTCCGACGATGATCGGCGTGACCGCGTAGACGACCAAGCCGAGCCGCGACTGATCGACGACCTGGGTCGCGCCACGGACTGGATTGCCCTCGGCCATGCGTCTGAGAAAGTCGCCAAACGTCTGTCCGACCGAGGCGTGCTCGACGATCCTCATACCGATCATTGGCGCATTCACGAACGCCAATGTCGCGCGGTCGAATGCGAACCCTTCGCCGCCTCCGTCCGTCCCAAAGAACACGAGGTCCGGCGCGAACTCCGGGACCCGGGCCTTCAGGTTCAAATCAGGGAGCGAGGCAACGGGCCACATCGCCAGGTACGCATCGCCGACAAAGCCTTCAGCCGCATCCGCCTGGCCCATGAAGTCCGCGAGATCCGGCGGCAACTGGGCACCGAGCCGCTGCTCAGCGCGCTCGATCTCGTCTCGGGGCGCGCCGCCGGGTGTGAGCAGTCCGCCCAGAACGCCGTCGCCGGCTGCGCGCCAAGCCGTCTGTGAGCGGCCAAGAAACATGCAGAGAGATCGCCGCGAAAAGTGCAGAGGCGATCAGCGTCAGCCGAGCATAGCGCCGCCCTCCCTGCCAGACGGGACGTGGGCGCGCATCCGGTAGGACTGGCCGCGGATGTTGACGACC
>JBBRRZ010000005.1:0-157087 GCA_038245845.1 Candidatus Limnocylindrales bacterium
AGGTGAGGAGGTGAGGATCAGGGGATGAGGAGGACGCCTCGCGTCGGCCGCTGACGCGGCCTCCGAGGGGGCGGCCAAAACCCCGATCCAGGGTGTCCATTTCGCGCGGACTGGCGTGGCCATTTCAGCGAAATGCGCACCAAGGTGCGTGTACCCGCCGGCTCCCACCGGGTCCCCGATCCGGTGGCGCCGGCGTCCGCTTGATGAGCCGACGCGCGAATGACCAGCGCATCGGCGTGCGCGGGAACGTGCGGCGAATGCGTGGCAGGCTCCGCTGATCCTGGCCCGGATCGGCGAGACGAGGCGGTGAACGGGTCGAGACCGAACGGTTCTCCCTCTCTGACCTCGCGATCCGCGTCCTCGCGCGGCTCATCGTCAGCAGAGCAACTGCCGTGGCGTCGACGCGGACGCTCGTCGACGTGCGCCCAAGTGTCGGGCCTGCAGCTGCGGGGCCTTGTGCTGCGGGCGCACGCCCGTCACCATCTCCCGATCGGCGATGGCGAGCGAGTCACGCGTCCCGCGACTCCGCGTCGTCGAGGGAGGGCCCGATCGTGACCAAGGTCATCGTCAACACCTCGGATGCGCCTGGATCGTCCGCCAACGGGCAGCTGCCCTACAGCCAGGCTGTCATTGCGGCAGGGCTCGTCTTCGTGTCTGGCCAGTTCCCGTTTGACCCGGCGACCGGGGCCGTCGTCGGCGAGACAATCGGGCAGCAGACTCGCCAGTGCTTCCGGAACATCGACGTGATCCTGCGCGCCGCCGGGAGCTCGATGGACAAGGTCGTCGCCGCGACGTTCATCCTTCGCCATCCTGAGGACATCACCGGCATGAACGAGGAGTGGCTCCGCTGGTTCCCGACGGACCCGCCGGCCCGCCAGGGTGCGAAGCACCCGCTCGAGGTCGACGGGCTACGAATCTCGATCGCCGTCGTGGCCGAGGCCTGATCCGGCGCCCGAGATCGACCTGCAAGCTAGCGGCGCGAGAAGTCCGGCAGGCACTCGAGGTATTGGCGGACTTCGGCCTGCAGCGGATGAGCGTGTCTTGATGGCATGACGGCATAGCGCTATGCTGCAACCATGGCTGGCATCAAGCGCAAGGTCACCCTCTACGTGGACGAGGACGTCCTGCGCGCCGCCCGTGTCCGCGCGGCCCGCACCGACAAGCGCGACTCGGAGGTCGTGGAGGCAGCCCTGCGCGCCTACCTCAGCTTCGAGGTTGTCGCGAGCGTGTGGGGGCGCAGCGACCTGGGCGAGGACGAGGCGATGCGGCTCGCGGTGGAGGAGACGCACGCGGTGCGTGCGCGACGGCGTGCCGCGGGCAGTTCTTGACACCAACGTCCTCGTCTCGGCGCTGATCAGCCCGGGCGGCGGGAGCGCCCGGCTCTTGCTCGAGTTGCGCTCGGGGGCCTTCGACCTCATCGTCTCGCCGCTCCTGCTTGCCGAGCTGCGCGAGGTCCTGCGGCGCGACAAGTTCCGTCGCTACGTGTCGGAGGCGGAAGCCGACGCCTACGTCGAGCTCATCCGGATCGAGAGCGTCATCCATGCCGATCCCGCGCCGTCATCGGAGCCGCTCAGCGCCGATCCCGACGACGAATACCTCATCGACCTCGCGCGTGACGCCCAAGCGGACGCCATCGTGAGCGGCGATGCTCACCTGCTCGACCTGCGGGCGGTCATCCCGGCCATGACACCCGCCGAGTTCCTCGAGCTGCTGCCCGGTCGCTGACGGCGCGCGACCTGCGGTTCGCGGTGTCGCAACGCGTGAACGGACCGTCGAACACACGGGGCGCGGGGCGTCGCCGCAGCGTACGCGTCGAGATCGGGACGGCCTCTACGGGCCCTGCAGTCCCGTCTTCGTGACGGATGGCCCCTTGGACATCTCAGCCGTTCCTGACACATTCGCTGATGAGATGTTGCTCGTCCTCGAGCCTCTGCCGTTCGGCCTCAGCTTCCTGTCCGGGATGCCGGGTCTGGGTCTGGCGTTCAGGGCCATCCCCATCCTCGGGCTCGTCGGCTACGACCTGATCAGTTGCCTGGACCGAGATGTCTCCTCACAGCACCCCCGGGCACTCGGCCGCCGCGGTCACCCCGGGGCCCAGCCACCCCACCCGAACAAGGGAGTCCGCCATGAAGAAGATCGAAGTGCTCGGTCCCGGCTGCAACAACTGCGTCCGCCTCGAGAAGAATGCCCGTGAGGCTGTCGCCACGGCGGGAATCGAAGCGGAGATTACCAAGGTGACCGACTACGCCGAGATCATGACCTACGGGATCATGAGCACCCCAGGGCTCGTCATCGACGGCAAGGTCGTGAGCTACGGCCGCGTCCCCTCGGCCGACGACATCGTTCCCTGGCTCGCCGAGTAGCACGGCCCCAACGGACGGTCACATTGGGTGGCCAGCTCTCGGAGAACACGACGATGCGGACTGAGCTGACGGTCCTCGAAGACCTGCGCATGAACCTCCTGGCGCCCGACGTCACGCACGCGACCGTCATGGCCGGGCTCCTGGCCGACCCGATCCGGGCCTCGATCGTCCGCATCCTCCGTGACGGCCCCGTGTGCGTGTGCGAGATGGCGGCTTCCCTGGGCGCTCGCGAGAACAACGTGAGCAACCACCTCGCCCGCCTCCGCGACGCGGGCCTCGTGCGGCCCGTCCGCGTCGGCAGTGACACGCGGCGCGTCTACTATGAGCGCGACGAGGTCGCCTGCACGGCGGCTCTCTCGTCGCTCCGGGACGTCCTCGCGTGACCACGATCGCGGTACGGCGGGCGGCGGTCCCGTTCTGGCTGGTCGTCATCACGGGTGCCGTCCTCTGGACCGTCGCCTGGTTTCTGGCGCTCCCGTTGTCGACCTGGCTCGCCTTCGACGTGCTGGGCCTGGACCCCGCCACCCAGCTCGGCCAGGCTGTCGCGTTCTTCCTGTTCGACGTGCCCAAGGTCCTGCTGCTCCTCATCGGCATCGTCACCCTCGTGTCGTTCCTGCGCTCGTTCGTGTCGCCCGAGAAGGTGCGGAGCGCGCTCGCAGGCCGGAACGCGGCCGTCGGGACGGTGGCCGCAGCCGGGTTCGGTGTCGTCACGCCGTTCTGCTCGTGCTCTGCGGTGCCGCTGTTCATCGGCTTCCTCGAGGCCGGCGTGCCGCTGGGGGTGACGTTCGCCTTCCTCGTGGCATCCCCGATGGTCAACGAGGTCGCGATCGTCCTGCTCTGGGGCCTCGTGGGCCCGCAGCTCACGATCGCCTACGTGGTCGCGGGGCTCACCGTCGCGGTGTTCGCCGGGCTCCTCATCGGTCGGCTCGGGCTCGAGCGCTACGTCGAGGACTACGTCTGGAAGATCCGCGCTGGCTCGGTCATGATCAACGACAAGCCGTCGCTCGAGGACCGCGTCCGCGACGCCTGGCGCTCCACCCGCGACATCGTGGGCCGGGTCTGGCCGTACGTCATGGTCGGCATCGGCGTCGGGGCCGTGATCCACGGCTTCGTGCCCACCGAGCTCGTCGTGCAGGTCGGCGGGGCGGACAAGCCGCTCGCGGTCCCGGCCCTCGTGGCCCTCGGCGTGCCGCTGTACTCCAATGCCGCGGGCACCATCCCGATCATCGAGGCGCTCCTGGGCAAGGGGCTCCCGGTGGGCACCGCGCTCGCCTTCATGATGGCGATCACGGCCCTCTCCCTGCCCGAGATGGTGATCCTGCGCAAGGTGATGAAGCCGCGGCTGCTCGTCACCTTCGTCGGCATCGTCGCCGCCGGCATCGTCGTGATCGGCTACGCCTTCAACTTCTTCACCGCCTGATCGGCAAGGGAGACCACTTCGCCATGGAGATCGAGGTTCCCCGACCAGGCTGGCCAATCGAACAACCCGGCGCCGCGGCGACACCCATCGCGCGGATGGTCGAACTATCGGACGGCGCCGGTCTGGCCCTCGATGTATTCCTCCACGCGGTCCAGCCACTCACCGGCGAGCGCCTTGAACAGTGCGGATTGCTCGCGCTCGAGCGCGTGTCCGGCACGATCGAGCACGGCGAAGGTTGCCCGGGGCAGGTGCTCGAGGATGGGCCAGCCATCGCGGTAGCCCACGATCGAGTCCTGTCGGCCGGCCACGATGAGCGCCGGTGCTTCGATCCGGGCGCTGAGCTCGTCCTCGAACGAGAACGCGTAGTGCGGCCGCAGCCGTTGCTGGAAGGCAGTATCGGCAGGCAGCAACGTGACCCGGGTGCGGTATCGCGCGAGCTGTTCCTGCGTCTGGACGATGGAGAAACGCAGAAACCCCTCCTCGCCGGGCTGGACGTCCGCAATGGCCGCCGGATCGGCGACCAGCACGGCGTGCGGCGGGGGGCTGTTTCCCCCTCCACGCGCACCATCGGGACCGTCAGCATCAATCCGTCGATCCGGTCTGCACGACGGGTGGCCAGCCCGCGCCCGAGGTAGGCGCCCCAGGATGAGCCCACGACGACCAGGCGCTCGCCGTCGGTGACCGAATCTACGAAGTCGATGAGGACCTCGAGAACCTCGTCGTCGCTGGCCAGCCAGTCGGGCGCGGGGGTCGCGCCGTGACCGGGCATGTCCGGGTAGATGCGGCGCCAGCCTGGGCCATGGTCAGGAGCGGCGCGTGCGGCGAAGATCGGCTCGTAGTAGTGGGTCATGAACCGGTGCTCCATCGAGAAGCCGTGGAGCAGCACGACGGGACGTCCCTCGCCGATCTCCTCGTAGTTGATGGGGATGCCGCGACTCAACGCCTTCTTGGTTGTCATCCGCCGATGGTGACGACGGGTGTCAATGGTTCGCACGGCGGCCGGTGTGCTGGCGGGGGTGCGCCGTGTGAAGCCGGCGTCCGGGCATGTGCTCCGAGAGGCAGGCGTCAACTGTCCTCCGCGAGACCGCATCCTGCTGCGTCAGGTGGAGACCGCCGACCCGGGGGTGTTCCCGCCGGGCTGGGCGCTCGGCTTCGGCGCCCCGAGCCGCCAGATCGACCGGGTCAGCTCCGGCGCCGCGACGAACATGATGGCGAAGGCGACGACGACCGTGAGCAGCGCGAGCGGGATGCCGGTCACCACCACCATGTTCTTGGCTCCGGTGGTGAGCGCACCGTAGAGCAATGCTGCGACGACGACGCCGCTGGGCCGCCGGCCGGCGAGCAGGGCGAGGGCAATGGCGACAAAGCCCATGTCGCTCGATGGCCCGCCCGACAAGCCCGAGGCAGGCCCGAGGAGGAACAGCGCGCTGCCCATGCCGACCAGCCCTCCCGACAGTGACATCGCCAGCATCGTGGTCCGGCCAGGCTGGATTCCGGCCGCGCGGGCGGCGCTGCGGTTCAAGCCGGTTGCCCGGAGCTCGAAGCCGCGGGTCGTTCGGAACAGCAGCCACGACACGATCGCGGCCATCGTGAGCGCGACGATGAACCCGTAGTCGACGCGGATCGTCGGCAGGTCGGTGAGTCGCGGCACCGTGGGGATCGCCCCAGGCGGCCCGGAGCGATCGATCATCCCGACGACGAGGAATGCGAGGTTCGGCGCCACGCCGTTGAGCATCAGCGTGGTGATCACCTCGTGCGCCCCCGTCCGCGCCTTCAGGAAGCCGGGAACGAAGCCGTACGCGCCGCCGGCGATCGTCCCGCCGGCCACCGCAACCACGAGCGCAAGCGGTGGCGGCAGGTGCCCCGCCACGAGCATCCCGGTGATCGAGGCGCCCAGGCCGCCGATGAGAAACTGCCCGTCCACGCCGAGGTTGAACAGGCCGGCGCGGAACGACACCGCGAGGCCCAGCCCCGCGAAGATGAACGGCGTGGTGGTGACCAGGGTCTCGGACATGGGTCGAAGGGCGGCCGCGATGTCCTCGGGGCTACCGCTCCGGAACGCGACGGCGAAGCGATCCGGGTCGCCGATCGCGCCGGTGAACATCGCCGGGTATCCGTCCAACACGCCAGCAAGCGCGCCGCCGATGGCTGCGAGCGGGTCCGTGCCAAGCAGTCGGAGGTGTTCGACGTCGGTCAGCACGATGACGATCGCACCCAGGAGGAACGCCGTGAACACGGCCAGCACCGGGAGACGTGCGCGACGGAGCACATCGCGGATTCGCTGCATGCCGCCAGTGTCGCGCGGCCCAGGGTGTGCGTCGAGACGATCGCGAGGGGGTCGGGTCCCTCGTTCCAGGCGTCCCGGCGTTCCTCAACGGACCGTCCGCCCCGTCGGCCAGCCAGGCCACACACGCTGCGGGCACCCGGGCGCGATGGGCATACTTTGCCGATGGACTTGCGAGGAGCCATCGTTGACGTAGTCGCTGGGATCGCGGCCAGCCTGGGTCGCGCGGGTGGGGAGGAGGCGGCCGCCAGGCTTGTGGGCGCCGCGGCGACGCTTGGCAACTCGCTGCTGGAGGGCGAGGTCGACGATCCGGAAGACCTCGGCATCAGCACCAGTTGTGGTCGACGCCCGGTGGGCGCGGAGGTGGCATGTCGCCGTCGTTGAACGAGATCGCCGAGGACGCAGGGGCCTACCGCCAAACGGTTCCTGGCGATGTCCGCCGGGTCACTCGTGGGTGGACATCCGCGAGGTCCGGAGCTTCGACGCGTTCTGCGACCTGGACGAGGTGCAATCGAAGGCCTTCGGCGAACCGGCAGCCGTGAGGGCCGACATGGTTGCCTCTCGTCCCTCTCGTTATGACGAGTTGCGGAAATCAGGTGACGCCGCCCTTGTCGGCTTCGCGGACGGGGTGCCGGTCGCGGGCGCCGCCATGGCCCCGCTCCAGGACGGGGTGTGGTTCCTGCTGGGCGGCGCGACGATCCCCGAGGCACGGGGCGGAGGTCTGTAGGGCGCCCTCGTCCATGGCCGGTGGACCGCGGCCGTCAAGCACGGTGGCATTGCCCTGGCCACCCATGCGGGATCGATGTCGGCTCCGATCCTTGGGCGACTTGGATTCGTGGACACCGGTCGCATCGACCTGCTCTTCGAACGGGACGAGGCGGGACTGCCAGGCGGTCTCGACAGATCGACCTTCGGAACCGGCTAGCGCAGGCCGGTGAGCGCTCGCCGGCGTTGCCGACCGCGCAGACGACGCTGACCTGACGGCCGTGCCCAACCCCGCGCCTCACGCGTCCGGCCCCCGCGATCCCGGGTCGGTCGCCGCGAGCCCGGAGGCGCTCACCACCTGCTGGCGGTCCCAGACTGCGATGCTACGCTGCGGTCGTGACCGCCGCCCCCAAGCCACCGGACGAGGCAGCCCGACTCGCTCAGCTCCGGGCGCTCGCCCTGCTTGACAGCTACCCGGAGGAGCGGTTCGATCGGATCACGCGTCTCGCGCAGCGTCTGTTCGACGTTCCCATCGCGCTCGTCACCCTGGTCGACGAGGATCGCCAGTGGTTCAAGTCACGGCAGGGGCTGGACGTCACCGAGACGCCGCGCGAAGCCGCGTTCTGCGCGCACGCGATCCTGGGCGAGGAGGTCATGCAGGTCCCGGATTCCATGACGGACGAGCGTTTCGCCACGAACCCACTTGTCGTGGGTGATCCGAATATCCGGTTCTACGCGGGGTGCCCCATCGAAGGCCCAGGCGGAGCCAAGCTGGGCACGCTGTGCGTCATCGATCGTGAGCCGAGGCAGCTCACGGATGACGAGGTCAACCTCCTGCGCGATCTCGCCCAGATGGTCGAGCGCGAGATCGCGGCGGCCGACCTGGCGACGGGCGACGATCTCACCGGGCTCGCGAACCGGCGCGGCTTCGACGTGATCGGCGCGCGGACCCTTGCCCTGTGTCGCAACCAGTTGATGACCGCAACGCTCATCTACCTCGATCTCGACGACTTCAAGGAGATCAACGACCGACTTGGCCACCAGGCCGGTGACGAGGCGCTGCGTGAGTTCTCCGCGCATCTCCTCTCGTCCTTCCGGGGCTCGGACCTCATCGCCCGAGTCGGAGGCGACGAGTTCGCGGTGCTGCTGATCAATGCACCGGCGCCAGAGCCGGCGATCGTCCGCCTGCAGTCGATCCTCGCCACACGGAACGCGGCGGCGGACGCTCGGTATAGCCTCCTGACAAGCGTGGGCGTTGCGTTCTTCGACCCACGCGCCTCAGAAACGCTGGAGCAACTCGCGGCGCGGGCAGACGCGGCGATGTATCTCCACAAGCACGCAGGGCAGGATCGGACGTCGGGCGCCTCCTGACGTCACGCAGCCCCGGGTACCGAGGTCAGTTCACGGCGTCGTTCAATGGGGACTCTTGACGACCGTGATCGTGCGACCAGGAGCTCGACGCACTTGCCTTCGCGCCACATCTTCTCTGCCTGGCGGCCAGCCGAAGCAACCATGGTCTCGACGTACAGGTCATGCCGCCAGCGAAATCGGCCTGGGACGCGAGGTCCGTGCCCTCGCCGCCAAACGTGAGGCCCTGCGCCCCAGCAAGGTCGAACCTCTCATTCGGAACAGACCAGCCACCGACTGGGATGTGACGCAGCGTAGGCTGCCCGACCACTGCAAGGAGCGTCATGAAGCTGTTGCTCACGTCCGCCGGCGTCGCCAACCCCGGCATCGCCGATGTCTTCGCCTGGTGGACGTCGCCCGTGGGCGGCGAAGGGCTCGGCATCGTCGACTTCGAGATCTTCCCGCACCTCGACGATCCGGACCTGCCGGAGAACACGATGGCCGACGCCGAGCGATGGGCGTCAGCGCTGACCGGGGTGGGCTACGCGGTCGATGACCAGACCGCCATCAAGGTGGCCGACGGCACCGTTGAGGTGGTCTCCGAAGGTCAGTGGCGGCTGTTCGGCCGGTGACGCCCACCGAGACGCGCATCGATCGCTGGCTGTGCGCAGTTCGCCTCGTGAAGACCCGCCCGCTCGCGACGCGCCTGTGCGAAGGCGCACACGTCAAGGTGAATGGCGTGGCGGCAAAGCCGTCGACGAAGGTGCACGCAGGCGATCGGGTCGAAGCCTTCATCGCGGATCGCGAGCGTGTCGTTGAGGTCGTGCGGCCGATCGAGTCGCGTGTCGGAGCCCCTGACGCCGCGACCTGCTACGTGGATCACAGCCCGCCGGTCGTGATTCAGGCCTCGCCGGGGATCTCGCTCATTCGCGGGGAAGGCCGCCCCAGCAAACGTCACCGACGCGAGCTCGAGCGGCTGCGTCGGGCTGCCGACGCCTGATCCGGAGCTCGGCATGGTGCCAGCGCCACCAGGCGGCTCACGACGAGGCCGTCGGCGTGGATGATGGCTCCGGTGGGGAAGGGGCCCTGAAGGTGCGCAACCTGCGACCGCGGGAAGACCCGGAACCCTGGCTCAGGCGCCGACCCCGACGCAAAGGCCGTGCAGCTACGTCCTCCTCCTGCCATACCGGTCCCGGATCTTCACCAGGCGAGGTGACACGACCGCCACCCCGGGATGAGGGACTGGCAGGCGCGAGTGCTGGCACCTGGCCAGTCGCACCTCTGGCGCCCCATGCGATAGTGAGACATGGCTGTTCGCACCGTCATCGAGCGCGGGACCAAGGGGAAACGGGCCGTTGCCTTCAGCCTCGACTGGCCCGGATGGAGCCGCGGCGCGAGGACCGCAGAGCTTGCACTGACGACGTTCGAGGCTTATCGCGAGCGCTATCGACCGGTCGCGGACCTCGCCGGGTTGGCACGCGAGTTCGACGCCGCCGGTGCCCTCGAGATCGTGGAGGACAAGGTCGGGACGGGCTCGACCGACTTCTGGGGCATCTCCTTCTCGCCCGCTGCGACCGAGCAGGGACCGATGGGTGAGGCGGAGCTCGAGCGCGGGATCACGCTGTTACGGGCCTGTTGGGCGTTCTTCGACGGCGTCGCGGCACGGGTCTCGCCGGAGATGCGCAAGGGACCGCGCGGGGGAGGTCGCGACCGCAACCGGATCATCCGTCACACCATTCGCACGGAGAGCGAGGACTTCGCGAAGCAGGTCGGGCTGCGGATACCGGAGGAAGCCGCCCTCACGCCGGATGGGCTGCGGCAGCATCGGGAAACCTATGTCGCGGCAATGCGCGCGTACAACGCCGATGAGGCCACCCGGCGCATGCGGTCGTGGACGCTGCCGTTCCTCATTCGCCACTCGGCCTTCCACACGCTCGACCATGCGTGGGAGATGGAGGACAAGGACCTCTCCGCCGATGACGGGGCCTGACCATTGGAACCGAAACTCACTCCGTGCGCACCTTGGCGGCTCTCGATCCAGGTGGGCTGACATGGTGTCAGCAAGGCTCAGCCGACGAACGCCTGAAGGGATGGCGGCATGTCACGGTGCTGCGCCCGTGCGTACAAGGTGGCCTTGGCCAGGAAGATCAGCATGAACTGGGCGTCGATCTCGAGGCCGTTATCGTCCGCCCGGACGAGCTGACGCGCCGGGGGCGACCGTTTCGTCCCGAGCATCGGACGACCGTTGCTGGACAGATGCTGTGATCGGGCTGGACCGACGCCTACCTGCGCGTGCTCCGGCACGGCGAGCGGGCCGATCGTGGCGGCCGCCCGGGAGCCACGGATCGTGACGGTGCCTGATGCCCATCTCGCGATGCGCGCCAAGACGGTGCGCCATCCCGATCTCGTCCATCGGGTGATGGACCACCCCACACTCGCCGGCCAATGGCGGGCGCCGTTGGCCGCGCGTCTCACGCAGGTCATCCTCGGCACATCGGCGTGAGGCTAGGCGGCCGTGAGCCGATAGGTGACGCACAGCGTTCCGTCAGGCCGGATGATCGCCATGTAGGCGAGCAGGATGAGGCCGATTCCGAACAACGAGAGGACCAACGCGAGGAGAAAGTAGCCACCATCCCACTGCCCGTCGCCCCAGCTCTGGCCGGCGGGCGCATAGCCATGTAGGGCGAGCGTTTCCGCGTCTCTCACGTAGCTCGCGATCGCCTCGTGCTGCTGGTGCCCACGGGATGTCCGAACGAGGAAGTCACCCCACGCATCGGATCAATCGGCGACCTGGCCTGACCCGCGGCCGCCGCCCCCATGGCACTCACCAGCGCCGCGGTCCAGATTCTGCTCTCGCTCGGGGCGGGGGAACGTCACGGCTACGCGATCATGCGCGACGTCGAGGCGGCGACCGGCGGTGAGGTGAAGCTGGGCCCCCGCACCCTACACGACGCCCTCGCGGCTCCACGCAGACGGGCTCATCGAGGACCATCCGCGCGCCTGTTTCGCGCGTTGCTCCGGTTGTACCCCGCGAGTACCCGGCGGGTGTACGGCGACGACATGGTCCAGCTGTTCTCGGATCAGTTGCGCAATGCGCGTACGCCGGCGGAGCGCGCGGGCCTCTGGCTCCGGACTATCGGAGACACGGCGGACCCAGCGCGACGACCGCGTACGATCTCGGGATGGACCTCGATGCACACGACCTCCTCGACGAGGAGCGCGACGCGTGGCGGCCATTCGAGGCCCTCGCTGACCTGACTGACGAGCAACTGACCGTCCCAGTCGAGGCCACGCACGGCTGGACCGGCCGACAGCTGATGGCACACTTGCTATCGGGGCATGAGGTCGCGATCGCGGTCGCGACCGACCTCGCCGTCAGCGACACGAGCCCGACCAGGGAACGCGCAGACACCGACTGGCAAGCGCGAGGTGGCGACGTCATCAATGGCGAGCTCGACGCGACCTGGGCGAAGGTGTCGATGGCCGAGCTGCGCGATCGGTTCAGTGCCCTCCCGGGTCGGCTCCGTGGCCATCTCGCCGTTCTGCCCGACAGCCGCTGGCTCACGCACAAGCATCACCTGCGCTTCTTCCGCTCCGAGACGACGGCCCACTATGCGGACCACCTCGCCGACCTGGCGGCGGTCCTGGCCTCGGCCGGCCGATAAGCCTGCGCGTCCTGATGGTCTGCTCGGGCCGCGAGCGCATCGGCATCCCTGCCAGGGATGGTCCACGCAGGAATACCATCTTCGTTTCCTGTGGCAAAGATCGTTGACATCTGGAATCCACACGATCACAAACATCATGTCAATCAACTTCGCCGTTGACCAGTAGAGCCCGAGAAGCGGGGCTTAGCCACCCGAATGTCACGCTCCCTGTCGTGCCGTCGGAGGTCCTCGGCTGGCTGACCGGGCGGGTGGCCCAGCGACGCGTATAACGGGGCGGTGGTTTCGGGGCTGACAGGGCGTCGGGCTACCAGCCAGCGGCACGAATAGGGCGCGACCCCGAGCGTTTCTCCGCACATCGGGTCCGCCTGAGGTTCGATCGCATCGATCGCCGTCGAGAGGCCAAGTCGCGCCAGCACCGCTGGGTCCAGCGCCTGCGGCTTCTCGGTCAGGTTGTGGACCGCCAGCAGTGGTCCTGCAGGGTCACCGCGCACGAACGCAAAGAGCGCCGGGTCCTCCAGGTCAACCACCTCGAGTGGGATCGCCGCGTGCAGCTGTGGGAGTCCCCGTCGTACCTCGATGAGCCTGCGAAGGCCGGCGAAGATCCGGCCCTCCACGGAGCGAGGATCTCGACGCTGGCCCGCCTGCCGCCAGTTCATGAGCGGCCGATGCACCCACCGGTTGTCCGAGGCGTGGTCCGGTTCCGACAGGAACCGCCAGTCGTTGCGCAGCCCGATCTCGTCGCCCATGAACAGGAGCGGGATCCCATTCCATCCGAGGATGAGCGCATGGCCGAGCAGGATCCTGTCGATCGCGCGATCCACGTCCACGGGGTCTGCCCGCTCGAGGGCAACCTCGAGGCCAGCCAGACTGGCGCACGTCCCGTTGATCCTTGAGTCACCGGTGGCCTGGTTCGCCTGGAAGACGACGCCCCGCGCGAAGGACCCGGGGAACTCGCCCGCGTAGAAGCTGGACAGAAACGCGCGGTGCGCCGGTCCCGACCAGCCGACGGCCGCCGCGTCGTCCTCGGTAATCGCCCAGCCGATGTCGTCGTGACACCGCAGATAGGTTGCCCATGCGGTTGCTTCCGGCTTGTGCGGGAAGGTCCCCAGGACGTGTGTCATGAGGCGCGTATCCCGGGCAGCCAGCGCCGACCAGAACTGGACCATGAGGCTGTTGTGGTAGGCGAGGTCGCACTCACGACCATCCGGAACCCCGGGGGCAGCCACCCCGAGGTAGGGCGCGAGATCGTCGGGCCCGACGATCGCCTCGGCCTTGAAGATCACCGCCGGCGCCGCGATGCGGGCGCACGCGCGCATGGCCCGCAGCAGCCAGTGCACCTCCGGCTGGTTCTGGCTGTTCGTGCCGAGGCGCTTCCACATGAAGGCGACGGCGTCGAGCCGAAAGACGTCGACGCCACGGTTCGCAAGGGCGAGGAGCACCCGAAGGATCTCCACGAATACGCGAGGGTTCTCCCAGTTCAGGTCCCATTGCCACCTGTTGAACGTGGTCCAGACCCAGCGACCATCCGCCAGCTCGGTGAAGTTGCCCGGCGCGAAGCCCGGGAAGACCTCCGGCAGCGTTCGCTCGTAGGTGCCCGGGATGGTCCCGTTCGGGTAGATCCGGTAGAGGTCAGCGGCCTCGGGATCGCGGTTGCGGGCGCGCTCAGCCCACGGATGCTCGGCCGCCGTGTGGTTCAGGACGAGGTCGACACATGTGCTCATCCCCCGGGCACGGAGCTGGGCCGCGACGTGCTCCAGGTCGTCCATCGTCCCGAGACGCGGCTCGATCGCACCGTAGTCGGTGACCGCATACCCACCATCGCTGTCCCCTGCCCGACTGCGCAACACCGGCATCAGGTGGACGTAGCGCACACCCAGCTCGGCGAGGTAGCCCAGGTGATCCTCGATCCCCCGGAGCGTGCCGGCGAATCGATCGACGTAGAAGACGTACCCGATCATGTCCGGTCGCTGGAACCAGTCGGGCGCCGCGATCCGATCGTCGTCAAGCCTGCGCAGCTCGGCCGACCGCATGCTCCAGGCCTGGGCCATCGTCCGGACGACCTCGTCGATGTGCCCGGCCAGATCGTCGTGAGCCCGGTAGACGGCGTCGAGGCTCTGACGCAGCTCGGTCCATTGCTCGTCGAGCCGGCGCAGGAACGCATCCTGCCCGTCCTTCGGCTCATCCACCAGGAGGTGTGACGCAACCTTGATCGCGCGTCGTCGCCGATCTGCCGCCGCCGACCTCGCCGACGAGGCAATCTCACTCATCCGCGGGCCGTCAGGCCTCGCCGTCGGGTGGTGCGAACCGATCGGCAGCGGGCAGGACAAAGCGAGCCGACAGGAGGGCAACGAACGCCATCGACACCGTCAGCAGGGCGGCGAATCCAATGGCGCTGCCGATCAGCACCACGGCGACCAGGACTGTCAGGCGGCCGAGTCGAAGGGGGAACGCGATGACGAGAAGGAGCGCCAGCCTGATGATGCTTCGGAGGCTCTCGTCCTGGCGACGTGGGTCGACGGCGAGGGGCCAGACGACGCACGCGGCCATCCCGGTGACGACCAGGCCCCAGGCGGCAGTCGTCGCCAGCGCCCAGCCGAGGACCTCACCTTGCGCGACCCCGGTGAGCACGTTGACGCCAAAGATGGTCCCCAGCGCCGCAAGGATGGCCCCAAGCACGAGCCCCCGCCGACCGAATCGCTGCCACGCGTCGAGCCCATCCGAGAAGGAGACGGACTCGCCGCGGACCACGAGGCCCGCCATGCGATACAGCCCGATCGTCGGCAGGGCCAGCAGCGGGCTCAGGACGATAGAGAGGAATGGGGCGCCGACCTCACCGAGGAGGAGGAGAGCGATCAGGCCGGCGCCCCACAGGAGATTGGCGGGCACCAGACGCCAGGAGTTGTAGAAGATATCGATCGCCGCCGCCCGGGCGGCGGCCCCCAGGCGAGGCGCCGGTGGACGCGCTGCCACCTGCCTGACGGACGTCACCCCTTGACTCCACTGGCTGCGACGCCTTCTACGAAGTACCGCTGGAAGAACAGGTAGAGGATCAGGATCGGGATGGTCGCCAGGATCACGGTCGCCATGATCGGCGGCCAGTTGTTGGTGAACCCACCGGCCGTGCGGAAGGCAAGCAGGCCCACCGGCAGCGTGTAGTGGGCACGGTCCTGGAGCAGGATCAGCGGCCAGAACAGGCCGTTCCATGTCCCCTGGAACGTGAGGATCGCGACGGCAGAGAGCGCAGGGCCCGCCAGCGGAAGCATCACCCGGTAGAACGTGGTGAAGAACCCGGCGCCGTCGATTCGCGCAGCCTCCTCGAGCTCCCGCGGGATCGACAGGAAGTACTGGCGGAGCAGGAAGATGCTCGAGCCCCCGATCGCGAGCACGACAACCAGCCCGATGTACTGGGCAAAGCCCTTGGTCAGCCCGACGTCGTTGAGCAGCAGGTACACCGGCACCAGGCGCAGCTGGTCCGGGATCATGAGTGTGGCAAGGACGACGAGGAACAGCAGTTCGCGCCCTGGGAACCGGAGACGCGCGAACGCGTAGCCTGCGAGGCTGCCAAGGGCGAGGTTCGAGATCGTGATCACGGCGGCGATGACCGCGCTGTTCAGGAACAGGGTCGTGATCGGGGGGTCCAGCTTGGTGATCGCGAACTCCCAACCCTGGGTCGTGAACGGCTGTGGGATGAAGGTCATGCGGACCGAGTCGGGAAGGGTCTTGAACGAGGTGACGACCGACCAGGTGAACGGCACGAACATCAGCAGGGCATAGGCGATCATCAGCGTGTAGGCGATCCGCCGCCGCCAGATCGCGCCGCGGTCACCGATGGTGGCAACGGTGACGCCGAGATCCGAGGCCCCGGTGGTGGACGTCATCTCGCGCTCCTTACCATGAGGGTGCCTGCCCAAACAGTCGCCGCTGGAGCAGCGTGGCACTGAAGATGACGACGAACAGGATGATCCCGATCGCGGCCGCGTAGCTGAAGTCGAACTGCCTGAACGCCGCGTTGTACAGGTAGAGGACCATCGTCATCAGGGCGTTGTTCGGATCGCCCCCAACGCCACCGCCGATGAGCGCCTGGTCGAACAGCTGGAGGCCGCCGATCACGGCGACCGTCGCTACGAAGTAGTGGCCCGGTCGCAGCAGCGGGAACGTGATCCGCCAGAACGCCTGCGACGCGCTCGCCCCGTCGATCGCGGCCGCCTCGTAGACCTGGCTCGGGATCGACTGGAGCGAGGCCAGGTAGAACAGCATGAACGTTCCAGACGTCGTCCAGGCGTTGAGCAGGATGATCGAGTTCATGGCCGTACCCGCGTTCCCGATCCAGTTCTGGCTGTCGGAGAACCCGAGGAGGTTGAACAGGGGGTTGAGCCCCAGTGCAGCACGGGCACCGTTGAAGAACCCGTCGGGCTGCATGATGAAGATGAACAGGGTCGTGATCGCCGCGGAGCTGGCGATCGCGGGGAAGTAGAACGCGGCCCGAAAGAAGGTCCGGCCACGGATCTTCTGGTTGACGATCACCGCGAGCGACAGCCCGATGGCCATCGTGATCGGGACCCAGAGCACGGTGTAGTAGAGCGTGTTCTTGATGGCGATGAGGAACACCGGATCGCTCAGGGCGTCCGTGTAGTTCTTCGTGCCTATGAGGGCGACAGGCCCGCTCCGCAGGTTCCACTTCCAGACGCTGATGTACAGGGCGTACAGGATCGAGCCGATGTTGAGCACGAGGAACAGCACCATCGGCACGGCGACGAACGCGTATCCCGCGAGCGCCTCCGCCCGACTCCCGATGCGGGCGCCCGGCTTTGGCGTGCGGGTCACCGGGATCCGCGTGGGAACGTCTGCGCTCGTCATCGGAGCATCTCCTCGCCTCGTCCGATGGGGGCTACACCAGGGCCGGCGCGACCAGCCCTGGTGTAGTCGTGGAGCGTCCGCCCGGCCGATGGCCGGGCGGACGGTGTCCGATCTACTTGGCGAGCGCCTTGGTGATCGCCGCGGCCGTGTCGGTGACGATCGGCCCCGCGTCAAAAGTCTTGCCCTGGATCTGGGCTGTCATCGCGTCGGCGAACGCCTTCTGGACGTCCGGCCAGCCGGGCATGAACCCCGACCCCGGCTTGGCGAACTCGCTTGCCGCAGCGAGGATCTCCTTGCCGGCCGGCGTGGGAACGTCCTTGCGCGCGGGCAGCGCGACGCCGCCCGACGTCCAGGTGGTCATCCCTTCCTTGCCGGTGAGGTATGACAGAAGGGCCCAGCCCTGGTCCTTGTTCTTGGAGTCGGCGCCGATCGAGTAGCTGACCGTGAACGAGATCGTCACGGGGCTGCCCGAGGAGCCCGTCGGCACCTGGTCCCAGCCGTACGTGACGTCCGGGAAGGTGTCTTTCATGTACGGATCGAGCCATCCGCCCTCGAAGATGATGGCAGCTGACTTCTTGCCGATCGCCTCACCACACCAGCCGGCACCGAGGTCGCTGGCCGTCATGCCGAGGCCGTCCTTGAACAGGTCGAGATACCACTGGACGGCCTTCTTGGAGGCATCGGTCTCGATCGCGCTTGACTTGCCGTCCGCGGAGAGCAGTGAGCCGCCGTTCGCGTATACGAACGCGAGCCCACGGTCGAGCCCGGCGTTCAGGCAGATCGGCGCCTTGAGGCCGTTCGTGCCCTTGAGAGTCTTGGCCAGGGCGATGAGCCCGTCCATCGACTTGGGCACCGCACTGACCATGGCCGAGTTGTAGGCCATGCCGATCGTGTTGCCGTCCTTGGCGAAGCCGTACGTCTTTCCGTCCTTGCCCTTGAAGATGGATTCGTATCCGTCATAGAACTGGGTTGCATCGAACCCGGAGCTGGCGACGTAGTCGTCGAGCGGGGCGAGGAACCCATTGTCGATCCACTGCTGGGCATAGTCGGCGTTGACGTAGAACACGTCCGGGACGTCCTGGGCCGCAAAGTTCTTGGCCATGACGGTCGGATAGTCGCCGGCGACTGGCTGGTAGTCGACCATGATGGTGGGGTTTGCCGCCTGGAAGCCAAGAAGCGTCTTGGTCAGAGCGTTCCCTTCAGCGGGTGACGACTGCCAGCCCGACAGGATGGCCGTGCCCGACAGCGGCGCTGTGGTCCCGGGTGCCTGGCTCTGGGGGGCGGTGGACGCAGGATTGCTGGCTGCGGCCGGCGTCCCGGTCGAGGTGGCGCTGCTCCCGCACGCAGCGACGATGATCGCCATCGAGGCGACGGCAACCATGAGTATCCGTTTCATCGGCAAGATCTCCTCCTTGGCACGGCGAACGCGGAAGCCACTGCGTGGGAGCGGTTCCACGACCGTGCAGGCTCACGATACTCCCGACGTCAAGGTCCCCCCGTGGGCGCCGCCGCTGGCGGGTGTCGTCACGGTGGCGACGCTCCCGGGGGCGCGCCTCAGGCTTCCGGCGGCGCGGTGGTCGCCCTGACGATGAGCTCAACAGGCAGGGTCTCACGGATCACCGGGATCGAGCCACGGGCGACGGCCTCGAGGAGCCGAGCCGCACCCAGACCGCCGGATTCGAAGAGCGGCTGGCGGACCGTCGTCAAGCCGACGTAGCCGGCTACTTCGATATCGTCATAGCCAACGATCGAGACGTCCTCGGGAACGCGAAGGCCGAGGGCTCGAACCGCTTCCATCGCCCCGAGCGCCTGCGTGTCGCTCGCGCACACGAGGCCGGTCGGGGCGGCCGCGTTGGACAGGAGGCCGATGACAAGCTCCCGGGCCACCTCGAGCGACGGCGCACCGGTCGCGACGAGGTCGGGATCCATGGGCACCCCCGCCGCGGCCATCGCCGACCGGACGCCCTGAAACCGCAGGCGGCTCGACACGAAGTGGAATGGCGTGCGGGGGACGTCCCCGATGAACCCGATGCGCCGGTGGCCGAGCTCCAGCAGGTGGCGGGCCGCCAGCCGTCCGCCCTGCACGTCGTCGATCACGACGCGTGGCAGCAGACGGTGGTAGGCATCGATGAGGATGAGCGGCAGCCCCGCGGACGTGATCCGCTCCACCTCGACGTCGTGTGGCCGGATCGACACGACGATCAGGCCGTCCACCCGGTGGCCGCGAGATGCATCGCGGAAGACTCGGTCCCGACGCTCAACGGTCTCCGCGCTGTAGACGACCATGTCGTAGCCAGATCCGCTGAGCGCCGCTTCGACGCCGCGAAGGCGCTCGACGACGGAGGGCCGGGTGAGGAAGGGCACGATGACGCCGATGTTCATGGTCCGGCCCATCGACAGGTGGCGAGCGGCCGGGCTCGGCACGAAGTCAAGCTCGCGGATCACCTCGAGGACCCGCTGCCGGGTCCGCGGGTCAACCTTGGGACTGTCGTTGAGCACGCGGCTGACCGTGCCGCGTCCGACGCCGGCACGCTCGGCGACCTCCCGGATCGTGATCGGCATCGGTCAACCTCAGGTACGGGCGGGAGGGCGGCGCGCAGACTGGGGGCCGGCGGCAGACTCGGTGGTTCCAGGCGGATCCATGAGCAGCTCGCCGAGATCGCTGACCACGAGGTCCGCACCCCAGGCGGCCAGTTCCGGCGCGTGATCCCCACGCTCGACCCCGACGACCAGCGCGAAACCACCCCGCACGCCGGCCTCGACACCCGCGATCGCGTCCTCGACGATGGCAGCCCGATCGGCTCGCACGCCAAGCCTGCGGGCCACCTCCAGGAAGATCGCTGGGTCCGGCTTGCCGGCCAGCCCAAGTGCTGCCGAATCCTCCCCGTCCACCTTGACCTCGAACAGCTCCAGGACGCCGGCGGCGGACAGTATCGCACTGGCATTCGCGCTCGCGGAGATGACGGCGATCCGGATTGCGCGGGCCCGGAGCGAGTGAATGAGCTGGATCGTCGTCGGGAACGCAAGGACGCCGCCAACGGCAACCCGGTCGAGGAACGTCCTGTTCTTCCGGGCGCCCAGCTCGCGCACCGTCTCGGCGTCCGGCGCGTCGCCCGGCGAGCCTTCGGGCAGGTGGATTCCTCGCGAGGCCAGAAAGCTCCGAACCCCGTCATGCCGCGGCTTGCCGTCGATGCAGCGGCGATACTCCGCGTCGGCATCGAACGGCACGAACTCGCCGCCTGTCCGCGCCGCGTGTGCCGCGAGATACTCGTCGAACAGTTGCTTCCATGCCGCAGCGTGGACGAGGGCGGTCTGGGTGACGACGCCATCCATGTCGAAGATCACGGCGTCGATGCCCGGGCCCGGAAACGGTGTACACGTCATGCGGCTGGCTCCCATTCCCCGTCGCGGCGGATGAAGCTCGCCTCCGTTGCACCAATCTGCTGCACGGGGAGGCTCCCGACCTGGACACGTGCTGAAGGTCGTGCGGTGATGTCCATGCGATCGCCGGTCGCGCGCACCCGGACCTGGCTCTGTCTGAAGCGGACCGGGATCTCGAGGCTCGTCCAGCTGGCCGGGATCCGGGGATCCACGAGCAGGCGGTCACGGGACGGTCGAATGCCGCCGAAGCCGTTGACGATTGCCTGCCAGAGTCCGCCCATCGTGGCAACGTGCACGCCGTCGGCGGACGAGACGAGGTCATCCAGGTCCAGCTGAGCGGCCATTTGGAGCGTTTCCAGGGCGTCCTCGAAGCGACCCGCGCGCGCCAGGAGACCGGCATGGATCGCGGGCGAGAGGGAGCTGCCATGTGCCGTTCGCGGCTCGTAATAGGCGAGGTTCGGGCCCAACGATCCCGGCGCGACGCCCTCTGGGATCAGGTGGTGGAGCATCAGGACGTCGGCCTGCTTGACGACCTGGCTGCCCTGGACCCGCTCGCGACCGAGAACGGTATCGGCCCAGACTGGCCTGGGAAGCATGTCCCGGATGATCAGCGGCTCGAGGGCGAAGTACCCGGCAAACTGCTCGTACAGCCCGGTCGCGGGGTCGTAGCCGTCGACCAGCCCTGCGGCGAGGGCGTCCCAGCGTTCGAGCTCATCAGCGTTCAAGGCCCCGAGCCTCCGCGCCTCGGATGCCGCCCGGCCGAGATTCCAGCGAGCCATGACGTTCGTGAACGCATTGTCGTCCACGAGTTCGTGGTACTCGTCCGGGCCCACGATGTGCCGTATATGACCTCGTCCGCCTGCGTCAACCTCGATGCGGGAGGCCCAGAAACGGGCCGTCTCCGCGAGGATGCGGAAGCCCGGGCCGTCCGCGAATGCCTGGTCACCGGTCCACTGGACGTAGGCGTCAACGCCCCAGGCGACGTCAGCGACGACGTGCAGCTCGCAATCGCCCGACCAGATCCGGATTGGCTGGCCGTCCGGGCCGGGCACCCAGCGCGGGGTCACGTCGCGTCCATCGAGGGCCGACTCCCAGGCAAACCACGCGCCACCGTACCCTTGCTCGGTGGCGGCGGCGATTGACGCACCAAGGCGGCGGAACCGGTACTCGAGCATCGAACGGGCGGCGGCGGGATGGGTTGCGGCAAGGAAGGGGAGGATGAAGATGTCGGCATCCCAGAAGACGTGGCCCTTGTAGCCGGGCCCGGTCAAGCCCCGCGCCCCGAGCGCTGTCTCGCCCCCGGCGCGCGCCGATCCGATCAGGTGGAACAAGCTGAACCGGATCGCACGCTGGAGAGCCTCGTCACCATCGACCCGGATGTCGGTTGAGGCCCAGCGGAGCGCCCAGGCGGCCCGGTGCTCCGCGAGCAGTCCATCGAACCCGATCTGCTCCATCGCGGCGAGACGTCGAAGTGCCGTCGCGACGCCTGGTCGCCGCGTGGGGGCCGTGACGTACACGCCCAGCCGATCGAGCTGCGCTCCATCAGCGTCCTGTCGCACCTCGTCCCGAGCGGCGATTGCCGCCCCACCGCACTCGCCGTGGACCCGCGCCCAGCTCGCTCCTTCGGAGTTGCCGGTAGCGCCGGTGGCCGTGTCGAGCCCGGTCCAAAGGAGATCCGAAGCGGGGGTCAGACCCGGGCCACCGGCCCGAAGCCCGACCACCCCGGGGCGGGCGAGCGATGAGAAGGTCATGGTGTGGACGCGGCCGCGCGTCGTGCGCATCTCCTGGTAGAGGACACCTTCGTACAGGTTGAGCTCTCGGCGAAGCTCCGGGTCCACGGCCGGATGGCCGCCGAGCCGGGTCCACGTGGGGCATCGCACCAGGTCAGTCGCCGCCCCGGTGCCGCTGAAGACCCCGGCCGTGATCACTTCCGCCCGCGACCCCGGCAATTCCACGGGCGGGGCGCCCGATGTTCCGATCGTGCCATCCGCGATGGTCAGCTGCGCGGCGCGGGAACGCTCCATCGCCGGATCGAAGCCGTCGAACACCACCGACCAGGACGGGTCGTCCGCGTCCACTGCAGGCTGGACTGGCCGGGCTGGGGCACTGGTTCTCGCAGGCATCGGAGGATCGGCTCCCGTCGGTCGTCTGGACATTCGCGGTGTGGAACCGCTCCCATCATCCTATCCGCCGGACGCAAGAGCACGTACGCACGCTCGAGGGCCACCGGCGCACGGTCTCGCGACGGGCCAATCGGATTGCCTAGAGACAGGCAATCTCAAGCCGATTGACTGACGTTTGTCCCCGACGAGATCTCAGGGCGCCCCAAGTCGAAGGGGACGACCTCGACGGCGTCGCCGAGCTCGGCGCGGGCAGCGTTGACGTTCCGGGCGGCGACTCGCACCCGGGCGCCGAGGCCGAGCAGCTCGTTGACGAGCGGCGTGCCGACATTGCCGGGTGCGCCGGTCACGAGGATCGGTGCTGTCATCGGGCAAGGCCCTCCATGGTCGGCGCGGCGATCCCGCGCCACAGCTGGTCCACGACCCGGTCGACCCAGGCGGCGTCGACCGGCTCGCCGAGGATCGCGCGGGCGAGGAGTGCGCCGAACAGCAGGCCGTCCACGGCCTCACCGTCGGCATCTGCGGCCACTTCTCCGGCCATCGCGCCCTCCGCAACCAGGCGCTGGATCACGGCCCGGCGGGGTTCGAAGACCCGGGCGCCGAACGCCGCCAGCAGCTCCGGGTCGCGGCGTTGCTCGGCGAGGAGCGAGCCGAGAACCGCCAGGCCGCCCGGCGACGCGACGGCCGAGCTCGCGGCACCGAGGAGGCGGCGCAGCGCCTCGTGCACGGCGCTCGGCAGGTCGGGCTCCGGGCCCGACGTCATGTGCTGGATCGCGGCCGTGACGAGCTCGGCCTTCGATCCGTAGCGCCGATACAGCGCAGGACGACCGACCCCAGCCTCCGCGGCCACGGCCGCCATGGACATCTGCTGGTAGCCGACCTCGTCGAGCTGGCGCAGGGCGGCCTCGAGGATCGCCCCGTCGATGCGGGCGTCGCGCGGCCGCCCGCGGGCAGGCCCGGACATGGTGTGACCGACGCGGCGAGTGTGATGAGGATCGCAGGTGCCTTCGTCACGAGTGTCGGCCATGGATTCTCGGTGCATTACGTGCAGGAATGTAACATAATACACGGGTGTACGATCCGCCGAACAAGGCCGCCCGCGCCTGAGACCCATCCGCAGGCCCCGGCGCTGCGAAATGGGGTGCGAGAGCCCGACTCCGATGCCGGCGCACTGGCTCCTCCTGACGAGGTCCCCCGACCGATGAACGCCACCGCGAGCCCGCCGATCCCGCAGGACCGGGCGCGCTCACTTCGCCGCTGGAACCGCTTCCTCGCAGGCGCCCACTTCCTCCAGTTCGTCCTGATGGTCGCCGTGAGCTCCACCGCGACCCTGTTCAGGCCGATCGTGCCGACGATCCGCCCGATCCTGGAGAACGGCACGTTCAAGGGCGTCGAACAGACGCAGGTTGTCCTGTTCGAGATGCCGCTCGCGTGGCTCATCGCAAGCTTCTTCCTCATGAGCTCGATCGCCCATGCTGCCGCCGGCTGGCCTCTCCGGGCCCGCTACGAACGGTTCCTCGCACGGGGCATGAACCCGTTCCGCTGGGTGGAGTACGCATTCAGCTCGACGGTGATGATCGTCGCGATCGCGTACCTGTCGTACATCACCGACTTCCCGGCGCTCATCGCCATCGCCGGCTGCAACGTTGCGATGATCCTGTTCGGATGGTCGATGGAGGCCGCGAACGAGGGCAAGGCAACGCCCGACTGGAAGCACTTCATCTTCGGCTGCATCGCGGGGATCATCCCGTGGATCGCCATCTTCTCGGTCCTGTGGGCCTACGGCGCCCAGGATGGCCTGCCTGCGGACCTCAAGATCCCGGCCTTCGTGTACGTGATCATCGGGTCGCTGTTCGTCGCCTTCAACATCTTCGCCATCACGATGGTTCTCCAGTACCGCAAGATCGGACGCTGGAGCGACTACCTCGCCGGCGAGAAGACCTACATGGTCCTGAGCCTGGTTGCGAAGACGCTCCTCGCCTGGCAGGTGTGGTCGGGGACCCTCCGGCCGGGCTGAGTCGGCGAGGCATCACCGGTCCGACGCGGCATCCTCATCGTCGGCGTCGGCGGGTGTGGCCGAGACCTCACCCTGCGCTCGCGAGCGTGTGGGACCCGGGACGCAGCGGATCGGCGACCGACGCGCTTGACCGTTCGTCCGGCGAGGGCCAGAGTGGACGCCAAGATCCATCCGGCCCGTGAGGCGCGTCCCGCCGAGCGGCAGCTCGACAGACCGGAGCCCCCTGCCATGACGAAGACTGCCCACCACCCTCCGAACGAGGGCCCGACTGGCACGCCCGCCTCCAACCAGGCTGGGGCGCGAGTCAACCCCGATGCCTATGCCGAGGCGCAGGATTTCCTGCCCATCGATGGCATCGATCATGTCGAGTTCTGGGTGGGCAACGCCCGTCAGGCATCGGCGTACTACCGCGCCCTGTGGGGCTTCACGCCAGTCGCATTCGCCGGGCTCGAGACGGGCGTCCGCGATCGTGCGAGCTACGTCCTTCAGCAACATGGCATCCGGATCGTGGTCACGGCGCCCCTGACGCCCGATGGAGAGCTGGCCGAGCACGTTCGCCTTCACGGCGACGGTGTTCGCGACATCGCGTTTGCGGTGCCCGACGCCGCGTCCGCCTGGCGTGAGACGACCAGCCGCGGCGCCCAATCGGCCGGTGTCCCCCGGGAGATCGACGGGGGCGAGGACGGCGTGCTGCGGACGAGCTCGGTCTCCACGTACGGGGAGGTCCGCCATTCCTTCGTCGACCGCAGGGACTACCAGGGCGTGTTTGCGCCCGGTTACCGCCGGATCAGGAAGCCGGCCCGTGCGGCTGGCGGTCTCAGCCTCCTCGAGATCGACCACTGCGTGGGTAACGTCGAGCTCGGCGACATGGACCGGTACGTCGACTTCTACCGCGAGGCATTCGGCTTCGCGCAGCTGATCCACTACGACGATTCGGTCATCCACACCGAGTTCAGCGCCCTGATGTCGAAGGTCATGACGAACGGCTCCGGGCGGGTCAAGTTCCCGATCAACGAGCCGGCGAGTGGGCGCAAGAAGAGTCAGATCCAGGAGTTCCTCGACTGGTACCACGCCGCCGGCACGCAGCACATCGCGCTGCGGACGGAGGACATCGTGGGCACCGTTCGACAGTTGCGCGAGAACGGGATCGAGTTCCTGGGCATGCCCCACGCCTACTACGAATCGCTCGCCGACCGGGTGGGCGACGTGGGCGTCCCGATCGATGTGCTCGAGGACCTGGGGATCGAGGCGGATCGCGACGAGGAGGGCTACCTCCTCCAGATCTTCACCCGCCCCATCCAGGACCGCCCGACGTTCTTCTTCGAGATCATCGAGCGCCACGGCTCGCGTGGGTTCGGGGTGGGCAATTTCAGGGCGCTGTTCGAGGCGATCGAGCTCGAGCAGGCCCGGCGCGGCAACCTCTAGGTCCGGGCGGACCGATGCGCCTTGCCCATGTCCGGGAACGGCGCGCGCCGGCCGGAGCCGCGTGGCGTCTGGCGGCCGCGGCCGATCCCGCGGCCGTCACCTGGATCGACATGGAGGTCGCCCGCCGCCGGGCTGTCGCGGCGAGGCCCAACCTTGCCCACGACAGTACGCTCCATCGCCAGCCGGTCACGACGCTCGACGACCACCTTGCCCGCGGGCTCCGTGTCGAGGTGCTCAAGGATCTTGTCGAGGGCTTCGCCCCTCGGCCCGAGGACGAGGCGATCCTCGAGGCCGACGACCTCGACTTCGGCCCCCCGGTCCTGCGGCCGCCGTCGTTCCGCGACTTCTACGCCTTCGAACGGCACGTCGGCACCATCTGGCAGCGACGCGGCCAGGAGATCCCGGACGCGTGGTACCGACTGCCGATCTTCTACTTCTCCAATGTCTCGGAGCTACGGGGGCAAGGCGATGCCGTGTGGGCTCCACGAGGCTCCGTGGAGCTCGACTACGAGCTCGAGGTGGGCATCGTCATCGACACCCCCGCCCGGGACCTGGACCCGGAACGGGGCGAGGAGGCGGTGGGTGGGTACTTCGTCGTCAACGACTGGTCCGCGCGCGATCTCCAGCGTGATGAGTCCGCGGTCCGGCTGGGGCCTGCGAAGGGCAAGGATTTCGCGATCTCGATCGGCCCGTGGCTGGTCACGCCCGACGAGCTCGCAGACCGACTGCGCCCTGGCTCGACGATGCCGGACCTGGCGATGACGGCCACGGTCCGGACTGGCGACGGGAGGGTGGTCGAGACCTCGAGGGGCACGCTGGCGTCGGCCCACCACGCGTTCGGTGCGATGGTCGCCCGCGCCTCGGCCGATGTTCGCCTGAGCCCGGGCGACATCATCGGCAGCGGCACGGTCGGCGGCGGCTGCCTGCTCGAGGTCAGGGAGGCGACCCTCGGCCGCTACCTCGAGCCTGGCGATGAGGTGACCCTCGAGGTGGAGCGGCTCGGCCGTCTCGTGACCCCGGTCATCGCGCGCCCCGGCCGGTCCCGAGCGGAGCCCTGACCGAGGAGGCATTTCGTCCGATGTACTACGTCTCCCGCGGGAGCGTCCCGCCCACGCGCCACACGCAGCACCGCGCGCCCGACGGCAGCCTGTACGCCGAGGAGCTGTTCGGCGTCGAGGGGTTCACGGGTCGCAGCTCGCTCCTTTACCACCTCGCGCCCCCGACCCGTGTGACGCGCATCGAGCCGCTGGGCCCGGTCACCGTCGACACGGCGGACGACGGCTCGCACCATCACCAGCTGGTCGACACCGCCAGCCTCGAGCCCTCTGGGGACGCGATCTCGGGGCGCGTGCCGCTGTTCCACAATGCCGACGTCGTGATGGGCGTTGTGCGTCCGGCCGAGCCGATGGCACCCGACACCTATTACCGCAACGGCGAGGGCGACGAGCTGCTGTTCGTCCACGAGGGCACGGGGACGCTGCGCACCAACTTCGGCGATCTCTCGTATCACCCGGGCGACTACCTGGTGCTGCCGATCGGCACCACCTGGCGCCTCGATCCGGACGCCGGCGTCGGGCAGCGGATGCTCTACCTCGAGTGCCCCTCGGAGATCGAGCCGCCGAAGCGCTACCGCAACGAGTACGGCCAGCTCCTGGAGCACGCCCCGTACTCCCAGCGGGACATCCGGGTGCCCGAGCTCCGCGAGCCGCAGCGGGAGCACCGCGAGGCGCGGGTCATCGTGCGGGCACGTGGCCGCCACACCGCCTACGACGTCGCGTCCCACCCGTTCGACGTGGTGGGCTGGGACGGCTACCTGTGGCCGTACGCCTTCGACATCGCGGACTTCCAGCCGATCACCGGCCGGGTGCACCAGCCGCCGCCGGTACACCAGACCTTCCAGGCGCGCAACTTCGTCGTGTGCTCGTTCGTGCCCCGCAAGTTCGACTACCACCCGCTCGCGATCCCGGCGCCGTACAACCACTCGAACATCAACAGCGACGAGGTCATCTACTACGTGGCCGGCAACTTCATGAGCCGGCGCGGGGTCGGCATCTCGTCGTTCACGCTGCATCCCGGGGGAATCCCGCACGGGCCGCACCCGGGCACGGTGGAGGCCTCGATCGGCAAGGAGGCGACGGACGAGCTGGCGGTCATGGTGGACACCTTCCGGCCACTGTTCCTGACTCGGCAGGCGGCGGAGCTCGAGAACTCGACGTATCCGTACTCCTGGCTCGAGTCGACGGAGGCCGCCGAGGAGGCGCGCCACCTCGCCGAGCGCGGCCCAGAGGCGTTCCCGGACTGAGGTGCGTGCGTTGAACCTCGATGGCATCCCCCGCGCGAAGGGCGCGGACGCGCTCACCAGCCGGCGGGTCGGAGCATGAGCTTCGACCAGCACGACCCGCGCTTCGTCCAGGATCCCGAAAGCGTCTTCGGACCGATCCGGGAAAACCAGCCACTCGTGCACTCCGATCTCTACGGCGGCTTCTGGCTGCTCACCCGCTACGAGGACGTCACGGCCGCCGCCCTCGACTGCGAGTCGTTCACGTCGGCGGTCCCCGGCACGACGCTCATCCCTCCCACGCAGCCACGCACGGACCCGCTGCTTCCGCTCGAGCTCGATCCGCCCGAGCACACCCGCTATCGGGCGCTCGTGAACCCGCTCTTCGCCAAGCCACGCATCGACGCCCTTCGCCCCGGGCTCGCGGCGCTCGCGACCAGGCTGCTCGAGCCGATCGCGCGCAACGGCGGCGGCGACATGATGGCCGAGTTCGCCCACCCGATGTCCCTTGGGTCGCTCGCGCGGCTGATGAACCTTCCGGAGGAGGACGAGGAACGCTGGTTCGACTGGGTCGAGCGGATGTACTCCAACGCAATCCTCGACAGCGCAGACCATGCGCAGGCCGCACTGCAGGCCGAGGCATACATCGACGAGCTGATCGAGGACCGCAAGCGGAAGCCCGGCGACGACTTTCTCGGTACGCTGCTCCACGCGGAGATGGATGGTCACCGCCTGTCGGACGCGGAGGTGCGCCAGTTCGGGATGGTCATGCTGCTCGCCGGCTACGAGACCACCTCGGGCGCGATGGGCATGAGCCTCATGCATCTCGCGGAGCACCCGGAGCTGCGCACGCAGCTGTTCGCCGACACTGAGGGGCTGGCCCACACGGCGGTCAACGAGCTGCTCCGCCTCGTGTCACCGGTGCAGGTCTTCGGTCGCAACGCGGCCCACGACATCGACGCCCACGGCCAGACGATCCCGGCGGGCGACGTCGTGCTTCTCGGCTATGGTGCGGCGAACCACGACCCGCGTGCCTTCGAGCACCCTGAGCGCTGCATCCTGGACCGCCAGCCGAACCGCCATGTTGCGTTTGGCCACGGCCGCCACCTGTGTCTGGGCGCAAACCTCGCCCGACTTGAGCTCACGATCATGATCGAGCGGTTCGCCGACCTCTTCCCCGACTTCGGGATCGATCCCGAGCGGCCGCCAACGTGGAAGCCGCGCGGCGACGTTCGCGCCATGGCGTCGCTTCACCTGCGGGCCGCCCGCAATGCATAGTCCACCTGCGCCGCGCGCCGCGCGGGCGCACCATTTCCAAACCGCGGATCGCCCGGGAGCGCCCTGCCATGGAGCGGGGCAGTCGACCGTCGCACCGCGAAGCCGACGAGGAGGTCGTGATGGACGAGACGCGAGCGCGCGAGCTGGTCGCCGCCGAGCGGGTGCGTATCGACGCGGCCCTGGACGACCTCACCGGTGGCATCAGGACCGAAGGGAGCCTGGAAAGCCAGCAGACGGGCGAGCGGCGGGAGCTCGGCACGGACGTTGCGGCGGAGGAGGTCCGGATCGCGCTCCTCGTGAGCCTGCGGGAGGAGTCCGCCGCGGTGGACCGCGCGATGGCGCGGATCGACGCGGGAACGTTCGGCCGATCCATCGAGAGCGGGGACCCGATCCCCGACGCCCGCCTCGAGGCGGCGCCGCTTGCCGAGCGCACCGTCGAGGAGCAGGAAGCCTTCGAGCACGGCGGCGCGTAGGTGGAGCTGCCCATGCGGGAACGTCAATCGGAGCCCGAACCAGGCCGGTAGCCCCGGTCAGTGCTCGCCCTTGATCACGAAGTATGAGCCGCGGATCGTGCCCGCGAGCTTCGACTTCTGGCGTGCGAACTTGAACTTCGGGGTGAGCTCTGCGGGAACGTCCATGCCGTCGGAGAGCTTGAAGCCGACCGCGCGTTTGCCGGCATCGTCGATGGCGTACATCACGTTGATGGACAGGCCGCTTTCGTAGAACACGTACGCCATCCGCATGCCCTCGACCACGAAGGCTGTCGCCTCCAGCGGACGGGCCGCGATGGTGAGGCCGCGCTCCTCGTCGAGGATCCGGTGCACCCAGTCGATGGTCTCCCGCGCCTCGCTCGCCGGCTGGACGATGAACGCGTGGTCGTATTTGTTGCTGAAGTAGCGAGCCTCGTTCGCCCGAAGCCCGGCGAGCGCGGGTGCCACCGGTGACGACTCCAGGCCAACGGTCGAGACATCGCTGAAATCCACGAGATAGGACATGATCCGCTCCTCCTTGCCCCGGAAGGCGCCCGACCTCGGGAAGTGGTCGCATACATCCCGCGGCGCTTGGGCGCACGGTCGATTCGCGCCTGCCGCGGCACCCGCTTCTTCGCCCCGTGACTGTACCTCGCCATCTCAGGGTCGATACCAGAGTGATGGTATCGTGCATGGCATGAGAACAACCATTGACAAGGCAGGGCGGCTCGTCATCCCTCGCCCGCTGCGGGACCGGATCGGGCTTGCCGGCGGGGGCGAGGTGGAGCTCGAGCTGGACGGAGCTGCGATCCGGATCGAGCCGGTCGGCGGCCGCGGGCTGCGCGAGGACGGTGGCCTGTTGGTCATCCCGGCCTCCGGCACGCCCCTGACCGCTGCCGCCGTTCGCGAGCTGATCGATGCCGACCGGCATTGACGCTGAGCGCGACGAGATCCTCCTGCTCGACACGAGCGCCGCGATCGCCCTCGTCGTCGAGGATCACGAGGCACACACGGCGACCCTCGATGCCGTCCGCGGCCGACGCCTTGGCCTCGCGGGCCACGCCTGGTTCGAGACGTTCTCGGTCCTGACGCGGCTGCCCGCCGGACTCCGACGATCGCCGGCCGACGTCGTCGCCCTGCTTGCGCACGACTTTCCGGCGTCGGCGTTCCTCACCGAGGAGGCCGCGGCCACCCTCGGTACCGAGCTAGCGCGGCTGGGCATCTCGGGTGGCACCGTCTACGACGCGCTCGTTGCGGCGGCCGCCCGTCAGCACGACCGAATGCTCGTGTCCGGCGATGCGCGGGCGCGACAGGTCTACGAGGCGCTTGGCGTGCGCGTCCGGCTCGTGGGCTGAGCCAGCGACACCGAGCCTCCTTTCGCCAACCCGTTTGTGCAACCGGACGGTGCTAGCGGGTGAGGGACGCGTTGATGCCGACGAGCTGGTCGCCCTCGTCGAACGATGGCGTGGAAGTTCGTGTCGTTCGTGGCGATGATGTCGTCGTGGACGGCGAGGTGTGAGTTGCACTCCGAGGTCAGCCGCTCGAACAGGCGACGCGCGGAGGTGAGCAGGAGGCCGCTGCGCCCATCCTCCCCCAACGAGGACGGCCCCGACGCCCGCGTCAGGGTCACGCATGAGGTCACGCAGGCGGCGCCCCGACCCGGTCACGAGGACGAGCAGCCCCGCGAGGTGGGGTAGCGGCCTGGTTTCCGAACGAGATGACCGTGAACGCGTGGGCGTTGCGGGCTCCGATCACGCCCCCGGCCCGATGGGCGGACGCCCGGTCTCATCCGCCGGGGCGCTCCCGTGCACAGCTGCCTCGCCGGATTCGAACCACCCTCGGAGGCTGCCACGCCAGAGTGCGACCTCGTGGAATCGACCCTTCGCGTGGATCCCGTCCATCCCGCCGGCCGTGACGAGGGCTTCCAGGAGTGGGGCGAGCTGCGACCCGTAGACATGCATGCAAGGCTCTGCGCGGACTCCGGGCCACGAGTAGCAGGAGACGACGGTCCGCCGCTCGGTCGTCGGCACACCGGGTGGGAGCGCGTCCCAGGCCGGATCGCCGGGCGCGAACTCCCACTGGTCGAGGTTGCCCTGGGGGATCCCTTCCACGCCGCGCACGATGCGCGGATCGACGTCGAGCAGGTACGGGTCCACCGACAGGTCGCAGATCACCGCATGGCTCGGGAGCAGCGCCAGCCAGGCGTTGGGGATCAGCGGACGGGAAGGATCGCGACGCGCGGTGGCATCGACCAGGACGTCGGTCATCAGCAGCCGTGCCTTGAGATAGTGGGGATCGCTCGTCAGGTTCCGGCCGGCGGACATCACCTCAACCCCGGGAAGCCCCAGGCGCGTGAGGACGTCGTTGCGGGCGTCGTCGCCGTACTTCGTCGCGAACTCCACGGCGTGACGGCCGACGCGCCCAGCGCCCATGATCACCACCTTGACGGTGGAGTGGCGCGGTCCCCGCAGCTCCGGCCAGGTCTTGTCCAGCGCCGCAAACGCCGCCGCGATCCCGTTCCACGCGACGCTGCGCAGGTTCTCCACCAGGCGGCGCCCGTCATCGTTGCGGATGAGGTCGAGGCTGATCGCCTCGAGCCCCAGCTCGCCGAGCATCCTTACCCGTGCCGGGCGCGTCCCGAAATGGAGCATCGAGACGAGTGTGGCCCCCGGCCGCAGCCACGTATACCGACCCTCCGGGGCACGCAGGACGACGACGATGTCCTGGCGGTAGCAGTCCCGCTCGTCGCTGACGACGATGTCCGGCGACAGGGCGGTGTAGTCGGCGTCCGTGTAGCCCATCCCGGATCCGATGCCCGTCTCGACGTGGACTTCCGCCCCGTTCGCGGCCAGCAGCCCGACCAGCGGCGGCAGGAAGTCGCGGAGCTCGCTCGGCTCCCGGTGCATCCTGGGAAACCCGACCGTCAGCCGGTGCGCGCTCGTCATGGCCATCTCCCCACGGCGCACGGCGCCGGTCCGGGCACAAGCGGTCGCGCCCGGTTGGCACGGGGTCGTCCAGCACGCCTGTCGCGAGGAGCGTCATCCCGCGCGACCGCAGCCGCATCTGCCGTCAGGGGCTGATCGCGAGGGTCCGCTCGGCCCTTGTCTCGCGGGGTCGCCGCCCTCGACTGCTTGGGCGCTGGCCTGGCGGCCTACAGTGACGCAATGCTGATCATCGTCCCGCCGTCGGAGTCGAAGCGGCCCCCGCCCGATCGCGGAGCGCCGGTCGCGCTGGGGGAGCTGTCGTTCCCGTCGCTCACCGCGATGCGGACCCGGATCCTCCACGCCCTGATCGAGACCAGCGCTCGACCTGATGCCATGCGGCGATTGCGGGTGGCCCCGTCCATGGAGGAACAGGTTGCGCGCAACACCGCGCTCCTCGGGCTGCTCGCACGGCCGGCCCTCGAGGTGTACGTGGGGTCCCTCCACCGGGGCCTCGACGCGGCGACGCTGTCGCCGGTGGCCTCGGCTCGGGCGGCAGATGGGCTGATCGTCGCGTCCGCGTTGTGGGGCGCGCTTCGACCCGCCGACAGGATCCCGCCGTATCGCCTCGACATCTGCGCACGCCTCGTCGGCATGGACCGGCTGGAACCCGCCTGGCGGACGGTCCTGCCCGACGTCCTCGCCGCGGCCGCCGGAGGTGACGGCATCGTCCTCGACCTTCGATCGCCGGGCTACCAGGCGATCGGGACGCCGGCTGGCGCCAGCGACCGGACCGTCACGCTCCGCGTCAGGCAGCATGGGGCCGACGGGCGACGGATCGGCGACGCGACTGCCAAGCGCGTCCGTGGCGAGGTGGCGCGTCACCTGCTGGAGTCGGGCGCAGATCCGGGGGACGCCGATGCGCTTGCGGTCGTGCTCGGCGAGCGCTGGCCCGTGCTGCTCGACGCACCGCCGCGACCGGGCAAGCCGTGGCAGCTCGCCGTCACCGTGACCGCCTGATCGCGACACGACCACGGCGGCCACCCCGCGAACGGGAGGCGCACCGCCGGCGTCAGTCCGTCGGTTCGGGATCCGGTGCGGCAGCCGGGAGCAGCGGCAGCCCGTCGTGCGGGGTGGTTCCCATCAGACCGACCCGGTGGTACACGCGGATCTTCTCGCGTGTGTCCGCGATGTCGAGGTTGCGCATCGTGAGCTGGCCGATGCGGTCGAGCGGCGTGAAGAAGACCTCGTCGCCCTTCTCCATCGTCAGCCGTTCGGGGTGGTAGGTCAGGTTGGTGCTGGTCGTGTCCACGATCGAATAGTCGTTGCCACGGCGCAGCTCCAGCGTCACCTCGCCCGTGATCGCCCGCGCCACCCAGCGCTGGGCCGTCTCGCGCAGCATCAGCGCCTGGGGATCGAACCAGCGGCCCTGGTACAGCAGCCGGCCCAGGCGACGCCCGTTGCTGCGGTACTGGTCGATCGTGTCCTCGTTGTGGATCCCGGTCACGAGGCGCTCGTAGGCGACGTGGAGCAGGGCCATCCCCGGCGCCTCATAGATGCCGCGACTCTTGGCCTCGATGATCCGGTTCTCGATCTGGTCGGAGACACCCAGCCCATGGCGACCGCCGATGGCGTTGGCTTCCGTGAACAGCGCGAGCGGCGTCTCGAACGTTCGGCCGTTGAGCGCCACTGGCTCGCCGTCCTCGAAGCGGACGCTGACGACCTCGGGCCTGACGTCGACCTCCGCGCGCCACGAGGCAACGCCCATGATCGGGGTGACGATGGAGAGCCCCCTGTCGAGAAACTCGAGGTCCTTCGCCTCGTGGGTCGCGCCCAGGATGTTCGAGTCCGTCGAGTAGGCCTTGTCGGCGCTCATCCGGTATTCGAGCCCGGCGCCCTCGAGGTACGCCGACATCTCAGCCCGCCCGCCCAGCTCGTCGATGAACTCCTGGTCCAGCCACGGCTTGTAGATCCGGAGCCGGGGGTTCACGAGCAGGCCATAACGGTAGAACCGCTCGATATCGTTGCCCTTGTAGGTGCTCCCGTCGCCCCAGATGTTGACGTCGTCCTCCTGCATGGCAGAGACGAGCATCGTGCCGGTGACGGCGCGGCCGAGAGGCGTTGTGTTGAAGTACGTCTGGCCGCCGGTCGAGATGTGGAACGCGCTGCACTGGAGGGCTGCGATGCCCTCCGCGACGAGCTGCGGGCGGCATTCGATGAGGCGGGCCTGCTCCGCGCCGTAGCTCGTGGCCTTGCGCGGGATCGACTCGTAGTCGTCCTCGTCGGGCTGCCCCAGGTGAGCCGTGTAGGCGTACGGGATCGAGCCGTGCGTGCGCATCCAGTGGAGGGCCGCCGTCGTGTCGAGGCCCCCGGAGAACGCAATCCCCACGCGCTCGCCGACCGGGAGGTGCTGGAGGATCGTGGCCACGTGGTCAGGCTACATCCTGACGTGCCGACGCACCGCTCGACCCATGTGCCCCGGGTTCGACCGGTCCGTCTCTCGAGCTCAGTCCGCCCAGCGGACCCGGATCCGACCGTCGACGCTGGGCAGCGGCAGCGCGACAGCCTCCGCTTCGACCGCGGCGCGGGCGGCGGGCGGCAGCGCCCGCCATGCATGGATCGTCAGGTCCGCGTTCGACCGCCGCCACGTCCCGGCGATCTCCCCGTCGACGAGGACCGCACCCGGCCAGACCCGCGGCGGCCAGAGCGCGGCGCGGTTCACGGCCTCGGGCACGAGAACCTCGCGGTCTGCGCCCCACAGCAGGAAGAACGCGTCGCCGCTCGGGAGCAGCCGCGCGGGCGCGGCCGGCCCTGCCGGGTTGCCGAACGCAAGCTCGTCCTCGGCGAGGATCCACGCCTCGCCGATCGGCGACCGGACCGGCACCAGGGACCCACCGAGCGCATCGAAGGCGTCGCGCCCGTCCGCTGCGGCGATCCCGGCCCACTCGGCGAATGACGCCGCCGTCGTCGGCCCGAAGATGCGCAGGTACCGGCGAAGGAGCTCGAGGCGTGCCTCGCGAGGGTCGGCGACGGGCGTCGGCTCGGTCCAGATCGTCGGCTGTCGAGCGCCGTCCCAGCGGATCAGGACCCGACCCGTCGCGGTGGCGTAGCGGAGCTGGTTGGGGTGTCCACCGAGGGCATGGCCCGCCTCGCCGAAGCGCATCCGGCGGCCATCGAGGAACGCCTCCAGCCGGTCCGCGAGGTCCTCCGCGCGCCGCCGGCCATGCGGATCGTCGGGCAGCCGACCGAGCGTGAACACGGTGCGGTCGGCTGCGGCGACGACGTATGCGCTGAACCTTGGCCCCCACACCTGGACGAGCGACGGGTCCTCCCACGCGGACGCACCGATCGCCTCGACGCGTGCGTGGAGCGACAGCAACGCGGCCCGCGGCATGCTGTCCTGGAGGCCCGCCCATGCCGCGCGGCGGAAGGAATCAGTGCCCGCCGGGAGCCGCGCGTCGAGAGCGCCGGCCGCCAGTCGACGCGCGATGACCTGCGCCCTCGTGAGCTCGAGCCGCGGCGGTGTCACCGATCAGTCCTCTCCCATGGCCGCAGTCTTGTCGACGCATCCGCTGCCGGTCAAGCGCACGCGATCCTGCCGGGTAGCCGCGCTCCGTCAGCGAACGGAAGTACGCATCCGGACACTGGGCTCCAGTCGCAACTCGATCGCACCGCCCGTCGGCCTGCGGGGCGACGGGGCATCCGGCGCTGCCTGCCATCTGCCCCCGCCGGTTGCGCGGATCCACGCGGCGCCCGCCGTCCCGTGTCAACCCACGACCACCTGTCGAGACGCATCCGCCGCCACCGCGAGCGCCGCATGACGCTCCGCAGCCGTTCCACCAGCGCGGTGCGCCGTGACCGAGCCGGGGACGCGCTAGGATAGTTGCTATGACAACGACCGACCCGCGCTCCTCCTATGCCGACTTCACGAAGGCACTCGTTGATGACTTCCGTGCCCACGCGGGAAAGGTCACCTTCGGTCCGTTCCTCGGGCGCGATCTGCTGCTCCTGACGACGGTCGGTGCCCGTACCGGTGAGCCTCGCCTCGCGCCCGTCGTGTATACCCGCGACGGGGACCGGATCGTGATCATCGCCTCGAAGAACGGCGCCCCGACCCATCCGGCGTGGTACGTGAACCTGCTCGCGAACCCGATCGTGACCGTGGAGCTCGGTGCCGAGACGTTCCAGGCGCGCGCATCGGATGTCGTGGGCGTCGACCGAGACCGGCTCTACGCCGCGCACGCGGCGGTCCACCCGACGTTCCTGGAGTACCCGGCGCGCACGACGCGCGTCATCCCGGTCGTGGTCCTCGTGCGGATCGACTGACCGATCGGCGCCGGCCCGAATCAGCGTTCGCTCAGTGCGGCGGTGAAGCGACGCAACTGACGGCCGGCACTCGCCCGGCCGGGCGCCCGGCGCAGCCGGCCGAGCGTGCCGCGTCGAGCGTCTCGCGCACGACCCGGAGCAGGCCCTGGCGCGAGTACGGCTTCGACAGCACCGGATGCCGGCCGCCGGCGTCGGTTCCCGCAGGCAGGTGATCGCCGGCATACCCGGACACGAAGGTGACCGGCAGCGTCGTATCGAGCCGCTTGATCATCCCGGGCCCCGACATCACCGGCATGATCACGTCGCTCAGGATCAGGTCGATCCCTCGCAGGTCCCGCCCCAGCACCTGCTCCGGTGACGCCGCCGTGCCCCTCCGGCTTCGTCGTGTAGAAGGGCTCGAAGACCCGGGCGAGTCGGTGATCACGACGGTCTCGGCCGCCTGGTCGACCGCCGCAGCCAGGAGGTCTCGGTCCGCCTCCGCCTGGACGAGGCTCGAAACGTCGTGGATGATCGCTTGGACCATCAGTCGGCCGGCGAGCGTGATCGGGCTCGAGTAGACCTCGACCATCCGGATCTCGCCCGAGGCGATGCGGTGCGGGACGCGGTACCGGTGGCCCCCGGGAGCCATCGCATCCTCCAGCGTGCGGAGGGTCTCTGCGGGCGGCAGCGTGTTGATCTCCGAGATCCGTGTCGCGAGGAGCTCGCTGCGCTCGTAGCCGTAGAATCGGACCGCACTGTCCGTCGCCGCGATGATTCGGCCGCTGTCCGGGTCGAGCAGCAGGATCGTCGCCGGGTTGTGCTCGAACAGGTCCCGCCAGGCGTCGGCCGGGTTGACCTCGGCGAGGAGGTCTGCGAGCGAGGGCGTGACAGTGCTCGAAGTGGTCGGCGGCACGTGTGGCTCCGAACGGGGTTGATGGCGCGGCTCAACCGTGCCCGACGCGAGTTGCGCCGTGCACCCCCCGTTCGGGGGATTGCAACATGTCGGCCGACATCGCAACGGATCCGGCATCTGCACGGAGCGCCCCGCATCGTAGGCTCGGGCGATGCCGACCCACGCCGCCCAACCTGGTCCCGCGCCCGCGCAGGAGCGGTTCCGCGTGCGCCGCTTCGACGCCGACCGCGACGATGAGACCCTGACGTTCGACGTGGCCCTCGAGCGCGAGCCATCGACGCGCCAGCTGCTGTGGATCGACATCCTGGGGCCCCTCGAGACCGAGGAGGCAGCGCGGCTCGGGTCGCGGTTCGGCCTGGACGATGCGACGCAGCGGTCGTTCGTTGAGCCCATTGATGAGCCGCACCTCGAGATCCATGGGGCCTACCTGCACGTCACCGTGGCCGCGGAGCCCGACGCGCGGCGCCCTCGCGATGCGACCTGGCTCACGGTCATCGCCGCCACGAACGCCGTCATCTCGCATCACCAGCGCCCGATCACGTTCCTCGGCGACTTCGATGCCCGCGTCCGCGCCGACACGTCCACCGGGCTCATCGACTCGGCCACGTTCCTCGCGGCCCTCCTGGACGGCACCGTCACGACGTACTTCCACACGGTCGACGCGATCGAGGACGACGTCGACCGGCTCGACAGTCGGTCGCTTCGCGATTCCGGGAGCCGTTCGCTCCTCGACGACCTCGTCGTCGTCCGCCGGCGCGTCTCCGAGCTCCGACGGCTGCTCGCCCGACATCGGTCCCTCTATGCGGCGCTCGCGGCGACCGGCACCCGGGGTGCGGTGGAGGATAGCCCGGGCACGGACGCACTCGTCGCTGTGGCGGCGCGCTTCAGCTCGGCGATCGCCGCCGTGGAGTCCAGCCGGGATGTCGTCCTCGGATCATTCGACGTGTACATGACGCGGACGGCACAGCGCACGAACGACGTCATGAAGGCGCTGACGCTCGTCACCGTGCTGCTCCTGCCGGGGTCGCTGATCGCCGGGCTCCTTGGGATGAACGTCAGCGTCCCGTTACCCCAGGACGACCCGCGCAGCTTCTGGCTCGTGGTTGGGGGCGTGCTCGGGCTCGCGCTCCTGATCGTGCTCGTGGCACGACGCCGCGGCTGGCTGTAGCGGCCTGTCACGTCGTCAGCCGACAAGGTCCTATCGTGGGTCGGCCAGCGTCGCCACCCGAAGGAGGTCCATCGATGAGCCAGGCGAAGCCCGGCGGCTCCCGCCACGCGGTCAACCGGAGGCTCTTCGACGAGGCGCCACTCCGGGCGAGGATCGCGGACAGGGTGACGACCTTCCTCGGCAGCTGGACGTTCATCATGATCCAGACGGTGATCGTCGCCGTGTGGGTCGCGGGCAACATCATCCTCGTGTTCCACTTCGACCCGTACCCGTTCATCTTCCTCAACCTCGCGTTCTCGACGCAGGCCGCCTACGCCGCGCCCCTGATCCTGCTCGCGAGCAACCGGGCCTCGATCCGGGACCGGATGACGCTCGAGCACGCGGCCGCGGAGGGTGACATCGAGGAGGAGCAGAACGAGCGGCTGCTCTCGGGCAACATGGAGATCCTCAAGCGCGTCGAGGCGCTCGAGGGGCGGATCCTCCTGCTCGAGACGAACATCCTCGCCCGCCTGGACGCGGCTTCCGGTAGCGCCGGCTGACGCCGACCGCCGGCTGACGCCGACCGCCGGGACGACCGCCGGGATGATCGCCCGGATGCGGGGGGCTGCGGTCAGACTGGCCAGTGGGCCGGGCGCTCACGACCCCTGGGCGGGACGGTCGTCCCATCGCCGCGCGCCGCCCGGAGCTGCGATGGCGTCACGAACAGGGCCTCGCGGAGATCGGCGCCGCGGAGGTCCGCGGCGCGCAGGTCCGCGCCCGTGAGGTCAGCGAGCGCGAGGTCCACGCCGCGCAGGTCCGCCCCGACGAGCTCCGCGCCACGCAGGTCCGCGCCACGCAGGTCGGTCCTCCGCAGGTCGGCCCCGATCAGGTCGGCGCCCCGGCGATCAAGGGCGGTCGCGGCGAAGCGGGCACGGGCGAGGGCGCTCGCTTCGCGCAGGAGCTCGTTGACCCGGCTCCGGTGACCGCCGACATCGATCGATGCCGGCGACCGAGCGGCGTCCTCGACGAGCGCGTCCGTCGCGGCGCCCGCCGCCCGGAGCTGCGCGTGCATCGGCTGGGCCGCCGGGATCTCGAGGGCCGACGCGACATACCACAGGAGCTCGTGGAGCGGCCACGCGAGCGCGAAGGTCGCGAACATCGCCTCGGCGGTGGCCGGGTCGGACCGCCAGTGGGTGCCGGGCAGGAGCTCCTGGGTCACCCGCTGCCCGGCCCCGAAGCAGTCGAACACGACGCAGCCGGCGAACCCGGACTCGCGCAGTCGGGCGTGGATGCCGCAGCGGTCGTCCACCTGGAGGTTCGGGCACGCATCGCCCGCGGGCTTGTCGAGCGCGAAGTCCGCGGACTCGGCGAACGCAAGCGCCACGCAGCACAGCCCGACGCAGCGGCTGCAGTCGGCGGCGAGGACGCGAACGGACGGGCGCGGGTTCATGCCGCCATTGTCGGGTGATCGATGCGTTTTGGCGCGCCATGCCGCTACACGGACGTCCACTCCCGCACCTCCCACGCTGTCGGCCCGGGCATTGCGCGCGGACTACTAACTAGGTGTATAGTGCGGCCCATGAGCGTTCCGCACGCACTTCTCGGCCTCCTGCGCCAGCAGCCTCGACACGGCTACGACCTCAAGCGCCTCGTCGATCGCTACTTCGCGCCCGACCATCCGGTCGCGTTCGCGCAGGTCTACGCCACGCTCTCGCGCCTCGAGGGCAAGGGCCGCGTGCGCATGGAGGCCGTCGAGCAGGCCGAGGGCCCCGAGCGACGCCGCTACGCCATCACGCCCGACGGCATCGACGAGCTGGATCGCTGGCTCGTGCAGCCCCTGGACCCGGAGCCGCACCTGCAGGCCGCGCTGTTTACCAAGGTGGTGCTCGTCATCCTCGCTGGTCGCGACGTCACGCCGATCGTCGACGCGGAGCGCCATGCCCATCTCGAGCGGATGCGCGAGCTCACGGCGGTGCGCCGGACGGCGGCGATGCCGATCGCCCTCCTCGCCGACTACGCCCTGTTCCACCTCGAGGCCGATCTGCGCTGGCTGGACCTCACGGTCGCCCGCGTCGACGAGCTTCGCCGCACCGTCCTCGCCCCGCTGGAGACCGCATGACCACCCTCGCCGTGCTCCCGACGCCATCGATCCCGGCAATCGGCGCGCCCGACGGGCGACCGATCCTTGCCGCGAGCGACCTCCACAAGCGGTTCGGCACCACCGAGGCGCTCCGGGGCATCGACTTCGCGATCGCCCGGGGGGAGATCGTCGCCGTGATGGGGGCGAGCGGCTCCGGCAAGAGCACGCTGCTCCACTGCCTGGCCGGGATCCTCCGGCCCGACCACGGGACCGTGACGTTTGACGGTGGACGTATCGACAATCTCGACGAGGGCCGGCGGAGCCGTCTTCGCCGGAGCGCCTTCGGCTTCGTGTTCCAGTTCGGTCAGCTGGTGCCCGAGCTCAGTGCGCTCGAGAACGTGTCGCTCCCGCTGCTGCTCGACGGCGTGCGGCGCGGCGACGCAGAGGACCGCGCGGCGGCGTGGTTCCCGCGCCTCGGGCTCGACGGGCTCGAGGGACGACGACCGGGCGACATGTCCGGGGGCCAGGCGCAGCGCGTCGCGGTGGCGCGGGCCCTCGTGACGGACCCCGCGGTGATCTTCGCGGACGAGCCAACGGGCTCCCTCGATTCCCTCGCCGGCGAGCAGGTCATGGAACTGCTCACCGGGGCAGCCTCCGATGCCGGCGTCAGCGTCGTCATCGTGACGCACGAGCCCCGGGTCGCCGCGTATGCGCACCGCGAGGTCGTGGTCCGCGACGGTCGCGCGTCGGGCCCGGGGGCGGCATGACGCGCCTCGGCCTGCGACTTGCGCTCGCTGGCGGCCGTGGCGCCGTCGTCGGCCTGGTGCTCACCGCGGTAGCGGTCGCGGTCGGCACCGCCGTGCTGTTGTTCGCGCTGTCGTTCCTGCCCGCGCTCGCGGACCGGGACGCCCGCACGGCATGGCGGGAGACGTTCCTCCTCGACGACGACGCCACGTCGAGCCTCCTGATCCTGCCGGTCGAGGACCATGTCGGCGACCGGGTGCTCACGCGTGTGGTCGTCGCGCCGACGGGTGGCGGCGACCTCGCCCTCCCGGTGGGCCTGCCCGCGCTTCCTGGCCCGGGCGAGGCGTACGTCTCGCCTGCCCTGGCGCAGCTGCTGGCGGAGCGGCCCGCGGACGAGCTGGAGCCGCGCGTCGGGCGGGTGATGGGCGAGCTCGGCGAGTCCATGCTCGCCTCGCCTGACGAGCTCGTGGTCGTGATCGGGATGGACGCCGAGGCGCTGCGGGCCGACACGGGCGTTGCTGTCAGGGCCTTCGCGACCCAGTCGACGCCGCTCGACCTCTCGCCCATCGCCCTGCTGCTCATCGTCCTCGCAGCGGCCGGCGCCCTTGCGCCGGTGGCCGTGTTCGTCTCGACCGCCACGCGGATGTCTGCCGCGCGCCGGGAGCTGCGGCTCGCAGCGCTACGGCTCGTCGGCGCGACGCCAGCCCAGGTCGCGCGCCTCGCGGTCGTCGAGGCCCTCGTCTCGACTGTGCTCGGCGCCGCCGGCGGGATCGTCCTGTTCATCGCTCTGCGGCCGCTCGTCGCCCGGATCCCGCTCGACGACGCCACGTGGTGGCCGGCCGCGATCGTGCCGCCGCCGGGCCCTGCGCTCGCGCTGCTCGTGACGGTCCAGGTCGTCGGTGCGGCCGGGGCGCTGCTCGCGATGCGCCGGCTCACGATCACGCCGCTCGGGGTGCAGCGTCGCTCCGTCCCCCGGCCGCCGGGCGCGTGGCGCGTCCTGCCGGTCGTCGCCTCGATCGTCGCGCTGTTCGCCGCCATCGGCCTCTACGAGGGCGGCGGCGACGTGCCGAGTGCGATCAGCCTCGGCGGCGCCGGGATCGCGTTCTTGGGTGTCATCCTCGGCATTGCCTTCGCCGGGCCGTGGCTGACGCTTGTCGTCGGCCGGGCGCTGCACCGGGTCGCCCGCGGCGGTTCCTCCCTGCTCGCCGCCCGACGCCTCGTGGACGAGCCGCGCAGCTCGTTCGGCGCGATCGCCGGCGTGATCATGGCCGTGTTCATCGCAAGCGCCTTCTTCACATTCTCGGCCTACACGCAGACCCGCGCGGGATCTGCGATGGACCTGCTGTTGCCGTCGGGCGGCGTGGTCGCCTGGCTCGGTGGCGCGAGGCCCGTGACGGACGCACTCACCGACCAGCTGCGGGTTCTGCCCGGGGTGACCGCGGCCGTACCGATCCGCGAGGTCTCGCTTGTCCGGGGCGAAGAGGTTGCCGGGTCCGGCTGGGTCGTGACCTGCGCTGATCTCCGTGCCGTGCTGGCCCGGGGTGCGGCGATCGAGTGCGCGCCCAAGGGGATCTCGCGTGCCAACACGACGGCAACCCTCGATGGCACGTTCGTGATGCGGACCGATCGTGACCTCGTCGGCGGGCCTCTACCCGGGATCGGGCTCGACCTCGCGGGCGGTCTCCCGCCGTCGGCCGCACAGCCCGATCCCGAGACTGTGGGCTTCCTCCCGGACCTCGTGATCGACCGGTCGATCCTGGCGCCGGACGCCCTTGCGTCGCTCTCGGTGACGCGCGTCTACGTGGCCACGGATGGCTCGGCCGCTGTCATCGACCGCGTCCGGTCCGTGGTCATGGCCGCCCGGCCTGGAAGCTTCGTGGTGGCGCAGGCGCAGCCTCTCGCTGCGAACCACCAGTTCGAGGAGATCGGGCGGATCGTCGCGATGGGCCTCGTCGCGACGCTCGCGCTCGCGGGCTGCAGCCTCGCCGTCGCCGTGACGACCTCGACGCTCGAGCGCCGCCGCCAGTTCGTCTTCCTGCGGAGCGCGGGGATGGCGGCGGCGAGCCTGCGGGCGACGATCCTGCTCCAGGCGGCCGTGCCGCTGGCGGCCGTCGCGACCCTGAGCGCTGTGCTCGGTGCGGTCGTCGGCAGCGGCATCCTGTTGGTCGCCGCGCAGGTGGTGACCGTCCCCGACGGGTCGCTCATCGGCGTCGTCCTGCTCAGCGTGGCGGTCGCCATGGGGGTCGTGCTGCTCACGCTGCCGCCCCTCGAGCGGATGACACGGCCGACGTCGCTCCGGCACGAGTAGGTCGCGCCGACCCGGCAGCGCCGCGACGAACCAGTCGAGCGATCGACGTTCTGCCGACTACGCGACGCGGGTCACGACGCCTCGACCCCGGCCGGCCGAGCCTCGAGGCCGCCGTCCGCGGTTCGACGCACCTCGAACACTGGCTGGTCGTAGACCGCCGGCCCGTGGACCACGTGCCCGTCCGACAGGCGGAACTGCGACTGGTGCCACGGGCACTGCACGCAGCCGTCCACGATCGTGCCCTTGTCAAGCGGGCCGCCCTCGTGTGCGCACACGCCGTGGAGAGCGCGGATGGCGTCGCCGTCCCGGTACAGCACGAGCGGCTCGGTGCCGGCCATCGCCTTGACCAGCGTGCCCTCGGACACCTCGGTCACGTCGAGCGCCTTCCACTTCCTGCCCGGCGTCCGGAACGCGTGGCGGTCAACCTGGTTGCCGGCCCGGAACACGAGCTCGCCACCGACGTACGCCCCGGCCGACAGGGCGCCGTACCCGGCAAACGCGAGGAGCCGGGCAAGCGGGCGGCCCCGCCGCGGGCCGACGCGCAGCAGGAAGGACGCAAGGTACGCGGCGGCGCTCCCGGCCATGAGCGTGGCGTGGACCGTCGCCATGACCTGCGGCCGGCCGTAGGTGTCCACCGCGTCCGCGACGCCCGTGGCGGCCGATGCGGCCATCGCGGCGAGGCCTGTCGCGATGGCGATGTCAGCGGCTCCGTCGTGCCCGGTGAGGTCAAGGATCGCGGCGAGCGTCATCGCCCCCACAGGGACGTCCGTGACGACGGGATGGACCGGGTGACCCAGCCACGTCCCGTTGAGCGCGTCCTTCACGGGCCGGTTGCGGGCGAAGACCGGCGCCAGCCTGTGCTGGACGTCCTCGCCCAGCGGCTTGGCCCACGACGCCTGGGCGTCGATGAGGGCGGAGATCTGGCGGTGCATGGCGTCCTCCGTACGATGTGCGACGATCGTCACCCGGCGCGCACGAACGCCACGCAACAGCCAACGCCGCGGGATTGCGCGGTGGCGACGAAGCGCGCCGCGCATGACCCCATGGGCTCAGCCGGGCCCGTCGGCTGCCATCTCCCAGGTGGACCCGTCCGCGCCGTCACGGACCTCGACCCCGGCGGCAGTCAGGCGCTGGCGGATGCGGTCGGCGCTCTCCCAGTCGCGGGCCGCCCGTGCCTCGTCGCGCAGCTCGAGCAGCGCCCGGACGAAGGGGTCGAGCGTCTCGCGCGGGTTCCCGCCGCCCACCGCCGCGCGTTCGCCAAGGCGCACGATGAGCGAGCGGAAGGTCGCGCTCGCGTTGTCGAGGTCCGGGCTGTCCTCGCCCGCCCGGACGCGGCCGCCGATCGCCGTGTCGAGATCGAGGAGCGCGGCCACGGCGTCGTCGAGGTCGTCGCAATCGAGGGCAGCGATGAACGCGCCCTCGAGATCGGTCATCGCGTCGCGCATCGTTGGCGGCCGCGGGCCGTCCCGGGTCCCGTCCACCGGTGCCGACTCGGCTGCCACGCGCAGGGCATCGGCGGCGTCTCCCGCAGCCAGGCCGCGCGCGACCTCATCGAGCGCATCGATCGCGATCTCCTTGCCGGCGGCGAACCAGGTGCTCCGGCCGTCGGCGCGCACGGTCACGCCGCCGAGGCCCGAGACCGTTGCCGTCCGGGCCTCGAGGTCGAGCACGAGCGCCGTGTGGCTGTCCACGCCGAGGATGAACACCCCCTCCGGCAGCGCCCGCTCGAGCTGCACGAGGCGTCGCTCGCCCATGTAGCAGAACCGCGTGTCGTGGTTGCCACCCTCGGCGTTGTCGTAGTGCGGGATCACTGCCGCGCGCAGGCCGGTCGCCGGCCCCAGGAGGTCCAGGCCCTCCAGCCAGCCCGGATCCTCGCCGACCTTGTAGATCTCGTACACCGGGATGGTCACGACCCCAAGCGTCAGCGCTGCCGCACTGGCCATCGTGAGGACCCCGCCGCCGGACAGCGTGCTCGCGAGCGCGTCCGGGATCGGCCCGCCGGCCCACTGGCGGAGGGCGTAGCTGGGGCTGCCGGGCCCGGCCATGACGTACCGCGCCTCGCGCAACCGGGCGACGGCGGTGGCCACCGTCACGGCATCGACGTCGCTCGCGCGGTAGGACGCTACGGTCACGGGCCGACCGACGCTTGTCGCGAAGAACTCGACTGTCCGAGCGCTCAGCTCGTCGGCGTTCTCCTGGAAGCCGTACGGCGTGTCGATGATCGCGGCCGGGACGGGCCCGTCGCCGAGGCGGTCGAAGAGCGCGCGATGGACCTTCGCCATCGTCGGAGCGGTCTCGCCCGAACCCATGATCGCGAGGACGCGGGTCCCGGTCATTCGAAGAATCCGTCGGCGGTCAGTTCGAGCATCACATCTGCCAGTTCGACGGGGTGCTGTGCATGGATGTCGTGATCGGCGGTGAACCAGCGGACGTGCGCGTTCGGGAGGCTCGCCGCCGCGAGCGCCACGCCCTCGCGCTTCTGCTGCGCCTGTTCGCCGGCGCCGGTGTCGGCGGGCACGAGCAGCACCGGCACGGCAATCCCTGCGTAGATGTCGGACGGCCGGTGGTCCCACATCCCACGCAGGACCGCAATATGCCGGTCGAACGTGAGCCACGGCGTGATGGTGCCGTCCGGACGGACCTCGAAGTTGGCGAGCGTGCCCGCGATGCCTGTCTCCGGCCAGTCCGGGTGCGCGCTGCGGATGTAGCCCTCGATGTCGTCGCGGTGCAGCCCGGCCAGGCGCGGTGGCGCAAGGCGGTCGCGACAGGCCCCCCAGCTCGGGAAGGCGGCGCACGGCTCCAGCCACCCGCCATCGACGCAGACGATGCCGCGGACGACGTCGGGATGCCGGTGTGCGAGCTCGAGGACGACGTTGCCGCCCCATGACTGCCCGGCGACGACCGGCCGGTCCCAGCCCAGCGCGCCGATCACGGCAGCGACATCGTCGGCGACGGTCGCCATGTCGTACGGCCCGTCGGGCTTCGACGACCGGCCGTGGCCCCTGAGGTCGACGGTCGCCACCGCGTGCTCGCGCTCGGCGAGACGCGCCGCCACGCCGTCCCACATCCTCGCGTTCGACGCGAGGCCGTGGACGAGCAGGAACGGCGCCTGGTCGACGGCCGAGGACGACACGCCAACCGGTCCCCAGGTGTCGACCGCGACCTCGACCTCCGCGGCGACCGGGACACGCTGCGTGTGCATTGCCCGATGATACGGGCGCACGCCTCCATCCTCGATCGCGCGGCGTCCGGCCTAGCCGCCGTCGCCGTCCGAGCTGCGGCGGTGGTCGGGCACGGCCGAGTGGGCCAGGTGGTCGAGGATGTCGCGGAGCGTGGCGGTCGCGACCGCGATCACCGAGTCGCCTGCCCCGTAGTACATCGACACGAGGTCCGTCTCCGGGTCGTGGACCCAGCCCGTGGGGAACACGACCTTGTTGACGTCGCCACTCCGCTCGTAGGGTGCCGACGGCCCGAAGACCCATTCGTCCGTCCGGCGCAGCACGATCCGCGGGTCCTCGAGGTCGAGGAGCGCCAGCCCGATCCGGTAGATCGGGCCCGACGCGGTGGCATGCACCCCGTGGTAGCAGAGGAGCCAGCCTTCGAGCGTCTCGAGCGGGGGCGGCCCGAGGCCGATCTTGCCGGCATCCCACCACGCGCCGTCGCGCGCCTCGAGGAGGAGGCTGTGGTCGCCCCAGTGCGTCAGGTCCGGCGAGTAGGAGATCCACATGTGGGCCCCGCCACGGAGCGGAGACGGACGGTGGATCATCGCCCAGCGGCCGTTGAAGCGGCGCGGGAACAACGCGGCGTCCTTGTCCTCCGGGGGCATCATCGGTCCGAGGCGGCGGACGGTCCGGAAGTCCGTGGTCATCGCCAGCGAGACGAGCGGTCCGCGGCGGCTGTACGCGGTATAGGCGATCGCCCAGGCGTCCTCCTCGGGGAGCCACGTCAGCCGCGGATCCTCGCAGCCCCAGATCTCCTCGGGGTGGTCGTCGGGCATCGGGCTGAGCAGCGGCTCCGCATCGAATCGCCAGCCCGTCACGCCATCGGTGCTCTGGGCGACCGTCAGGTGCGAGATCCCGCGCATGTCCTCGACACGCAGCAGCAGCACCGTCTCGTCACCGACGCGCCCTGCGCCCGGGTTGAAGATGGAGTTCGCGCGGTAGGGGAGGTGCCCCGGCGTGAGGATCGGGTTCGCCGGGTGGCGCTTGAAGAGGTCGGACGTCTCGGTGTGCATTGGGATCATCCTTCGCGTGGGCGCATGGTCGCGGCCACGTGCTCGAGGGCGTACGGGGGGAGATGCGGTGCGACCTTGGCGCTGTCGCGCGACGCCGTTGCCCGGGCGCGCAGGTGGCGCAGGTGCTCGAGACCGGTGAGCCACATGAGCGTCGACTCGGCGCCCTGGTTCGCGTTCACCCCGTCGGGCCCCAGCCCGTCGTGACACGCGCCGCGCCCTGACTCGGCGACCGGAACTCCGACGTCGTTGGTGCCGAGGAACCACGCGAAGGCACGCTCGGCAGTGGCGATATGGCGCGTGTCGGCCGTGGCCGCGAACGCAGCCTCCGCGGCGAGGATCGTCGTTGTCGCCTCGATCGGCTGCTGGTCGAAGCGGGCGCGCGGACCGTCACGCAGCTCCCAGCCATCGTTGCCGATCGGCGAGAAGACGCCGTCGCCCCCCTGGTGCCCTGACAGCCAGTCGAGGGCGGCAAGCCCGCTGCGCCGCATCGCGCCATCGGAGAGACGCCGGCCTGCCTCGATCAGCGCGTGCGGCAGGAGGGCGTTCTCGTAGGTCAGGACGGGCTCGGGCCATGGCCAGTCGCGGTCGCCGGCGACGCCGCCGAACCTGCCCCGCAGGCGGTCAGCAGTCAGGCGCAGGACCGCACCGGTCCCGGCGCGCAGGTCGTCGTCGAGCGAGCTGCTGCCCAGCGCCGCCGTGCATCCGAGGATCGACGACGCCGTCGCCCGGAGCGCGTGGAGGTGGGCGGCAGCCGGCAGGGCGGCAGCGAACAGGACCCGTGCATTGGCCCCGAACTCGCGGTCCGCCCCTGCCGCGATGGTCGCGCCGAGCGCACGCAGCGCACGCCCGTGGCTGTCCTCGGATGCCGCGCCATCGATCCACGCCCCGTGGGCATCGCGGAAGTTGCGGAAGCGACCGGTGACCGGGTCGAACGCGTCGCGCAGGAAGCGGAGCGAGCGCCAGGCGCTCGCGTGCACGGCGCTCCACCCGAGCTCGCGAGCGTGGAGCACGTCCACCGTGAGGGCACGGGCGACGTCGTCGGTGCAGTATCCGAACGCCCGGTTCGGCACCGGCCCGGTCGCATGCTGCCAGATCCCGAGGTCGCTGGTGAGCGCCTCGAGGTGCGCCCGGTTGATCGCGGGGAGCGCGAGATCAGCCACCCTGCGCCGCGAACGCCGGCACGAGGAGTCGGCTCTTGGCGAGGGGCGTGGCCGCACGATCGAAGATGCGTGCGTACTCCGCGCCCACGGAAGACCACACCATGCCCCGGCTATGCTTGTACGCGCGCTGCCCGTATGCGGCCCGCATGGCGGGATCGCGCAGGAGCTCCACGAGCGTCGTGGCCAGCGCCGCGGGCGAGCCGGGCGGGACAAGCCGGCCGCGCTCGCCGGCCAGCCGCTCACGCGCGTAGGCATACGGCGTGGACACGATCGCCTTGCCCGCGCTCATCGCGTAGGCGAGGGTGCCCGACACGATCTGCTCGAGGTTCGGGTAGGGCGTGACGAACACGTCCGCGGCCTCGAGCCAGGTCCCCAGCTCCACGCGCCCGACGAAGCGGTCCACGAAGCGCACCTGGTCGGTGACCCCGAGCTCCGCGGCCTTCGCCACCAGGCGCTCGCGGTATGCCTCTCCCTCGCGGGCGATGAGGTCGGGATGGGTGGCGCCCAGGATCATGTAGATCGCCGCCGGCACGGCCTCGACAACGGCCGGCATCGCCGCGATCGCGGTCTCGAAACCCTTGCCTGGCCCGAGCAGCCCGAAGCTGAGGATGACCAGCCGGCCCTCGAGGTCGAGCCGCGGCTTGATGGTCTCGGGGTCGACAAGCGGCAGGTCAGGCACGCCGTGGGGCACGATCTGGATACGGTGCTGCTCGACGCCATACATCCGCGTCAGCAGCGATGCGGCCGCGCGCGACATGACGACGATCGTTACGGACAGCGCCGTGAGGGTCGTGAGGATCCGCCGCTGCTCGGGCGTGGGGTGCCGGAGCACGGTGTGGAGGGTGGTCACGACCGGGAGACGCAGGGCGCGGACGAAGTCCAGGACCCAGACGCCGTCAGCGCCGCCCCAGATCCCGTACTCGTGCTGGAGCGAGACGACGTCGAAGGTGGATGCGTTGAGCGCCGTGGCCGCGGTCAGGTAGTCCTCGTGGACGTCGCGGCGGATGCGGTAGCGGACCTCGGACGGGTAGCGGTCCGGGCCGCCGGGTGGATGGATGGCGACGACCTGGTGCGGGCCTGCAGAGCCGGCGAGGTCATGCGTGAACGTGGCGATGCCGCAGCGGTACGGCACGTACGTCGAAACGAACGCTGTGGTCGCGATGAGGGGACAGCTCCGATCGGGGGCGGCGCCGGTGAGCCGCGACGGCCCGGCCGGTCGCGCAGGGGTCGGTGGGACCCGGGACCTCGCACGAGCGACCGGGCGGGTTGCCCGGCTGGTCGTGGACGCCCCGGGGGCCTCCGACGAGATTGGAGCTACGCGGCGCTCACCTGGTTCGCGCGCGGGCCCTTGGGGCTCGCCTCGATCGCGAAGGTGACGTGCTCGCCGCCGATGAGGCGCTCGAAGTCGAGCGTCGCATCGAGTCCGCCGCGGTGGAAGAAGTATTCCTTCCCATCCTCCGCGGTGATGAAGCCGAAGCCGCGATCGGCGACGACCTTCTTGATGATACCCGTGGTCATGGGCTCATCCTTCCTCTTCCCGAAGTAGAAGCGGCGCATGGCCCGTTCGAGAAGTGGGTCGACCTTGCGGAGCATCGCCACGAGGGGCGGCAACCATGCAACGGTACTCGCATCGGCCGGATCGCACAACGAAGGCCCCTGCTCACGCCCCGACGGGGACGACAGGCTCGGGCGGTTGCGCGGTGCGACTGACGGTGTGCCGGAGCAGCGCAGCGATCGGGCGGGTGGACGGATGGGCCTCGAGGATCGAGACCAGCGCAACCGTCAGCGGCACCGCCAGGAGGGCGCCTGCCGCGCCCAGGATCCATGCCCACAGCAGGACGGAAAGGAAGACGACGAGCGGGCTCAGGTTGAGCTCTGCGCCCATGACGACCGGCTGCAGGAAGTGGTCCTGCGCGAAGTTGATGAGCGTGTAGCCCACGATGATCGCGAGCGCGGGGCCGAGGCCGCCCGTGAGGAACGCGAGCACCAGCGGGGGCACCACCGCGACGAACGTCCCGATGTTGGGGATGAAGCTCGCGGCGAACACGAGGAACGACCACAGTGCCGGGAGCGGCACGCCGATCACGAACAGCAGCCCGAACGAGAGCACGGCAGCGAACACGCCCAGCTGTGCCCGGACAAGCAGGTATCGGCGAAGGTCGACGCCGAAGCGCTCCACGCCGGCGAGGAGCGCATGGTCGCTGCCGAACGCCGCTTCCGCCCGGGCCTGCAGCGAGGCCGCCCCGAACAGCGCGTAGACCATCGTCAGGACGAGAACGAAGATGCCCACCCCTGCGCCCGAGACCGCGGACGCAATCGGGCGGACGAACGAGACCACTTGCTGGGGCGAGATGATCGACGTGATCGCGCCCGGGTCGAGGACGACGCCAAACCCGGCGAGGAGCGCGACGAGCGCGTTGATCTGGGCCTGGAGGCGATCCTCGTAGTGCGGCACCAGGACGACGAGCTCGCCGATGGACACGGCCACGACGACGGCCACTGCCAAAACCACGACGAGGACGACGAGGATCGCCCCGCCGAGCGCCGCTCCGTGCCGTGCCCCCCGGCGTTCCAGGGCGCCGACCATCGGCCATGCGACCAGCGCGAGGAACAGGCCGAACAGCACCGGCACGACGAGCGTGGCCACCTCGCGCAGGGCGAGGGCCCCGATCATCACCAGCACGACGGCGGCGAGGGCGCCCAGCGGACCACCGGCGATCGCCGCGAGCGCGGACCCGGCCGTGGGCGGCGCGCCGGCCGGGTCGTTCGCGTCCCCGGCGCTCGCGTCCCGTGCGCGGTCGTCGTCCGCGCCCTCGGCCTCGTGCGTCGTCATCCCCGGAGGATACGTGGCCCTGGAGTGGAGGCAATGCGTCCAGTCATTGGCGGGACGCTCCGCCAACCCGTTTGTGGCACGATCGGCATGATGTCCGGAGCCGTCGCCGCCAGCGATCCGTCAACGACCCTCAAGGAGGTCGTCCGCGAGCGCGTGGTCCCGGCGCCGCGCTGGATCGTCATCGTCTGGAATGACCCGATCAACCTCATGACCTATGTCACCTACGTGTTCCGCAAGCTGTTCGGCTACAGCGAGGCGCACGCGCAGGAGCTGATGCTCAAGGTCCACTACCAGGGCCGCGCGGTGGTGTCCGGCGGGAGCCAGGAGCGCTGCGAGCACGATGTATCGCGCCTTCACGCCCACGGCCTGTGGGCGACCATGCAGCCGGAATGAGCGGGCGGTGATGGAGCTCGAGGACCGCGTGGTGCGGGCGGGGCCGGACGAGGTCTCGCTGCGTCTGGTGCGTCGTGAGCGGGCGATCCTGGGCGGCCTGCTCGGGGAGCTGGATGCCGTGCTTGCCGCACCTCCGCGGCCCGGGCTCCCGTGGGACGAGGTTGCCGCCACGGACGCGTACCCGCCGGGCATGGAGCCCGGTGGATCGGGTGGCGTGGGCGAACCTCCGGACAGTGCCGATGCGTTCGACCCCGATGTCGATCCGGGTGACCCGGACCCGATCCAGCGCCGCCTCTACCCGACGGCCGTGCCGGGCGACCCGGGAGCGGACGATGCGTACCGCGGGCTGGTGCACGAGGACCTGGAGGCCGGACGCCGGGCGCGGCTCGCCGTCGTGCAGGCGACCGTCGACGCCACGCTGATCGACGATGGCCAGGCAGAGGCGTGGATGCTCGTGCTCAACGACCTGCGACTCGTCCTCGGAACGCGGCTCGAGGTCACCGATCTCACCGAGGCGGAGCCCATCGACCCCGATGCTGCGGACGCGGAAGCTCGGGTCGTGTTCGCGTATGTCGGCTGGCTGGAGGGCCAGTTCGTCGACGTGCTCGCGGCGACGCTGCCGGTGGTGGAGGAGCCTGCCGATCCAGGCCCGGCGGACGATGCGGCTGCCCCGGACGAAGACGCTGACCGGGACGAAGACGCTGACCGGGACGAAGACGCTGACCGGCACGAAGACGCTGACCGGGACGAAGACGCTGGCCTCGGCGAGTCCACTCGAGCTGACGAGTCGTAGGGCGACTCAGCCGCCAGCCGGTCCGGCCGCGGCCGTTGTCGCCGTCGCCATCTCGGCCGTTGTCGTCGCTGCGTCGACCTCCGCGGCTTGGGTCACGGCATCGCGCTTCGCGGTCCGCAGGGCCTCCAGGAACAGCTCCGATGGCTGGGCGCCCGAGATCCCGTAGCGCCGGTCGATGACGAGAACGGCACGCCGCCGACGCCGATCGCCTGCGCCTCCCGGAGGTCCTCCTCCACCTCGGCTGCGTAGGCATCGCTCGCGAGCACCCCGCGCATCTCGCCCTCCGGGATCCCGACCTCGGCGGCGAGGCGAACGAGCGTGTCCTCAGGCGGGATGCAAATCCAGGCCAGCCGTGCGGCAGTCCTCGGCGAACGAGGCCTGACCGTCGGGCGTGGGATCCCAGCGACCCGGGAAACAGACGATCCGGCTGAGCCCGACCGTGCCGAACGCCGCGAGCGCGTCCACGCGCTGCTGGCCCGCGCCGCGGACGTCCTCGTCGCGGGTGTAGATCGAGAAGCGCAGCGTGTCAGGGTCGCGGCCGGCGGTCTCGCACTTGCCGCGGACGTCGCTGATGCGGTCGCGCACCTCGTCGGCGCCGAGGAACACGAAGTTCAGCTCATCGGCGTGCTTCACCGCATAGCCCGCCGTCCGCTCGCGGCCGTTGCCCCCGACGATCAGCGGGATGTGGGCCTGGATCCCCTTGGGAACGTTGTACGCGCCCTTGACGCTGGCCAGCTCGCCCTCGAAGGTGGCGCGCCCGGGCGCAAGCATCCGCGTGATGATCTCGAGGTGCTCGCCGAACTGGTCGAGCCGCTCGCGGATCGGCGGGAAGCCGTAGCCATAGGCCAGCCACTCGTCCTCCTTCCAGCCGGCGCCGATACCCAGCTCGAAGCGGCCGTTCGAGATCACGTCGATCGTGGAGCTGAGCTTGGCCGTGAGGCCCGGGTTGCGGAACCCCGTGCACACGACCATGTGGCCGATCCGGACCCGGTTCGTGACCATCGCAAGGGCGGCCAGGACCGAGAACGACTCGAAGGTGATCTCGTCGGTCGGGACGGGCACCGTGTGGAAGTGGTCGAAGACCCACAGTGACTCGAACCCGAGCTGCTCCGCCTGGACGGCAAGCTCCACGGTCCGGGTCCACGCCGCGGCGGGATCCCAGCCGTCGTACTCGCCCTTCCAGCCCTGCGGTGCCATCAGCCCGACCTGCATCGTTGCTCCCGTCTCGTGGTGGCGACCGCGGCGCGTCGTCTCGCGACCGAGCGTACCGTCGCTCGCGTTCGGGTGCCGCCGCGTACGTCGGTCGGGTTCAAGCGCCGCCGCGGTCGAAGGCCGCGTGCACGGCGTGCGCGACCTGGCGCGCAAAGGCGTCGTCGAGGCTGCCCCCGAACGCCAGTCGGAAGTACACGGGCCCGACGAGGAGCTCCGTGGCGACGTCGACGTCCGCGTCGGGGCGCAGGTCGCCGCGCTCGACGCCGCGGGCGACCACGCGGGCGACCACGCGGGCGATCTCAGCGCGGCGTGCCTGGAGTGCTGCATTGGTTCGACGACACGGAACGGTTCGTATCGACAGCAACAGGAATCTGACCCATGCGCCACTCCCGATCCCTCGTGACCTCATCGAAACCGCCGAAGCCGCCATGCCGTGTTGCGGCTGTGGTGGCCACATGATCCCCGCCGAGCACGACGGCGAGCTGTGGCTCGAGTGCGCGGAGTTCGACCCCGATGCACGCGGCTTGCTCGCCCGTGAGGAGCTCTCCGCATGACGTCGTGGGCCGCGCCGCGCGGCGCCCCATGACGGCGCAGCGTGACGGCGCGACGCGGCGTTGTGTCGGCCCGATTGCACCAGGGTGCGGCGGTGTAGCCACCGCTCGAGCGGATGAACCCTTCGCTCCGGCGCGCGCAAGACGCACGGGATAGCGCGCGCTGCCCCTGATCAGCTCCGTCGTGTACGCGTGCCGCACGGGTCCGCGGTTAGATCTTCGGCTGGTGCGCTCACCGCACGAGGACCCCCTGGAACGCGCGAGGCGCACCGCCTGGAGCGCGCGAGGCCCACCCCGTCAGCCCTGGCTGGTACGCCCACCGTACGGCGCCCGCTCCATCAGCCGACCTGGCAGACGCGCTGCTGCGCCCACCGTACTGAGCCTCGGTCAGCCGTCCCGGTGCCCGCGGCCCGCGGCCCGCTCCATCAGACGACCCGGCGCCGCTCGCGCACGACCAGCGCCACCGCGCCCGCGATCAGCAGTGCGCCGACAATCGCCCAGAACAGGCTGCCGCTCATGTAGGTCCCAGGGAGGAGGTTCAGGCCCTGGGCCACCCAGACGACTCCGATGAGCGCGAACAGGAACGCGATGGCGAGGCGGGCGGGTCGCATGGCGGGGTGCTCCGTACGGCGGTGATGTCCAAGGTACGACGACGGACCTCGAGCGGATGCCGAGGCCGAGACGACAGGCACGTACAATCGGGACGCGCGTCCCCACCCGCAGCACGCAGCAAGGGACATCCTCATGATCGACCCCGAGGCCCAGATCGAGCGCGACGGCCTGAACAACTACCCCGTCGCCTTCCTCCAGAACCTCATCGACAACGGCGAGGGCTGGCAGTCCGAGGGCTCGCTGTCCGCCGCGGTGGTCCGGGCGCTGGAGGATGGCACCTGCGTCCTCGGGCCGGTGGCGCATCGCGACTATCACAACAACAGCGTCCCGGCGCGCGCTGACGTCGAGCCCGGCGCCAAGGGCAGCCTCGCGTACGCGAACGCCCGCCGGGCGGAGCGCGGCGCATCGCTCCTCATGGAGTCCGAGGACGGCACCATCGGAGAGGCCGCACCCGCATGACGTACACCGCCGCGCCCGAGCGCAACGACACGATGCCCTACCGCTACTGCGGGCGGAGCGGCCTAAAGCTCCCCGCGCTGTCGCTGGGCCTGTGGCACAACTTCGGGGACACGACGCCGGCGAGCGTCCAGCGCGAGATGGTCCACACGGCGTTCGATCTCGGGATCACTCACTTCGACCTCGCCAACAACTACGGCCCGCCGTACGGCAGCGCCGAGACGAACTTCGGGAGAATCCTGCGCGAGGATCTCGCCTCGTACCGCGATGAGATCGTGATCAGCAGCAAGGCTGGCTACGACATGTGGCCGGGGCCGTACGGGCAGGGCGGCGGCGGGCGCAAGTACGTGCTTGCGAGCCTGGACCAGAGCCTGCGGCGCGTGGGCGTCGACTACTTCGACATCTTCTACAGCCACCGCTTCGACCCGGACAGCCCGCTCGAGGAGACGATGGGCGCGCTTGCCCACGCGGTCCGCCAGGGCAAGGCGCTGTACGTGGGCATCTCGTCGTACTCGGCGGGCAAGACGCGCGAGGCTGCGGCGCTCCTCAAGGCAGAGGGCATCCCGCTCCTGATCCACCAGCCCGCCTACAACATGTTCAACCGCTGGGTGGAGCCCGACCTGCTGGACGTCGTCGGCGGCCTCGGCACCGGCGTCATCGCGTTCACGACGCTGGCCCAGGGCCTGCTCACGACGAAGTACCTCGACGGAATCCCCGACAACGCGCGCGTCAACCGGCCGGGCGGCGACTCGTTCCAGCGCTCGGCGCTGACCGAGGAGAACCTTGCCCGAGTCCGCGGGCTCAACGTGATCGCACAACGGCGCGGCCAGTCGCTTGCCCAGATGGCGCATGCGTGGGTGCTGCGGGATCCGCGGGTGACGACCTCGCTCGTCGGCGCGTCGTCGCCCGAGCAGATCCGCGAGAACGTGGGCGCAGTCGCAAACCTCTCATTCTCGTCGGACGAGCTCGTGGAGATCGACCAGTTCGCGGTCGAGTCCGGGGTCAACCTGTGGGCGAAGCCGAGCACCGACCAGCGTCTGTAGCCCAGTCGCCGGAACCCGTCGCCCTGACCGTCGCGCGTCCCGACCGTTCGCGCGTACCGCCCGTCCGTCGTCCGCGACCGTCACCGGAGCCCGCGATGCCCACGCTCGCAGACTATCCCCGCACGAACCTCCGTTTCGGGCCCTCGCCGCTCCAGCGGCTAGACCGCCTCGGCGCGCACCTTGGCGGGCCGGCGATCTGGGCGAAGCGCGAGGACGTCAACTCTGGCCTCGCGTTCGGCGGCAACAAGGTCCGCAAGCTGGAATACCTGCTGGCCGACGCGCTCGAGCGCGGCTGCGACACGCTCGTGTCGATCGGCGGGGTTCAGTCGAACCACACCCGCCAGGTGGCCGCGGTCGCCGCCCACGCCGGGCTCGGCTGCGTCCTCGTCCAGGAGAGCTGGGTGGATTGGCCGGACGTCACCTACGACCGGGTCGGCAACATCCTCCTGTCGCGGCTCATGGGGGCGGACGTCCGGCTCGTGCAGGCGGGCTTCGGGATCGGGTTCAAGGAGAGCTGGGAGCAGGCGCTGGCCGATGTCGTCGAGGGCGGTGGTACCCCGTACGCGATCCCCGCCGGCGCCTCGGACCACCCGCTCGGCGGCCACGGGTTCGCGGGCTGGGCGTTCGAGGTCGCCGAACAGGAACGCGAGCTCGGCATCTTCTTCGACACGATCGTCGTGTGCTCGGTGACGGGCTCCACGCAGGCAGGGATGATCGCCGGGTTCGCGGTCCTCGAGGATGCGGGCGGTCGGCCGCGCCGGGTGCTGGGGATCGATGGCTCCGCCACGCCGGTCGAGACCCGGGACCAGGTCGCACGCATCGCGCGTCGGACGGCGGCGTCGATCGGCCTCGATCGTGACCTGCGCGAGGACGAGATCCTCCTCGACGACCGATACCACGCCGGGATCTACGGGATCCCGGACGCCCAGACGCTCGACGCGATGCGGCTGGTCGGGCGGCTCGAGGGGATGATCACCGACCCGGTGTACGAGGGGAAGTCGATGGCCGGGCTCATCGACCTCGTGACGAGGGGCGAGATTGGCCCCGGGTCGAACGTGCTCTACGCCCATCTCGGCGGGCAGCCGGCGCTCAACGGCTACGCGTCGCTGTTCAGCTAGCGACGCGTCTCGTCGAGGGCCGCGTCGAGCGCGGCGAGGCCGGTGCGCAGCTCGTCCGTCGTCGGCCAGCCGTAGCCCAGCCGGAACTGGCGCCGCGACTGCTCGAACCAGTGGCCGGGCCCGACGATCGTGCCGTGGCGCTCGAACAGGCCGTCGTAGAAGCGGTCCGTGTCGACCTCGATCCCGGGCCGGATCCGTGGGAAGCCGACGACGCCGCCGCGGGGCGGCACCCACTCGAAGCGCGGGTTGCCGTCGATCCACGCGGACGTGATCCCGAACGCCTCCTCGATCCGCGCCCGGATCGCGGGCAGCCACGTCGGCCGCCGTCGGAGCGCCGCGAGCGCGATCGTCTCGTCCACGAGCGAGCCGCTGATGAGGATCTGTTCCTTCGCGGCGAGCAGCGATTCGACGAGCGAGCGGTCGCGGCTCACGAGCCAGCCGACGCGGATCCCCGGCAGGCCATACGTCTTCGACAGGCTGGTGACCGAGATCACCCGGTCCGAGAGTGACGCGGCGACCGGCAGCGGCTCCCCGAACGTCATCTCGCGGTATGTCTCGTCGACCAGGAGCCGGGCGCGGCCATGGCGCTCGACGATGCCGATCAGCGCGTCGAGGCGGTCCCGGGTGAGCGTCGAGCCGGTCGGGTTGTGCGGCGTCGTGACGCTCACGAGGACCGTCTCCGGACGGAGCATGGCCGCGACCCGGTCGGGGTCGACGGCCCAGCCATCCTCGTGGGCGAGGTCCAGGTACTCGACGTCCGCCCCGATTGCGCGCGGCGTCTCGACGTTCGTCGCGTAGTTCGGGCGCGTCACGACAAGGTGGTCGCCGGCCTGGATCAGCGTCGTGTGGACGAGGAACAGCGCCGCGACCGCACCCGGTGTGACCAGGACGTCGTCGGCTGCCAGGCCCGCGCCGTCTGCGGCGATCGCCTCGCGCAACGCTGGCAGCCCGAGGTGGTCGCCGTACTGGAGCACGAGCCCGCCGAGCCCCTCGCCGAGGTCGCCCAGCGTCGCGTCGGCGACCGAGCTCTCCGCCAGGTTGCACCGGATCCGTCCATAGCCCAGCTGCTCGGGCGACTCCGCCTCGATCGGCATCCGCCGGTAGTGCACGTCCACCTCCTTGTCCCGGCCGATTGTGCCGGGTGACGGCAGTCGGCGGACCGCGACCGCGCGAGGCATGGCACGATCGGGGCATGGATTCCACCGGCTTCCGCGCGGCGCTCGACGAGGGCGGTGTGCTCGTTCTCGACGGCGGCCTCGCAACCCAGCTGGAGGCCCAGGGCGCGGACCTGTCCGATGGGCTGTGGTCGGCGCGGCTGCTCACCGATGACCCGGCGGCGATCACGGAGGCCCATCTCGCGTACTACCGCGCGGGGGCGCGGATCGCGACGACCGCCAGCTACCAGGCGACATTCGAGGGCTTCGCCCGGCGCGGGCTCGCCCGGGACGATGCGGCAGCGCTGATGCGCAGGAGCGTGGCGCTGGCGGAGACCGCGCGCTCGATCGTCGTCGCCGAGCGTTCCGCCGCCGGCATCGTGACGCCCGCCCTGTTCGTGGCCGCGTCGATCGGCCCGTACGGGGCGATGCTCGCGGACGGGTCTGAGTATCGCGGTCGCTACGGGCTCTCGGTTGCGCAGCTGCGCGAATTCCATCGTGAGCGGCTGGACGTCCTCGCCGGGACGGGCGCGGACGTGCTCGCCGTCGAGACGATCCCGGAGCTCGAGGAGGCCGTGGCAATCGCCGAGCTCCTCGCCGATCGGCCGGCCGCCGCTGCGTGGATCAGCGTCACGTGCATGGATGGCGGCCACCTTCGGAGCGGCGCCCCGATCGAGGAGCTGGTCGCCGCGCTCGACCGCTCACCGGGGGTCCTCGCGATCGGCGTCAACTGCACCGCACCCGAGCACGTCGAGGAGGCCGTGACCCGGATCGCCGCGACGACGAGGCTGCCTGTTGTGGCGTACCCCAACAGTGGCGAGGGCTGGGATGCAACGGAGAGGACGTGGACCGGGACCGGGGCCGGGGCCGGGGCCGCAGAGGGTCGCCTCGACGCTGCCGCGGCCCGACGCTGGAGGGCGGCCGGGGCGCGCCTGATCGGCGGGTGCTGTCGCGTCACGCCGGACCAGGTCGCCGGTCTCGCAACCGGGCTTGCCGGCGGTTGACCGGCCTCGCAGCCTCGCCACGGGTCCGCCGGCCGCCCGTTTCGTGACCAATGTCCCGGGGTCCGACGGGCGTGCGTGGACTACGGTCAGGGCGTCCCCGGGCATGCGCGCCCGCGTCCTAGGAGGTTCACCACCGTGGTCCACGCGTCCCGAATCCTGGCCCTGGCCGCGGTCACCCTGCTTGTCGCCGCGTGCGGTGGCGGCAGCCTGCCACCCGCCGCCAACGCGACCCCCGCGCAGAGCGCGGCATCGACGACCCCGCCGCTCGCCGCCGGCAGCCATGCGACCGCCGCGTTCACGCCCGCCCTGACGTTCACTGTCCCGGACGGATGGTCGCTGGTTGAAGACTCGAGCCTCTATGCGCAGCTCGCGCCCATCGGCAGCGACGGCGTTGGCATCCATGTGTTCCGCGACGCAGCGGCGGCCTCGCAGGACGCAACCTGCCCGACCTCGACCGAGCCCGGCGTCGGCTCGACGTCGAGCGAGCTCGTGGCGTGGCTGCGGAGCCTGCCCGGCCTCATCGTGAGCACCCCGGCGCTGGTCACGGTCGGAGGGCTGTCTGGCTCGTCGGTCGACATCGGCATCGCCCAGGGCTGGTCGCAGTCCTGCCCGTTCGCGAATGGCATCCCCACCGTGGCGCTGATCACCTTCGGGTCGACCGGCAGGTGGGTCATGTCCGGCGACGAGCGGTTGCGGATGTACATCCTCGACGTGCCCGGCGGCGGCACGGTCATCGTCGACATCGACGACTTCTATGGCGACGCGATCGACACCTTCATCCCGACGGCCGCCCCGATCATCCGCACCTTCGTGTTTGCGACCAGCTGACCGCGATAGCATCCGGCGATGACGAGAGCGCCGGCCGGATGGGCCATGGCGTCGCGCCCGGTCGGCCGCGCAGCGCTCGAGCTCTCGGCCGCGTGGCGCGAGCTGGTCGCGACGTAGGTCCCGGAACCGTTCCGGAACCCGGGCTGCGGAGGATCGACGAATGGACGAGCAACGGCTGTGGACCCGCTGCGTGTGCGGACGCACCCGCGGCCGTCGCGTCCTGATGGGCGACCCGCCGCGGGTGCTCGCCGTCGTCCCGGGATACGAGGAGGGGCCGCGGATCGGCGCCGTGGTCAGCGCCACCCGCGCACACCTGGCGGTGCTCGTTGTCGACGACGGCTCCACCGATGACACGGCGGCAAACGCGGAGGCGGCCGGAGCCGAGGTGCTCCGCCAGGTTCCGAACCAGGGCAAGGGCGCGGCGCTGCGGGCGGGGTTCCGGCGCGCCCTTGAGGACGGATACGACGCGGTCCTGGCGCTCGACGCTGACGGCCAGCATGCGCCCGACGAGATCCCCCGGTTTCTGGCGGCCTTCGCCGCGCCTGGCGCGTCGGGACCGCGGCCGGAGCTGATCATCGGGCGGCGGGACTTCGCCCGGATGCCGCCGGTTCGACGCATGTCGAACACCATCGGGACGGCCGCGTTCTCGTGGGCCGTGGGCCGGCACGTCCCGGACAACCAGTCGGGCTACCGGCTGATCGGGCGTCGACTCATGACCGAGATGCTGGCCTCGGAGGAGCCGGGCTTTGAGTTCGAGGTCGAGATGATCGCCGTCTGCCTGCGCAGCGGCTGGACGCTGGAGTGGGTGCCGATCTCGACGATCTACGATGGCGCCCCCAGTCATGTGAAGCCGCTGGCGCACCTCCGCCACTTCGTGCGGGCCACCCGGGCGGCACGGCGGATCATGCGCGAAGGCGGCTCGGGGGCGAACCAATGATCAAGGCAACTTCATCGGTCCACCACCCGCGCTGAAGCCGGACGCGTCATGCTGCGGGCAGCCGACGATGGCCAACCTCGTGCCCTGCAGCCCGAAAGATCGAATGACCGACCCCAACCAGCTCCCGACCACGTCCCAGCCGGAGCCCCCGCCCGCTCCCGCCGAACCCCCGGCCTGGCCAGCGACGACGCCCCCGACGGACACTCCGCCAGGTCCGGGCTTCGCCTTGCCCGTGACGCCCGTCCCGACCTCGTCGCGATCAGGCGGCGGCTACGGCAAGTGGCTCGCGGTCATCCTGATCCCGGTACTCGCGATCATTACCTTCTCGGGCGGCGTCGCCGCCGGCCGAGGCGGCATGTTCGGCGGTGGCGCGGCTGCGGGGGCGTCGCCCACGCCGGGCACCGCCAACGCGAACCTGGACCTCGTTGAAGAGGCGTGGAAGGCGATCCACGAGAACTACGTCGACGCGAAGAACCTCGACGACCAGGTGCTCACCTACGGCGCGATCCGCGGCATGACCGAGGCGGTCGGTGACGAGGGCCACACCAGCTTCATGACCGCCGATGAGGCGAAGGCCATCGACCAGTCGCTGTCGGGCACGTTCGTCGGCATCGGCGTCCAGGTCGGTGGAGAGGACGCCACGGGTCCCGTCATCAACTCGGTGATCCCTGGCACCCCGGCCGAAGGGGCGAAGCTCCAGCGTGGTGACCGGATCATCGCCGTCGACGGCTGGAAGACCACCGGGCACACGATCGACGAGGTCGTCGCGAAGGTCCGCGGGCCCGAGGGCGAGTCCGTGACGCTGACGATCGGGCGGGCCTCCGTCGCGGACTTCGACGTCTCGATCACCCGTCGCAAGTTCGACCTGCCGCTGGTCTCGTGGACGATGGTCCCGGGTCGCAAGATCGGCATCATCCGGCTCGAGCAGTTCGCAACCGGTGCCACCAAGGCGATCGAAGGCGCCATCACGGGCGCCAAGGCTGCGGGCGCGACGGCGCTTATCCTCGACCTGCGCGGGAACCCCGGCGGGTATGTGAGCGAGGCGATCGGCGTCACGAGTCAGTTCGTCGGCGACGGGATCGTCTACCAGAGCATCGACGCGTCAGGGACAACAAAGGACGTGCCGGTGCAACCGGGTGGCCTCGCGACGGACATCCCGCTCGTCGTCCTCGCGGACGGCAACTCGGCAAGCTCGGCGGAGATCGTCACGGGCGCCATCCAGGATGCCAGGCGAGGGACGGTCGTGGGCGTGAAGACGTTCGGGACCGGCACGGTCCTCGGCCGGTTCGACCTCTCCGACGGATCGTCGCTGCGGATCGGCGTCGAGCGCTGGCTCACCCGCGGGGGCCGCCCGATCTGGCACGAGGGCCTGGAGCCTGACGTCAAGGTCGCCCTCGCGGATACCGCCACGCCGCTGCGTCCTGACGACATCCACGACATGACGGCCGCGCAGCTCGCCGCGTCAGACGACACGCAGGTGCTCAAGGCGCTCGACGTGCTGAAGGGCAAGGGGTAGCCCGGGAATCGAAACGACCGCCGGCATGCCGGCGGTCGTCAGACGCTCGTGGAGGGGGTCGGGCTAGCTGCGAGGCGTCGTCCGACTCGCCGCCACGTGGCGGCTCCAGTCCGATGTCCGGCCATCCGGTGATGCCGACGAGCCCAGCCACCCGCACACGCAGGTCACGACCTGGATGCTGTGGCGGTACTCGGCGATCACGTGCTTCCGCTCATCGACCGGCGGGGCCGGTCGGCGAGGCGGCAGCCCGTTACCGGGACGCCGGGACTCGGTCATGAAGCTCAGGCTCGCCGCTGGGCGAAGCAGGAGCTGCAGTAGACCGGCTTGCCGGAGGTCGGCCGGAACGGAACCTCGGTCTCCTGCCCGCAGGACGAGCAGGTGGCCGCGAACATCTCGCGCGGGCCGCGGCTTGCGCCACCACCACTGCGAGCGCCGTAGCCGCCGCCGGAGCTGTAGCCGCCGGCACCGCCGGAGCTGTAGCCGCCGGCACCGCCGGAGCTGTAGCCGCCACCGGACGAATAGCCGCCGGCGCTGCTGCCGCCGCCGTCAGCATTGCGCTGCGCCTTGCGGTTTGCCCGACAGGTCGGGCAACGACGGGGCTCGGTGAAACCGCGCTCCGCATAGAAATCCTGCTCGCTGGCAGTGAAGGTGAACGACTGGCTGCAGTCGGCACAAGTGAGCGTCTTATCGACGTTCATGAATCCACTTCCTCGTGGTTGCGACGGTTTCCGCGATCTTCCTCGGCGGAATCCGGGAGGGAGTGGATCGAGTCGGCCGTTCCTGGCTGCGCCCTACGGTGGGGCGTCAGATCGAGCATACGGCATTTGCAAGCGCGCGCCTACTGCCGTGGTACGCGCAGGCGCGGGATCGGTCCCTCGGCCACGCACCGCACCGCACCCTGCCGCCAGTGGCCCGGTCGCGCTACCGCTTGGCGGGCAGTGTCGCGGCCATGGCGAATGCCCGCTCCAGCCAGTCGTCGAGGCCGGTGTCGTCGTCCACGAGGTCGGGGGGCAGCAACCCATAGCCGCGCATCACGCGGCCCGCCATGGGCGAGAACGGGCTCGCGCCGGGGAGGGCGAGGAGCGTCGCGAGATCGGCGGGCGCAAGGCGGACCATCCAGCGGTCGGCGAACAGGCCGCTGGCGAGGTTGCCGCCCACGAACAACGCGGGATAGCCGAACATCTTCCGCCGCTCGGCTGACGGGTGGCGGGAAACGACCTCGTCGAAGCGGGCGACGAGGGCAGGCGGCGACTTCTCGAGCGACGGCATGCCGTGAGGCTACCCGATCGCGGCGGGGTTCCCGGCGGGCTCGGCTCCCGCGGGCATCGCGGAGTCGGCGAGGTTCGGCGCCAGCCAGCGTTCTGCCTCGTCGAGCGGGAGCCTTGCGCGGCGCGCGTAGTCGGCCAGCTGGTCCCGGCCCATCCGCCCGATCCCAAAGTAGTGGGCCTCCGGGTGCCACAGGTACAGCCCGGACACCGACGCACCCGGGAGCATCGCCATCGACTCCGTGAGGCTGATCCCCGCGGCATCCCCTGCATCGAGGAGGTCGAACAGCACGCGCTTCACGAGGTGGTCGGGCGTGGCCGGGTAGCCCGGTGCAGGCCGGATCCCCTGGTAGCGCTCGGCGATGAGGTCCTCGTTGGCCAGGGCCTCGTCGGCCGCGTAGCCCCAGAGCTCGCGCCGCACACGCTCGTGGAGCCGCTCCGCGAACGCCTCCGCAAGCCGGTCCGCGAGGGCTTTGACCATGATTGCGCTGTAGTCGTCGTGGGCCGCTTCGAACTCGCGCACGAGGTCGTCCACGCCGTGGCCCGTCGTCACGGCGAACGCGCCGATGTGGTCCGGGATGCCGGCCGGCGCGACGAAATCGGCGATCGACACGTTGGGGCGCCCGTCCGTCTTCGCCATCTGCTGTCGCAGCGCGTGGATCCGGGCACGCTCGACCGTCCGGGTCTCGTCGGTCCACACGACGATGTCGTCGTCGGGCGTCGCGTTTGCCGGCCAGAACCCGACGACGGCGTCGGCGCGCAGGAGCCCCTCGCGCACGATCCGCTCGAGCAGGGCGAGTGCGTCAGCATGCAGCTCGCGCGCGGTCGCTCCCACGCGCGCGTCGTCGAAGATGGCCGGAAACGCGCCGCGCAGCTCCCAGGTCGTGAACAACGGGGTCCAGTCGATCCGTTCGACGAGCTCCGCGAGCGGATAGGCCGTGAGGGCCCGGGTGCCCAGGAACGTCGGCACCGGCGGCGCCAGGTTCGCGCCACCCCAGTCGATGCGGGGCCGGTTCGCGCGGGCCTCCGCGATCGTGAGCCGTGTCTCGCGCGCCGCGCGGCCCGCACGCTCGCGCCGGACGGCCTCGTACTGGTCCTGGAGCGTCGCGAAGAACGGCCCGCGTGTGGCCGGGTCGAGGAGCGCGCCAGCCACGCCCACGGCCCGCGACGCGTCGCTGACGTGGACGACCGGCTGCGAGTAGGCCGGCGCGATCTTCACCGCCGTGTGGAGCCGGGACGTGGTCGCGCCGCCGATCAGCAGCGGGGTCGTCATGCCGTCGCGCTCCATCAGACCCGCGACATGCACCATCTCATCGAGGCTGGGCGTGATGAGGCCCGACAGGCCGATCAGGTCCGCGCCGACCTCGCGCGCCTTCTCGAGGATCCGCGCGGCAGGGACCATGACGCCGAGGTCGATGACCTCGTAGTCGTTGCAGCCGAGCACGACACCCACGATGTTCTTGCCGATGTCATGGACGTCGCCCTTGACCGTTGCCATGACGATCGTGCCCGCACGCCGGCCGGTGCCCTCGCGCTCGGCTTCGAGATACGGGACAAGGACCGCCACGGCCTTCTTCATGACCCGCGCGCTCTTCACGACCTGGGGCAGGAACATCCGCCCGGACCCGAACCGGTCGCCGACGACGTTCATGCCCGCCATCAGCGGGCCTTCAATGATGTCCAGCGGGCGGGCTGCGGCCTGGCGCGCCTCCTCGGTGTCCTCGACAACGAACGCGTCGTTGCCCTCGACCAGCGCGTGCGTCAGCCGCTCGCCCACGGGCAGCGCCCGCCACGAGAGGTCGTCGCCGAGGCGCTCGACCGCGGCCCCGCCCGAGTAGCGCGGCGCGATCTCCAGGAGCCGGTCCGTGGCGTCGCCTCGCCGGTTGAGGACCACGTCCTCGACCCGCTCGAGGAGGTCCGCGTCGATGTCGTCGTACTGGGGGATGACGCCGGCGTTGACGATCGCCATGTCCATCCCGGCCCGGATCGCGTGGTACAGGAACACCGCGTGGATGGCCTCGCGGACGCGGTCGTTGCCGCGGAACGCGAAGGACACGTTCGACACCCCGCCGCTGATCCGCGCGTGCGGGATCACGGCCTTGAGCGCGCGCGTGGCCTCGAAGAACGAGACCGCGTAGTTCGCGTGCTCCTCGATGCCCGTCGCGATCGCGAAGATGTTGGGGTCGAGGAAGATGTCCTCGGGGGCGAAGCCCGCCTCGCGCGTGAGCAGGTCGTGCGCGCGCCCGAGGACGGCCACCCTGCGTTCGACGGTGTCGGCCTGGCCCCGTTCGTCGAAGGCCATCACGACGACCGCAGCGCCATAGCGGCGGCACAGCCGCGCCTGGCGGAGGAACTCGTCCTCGCCTTCCTTCATAGAGATCGAGTTGACGACGCCGCGGCCCTGGAGCTGGCGCAGCCCCGCCTCGATCACCGACCACTTCGAGCTGTCGACCATGACCGGGACCTTGGCGACGTCCGGCTCGGTCGCGAGCCTGCGCAGGAAGCGCGTCATGGCGGCGACGCCGTCGAGCATCGCCTCGTCCATGTTCACGTCGATGATCACGGCGCCGTTCGTGACCTGGTCGCGCGCGATGGCCACCGCCTCGTCCTCGCCGTCGCGACCGGCGGCCATGAGCCGCGCGAACTTGCGCGACCCGGTGACGTTCGTGCGCTCGCCGATATTGATGAACGCGCCGCCCGGCATCGGGATCGCCATCGGCTCGAGGCCCGACAGGCGCGTGATCGGTGCGAGCGCCGGGATGACCCGAGGGGGCACGCCCGCGACGGCCGCCACGATCGCCGCCGTGTGCTCGGGCGTCGAGCCGCAGCACGAGCCCGCGAGGTTGATCAGGCCCGCCCGGGCCCAGGCACCCAGCGCCGTCGCGGTCGTCTCGGGCGTCTCGTCGTAGCCGCCGAGCTCGTTCGGGAGGCCGGCGTTCGGGTAGGCGGCGAGCGGCACGTCCGCGATCCGGCCGAGCTCCTCCACGTGCTCGCGCAGCTGCTTCGCGCCGAGGGCACAGTTGAGCCCGACCAGCAACGGGTCGGCATGGCGGATGCTCGTCCAGAAGGCCTCCACCGTCTGGCCGCTCAGCGTCCGCCCGGACGCATCGACGATCGTTCCCGAGACGATAAGTGGCAGCCGGTAGCCCAACGCGTCGAACGCAGACTCGACACCGAAGATGGCGGCCTTCGCGTTGAGCGTGTCGAACACGGTCTCGATCAGCAGGATGTCGGCGCCGCCGGTCGCGAGTCCCGTCGCCGACTCCCGGTACGCCTCAGCGAGCTCCTCGAAGCTGACGTTGCGCGCTGCCGGATCGTTGACGTCCGGGGAGATCGAACCCGTCCGGTTCGTCGGCCCGAGGGCTCCTGCCACATAACGCGGCCGTCCGTCCCTGGCCTCGGCCTCGTCGGAAGCCTCGCGGGCCAGGCGCGCAGCCGCCTCGTTGAGCTCGCCCGCGATGTGCGAGAGCCCGTAGTCCGCCTGGGCGATGCGCGTCGCGGTGAACGAGTTCGTGCTGACGATGTCGGCGCCCGCCGCCAGGTACGCGCCGTGGATCGCCCTGACGATGTCGGGCTTCGTGAGGCACAGCAGGTCGCTGTTGCCGCGGAGGTCGCTCGGGTGGTCCGCGAAGCGGTCGCCGCGGAAGTCCGCCTCGCTCAGCCGGTGGCGCTGGAGCATCGTCCCCATGGCGCCGTCGAGCACGATGATCCGCTCCCGCAGCAGGCCCGGAAGGCGTTCGAGGCGGCTGGCGCGGGTGAACGGGGTCGCGATCAAGGGGGTCATCCGGGCCCGAGTGTAACGCCGGTTCCAGCCGGGCTCATCGGGCGGGCATGGACACGCTCGCCCCCCGCCGGCGACCGCGATCTCCTCCCGCGATCACCGTCGCGGACCTCACCGTGGACGGCTACGAGTTCGCGCCATCGTTCTCCATCTGGACCACGATCGAGGAGTGCCTCAACCCGCCCGTGATCTGGGAGGAGGGCCGCGGCTGGTTCACGACGCCGCCGTTCAGCGAGCCCGAGGTGTTCGACTTCCCCGAGGGCATCGGCCCCGTCGAGTGCGTCAACGTGGAGCACGAGGAGGTCCTCCTCATCCCGCGCTGGGTCAGGGCGAAGCGGGTCACGTTCAAGTACGGCCTGGGCAACGAGTTCATCGAGGTGCTCCGGACGTTGCACAAGCTGGGCCTCGATCGCACCGAGCCCGTGTCCGTGAAGGGAGTCGCCGTCTCGCCGCGGGACGTCGTCGCGGCCTGCCTGCCCGATCCGGCGGGCCTCGGTGACCGGATGCACGGCAAGACGTGCGCCGGGACATGGGTCACGGGCCGAGGGCTCGACGGGGCGCCGCGAGCGGTCTACCTGTACCACGTGGTCGACAACGCCGTGACGATGGCCGAATACGGCGCCCAGGCGGTCGTCTGGCAGACCGCCATCAACCCGGTCGTCGCGCTGGAGCTGCTCGCTCGGGGGACGTGGAGCGGGGCCGGCGTGCTGGGTCCGGAGGCGTTCGAGCCGCTCCCGTTCCTGGACCTGCTCACCGAGTACGGGTCGCCATGGGGCATGCGCGAGGAGGCGCCGCCGATCGCCGTGGAGTGAGACCCCGGGCCCGGGCGCCAGACCGCGGCCAGGGCGCGAGACTGCGGCCGAACCCTAGAGGCCCTCGATCCTGCGCGAGCCCAGCCGTGGGCCGTATCTCGGTGCCCGCACCCCGCCCAGCTCGAGCACCCTCGTCACGCGGCCGCGCTGCCCGCGGTACGGCTCCAGGAGCTCGAGCATGCGTTCGTCCGAGCCGCGTGCCTCGCCCGCGAGCGCCCAGCAGACCATGTTCGGGACGTGGAAGTCGCCCACGCTCACCGCGTCCGGGTCGCCAAACGCCCGGAACCCCACCTCGGCGGCCGTCCACGGCCCGATCCCCGGGAACGCCCGCAGCGCGGCGTAGGCCGCCTCCCGCTCCGGTCCAGGCCCAGCGGCCGCGGCCGTGCCCAGCCGCTCGAGCCGCGACGCCTCCCGGGCGACCGCGCGGAGCAGCTCCGCGCGCCGTCGCTCCAGGCCCAGCCGATGGAACGCGTGGTAGGGGAGCGCGGCGAGGATCTCGGGGCGAGGCGGCAGCCGCAGGCCGGGCGGCCCCGGCGCATCCTCGCCATGCATGCGAACGAGGTTCTGGTAGACGCGCCGAGCCTCGTCGCCCGTGATCTTCTGCTCGAGGATCGCTGGGACCAGCGCCTCCATTACCGCGCCCGTCCGCCCGATCCTGACCCCACGCGACCGCCGGATCCCCTCGGCGACCTCGGCGTGGAGCGCCACCAGCAGCGACGGGTCGTCAAGGGCTCCGACCAGCGCGCCCACGCCCTCGAGAGCCATCGCCGTCCCTGGCCCCCAGGCACGGACGCGCACGCCCTCGGGTGCCGGCTGGAGGAACAGCGTCACCGGCCCCGCGTCGTTGCGGGTCGCCCGCCACGTGGCGCCCGACGCCTCCACGACGAGGGAGCGATCGCCGTGGCCACGACGATGCACGACCAAAGTCCGCGCGAGGTCATAGGGCGCCGGGATCGCGACGAAGAGCTCGCCGTCCGCCGAGCTGGGGCTCGGGTGTGCGTGCGTGGGTCGCACGTTCGTCACGCCGCCGACACCCTTCGTGCGTGATCCATACCCCCGTCCGTCATGACACCCAGCCTACCGTCGAGCGCATACCGTGCGAACCAGCTCAGTCGTCACGGCAGCGGCGCTCATCGCCGTCGCCGTCCTGGTCGCCCTGGCCGGACCGGCCGCATCGCAGGTCCCCGGCACCGTCGAGCCCCTGGCTCCGCAAGCGTTCACGCGCTTCGTGCTGCCGCCGCTCGACGGGGCGATGATGACTCCGACCTCCGACCCCGCGACCCGTGCAGACGGGTTCGCCGCCCCGGACCAGGCGTTCCTGGACCCGGGCACGCCGCCCCTCCCGTCCGGACGATCGGCATTCAGCCAGCCGATCGCGCCCATCGGCGTCCTCGTGAAGCCGAGGCTCCAGCCTGCGGCCACCTCGATCTCGGGCGGCGGCGCCTGGAGGCGCGCCGAGTACTCGTGGTACGGACCGGGCTTCTATGGCTCCGGCACCGCCTGCGGGCAGACGTACTCCAGGACAATTCTCGGCGTCGCCCACAAGACGCTCCCGTGCGGGACACGCGTCACTCTCCGCAACCCGGCGAACGGCCGGTCGATCACGGTCCGCGTCATCGACCGTGGCCCGTACGTCGACGGCCGGATATGGGACCTGTCGTTCGCGACCTGCAGCTACCTCGACAACTGCTACACGAGCATGATCCAGTGGCGGCTACCGTGACCCATCGAGTGGCGGCTAGCGTGTCCCGCCCGCCCGCCGCCCCGACCCCTGAGGGCATCCGGGGCGGTGTCCTTGACAGGAACCGGTAGCCTTCTAGGCCTATCGTGCGAACCAGGCTCATCGTCGCGTTCGCGGCCATCATGGCTGCCAGCGCCCTGGTCGCCGTTCCGGAACCCGCGGGTGCTCGTCGCCAGAGCGCCGCCCGGTCGATCGATCCGGCCCACCTTGCGGCCGTATCGCTTGCCCTGCCCGCGGGTTCGACGGCGATGACGACCTTCGACACCGACACCGCGACGCGCTCGGCCGGATGGCTCGGGCCCGATGCGTCATTGTCCGAGCCCGGGGCGAGCGCCGCGGCCGTCGCGCGGCCCGCATTCCGCCAGCCCACCGCAAGGGCGGGGACGGTCCTCAAGAACTATTGGCGGTTCGACGGCAACATCAGCTGGTACGGGCCCGGGTTCTTCGGATCGGGGACGGCCTGCGGCCAGACATACACGAAGCAGATCATGGGCGTCGCCCACCGGACGCTCCCATGCGGCACGCTGGTGACGTTCCGCAACCCCGCCAACGGGCGCCAGATCACGGTCCCCGTCATCGACCGCGGGCCCTACGTCTCGGGCCGCCAGTGGGACATGTCGACCGGGCTCTGCCAGTACCTTGACCACTGCTACACGGGATCGATCGAGTGGCGCTGGGGGAGCACCCGCGGGGGCTGACCACCCGGGCCCACACCGCGGGCCTCAAACGCGGGCGCACGTGGGGGAGCGCCACGGGGGGCCACAGGGAACATGGCGTGCCCTACCGGCGTCCCTGTCCCGCAGCGGCGCTGCCGCGTCCCGATCTCGAGGGCAAGTCCCGTGTCATCTCGTTCCGTCACCCTCCGGGCCAGCAGCATCGTGGCCGTGCTCGCCATGACGCTCGCTGCGTGTGGCGCCGTCGCTTCGACGGCCACTCCACGGGCGTCCGACCAGGTGCCGACGCCCGTGCCCGCGACGCCGTTGACCGTCCCCGACGCGAGCCCGAGCGCGCCCGATGCAGCGGCGCCCGGGCTCCTGCTCGAGGTCACGACCGAGGGCGGCTTCATCAGCCCGGTCGCCAGCCTCGGGTCCGTGCCCGCGGTCGTCGTCGACACAGACGGGAAGATCTATACCCCGGGGCTGGCGGCGGGCGACCCGACCCTCGTCACCCCGGTCCTCGTCCGGGACACGGGCGCGGCGGGTGCAGCCGCCATCCTCGACGCGCTGAAGGCCGCGGGGCTTGACCACGAGCAGTCGGGTGGTGGTGTTGCCGTGGACACCGGCACGACGGTGTTCACCGCCGGCATCGACGGCGACCTCCTGGTCAGCCGGTTCGTGCCGACTGGCGGTCCCGGCCGACCCGGACAGCCCGCCGCGTCCGGTGCACCGGGCGCCGCCGCCTTCGACCTCCTTGCGCGCCTCGCCGACCCGACGGTCGCCTGGGGCGGAAGCGCCGGATCCGTGGTCCCGTACGTGCCCGTGGGCTACCGTGTCTGGGCCGCGCCGCTGGCGGACGGTGGAGGCTCGACCGGCGGGGGCGGGTCCGCGGGCCCGGCGCCCGTGTGGCCACTCGTCACACCGCTCGGCGCCTTCGGGTCGCCCGCGGCGGCGACCTTCGGGGTCGAAGGCCTTCGGACGGGGACCGCCATCGGGAACGACGCGGTGGCGATCGCGCCGCTGCTCGGCGTGCCCGCCGGATCGCCCATCGCCTCCGCAGGCGGGACGTGGACCGTGTGGCTGCGCCCGCTGTTCCCCGACGAGCTCGGAGGGTAGCCGCGCGGCCGCCGAACATGTGAAGACGCACATCCGGTCCATAGCCCAGCCTTGGGCCGCCGCGCGTACGGTACCCGTGGGATGCACGAACCGGTCGGGCACCCGATGACGGAGGACCAGGTGACCACAGCGCGAATGAGACCCCGACGGTGAGCCGGCGGGACCAGCGACCGCGCCGTGTCGAGCCGCGCGGCACCAGCGGCATCGAGCCGCCGCCGCGACCCGGCACCGAGCCCTCACAGGATGCTTCCGGCCCCTCGCTCCGGGAGCAGCTCGAGCGCGCGAGCATCGCTGCTCGCGCGCTCCTTCCGCTCCGCTTCTTCTTCGGCACGACGTTCCTGTACGCCGGCATCGACAAGCTGCTCGACCCCGCCTTCTTCGACGCCACGAACCCGGCCTCGATCTTCACGCAGCTGACCGCCTTCGCCCGCCTGTCCCCGGTCGCGTTCCTCGTGAAGCCGATGGAGCCGTTCGCCCTGCCGATCGGGATCCTCATCGCGCTCGCCGAGATCGCGATCGGCATCGGTGCGATCACCGGGCTCGCGTTCCGGCTCGCGGCGTTCGGCGGCATGGTGCTGTCGCTCCTGTTCTGGCTGACCGCATCGTGGGCCACGAAGCCGTACTACTACGGGCCGGACCTGCCCTACGCGTTCGGCTGGGCGACGCTGGCGCTCGCGGGCGACGGCGGGCTCCTCGTCCCGCGGGCGGTCCGCGAGCTCGGCCGACCGATCGAGGATGCGTGGGACGCGGCCCGCGCCGCGCGCGCTGGCTGGGCCCGCAGGTCGCCGGCGGACGACATCTCGCCCGAGCGACGCCAGCTCCTCCAGGTCGGCGTGCTCGGGGCAGCCGCCCTTGCCGTCGCGTCGCTGGCGGTGCCGCTGCGCCTCGTCCGCGGCTCGGATGACCGCGGCCCGAAAACGGCGGGCGGGGGCGGCGCCACGGATGACGGGAGCGGCGGCTCGAGCGCGGTGACGCCGTCCAACGCACCCGACGACTCTGCGCCGCCGGACCCGACGGACGCCGCCGGCTCGCCTCTCCCGACGAGCGCGCCGCTCGCGGGACTCGCGGTCGCACACATCTCGGATGTCGACAAGGCTGGGGCGAGGCGTTTCCGCATCCCGGCGACGGCGCCCGCGGGCCTGCCGGTGGGCGACCCAGCCGTGATCATCAAGCTCGCCGATGGCTCGTACGTCGCCTTCGACACGACCTGCACCCACGAGGGCTGCCGGGTTGGCTGGGACGCCGCCGACAACGTCCTGCTGTGTCCGTGCCACGGCGCGGCGTTCGATCCCAGCGACCATGGCGCGGTCCTCGGGGGCCCCACGAACACGCCGCTCCTGGAGCTGCCCATCGTCGTGGACCACGCGACGGGGACGATCAAGCTCCAGGCCTGACCGCGCTCGTCCACTACTGGAGCGGCGCGAACGTCGCCGTGAAGTGGCGCAGCTGCCGGGGCTGGGTCGCGATCCGGAGCCCGCGCAGGGACGACGCCCGCGTGGCCACGTCACGGGCGACCTCGATCACGTAGTCGATGTGGCTCTGCGTGTAGGTCCGGCGGGGGATCGCCAGGCGAACGAGGTCCATCGCCGCGGGCGTCTCGGTGCCGTCCGGGTGCGTGCCGAACATCACGGTGCCGATCTCGCAGCCGCGGATTCCGCCCGCCCGGTAGAGCTCCACGGCGAGCGCCTGGCCCGGGTACTCGAGCGGCGGGATGTGGGGCAGGAACGCGCGGGCGTCCATGTACACCGCGTGCCCGCCGAACGGCTGGACGCACGGGATGCCGGCCTCGACAAGCGCGTCGCCAAGGTACGCGGTCGATCGCGTCCGGTAGCGCAGGTAGTCCTCGTCGACCACCTCGGTCAGGCCCTGCGCGATCGCCTCGAGATCACGCCCGGCGAGGCCGCCGTAGGTCGGGAAGCCCTCGGTGAGGATGAGCAGGTTGCGGCACTGCTCGGCGAGGCCGTCGTCGTTCATCGCCAGCCAGCCGCCGATGTTCGCCATTCCGTCCTTCTTCGCGGACATCGTCATGCCGTCGGCCAGCTGCCCGATCTCCTGGACGATCTCGATCACCGGCCGGTGCTCCTGGCCGGCCTCGCGGGTCTTGATGAACCAGGCGTTCTCGGCGAACCGGCAGCCATCGAGGAACAGCGGCTTGCCGTAGCGGTCGCAGACGTCCCGGATCGCATGCAGGTTCGCGAGGCTCACGGGCTGGCCGCCGCCGGAGTTGTTCGTGATGGTCACGACCACGATCGGCACGTCCGCCCCGCGTTCGGCCAGCAGGGCATCGAGCGCCAGCGTGTCCATGTTCCCCTTGAACGGGTGGATCAGGGACGGCTGGCGGCCCTCGGCGATGACGAGGTCGATCGCCTCCGCGCCCGTGAACTCGACGTTGGCGCGGGTCGTGTCGAAGTGGGTGTTGTTGGGGATGACGCGGCCCGGCCCGCCGACCGCCGTGAACAGGATCTTCTCCGCAGCGCGACCCTGGTGGGTGGGGATGACATGCCGGAACGGGAACAGCCGCTGGACGGCCTCCAGGAAGACGAACCAGCTGGGGCTGCCCGCGTAGCTCTCGTCGCCACGCTGGATGGCCGCCCACTGGTCGCGGCTCATCGCGCCCGTGCCCGAGTCCGTCAACAGGTCGATGAGGACGTCATCGGCGTGGAGGTTGAACAGGTTCCAGCCAGCCGTCTCGAGCGCCCGCTCACGCTCCGCCTCGGTGGTCAGCCGGATGGGCTCAACGGCGTGGATGCGGAACGGCTCGATGATCGTCTGCCAGCGGTCCATGCGGGCGAGCATACGCCGCGCATGTCCCCGGGCACTCGCCCGATGCAGGCCAGACCACCCGGCACATCTCGTCGCAATCGGCACATGGCGTCGCGATCCAGGGGGACGACGCCCCGCGCGCGGGGGGGCAGGACAGCGTAGGCGACAATCGGCCGATGACGCCCGATGCGACGATCCGGAAGCTCGTGCTCGTCGGGCTCATGGGGACCGGCAAGACGACGACGGGACGGGTCCTGGCGGCGCGCCTCGGCTGGTCGTTGCGTGACTCGGACGCAGAGATCGAGGCAGCGACAGGCGAGACGGTCGCCGTGCTGCGCGGACGGATCGGGACGGCCGGGATCCACGACCTCGAGGCGGCGGCGCTGCTGCGGGCGCTCGGCGGGGAGGCGACAGCGGTGGTGTGCGCGGCGGCATCGGTCGTGGACCGCGAGGACTGCCTGCAGGCGTTGCGTGCACCGGCAGTGGCCATCGTGTGGTTGACCGCACAGCCGGCAGTCGCGGGGCAGCGGTTCCGCACCAGCGATCACCGACCGTGGTACGGCGCTGACCCGGAGGCCGTGCTGGCGGGCCAGGGCCGCGAGCGGGAAGCGGCGTTCCGGTCCCTCGACCCGGTCGAGGTCGCGACGGACGAGCTGCCGCCCGATGCCGTGGTTTCTGTGGCGCTCGCCGCACTGGCCGGACGGGGTCGTCTGCCCGCATAGGCCCCGCGGTGCGTGCGACACTCGGCGCGTCCGCAATCCCGTGCAAGCCCGCGCAATCCGCCGAGCGCCTGCCCTCGAACGGGACATGGCGCCAATGGCGCGCCCATTCATCCCGCAGCACGTGGAGCCCGACTTCGTGGACCAGACCATGACCAGCTTCGGCGGCGGTGCCATGCACGAATCCGGCCGCGGCCGCTGGATCGGCCTGGCGATGCTCAGCCTGGGCGTTGCCATGATCATCGTGGACGCGACGATCGTGAACGTCGCCGTCCCGTCGATCATCCGGGACCTCGACCTCGATTCCACCACCGCCGAGTGGATCAACACCGTGTACGCGCTGGTCTTCGCCGCGCTGCTGATCACGCTTGGTCGGGTCGGCGACCTGCTCGGCCGGCGCGCGCTGTACTTCGTGGGCCTCGTCGTGTTCGGTGCGGCGTCGGTCCTGGCGGGAGCGGCCCCCACGGGCGAGCTGCTCATCCTCGCGCGGGTGCTCCAGGGCGTTGGCGGCGCGATGATCCTGCCCGCCACGCAGTCCATCCTCAACACGAACTTCCGCGGCCGCGACCGGGCCATCGCGTTCGGGATCTGGGGCGCCACGATCGGGGGCATGGCGGCGGTCGGGCCGCTCCTCGGCGGCTGGCTCACGACCAACTTCTCATGGCGCTGGGCGTTCTTCATCAACGTGCCGGTCGCCATCATCGCGATCCTCGGCACCCGGCGGTTCATCGGCGAGAGCAAGGACGAGCATGCGCAGGCGGGGCTCGACCCGTTCGGGTTCGTGCTCATCACGGCCGGCCTCAGCTCGATCGTCTTCGGGCTGATCGAGGGCCGGAGCTATGGCTGGTGGTCGCCCACGAAGGAGTTCACGTTCGGTGGTTGGACGTGGCCCATTGCATCCGTCTCGATCATCCCGTTCATGCTCGCCGGCGGGGTGATCCTGCTCGGCCTGTTCCTGTGGGTCGAGGGCCGCCGCGCCCGCGCCGGCAAGTTCTACCTGTTCGACGTCGACCTGTGGCGGTTTCCCGCGTTCCGCTATGGAAATCTCGCGGGCACGATCGTCGCCCTCGGCGAGTTCGGGCTGCTGTTCGCGCTGCCGCTGTTCCTGCAGGCGGTCATCGGCTACTCGGCGTTCGAGACAGGACTCGTCTTCCTCAGCCTCGCGATCGGCGCATTCGTCGCGGCGCCGCTCGCTGCCCGGCTCTCGCACGCCTACGGGCCGCGCCGCGTCGTAACCCTGGGCATGGCCCTCGAGGCCGCCGGGATCATCACCACCTCGCTCCTCATCTCGTCGACCGTCAGCGGCCTCGCCCTCGCCGGGCCGCTCTTTGTCTACGGGATCGGCGTCGGCCTCGCCACGGCGCAGCTGACGAGCATCGTCCTCTCGGACATCCCGCCGGAGCGCTCCGGCCTGGCGTCGGGCGCGAACTCCACCATGCGCCAGGTGGGCTCTGCGCTGGGGATCGCCATCCTCGGGACCGTCCTGTTCACCTCCCTGGGGAATGGCGTCCACGAGAACCTGTCCGGCGTGCCCGGCCTGCCACCGCAGGCGGTTGACGGGATCGCGTCCGCGATGGAGGCCTCGGCGGGCCAGGCGCTCGTCGACATCCGGACCCAGCCAGGCGCGGAGCTGACAGTGCCCGCGGTCGAGCAGGCATTCGTGGACGCGACGCGCTTGGCCGGCTTCGTGGCCTCGGGGTTCGTCCTGCTGGGTGTCGTGCTCAGCCTGCTGCTGCCGAAGATGCCGACGCAGCTCGAGCAAGCGGGGGAGCCGCCGGAGGAGCCTCCGGAGGTCGAGGGATCCCCGGACGACATGGAAGCTGCGGTCGTCCCTGCATGAGCGATGCCACGAGTGAGACCGGAGCCGGGAAAGGTTGAAGCCGGTGCCCCCGACACCGGCTTCAATGAGTCCCGGTCATAACGACCGAGCCGAATACTGACCGAACAGGCCCATCGTGTACAGCCCCAGGACCTGTTTCCGGCGCGCACGCGCACCGCGCGGGAGCGCGCAAGCCCGCTCGCAGTCCTGCCCGGCGGATGGGGACGGGCGAACGCGCGCTACCCTGCCCGCATGTGTCGAAGCATTCGCCAGCTCCGCCGCGCCGATGAGGCCGGCCCCGCGACGACCGGCGAGGCCCAGGCCGCCGCGCTCCAGTACGTCCGCAAGATCAGCGGCTTCCGCGAGCCGTCCGTGCGCAACGCGGACGCGTTCCGCGCCGCGGTGGAGGAGATCGCGCACGTCACGCAGCACCTGCTGGAGGCGCTGGGCACGGACGTCGCGGACGGCCCCGACCCGTTCGCGGATCCGGTGACGCGACGCGCGATCATCGCCGCCCGGCCCATCCGGCCCTCGCGTATCGCGCGCGAGCGCCGACCCGCGGCCGTGGACGCCAGCCCGTGACGGCGGACCTCGGAACGCGGCGTGCGATCCCGGCCGCGACGTGGTGGCGGCGGCCCGGGCTGGACGTCGTCGACGGCCGGCTCTCGCTCAACGGTGCGGACCTCGAGGCGCTGGCGCGCACGCACGGGACGCCGCTGTTCGTCTATGACCTCGCCCGTCCGGCCGAGAACCTGCGCGCGCTCCAGGGCGCGCTGCGGCGCGCCAACGTCCGCCACACCGTCCGGTTCGCGCTCAAGGCCAATCCCGATCCCCGCATCCTCGCCGTCATCCGCGGGCTCGGGGCGCCCGGGTCGCCCGACGCCGTGGGCATCGACGCGTGCTCGCCCGGCGAGGTGATCCATGCCCTCGCCAACGGCTGGCGAGCGGAGGAGATCAGCCACACGGGGACGAACGTCTCGGAGCGCGACCTCGACGTCCTCCTCGCCCACCCGATCCGGATCAACCTCGACGCGGTAAGCCAGGTCGAGCGAGTCGGTCGGCGCGCGCCGGGTCGCACCATCGGCCTCCGGATCAACCCGGGCGCCGGGGCGGGCTATACCGACGAGCTCGCGTACGCCGGCGAGCGGCCGACGAAGTTCGGCGTGACCGCGGACCGCCTGGACGACGCCATCGACGCCGTCCGTCGCCACGGGCTGGTCGTGGACACGATGCACTTCCACGCGGGCTCCGGCTGGCTGGGCGACCAGGTATCGGGCTTCGAGGCGGCGCTTCTCAACGCGACCCGGTTCCTGGACCGGCTGCTCGAGGCGGGCTGCCCGATCCGCGAGGTCAACGTCGGCGGCGGGTTGGGCCGGCCGACGCGCGACGACGAGCAGCCCGTGGACCTCGACGTCTACGCGGCGGCGATCCGGCGGCACCTCGATCCGTACGGCGTCACGGCCGCGTTCGAGCCCGGGGACTTCGTGATGAAGGACGCCGGGCTGCTCCTCGGCGAGGTCGTCACGGTGGAGGAGCGGGCCGGGACGACGTTCGTGGGCCTGGACCTCGGCTGGAACGTGACCTCCTCGTACTTCGTCTATCGGTACCTGCAGGAGATCGTGCCCGTGCGCGATCCGCTCCGCGGGCGCCACCGGCCGGTGACCATCGCCGGGCACATCAACGAGGCCGGCGACGTGCTCGCCGAGGACTATCCGTTCGGCGACGTGGCCGAGGGCGAGATCGTGGCGATCCTCAACCAGGGCGGCTATGACCAGGCGATGTCCATGACCCACTGCCTCCGGCCGCTTGCCGGGACGGTCCACCTCGAACGGGAGGCCCGCGCATGAGCGACTTCGAAGGGTTCGTCGAGACGAACGGCGCGCGTATCTGGGCCCAGGCGGCGGGGGACGGTCCGGGCGTCGTGCTCGTCCATGCAGGCATCGCGGACGCGCGGATGTGGGATCCGCAGTGGAGCGCGCTCGCGGCCGGGCATCGCGTCGTCCGCTACGACTGCCGCGGCTTCGGGCGGACGGACACGGACGACGTCGCGTTCTCGAACCGCGCGGACCTCGTCGCGGTGATGGATGCCACGGGCGTGGACCGCGCGGTGCTTGTCGGCTGCTCGCGTGCGGGCTCGATCGTCATCGACACGGCGCTCGAGTTCCCGGACCGCGTGGCTGGCATCGCCTGGGTGTGCGGTGGGCTGTCCGGCTCCGAGGTGGAGGACACGCCCGAGGAGCTGGCGATGTTCGAGCGGGCCGAGGCGTTGGTCCAGGCGAAGGACTGGCCGGGCCTTGCGGACCTCGACGTCGCGCTCTGGATCGACGGGGTTGGCCAGCCGGCCGGGCGGGCGCCGGCGGCTGTCCGTGACCTCGTCCGGATGATGTGCCTCGCGACCTACGTGCAGGAGAAGGTCGAGGGGCAGCCGATCGTCCTGGATCCGCCCGCGGTCGGGCGGCTGGGCGAGATCCGGGTCCCGGTGCTGGCGATCTCCGGCGACCTGGACATGGCCGCCACGGCGATCGTCGCGGGCCAGCTGGCCGCCGCGATCCCGGGCGCGCGCCGGATCGACCTGCCCGGCGTCTCGCACCTGCCGAGCCTTGAGCGACCGGAATGGTTCACCGAGACACTGCTGGGGTTCCTCGCCGAGGTCACCGCGACGGACGCCTGAGCGCGGAGGTCAGAAGACCAGGACCCTGTCTGCCTCGAGGGTGGCCGCCGCGAGGTCGCGGACGGTGGCCGGGACAACGTCATAGCGCTCCCGGACGGTGTCGTGCTCGGGCACAGTGCCGTCTTCCGGCAACCGCGGGTCCAGCTCGCGGATCCCGACGCCTGCGGCAGCGAGCGCGTGAAGCCGAACTGGCGTTGGCGAACCCGTTCCCGCTCGACCGACGAGGAACAGCGTGACACCCGTGTCCTCGTTGCGCACCAGCGAGGCAGCGAGGTCGAGGGCCGTGGACATCCGGCACGACGAGTCCAGGGACGGCTGCCCGGGGTAGACGATCAGCAGGACATCCATGGGGGGACCCCGGGGATCAGACGAGAGGCCTGGTGAGGTCGAGGCGGAACGTGAGGGTCGCGGCAATCAGCCCTGCGGCCATCCCTGGGACGACCCAGGGTCCGCCGGCCATGCCGGCGCCGATCGACGCGGCGATCAGCATCAGGCCGATGGGCCGGGCGTCGCGGACGAACATGATCACCGTGCCCAGGAAGATCGTCGCGATCGCACACACGAGGGCAATGCCCACGCCGATGCTCGCCGGTGGCTGGCCCAGCGATCCGAACACGAAGCCGACGCCCGCGATGCCGAGGCCCATGATGGCCCCCGCGAGCTCCAGGACTCCGGCGAGGACCGCGAAGAAGAATGCCGCGTAGCGCACGATGGCTCTCCGGTGGAGGGTCGCGCCGGCCGGACTGAGGTCCCGACCGGCGCGAGGTGGGATGCGGCGAGAGTGCTTACGCCGCGGCCGGCTTGAACATCTCGACGAAGATCTCGAATACGGGCGGGAATGTGAGGAGGAAACCCAGGCCGACGAGGACGAGGGCCACTGTCATTGCGCGGGCGAACCTGACGTCCTTGCCCCGCAGGACCAGGTGCAGGATCACCCACGAGGCGATAAACGCGATGATCGACATCCCGGCCTTGCCCGACAGCGCGCCGACGCCTTTGCCGAGCCCGAAGTTGGCATCCCACTTGAGGAAGTTGCTGATGTCCGGGCTCACATCGTTGAGCACAACGAGCACGCCCATGACGAGGGACGCGACCCCGGCGGCGATGAGCGCCGCGGCGACCGGCCCGTTGGGCTTGGTCTCGGGCTTGGTGGGTGTGGTTTCGATCGACTGCATTTCGGGTTCTCCTCAGGCGACCGGAGCGGCCTTGGTGATCAGCGCGCCGAACAGGCCCGCGACCCCGGCCGCCGCGAAGGCGAGGGTGAAGAAGACCAGGAGGCCGCGCCGGACATCACCGCGGTAGACAAGCTGGGCTCCGTAGTACAGGACGCCGAACGCGACGGCTGTGGCCAGGAACGGGGCGAGGAAGGCAACGTGCTCCTTCCATTCCATGCCGAAGTTGTGCCAGGCGGCGGTCTCCGGGCTGGCGAGCAGCCAGAAGCGCGGAAACTCCCGCAGGGCGTCGCTCGGCACCGTGAGGTCCAGCCCCTTGGGTGGCGTCGCGCGGTACCACGGGTAGACGATCCAGGTGCCTACCAGCACCGTAAGCCAGGCGACGCCGGCCATGACCGCGGTGCCAATGAGCAGCCGCGGCGTCCGCTCTGCGATGCCCTCCTCGGTGAGCAAGCGGGCACGCATGCTCCACAGGCCCGCAACCCCGCCGCCGAACGCGAGAAGGAACACGGCGCCCAGGCCCATGCCGTGGACCAGCGTCCACAGCTCCCGGTCCGTCAGGTTCATCAAATACCTCCCTCGGGCCTGCTGATCGAGGTGGCCCTTCCCCGGCCGAACCCGCAATGCAAAGGGGCCTGACACCGGACTGTGTGCACAGAATCGGCGACGGGCACCGGATGGACACCGGTGCAGCCCGCAGATCGCCTTGCGGGTTCCCGCAGGAACGGTCCGGCGCCCCCAGGATCGGCACGAACGTCCTGCTAGACTCGCCCCCCGAGGAGGCCCGTCCCCGATGATCCTGCGCGTGCTGCTGGCTGATGACCATGCCGTGGTCCGCGATGGGACCAGGCAGTTCATTGACGCCGACCCGGACTTCACCGTCGTGGGCGAGGCGGGCGATGGGGCTACGATCGTCGACCTGGCGGCCCGGATCCCGTGCGACGTGGTCCTCATGGACCTCGGGCTCCCCGTGCTCAACGGGATCGAGGCGACACGTCGGATCCGGGCGACCGGCCGGGGTCCCCGGGTGCTGGTGCTGAGCGCGTATGACGACGAGGACTACGTCGCGGCGGCGATCGATGCCGGGGCGAGTGGGTACCTGCCGAAGTCGGCACATGCGGCGGAGGTGATCGCCGCCATCAGGGCGGTGGCGAGCGGCCAGATGGTGCTCCACCCCGACATCGGCCGCAACCTGTTCCGGCGCAAGGGCGCATCGGACGATCGCCGGGACGAGCTGACACCGCGTGAGCTGGAGGTACTCCGGCTGGCGGCCGCGGGTGCCCGCACGCGCGACATCGCCGCCCAGTTGAGCGTGAGCCCGCGGACAGTGGAGGCGGCGTTCACGAGCATCTTCAACCGGCTGGGCGTGATGACCAGGACGGAGGCTGTCCTCTATGGCGTCTCGCGGGGCTGGATCCGCCTCGAGCGCGAACGACCGCTCGACGGTGGCTGAGTACCCCAGCGGCGGGATCCGCGCTCACCGCGACGCACCGACCCTCGGGCTTGGCATCCCACCCATCCGTCGACGGGCGTTCTGGGCGGTCCAGGTGCTCGTGCTCGCCATCGCGTTCGTGCACACGTTCTTCGAGACCGTGATGCGTATCGACTTCCCGCCGCCTCTCTACCTCATTCCCACGTCGCTGTACTTCATCCCCGTGGTTTACGCCGCCCTCCGCTTCGGGATCCGCGGGTCGGTCACCACTGCGCTCTGGAGCATCGCATTGACCGTGCCCAACATCCTGCTCCTCCACAATGGCCTGGACCGGATCGGGATCCTGTGGCAGCTGGCAACGATGGTCGTTGTCGGAGCGTTCGTCGGCATCCGCGTCGACCTTGAGCACGCGGCCCGACGGGAGGTCGAACGGCGCGAGCGGGACCTGCGGACCTCGGAGCAGCGCTATCGCGCCCTGTTCGACAACGCGGCGGAGGCGGTCTTCGTCGTTGGCAACGGCGGGATCATCGCGGATGCGAATGCCGCTGCCAGCCGTCTCTTTGAGCATCCAGTCCGCGACATGGTCGGGGCGCCTCTCAACATCGTCACCGGCGACACGATCGGTATCGGCGTGTTGGACATGTCTCGTAGCGCAGGTCCGATCCGGATGCATGGCCGGGAGGGAGTTCCCGATCGGTGGGTCGAACCAGTGGTGTCCGGTGCGCTCGCAAACCGCGACGGCGGGGTCCTCTGGCAGGTCGTGCTCCACGACGTGACACTGATCCAGGAGCGCCAGCAGGGCCTCGAGCGATTCGCCCGACGGACAGTGACGGCGCGAGAGGAGGAGCGGCGGCGGATCGGGCGTGAGCTGCACGACGGCCCCCTCCAGGCACTGATGCTCGTGGGGCGCAAGCTGGACGTCATGGCCGCTGTCGAGGGCACTGATGGCAGCTTCCCTGCCGTCGAGGCACGAGCGCTCCTCGACGACACGGCCGGCGAGGTGCGGCGGATCAGCCGGGCGCTCCGACCGTCAGTCCTCGACGACCTCGGCCTCGTTCCGGCTCTCCGTTCCGAGGCGGCCGCGGTTGCGCGCCGCTCCGGCATCGTGGTGCGCTTCCGTGCGCCGGATGTGGTCACCGCGCCGTCCGAGGTCGAGCTTTCACTGTTGCGCGTCGTACAGGAGGCCCTGCGCAACGTGGAACGTCATGCCGGCGCGGGCCACGTATCCATCCGCGTCTCCGACTCAGAGACCCGGATCCGCCTTGTCATCCGCGATGACGGGACGGGAATCGGCCAGTTGCCGTCGGCCGCAGATCTGCTCAGTGCGGGCCGGCTCGGCGTCGTCGGCATGGAGGAGCGCACCAGACTTGCTGGAGGCGACTTCGTGATTCATCCCGCCCGGCCGCGGGGAACGGTGGTGGCGGTCGTCATTCCCAAGGTCCGCGCCACATAGCGGCGGTCACTCCTCGGGCGGCCGTCCCGCGCATCGCTGATGGCCACACCCGCGCTCGTACGCCGCGGCCCCTCCGCCGGCCAGCGACTGGATCGTTGCGCCAGCGGCCCTTCCACGGAACATCCACGCCGCCCAGCGACCGAAACGTCCCGCGACGGAACCGCAGCGCCGCCCCGCGACGGGTGACCGCGGGGAGGGCGACGCGGGCAAGGGGAGGGCGCCGCGCCGCGCCCGCCACGCCGCCGCCCGCCACGCCGCGCCCGCCTCGGCGCGACTCAGGCCGGATCGCCCCACGTGACGACGCGGTCCACAGCGATCCGGATCATCGGTCGAGCGTCGAGGTCGTGTTCGTGATACTGCGGATACTTCGCGCGCAGCCCGGCGACGGCCCTGGCATGCTCCTCGACCTCGCGCGGCTCTGGTTCGAGCAGCTCGCCCGTTCCGTACATGCGGATCCAGGCGAGTCGCGACCAGTCCTCGTCCCAGCGGTCGACGAGGACCGTCGCCTGCGGGAGCACCAGCAGGTCGCGCACCCGCGCGAGCGCCTTCGGATCGGGGTCCCGCTTGGGCTTCTCGTCGAGCGGCGTGTAGAGACGGGGCCGGCCCTGGTCGTCGTCCACCTCCCCCAGGACGAAGCAGACCGGGACGAGGCGGGGCCGGCCGTCGGGCGCTGTGGTCGCGAGCGTAGCCGTGCGCGCACGGTCGACGAGCGCGCGCTGGTGGTCGTCGAGGATGGTGGGACGCGTCATGGTCCGGAGTATGCACACGGGACGGTCGAGGGACGCTCGCACCAGTCGCGGTAGCATCGCGCCCAGATGGCGAACCACCCGCAACCCGTCGACAGCGCCCCGCCCTCGATGGAGCGGCAGGCGACCCGCGTCCGGATCGTCGCCTATCGCGAGGGCACGATCGAGGAGCGCGAGGACCGGCTGTCAGGCGAGGAGCCGCTCGCGATCCGCGCCGCGGGCCCCGGCCAGGAACCCGTCGACGTCGCGGTCACGATGCGCACGCCGGGACACGAGGCGGAGCTCGCGGCGGGCTTCCTGCGCACCGAGGGGCTGATCGAGGACGACGACACGATCGAGGGAGTCACCTTCGGCGACCCGGTGTCCGCGAGCCGTCCCGACGACCGCGTGACCGTCCACCTGGCGCGTCCCTTCGACGCCTCGCGCGTCGCGGAGCGGCACTTCGTCGCGACCGCGTCGTGCGGGATCTGCGGCAAGGCAAGCCTCGACGAGGTGGAGGTCCGCTGCGCGCCGATCCCCGACGGCCCGATCATCGATGCCCGGACGCTCACGGCGCTGCCTGCTGCGCTCCGGGCCGCGCAGGCCGTGTTCGAGCAGACGGGCGGCCTCCACGCGGCGGGCCTGTTCACGCCCGCCGGCACGCTCCTCGAGCTGCGCGAGGATGTCGGTCGCCATAACGCGCTCGACAAGCTCATCGGGAGCCAGGTACTCGCTGGTGGCCTGCCGCTTCGCGACCGCATCGTGCTCGTGTCGGGCAGGGCGAGCTTCGAGCTCGTGCAGAAGGCGGCCGTCGCGGGCGTCCCGATGCTCGCGGCCGTATCCGCGCCCTCGGATCTGGCGGTCGAGGCGGCCGAGCGGCTGGGCGTGACCCTGGTGGGCTTCCTGCGCGGGGAGGCCTTCAACATCTACGCCCGCCGCGACCGGGTGTCGGTCGGGCGGGCGTAGTCTCCTCCGAGGGGGATTCGAGGGTCAGGCGGGCGGCATCGCGGTGTCGGTGCCGGGGGTGGAGCCACCGAACGTGGTGTCCACGGCCGCGCGGATCTGGGTCATGGTCTTGCCCTCGCGGAGCATCTGCTGGGCCATGTTCGCCGTCTTGACGCAGATGTCGCAGAAGGACGCGTGCTCCTCGTACTGGTAGCTGCCCCTGACCTCGCGCCGCTGGAAGAAGCAGTCGAGGTTGCTGCGGTGGTCCATGGCCGTGCAGCCGCAGTAGCAGGGCAGCCACTGGAGGACGTCGGGGCGGGCGAGCGCGAAGGAGTAGGCACCCTGCCACTCGGCCGGCAGCGCCTTGACGTAGTCGGGTCGCACCTTCCAGGTCGCGGTGACCTCCTCGGCCGTGGGCATGGTCATCGCGCCCATCGGGACCTCGGCCTGGGTGACGGCCGCGGCGGTGGGTGCCGAATCGACCGCCGCTGCAGTGACCCCCGGATCCGCCGACGCGCCACCGCTGTTCGAACAGCCGGCGACGACGCCGCCGAGCGCCAGGACGACGATCAGGAGCGGGGCAGCAAGGGCGGCGAGGCGCCGCGGGCGAGGCGCAGGTGCGGGATCGGTTCGCAGGTCCATGGTTCGAGCTCTCTTTCCGGCGTGGCTCAGGTGCGTGGTGTCAGCGGCCAGCTCACGCCTTCGGGCTGGTCGGGGAGCGTCGTGTGGTTGGAGAACGGCGAGGTCACGGGCAGCACCGGATCCTTGTGGCAGCGCGCGCAGTACACGGGCTGGTGGCAGTACGAGCACGCCTGGTTGCCCTGGTCGCGGATGACCTTCGCGTGGTTCGTGGCCATGGTGTCGTGGTCGACCGTGACCGCCCCGGTGGAGTGGCAGTTCACGCAGTAGTCCCGCGCGTGGCACTCCCCGCAGGTCTGGCCGCCCGGGTCAAGGTTCGTCGCGACACCCTTGTGGTTGAAGACCCAGAGCTTGTCCTCGTGGGTGCTGGGCGGCTCACCCAGCGGCAGGCTCGCGACGGCCGGGCCGATCTGCGGGAACGTGTGGCACGTGTCGCACGTGGACGGGATCACGGTCTTCGTCGCCACGCCGTCCTGCACCAGGTAGTGGCCGCCATCGTGGCAGCGGAAGCAGCCGTTGAAGTCCGTGTGGCCCATGTGATCCGGGTAGGTCCTCGCCGTGACCTTCATCTCGGGTGTCGAGGACAGACGGTAGAGGACCTTGATCTCGTCGATGGCGGCGTTGATCTGGGCGCCCTTGGTCGCCGCGATCTCCGGGTAGTTGGTCTCGTAGAAGCCCTGGAGCTTGTCCGCCTCCGTGTTCGCGGTGACGGCGTCCGGGTAGCTCGCCCACAGGATCCGCATCCCCTCGCGCTTGATGTACGGGAGGGTGGCGTCGATGCCGCCGGTAGAGAGCTGGTAGTCGAGGCCGATCCGCGGGTTCGAGACCGAGTGCCCGATCCGGTTGTGGCAGTCGTAGCAGGTCATGGCCGTGGATCGCTCCACGGCCTTGATGGCGTCGATGTCCGGCTGCACGTTGTCGGCGAGGCTGATCTTGTCCTGGGCGATGAACTGGCGGATCGAGCCGTCCGTGGCCGTCGCCTCCACGTAGTCGATCGACGCGGAGTTCTCGTCGGGCGAGCTGAAGGTGACGGTGCGCACGACGTGCCAGTGGACGCCGCGGTTGACGTCGAACACGTCACCGCCGCCGGGCCGGATCATCAGGCCCACGAACTGCCTGGTATTCGTCTCGTCCTCGCTGAACGCCGCCCGCGTGCGCAGGTCCGCCAGCTCCTCGCGCGCTACGTTGTGGCATTTCTGGCACGTGTCCGACGCGAGTGGCAGGTCCACGTGGTCGGGGGGCGGGATCGGCTCCGGGAACGTCCCGAGCACGACGTCCACGAGCTGGCGCGTCCCGTTCATCTTGGCCTTGATCCAGCCCGCGATGCCCGGCTCCACGTGGCACTCGGCGCAGGCGACGTCCCGGTGGGGACCCGCCTCGTACGCCCGAAGCTCTGGGGCCATCGTGTGGCATCGGCCGCAGAAGTCGGCGGTCTCCGTCCACTGGACGAGCGAGACCGCCGAGAACACGCCGACGGCGCCGAAGCCCGTCAGCACGAGCAGCAGGGCGAACAGGCCGCGCCGCGACCGCGGGAGCCGGAGCCGCCGCCCGCGGAGGTAGAACGGTGAGCGACGACGACCCCCAGTGGTGGCGACGGCCGGGTCAGGGCCTTCGAGCGGCTGACCGTCCAGCGTCGCGGGGTCGTCCATGGATGCCGCTAGTTCACGAGGGCCGCGGCGGCGCGGTCCATGTCGGCCCTGGAGAGCGCGCCGATCCGGACCTCGACGATCCGGCCGTCCGCGCCGATGAAGTAGTGGGTCGGGATACCCAGCGTCTGGTACGCACTGGCAATCGTCGTGTTCTCGTCGACGACGATCGGGAACGTCAGCCCGGCCCGCGTGCGATAGCCGCCGATGTCGGTCGCGCTCTCGCTGATGAACACGCCCAGGACGTTGAGGCCCTGGACCTTGTACTTCTCGTACGTCGCCTCGACGTCGGGCGCCTCGGACCGGCAGTCCGGGCACCACGAGGCGCCGAAGGTGAGCCACAGCGGCTTGCCCGCGTAATCCGCCAGCGAGACCTGGGTCCCGTCCGACGTGATGGCGGTGAACGCCGGAGGGATGTCACCCGGGGCGGGCACCTTGCCGGCGATCGCGCCGGTCAGCTCGACCTTCGTGACTCCGTCGACCGCGCCGGGACCGGTGGCCACGTAGGCCAGGGTCCCGACGACGATCAGCGCGATGACGATGATCACGATCGTCTGCAGCCGGCCGGCCGTGCGCCCGGCGGACGGGCTGGCGATGCCTGCTGCGGTCATGTCGTCGCTCCCTTCGTTCCGGTCGCTCAGCCGAGGCCGGAGTAGCTGTGGAGCCCGCCGAAGAACAGGTTCCCGAAGTAGGTGAACAAGGTGGCGCCGAAGCCGAACACGAGCAGCCAGGCCGCCCGGTTGCCGCGCCAGCCGCGCATCACGCGGGCGTGGAGGTAGGCGCCGTAGATGAGCCACGTCACGAGCGACGCGGTCTCCTTGGGGTCCCAGCTCCAGTACGTGCCCCACGCCGTGTCGGCCCAGATGGCGCCGAGGATGATCGTGAGGGTGAGGAACGGGAACCCGATGACGACCGCGCGATAGCCGATCTCGTCGAGGACCTGCGGCTTGGGCAGGCCCCAGCGGCCGCCCTCGGGCTGGAGCAGGTAGAGCAGCGAGGCGGCGAAGGCGATCGAGAACGAGCCGTAGGCGACGATCGCGACGGCGACGTGCACGGTCAGGAGCAGGTTGTTCTGGAGGGCGGGGACGAGGGGCTCGATCTCGGCCGGGATCGTCGCGGCGTAGAGCATCATGGCCACGGCGACGGGCAGCGCGACGAGCGCCAGGATGCGCTGGTGGTACTTGCGCTCGAACCACATGTGGGCGGCGAGGATCCCGAAGGCGAAGGCCATCGAGAACTCGTACATGTTCGCGAACGGGCCGTGCCCGGTGGCGATCGCCCGGAACACCAGGCTGAAGAGCAGCGCGAACGTCGCGAGCCAGCCGATGATGCTCGCGTAGCGGCCGATGGCGGCGGTGCGCGGGCCGGAGACGAAGCCCAGGCCGGGGGTGGTGACCACCATGCCCGCGGTCTGCAGGCGGGCGGCGCGCAGGCCGGACAGCGCGTAGGCGAGGTACAGGAGGGTCGCGAGCACCGTGCTCAGCAGGGCCGCCACGAAGGCGTATTCGGACATCTTTGCCATGACGTTCTCCCTCAGTTCCGGGCCGGCGCAGCCAGCGCCGTCCGGATGTCGTTCACAAGACTCTCGAACTCGGTGCCCAGCGCGGCTTCCTTGCTGCCCAGGCTCGCCACACCCACCACTGCACCGTTGGGTCGGGCCGCGATCCGGGCCCAGATCCGCTTGTGCGGGAGCGTGAAGCGGATGACGAACCCGCCGAACAGGAGGAATGCGCCCAGCCACACGAGCATCACGCCCGGATCGCGCCCGATGTTGAGACCCGTGAACTGGCTCTCGCGCTCGAACGTGATGTCGAGGCCGCCGATGGTGCTGGCGGACCCCTGGGTAAGCAGCGCCTGGCCGACCTGCGTCCCTTCCCCCGTCGTGTACAGCTCGAGCTGTACCTGGCCGGCCTGGATCGTCGAGTCGCCGGCGCCCTTGGTGCCGATGACCCAGCCGACATAGTCCGTGCCGGGGATGGTGAAGGAGCCGACCGGGCGGTCGTCAGCCGTCGTCCGCCAGGCTAGCGGCACGCCCTGGGCGACCAGGGTCTTGCCGTCCTTGTCCTTGACGGTCATGACCGCCGCGGACCCGAAGAATGCCTGGTAGAACGAGGTGTCGCCGAGGCGAAGCGGGTCGTTGACCCGGATGGTGTGGCGGGCGATCTCGGCGCCGTCCCGGTACAGGACGACCTGGCTGGCGTAGTCGGAGGGAGCGCCCGTCCGGATGTCGTAGGTGTCGGTGAAGTCGAGGAGCTGGATCGTGACGCCCGGGACCGCGTCGACCGGCATGGTCGCGCCTTCCGAGATCGTGAACTGCGTGTTGCGGTAGCCCATCGTCGCGCCGACGATGCCGCCGGCAAGGATCACGACCAGCGAGAGGTGGCCGATGAGCCCGGCGAAGGGTGCCCAGCGGAACCGGTCGGCATACACGTGGATAGCGTCGCCGTCGGCGGTCAGGACGCGGTAGCGCTTGGCCCGGAGGATGCCGCTGAGCAGCTCGAGGGTCTCGGCCGGCGTGTGCCGGACGACGATCGCCTCGTGCTGGGGCGCATGCTCGAAGAACGTGGGGGCGACGTCCACCCGGGGCTGGGTCGCGGTGCGGACCATGCCCGGGAAGCGGTGGATGGAGCAGGCGATCGTGCTGATGACGAGCGCCGCGATGATGATCCGGAAGTAGATGCTGTTGAAGATCCCGAACAGCTGGAGCGAGTCGAACAGCCCTGCGACGTCGCGGTAGCGGAGGTCGGGGACCACCGCGCCGATGACCGGGAGACCGTGAAGGAACGTCACGATGGGCACGCCCATCGGGCCAATCTCCGCGATCCAGTTCGCCTTTGCCTCGGGCTCCGCGAGGATGCCCGGCGGCGCCTGGATGATCAGCGAGCCGATCAGCCCGACGATCGCCAGGCCCAGCATCAGGACGACTGCGAAGCGCATCGAGGACAGGAAGTGCCAGAGGCCTTCCAGCGCCCCATCGACGCGATCCATGAGCGTGATGCCGGCTTCTGCCTCGACGCCTGCGGCGGTCGGCGGAAGCGGCCGGGTTCCAACCTCGTGGGCCATGTCCGACGACCTCCTACAAGCCGAAGGGCGACCCGAGGGTCGCAAGTCGGCCGAGCATGTTGGTGAGCATCAGCACGCCGAGCGTCACGAGCAGGGCGCCCGTGATGATCGAGACGGCGTGGTGGTGGCGGCTGACGACATGGAGGCGCCGGGAGACCCAGGACGCGCCCATCGCCACCGCCAGGAACGGGACGGCGAGCCCCGCGGCGTACGCGATCAGGAGCACGGTCCCCGCGAGGACGCTCGACGTGGCCGTCGCCAGGCCGACGATCCCGCCGAGGATCGGACCGATGCACGGGCTCCAGCCCGCCGCGAACAGCAGGCCGAAGACGAAGGAGCGGGGATAGGCCGGGGTTTCGCCGCCGGCCGCGATCGAGCCCAGGCGCGACCCGGTCCCGGAGCCGCCACCGACGGTCATCAGGCCGCCGCCGGTCGTGGGCATGGCCCTGGTGTCCCGCCACAGGGCGGCAACATTGATCACGCCCGCCACCTGGAGACCGAGGAACACGAGCAGCGCCCCGCCGAGCATGTTGAGGATCTGCCGGTTGAGGACGTAGCCGAGCGCGCCGACCACGGCGTAGAAGGCGACGAACACGAGCGAGAAGCCGAGCACGAATGACAGCCCGTGGAGGAACGCCGAGCGGCGTCCCGTCGTGCCCTGTCCCGTGGCACCCAGCATGTAGCTGAGGTAGGCCGGGACAAGCGGCAGGCAGCAGGGCGACGCGAACGACACGACGCCGCCGACGAAGGCGATGCCGATGCCGAGGGCACTGCCGAGGTCGGTCATGGCCTCAGCCCCCCACCGTCAGGGTGCCGGTCATCGTCGGGTGGATCGAGCACAGGAACGTGTATGTCCCGGCCGGGAGGGCGGGGATCGCGTAGTCGACGATCTTGGGCCCCGCCACGAGCGCGCCTGCGAACACGACCGTGCCCGAGCCGTTCTTCAGCTGGACGTCGTGCGGCAGGCCGCCGGTCTCCTGGTTGTCGAACCGGATCGTGAACGGCGTCCCGGCGGGCGCGGCGAGGGCCGCGCTGCCGTATGCGAGGTCCTTCGCGCTGAGGCCGATCACGCCCGCCGCGGGCGACGCTGCCGGGCCGACGGCCGCGGGCGACGCTGCCGGAGAGGCGCGGGGGAGCATGGAGGCCGCGGCCAGCGAGTCGAGGTGCGCCTTGACGGTCTTCGCGAGGTCCGACGTCGGGTCGAGCTCGACGACCTTCCCCCACTCGCGCTGGACACCGGCCCAGTCCGGCACCGGCTGGTTGAGGTACATGAAGCCGAGGTCGTAGTAGACCTCCGTGTTCGTGGGATCCAGGGTCTCGACCCTGGCCCATGACGCCTTCGCACCCACGAGATCGCCCTTGTTGAAGGCGACAGCGCCCTTCGCGAGCAGCGCCTTGATGTGGCTCGGGTCGATCGTGAGGACCTTGTCGAGGAAGCTGTCCGCGTCCGCGTACTGCTCCCCCGCGTAGAACTCGGTGGCGACCGCCATGAGCGTGTCGATGTCCTTGGGGTTCGTCGCGAGCTTGGCCATCAGCTCGTTGAGCTTGGCCTTGTCGACCGCAGGCGCGGACTGCGCCGGGCTGGCGTTCGCGATGTCGGCAGGGACCTTCGTGCCGCCGCCGCCGCCGAGCGAGTACGCCGCGATCCAGAGGACGAGCGCCGCCGCGATGACGCCGCCGCCGATGACGACGCGCTTCCAGGGGTTGGCGCGGGTCGGGGCCGGGGAGGCGGCGATGCGGGACACCTGCGCGCGCTTCGAGGCCTTGGCACTTGCCTTGGCCCGGGACTCCTTCGTCGGGAGCGTGTCCACGTGGGCGCTCGGCGTGACCGACGCGTAGAGCGCCTGGAGGTCATCCAGGTCGGCATCCTCGTCGGTGGCCGCCTCGAGCGCGGTCGCGGCGGCGACGGCCGCAACCGGAGCGGACGAGGACGCCGCGGGAGCGGGATCCCGGCGGGCCGGAGGTGTCGCCGGCCCGCCGGGCGCGACCGCCGGCGGCCTTGCCGGGCTCCTGAGGGCCGAGCCCTGGAGGCCGACGGGGTCGGTGAGGGTGAGGTACGCGCGGTCGAGTGCAGCCGCCTGGGCGTGTGCCCAGCCGCTGATGTCGGTCGGCGCCGCTGCGAGAAACCGGCTCACGGCGAGGTGGAGGTCGTCGACGTCCTCGGGGGAGGCGCTGGGCGGAAGCCCGAGCTGGGCCAGCAGCTCGTTCTCCGACAGGCCCTGGTCCGTCGGGCGCAGGGTCAGCGCTGTCATCAGCAGCCTCCCTGGGGGCGCACGCGACGGGGGTCGCGCAGCGGGAACGGGTTCATCGTTGATCCCTCGTATGTGCCGCGGGGGACCGCGGCTTGACACCTGAGGGCATTGTCCCGGGCCACCCCCTGTCCGCCCATCCGTCAGGGCGCACATTTCGGGCGGGACCGGGACGGGCCAGAGGGTCCAGACGACCGGCGCGGCCTGTACCGGGCGATACAGGAAGGGGCTGCGAGACGCCGCCTCGAGCCCGCGGGCGCCTGCCAGCACTCCCCGGACGTCATGGCCGTCGGCGGGCGCGCCTAGTACAGGAAGTGGTCGTGGGGCTTGCCGTGGCAGGTCAGCGTGCACGTCCCGAGCGACGTCGGGGTGCGGCGCACGATCTGGATGACGCCGTTGAAGGGCTGCACGTCGGGCGCGAAGTTGACGAGGCCGCCGGCCTCCACCTGCCCGCCCTGGGCCGGCGTGCTGTTGGCCGGGAATGCGGAGCCGTGGGTCCGGAAGTGGCACTCGGCACAGGTCGCGTTGCCGCTTCCCGCGCCGTCGACATCGATCCCGGCGGACGCGCCAGCCGGCCCGCCCGCGATCCCCGACGTGTGCAGGCCGTGGGTCCGGAAGTTGGACTCGGCCGAGGCGTTGCCGCTCGTATCGACCATCGGGGCCTCCGCGTGGCACAGGAAGCACAGCGCGAAGTTGGTGGCGTCGTAGGGCTCCAGCCGGCCAAGCAGCGTGCGATCGCGGTACGACCGCAGGAGGATGCCCCTGTTCGCGGACGTGTGGTTGTCCAGCCGCGCGTCGACCGCAGGAGTCGTCGCCGTGGACGTCGCGTGGCAGTTGGCGCACCGGATGGTCGAGGTCGTGGCGAAGGTCCACTGCTTGTACGGGGACGACCCCGACAGGCTTGCCGCCATCTTCACGGTGTTCGTCTTGCCGGCCGCCTCGATCGGGTGGTAGGAGAGGTTCGCCGGGTTGAGCTCGATCGCCTTGTCGAGCTGCGCCCGACTCGGGTTGGTCGCGTTCTCGCCGCCGAGCGTCGTGTACCCGGAGTGGCACTTGAAGCACAGCTGGTACTCGAGCGTGGAGCTCTTCTGCCAGGTGTACGCCGGGGAAGACCCGGCCGCCCCGTTCACGATGGCCACGCCCGAGGCGCCCTTGATCGCTCCTGAGGCGGTCCAGCCGCCGGCCGTCTCGCTCGCGAGCGTGTCGTCCGAGAGGTGCGGCTGGTGGCAGTCGGCACACTGGGCGTGACGGTTGGTGATGCCGTTGAACTCCTCGGTGTCCTGGTCCGTCGTGTGGTTGGACGAGGCGGTGGCCGGGTGGGCGTACCACTCGTCGGCAGCCGGGTTGTTGGCGGTGGCTCCCGAGTACTGCGCCCGGATGTTGGCATCCGCGCCGGTCCCGTCGTGGCAGGTGAAGCACATCGTGGCCACGGGCGAGGCCTCGGTGGAGATGAGCGGTCCTTGCGCCGTATGCGTCCCATGGCAGGCGGCGCAGGTATCGCTCGTGAGGCTGCTCACGACGTGGGGCGTCGGGTGGGAGCCCGATGCGAGGGCGAAGCCGCCCCGGGGCGTCATGGTCGCCGAGGCGAGGCGCGCATTGATGATCGCGGGGGGCTTGAGCGTGAAGCCGCTCACGGCGTCGTCCACCACGGTGCCCGGCTTCTGGCCGGGGGTGAGGATGACCGCCGGTGCGGCACCCAGGCCCGCGGGTGCGTCCACCCGGGCCTCGACGGCGCTGCCGGCCAGTGTCAGGCGGAGCGCGTAGGCATGCCCCCAGCCCGCGTCCTGCGTCGCCCGGACGGCGAACTGGATCTCGGTGTAGCTGTGCGCCGGGAGCGTGACTGACGGAGCGGGGTTCTCGCCGGCGCTCGCGATGCCGTCGACCGGCACGGCCGTCGTGTCGGCGCTGCGATCGAGTCGCAACGAGGCTGCGTTGATGGTCATGTGGCGCACGTCCCACGTGCCACCCTTGTCGGACGCCGCGTAGAACGGCTCACCGGGAGCCGGGTCAACCTCGGGGACTGCGGTCCACGATCCGGGGACGCTGCCAGTGCCGGCCTGCAGGGCGGGCGTCACGGTGAGCGGAGTGGTCCCCCGGTTCACCACCTGGAAACGCACGCGGTAGACGACGAACCGGGCGAGGTCCATGGGCGAGTCCATCGCCCCGGCCTCGGCCACCGCGCCCGCGATGTCCTCGCGGTCGATCCAGAAGTGGTCGATCGTCAGGCCCCCTGCAGGCGTGCCCGGATCGGGGCTCGCGGAGGGTTCCATGCCGGGATCGGGGCTGGCGGAGGGCGTGGCATCCGGCGAGGACGACGGGTCGGCGGTCGGGCCCGAGGTCGGGTCCGCGCTGGGAGCCGGGGTGGGCTCCGCGGTCGGGTCCGCGGTCGGGGTGACTGTCGGGTCGGGCGCTGCGCTCGGCGACGGCGTCTCGGCGGGCGGCGTCTCCACGACGCTCGGGGCGGGCGTGGGGTCGACGGCCGACGCGGCCGGGACGAGCGGCGAGACGGCCACGGCCATGCCCGCGAGCAGCAGCACCACTCCGAAGAGCGGGCCGGCGCGGCGGGTGAGGGCGGTTGTCATCGCAGGTGGGACGTCCTTGGGTCTCGTGTCGCTGGTCAGTGGCTGATGATCGCGCCGTCGAAGGGGATCGTCCCCGTCGGGTCGTGGCAGGCCTGGCAGGTGCCGCGGTTGTCGATCTTGAGCAGGCGGCTGTTGAGGTACGTGGTCGCGCTGGTGGCGGGGTTGGTGACCGAGGTCGGCGCCGACCCGTCGGCGTACGCCACCGCGCCCGAGACGTCGGCCATCGCGGCGTTGGAGCCGTGGGCGACGTGGCACAGGGTGCATTCGACGCGGTTCGTGAGGTGCTGGAAGGTGAAGACCGGGTCCCCGGACGAGGTCGTGGCGCCGGAGCTGTCCGCGAAGTAGCGCGTGTGGCAGCCGATGCACCAGAAGCTGATCTGGGTCTTGAAGCCCGTGAGGTTGCCGGACCCGCCGGGGACGTACATCGGGACATCGCCCGCCTGCATGCCCGCGGGGCTCTCCGGCTCGAGGCCGTTCCAGGTGGGGACGAGGTCCCAGGGGAGGAACTTGCGCCAGTAGTCGCCGGCCGTCGCGCCGCGGTTGGCGGTGACGACGTCCTGCAGCGTCCGGCCGTCCTGGATCGTGTAGTTGCGGGTTCCCGCGGCGCCGCTGCCGACCGGGAGCGCGGCGTCCGTGACGGCGACGCCGGGGGCCGCCGCGGCGACGAAGCCCGCGCCCGTCGCGCTCGGGACCGGGTTGAGGATCCGGTAGCGGCCGTTGCCATGCGGGTTGTGGCAGCCGGTGCAGCTCATGTCCACCGCGGCGCCAGCGCGGCTCCCGATGGCCCCGTTGCCCCACGCCGTGCCCTTGGCCACGACGCCGCCGGTGCCGTCCAGGTCGAGGTGGGCGGAGGTGACGGGCGCGCCCGCCGCCAGGACGCCGATCTTCGACGAGAACGTCGTCTCGATCGTGGCGCCGGCGATGACTGGGTACGACTTGCGGCTGCTGTGGGCGGAGTCGATGCGAGCCTCGACGAACCCGCCCGACCGGAGGGCGCCGGCGATCGGCTGGCCGTTGCCGTCATTGGCGAGGGCGTACTGGACCCCGCTCTCGACGTCGGTGGTGGCGCCCAGGCCATTTGCGCCATGGCAGGCGAGGCACAAGGCCTCGCCGTCGCCGGCCACGAGGAGCGCCTCGCCCTGGGCGGTATGCGCCCGGTGGCAGCCGGCGCAACCGTCCGCCGTGAGGGTCGTGGACCCGGAGTTGGCCGAGGCGACGTGCGGGCCGCCGTCTGCGGCGACGGGCATCGCGGTGAGGAGCAGCCAGGCGCCGAGCACGAGGGTGCCAACAACCGCCGACCGGATGGTGCCGGGACGAGCGGTGAAGGAATTCATGCGATCAGCTCCGGATTCGCTGGTCATCGCTGCGATGGCCGCTGGGATGGGAGAGGGTGTGGTGGCCGGGACGTTCGTCGCCGGCCACCACGATCATGCGGTCAGGTCGTCAGGGGACGGCCGGAGCCGCGGGGTTGCCAAGCTGCTGTCCGGCCGTCGCGGTCCCCGTGGGATCGTGGCAGGCCTGGCAGGTGCCGCGGTTGTCGATCTTGAGCAGCCGGCTGTTGTAGCCGGGCGTTCCCGCAGTGCCGTCCGGGTAATCCAGGTCGGCGCTGAAGCTGGTCGAGCCGCTGATCATCTGGGCATCGGAGCCATGACCGACATGGCACGTGGTGCACGCGCGGTTGGTCGTGGTCTGATGCTGGAACTTGTAGACGGTGTCCGTCCCGTTGCGCGGGAAGTACCACGAGCTGGCGGAGAACGGAGCGGTGCGGATGACGGTGCCGGTCGAGGCCGGAGCCACGATCGGGGCACCTTCAAGCGTCGTGGAGACCTGGAACGTCGTCGCGCTCCCGATGATCACCACGTAGTACGTGGTGGCACCGGTCGCCGAGAAGTTCACGACATCGCCGAGGGCGAACCCGTGGGCGGCGCTGGTCGTCACGACGTTGCCAGCGGAGCCGGCAACAGACCGGGACGTGTCGGCGGTCGAGCTCGGCTCACCACCAGGGTTCTGGTTGGTGGACGAGTAGTACCGCGTGTGGCACGTCGAGCACCAGGCGGAGATCTGGTCGTTGTACGCGACCTGGCCGAGTGCCGTGCTAGTCGTCGGGCGCCCGTTGGGGGCGTCGTTGGCGTTCAGGCATGTGCCTGCCGGGATCGGGTTGGCAGTGTTGCAGCCGGCCTCGTTGACGGCCGGGTTCCACGGGACAGTCCGGTGGAAGTAGTCGCCAGCTGTGGTCCCATAGCTGCCGGCGATGGAGTTGAAGGTGCCCGCGAGGCGTGCCGCCAGCACGTTGCTCTCGTAGAGCATGTACGTGCTGTTGGTGCCCTGGGTGCCCTTGGTCTGGATGACCGTGTAGTTGCGGGTGTCGCCGACGCCCGGCGCCGGTGCGTCGTCGACGAGTGCGGCATACCGCTGGACCAGGCCGCCGGTGCCGTCGGACGTGATGTCGATGGCAGCGCCGCTGATGTCAGCTGACGTCTTCGTCGGAGCGAGCGCCACGGTGAACGTGTTGCCGGCGATCGCCTTGACGATGTACTGGCTGTTCGAGACGATCGGAGCGGCGCCGGTGACGCCGCTGATGGTCACGACGTCGCCGACGATGAGGTTGTGCGCCTCGGTCGTCATGAATCGATCGGTCGTGGCCGAGACGGACGTGATCCCGATGGCAGTCGCCGTCGTGATCTGGTCCGACGTGTTGAGCTTGTTGAGGATCCGGTACTGGCCGTTGCCGTGCGGGTTATGGCACGACGTGCACTCCATGGAGACGACGGGTGCAGCCGCGTTCGACGTGCCCTTGCCCCACATGATGCCCTTGGCCGTGACGCCGCCTGCCCCATCGAGATCGAGGTGCGCAGACGTCGTGTTCTCGGCCGTGGCCTCGACCGGCACCTTCATCCGGAAGGAGACGGTGTTGGCTGCGCGGTAGTAGCCAACACGCGTGAGCTCCCCGTCAGAGGACCCCAGGTGTGCCGACTGGAAGCCGCCGTCCCGGACGTAGCCCAGGATCGGGTCGTTTGCCTTGGTCGGACCTGTGATCGAGCCGCTGACGTACTGCACGCCCGTGATCACGTCGACCGCGGAACCGGTGCTGGTGGCGTCATGGCAGCTGAGGCACAGGGCCTCGGGGGATGCCTGCACGAGCAGGCCTTCGCCTTGCGCAGTGTGGGCCCGATGGCACCCGGCGCAACCGTCGGCAGTCAGCGATGTGCTGCCGGAGTTGATCGAGGCGACGTGGGGTCCACCGTCTGCGAAGGCAGGAATAGCGGCAAGGAACAGCCAGAGCGTGCCTGCTGCAAGCAGCAGCGCGAGTCGCCTCACTGTCCTCCCTCCTTTCTCCTGACGTTGCATTGGGGTTGGATTGCCGCCCCGTTGGCGGCTGTCGGTCATCGGGCTCCTGCGCACCTCCATGTCTCCTAGTAGTTCCAGACCTGGATCCGGCCATTCGAGGTGTCGGCCACGAACAGGCGTCCGCGGCCGTCGACGGCCAGGCCGGTCGGATAGAGGAATTCAGCGTTGGACACGCCCTGGGTCCCGAACGACCCGACGAATTCGGGGCGGTCCTGGCCGGGCTGGAGCTGCTTGTAGACGGCGCCCGACTGGCCGCTCGTGTCCATGACGAAGACCCGCCCCTGCCCATCGACGCCGACGCCGCGCGGGAGGCCGAGGTTGCCGGCGCCGGCTCCGCGGCCGACCCGGCCGACGACCGTGCCCGTCGTGTCGAAGATGAGCAGCCTGCCGTTGTTGGAATCGGCGACGTAGACGTTGCCGCCGTCACCGATGGCGATGCCGTTGGGGAAGTTCATGTTCTCGGCGGCGCCGAGGGTCCGGACGAGCGTCGCCGTCCGGTCGTAGACCTCGATCGTCGGCGTGGCGCCGGACAAGTTGCTCACGTAGAGCTGGCCCGCCTTGTCGAAGGCGATGGCCAGGGGCTGCCAGGCGGGGGTCGCCACGGCAGGGGTGAACTGGCGCTGGTAGGCGCCGTTGGCGTCGTAGATGTAGATGTCGCCCGTCGGACGGTCGGTGACGTAGACCTCGGACGTGACCGGGTCGACGGCGACGTACACCGGCGCGTGGTCGGTGCCGGTGGACACCGGGGGCAGCATCTCCGCGAGCTTGTTGCCGTTGCCGTCGAGGACGACCGCAGTGTGGCTCGTCCCGGACTGCGTGACATAGATACGGTCGCCGGCAGCGTTGACCGCGACGCCCGTGGGGCGCTCGACACCGTAGTACGCCGTGGCGAAGTGCGGGACCTGCGTCTCGGGGATCGGGGGCAGCGGCACCGCCTGGCGGAAGAGGAGGTACCAGGTCGCGAGGCCGACGAGGAACACCAGCACGCCCAGGAGGAACAGCAGGATGGCGGCCTTGCGCTTGCGCCGCGGGCTCTCGGCCTCCCCGTCACCGCTGACGGCCGTCGGGGGGGCCACGCCGCCGACGAGGAGCGGCTGGCTCTCCGGGATGGCGGGGGAGTTGACGTGGGACGCGGTCATCTCAGTTCTGCCCTTCCTGGCTCGCGGCGGGGCTGGCCAACGGCGCGACCGGTCGGACCCGGGCCATCGCGAGCATCGCCGCCTCGTTCGTGGGCTGTGCATCGAGCACGTGCTGGTAGTACGGGACGGCCTCCTGCCCCTCGCCGCGGCTCTCGGCCGCGAGCCCCAGGCCCATCGATGCGTCGAGGTCGGCCGGGCCGTTGAGCAGCGTCTTGAGCTGCGCCTCGGCGCTGGCCGTGTCGCCGACGGCGATCATCGCCATCGCGCTCGCCCAGGTGGACATGGCGGTGTCGCCCTTCGCGGTGTACGCGGCGGCGAGCCCCTGGTAGGGATCCGCCCAGCCGACGGGCACGAAGGCTGTCGACTTCTTGAACATGACGATCGCCTCGTCGGGCTTGCCAGCCGCGACGTAGGCGTTGCCGAGCGCGTACAGCGTGTCGGCGTCGGTCTTGCTGATCGTGAGGCTCTTGGACAGGAAGTCGATCGCCGCGGTGGCGTCGCCGGTGCCCACCGACAGCTGGCCCAGGCGGTAGTACGCGAGCGCGAGGCGCGGATCGACCGCGGCCATCTCGCCGGCGCCGGCGATCTCCACGACGCGGGTCCAGTCGGCGATCGCGGCATCGGTGCTGCCGAGGGCCTCCTCGGCCTTGGCGCGGCCGATGCGGGCGAGCTCCTCGGCCTTGCCGGTCGCGATGATCGCGTCGTACTGGGTGATCGCGTCGGCATAGCGCTTGTCGCTGACGTACAGGTCGGCGAGGGCGCCGCGCGCGGCGATGTCGTCCGGCGTGGTCTTCACCAGCTCCTCGGCCGCGGTGATCTGCCGATCGACCAGCGGCGTCGGGGCAATGGGGTTGTAGTGATCGGTGACGTAGAACGCCACGAAGGCGATGATCCCGAGAAACAGGAGAAGGCCGATCCGCTTGATCCAGCGGTCGAGCTGCTTCTCCGGCATCGCGGCCAGGGACGTGACCCGGAACATTGATGGCACCTGCTGCTGCCACGGTCGGCCGAATCCGATTGACCGTGTTACCGCAATGCTCAGGTGTACGGGCGTCGGTTCCCATCCGTCGGCGGATAGAACTGCGATACAGGCTGGCGTGCGCATGCACCACCGCGGGTGTATCGAGTGGGCCACCGTGCCGCGCCCGTGCGTGCCCGCGAGGTGCCGATCGGCCCTCCACCGGCGGTGCGGTGCCGCGCCAGGCGCGCGCGCCGGGTCAGGCGGACGCGCGCGGTGCGGCGAAGCTCCCCGGCACGTCGATCTCGATCCCGGTCGCCGTCTCGCGGACGGGGAATCGATCGAGCGCCCGCGGCGGCGGTCCCGCAAGCACGGTTCCGTCGAGGGCGAACCGGCCGTCGTGGCAGCCGCACTGGAAGCGCCCCGTGTCGGGCGCCCAATCGTAGCGGCACGAGGCGTGCGTGCAGCGCGGGTCGAACGCGACGAGATCACCTGACGCCCGCTTCACGACCCACGTCGAGCCCTGGACGGCACCCGAGCCAGTGGTCATCGTGAACGGGACCTCCGACGGCGTGCCCACCGCGAGCGAGTTGACGTCGACCGTGAGGGCGATCGTCACCGGCGGCGAGGCACACCCCTCGAGCAGCGCGCCGAGGCTCGCCGCCCCGAGGGCGCCGGCGCCCAGGAGCAACAGCATCGAGCGGCGGGGGATCGGGGTCGCACGTGGATCGAAAGCCGGCCCATCGGGGACCGGTCGGCCGGTGGCAGTGCCCATCGGGCAAAGCCTATCCGGGAATACGCACCGGCTGCAGGATGCGGTCCGGCTCGAACCGGGAGTCGACGCGCGTAGTGCCGCGGACGACGCTCCGGATGGCCTCGAGGAACTCGTCCGGGCGACTCGAGAGGATCTCGCGACGCAGGGTCCAGGCGCGGGTCGTGGTGATGTCCACGTCGAGGACCATCGGGCAGCTTGAGCGGCGCATGACGTCGGCGGCGTCGATGGCGCCACCCTCCTCGACGACGATCACCGTCGGCTCGCCGGCCAGCGCCGCTTCTACGGCGTCGACGTGGGCCATGTCGACGGCGTCCACGGTGACGCCGGGCTCGGCCGCGAGCATGCGTCCCAGGCCTTCCCCCATGAGGGGATGGCTGTACAGGACGAGTACCCGTACCGACAGGGCACACACGGGGTTGCTCCTCGGCGAACACGTGAGCCGCGGACGCGGCCCGTGGGGGGATGGTAGGCGGGTGGGGCGCGATCTCCAATCCGTCGCCCGGCACACATCGGCATCGTCGCCCCTGTATCCGAGGAGATATGACCGCCACGACCGGGTACAGCCCGATCCGTGCGCACCACGCCGCGGAAGGGGCCGGAACGGCTACTCGCGGGAAGGCTCCTGGTTTGCGTACCCCTGCCGGACCGCATATGCCGCCGCCTGGACGCGGTTCGTGAGGTGCAGCTTCTCCAGCGCGTTGTGCACGTGGTTCTTCACGGTTCCTTCGGTGATCGTGAGCTCGTTCGCGATCTCCTTGTTGGACAGGCCGCCGGACACGAGCTGGAGGATCTCCGACTCGCGCCGCGTGAGGACCGTGTCCGGCGGCGGGGACGCCGGTTGTCCGCCGCGCGGCGGGAGCCCGCCGGTGCGCAGCGCCTCGAGCAGCTTGGACGCGACCGCGGGCGCGATCGGGGCCTCGCCGCGCATCACGCCGCGGAGGTCCTCGAACAGCTGCTCCGGGCGGACATTCTTGAGCAGATATCCGTTGGCCCCGGCCTTGATCGACTCGAACAGGTCGTCGTCGTCCTCGGACACGGTGAGCATCACGATCGGGGTCTTGAAGCCCGCCGACCGGATCGCGATCACGCCGTCCACGCCCGAGGCGCCGGGCATGTTGACGTCCATGACGACGAGGTCCGGCTGCAGCGCCCGGACCTTGTCCAGGGCGTCGCGACCGTTCTCTCCCTCGCCCACCACCGCCATGTCGAACTGGGCACTGATCAAGGTTGCGAGGGCGCGCCTGAAGAGCGCCTGGTCATCGACCAGCAGCACCCGGAGCTTGGGCGGAAGGTGTGCCACGCGTGTCCTCTGCCTCGAGACGAACGACGATCCTCGTCCCTGCGTTCGGGGCAGTATGCACGGCGATCGTGCCCCCGATCTGTTCGACCCGCTCGCGCATCGACGCGAGCCCGAACCCGCCGGCCATGGAGCTGGCGACGGTCGTCGGATCGAATCCTAGCCCATCGTCCTCGACGGTAAGGGTGGTGGCGTCGGTGGCCACCTCGATCCGGATCGACGCCCGGTGCGCGTGGGCGTGCTTGCGGGTGTTGGTCAGGGCCTCCTGGACGACGCGCAGGAGCTGGACCTCGGCGCGCGGGCTGAGGGCTCGCCGGGTGTCGCCTTCGCAGGTGAGGTTCGTCGCGATGCCCGTCTGGCGGCTGTACTTGCGAAGGTACTCGCGCAGGGAGCCCTCGAGGCCGTCGTGCTCGCGCACCGTCTCGCGCAGCCCGAGGATCGCCTCCCGGACGTCCTGGTAGGCCTCGTCGGCGGTGTCGGCGAGCGCCGACAGCTCACCGGCCATCGTGTGGCTCGCCTCGTCCTTCGCCCGTGTCTCGAGCGAGCGGAGCTGGAGGTGGATGACGCCCAGCACCTGGGCGAGGCTGTCATGGAGCTCGCGTGCGATCCGGTCGCGTTCGGCGTGGATCGTCCACTGCTCCTCGGCCTCGTGAAGGCGCGCCGTGCGGACCGCGATCGCGGCCATGTCGGCAAGCGCGCCGAGGAGGTCGCGCTCGGCCTTGGTGAACGGGGCGCCGCTGCGGACGACGCACAGCTCGCCCAGGACGCCGTCAGGCCCGCGGAGCGGCCGGGCTGCCCAGGCGCGGTCCGCATCGACGGTGACGAGGGGGCAGAGCGGGTTCCGAGGGTGGTCGCCGGAGAGCTTCTCGTGCGCGACGAGGCACACCGAACCGTCGTCCGCCATGGCGACGCGCTCGCGCGAGCTCTGCGGCGGCGCTGCGGGGATCGCCGCGGCGTGGGTCGCCGGGTCGCGGGCGTCGCGCGCGTCCGACAGGCAGGCGACCGCGCGCTCCGCACCGAGGAGCTCGCGCGCACGCCGCGTGATCGTGTCGAGGATGTCGCGCAGGTCGGCGCGGCCGGTCAGTTGGAGCGCGACCTCGTACAGGGCCTCGCGCTCGCGCTCTCGCCGGTGAAGGTTGGCAACGGTGATCCCGAGCTGCGCCGCGCCGGCGATCTCGCCGGCGATGTCGACGAGCGCGGCGTCCGAGATGTCCGGCGCGACCGGCGGGTGGAACGCGAGTCGGAGGTGGCCGATGCGCTCGGAGCCGCGGATGAGCGGGATGTCCAGGATGCCCGTGTCGATGCCGGTGCGCCGGACATATTGCGGCTCGGCAAGGGCCGGGTCGACCGGCTCGGCGAGCAGCGCGCCCAGCCAGCTCATGCCCGGGGCGAACGTCGCCGGGCGCTGGGTCCGGATCGGCGCGCCATCGGGCGCGTTTACGACCACGAGGCCGGCAAGCGCCCCGGTCTGGGTCACCACCCGGTCGAGGCTCTGGTCGAGGAGGTCCTCGAGCGCCAGCCCGCCGCGCACCTCCGAGCTCACCGCGTGCGTTGCGGTGAGGTCCTTGTTCTGCGCGACGAGCTGCTTCTGCGCGCGGTCGAGATACAGCGAGACGACCGTGGCAAAGACGAGGATCGCGCCGCCCATGATCATCGCGGACGCGACGTGGCCCTCGTCGCCCGTCAGCCGGGGGTCGAGGAACTGGAAGCGGACCAGCTCGAAGATCCACACGAACACGATGGGCAGCACGACCGTCACCCACTTGAGGCGGTTCAGGTCTCGGGTGGCCCGGGGCTCGGTCATGGATTGACTGTGCCGTTCGATACATGGGGCGGCGAAGAGCCGACCGGCCCGGTTGGCACCGGACCCTTCGGCCCGCAACGACGGGCCGGTCCCGTGGACGCGGTATCGCCGCCGTGCCGGCGCCGAGCGCGCCAGTCAGCCGCCGAGCGCGACAGTCAGCCGCCGGGCGCCACCTCGACCGTGACGAACAGCCGGCAGTGGTCGCCCACCAGCGAGCAGTCCTCGGTTTCGGCCACCGGTGTCACCGATGCCCCGCTGAGCACGTGGTCGATCCGGAGCAGCCCCATGTCGAACGGCTCGAGGAAGCCCGGCCGCCACGTGAATCCGGTCCCCGATCCGACCGCATCGTGGGCGTCGCGCAGTCCGCCGGCGATGATCGCGAACCCTGGCTCGAACGGCGTCGTGTTCAGGTCGCCGACGACGATCACGCGCGCAGGATCCGGTGCGCCGGCGACTGCGGCCGCGAGCGTCGCGAGGTCGGCGTCGCGGCGCCGCGCGTCGATGCCCCACGGGACCCCGCCGAGCGTCGCGATCCGGGGCGGGAACGGATGGACGTCGAACAGCTCGACCCGGGAGCCGTCGGGGAGCAGCAGGCCCGCTCGAAGCAGCATCGGGTCTGATGCATACCCACCGACGACGAGCGGCAGCGTCGAGAGCAGGCCCATCCCCTCCACGCCGTTCCGCGGCTCGAGGATGCGGTACGGGTAGATCGCGGCGATGTTCGGGACCGCCTCGATCGCGGCGGCCGCGTCCGGCGTCAGCTCCTGGAGCGCCACCACCTGCGGCCGCTCCGTGTCTGGGATCCCGAGGATCGCTTCCGCCGTGGCCGCGGCGGCCCGCGCCCCGAGCTCGAGGTTCCAGCTCATGAACGTGATCCGCGTGGCCCCGGACGGCGCCGTCGCCGTCGACGTGGCGTCCGAGCCACCGCCAGGTGACCACCACTCGCCCCCCAGCCGCACGACCGCCAGGACGACCACCACGACGCCGACCAGGCGCATGCGCGACGCGCCCGAGCCCCGGTCGGCGAGTGTCAGCAGGATCGCGAGCACGCCCGCGACGGCGCCCGCCGCCAGCAGGTGCGGCTCGAACACGGCGGCCAGCGCCGGCGGGCCCACCTGTGGCCGGAGCACGACGTTCACCGCCACCTCGACGACAGCGAGTGCCGCGAGGCAGGCGAGCAGGAACGGCAGGCGGCGCATCAGCGAAGGGACGGGCCCGGCGTGGGCCCGGTGACGCGACGCGTCAAGTCCGCGGGGAGCCCTTGGGCAGGACCTGTACGAACTCGAACCCGAAGCGCCCCTTCACGCACAGGTGCCCGCTCGTCACCGAGGACTCCATCGGCGAGGTCACCTTGACGATCCGGTTGTCCTGGACGTGGAGCGACAGCGTGCACCCGACCCCGCAATACGAGCAGATCGTGTCGGTCACGGTCTGTGCCTCGGGCGCCCAGGCGCCGGCCCCGCGGAGCTCGTACTCGGACCGGAACATCAGCGCGCCCGTCGGGCACACCCCGATGCAGTTGCCGCAGTAGACGCACGCGGACTCGGGCAGGGGGACGTCGAACTCCGTCGAGATCCGGGCGTCGAAGCCGCGTCCGGCGACCGAGATCGCGAACGTGTTCTGGGCGTCCTCGCCACACGCCTCGACGCACTTGTAGCACAGGATGCAGCGCGAGTAGTCCCGGACGTAGAGGTCGTTGTCGACCTTGACCGGCTGCGCGACGGTCTCGGCGGACGGCCCACCATCGGCGGGGTGGTGATGACCGGCCTCGCGTGCGTCGCGCTCGCCGGCCTCGGAGGGCGCGCCGGGCGGCCCGAAGCGCAGCGGATCCGCGCCGTAGCGGTCGGCGTAGCGCGCCAGGTCGCCGTCCGGCGCGATCGGGCCCGCGAGCGACATGTCCACGGACGATTCCAGCAGCTCCAGCACGAGCTTGCGGGAGTGCCGCACGCGCTCGCTGTCCGTCTGGATCTCCATCCCGGGCTCGACCGGGCGCGAGCACGCGGGCACCAGCACCCGTGAACCCGTCACCTCCACGACGCAGACGCGGCAGACGTTGACCGGCGTGAGGTTCTCGACGTAGCACAGGGTCGGCGTATCGATCCCCACGGTCCGGGCCGCTTCGAGGATCGTCGAACCGGCGGGGACCGAGACGGCGGCGCCGTCGATCACGACCTCAACGAGCGGGGCCTCGGGCGCAGGCGGCGCCTCGGGGACCCACGGCGAGCGAGCGGGCGGCTGGACGTAGATGTGCTCGATGCTCATGCCCCGGCCCCGATCCCGTCGAAGTGGACCAGGCCCGCCTTGAGCGCGCTCTCGATCGCCGAGGACGCGGTCTGGCCGAGCCCACAGATCGAGGCGTCGCGCATCGCCCGGGACAGGTCGTCGAACCGGACAAGCTCGCCCGCGACCGAGTCCAGCGGCGCGCCCGCCACCAGCCGTGCGAGCAGCTCCTCCTGGCGCACCGTCCCCACCCGGCAGGGGACGCACTGTCCGCACGACTCGTCGCGGAAGAAGGCCGCGATCCGGCGAAGGGCGTCGAGCACGTCCGCGGTCTCGTCGAACACCATGATCACCCCCGAGCCGAGCGATACGCCGGCCGCGCGGGTGCCCTCGAAGGTGAGCGGCATGTCGAGCCGGTCCGGACCGACGAACATCCCCGCGGCGCCACCCAGCAGCACCGCCTGGACGGCCCGGCCGCCGGGCACGCCGCCCGCGAGATCCAGCAGCTCCCGGAGCGTGGCGCCGAACGCCACCTCGTAGACGCCCGGTCGGGCGACGTGCCCGGACACGCAGAACAGCTTTGGCCCCGTGGAGCCTTCGGTCCCGATCGCGGTGTAGGCCGCGGCGCCGATGCGCAGGATCAGCGGGATGTTGACAAGGGTCTCGACGTTGTTCACCGCCGTGGGCTTGCCGAACAGGCCCACCTCCACGGGGAACGGCGGCTTGTTGCGCGGCTCGGGCCGCCCGCCCTCGATCGATTCGAACAGCGCCGTCTCCTCGCCCACGATGTAGGCGCCCGCGCCGATGCGCAGCTCGATGTCGAAGCTCCAGCCGCTGCCGGCGACGTCCGCTCCAAGGAGGCCCGCCGCGCGTGCCTGCGCCAGCGCGCCCGCGACGCGCTCGCGCGCAAGCGGGTACTCGCCACGCACGTAGAGGTACCCGCGCGACGCGCCCACCGCGAACCCCTCGATCGTCATCGCCTCGAGCAGTGCGAATGGATCCTCCTCGAGGATCAGGCGGTCCTTGAACGTGCCGGGCTCGGACTCGTCGGCGTTGCACACGACGTAGCGCGGCGTGGCGGGCTGCGACGCCACGGCGGTCCACTTGCGCCCCGTTGGGAATGCCGCGCCGCCGCGCCCGACCAGTCTCGCCGCGGTCACCGCCTCGGTCACGGCAGCTGCCCCGGTCGCCAAGGCCTGCGCCAGGCCCGCGTAGCCGCCGGCGCCCCGGTAGGCGTCGAGCGACGTCGGGTCCACCCGCCCGACGCGGGCCAGGAGCAACAGTCGCTCGTCGCCCGCCTGCGGCGCCAGGCCACGGACCCACTCGACGGGCTCGGCTGGCGCACTACGGAGCTCCTCGCGGACCCGCGCCGGACCCTCGTGGGCAACCTCCGCGACCCAGCCGAGGGTGTCGATGACCGCCTCGGCGCTGTCCAGCTCACCGACGACGAGGCCACCCGGCTCCGGCCCCGCGACCGTCACGAGGATGGCCGGCGCCCGCTCGCACTGGCCCAGACACGGGCTTCGAAGCCACGTCGTGTCGCCGGAGCCGTCGCCGAGCGGCGCCCCGGGCTCCCCGAACGCAACCTCCAGGCCGTCGCAGATCCGCGCCGCGCCCGCCAGCCGGCATGCGATGTCGTCGCACACGTGGGCGACGATCGGTGGCCGGGGCGTCGTCGGCGTCAGGGCGTAGAACGACGCGACACCGTACGCATCGGCCGGCGGCACGGACAGGCGCTTCGAGATGTGGTTGAGCGCGCCACGGCTCACCCAGCCGACGCGCGCCGCGGTCGCGTTGAGCGCAGGCAGCAGCAGGTTCCGCCGCGCCCGCGCCTCGTGGCCGCCATGGGCGACATGCCCGTCGAGCGCGGAATCGCGCGTCCCTCCGGCCCAGCCGGAGGTCGCGGCACCAATGACCGGATCGAGGGCGGCATCGATCGCGGCCCGCTCATCGGGGGTCGCGGCGGGGCCGACGACGTGGAGGTCCATGGACGCCGAGTGTAACCGCGTCGCAACCGGGCGAGTGCCGCGGGTCGACGAGCGCTACAGCGCGACCGGCGGGCCGTACCAGACCGAGGCGGCGATGATCAGGTACAGGCCCAGGAGCATGAGGCCCTCGAGCCACGTGGACTCGCCGTCGAACACGACGAACGCGCCGAGGATCGCCGTGAGCGAGAGGCCGACGAGCAGGGTGGGGGCGAGGACGAGCGTCATCGGGGTGGGCGAGATGAAGAGGCTCGCCAGCATGAGCACCGGGGTCAACGCGATCGCGACCTGGAGGCTCGAGTTCTGGATCAGGCTGATCGAGAGGTCCATCCGGTTCTTCATCGCCTGCTGGATCCCGACGACGTTCTCGACGGCGTTGCCCGCGATCGCGACGACGACGAGGCCGACGAACGCCTCCGACAGCCCGAGCGTCGCCATCGCGGGCCGGAGCGCCGCCACGAACCAGTCCGAGACGAACGCCGCCCCGATGCCGCCGGTCGCAAGCACACCCAGCGACAGCCGCAAGGGCCATGTCGCCCCGCCCTCGTCGCCGTGCCCGATGGCGGACGCCCCCTGCCCGCCGCGCAGCGAATACGGGATCGACGCCACGAACACGACCAGCAGGATGATGGATACGAACACGGAGATCTCCACCGCGTGCCCCTGGTCCGGGCCCCCGGGTGAGGTGGACACGGTGGGGATCGCGAGTGAGGCGACCGCGAGCACCACCACGATCGCGATCGTGCGAACCGGGGCCGCGTCGAAGACCTGGCGCCCGTGCTTGAGGCCACCGGCGAGGAACGCGAGGCCGAGCACGAGCAGGCTGTTGCCGAGGATCGAGCCGACGAGCGCGGTCTGGACGAGGACCGTGAGGCCCTCGCGCAACGCGAACAGCGAGATGAACAGCTCCGGGAGGTTGCCGAGCGCGGACTGGAGCACGCCCGTTGCGCCGGGCCCGAACCGCCCGCCCAGCTGGTCCGTCCCCTCGCCGACCAGCCCCGCGAGCCCCGCGAGCGTCACCGCCGCGATGACGAAGATCGCGACCTCGGAGGCACCGGCGACCCGGAGGCCGAGCGTGACCGCCGCGCCGGTGAGCGCCACGCCGCCGAGGATGACGGTCTTGCGGCCAAGGAGCGCGACGATCCCGGCCACGCCGCCGGGTCCGGGTGTCGCAGGGGCGATCGACATGCTGCCACTGTCCCGGGTGGTGCCCCCCGGCGTCAACCCGGTTGCGGTTGGCGGTTCGACGGGCTCCGGCAGGCGATTGTGCTACCGTGTGCTACATGAGTGAGACAGGCGCGACATCGGCGCGGGTCGGCGTGCGTGAGCTGCGGCAGAACCTGTCGGTCTACCTGGACCGCGTGAAGGCCGGCGAGACACTCGAGGTGACCGAGCATGGGCATCCGGTCGCCCGCCTCACGCCCAACCCGGTGGAGCGCCTCTCGATGATCGACCAGATGATCGCGGACGGTCGCATCACGCCTGCAACGACCGACCATCGGACGACGCCGCCCCCACCACGCATCCCGGGCAGGCCGCTGAGTGAAATCCTCAAGGAGATGCGCGACGAGGACGATCGTTGACGTCGGTGGCCTACCTGGACGCGTCGGCGCTGGTGAAGCTCGTCATCGAGGAGCCGGAGTCCCGGGCGCTGAACCGCTGGTACGTCGAGGCTGAGCGGCTCCTGACCAGCCGGATCGGGGTCGTAGAGACCATCAGGGCGTCCGCCCGGAGGCCGTTCGATGCCGCGCACCTGGATCGCATCCTCTCGGACGTCGAGGTCGTCGAGCTCGACCCGGGGCTTGCCGTCGCGGCGGCTGCAGTGCCGCCTCCTGGCCTCCGGACGCTCGACGCAATCCACCTTGCCACGGCGCTCGCGCTGCTGCCGGAGCTCGACGCGTTCGTGACCTACGACGATCGTCTCGCCGAAGCCGCGCGCGCCGTCGGGCTCCCGGTGGTGCGGCCAGCCTGAGATGCGTGTCCAGCTGGTCGTCCGACACGACCAGGTGCACGCTCAGCCCGCGGGGAGGTCCAGCCAGCCTTCGCGCAGGGCCGTCGTCGCAAGCTCCGTCCTGGACGCAACGCCGAAGTGACGCACCTGGCCCGACTGTTGGAGCGCTTCGGCATTGCGTCCGGCAGCACCGTGACGGTCGGTGCCCAATGCGCGCCCGTGTTCGGACTGGGCGAACGGGATCTCGTCCACGCGCTCGCGCCGCCGCGAGCCGGGTGGTCGGTGCCGGTCCGCGCCTGCCGCTTCACGCTCGATCGCGGGCCCGGGGCCGCTCGGATGCGTGCGCCAGGTCTCGGGAGGCAGCGACCGAGCGGGCGGCGGACGCACCGGACCGTTGCGTGTTCGGAAGCATCGAAAAGTGTCGGGTCAGCCGGCACGTCGCAGCGCGGTGGCAGCGTCCGCATAGTCGCGGTACCGGGGGTCCAGATGCGATGGGCCGGTCGCAACGGAGATCGTGCGCCGACGCGAGCCGAACGGCACGAGCGGATCGAGGAGCACGAGTGTGCTCGTCGAGCCCCCGGGCGGTTGCTCGCCGCGCAGCCAGGCGTCCAGCCCTGCGGGTGGGTCCGGGCACAGGGCCGCGAACGAGGCGGAGCGGAGTCGCAGGACGTGGATGACCTCGGCCGACCACAGGCAGGCCATGACGTGGGTCACGCTGCGCCAGCCCCGAGGTCCGATCCCAAGGCGGTCCGCGAGCGTGCCGGCGAGGTACTGGCGCTTCGCGTTGTAGGCGCCCGCGGCCTCCTGCACGTTCGGAAAGCGGGTCCGGTTCTCGATGTGGAGGAGGTTTTCGCGGTCCCACGCCAGCACGTCGGCACGGCCCGCAAACTGGTAGTGCTGGTACGGCTCGTCGATGGCGAGCGTGCGACCCGGTCCGGCGAGTGCCCCCGCCTCCAGCTCGCCCATCGCGGCATGGACGAAGTCCTCGGCGTCACTCCTGGCGCGGGGTTCGGCGGTACGGCCCCGTGCGTCGGTGAACGTGAGTGACGGCCGCCGACCGAGCGCGGTCGCGACCCGGGCGTAGGACTCGAGGCTTGCGGCGTCGCCAGCCTCGATGCCGTGCACCACCGCAAGGGCAACACCCGCTCGATCTGCGAGGTCCCGTAGCGTCCAGCCCTTGAGCATGCGCGCGTCGCGCACCTGCCCGCCGACGTCGACGGTCATGCGCATGAGTCCGGCGCGGGCGGCGGGCGACATCGGGTCGGGGCGACGACGAGGTGACATTTTCGAAAGGAGTGAACAGCACGGCGCTCACCCGCGAGTTATCTCACCTGGAGCAGTCGCAGCCCCGGGTCTGGTGCGCGGCTAGCGCCACGGGCGGCGGGCCGAGCCGGGCGGTGGGCGCCACGGGCGGCCACATCGGGCGCGAACGGCGGGTCCGACGGACCGCGAGTGCCCGGGATAGCGTCCCGTGTTCGGAAGGTCCGAAAAAGGGGGCGGGGCGGCGGGCGGCAAGCGGAGAGGGAGCAGTGAGCGGGGCGGCAAGCGGTGCGGGCAGACCGGGCGCCTCAGCGGGCACGCGTCAGCCGGGCGCGAGCGCGCCGGGCACGCGCGCGTTCAGCCCGCGGCGACGCCCAGCTTCTCCACCCGGATCGCGGTCGCCTTGAACTCGGCGGTGCCCGACTTCGGGTCCTGGGCGTCGATCGTGAGGTTGTTCACCTGGACGTCGTCCTGGAAGTGGAACGTCATGAACGCGAGGCCCGGCCGCAGGCCTTCGTCCACCCGGACCGGTGCCTCGACCTCGCCGCGGCGGGACACGACCCGCACGCGCTCGCCCTCCACGAGCCCCAGCCGCGCCAAGTCCTCGGGTGAAAGGTCCAGGGTCTCGCCCCGTCGGCGCGGATACCGGTAGCCGCCGGACTGGACGCCCGTGTTGTACGAGTCGAGGCGGCGCCCGGTCGTGAGTCGCATCGGGAAGTCCGCGTCCAGTCGGTCCACCGGCGGGTCGTGCTCCACCGGGACGAACGGCGCGCGGTCGCCCGGGACCGGGTCCGCCCACAGCCGGGAGTGGAGAAACAGCTCGCCCGGGTGGGTCTCGTCGTAGCACGGCCACTGGAGCCCGCCCTCCGCCTCGAGCCTCGCGTACGACATCCCGCGGTGGACGGGAGAGACCGCGCGGACCTCGTCCCATACCCGCTCGGCGTCCGGCTCGCCCCAGTCGTGGCCCAGTCGACGGGCCATCTCGAACAGGATCCAGAGGTCGTCCCGGGCGTCACCGGGCGGGTCGAGCGCCTTGCGAACCCGCTGCACACGCCGTTCCGAGTTCGTCACGGTGCCGTCGCTCTCGGCCCAGGCCGCCGCGGCCGGCAGCACGACGTCCGCGATCTCCGCCGTCGCCGTGAGGAACAGGTCCTGGACGATCAGCAGGTCGAGGCCGCGCAGCCGTCGTTCCGTGACATGGCGGTCGGCCTCCGATTGCATCGGGTTCTCGCCAAGGACGTACAGAGATGTCAGCTCGCCGCGTTCCATCGCCTCGAACATCCCCGACAGGTGCCAGCCGCGTTTGGGCGGTACCTTGCGCCGCCACACGTCCTCGCAGTTGCGACGGAGCTCGTCGTTCTCGACATGCTGGAACCCGGGCAGCCGGTCGGGGAGCGCGCCCATGTCGCCGCCGCCCTGGACGTTGTTCTGGCCGCGAAGCGGGTTGAGCCCTGACCCGTACCGCCCGACGTGCCCGGTGAGGAGCGCCAGGGAGATCAGCGCGAGCACGTTGTCGACGGCGTTGTGGTGCTCGGTGATGCCGAGGGTCCAGCAGATCATTGCGCGGTCGGCCTTGGCGTACGCATGCGCCGCCTCGCGGATCGCGGCCGCGGGGATGCCCGTCTCGCGCTCCGCGTACTCGAGCGTGTACGAGTCCACGGCTGCGCGGTAGGCCTCGAAGCCCGAGGTCGCCCGGGCGATGAACTCATCGTTGGCGAGCCCGGCCACGATGATCTCGCGCGCCATGGCGTTCGCGAGCGCGATGTCCGAGCCCACGTCCAGCCCCAGCCACAGGTCCGCCCACTCCGCGGAGCTCGTGCGCCGCGGGTCCACGGTGATCAGCCGCGCACCCCGGTTCAGCCCCTTGAGGAGGTGGTGGAAGAAGATCGGGTGCGTCTCCCGGGCGTTGCTGCCCCACAGGAGGACGAGATCCGTCTCCTCGATCTCACGGTATGAGCTGGTTCCACCGCCAGCGCCGAACACGGTCGCCAGACCGGCGACAGAGGGGGCGTGTCAGGTGCGGTTGCAGCTGTCGATGTTGTTGCTGCCCAGGACCGTCCGGACGAACTTCTGCGCCGCGTAGTTGACCTCGTTGGTCGACTTGCTGCAGGAGAAGAATCCGTAGGTCCGCGGGCCGTGCGCCGCGCCTGCCGCTCGGAGCCCGTCGGCCGCCCGATCCAGCGCTTCGTCCCAGGTGGCGGGACGCAGGATGCCGGTCTGGCGGTCGCCTTCGCGTACGAGCGGCGTGGTGAGGCGGACGTACTCCTTCGGCACAGGTGTCCTCGGGTGCGATGGTCCGATGGGGAAGTCTAGGCCCAGCGCGCAACGAGGTGCGCACCCGTTCCGCTCGCCCGTTCCGCGCGCCGGCCGTTCCGCTCGCTGGTTCCGCTCGCCCGTTCCGCTCGCCCGTTCCGCTCGCCCGTTCCGCGCCGGGCGGGCTCGGGGTACGCTCGGGGCCGTGAGCAACGTTGCCCCCTCGCCGCGCCCGGGCATGGGCGCCATCCCCTACGACGGCGGGACGACCTTCCGCGTCTGGGCTCCGCACGCGGACGCCGTGTTCGTCACCGGCACGTTCGACGACTGGGCCACCGACCGCACGCCGCTCGCCCAGGACAGCGACGCGACGACCGGCACCTGGTCCGCCGATGTGGCCGGCATCGAGGCCGGCGAGGAGTACCGGTTCACGATCCGAACGGCGGATGGCGACCTGTCCCGGATGGACCCCTACGCGCGCCTCGTCACGAGCTCCGTCGGCAACGGGGTCGTGTACGACCCGGACGCGTTCGACTGGGGTGACGACGACTTCAGGCCGATCGACTGGGACGACCTCGTCATCTACGAGCTGCACGTCGGGACGTTCGCCGCGACCGCCGACAAGCGGGGCACCTTCGACGCCGCCCGCCGACGCCTGCCCTACCTCCGGAAGCTCGGCGTGTCGGCGGTCCAGGTGATGCCGCCGTTCGAGTTCGCGGGGGACATCTCCTGGGGCTACAACCCGGCGCACCTGTTCGCCATCGAGTCCGGCTACGGTGGCCCGGACGCGTTCAAGCGCTTCATCCGCGACGCCCACGCGAATGGGATCGCCGTGATCGTCGATGTGGTCTTCAACCACCTCGGCCCGTCGGACCTGGATCTCTGGCGCTACGACGGCTGGGCCGAGCACGGGGACGGCGGCGGCGTCTACTTCTACGACGACTATCGCGGGCAGACTCCGTGGGGCAGCACCCGGCCGGACTACGGTCGCGGCGAGGTGCGGACATTCCTCCGCGACAGCGCGATGAGCTGGCTCGAGGCGTTCCGCTGCGACGGCCTCCGGTTCGACGCCACGCTGTACATCCGGACGGTCAATGGAGACCCGGGCGACGCGCGGGCGGAGCTCAAGGACGGTTGGTCGTTCATGGCCTGGCTCAACGACGAGATCCGCGGGCGCCAGCCGTGGAAGATCACCATCGCCGAAGACCTCCAGGGCGACCCTGCCCTCGTCCGGCCGACCGCCGAGGGCGGGGCGGGCTTCGGGGCGCAGTGGGACCCGGCGTTCATCTACGGCGTCCGGCCCGCGCTGGTTGCGACCGATGACGCGGACCGGGACATCGATGCGGTGGTCGAGGCGATCCTCGGGGAAGGGCGTGGCGCGCCGCTCACCCGCGTCATCTACACGGAGTCGCACGACGATGTCGCGAACGGCCACGTCCGCGTCCCGGAGTCGATCACGCCGGGCGCGGCGGACTCGTGGTGGGCCAAGAAGCGAGCGGTCCTCGGGTCGGCGCTGGTGCTCACGTCGCCCGGCATCCCGATGCTGTTCATGGGCCAGGAGCTGCTGGAGGACCGCTGGTTCGACGACACGATCGCGCTCGACTGGGCGAAGGCCGCGTCCAACGACGGGATCCTGCGCTTCCATCACGACCTGGTCGCGCTCCGCCGGGCCGTCGACGCCACGACGTGCGGGCTGCGTGGGACCAGCGTGCACATCCTGCGCGCCGACAACGAGGCGAAGATCCTGGCGATGCACCGCTGGCGGGACGGTGGTGTCCACGACGACACGGTGGTGGTCGCGAACTTCGCGGACCGCACGGTCGACGACCTGCGGATCGGGTTCCCGGCGCCGGGCCGCTGGAATGTGCGCCTGAACTCCGATTCCGCGAGCTACGCGGCCGACTTCGGGAGCCATGAGGCGTTCGACCTCGATGCTGACGGGGAGGCGATGGACGGCTGCGGACAGAGCGGGCTGGTGTCCCTGGGGCCGTACAGCGTGGTCGTGCTTTCGCGCGAGTCCTGACGAACGCGCGAGGGAGTCCTGACGAACGCGCGAGGGCTGAGAGACGCGCGAGGGCTGAGAGACGCGCGAGGGAGTCCTGACGAACGCGCGAGGGCTGAGAGGCGCGCGAGAGGCGAGGGCGCCCGTGCCGCTGACGACATCCGGCGCTGCCGTGCCGCTGACGACGTCGGCCGCAGCGCCCGGCGCAAGGGCCGGCCCGGCCTGGCCCGCGAGCAGCCCGCGTGGTGGCGCGGCGCCAGTGTCCGCCACCGGTCACCGCGAGCATTCCGGTTGGCGGGTCTTGTGCGGCGTTGGCGAGCATTGGCGGTGCTAACGGGACGCGGTTTCGGCCGTCGGCCGGCGTTTCGGGCACGCCGGGACGTGCGGGAGCATCCCCGCTGCTGAGGATGCGTTCAGGGTTCGCTTCGAACGGTCGGGTCCGGATTCTGGGTCCCGTTAGCACCCCCGCTGCTCGGGCCGCGCCCGCGCCACACGCTGCTCAGGCCGCGCCCGCGCCACACGCTGCCCGGGCCGCGCCGCGCCACTCACCAGGCGCCCGCGCCAGTCACCGGCCAGGTGCAGCGCTTGACGCCGGCGGTCCGGCAATCCAGCGGATCCGCTGGAGCGGCGTCAGGCGAGCGCGACGCCCTCGCCGGTCTCGACCCTGCCCACCCGCCACGACGACACGCCCGCTGCCACCAAGGCCGCCTCGACGCGGTCAACGTCCGCGGCCGGCACGGCGGCCAGCAACCCGCCCGAGGTTTGCGGGTCGTGGCCGAGGGTCACGATCGCCGGGTCGATGCCCGCCGTGATGGCCAGCGCGCTCGCCGTGTACCGCCGGTTGTGTCCGGCGCCGCCGGTCTCGACGCCGGCCCGGGCGAGCTCGAGCGCCCCCCCGAGCGCCGGCAGCACCACCGCCTCGAACACGAGCCGTGCTCCGGACGCCCGCGCCATCTCCAGGCCGTGGCCAAACAGCCCGAAGCCCGTGACATCGGTCGCCCCGCGGATCCCATGGAGCACCAGCACCTCCGACGCCGCCCGATTGAGCGTCCGCATCTGGGCGATCGCCGCGTCGAGGTGCGCGTCGCTCGTGTGGCCCTGGCGCCGGCCGCTCACAAGGAGGCCCGTGCCCAGCGGCTTCGTCAGCAGCAGCACGTCGCCCGGCCTCGCGCCGCCGTTGCGGATGAGCCGGTCGGGGTGTGCTGCCCCGATCACGGCGAGGCCGTACTTCGGCTCGGAGTCCCGGATCGTGTGACCGCCGGCGAGGACCCCGCCCGCCTCGCGGACCTTCCCCGCCGCGGCGCTGAACACGTCCGCGAGCGCATCGGCAGGGAAATCCTCGGGAAACGCCGCGATCGATAGTGCGAACAGCACCCGCCCGCCCATGGCGAACACGTCCGAGAGCGCGTTCGCCGCCGCGATCTCGCCATAGGCAACCGGGTCGTCGACGAGCGGCGGAAAGAAGTCGAGGGTGCCGAGGATCGCGAGGTCGTCCGAGACCCGGTAGGCGGCCGCATCGTCGGGTGGCTCAAGGCCGGCGATGAGGTTTGCGTCGGGCGTCGATCCCGCCGTGAGCCCCGCCAGCGCATCGGCGAGGAGATCGGCCCCGAGCTTCGCGGCACAGCCGCCGCATTCGGTGAGCTCGGTGAGGCGGATCGGGGACGCGTGGTTGGTCGTCATGGAGCTGGTGATGGTAAGCGCCGCCGCCTGGCGAGTCCGCACCGTCGCCGTCGCCGCCATGTCAGCCCGGCTCGGCGAGGAGCTCTCGGATCACCTGCTCGGCCGTGTCGTAGTTGCCCTCGCCGCCGTATCGGAAGCGGATGTGCCCGTCCCGGTCGATGAAGTGGAATGCGGGCCAGGAGCCATTTCCGAACGCGTTCCAGGTCGCGAAGTCCGGGTCCATCGCGACCGGGAAGCGGACACCGCGATCGGCCACCGCCTGGCGCACATTGCCAAGGTCGCGCTCGAAGGACAGCTCCGGCGTGTGAATGCCTATGACGACGAAGCCGGCGGCAGCGTACCGGTCGGCCCACGCCTTGACGTACGGCTGGACGTGGATGCAGTTGATGCAGCCAAATGTCCAGAAGTGCACCAGGACGACCTTGCCGCGCAGGGACGCCATCGTGAGCGGAGAGCTGTTGATCCAGGCACTCAGACCGGCGAACTCCGGTGTGGGCCCGAGGTCCTCGAGCACAACGGTGTCGGGCAGCGAGTCGGCGATGGGGGGCGGCAGGCCCGCGTCGCCAGCGGGGGTTGCGCGTGGCGTGGTCGGGCGACTGGGTACTGATGCGAAGCCGTCCGTCAGGAGGCGCTGGTCGAAGCCCGTGCCCACCACCACGGCCGACAGGATCAGCACGACGCCGAGCGCACGCTGGGCGCGCCCCCGGACAGCCGGCGAGCCGAGCCGGCGCACGATCCCGCGGCCAGCGAGGCCGATCAGCGCGAGTGGGACGGCAACGCCGGCAACGTAGGCACCTGCCAGCACGACGGCAGCGGGTGACGGTCCGAGCGTCGCCGCGCTGACGATGACGCCGGCCATGATCGGGCCCGTGCATGGCGCCCAGAGGAGACCCGTCACCGCGCCGAGCCCGAGGCCGCTGCCAAAGCCGCCGCCGACTGACCCGAGCCTCGGCCCGGCGACGATCGCCGGTCGGCGGCGGCCCAGGACGCTCCAGATCCGGCTGGAGACGGCCGGTACCGCGATCGCAAGGCCCGCGACCGCGAGGCTGATGACGGCAACCACTCTGAGGCCGCTCGTCGTGAGGCCCACCGCGGCCATTGCCGCGGCGACGACGACGGTGGCGACGACGAAGACCACACCGAACCCCACGAGCATGCCGGCAAGCCGACGTCGGCTTCCCGTCCCCCCGACCGCGAGCGCCACCGGGACGATCGGCAGAGTGCAGGGTGAGAGGACCGTGATCGCACCGGCGAAGAAGGCAAGGGTGAGTGCCAGCGGGGTGATCTCCATGACCGCAGTCTTCCTGCGCCGGATGACGTCCTGATGACATGTGGCGAGGCTACGATCAGGGCCTGCGGGAGCGGAGGGGTCCCGGTGGGTCCCCCGGTCTTCAAAACCGGTGGCGCGGCGCCCGGCGTCGCGCGGTGGGTTCGACTCCCATGCGCTCCCGCCACGCTCGAGGCGCATGGAGTTGCCTATCGCACATTTCGGCGGGGATGGCTCCACGCGGCGACTCCCGGCCCACAGCTCCCAGCGCGCATCGCCGGACTGGGCGCGTACCACCGGAGTGGCGCGCGACGCCCAAGGCCCCGGTCCGACTGGACCGGCAGTCTCGATCTTGGGACCCTGGCCGCGGGCGATAGCCCAATCGGGTCATTGGGCATCGGGCTCGCGCTCGGGTAGGCTGCGGGCGCTCGCGTGCCCCCAGGCTGCGGGCGCTCGCGTGCCCCCAGCCACCCGGCAGGTTGCCGCTCCCCGATCGTCGGCGCGGGCCGTCCCCGCGTCGTCAGGCAGAGAGGAATGGTCTTGCGATCGCTTCGCCGCGGCGCCCAGCGGGCGTCACGCCGCACCCGGCTCGCCGGGTTGCTCGCCGCCGTCCTGGTCGGCACCCTGTTCACCTTCGGCGCCTCCGCCGCCGTGCCCGAGGCCGTCTCCGCGACCACGCCCACGTGGTACGGCGTCGAGACCTACTACCTCAAGCTCGTCAACTGCACCCGGACCGGCGGCTGGGTCCTGAGCGATGGCAGCTGCCGCGGCTACGGCACCGGCAGGTACTCGAAGTATGTCGCTCCGCTCAAGCTCAGCTCCGGCATCTCGAACGTGTCCCGGTCATGGGCGAAGTACCTCGCGCTGAACAATCACTGCGACCACGGCGACCCGGCGGCACGGCTGCGCAAGGCGGGCTTCACCAGCTATCGATGGGGCGAGAACATCGGCTGCCGTGACGGCTACGCCAGCGCGTACAAGGCGGTGCTTGCGAGTCATCTCAAGTTCCAGGCGGAGAAGTCCACGGGCGGCGGCCACTGGAAGAACATCAAGAACGCGATGTTCAAGTACATCGGCATCGGCGTCTGGCGTTCGAGCAGCCGGACCCGCCTGGTGACCGACTTCTACAGCTGGTAGCCGCCCGCCTGACGAGCCAACCCGCGACGAAGACGCAACAAGCTCCGACGGGATCCGCCTGTTCCGGTCACGGCGATGGGCGAGGCTGTAGTCATGTCCGCCATCCTCATCGCCTTCGACAAGCAGACAGACGCCTTCGCGTTCGTCTCCGAGATCCGGCGGCGGGCCGATACGATGCTGTGGGAGGTCCACGTGCGGAGGCAGGACGGCCACGCGGTGGTCGTCGTTCCGGAGGTGACCTGGCGCCGCGACCGGTTCGTCCGTGGCGTGGCGCTCCGGTACGGCGGGTTCATCCGCGAGGATGACCGGACCGGGGATCGCTGCCACCCCCTCGACTGAGGCGCGCAGCGGCCGCGTCGCGTGGGCCGCAAGTCCGCATACTCCGCCGATGCCCGACGAGCAGCCCACCGCGGTCGACGCCGCTGATGCCGATGGCCCCGAGACGCCCGACTGGGCGGCGTACTACCGCCACACCCTGGGCCGCGAGCCGCGCCCGCTGTTCCGGAAAGGCCTCGATGCCACTCGCGCCGCGGGCCTCGCGCCCGGCCAGGCCGTGGACGTGGGTTTCGGCGATGGGACCGAGACGCTCGCGCTGCTCGACGGTGGCTGGCGGGTGCTGGCCATCGACGCTGCACACCAGGCCGAGGATGTCCTCCTCCCGCGCGTGCCCGCCGGTGCGCGAGAGCGGCTGGCGGTTCGGATCGCGGCCGCGCAGGACGTCTCGCTGCCACCGTTCGACCTCCTCTACGCGGGCTACTCGCTGTCCTTTCTCGCGCCCGCCGACTTCCGCCGGTTCTGGACCGACGTCCGGGCCTCGCTGCGCCCCGGCGGCATCCTCGTCGTGAACATCTTCGGCGTCCGTGACACCTGGGCCGGCGACGCGTTCATGACGTTCGTGGACGCGGACGCCGTCGCGCGGATGGTCGCCGGCCTGGAGATCCTCGACCTCACCGAGGAGGACGCTGACGGCGACTCGTTCGCCGGGCCTAAGCACTGGCACGTGTTCGACATCGTCGCCCGCCGACCGGCCCGCTGACCTTCACGACCCTGCGATGATCGCGGGGTGACCAGCGTGCCCGCCCGTCCACACCCGCCGAGCGTCGAGCGCGTGCTCGTCGTCGTCCGCAGCCGCCTCGCACCCACCGAGCTCGGGCCGGTCACGGACCTCGTGCGGGCCGTGATCGACGAGGAGCGTTGGCGGCTCGCGAACGACGCCCCGCCATCGACCGAGGCCCAGCTCGCCGACGCCGTCATCGATCGAGTCGAAGGGCTGTTCGAGAGCGAGGCGTCGATCCCGCCCCACGTCATCAACGCGACGGGGGTCATCCTCCACACGAACCTCGGGCGCGCCCCGTGGTCCATGCACGCGGTGCGGGCGGCCGCGGCCGGGGCCCTCGCGTACGGCTACCTGGAGCTGGACGAGGGGACCGGGCGGCGCGGTCCCCGATTCCGCGCCGCCGAGGAGCACCTCGTCGCGCTCACCGGCGCCGAGGACGCGCTGGTCGTGACGAACAACGCCGCTGCCCTCGCGCTTGCCGTGGGCCTGGCTGGCCGCCGCGGCCGGGTCGTGGTGTCGCGCGGCGAGCTCGTCGAGATCGGCGGCGGGGTGCGGATCCCGGAGATCGTCGCGCGGGCAGGGGCGCGGCTCGTCGAGGTCGGTACGACGAACCGGACCCGAGCCGCCGACTTCGAGCCGCCGCTCGCGGACGGCGCCCGCCTCGTCCTGCGGGTCCACCCATCCAACTTCGAGTTGCGCGGCTACACCGAGACACCCGATGCGGCGGCGGTCGCCGCACTCGCCCACGAGTATGGAGCGATCGTCGTCGACGACCTCGGATCGGGCGCGCTGCTGGATACGAGCGCCTTCGGGCTGGCGCATGAGCCCACCCCGCGCGAACGGCTCGCCGAGGGCGCCGACCTCGTGCTGTTCAGCGGGGACAAGCTGGTCGGCGGGCCCCAGGCGGGCCTGATCGTCGGCCGCGGGGACCTCGTGGCACGGCTGCGGCGGGACCCGCTGGCGCGGGCGGTGCGCCCTGACAAGGCGATCCTTGCCGGGGTCGCGGCGACGCTCGCGCTGTACCGGGCCGGCGAGGCCGCCCGCGAGATCCCGGTGTGGCGGATGATCGCGACGCCCGCCGATGACCTGCGCCGGCGCGCGGAATGGATCGCCGGCCTCGCGCCGGTCGCAGCGGGTCGAGGCGACGTGACGGCCGTGGCGGTCTCGTCGCCCGTGGGCGGCGGCTCGCTGCCCGGGCAGACGGTCCCGTCGTGGGGGATCCGGGTGCCCGCGGCGTCACCGTCGCGCGCGGCTGCCTCGCTGCGTCGCGGACCCGACCGGATCCTCGCCCGGATCGTGGACGACGCCCTCGTCTTCGACCTGCGGACCGTGCCGCCGTTCGCGGACGGCGTCCTCCTTCGCCGGCTCGTCGCGGTCACGCCGCCCGGCCGATGAGCGTCGTCGTCGGCACCGCCGGCCACATCGATCACGGCAAGACGACGCTGCTCCGGGCGCTCACCGGGATCGACGCGGACCGGCTCCCCGAGGAGCGCCGGCGCGGCATGACCATCGACGTGGGGTACGCGCACCTCGGCCTGCCTGACGGGTCGGTCGTGGACTTCGTCGATGTCCCGGGGCACGACCGGCTCGTGGGCAACATGCTCGTCGGGGCGGGCGAGATCGACGCAGCGCTCCTGGTGGTGGCCGCGGACGACGGGCCGAACGCGCAGACCCTGGAGCATCTCGAGCTGCTCGACGCGCTCGCGATCGCCGATGGGATCGTCGTGGTGACGAAGGCGGACCTTGCCCCTGACGACGCGCGCCGGGGCGAGGTCGTCGGGCGCGTTGAGGCGCTCCTGGCCCAGACGTCGCTCGCGAGCGCGCCCGTGCTCGTCGTCTCGGCGCAGACCGGGGAGGGCATCGAAGGGCTGCGCGACGCGCTCGCGACACTCTCATCACTGGTGGCCACGCGCACCGCGCCGCGCGCGACCCCGGCGACCGCGGTCCCCAGCGCCACGGGCTCCACCGGTGGCGCCCGGCTCGCGATCGATCGTGCGTTCACCGTCCGTGGTCGAGGCACCGTGGTAACCGGGAGCCTCCGGGGTGGCCCGATCACGACCGGCGACACGCTGCGGCTGCTCCCCGCCGGCCTCGACGTCCGCGTGCGCGAAGTCCAGGTTCGGGGCAGCGTCGTCGAGACGGCCTCTGGCGGGCGTACGGCCATCCTGTTGGGGGGCATCGAGGCATCGGACGTGAAGCGTGGTGCGGTCCTCGTCGCCGGTGGCGAGATCACAGCGACCTCGCGGCTCCTCGTGGCCCTGCGGGCGCCCGCCGGGCTGGATGCGCGCCGGCTTTCGCGCGTCCCCGCGGACCGCGATCGGCTGCGCCTCCACCTCGGGACCGACCAGGTCGACGCGCTCGTCGTCCGCGGACCACGTGAGGCGATCGACCTCCCCGACGGGTCGTCGCTCGCGATCGTCCGGCTGGCGCGCCCGGTCGCGGCCGCCGCAGGCGACCGGTTTGCCCTCCGGCGACCGTCGCCGGGCGCGACCGCCGGCGGGGGCATCGTGCTCGACCCGATGCCGCCGCGGGGCATCTCGCGGCGCCGGCTCTCGCTGCAACGAGCGGCGGAGCTTGCGGTCCCGCCCCCGGGCCAGGAGCGTCCCGTCCCGGATCCCGCGCGCCTCGACCTCCACGGCGCCCTCCACAAGGGTGGCGGATGGACGGTGGCGAGCGACGTCGCGGCGGACCTCCGGGCTGCGGCCGTCGCGCTCGTCGCTGCCCACCATGCGGCGGATCCATCGTCTGCGGGACTCGCGCTCGCGGCCCTGCGGATCGGGGTTGCGACCGTGGCGCGCCGGCGGGTGACGCTCACGCGGGCTGCGGCCGACGCGGTCGCACGCGTCGTCGTGGAGGACGCGCTCGCGGACGGGATCCTGGCGCGCGACGGTGATCGTGCCCGCGATCCCGGGCGCACCGCCGGGCTGCCGCCGGCCGTGGTCGCGGCGATGGACCGGCTGGAGGCGGCACTCGCCGTCGCGGCACCGCCCGCCCTGGCCGCCGCCGCCCGCGACGCCGGTTGCCCGCCCGATGGGGTGCGAGCCCTCGAGACGGCGGGTCGCATCGTGCGCCTCGAGGACGACCTCGCGTGGGCGGCGTCGACCTATCGGGACCTCGTCCGTCGCGCGCTGGCCATTGCCGCCGGCGGGCCGCTCACGCCCGCCGCGTTCCGGGACGAGACCGGCACGAGCCGGCGCTTCGTCCTGGCGATCCTCGAGGACCTCGACCGGCGCGGTCTCCTTCGGCGCACCGACGCGGGCCACGTCCTCGGGCCGAAGACAATCGCGAGGCTCCGGGCGCGGGCAGCCGCAGCATCGGAAGCGGCTGAGCGGGCGGAACCGGTGGAACCGGGGGAGCGGGCGTGACCCGGCCCCGCGTCGCAGGAATCGTCCTCGCGGGTGGTGCGTCGTCGCGCTTCGGGGGCGACAAGCTGGCGACGTCCCTCGACGGCCGGCCGTTGCTCCACCACGCACTCGAAGCGGTCGCGGATGTCGTCGACCACGTCGTCGTCGTCATCGCCACGGATGCCGACGCGCCCTCGCTGCCGCGGTCGCTGATCGGGAAGGCCTCGATCGCCCGGGACCTGGGCGAGTTTGGTGGGCCGCTCGCCGGCCTGGCAGCGGGGCTGCACGCGATGGCCGCGCGCGCCGGGTTCGAACCGCGGCAGGTCGCCCTTGTCGTGGCCGGAGACATGCCCGCGCTGGTGCCCGCGGTCCTCGAGCTCCTCGTCGTGCGGCTCATCGAGGGGAGCTCGCTCGCGGCGATGACCCTCGAGGCCGACAACCCGTCGCCGCTGCCGATGGCCGTCCGTCCCGCCGTCGCGGACGTCGCGGACGAGATCCTCCGGTCCCCTGGACGACGCAGCCTGCTGGCGTTGCTCGAGGCGATCCCCGCCGGCCTCGTCCCCGCGGCGACGTGGCGGACCCTCGACCCCGACGGCCGGACGCTGCGCGACGTCGACCGCCGCGAGGACCTGATGCCCGGGTCGTAGCCTGGACACGCAGGTTGCGGCGCGGTCAGTCGAGCCCGGCGACCTCGTGCACGGCGACACCATCGACGAACGTCGCGAGGGCGTGGGTCGCGCCGATCGGCCCGGAGCCCTCGTCGAACAGGTCGCGGTCGAGGATCACGAGGTCGGCGAGCATGCCGACCGCCAGCGTCCCCGTCTCGTCCAGGTGGTTCGCGTACGCCGAGCCCGCGGTGAACGCCGTCAGCGCATCGACGAGCTCGATCCGCTCCTCGGGGATAAACGACACGCCGGTTCCGCGGGACTCCTCGCTGATCCGGGTCACCGCGACCTCCATCTCGAGGAACGGGTCAGGCGTCGAGACGCTCCAGTCGGAGCCCATGACCAGTGTGGCGCCGTGGCGACGCAGCGACCGCCACGGGTACTGCCTGGCGCTCACCTCGGGGCCGAGGACGGGCAGCGTGAGCTCGACCATCTGGTCCTCCAGCACCGCCCAGTACGGCTGGGCGTTGGCGAGCGCGCCGAGCCGCCGGAATCGGGCGTGGTCGTCGGGATGGACGACCTGGAGGTGGGCGAGATGTGGCCGCGTGTCGGACCAGCCGTTGGTCCGGCGGGCGGCCTCGACCGCGTCGAGCGCATGGCGGACGGCACGGTCGCCGAGCGCGTGGAAGTGCGCCTGGAACCCGAGCGCGTCGAGTCGGACGACCGCGTTCTTGAGGGTTCCGGCATCGATGAAGTCCAGCCCGGCGTTCGCCGTCGCGTGGCCGTGCGGGTCGAGGTACGGCTGGAGCATCGCCGCCGTGCCGTTCTCGATGATCCCGTCGCACATCAGCTTCACGCTGGTCGCGGCGTATCGGCCGAGGACGCCCTGGGCGCGGCGCTCGACGAGCTCCTCGATCTGCTCGAGGCCGCGCGAACGATCCCACCACAGCGCGCCGATGACGCGCGCGGTCAGCTCCCCGGACGCGGCGAGGGCGAGGTACGCCGCCTGGTCGCCTGGCTCGACCCCTGCGTCCTGCCAGGCCGTGATCCCCAGCGAGTGGAGGTAGCGCTGGCCCTCGAGGAGCCCGTCGCGGTATTCCGCCGCCGTGGGCGCTGGGACGAGCGCGCCGACGAGGTTCATCGCGCCCTCGTGGAGCGTGCCCAGGGGCGTCCCGTCCTCGTCGCGAGCGATCCGTCCGTCGGCGGGGTCCGCCGTGCCCTTCCAGATCTCGGCGCGCGCGAGCGCTGCGGTGTTGACCCAGGCGTCGTGGCCATCCCGGTTGGGGAGGAAGACGGGCCGATCCGGCACGACCCGGTCCAGGTCCTCGCGGCGCGGGAGGCCGCCCGGGAAGTCCGACAGGGACCAGCCGCCCCCGAGGATCCACTCGCGGTCGGGGTTCGCCTCGGCGTAGGCGCGAATGATCGCGAGGTACTCGTCCTTGCCCCGGGCGTCGTGGAGCTCGCAGCGGATGCGGGCCAGCCCGCCGTGGGTCGGGTGGACGTGCGCATCCTGGAAGCCTGCGGTCACCGTTCGATCCCGCAGCGCGATGACGCGCGTGGTGGGGCCGATCAGCGGGCTGACGTCGGCATCGCTTCCGACGGCGGCGATCCGGTTGCCGCGCACGGCGACGGCCTGCGCCCAGGTCTTCGCCGCGTCGCCCGTGAAGATGCGGCCCCCGGTGAGGATGAGATCGGCGTGGTCGTTCGACATGCAGCGCAGGATGGCAGCACGCGGGCCGGTCCGGGCATCCGTCCCATCCGCCGCGTCGGGACACGTGCCGGGCGTCTACCCTTCGGCGATGACCTCCGTCCACCTGCTCCACGCCGGCTACGCGGGCGACCGCGTCGGCTCGTCCATCGTCCTCGTCCGTGACGCGGACGCCCTCATCGTCGTCGACCCAGGGATGGTTGCCCGCCGGTCGCTGATCCTCGATCCGCTTGCGGAGCTGGGTGTCGCCCCCGAAGCGGTCACCCACGTGTTTCTCAGCCACCACCACCCGGATCACACGATCAACATCGCGCTGTTCCCCAACGCGGAGGTCGTGGACTTCTGGGCGCGGTACAAGGACGACCTGTGGCTGGACCACGATGGCGAGGGCTACCGGCTGGCGCCGAGGTCGGAGCTGTGGCTGACGCCCGGGCACACCGAGGAGGACGCGACGCTGATCGTCGAGGCGGACGACGCGGTCTATGCGATGACCCACCTCTGGTGGCGGGCGGACCGGACGCCCGAGGAGGATCCTCTCGCCTCCGACCAGGCGTCGATCGAGCTCAACCGCGCCCGCGTGCTGGCAGCCGCCGACATCGTGATCCCCGGCCACGGCGGGGCGTTCCGGGTCCGCGACTGAGCAGCGTCGCGCCCGCCTTCCGCCCGGACGCTCAGCCCACGCGCGTGGCCAGGATGTTGAGCCGGACGTAGTCCATGGCCGGCTCCGGGAGGGCGCGGGCCACTGCGTCCACGAATGCCGCCCGGGCCGGTTCATCCGGCAGCCGGTCGAGGTGTGCGCCCAGCACGACCGTGCGCAGGTAGTCGTGCAACGGCTCGCCGGCCACGAGGGGCGTCGGCTCGTCGTGGAGCCACGTCTCGATCGATTCGAAGCCCGCCGCCTCGAGCCGCACGCGTGTCTCCATGGGGGTCGCGAAGGTCCAGGGCCCGGTCCACCCGTCGCCGATCGTCGCCAGGACCGCCCGCACCCGCGTGATGTTCCCGGCGCCGCCACATTGCGCCACGAGCCGCCCGCCCGGCCGCAGCGGCGCGGCCAGGTGATCGAACAGCGTGTCGTGGCTGCGCACCCAGTGGAGCGCGGCCGTCGAGAGGATCGCATCGACGGATGCGGGTTCCAGCGGCAGCGGCTCGCCCAGGTCGGCCACGACGTACGTGACCCTGTCGCCGAACCGTGCCAGCCGCTCGCGCGCGGTTGCCAGCATCGACGGTGAGGCGTCGAGGGCCACCACGTGGCCACGCGGGAGCCGCTCGGCGAGCTGCTCGGTCACGCGGCCGGACCCACATCCCGCGTCGAGGACGGTCTCGTCGCCCCGCAGCGGGAGCCGGTCGAGGACGCTCGAGCCCCAGCGGGTCATGGGGTCCGCGATCCGGTCGTAGGTCGCGCTGTCCCAGTCATGCGGCCGGGCGCGTCCGGTGCCAGGAGCGCCGGATTCCTCAGCCAAGCGCAGCGGCCCCGCCCGGATCGGTATCCGCTGAGCCTCCGGCCCCCGCCGCCGCACCCGCTGCCGCGCCCTCGTCCATCTCGCCCGGCCGCGCGCGCAGCCCCACGCCGTTTGCGACGGCCCCCGACGCCAGCAGCGCGGCGCACACGATCGCCGCCAGCCGGAGCGCGTCGACCGAGGCGTGCTTCGCCGCCGTGGCGACCTCCGGCGGCGTCCCCGCCGCGGGTGGGTTGAGCGGTTGCACCTGGGCGCGGAGCACGGGGTCGTTCGCGTTCAGGCCCGGCACCGCGCCCGCCAGGGCCGCATAGAACGACCCTGAGACGACCACGAAGATCAGCGCCGAGAGCAGCGGCTGGCCGATCCGGCTGATCGAGTTGTTGATGGCCGAGGCCAGGCCCGCGTTCGAGACCGGCACCGAGGACATCAGCGTGGAGGTGAGCGGCGCCACCACCATCGAGATCCCGACGCCGAACAGGAGGACATACGGGAGGATGTCCACGATCGTCGAGAGCGGCGGCAGGTACGTCGCCGGGTTGCCGATCGCGAGCTGCCACGGTTGGGTGTCCGCAGGCACCCGGGCCAGCCACAGCAGGCCCGCGGCCATCAGCAGCGGGCCAGCCACCAGGAACCGCCGCGGGCCGTACCGGCCCGCCAGCGTCCCGACCCGCGCCGAGAGCAGCGTCAGCAGGATGCCGCTGGGCAGGCCGATGACGCCGGCAGCGGTCGCGCTGTAGCCAACGACGCCCTGAAGGAACAGGCCCTGGACATAGAAGATCGTGTACAGGGCGCCGTAGATGAGCAGCGTCGAGAGGTTGATCGTCGCGAACCGCCGTCGCCGGAAGAGCCCCAGCGGCACGAGTGGGTTGGCGCGCCGCGCCATGAGGATCGGGAACGCCACGAGCGCCAGCCCACCGATCGCGAGCGACGCCCACGCCAGCGAGTCCTGCCAGTTTCGATCCTGGCCGCGGATCGCCCCGAAAGCCAGGCCGCCGACGGCGACGATCGCCACTGCCGCGCCCAGCCAGTCGAACCGGCCGGTCGCGCCCTCGGCCTTCGTCTCCGGCATGTGCCGGATCGTCGCGTACAGGGCGACGACCACGAGCGGCACGTTGATGAGGAATGCCGCCCGCCAGCTCACGCCGTCCACCAGCAGGCCGCCGATGACCGGACCGAGCAGCGTCGTGGCGCTTGTCGCTGCGGCCCAGATCCCGAAGGCCCGGGCCCGCGCTGGCCCCTCGAACAGGGCGGTCAGGATGGCGAGGGAGCCGGGCACGAGCAGGGCGCCCGCCGCGCCCTGGAGGAGGCGGGTGACGACGAGGAGCTCGAGCGTGGGCGCGAGGCCGCACAGGACCGAGGTGGTGCCGAACCCCACGAGGCCGATCGTGAAGATCTTCCGTCGCCCGTGGTAGTCCGCCAGGGCGCCGGCCAGCACAAGGAGCGCCGCGAGCACCGCGAGATAGCCGCTGACCGCGTACGTCTGGCCCTCGAGGGTGGACACGATCGACGTCGGCAGCTCCTCGCCGATCTTCGGCAGGGCGAGGTTCATGACCGTGCCGTCGAGGAACACCATGGAGCTGCCGAGGGTGGCGGCGACCATGGTCCAGCGCTGGGACGTGTTCAGGGGACACCTCGATCGATATGTCGCGCGAGTGTGCCGTCGGGACCGCCACGCGTCCAGCGATCACAGCGGTTGTCGCAGGGGCGCCGGGCGTGATCGCCCCGATTCGGGCCCTGCACTATGCTGCGGCGGTGCCCGGTCCTGTGGCGCTCGTCGGCGCCGGTGAGTTCCTTGCCCCGATGGCCGAGTTCGACCGAGGCCTGCTCGAGTCGACCGGCCGGTCCCGTCCGCGCGTCGTCATCCTGCCGACGGCGTCCGCGCTCGACGGGGAGCGGACGTTCCAGGCATGGGCCGAGATGGGCGTCGAGCACTTCAGCGCGCTGGGCGCCGAGGTGGAGCCGGTGCTCGTCCGGACGATCGAAGACGGCTTCGACTCCGCCGTCCTCCAGGCGATCGGCGAGGCCGACCTCGTCTACCTCTCGGGCGGGCATCCGCGATACCTGCTCGACGTGCTGCTGCGTTCGCCCATGGGGGCGGCCATCGCGCAGGCCAATGCCCGCGGGGCGATCGTCGCCGGCTGCTCAGCGGGCGCGATGGCGATCGTCGGGCGGACAATGGACTTCCGGTTCCTGCCCAGGGTGCGCCTGCCGATGCCGTTCCCGGTCCGCTGGCCCGAGGGGCTCGCGCTGGTCAGCGGGGTCGCGGTCCTGCCGCATTACGACGCCTGGCCGGAGCCGCTGTCCGCGTTCGTCGCGCTCCAGGCGCCGCGCGGGTCGGTGGTCCTGGGGATCGACGAGGACACCGCGCTGGTCGGCCGCAACGGCACGTGGCAGGTCCAGGGTCACGGCCGGGTGACGGTCTGGCGCGGCCGTCGCCGCGAGCGCTTCCGCACGGGCGACGCGTTCCGCCTGTAGCCGAGTGTCCTGGCCGGCATCTTGACCCGCTTGGCTCCGCACCCGATCCTCGAGCTCATGCGACGGGACATGCCCATCACCTCGGCTCGGGCGGCCTGACGTGCCTCGCCTGCTGCGGTCGCGTCCGGACGTGTCCAGGGACGACACCGATGCGGTCCGCATCGCCCGCTACGAGCCGATCCAGCGCCAGACCTGCGAGGCGGTCAATGCGCCATTCGTCGCTTCCGACTACTCGAAGCTCGTGTGGCTCGGGCCGTCGATCGCCGCCGGACATCGACTGGTTGAAGGTGTGCGTTACGCCGAAACGACGAGCTGGAGTGGGTGGTCGCTCACTGCTTCAGACGAGCCCATGCCCTTGCCAACCGAGTTGCGTTTCGAACACCTCCGGCACCTGTTCTCGATCCGCGAGGACCTGATGCCCTACATCGGCCTGCCGGTCGGCTGGGCGTTCTAGGTCTTCGCCAACCGGTCGTGGCACCCCTGGTCGCCGAAGGATCGACTCCTCACGTGGATCACCGACGTCCTCGCAGGGACGGGTGCGAAGCCGAGTGACGCGACGTCCATCGCCGAGTTGATCCTCGAGCACTTTGACGGGACCGACCTCCGCGCCCGCACCGAGAAGCCCCTCCTCGACTGGGCGAGCGGCGTCGCGCCGTCCGAGGAGGAGGCCCGGGGGCGCGGAGGAGGGCCCTGCACTGGCTGCGTTCCTCGCCGATCCGCTGACCGGCGATCAGGTCGGCTCGATCCGCAGCTGCCCGCCCAGGCAGCGCAGTCTCCCGCTATCCAGGTCCCCACCCTCGGGTGTCCGCTCGTGCCACCGCGACAGCCGCCTCCCCATCCCGGGCCGGGCGTCAGGGCGAATGGGGCGAGCGAGGGTGTTGCGCGGGGTCAATCGGCCACAGGGTCTCAGTCGGGCTTGATCTCGCGGAAGCAGTCCGAGCAGTAGACGGGCTTGTCCATGCGCGGCTTGAACGGGACCTGGGCCTGGTTGCCGCACGAGGTGCAGATCGCGACGAAGTACTCGCGTGGACCGCGGTCCTCGGTGCGCTCGTAGCCACGGGGGCCGCCGAGGGCATGGGCGTCGGACGTGCCACCGTCCCGCGTCGCACGCCGGTAGGCGCGGCACGAGGCGCAGCGCTTGGGGTCGGACGTGAACCCCTTCTGCAGGTAGTACTCCTGGTCTGCGGCCGAGTGGATGAACTCCACCCCGCAGTCGACGCAGTTGAGGGATCGGTCGACGTAAGTCACGAAAGGCTCCTCCCGGGCACGCGCTCGGACGGGGGTGCATCTCGCTGGGGGGACCGTCACCCGTGGCCCCGCGGGAGCGGCGGGGAGTCAGCCAGGCGCCGCAGGACCAGGTGCCGTATCTCGGAGTCCCCGTCGCGGGCGCACCGTTGGTTCGGTTTGGCCACCCTACACCGGGGTTTCCGCAGGGGGGCATTACAGGGGCATTGCAACCCGATCGCCGCGACACCATCCCGGGTTTCGGCGGTCGTTGCCTGTGACATCCGACCTGTCACAATGGCTCCCGAGACTCGGCATGGCGAGACGGGAGCGATGGGGGCGCCCGGATCGCAACCGGGTCCCGGGGGCGACCGATCCGGCCCGTCAGTTGATCCCGAGACCGTGCCTGGTCAGAGGGGAGGCGGGCAGGGGAGCGGCCGCTCGCGGGTCCCGGTCGGCATGTCGGGCTGGGCACGGGGAACCGGCCATCGGGCGTTGTCATGGACGCGTGGTGGACCGACGTTGATCAGGGAGGCAGCCCACCGCATGCTCCGCTTGCTGCACACCGCAGACGTGCATCTCGGCGCCCGTCACACGGACCTCGGGGACGCGGCCGCCGCCCAGCGGGAGCGCCAGTTCGCGGCGTTCAGCGCCAGCGTCGACCTCGCGATCTCGGAGAAGGTCGACCTGTTCCTCGTCGCGGGCGACCTGTTCGATTCGAACGTTCAGCCCCGCCGCTCCGTGGAGCGAGTCGCAGGCGAGCTCTCGCGCCTCGCGCAGGCGCGCATCCGCAGCGTCATCGTGCCCGGCACCCACGACGTCTACGACCGCTCGTCCGTCTACCGCGCGTATGACCTCGCGGCGCTCGCGGGCACGCGCCCCGCCGAGGATCTGGTCACGGTCCTCACCCCGGCGCACCCTTGGGTCCACCTCGCCGCGTGCGACGTCATCGTCCACGGCCCGTGCTTCCCCACGAAGCGGGCGCCGTACAGCCCGCTGCGGGACCTCGCTGCGCTCGAGGTGCCGGCGGCAACGTGGAAGGTCGGCCTGCTGCACGCGGCGATCGCGATCCCGGGCCGGACCGATCACGACGACGTCGTCGTGACGATCGAGGAAATCGCGGCCACCGGGCTGGACTACCTCGCGCTCGGGCACTGGCACTCGGCGCAGGTTGCGAAGACGAAGGGCGTCACGTACGCGTACTCGGGCGCTCCGGAGCCGGTTGCCGTGGACCAGGATCGGGCCGGCAAGGTGCTCCTCGTGACGCTCGACGTGGTCGACGGCGCGCACGCCGTCACGGTCGAGGAGCGCACGGTCGGGCGGACGACATTCGAGCGCCAGGAGATCGACGCCGCGACGGTCGCGTCACAACCCGCCTTCATCGGCCGGCTTCGTGGCCAGGCGAACCCGGACCTCGTGCTCGACGTGCGGCTGATCGGCGTTCGCCCCGACGACCTCGACCTCGAGCCGCTCGAGGTGGAGGAGGCGCTCAAGGGCTCGTTCCTGCGCGTCCGCGTCCGGGATGTCAGCCAGCCCGCGCTCACCGACGGCGCGCTGCCGCCCGCGGAGACGATCACCGGGGCGTTCATCCGCAACGTGGAGGGCCGGATCGCGGACCTCGAGGCGTCGGGCGACGACGTCGCCGGGCGAGAGGCCACGGAGCTGCGTGATGTCCTCCGCCTCGGTCGCCTGCTCCTCGCCGGCCAGGAGGTCACGCTGTGAGGATCACGAGCCTGACCATCCGGGACCTCCGCCGTTACCGGGAGCAGCAAATCGACCTCGCCCCGGGCCTGACGATCGTTCGTGGCCCGAACGAGGCCGGCAAGTCGACCCTCCAGCGTGCGATCGAGCTCGTCCTGACGCGCAAGGTCACGAGCTCGGCGGGCGACCTCGACGGCCTCGTCCCGTGGGATGGTGGTCCGGAGGCGCGCACCTCGGTCGACATGGCGTTCACCTACGAGGACGACGAGGGCGGCGTCCACCAGGGCCGCCTCGAGAAGTCGTTCCGCGGGGCGAAGGGGCAGGTCCGCCTCGAGCTCGACGGCGAGGTCATCACGGACCCGGCGCGCGCGGACGAGGAGATTGCCGAGCTCTCGGGCGTTCCCACCGAGGGCTTCTTCCGCTCCACAGCGTCCATCCGCCACCACGAGCTCGCCTCGCTCCAACGCGACGAGGGCGCGCTCCGGGACCGGCTCCAGGCATCGATCAGCGGCGCGGACCGGGGCACGAGCCGCGCCCGCAAGAAGCTGGACCGTGCCCTGTACGGCCTCCAGACGAAGGGCGCGAAGAACCCGGGCCGGCTCAAGGTTGCCGAGGACGCTGTCGCGGATGCCGCGACGCGGCTCCAGGCCGGCGAGGACCAGCTCGCACGTCTCGAGCGGGACCGCGACGCGCTCGCCGTGTCACGGGAGCGCCGGACCGAGGCGGACACCGCGCTCACCGAGCGCCGCGCGTTGCTCGAGAAGGCCCGCCAGGCAGAGCGCTTCAACGCCGAGCGCGAGGCGGCCCGAGAGCGCTTCGAACGCTATCGAACCGCCGTGACCGTCCGGGACGAGATCGCCGAGCTCGACCGGACGCATCCGTCCCCGACCCCGCTCCCTGTCCTGCGTTCCACCGTGGAGCGGCTGCGCGGCGTCGAAACGAAGATCAGCACGCTCAGCGCGATGCTCGAGGGCGAGGTCACCGTCAGCTTTGACGTGCCGCCCGAGGTCCGCTGGCGGCCGCTCTCCCGCTGGTCGCTCATCCTCGTGGTCCTCGGGATCGTCATCGCCGCGGCGGGGTTCGCGCTGCGCTTCGCGAAGATCCTGGACCTCGGGCTGGCTCCGGTCCTCCTCGGCGGGGCGGTGGCGGGCATCGGCCTCGTCCTCGCGCTCGTCGGGTTCTGGCTCAGGCGTGGGGACCACGTCCAGAGCCAGCTCAAGGACACCGAGGTCAACCGCCGGCTGCGCGGCCGTTCGGAGATCGAGCTCGAGCTCCGCCAGGCGCAGGGCGAGCGCGACGACCTGCTCCAGCGCCTGGGCATCGAGACGACCGCCGGGGCCGAGGACCGCCTGCGCAACGAGGAGGCGCACACATCAGAGATCGAGACCCGCCGGGCGCGGCTGTCGGGGCTCATCGGCGAGGAGCCGCAGGACACGCTGCCGGGCAAGCGCGACACGGCCGCCCTCGAGATCGAGCAGAAGACGTCGGCCCTCGAAGGGCTCGGGCCCATCGCCAAGGAGCCCCGGGCGCGGGAGCGCCTCGAGGTGGAGGTTGGGGACGCGGAGCGGTCGCTCGACCGCGCTCGCGACGAGGAGGCCAATGCGAAGGCCCGCGTCGAGCAGAACCCGGTCGACGCCGAGGAGGTTGCCGGCCTGGCGGAGCGGCTCTCGGGCTGGAAGGAGGAGCTCTCGGCGCTCCGCCGGCGCGAGCGGATCTACGCCCGGACCCTCGCGGAGATCAACGCCGCGGAGCAGGCCACGATGCAGCGCGCGACGCGCTACCTCGAACGGCGCATGGTCGGCGACATCGCACGGATCACCGGGGATCGCTACAAACGCGTCCGCGTCGACGACACGAACCTCGGCATCGACGTGTTCTCCCCGGAACGCAACGACTGGGTGCCGGTGACGGACCTCTCGCAGGGGACGCTCGATGCCGTCTACCTCGCTGCGCGGCTCGGCCTCGTGCGCCTCGTGACCGGTGACCGGCGGCCGCCGCTGATCCTGGACGACCCGTTCGTGACCCTCGACGACGAGCGGGCGCCGCGTGCCCTGGCCCTGCTGCGCGAGGTCTCGGCCGACTTCCAGGTCATCTACCTCACCACCTCGGACCGCTACGACGGGATCGCGGACGCGGTCGTCGTGCTCGACGGGCCAACGGCCGCAGACGCGCACGTGGAGTCGGACGGGACAACCGCTGCCTGACCCGTTCGGGCCTGGCTCCGCGGTCGTGATCCTGGGGCTCCTGTCCGCCCTGGCGTGGGGAGCGGGAGACTTCGGTGGCGGGACGCTCGCGCGTCGCGCGCCGGTCCTCGGCGTGGTCGCCGGGACCCAGGCGATCGGGATGGCCTTCGCGCTGGTCCTGGCCCTCGGCCGGGGCGAGCCCGTTCCACAGGGCATGGACCTCGCCTGGTCCGCGGGCTGTGGCGTATGCGGGATGGTCGGCATCACCGCGCTGTACCGGGGCCTCGCGGTCGGGCGCATGGGTGTCGTGGCGCCGGTGACCGGGATCCTCGCGGCCATCATCCCTGTGACCATCGGTTTCGCCACCGAGGGCGTGCCGCGACTGGCCGTCATCCTCGGGATCGGCGCCGCGCTCGCGGCGGTCATCCTCGTCACCCGGGCGCCGGCGCACGACGACGGACGCCCGTCCGGGATCGGCTGGGCGCTGGTCGCGGGCACCGCGATCGGACTGTTCAACGTGTTCGTCGGACAGCTCTCGGACGCCGGCGCGTTTGGGCCGCTCGTCGTCATCCGGCTCGTCCAGGCGATCCTCCTCGGAACGCTCCTCCTCATCGTGCGACCGCGCTGGAGCGTTGAGCGCGGCTTCTACGGCCGGCTGCTGGTCGTCGGGGTGCTGGACATGACGGGCAACGCGGCGTTCATCTTCGCGACGCAGGCCGGGCAGCTTGCGATCGCCTCGATCCTCTCGTCCCTGTACCCGGTGGTCACGGTCCTGCTCGCCATCGCGATCCTCCGTGAGCGGCTCACGCGCAGCCACCTCGCGGGCATCGCCCTCACGGCACTCGCGATCGTCCTCATCGGGCTGGGCACCGCTACCCTGTGACGATGACCGAGACGCCGGAGCACACGATGGAGCCGGTCTGGCTCGTCCAGGCCACGTACGCTGCGGACGCGTCGGAGACGCGTGTCCCATTCCGCGCCGAGCACCTTGCGCGCGCCGCGCGGCTCAAGGCGGCGGGCGTCCTCGTCGAGGTCGGCGCCTACGCCGACGTGTCCGCGTCCGTCCTGCTGATCCGGGCCGTGACCGAGACCGACGCGCTCGAGGTCTGTCGAGCGGACGTGTACATGCAGAACGGCGTCTGGGTGGAGCTCCGGGCGAAGCCCTTCGGCCGCCTGCGCCTCGCCGACGAGGCCGGCGCATAGCCCGGACACTCCAGGGCTGACGGGTCAGGTACCTCCGGACGTCCCCCGGGATGCGGGGACGCGCTCGATCACGACCCGGTCGACCTCGGCCGTGTCTTGCAACCGGTGGACGGCGGCAAACCCGATCCACCTCCCTGTCGCCATCGAGCCCTCCAGCGCCGTGAGCTGTCCGTCGACGGCCGCGGCGGGGACGACCCCGCTCGCTCGACGCGAGTTGCGCGCGTGGACGATGGCCGCGGGGAGGTCGAGGACGATCGCCACGGCAGGTACCCGCATGGCCTCGGCCTCGCGCAGGAGGGACCGCCGGGCCGGCCCACGCACGTTCGTCGCGTCGACGACCGTAAGCCGGCCGCCGAGCATCCGGAGCGCGAGCGCCCGGTGGAGGGCCGCAAACGCCGGCCGGGTCGCCCGCTGGTCCGTAGGGTCGCCCGCGACCAGGCCCCGGAACGCGTCCGAGCTGAGGATCTCGTCCGGGACGAAGTGGCGGGCGGCGAAGGTCGTCTTGCCGGACCCGGCAGCGCCCACGAGCACGACGAGGCATGGATCGGGGATGCTGAGCACGAGCGGCCGGTCCATCCGACGCATGATGACGCGTGGCCGCCGTCCCGGGGACGTCCGTCATGCTGCGTCGCCCGAAGGGATGGACATGCCGAGCATCGCGATCTGCTGGTTCCGCCGGGACCTCCGACTCCACGACCACCCCGCGCTCACCGCCGCGCTCGAGGCGGCCGACGTCGTCATACCGCTGTTCGTGTTCGACGAGACGCTGCTCGCCGGTCGCTTCGCCAGCGCCAACCGGACGTGGTTCATGCGCGAGGCCGTCGCCGAGCTGGCGGCTGCACTCGAGGCGCGCGGGGCGCCCATGCGCGTCGCGCTCGGTCGTCCGGCTGACGTCGTGCCCGCGATTGCAGGCGCGATCGGGGCCACGGACGTGTTCGTCACCCGCGACGCCGCGCCATACGGGCGAGACCGTGACCGCGCCGTCGCGGCGAGGCTCGAGGCGGCCGGCGTCCGGTTCCGACCGAAGCGCGGCCTGTACGTCCACGAGCCGGACGAGGTCCGCACCCGCGATGGCCGGCCGTTCGCCGTCTATGGCGCATTCCGCCGCGCCTGGGAGGCGCTCGAGCGGCGACCGGTGCTCCCGGCGCCGGCGCGGATCCCGGGTGAGACCGGTCGCCGGCCCGACGCAGTGCCGGCGGTGCCCCCGCCGAGCGCGGACCCGGCCCTCATCCCCACCCCGGGTGAAGCGGCCGCCCGCGAGCGCCTGGAACGCTGGGTTCGCGGGCCCGTCGACTCGTACGCGGATCGCCGCAACCGGCTCGACCTCGCCGGGACCTCACGCCTCGGCCAGGACCTCCGGTGGGGGACGCTGTCACCGGTCGAGGTGGCCGCCCGCGCGGCCGGGCCGGGCGAAGGCCGCCGCGTGTTCCTGGGCGAGCTCGCCTGGCGTGAGTTCTACGCACACGTCCTGTGGCACAGCCCGCGCGCTCGGCGGGAGCCGCTGCAGGCGGCGTTCGCCGACCTCGCGTGGCGCGACGCCCCAGAGGAGCTCGACGCCTGGGCAGAGGGCCGGACCGGGTACCCCGTCGTCGATGCGGCGATGCGCCAGCTGCGCGCCTCGGGCTTCGTCCACAACCGCGCCCGGATGATCGCGGCGTCGTTCCTGACCAAGGACCTGCTGCTCGACTGGCGGCTCGGCGAGGCGGAGTTCATGCGCCACTTGACCGACGGCGACGTCGCCTCGAACAACGGCGGCTGGCAGTGGACCGCGTCCACGGGCACGGACCCGCAGCCGTGGTTCCGGATCTTCAACCCGGTGCTCCAGGGCACGCGCTTCGACCCGGACGGCGCGTACGTCCGGCGGTGGGTGCCGGAGCTCGCGGGCGCCCCCGCAGCGCGGATCCACGAGCCGTGGACGATGACGCCCGAGCAACAGGCTGCGGCCGGCGTGCGCATCGGCGTGGACTACCCGATGCCGATGACGGACCACGCCGCGGCTCGGGAGCGGGCGCTGGCCATGTTCGCCGCGGCGAAGGCGGGCGCGTCACCGGTAGCCAGCGAACCCGACGATCGCGACGAACGCGGCTAGGGCGACGGGGACGGCTCGGGGTTGGGCGTCGGCTCCGGCGTGGGTGCGGGCGTCGCGGCGTCCGTGGGGGTGGCGGTCGCCTTCGTGTCGGCTTCGGGGTCGGCCTGGGCGTGGGCTTGGCCGTTCGCGTGACGGATGGGCCGTCCGGTACCGTCGCGGCGTGACGTCGCCCACGACCCGCCCTGCCCCTCGTCCCCCGCAGGACTGGCGGTGGGTCGTGCTCGTCTTCGGGATCACGCAGCTCGTCGAGAGCCTTGGTGTCAGCCAGGTCTTCGCGCTGCTGCCGGCGCACCTGCGCGAGCTCGGCGTGCCCGAGACGGACCGTATCGCGTTCGTCGGCTTGTACAGCTCGCTCGTGTTCGTGCTCGGACTGCCGCTCGTGCCGCTGTGGGGCGTCTGGGCCGACAAGTACAGCCGCAAGGCGGTCATTGCGCGGAGCGCGGTCGTTGAGGCAGTCGTGTTCGGGCTCGCCGCGCTGGCCCGGGAGCCGTGGCAGATGGCGATCGCCGTGCTCCTCATCGGGTTCCAGCTGGGCAACACGGGCGTGATGCTCGCGACGATCCGGGACGTGACGCCGCGCCCGCGGCTCGGGACGACGATCGCGCTGTTCGGCGCGGCGGGGCCGATCGGGTTCGCGCTTGGGCCGGCGCTCGGCGGGCTGCTCATCGATGGCGCCGGCTGGTCGATCTCCGGTGTCTTCGCCCTGTCCGCGGTGTTCTCGATCGCCACGGCGCTGCTCGTCGGTCTCGGAACCCGGGAGGTCCGCCCCGAGGTCGTACCGGTTGGCCCGGTCCTGCGGCTTGCGTTCGGCGCCCTCAAGGGCGTGCTCGCAGACCCGGTCGTACGCCGCCTGTTCCTCGTCTATGGCGTGGTGTTCCTCGCCAACCAGGTGTCCCGGCCGTACACGCCGCTCCTCGTCGAGGGCATCGTCGGGACGGGCATCGGGCTCGCGACGTCCATCGGCCTCGTGCTCGGCGTCGCGTCGCTGATGGGTGCATTGATGTCGCCGATCGCGGGCTACCTCGGGGATCGGATCGGATTCCGGCCGGTGCTGATCGGGGCGCTCGTCGGTGGCGGCATCGCGAGCCTGTTGATGATCCTCGCGCCGTCGCTCGCGCCGCTTGCCGGGGCGGCCGTGCTCCTGGGCGCCGCGGTCGCCACGACGGGCGCGATGGTGTTCTCGCTGCTGGCGACGGACCTGCCGCCCGAGCGTCGGTCCGCGACCCTCAACCTCGTCTACCTGCCGCTGTACATCGCCGGGGTCATCGGCCCTGCGCTCGGGGCGGGGCTCGCGGCCGTCGCCGGCCCGAAGGGGCCATTCCTCGCCGGGGCCGTCGTGTTCCTTGCCGGCGCGGCCGCGATCGCGGCACGCTCCACCATCGGGCGGCGTCGGCCGCCGGATGCTACGGTCGCGAATTCTGGGTGGGGTGGCCTCGCCTGATCCCTCCGCCGTTGCGGGTGGGCGGGGGCGTCGGCCGTCCCGGGTTCATGCGCAGGGGTTACGATCCGCCCATGCGGACAGGGATGCCTCCACGTGCCGAACATGCTGCTTCGACCGCGCCTGCGCGGGACCCGTCCCGCCGCGCCCGATGGTGCGCCAAACGTCCCTGACCACACCCAGCCGGAGATCGTCAGCGCCGGCGGCGTCCGGTGGCTCCACCTGGAGCGTCCCCGCGAGGCGGACCGGGAGTGGCTGGAGCGTGAGTTCGGCTTCCACCCGCTCGCGATCGAGGACGTCGCATCGCGCAACCAGCGCCCGAAGCTCGACGCCTACGACGACTACCTGTTCATCGTCCTGCACTTCCCGGTCTTCGACAAGTCGAGCGGACGGCTGCTGACCGCGGAGCTCGACTGCTTCGTCGGGCCCGACTTCCTCATCACGCTGCCGGACCAGACGATCCCGCCGCTGGCCGCGATGTTCGAGCGCTATCGCGCCCGCGACGACCTCCGGGAGTCGGTGTTCGCCAACGGCACGGGGTACCTGCTGTACAAGATCGTCGACACCTGCGTGGACGCCTCGTTCCCGATGCTCCGCAAGATGGGCGCGAAGCTGGACCAGCTCGAGGACGACATCTTCGAGGGACGCTCGGACAAGATCGTGCAGGACATCTCGAACGCGAAGCAGGAGATCATCAACTTCCGGCGGGTCGTCCGTCCGATGCGCGCGGTGCTCCGCGACCTCGAGCGCACGAAGCAGCGCTACCTGCACGAAGACCTGGACATCTACTTCGACGACATCACGGACGCCGCGGAACGGATCTGGGACGTCCTCGAGAACTACAAGGAGGTCGCGGAGGCGCTGGAGGACTCCAACGAATCCGTGCTCTCACACCGCCTCAACGAGTCCCTGCGCGTCCTCACCGCCTTCAGCGTCGCGATGCTGCCGCTCACGCTGCTGGCGTCGATCGGCGGGATGAACGTGGACCTGCCCGGCGATGAGAGCATCATCGAGTTCTGGGTCCTGATGGGCGTGATGGCCGTGACGCTCGTGGGCGTTCTGTGGTTCTTCCGTCGCCGGGGCTACCTTTAGGCCTCCCGGCCCGTGGCAGCTCGTCAGGCGCCCCGCGGCCGCCCGTGGCAGCTCGTCAGGCGCCCGCGCCCGCCCGCGGCTGCTCCTCAGGCGCCCCGCGGCCGCCAGTGGCAGCTCGTCAGGCGCCCCGCGCCCGCCCGTCACCGTGGGCCTTTGAGGCCCGCAAACCGGGCCGTTTGTCCGCGCGTAGCCGTCCTGGTGCGCGGTTCGCAGCGCTGACGGGCCCGTGAGGCCCGAGACCGCGGCCGTAGGAGGCCGAATATCGGTGCGAGCACGCCTACCGGGCCAGACACGGGCCTGTGAGGCGCGTTCAGGCGCACAAGGGGACGAAAGATGCCTCCGACGGCAGGGTAGGCCCGAGATCCGGGCCGGTGAGGCCCGCTGAATGACGCAGCAAGGCTCCTCGGCGGACAAGTACACACAACCGGAGAAGGGCGCCAGAACCGGGAAGTGCGCCGACGGTGCGCGAGCCGCGACGAGTGGTGGCTACGCCGCCGGCAGCGGGCGCGGGCCGTGGCCGACGTACTTCACGTCCGGGCGGATCAGGCGGTTGTTCGCGCCCTGCTCGATCGCGTGAGCCGTCCAGCCGGCGTGCCGCGCGAGCGCGAATGTCGCCGGGAACAGGTCGGGGGTGAGCCCGACGCCCATGAGCACCGGCGCCGCGTAGAACTCCACGTTTGTCTTGAGCGGGCGGTCCGGGTACTTCTCCGCGAGCACGCGCAGCGCCACGTCCTCCACGGAGATCGCGAGGCTCAGCCACTCGGGCTTGCGCTCCATGGATTCCGCGACCTCGCGCAGGGCAGCAGCGCGCGGGTCGTATGCGCGGTACACGCGATGGCCGAAGCCCATGAGGCGGGTCTTCTTCTCGATCGCCTCGCGAACCCACTGCTCGGCGTGCTCCGGTGTCCCGACCTCGTGGATCTGCTCAACGACCTCCGACGGGGCACCGCCATGGAGCGGCCCCTTCATCGCACCGATGGCCCCGCAGACCGCCGACGCGATGTCGGCGCGCGTCGCGGTGATCACCCGGGCGGTGAACGTGGAGGCGTTGAAGCCGTGCTCCGCACCAACGACGAAGTACGCGTCGAGCGCACGGGCGGTGGCCGCGTCCGCCTTCTCGCCGTTGACCTGGTAGAGGAAGCCCGCCACGAGATCCAGCTCCGGGTCGGGTGCCACGGGCTCCAGTCCCTGGCGGATCCGGACGAAGGCGGCGAGCGCGGACGGCGAGAAGGCGGTCAGCGCGCGGGCCTGCTCCGGCGTCGGCGGCCACGACGGGTTCGTGACGGCGCCCCAGACGGAGACCGCGGTGCGGAGCGCGTCCATGGGACGGGCATCCTTCGGCAGCGCGCGCAGGGCGGTCAGCACCGCGTCCGGCACCGGCTGGCAGGGCAGCGTTGACGACGGGACCCACTCGTCGGTCCAGAGGAGCTCCGCGATCGCCGCATAGGAGCCGTTCTTGACCAGGTCCCCGATGGCGTAGCCGCGATACAGCAGCCGCCCGGCCTCGCCGTCGATGAAGGACAGGGACGTCTCGCCGGCGATCACGCCCTCGAGGCCCGGGGAGTAGGGACGGTTGTCGGCAGGTGCCAAGGCGGGCTCGCTCATGGATGGATGGTAGCCCGCAGTGCCCTTTCGTGACGGGCCGGTGGTCGCCTCCGACCGTGCCGAATGGCGGAGGCGGCTGACGGGCCGGCGTGCCCGAGCGCGCGCGTCGCGGGTGGCTTATCCGGCCGTCCGGTCGCCGATCATGCGCCCCTGGCGCGGTTGCTCAGCGGCGGCCCTCGAGGGCGCGCAGCACCAGCCGGACGACGACCCCGCCGATCGTTGCGAACAGCAGCGCGCCGATGAACCCCTCGACCCGTCCGAAGCCCATCGCGCCGCTCAACCAGCCGCCGAGGACGCCGCCGATGATTCCGACGACCATCGTCGGGAGGCAGCCGTCCGTGCTCCGGTTGCCGACGAACCAGCCCGAGATGGATCCCGCCAGGAGCCCGATGACGATCCAGCCGATGACACCCATGTCCATGCCCGGAGTGTGCCATGGGCGGACCAGGCCGGAGAAGGCGCCGCTCCCAGTTGCTGTCGCCGCCCGCCGCCCGCTCGTGGCCGGCGCGCCACCTTCCGCGGCACGCTCACCTCGCCCGTTCCGCCGCCCAGCGACGCAACGGTTCCGCACTGGAACGAATACGCCGCCCAGCGACTCAAATGTTGCGCCAGCGACCCTCCCACGGAACATCCACGCCGCTCGGCGACTGAAACGTCCCGCGACGCAACCGTGGCGCCGCCCAGCGACCGGCGCGGCTGGGCCGAGGGCGCAGCGAGACCAGGCCGGCAGATAACCGCTCCGTGAGCCGACCGCCGATCGCCGACCAGCGACCGAGCGCTGACGCGCGGCGGGCGCGACGTCCCCTAGCCCTTCGGCAGCTCCGCGGCCGCGGCCTCGTCCAGGATCCAGACGGCGTTCGGGAGCCGCGCGGCGCGCAGGGGGAGCTCGCGGACGTCGTCGCCGGTCCATGCCCGGCCGACGTTCGCAGCCTTGCCGGCGCCGGTCGAGATGACCAGCACGCGTCCCGCGGCGCGCAGCAACCGCGGGTGGATGGTCACCCGTTCCACGTGCGGCTCGACGTGTGTGGGTGCGGGTACCGGCGCGACGTTCGTGCCCGCGTCCCAGACGACGGAGCCCGGGAACACCGACAGGATGTGCCCGTCCGGCCCGACGCCCAGGATCACGAGGTCGAACGCGGGCAGCCCGTCTGCGTCCGGCGGCACGGCGTCCGCGATCTCCATCGCGTACGCAGCCGCCGCGCCGACGACGCCCGTGGCATGTCCGATCGCGGCCGACATCGGGATGGGGTGCAGGTTCGCAGCCGGGATCCGCACGCCGAGGCCCAGCTCGCCGACATCGGCGCCCGTCGCGCCGTTGTCAGACTCGTCGCCCCCGGTCTCGAGCAGGATCTGCTCCAGGGGCAGGACGTTCGAGAGCGGGTGGTCCACGGGCACAAACCGATCGTCGCCCCACCAGACGTGGACGCGCCCCCAGTCGACGGACTCGCGCAGTGGCGAGGAGCCCAGCAGGCGGTAGATCGGCGGTGCCGCAGACCCGCCCGTCGTCGCCCAGTGCGCAACGCCCCGCTCGCGGATCGCCGCGGCCAGGACCCGGGCGATCTCGTCGGCGGCGGCCGCGGCCACCTCATCGGCCGTGGCGAGGACCCGGAGCTCCGGCAGGGACGTCATGGGCGGCGATCTCCTTGGTTCGGCGACGGCAGAACGACGGCGAGGGCGGGTCCGAGGACTATGTGTGGTGGCCGACCTCGGGCCCGATGAGCTCGGCGGCCTTGCCGATCGTCGCGACGGCGAGCGGGTCGCGTCCGCCCACCTCGAGCGCCTCACCCAGCAGGTCCACCTCGGTCCGGCGCGGCGCCTTGAACATTCGATCGATGGCCTGGACACCATCCTGCCACGTGTGGACGTGGACGTTCTCGGCCTCCGCGGTGATGTCGATGCGGAGCTCGCTGCTCCGCCGCTCCGCGAGGATCTCAAGGCGCAGCGTCGTGCCCGGCGGCATCGGGGAGGCGACCGGCCGCATGACCACGGCAACCTCGGTCGTGCCTGCGCGAAGCCGCGCCGCGAGACCGCGGTGCATCGGGATCTTCTCGCCCGGTCGCGGACGGGCGGCCGAGACGGGGCGCTTCGCCTCGACCGGTGCGAGCGGGTCCACGACCCGCATCCCCAGCCGCGAGGCCAGCCACGCGACGTGATACAGCGGCTTGACGATGTTCGTCGTCCCCGGCGCCCCGGTCTCGTCGTGGGTCGCATACGTGACAGCGATCCGGCGGATGGACCCGAGATAGGGGAGGAACTCCGGCAGGTCGAACACCGACGCGATCGCCTCGCGCCAGCGGGACTGGCGCGCGAGCGCGAAGTCGCGCATCGAGAGGCGGTCGAACTCGATATACAGCGCCGCCAGCTGGTGGAGTCGCCGCAGTCCATCGCCCGCCCACGAGGATCCGTCGACCACCAGCCGGTCCGTGACCTCCAGCAGCTCGCGCGCGGGCTCGGCCTCGAGCGGCGGCTCGCCGGGCCACCAGACGGTGACCGGCAGGTCATGGACAAGCAGCGGCTCCACGAGCGCCGTGAGGTGGCGCCCGGTCTCGCCGCCTGCGGTCATGAAGATCATCTCCGTGCAGGTCTCCGGCGCGTCGGGTCTGGGTAGCACGCAGTGGGCCTGGATCCGCGCGTCGAGCCAGGGCGGGCCGTCCGGGTCTGCCGACAGGACGATGAGCGTCCGCGAGGGATGCCGGCCGGTCAGCCGCGAGATCGTCTCCGCCGTGCGCTCGCCGACCTCGGGCTGGCGCGCGATGACCACGAGGTTCATCACCGATGTGCGCGCCGCGATGTGACGGCCGCCACGCTCACCGTCCATCTCGAGCATCAGGTTGGGCTGCGCCCAGATCCGGCCAAGCTCCTTCTCGATGTCGTCGATGGAGCTCGCGTGCGAGAGCCAGCGCATCGTTGGCTCGCCGGGGCGCGGCGGCTCCGCGAGCTCGATCCGCCCCCCCGCCGCGCGGGTCCCCACGGCGATGATGTCGCCGAAGGAGCGGCCCGCCGCGTTGGGACCGGCGGCCGCGGGGTCCGAGGTGCGCGGGATCGCCTCCCCGGCTCCGGGGCTCCGCTCCAGGCTCTCGACGGCGGCTGCGCGGGCGTGCCGGGCGTCGGTCAGATCCTTCGCCACCGGCGGCCCTCGCGCGCAAGCAGGTCATCGGCAGCCTCGGGGCCCCAGGTGCCCGCCTCGTAGTTCGGGAAATCGGGCGGCGGCATGCCGGCCCACGCGTCGATGATCGGGTCCACGATCGACCACGCCTCCTCCACCTCGTCCGCGCGCGTGAACAGCGACGCGTCGCCCAGCAGGGCGTCGAGGATGAGCGTCTCGTAGGCGTCCGGGCTGTCGACTTGGAACGCGGAGCCGTACGTGAAGTCCATGGTGACGTTGCGGACGTCGATGCCCAGACCCGGGACCTTGGCGCCGAAGCGGAGCATGATCCCCTCGTCCGGCTGGATCCGCATCGCCAGCAGGTTCGCCTCCGGATCCGATGCGCTGTCCTTGAACAGCTGGTGCGGGACCTCCTTGAACTGGATCGCGATCTCGGTGGCACGCTTGGGGAGACGCTTGCCCATCCGGAGGTAGAACGGGACGCCGGACCAGCGCCAGTCGTCGACGGTCAGGCGGGCAGCGATGAACGTCTCGGTCTCGGACGCCGGGTTGACCTCCGGCTCCGCCCGATAGCCGATCACGGGCTTCGCCGAGACCCAGCCCGGGCCGTACTGGCCGCGAACGACGTCCGTCTTCACCTGCGCGGGCGTCATCTCGGTGACCGCGCGGATGACCTTGACCTTTTCGTCGCGCAGGGCGTCGGCCTCGAACGTCGCCGGCGGCTCCATCGCAACGAGGCTGAGCAGCTGCAGGAGGTGGTTCTGGAGGAAGTCGCGGCTGGCGCCGGTCTCTTCGTAGAACGAGCCGCGGTTCTCGATCCCGATCGACTCCGCCACCGTGATCTGCACGTGGTCGATGTGACGGCGGTTCCAGATCGGCTCGAAGATGCCGTTGCCGAACCGGAACACGAGGAGGTTCCGGACGGTCTCCTTGCCCAGGTAGTGGTCGATGCGGTAGACCTGCCGCTCCCGGAAGACCTTGCCGACCTCGCGGTTCAGGCGGATCGCGCTGTCGAGGTCATGGCCGAACGGCTTCTCGATGACCACCCGCCGCCAGCCGCCGTCGTGGCGTTCGTGGTCCAGGCCCACCTTGCCCAGCTGGGCGACGATCTCCGCGAACGCCGAGGGCTGGGTCGCGAGGTAGAACAGCCGGTTGCCGCGGGTCCCGCGAGCCTCGTCCAGCTGGTCGAGCCGGGTCGCGAGGCCTGCGTAGGCGGCGGGATCCGCGAAGTCGCCGCGGTGGTAGACGATCCGCTCCGCGAGGTCGTCCCAGGTCTCCTGGTCGATCGGCAGCACCCGCGAGTACATGTCGAGCGCATCCTTGATCTCCGCGCGGAAGGCGTCGTCGGTGTACGGCCGGCGCCCGACCGCGACGATCGTGAACTCGTGGGGCAGGAGGTGCGTCCGCCAGAGTTGGAACAGGGCGGGGATGACCTTGCGGTGGGCGAGGTCGCCCGTGGCCCCGAACAGGACGAAGATCGCCGGATCCGGGACGCGCTCCAGGCGAAGGCCCTCGCGGAGCGGGTTCTCAAGCGGCCTGGCATTCGCGGCTCGCTTCCTCGACTCCGTCGCGAGGCGGAGGTCCCGCATCGTGCGCGGCGCCTCCTTCTTCGGAGCTGGCGTGGGGGTCGAGGCGGGCGCGGGTGACGTCGGCGCGGGCTTGGTCGACGCGGGTGACGTCGGCGCAGGCGCGGTCGGCGCGGGTGACGTCGGCGCGGGCTCGGTCGGCGCGGCCCCCTCCGGCCTGGGTGTCTCGGTCCTCGCCGGTGCCGCCTTCGGCACCGCCTTCGCTGGCGTCGCCTTTGCTGACGTGGCCTTCGGCGCTGACTCGGGCTTCTTCGCTGCCGGCTTCGAACCCGTCGTCACCGGCGCCACCCGCGCACGAGGACCGTCGTCCGGCGCACGGAATCCCGACCGATCGTTCGGAACCGGCGGATCGCCGCGCGCCGCGCGTTGCGCGAATCATCGACGACCGTGCAGGTACGCGCCACGCGGCGGGCACGGGCTCCCGCCCAGGTGCGGGACGCGGGCGGCGCGGTATCGGCGCTGAAGATGAACCTGTGAGCGCGACTCGTGACCACGATCGACCTTCGTAGCAGGGGCTTCGGCGGATCGGTTTCGAGCGTGCGGGTGGCGGCTATTCCGTCTTGACCGCGTGGCCGCCGAACTCGTTGCGGAGCGCGGCCAGGACCTTGGCGCCGTACGAGTCGTCCTGGCGGGAGCGGAAGCGGGTGAGCAGGCTGAGCGTGATGACGGGCGCCGGAACGTCGTGGTCGATCGCCTCCTGCACGGTCCACCGTCCCTCGCCCGAGTCCGCGACCCAGCCCTTCACGTGGGCGAGGTCCTGGCCCTGGCTCTTGAACGCGGACGCGGCCAGCTCCAGGAGCCAGCTGCGCACGACTGAGCCGTGCATCCACATGTCGGAGATCGCCGCGAGGTCCAGCGGGTAGTCGCTGGCGTGCATGATCTCGAAGCCCTCGGCGTACCCCTGCATCAGGGCGTACTCGATGCCGTTGTGGACCATCTTCACGTAGTGCCCGGCGCCGGGGCCGCCCACGTGCAGGTAGCCGCCCTCCGGCGCGAGCGACAGGAAGACCGGCTCGAGCGGCTTCACGTCCGGCTCGTCGCCGCCGACCATCAGGCAGTAGCCCACCTGGAGACCCCAGATCCCGCCCGAGGTCCCGGCGTCGACGTAGCCGATGCCCTTCTCCTTGAGCGCGTTGTGGCGGCGCACGTCGTCGTGGAAGTTGGTGTTGCCGCCGTCGATGATCGTGTCGCCCGCCTCGAGGTGCTCCAGGAGCTCCTCGATCTGGGCCTCGGTCGCGTCGCCCGCGGGGACCATGATCCAGACCCGGCGCGGCTTCTCGAGCTTGGCGACGAGCTCCGCGATCGTGAATGCAGCCTCGGCGCCCTCGCCCGCGATCTCGGTCGTCTTCTCGGGCGTCCGGTTGTAGGCGACGATCTCGTGCCCGTCGCGGAGCAGGCGGCGGACCATGTTCGCGCCCATCCGCCCGAGTCCGATGAATCCGATGCGCATGAGGGCGTCTCCGTAGGGCTGGCGAGGGACGAGTCGTCGGTCGATGCGTAGAGGATAGGCCCCGTGTCGCAGTCCGCGCTCCCGGCACGCCGGCGGCGGGCGCCGGTCGACGCGCGCGATGCGAACCGCGACAATTGCGTGGTGGACGGGCGCAGGGATGTGATCGATCGGCTGGCATCGGCGGGGATCCCATGCTTCGTCACCGGTTCCGAGGCCATGGCGGTCATCGGCGTCGCGTATCGCGCCACCAATGACATCGATCTCGTGCTCGACCTGCCCCCCTCGGCATATGACGACCGCCTCCGCCCCGCCTTCGAGCCCGAGTACCTCGTGGCGTCGCTCCTGCACGTCGGCCCGCGCTGGATGGGGAGCGCGATCCGGAGCCGCGGTGAGGTGTACAAGGCCGACTTCGTGATCCGTGAGCCGGACAGCTGGGGCGTCGAGGCCCTCGCGCGGGTCCTCGAGGTGGATGACCCGGGGCTCGGCGTCGTGCGCGTCTCCACGCCGGAGGACCTGCTGCTGGCCAAGCTGGAGTTTGCCGACGGTGACCTCGACGGTCAACAGGGACGTGACATCAGCCGGTTGCTCACCGCCCTGTGGCCGACCCTCGACCGGGCGTACGTTCATCGGCACGCCGCAGGTCTCGGTGTGTCCCACCTGCTCGAAGAGGCACTTCGGCGTGCCGGCGCCTGACCTTCTCGCGCGCGAGCTGCAGGAGCGTGAGCTCGCGGAGGATCCGCAGGCCCGTGCCGCTCGTCTCGCCAACCAGCGATGGGTCACGATGGCTCGCCTGTGGTCCGCGATGGAGCGCGCGCGAATCACTGATCCCGGCGACCAGGCGCGGTTCATCTGCGAGCGTCTGTGGCCGGAACTGCACCCGGACGTCGTCACGGCATTCGTGGAGGCCGTCGAGCGAAACACGCGCCACGCGGCGCCGCTCCTCCGGCCGTTGCGCGCACGTGACGTGGTCGGGGAGCGCCTCGAACAGCTCATGATCGAGCACGGCTACCACGGCATGGCACACGCCTGAGACGACGCAGCTTCGACCGCCGGGGGCGTTGCGTCGCCCGGGCCTGAGTGTCAGCCTGGGCGCGCGTCGCCCATCGACTCGGCTTCGATCGCGAGAACCTTGCCCAGGCGCCGCATGTGGCGTGGCTCGCCGCTGAACACGGCGGCCAGGAACGCGATCGAGCATTCGACCGCGGGCTCGATGCCGATGACGCGGGCGCCAAGCGTCAGCACGTTCATGTCGTCGTGCTCCACGCCCTGGTGCGCCGAGTACGTGTCGTGGCACACGGCCGTCCGGATCCCGCGCATCTTGTTGGCCGCCACGGACGCGCCGACGCCCGATCCGCAGATGAGGATCCCCCTGTCGGCCCGGCCCTCCTGGATCGCGAGCCCAAGCCGCCGGGCGAAGTCCGGGTAGTCGTCCTCCGGGTCCGAGCCGTCACCGCCGAGGTCGACGAGCTCGTGCGCACCGGCCGTCAGCGACGCGAGCCTCCCGAGCAGCTCGTCCTTGAAGCTCGCCCCGGCGTGGTCCGCCGCGAAGACGACGCGCATCGATCGTGCCTCCTGTTCAGCCGTGATCGCCGTGCGGCATCGCGAGGGTCTTGAGGCGCCCGTGCAGCCCCTCGCGGACCACGCGCCGCCCGACGTCCGCAACTCGTTCCGTCGTGAACCCGAACTCCTTGAAGATCGTCCCGGCGGGCGCGCTGGCGCCGAAGTGGTCGATACCGATGATCGCCCCTTCGTCGCCCACCCAGCGTTCCCAGCCCAGTGACACGCCCGCCTCGACGGACACGCGCTTGCGCACGCTCGGGGGCAGGACTCGGTCCCGGTAGGCCTGGTCCTGGGCGTCGAAGCGCTCCCAGCAGGGGAGGCTCACGACGCGCGTCGGGATGCCTTCGGCCTCCAGCACGGCCGCGGCAGTCGTGCACAGCTGGAGCTCGGAGCCCGTGCCGATGAGGATCAGCTCCGGGGTCCCGCCGCTCGCCTCTGACAGCACGTAGCCGCCGCGGCGGACGCCGTCCCGTGCGCCCTCCTTCGTGCCCGCGAGCGTCGGCAGCTTCTGCCGGGTCAGCGCGAGACCCACCGGACCCGCGGCCGAGATCGCGGGCCGCTCCACGGCGAGCGCCCATCCGGCCGCCGCCTCGTTGCCGTCGCCCGGCCGGACGAACCACAGGTTGGGGATCGCGCGCAGCGCCGCGTAGTGCTCGACCGGCTGGTGCGTCGGGCCGTCCTCGCCGAGGCCGACTGAATCGTGGGTCCAGACATAGGTCACGTGGAGGCCGGAAAGCGCCGCGAGCCGGACCGCGCCACGCATGTAGTCGCTGAAGGTGAGGAACGTGGCCGCGTACGGGAGGAAGCCGCCGTGACAGGCGATGCCGTTGACGATTCCGCCCATCGCGTGCTCGCGGACGCCGAAGCGCAGGTTTCGGCCAGGATGCCCGGACTCGAAGTTGTCGTGGCCCGCCACCTTGACGTCGGTCAGGTTCGACTCGCTCAGGTCGGCAGAGCCGCCGAACAGCTCTGGCAGGGCGGCTGCGAGGACCTGGATCGCGTCCTGGCTGACGTTACGGGTTGCGACCTCCGAGCCCTCGTCGAAGGCGGGCAGCGCGGCGTCCCAGCCCTCGGGCAGGCGGCCGGCGAGCCGGCGCCGCAGCTCCGCGCCCTCGGCCGGGAAGGCGTCCGCGTAGCTCGCGAAGTCGAGCTCCCACTCGGCGACCAGCGCCTTGCCCGCGGGGATCGCCTGGCGAAAATGCTCGCTCGCGTCGTCCGGGATGTAGAACGTCTTGTCCGGGTCCCAGCCGTATGCCTCCTTGGTGAGGCGGACCTCGTCGGGGCCAAGCGGGGCGCCGTGCGCCTTCTGGGTGCCAGCCTTGTTCGGCGAGCCGTAGCCGATGACCGTGCGGACCGCGATGATCGATGGGCGATCGTCTGCCTTCGCCGCGCTGATCGCGGCGTTGATCGCGGCGAGGTCGTTGCCGTCATCGACGCGCTGCACGTGCCAGCCATACGCTGCATACCGGCCGAGCACGTCCTCGGTGAACGCCCAGGCCGTCGGCCCGTCCAGCTGGATCTGGTTGTCGTCGTACAGGGCGATCAGCTTGCCCAGCTTGAGATGCCCCGCCAGCGAGCTCGCCTCGGACGAGATGCCCTCCTGCAGGTCGCCGTCGGAGCAGATGACGTACGTGTGATGGTCGATGAGGTCGTGGCCGTCGCGGTTGAATTCGGCGCCGAGCCGGCGCTCGGCGATCGCCATGCCCACGGCGTTCGCGAGCCCCTGGCCGAGCGGTCCGGTGGTCGCCTCCACGCCGGGCGTCAGCCCGTACTCCGGGTGGCCCGGGGTGATCGAGCCCCACTGGCGGAAGGACTTCACGTCGTCCAGGCTCACGCCGTAGCCCGTGAGATGGAGCAGCGAGTACAGGAGCATCGAGGCGTGGCCCGCGCTCAGGACAAAGCGGTCGCGGTTGGGCCAGGCGGGGTTCGACGGGGCGTGGCGGAGGTGGCGGGTCCAGAGCACGTAGGCCATCGGGGCCATGCCCATCGGCGCACCTGGGTGCCCGGAGTTCGCCTGCTGGACGCCGTCGATCGACAGGGTTCGGATGGTGGTGACGGCGAGCTGGTCGAGTTCGTCCGTGGCAAGGGTCATCACTGTCTCCGGGTGCGCGGGGCGCTTGGCGGACCGGCGCGTCCCGGTTGTGTGGCGCGCACGGCGCGGCGAGTTCGGCCGCGAGCCGCAATCGTACTGCGCAGGAGGTTGCGATCCTGCGAGGGGGGCACGCGACGAGGCCGTCGTGAACATTACGACACGCCGACCTCTCATCATGAGTATCCGGCAGGATATGCCGGCCTCCTCGGAGGGACTGGTGGACCGAAGCCATGGCTGGACGTCTGGCGCATCGATCGTCGAGGGGTCTGCCGGGCTGCGCCTGGTCACGGCCTCGGGGCGCGACACCAGCACGACGATCAGCGTCGTCGGGCTCGACGGTCCCGGCCAGACCGAGCTCGGCACCTTCGCGCATGCGCCGGGAATGGCGCCGCACGTGTCCACGCTCAGGCTCCCGTCGGGTGACTGGGTCCTCCTCGCCGGCCACCTCGGGGATGTGCCCGGGACGGCGTCCATCGGTCGTGCCGTCCCGGTGCTGCTGAACATCGTGACCGGTATGCGCATCGAGCTTCCGAACCTGCCCCACTCCCAGGGGGTGCCGCGCCCCATGGCGCGAGTGTCCCGTCGCGGTGCTCACCCCGCCAGCCGGCAGACCGCTAGACTCCGGGCGATGCCCCGCCTTCCCGCTCCGACGCGCCTCACGGCGCGACGGCCACGCGCCGCTGCGACGCGCCCCACTGTCGTTGTGCTGGGCGACCTCGTGATCGACGTTGTCCTCGCCCCTGCCCGTCCGCTCGAGCGCGGCACCGACGTCGCGGGCCTCGTGCGGCTCCGACAGGGTGGTAGCGCGACGACGACCGCGCGCTGGCTTGGGCGGCTGGGAGCCCGCAGCAGCCTCGTGTGCGCGATCGGGCGGGACCCGATCGGCCGGGCGCTCGTACGGGCCGTGGACGGTGACGGCGTGCAAGTGCGGGCCGTGCGTGTCGCCGGCGCGCCGACGGGGCGGATCGGCGTGCTCGTCGAGGCCGACGGCGAACGCTCATTCGTCCAGGACCGGGGTGCGGCACTACGGCTTCGGCCCGAGGACCTCAAGCCCGAGTGGTTCACCGGCGCCGACTGCGTCCACCTGCCGGCCTACTCGCTGCTGGACCAGCCGCTGGGGCTGGCGGGGATGGCGGCGATTCGGCTGGCCCGCGAGGCGGGTGCGCTCGTGACGATCGACCTGAGTTCCACCGCGCCGCTGCTCGCGAAGGGCCGGCGCGCGGCGACCGCGCTGGTCGAGGCGGCGAGCCCGGACCTCCTGTTTGCCACCCGCGACGAGGCGCGTGCGCTGGCCGGCTCGCGCAAGGAGGAAGACGTGCTCCTCGCGATGGCCCCAATCGCCGTGATCAAGCGCGGCCGGAAGGGCGCGACGATCCTCGTCAGGGACGGCAAGCACGCGCGACGTTTCGAACTGGCAACAACCCCGATCAAGGCGACCGACACGACCGGAGCCGGCGACGCGTTCAGCGCCGGGTTCCTGTTCGGCTGGCTCGACGCGCGTCAGCGGGGGCTCACCCCGGTTGCCGCGCTGCAGCGAGGCGCCGTGGCCGGCAACCGCGCGGCCCTGCGCCACCTGTCAGCGCCGCTCGCGGAGCTCCCGCTGGGTTGAGTCCCGCGGCGCCGCCGCCCCGCCGCCGCGCCCGGTCAGTCAGAGCTGAATGGCCCCTGGCCCTCATGCAGCTCTGACTGGAACAGCAATGCCGCCCGCACGATTGCGTGCAGGAACACGGGTTAGGCGACACGGCCACGCACGCGCATCGGCCGGTTGAGTCACAGCTGAATGGCCCCGGCCCTCATGCATCTCCGACAGAAAAGGGCGAGGCCCGGGAGGCCCGCCGCCGCTCGCCGCCGCTCGCCGCCGCTCGCCGCCGCTCGCCGCCGCTCGCCGCCGCTCGCCGCCGCTCGCCGCCGCTCG